>NZ_JBVKDU010000006.1:723564-1025891 GCF_055633595.1 Amycolatopsis sp. NPDC114504 | reverse complement strand
CGGGCGCTGAAGAAAAAAGACACAGATAAAAGACTTCTGTTCGTCCCTAACAGACTATTTCTCCTGGTGGGGGGTTGTGGGGGAAAAACGTTGTTCCACCCCTTTTCCCCCCCCACGACCGTCAGTCGCGCTCGATTAGGTGGCCTACCACGTCCGGGCCTGGGTGGGCGTGGCCCGAACCGTCGCGGCGGACGTCGATCTCCGGGAGCTCCACCGGGTCTCCGTTGCGGGCCGCGCCTGCCGGGCGGGGGCCGATCCATGCCACTCGCAGCGCCGTCTCGCCCTTCAAGAACCGCTGGGCCCTGACTCCGCCCGTCGCGCGGCCCTTTGCCGGGTACTCGCTGAACGGCGTTACCTTCACGCTCTGGCCGGACGATGTGATGACCAGGGGCTCGCCGTGTTCGTCGTCGTCCGTGCGGATCGCTCCGAAGAACACCACCGTGCCCGCGCCCACGTTGATGCCCGCCATGCCGCCGCCCTTCAGGCCCTGCGGGCGGACCAGTGAGGCCGCGTACTTCAGCAGCGCCGCCTCCGAGGACACGAACGCCAGCGTCTCCGAACCGTCCTTCAGCCACGTCGCGCCGACGACCTCGTCGCCGTCCTTCAGCGAGATCACCTCGAACTCGTCCGAACGGACCGGCCACTCCGGCGAACAGATCTTCACCACGCCGGCCTTCGTGCCCAGCGCCAGGCCCGGCGAACTCGCCGCCTGCTCGCCCAGCGGCGCGATCCCGACGACCGTCTCGCCCTTCTCCAACGGCACCAGCTCGCGCGCCGCCATGCCGCCGCGCAGCGAGACCGTGCCCGCCTGCTCCGGCAGCACCGGCAACGGCAGCACGTCCGTCTTGAACGCCCGGCCGCGGCTCGTCACCAGCAGCACCTGCCCGCGCGCGGTCGTGTGGACCACCGCCGCGACGGCGTCGTGCTTCACGCGGCCGTTGCGCCGGCGGGTCTCCGTCGACTCCTCGGACTCCGCCGCGGTGCGCGCCACCAGCCCGGTCGCCGACAGGATCACCTGGCACGGGTCGTCGGTGACCTCCAGCGGCCCGGACGGCTTCGACGCGGCCAGGACCTCCTTCAGGTCACCGTCGATCAGCGAGGTGCGGCGCTCGGTCGGGAAGTCCTTCGCGATCTTCGCCAGCTCCGCCGAGACCAGCTTCTTCAGCACCGACTCGTCGTCGAGGATCTTGGTCAGCTCGGCGATCTCCTCGCGCAGCCGCTCCTGCTCCGACTCCAGCTCGAGGCGGTCGTACTTCGTGAGCCGGCGCAGCGGGGTGTCGAGGATGTACGTCGCCTGGATCTCCGACAGCTTGAAGCGCGTCATCAAGCCGTCCTTGGCGGCCTGCGCGTTCTCGCTCTCGCGGATGAGCTTGATCACCTTGTCGATGTTCAGCAGCGCGACCAGCAGGCCGTCGACCAGGTGCAGCCGCTCTTCGCGCTTGCGGCGCCGGTACTTCGTGCGCCGCGTGACGACCTCGTAGCGGTGCCGGAGGAAGACCTCCAGCAGCTCCTTCAGCCCCAGCGTCTGCGGCTGGCCGTCGACGAGCACCAGGTTGTTGATGCCGAACGACTGCTCCAGCGGCGTCAGCCGGTACAGGTCCGCGAGCAGCGCCTGCGGGTTGACGCCGACCTTGCACTCGATGACCAGCCGCGTGCCGTTCTCGCGGTCGGTGAGGTCCTTGACGTCGGCGATGCCCGTGAGCCGCTTGGACTTGTTGACCTCGTCGGTGATCTTTTCGATCACCTTCTCCGGGCCGACGCCGTAGGGCAGCTCGGTGACGGTGATCGCCTGCCGCCCGCGGCTGCCCTCAAGGGGCCCGGTCTCGCAGTTCGCGCGCATCCGGACGACACCGCGGCCGGTCTCGTACGCGCGGCGCACCTCGTCCAGGCCCAGCAGGCTGCCGCCGGTCGGCAGGTCGGGGCCCGGGACGAACTCCATCAGCTTGTCGAGCGTCGCGGTGGGGTGCGTGATCAGCCACCGCGCGGCCGCGACGACCTCGCCGAGGTTGTGCGGGATCATGTTGGTCGCCATCCCGACCGCGATCCCGGACGTGCCGTTGACCAGCAGGTTCGGGAACGCCGCCGGCAGCACGGTCGGCTCTTCGAGCGAACCGTCGTAGTTCGGGCGGAAGTCGACGGTGTCCTCGCCGAGCTCGCCGACCAGCTGCATCGCCTCGGGCGACATGCGCGCTTCGGTGTACCGCGACGCGGCCGGGCCGTCGTCGGGCGAGCCGAAGTTGCCGTGGCCGTCGATGAGCGGGACGTTCAGCGAGAAGTCCTGCGCCAGCCGCACCATCGCGTCGTAGATCGCGACGTCACCGTGCGGGTGGTACTTGCCCATCACGTCGCCGACCACGCGCGACGACTTCACGTACGCGTGCGTCGGGCGGTAGCCGTTCTCGTTCATCGAGTACAGGATCCGGCGGTGCACCGGCTTCAACCCGTCCCGCGCGTCCGGCAGGGCGCGCGAGTGGATGACCGAGTACGCGTACTCCAGGTAGCTGTCTTCGATCTCGGTCTTCAGCGAGTTGTCGAAGACGTTCGCCCCGGCGGAGTCGAACGCGCTGGGATCGACCTTGGTGGTGGTGCCCTTGCGGCGTGCCACGGCTGAACTCCTTGGTAGCTGCGAAATTTAAGCGTCGATGGCGTCGCGGTCGATCCGGTCCGAAGAGGCGACCAGCCAGTTCCGCCGGGGCTCGACCTTCTCACCCATCAGCAGTTCCAGCGCGCCCTCGGCGGCCTCGGCGTCGTCCATGGTGATCCGGCGGACCGAGCGGCTGGCCGGGTTCATCGTGGTGTCCCACAGCTCGTCGGCGTCCATCTCGCCGAGGCCCTTGAACCGCGGCACCGGCGTGACGATGCTCTTGCCCGCCCGCTCCAGCTCGGCGAACTTCGACTCCATCTCCTGCTGCGTGAAGGTGAAGTGCGTCTCCGGGTTGCGGCCCTTGGTGACGAGCTTGTGCAGCGGCGGCATCGCCGCGTACAGCCGGCCGTCCTCGATCACCGGGCGCATGTACTTCGCGAACAGCGTGATCAGCAGGGTCCGGATGTGCGAGCCGTCGACGTCCGCGTCCGCCATCAGGATGACGCGGCCGTAGCGCATGGTCGTCAGGTCGAACGTGCGCCCGGTGCCCGCGCCGAGGACCTGCACGATCGACGCGATCTCGGCGTTCTTCAGCGTGTCGCCCAGCGACGCCTTCTGCACGTTCAGGATCTTGCCGCGCAGCGGCAGCAGCGCCTGGTACTCGGACACGCGCGCCATGCGCGCCGACCCGAGCGCGCTGTCGCCCTCGACCAGGAAGAGCTCGCTGCGGGAGACGCCGGTGGTGCGGCAGTCGACCAGCTTCGGCGGCATCGCCGCGCCCTCGAGGGCGGTCTTGCGCCGGGCCGCGTCCTTCTGCTGCTTCTGGGTGAGCCGGACGCGGGAGGCGTCGACCACCTTCTGCAGCACGACCTTGGCCTCGGACTTCGTCTTGCGGTCCTCGGTCCAGGCCTTGACGTGCTTGTCGACGATGCCCTGGAGGACGCGGGTGATGCCGGCGGTGGACAGCTCGTCCTTCGTCTGCGACGTGAACTGCGGCTCCGGCAGCCGGACGTGGATCACCGCGGTCATGCCCTCGAGGACGTCCTCGATCGTCGGCATGTCCTCCTTGGGCTTGAGCAGCCCGCGGGTCTTGGAGATCGCGTCCTGCAACGCCTTCGCCATCGCGCGGTCGAAGCCGCGGCGGTGCGTGCCGCCGTGGACGTTGCGGATCGTGTTGGTGAAGCACTCCACCGTGCGCTCGTAGCCGGTGCCCCAGCGCAGCGCCACCTCGACCTCGGCCCGGCGCTCCACATTGGACTGCATGACGCCCGCCGCGTCCGCCGCGTTCTCCTTGTACGTGCCCTCGCCGGTGATCAGCAGCGTGCCGCAGACCGGCTTTTCACCCGACGGGGCGAGGAAGTCGACCATGTCGGCGAGACCGTGCGGGAAGTGGAAGGTCTCTTCGTTGATGGTGTCTTCGATCGCGGTGCGCAGCACGTACGTGACACCCGGGACGAGGAACGCGGTGTTGCGCAGCTTGGCCCGCACGCCCTCGACGTCCAGCGCCGCGCCGGACTCGAAGTAGCGCGAGTCGTACCAGTAGCGGATCGACGTGCCGCCGCGCTCGCCGCGCTTCATCTTGCCGACGAGGTTCAGCCCGGAGCGGCGGGTGAACTTGGCCTTCGGGCCGGGCGCGTCGAAGGTGCCGGGGACGCCGTGCTTGAACGACATCTGGTGGACCTTGCCGTCCTGCTTCACCGTGACGTCGAAGCGGTGCGACAGCGCGTTGACCGCCGAAGCGCCGACACCGTGCAGGCCGCCGGAGGTCTTGTAGCCGGAGCCGCCGAACTTGCCGCCGGCGTGCAGCCGGGTCAGCACCAGCTCCACGCCGGACAAACCGGACTTCGCGTGGGTGCCGGTGGGGATGCCGCGGCCGTCGTCGTCCACCTGGACGCTGCCGTCGGCGTGCAGGGTGACGACGACGCGCGTCGCGTGGCCGGCGACACCCTCGTCCGTCGAGTTGTCGACCACCTCGGAGAAGAGGTGGTTGATGCCCCGGCTGTCGGTGGAGCCGATGTACATCCCGGGGCGTTTGCGGACGGCCTCGAGACCTTCGAGATGGGTCAGGTCGTCGGCCCCGTACAAGGTCTCGGCAGTCACAGGGTCGTTCTCCCGGATCGTGGCTCGCGAAAAGTGCTGGTGGTGGTGCGGACTCGGCCTGCACCGTACTGCAGGATATCCGCCCACCCCGACAACTTCCGCGCGCTCCCTGCTCCGGAGTGGCGCGCGCCGCTCGCTACTTGGGGTCGTAGCCCAGGTCGGGCCACAGGCCGAGCAGGGCTTCGATCTTCCGCGGGACCTGGAAGCTGTTCCGGAAGTTCGGCTTCTCGCCGATCGTCGCGAGGCCCTTGCGGAGCTCGCCGAACGCCGGCCGCGCGGACGACTCCCGGGTCAGGATGTAGCAGTAGGTGCGGCGCGGGTAGGCGAACTCGTCGGTGTGGGCCTGCAGCACGAGACCGGGGGCCTCGATCCGCGACCCGACCAGGGCCCGGCCCTGCTTCTGGCTGTAGACGCGGATCACGTGCACGCCCGCGCGCAGCGTGCGCGGCGGGTCCTGGCCCTGGCCGTCGTCGGCCCAGAACAGCTCGACGCGGAACGGCTGTTCGCCGTTTTCGCCGGGATGGGTGTACTCGCGCGCCAGCTCTTCGAGCCGGTACTCGGCCTCCGCCGACGGCTCGCCGCCTTCGACGAGGCTGACGAGGTACAACTCGGCCGGGCGCGGCCAGGAGGGGCGAGGTACGTCGGTCTGCGTCTCCGGCGTGTCGCCGGTGTCCGGCTCGGTCACGACGGCTGCTGTCGCAACCGGTTCCGGGGCCGGCGTCTCCACCGGGGCGGGCGGCGGCGCGACCTCGGCGACCGGCGCGGGCTCCGGCGGCGGTGTCGGAGCGGGCCGGACCGGGGACGGCGCCGGAGCGGGCGGGGCGGGGCGGACGGGCGACGGCGCCGGCGTCGCGGCGGCGGGCCGGACGGGGGTCGCCGGGCGGCTCGTCACGACGGGCCGGGCGGGCGGAGTGGAACGGGCGGGGGCGGCGGGGCGCTGCGCGGTCACCGGCTTGCCGGCGCCGTACTGCTCCAGCAGCGGCTCCAGGTCGCTCGCCGTCAACGCGGGGCCCGCCAGGTCGCACCACTCGAGCCAGGCCTCCTGGGCCTCCTCGACGGTGTGCTTCTCGTGGGAGACCGTCACCGCCTCGAACAGCTGCCGCGGACCGGCGGCGGTGACGTCCGCCGAGCCGACGACCACGAACGACGGGTCGTCCTCGGCGATCACCAGCTTCGCGTTCAGCCCGCGCAGCGAGTGCACGATCACGCCCGCCTTCACCCAGTGCAGCAGGGCGTGCGGGCTCGTCGCACCGGACAGCACGGTGTCCAGGCTCGCGTCCGTGATCACCGTGTCGCCGGGTTCCAACGGCAACAGGGCAGCCGCACCGGGACCGACGTGGCCGAAGGCGGCCACCAGGTTCCGGCGAGGCGCGAGCAGTGGGGTGATCGAGCCCCAGATGTCGCGGCCCGTGAGTAGTCGTACCGAACGTTCTGCCAGACCCAGCCGACCGAGCTCCGCGTCCATGTCCCAGACCTTACTTGGTGCCCCCTACGGCTTTGACGGCCGGAATATCTCTTGCTTGGAAGTAGTTGAACGCGCATGTAAGATGAGGGTCGCGAAGGGAGCACGTCATGCAGTTCGGAATCTTCTCGGTGGGCGACGTCACGGCCGATCCCACCACCGGCACCACCCCCACGGAGCACGAGCGGATCAAGGCGATGGTCCGGATCGCGCTGAAGGCGGAGGAGGTCGGGCTCGACGTCTTCGCGACCGGCGAACACCACAACCCGCCGTTCGTGCCGTCGTCGCCCACGACGATGCTGGGGCATATCGCGGCTCAGACGTCGAAGATCATCCTGTCGACGTCGACGACGCTCATCACCACGAACGACCCGGTGAAGATCGCCGAGGACTTCGCGATGCTGCAGCACCTCGCCGACGGCCGCGTCGACCTCATGATGGGCCGCGGCAACACCGGCCCGGTCTACCCGTGGTTCGGCGAGGACATCCGCCAGGGCATCCCGCTGGCGATCGAGAAGTACGCGCTGCTGCGCCGGCTGTGGCGCGAGGACGTCGTCGACTGGGAAGGCAAGTTCCGCACGCCGCTGCAGGGCTTCACGTCCACGCCGCGGCCGCTGGACGACGTCCCGCCGTTCGTGTGGCACGGGTCGATCCGCAGCCCGGAGATCGCCGAGCAGGCCGCGTTCTACGGCGACGGCTTCTTCGCCAACCACATCTTCTGGCCGACGTCGCACTTCCAGCAGCTGATCGCGTTCTACCGCCAGCGCTTCGAGCACTACGGCCACGGGACGGCGGACCAGGCGATCGTCGGGCTCGGCGGGCAGGCGTTCATCCGGCCCAGGTCCCAGGACGCGTGGAACGAGTTCCGCCCGTACTTCGACAACGCGCCGGTGTACGGCCACGGGCCGTCGCTGGAGGAGTTCACCGACCAGACGCCGCTGACCGTGGGGAGCCCGCAGGAGGTCATCGACAAGACGCTGACGTTCCGCGAGCACTTCGGTGACTACCAGCGCCAGCTGTTCCTGATGGACCACGCGGGCCTGCCGCTGAAGACGGTGCTGGAGCAGCTCGACCTGCTGGGTTCCGAGGTGGTCCCGGTGCTGCGCAAGGAGCTGGACTCGATGCGGCCGGCGCACGTGCCGGACGCGCCTACGCACGCTTCGCTGGTTGCGGCGGCTTCGGCTTCGGCGGCGGCTTCGGCTTCCGAGGCGGTGTCGGCATGAAGCTCGCGGTGGTGACGGCGGGGCTGTCGGTCCCGTCGTCGACCCGGCTGCTGGCCGACCGCCTGGCCGCGGCGACGGTGGCGGCGTCCGATTCGCCGGTGTCGGTTTCGGTGGTGGAGCTGCGCGACATCGCCCTGGACGTGACGAAGAACCTGCTGACCGGGTTTCCGAGCCCGGCGCTGCGGTCGGCGATCGCGACGGTGGTGGAGGCGGACGCGCTGATCGTGGTGACGCCGGTCTTTACGGCCGGGTACAGCGGGCTGTTCAAGTCGTTCTTCGACGTGCTGGACGCGGACTCGCTGGTGGGCAAGCCGGTCCTGCTGGGTGCGACGGGCGGAACCGAGCGCCACTCGCTGGTCCTGGACTACCAGCTGCGGCCGTTGTTCGGGTATTTGAAGGCGGACCCGGTGGCGACGGGGGTGTACGCGGCTTCGTCGGACTGGGGGAGCGGAGAGGGTGCGCTGCAGCGACGGATCGAGAAGGCGGGGGCGGAGCTGGCTTCCCTCGCCGCGGGACGGCCCGCGGTGGCGGCCGTGACGGATTTCGTGCCTTTCGACCAGCTGCTGGCTGGCGCGGGGGAGTGATCGGGAGCCACTAGGGTGGGGTGATGGGGTCGATCAGGCAGGTCCAGATCACGTTCGACTGCGCGGAACCCGAGCGGGTGGCTCGGTTCTGGTGCGAGGTGCTGGGGTACGTGGTGCCGCCACCTCCGGAGGGGTTCGCTACCTGGGCTGACTTCGACCGGTCCCTTCCGCTGGAGCGTCGGGGGGCGGCGTTTGCCTGTGGTGATCCGTCGGGGGTGGGGCCTCGGTTGTTCTTCCAGCGGGTGCCGGAAGGCAAGGTCGTGAAGAACCGGGTGCATCTGGATGTGCGGGTGGGTACCGGGCTGGTGGGTGACGAGCGGTTGGCCGCGCTTGAGGCTGAGCGGGATCGGTTGATCGGGCTGGGTGCCGTGCTTGTCGAGGTGCTGCTCGCCGATGGGTTCAATGAGTCTTGCATTGTGATGCAGGATGTTGAGGGGAACGAGTTCTGCCTCGACTGAGGGGTGTTCGCGGTTGTGGCGCTCTGGCGCCGGTTTCGTCGTCGAAGCGGCCGGTTCGGTCTCCCGGGTACCGAACCCGATAACGCAAGTGGGTAACCCCCTCCCCGGCAACAACTTCAACCCGCTCAAGCGACGCATCCGTGTCCAGAGAAGAAAAGTACCGAACCCCCGACCCCAGAAAAACGGGCACGAGATCAACCCGTACCTCATCGAGAAGCCCAAGGTTCAAGCACTGCTGAGCAATACTCGGCCCGGACACGCCGACATACCCATCCCCGGCAGCCTTGGCCAGCGAGACCGCCTGCGACACCGAAGAGACAAACGTAAACGGCTCCAGCTGAGAAGCAGGCCAGTCCGACGGCGGCGGCCGATGCGTGACGACGAAAGCCGCACCCCCACCTGGCGGCCGGCCTCCCCAGCCCTGGGTGTAGTCGAACACCCGCCGCCCGCAGACGAACGCGCCGTCTCGGGCCGTGTCCATAAAGGACCGCAGGTAGTCCGCGCTCGACCGGGAAACGCGGAACGTGATCGGGTAGCCGACCATCGGTACCTCCACGTCTCCCGCGGTGTACCAGTCGAACAGCGGCCCGACCGAATCGTCGGGGCGCGCGACGAACCCGTCCAGTGACATGCAGAAACTCGCGACGACGGTGGCCATCTCAGTCCGCCAGAACCTTGTCGAGCCGCTCGAACGACTCCGTGATGCCGCGGCTCATCCCGCTCTCCAGCGCCGCGTCGCGTGCCTCCACCGACGGGAACACCGAGCGCGTCACCATGCGGGTGCGGCCGTCGACGGCGGTCAACGTCATCGATTCGAGCGTGACTTCTCCTGGTGCGCCCAGGAACTCGAACGTCTGGATGATCCGGTCGGGCCCCACCGTGTGGTAGACGCCGCGGAAACGGTACTCGCCGCGCTCGTCGCGGTGGATGTAGTCGTACGCACCCCCGGAGCGGGCGTCGAACTCGACGAGCTCCATCTCCATCCCGTGCGGGCCCAGCCACTTCACGATCAGCTCCGGGTCGGTGTGAGCGCGCAGGACCGCGGCCGGCGGGGCCGCGAACTCGCGGGTGATCTCGATGAACGGCGTTCCCGGCTGGGCGGTGATCGTGGTGCTCATGGCGTTTCCTCCAGGGTGTCCAGGACGGCGTCGAGCCGCCGGTAGCTGCGTTCGGTGGCCAGCCGGTACGTGTCGATCCAGCCGGTGAGGGCTTCGAGGGCGGCCGGCACGAGGTGACACGGCCGGCGCTGCCCGTCGCGGCTGCGCGTGATCAGGCCGGCCTGCTCCAGCACCTGGATGTGCCGGGACACCGCCTGCTTCGTGATCGCGAAGGGCTCGGCCAGCTCGTTGACCGTCGCTTCGCCGCGGGACAGCCGCGCGACCAGCGCCCGGCGGACCGGGTCGCCGAGGGCGGTGAACGCCCGGTCCAGCGCCTCCTCGTCAACCGTCATCTTTATCAACCAATCTGTTTATCAACTGATGTGTTGACTATAGGCGGGCTGTCAAGACCCCGTCGAAAGTCGGGGGTGGCCGACGTCGTCCGGCAGCGGCCGGCGACCGCCCGCGACACCTACCTTGACCTCCATGACCAGGCTTTTCCTCGTCCTCGCCGTGCTCCTGCTCGGCACCGCCACACCGACCCCGGCCGCCGCCGCGACGACCGACGTCGACGGGTACGTCCGCGCCTACCTCGACCACACCGGCCTGCCCGGCGCCGCGGTCGTCGTGACGCACGGCGGTGACGTCGTCCGCGTCGCCGGCTACGGCCACGACACCGCGGGCGCGCCGATCACCGCGTCGACCCGGCTGCCGGCCGCGTCGCTGAGCAAGTCCATGACGGCCTTCGCGGTGCTCCAGCTCGCCGAAGCCGGCCGGATCGGGCTCGACGAGCCGGTGACGCGCTACCTGCCGGAGTTCCGGCTCGGTGATCCCCGCAGTGCGCGGATCACCGTCCGGATGCTGCTGGACCAGACGTCCGGGATGGCCGACTCGCCTTCCCCGACCTCGCGCTTCCCCAGCCGCACACCCTCGCCGAAGCCGTCGGACGCCTGCGTGACGCAGGCCTGGCGAGCGAACCTGGAACGGAGTTCCACTACCACAACCCGAACTACGAAGTGGCCGCCCGGATCGTCGAGGTCGTGGCCGGGCAGCCGTTCGCGGAGTACCTCCGGACGCGGCTCCTCGCGCCGCTCGGGATGGCGTCGAGCACCACTGTGGACGAGCCGCCGGCCGGGACCGCCGGGTACGTCCGGGCCTTCGGCTTCGAGGTGCCGGTGGCCGAACCGGACTGGTTCACCGGCGGCAGCCACGGCGTCGTCACGTCCGCCGAGGACCTCGCGAAATGGCTGGTCGCGCAGCGGGACGGCGGCGGCGTGCTGTCCCCGGAGTCGGTCCGGAGCGCGCACACCCCCGCGCCCGGCCGTGACTACGCGCTGGGCTGGAGCGTCCGGGCCGGTCAGGTGTCGCACACCGGGGAGTGGTTCAGCCACACCGCGGCGCAGATCCTGCTCCCGGACGGCTACGGGATCGCGGTGATGACGCCCATGGGGATGTCGCTGGACAACGAGGCCGAACTGCTGGCCCAGGGCATCGCGGAGCTGGTCCGGGGCGGTTCGCCGGAGCCCGCGCTGCCGGCCGGGGTGATCGCCGACCGGGTGCTCGCGGCGCTGGCGTTGCTCGCCGTCGGGCTGGCCGTCGTGGGCGTCCGGCGGGCCCGGCGCAAGCCCCGGTGGTGGCGGGTCGTGCCGCCGTTGCTGCCGCTCGTCCCGCTCTTGTTCCTGCCTCGGCTGCTCGGGGTGGTATTCGCCGGAAGACGGGGTACCTACGCCCAGGTGCTCTACGTCTGGCCGGGGCTCGTGGCCGCGCTCGGCGTGGTCGCGCTGGCGGGCTTGGTCGTGGCCGCGGCCAGGGTCCGGGCCGTCGTGAGTGGCACGCGAGGCCACAACCAGGAACAATCGGGCGAAACGAGGGGAGCGACCCAGTGGGCATCGGCAAACAGGCGAAGCGGATCCTGATCACGGTGGCGGGCGCCGTCCTGCTGATCGTCGGGGTGCTGCTGCTCGTCCTGCCCGGCCCCGGGCTGCTGCTCGTGCTCGCCGGGCTCCTGCTGCTCGCGTCGGAGTTCCCGGCGCTCGAGCGGTACGTCGACCCGGTGCGCGACCGCGCGATGAAGGCGGCGGAAGACAGCGTGTCCTCGCCGCTGCGGATCGCGGGCTCGGTGCTGGCCGGGCTGGCGCTGCTGGCGGCGGGGATCGTCTGGGGCCTGGTGAAGTCGCTGCCGTTCGGCGGCTGGAGCACCGGGTCGAGCCTGATCCTGTCGTCGGTGATCCTCTTCGCGCTGCTGATCTGGAGCTACCGCCGGGTCAAGACGCGGCGGGAGTCCGTGCACCCCGGCTGAGGACGATACTGTCGGCGCCATGAGCGCCGGATTCCAGCGAGCCCGGCGGCCCGAGCAGATCGAGGCGCGCCGCACCGCGATCCTCGCCGCCGCGCGGGAGCTCCTGGCCGAGCGCCCGGTCGCCGAGATCAGCCTGCGGGAGCTGGCCTGTCACGTCGGGCTCGCGAAGTCCAACGTGCTGCGCTACTTCGACAGCCGCGAGGCGGTCTTCCTCGAGGTCCTCGGCACGGCGTGGACGGAGTGGCTCGACGACCTCGAAGGGAACCTCGGCGACCCGGCACCGGCGGACCCCGGCTTCGCGCGCGAAGAGCGTGTCGCGGGGAAGATCGCCGAGACGCTCGCCGAGCGGCGGTTGCTGTGCGAGCTGATCAGCGCGATGGCGCCGGTGCTGGAACGCAACATCTCGCCGGGGTTCGCCCGCAGCTTCAAGGCCCGCGCGGCGGCCAGCACCGAGCGGCTCGGCGAGCTGGTCCGCAAGCGCGTGCCGGAGCTGTCGCCCGACGGCGCCCGGCAGTTCGCGCTCGGCGTGGTGATCCTCGTGTCGGGGGCGTGGCCCTACGCCAACCCGACCGACGCCGTCGCGGCGGCCACGGCCGAGCTGGGCGGGATGCCGTCGTTCGCGGCCGGGCTGGCCGACGGGCTCACGAACCTGCTGGCCGGGCTCGTCGCGCGGCGGCGGTGACGATGTCGGCGTTCTCGAGCACCGGCTTCTCGTAGCCGTTCTCGGCGACTTCCAGCATCGCCAGGCCGAGCTCGCGGTTGGTCGTCACGAAGCGGGGGAACAGCCGCCGCAACACCGGGTACAGCGGCATCGCGACGCGGTAGAGCGTCCGGTACAGCGTGGTCTTCGACGTGATCCCGCCCAGCGGCTGGATGTAGCCGGGACGGACGGAGAACGTCCGCAGCGGCAGCTTCGCCAGCGCGTTCTCCGTGGCGCCCTTGACGCGCGCCCAGCGCACCCGGCCGCGTTCGGTGCTGTCGGTGCCGGCGCCCGAGACGTACACGAAAGTGGTGTCCGCCGGCAGCTTCCCGGCCACCGAAAGCGTCAGCTGGTAGGTGATCCGCTCGTACTCCTCCGGCGCCATCCCGACCGAGGAGACGCCGAGGCAGAAGAAGCACGCGTCGTAGCCGGTGATCGGCTCGAGGGCGAACAGGTCCTTTTCGACGCGTTCGGTCAGCTTCGGGTGCGCTTCGCCGAGAGCGGACCGGCCGACCGCGAGGACGGCCTCGACCCGGTCGTCGAGCAGGCACTCGCGCAGCAGGCCCTGCCCGACCATGCCGGTCGCGCCGAACACCAAGGCCTTCATGCGCCGGCCACCGGGAGCAGCCCGCGTTCGCCGAAGACCTTCTTCGCCACGGCCGTCGCGTTCAGCGCCCGCGGGAACCCGCAGTAGGCGGCCGACTGCAGCAGCGCCTCGACGATCTCCGCCGGCGTGAGCCCGACGTTGAGGGAGGCGTTGACGTGCACCTCCAGCTGCGGCTCGCACCCGCCGAGCGCGGTCAGCATGCCGAGCGTGACGAGCTGCCGATCCCGCGGCACGAGCTGCGGCCGCGTGTAGATCTCGCCGAAGCCCCACGACACGAGACTGTCGGAGAGCTTCGGCGAGACGTCTTCCAGACTGTCCAGCACGCGCTGGGCGGTCTCTTCGCCGTTGAGGTCGACCAGAGCCCGCTTGCCGCGTTCGAAACGATCTTCGGTCATGACCACGACGGTAGCGGCTGGAGCGGGCTCCAGGTCAAACGGCGCGTGTCACCCGCCTCGCCGTCGCGTCCGGATCGACGTAGTAGCTCTCGTACGACGTCTCCGTGCGCTGCCCCGCCGCGTTGGCGCTCCACGCGTCCACGTACAGGAAGATCTTCGTGTCGGTCGGCGGCGCGGTGAACTCGAAGGTCCCTGTGCCGTCGGCGTTCGGCCGGACCACCACGTCCGGCGTCGTCTCGTCCGCCCTGATGCGGTAGCCGTACGAGGCCAACCCCGGCTGGACCGGCGTCAGCGTGCAGCGGACCACCTGGCCGGGCCGCAGGTTGCCGGTCGCGTCACAGGTGAGCGGCGGGGCGGCCGACTTCGGGTGGAAGCGGTAGTAGCCCGGCTGCGACACCCATCCGTCGGCGGACTTGCTCGTCACGTTCAGGTACTGCGTGTCGGTGCTCAGCGGCGTCAGGGTGACGCTCGCCGTGCCGTCCGGTCCCGCGGGCACGGTGACCGGCGGCGCCCCGAAGTACGAGTACGTGTAGCTCACGACGCCGGGAAGCGACGACGAGAACGTGAACGTGCCCGGCGTGGTTTCGTAGCCGCCTTCGCAGCACTCGGGGAAATCGGTGCTCGTGATGGTCGGCTCGTCCGAGCCGACCACGACGCTCTCCTCGTTCGTCGCCGACACGAGCCCGGCCGCGGTCGTCGTGGACACCCGGATCGTGTGGTAGTACGGCCGGTCCGGCACCACGGTGACCCGCGCCGTGCCGTCCGGGCCCACCGGGACGGTCGCCCGCTCGCCGTAGTCCCAGTCGTAGGTGAACGACGCCGACCCCGGCAGCACGGCGTGCAGCGTCAGGACGACCGGCTTGCCGACCATGGCGTCGGCGGGCGCGTCGACCGTGGGCGCGCCCCGGTCGACGTCGATCTGGCCGCCGCCGTCGCCGGACAGGTTCCCGTTGGTCATCCGGGCCCGCACGCTGACGCGGTAGGACTTCGCGGCGTCGGTCGGGGTGACGCTGATCGCCGCGGTGCCGTCCGGGCCCGCGGGCAGGGTGACCTCCGGCTCGTCGTCGATCTTGTAGAGGTACTAGGTGGCACCGTCGGTGCCGTGCGGGCCGAACGTGCACTGCCGGGTCTCGCCCAGGAAGGCGCGGGCCGGCGTGCACGTCATCGACGGGCCGTTGCGGGCCACGAAGAACCGGTAGTCGCCCGACGGCCCGTAGTTCCCGGCGGCGTCGAGGCCGTTCGCCGACATGCTCATCGGGCCGTCGTCACGCGGGGTGTACCGGACGGTGGCCTTGCCGCCGGGCCGGTCGGCCGCGACGTACCCGCTGTCGGTGAACCCGGCTTGCCACTGGAAGCCGACGATCGCGGTGTCGCCGCCCGCGTCGAGGGTGAAGTCGCCGGGGATGCCGATGCCGCCCTTGCCGGGCACCTCGTACACGTAGTCGGTCGAGGTGATCGCCGGCGCCGTGGCCGGTGCGGTGAAGTCCGTGGTGAACCGGCAGGTCTCGCTCCACGGGCTCGCGGCCAGCGAGTCCTTCGCGCGGACCTGCCACGCGTAGGTGACGCCGTCCGCGAGCCGGCTGTCGGGGTCGTAGTACGCGCCGGAGCCGTAGACGTCGTCCGTGCCGGTCGCGCGCTGGTCGGGGTGGTCCACCGGCCACCAGGCGAACTCGGCCGTGAAGCTGTAGTCGTCCGGATCGCTGACGGTGGCCGACATCGCGGCGCCGCCGCGGCGGACGAGCGGGGCTTCTGAACAGGGGTGCTCACCGGTCTTGAGCGCGGTCGGTGTCGTCGGCGGCTGGTTCTTCTCCAGGCTCACGTACAGCAGCGGCCGGTATGTGCGGCCGAAACGCGGGTTGTACTGCTGGTTGTCCGGCAGGCGCAGCACCATCGTCAGCGACGTGCGGCCGGCGTCGATCGCCTGCTGCAGCACCGGTCCGGCGTCCCAGTCGAGGTAGTCCGACGGGCAGACGTCGAGGCTGCCCGGCCCGGCCAGCTTGGTGAGCTCGCGAGGCTGGTCGTTCCAGGTCGGCGCCTTCTTCGCCGGGGCCGTGACCCACAGCTCGGTGCCGCGGGGCGCCGAGCAGTCGGCGACCGCCGTCTCCCGGCCGGACAGCTCCGCGGACAGCACCTTGGCGCCGCGCAGCCCGGTGAGGTCGAAGGTGAAGTAGGACTTGGAAACGTGCTTCTTGCCGTGGTCGACCTTCGCGCCGATGGGCGCGTCCCCGGCCGGGTCGACGAAGCTCTTCCCCGGCTGGGCCGAGTCGATGTACGACCACGACGTCGACTGGATCGACGTGATCTGCGTGGCCGAAGCCGGCAGCGCCGTGCCGGCCATCAGCAAGGCCGCGGTGGCGGCGACGATGCCCGCTTTCGTTCTTCGAGAGCCCAAAAGGCTCACCCCCTGAAGTGCGAAACCCGGGGACCGCGATCGCGGTCCCCGGGTCCAACACGCCTCAGGTGTGCTTTCGGTTGCTTACTTGCCGCTGCTGTACAACGCGCTCACGTCGGCGTCGGACAGGGCTCGGTCGTAGACGTGGACCTGGTCGACCGCGCCGTTGAGGTAGTCGACCGGGCCGCCGCCGTACTTGCCGCGGCCGATCACCGTGTGGCCCGTCGACGCGTCGCCGAGGCAGACGCTCTTCGTGGCCGCCAGCTGCCCGTCGACGTACAGCTTCAGCGTGCCCGCGGCCGCGTCACGGACGCCGACCACGTGGTACCAGCGGTTCGCTTCCGGGGCCGTGGGCGCCAGCGCCCGCGTGCCCACGAAGCTCATCGCCAGGCGGTGGTCCTGGCCCGAGTACTGCAGGAAGAACGCGCTGGTGTTGTCGCCGTCCTGGCTGACCACGGTCTGGAAGCCGTCACCCACGGCGTTGAACTTCACCCACGCCGCCGCGCTGTAGCTGCCTTCCGTGTTCAGCAGGGACGCGCCCGTGTCGGCGTACTGGCCCGACCCGTTCACCGCCAGCGCCGAACCGCTCTTGCCCTCGGTCCAGGACGCGCCGCCGACGAGCGTGGCGTCGTGGTCGCCGACCGAGTCCGCGGTCGTCGTGCCGGTGTTCTCGTCGAAGCCGTACGCCGCGATGCCGTCGATGCCCGGCGTGCCCGCGGGTACCGAGGGACCCGACGTCACCGGCGCGCCGGTGGCACCCTTGATCACCGCGAGGTTGGCCGCGCGGACCGCCGCGAAGTCCATCTTCTTCACCTGCCGGTCGTAGGTGAAGAAGCCGTTGACCTCCTTCTCGACGTCGGTGGTCTGCGTGTAGACGCCGGCCGAGACGCCGCACCGCTGGGCGACCAGCAGCAGGCGCTGCTGCAGCTCGCCGTAGCGCCGGGTCAGCGTCGCGCTGTCGGGCTCCATCTCGTAGGCGAAGCTGCCCGCCGCGTCGAACTCGTGCCCGGCGACCTTGAGGCCGAGACCGCCGTACTCGCCGTCGACCGCCGCGCGGGTGCCGGTCTGCACCGGCGTTCCGGGACCCGTGTAGGTGTGGTCGTCGTAGATGTCACCCTTGCCGCTGTCCGGTTCGGACCTACAGCAGTTGACGCCGGATTCGGCGTTCACCAGGCGCGAGGGGTCCCAGGACTTGACCTCGTCGGCGATGCGGCCGACCTCGTAGTCGCCCCAGCCCTCGTTGAACGGCACCCACGTGACGATCGACGGGAAGCTGCGGTGCTGGTCGATCATCCGCTTCATCTCGTACTCGTAGTTGACGCGCGACGCCGCCGACGGCTCGATGTCGTCCTTCATCGCCGGCATGTCCTGCCACACCATCAGGCCCAGCTTGTCGGCGTAGTAGTACCAGCGGTCGGGCTCGACCTTGATGTGCTTGCGCACCATGTTGAAGCCGAGCGCCTTCTCCTGCTGCAGGTCGAACTTCAGGGCCGCGTCGGTCGGCGCGGTGTAGATGCCGTCCGGCCAGAAGCCCTGGTCGAGCGGGCCGACCTGCATGACGAACTTGCCGTTGAGCAGCATCCGCTGCTTGCCGTCGGCGGTCTTGCCGACGCTGATCGACCGGATGCCGAAGTACGAGCCGACTTCGTCCCCTGTGGACAGTCGCACCTTCAGGTCGTACAGGAACGGGTCGTCCGGCGACCACAGGTGCGGCTTGTCCACCTTGAGCTTCAACGGCTTGTTCGCGTCGCCGGACACGCGCCCGACCGGGCTGCCGTGGTCGTAGGCGATGGCCTCGACGCGCTGCTTCACCGGCCCACCGACGACGGCGTTCACCGTGACCGAGCCACTCGCCACGTCCGGCGTCACATCCAGGCGGTCGATGTGCGCGGTCGCGACCGGTTCCATCCAGACGGTCTGCCAGATGCCGGAGGACGGCGTGTAGAAGATGCCGTCGCCGGGCTGGCGCTGCTTGCCGATCGGCTGCCCGCCCTGGTCGTTCGGGTCGGCGACGCCGACGACGATCTCCTGGGCCTTCTTCGTGGTCAGCGCGTCGGTGACGTCGACGGACCACGCGTCGTACCCGCCGGTGTGGTGGGCGACGGTCTTGCCGTTGACGATGACCGTGGCGTCGTAGTCGACGGCCTGGAAGTGCAGCTGCAGCCGCTGTCCCTTGCCGATCTGCCAGTTCTTGGGGACCTCGAACGTGCGGCGGTACCACATGTTCGTCTCGTGGCGCATGATCCCGGACAGCGCGGACTCGACCGGGTACGGCACGAGGATCCGCTCACCGAGCGTCTTCCCGATCGGGGCGGCCTCACCGGGGGTCGCCTTGGCGAACTCCCAGACGCCGTTGAGGTTCTGCCACTGGTCGCGGGTCAGCTGCGGCCGCGGATAGTCGGGGAGGGCGTTGGTGGGGGAGACGTCCTTGGTCCACGGCGTCGACAGTGGCGGGGTGAGCCGTTGCCACTGCGGTGCGTCGGCGGCGCTCGCGGCGGGCGCGGTGCCGAGACCGGCCACCGCGACGGCGAACGCCGCGGCGGCGGTCAGCCATCTTCTGGTTTTTCGGGCAGGGTGGAACATCGTTGAGACCTCCTGTGGGGGGACTGGGGCTCAGCGGGTTCGGGAGCGCGCCAGCAGGCGCTGGATCACCACGACGACGAGCAGGAAGGCCCCGCTCACCACCGTCTGGTAGTTGGAGTCGAGGGTGCCGATCTGGTTGATGACGTTCTGGATCAGCGTGCGCAGCAGCACGCCGACGAGGGTGCCGATGATCGTCCCGGCGCCGCCGGTGAGCAGCGTGCCGCCGATGACGACGACCGAGATCGCGTCGAGCTCGGTGCCGACGCCGATCACCGTGACGCCGGACTGCAGGTACGCGGCGGTGAGGACGCCGGCGAACCCGGCCAGCCCGCCGCTGAGCGTGTAGAGGCTGATCTTGGTGCGGGCCACCGGAAGGCCCATGAGCAGCGCGGACTGCTCGGCGCCACCGATGGCGAACACCGACTGGCCGAACCGGGTGCGGCGCAGCAGCAGGCCGCCGAGCGCGAACAGGATGAGCGTCAGGTAGACCGGGACGCCGATGCCGAAGATCGTGCCCTGCCCGAGCCAGAGGAACGCCGAGCCCGGGTCCACCTTGTACGTCGTCGAGCCCTCGGAGGTCAGTGCCAGCAACAGACCCCGGGCGAACAGCAGCGACGCCAGCGTCACGATGAACGGCGCCATCCCCGTGCGCGCGATGAGCACGCCGTTGACGAACCCGATCAGCGAACACACCGCGAGCGGCAGGAGGATCGCCACGACCAGCCCGTACTGCGCGCCGTACGCGGCGAGGACGCCGCCGAGCGCGTAGTTCGAGCCGACCGAGAGGTCGATGCCCCCGGAGATGATCACGAACGTCATCCCGAGCGCGATCACCGCGAGGAACGAGCCCTGCAGGACGAGGCTGCGCAGGTTGTCCGCCGTGCCGAAGTGCGGGAACGCGAACCACGCGGCGGCGACGCCGAGCACGAGCACCACGGCCGCGCCCTGCCGCTGCAGGACACCGGCGAACGCGGCGTTGCGCGCCGGAACCGGCGTGGTGGTCTGGGCGGTCATCGGCTGCTCCGCTCGCGCGCGACGTAGACCGCGACGACGATGATGGCCGCCTGGACCATCTGCGCGGTGGAGTCCGGCAGGTTGTGCTTGATCAGGGTGGCTTGGACGAGCTGCATGAGCAGCGCGCCGAACACGGTGCCGAGCACGCGGACCCGGCCGCCGGTCAGCGGCGTGCCGCCGACGACAACCGCGGTGATCGCGGACAGCTCCATCAGCAGGCCGACGTCGCTCGGGTCGCTGGCGGCCAGCCGTGACGTCGCGAGCACGCCCGCGATGGCCGCCAGTGCCCCGGAAATCACGTAGACGCTGATCAGCACGCGCTTCACCGGCAGCCCGGCCAGGGTGCTCGCGGCGCGGTTGCCGCCGACCGCGACCAGGTGCCGGCCGAACGTCGTGCGCTGCACGACCAGCCCGGCCAGCACCGCGAGCACGCCCGCGACGATGACCATGATCGGCACGCCGAGCAGGTCGCCGGTGCCCAGCTCCAGGAAGTCCTGGTTGCGGACCTGGACGAGCTGGCCGTGCGCGATGACCAGCGCGAGTCCCCGCCCGCCGACCAGCAGCGCCAGCGTCGCGATGATCGGCTGGATGCCCAGGTAGGCCACCAGATATCCGCTGAACAGGCCCGACACGACACCCGCGATGACCGCGACGATGATCGCCGTCAGCGGGCCCGCGCCGAGGTAGAGCGGGATGAGCGCGGCGGAGATCGCCATCACCGAGCCGACCGACAGGTCGATGCCCTCGGTGCCGATCACCAGCGCCATGCCGAGCGCGACGATGCAGACCGGCGCCGCCTGCACCAGCTGGGTGCGGAAGTTGGCCGCGGACAGGAAGTTCTCGGTGAAGAAGACGTTGAACAGCAGCAGCACGACGACGGCCAGGTAGACGCCGTAGTTCTGCAGCCACGCGGTGACTTTCGCGCGGTCGGGAGCTTTGGTCAGGGTGGCGCTAGACATCGTTGTCACCCCCGGTTGCTTCTGCCGCGATCGCGGTCAGGACGTTCTCCTCGGTGATGCGGTCGCCGGTCAGCTCGCCGACGACCGAGCCGTCGCGCAGCACGACCACGCGGTCGGAGCCGTCGATCAGCTCTTCCAGCTCGGACGAGATGAGCAGCACGCCGAGCCCTTCCTGCGCGAGCTCGTCGATCAGTGCCTGCACTTCGGCCTTGGCGCCGACGTCGATACCGCGCGTCGGCTCGTCGAGCAGCAGGATCTTCGGGCCGGTGGCGAGCCAGCGGGCGAGCAGCACCTTCTGCTGGTTGCCACCCGACAGCTCGGACACCTTCTGCTCCGGGCTGGACGCCTTGATCCGCAGGCGGTCCATGAAGATCTTGACGACCTTGTCCTGCTTGGCCTTGCTGACCAGGCCGAACGGCGAGAGCGTCGGCAGCGCGGCGAGCACGATGTTCTCGCGGACCGACAGGTTCGGGATGATCCCGTCGGTCTTGCGGTCCTCGGCCAGCAGCGCGATCCCGGCCCGCATGGCGGCCTTGATCTTGCCCTTGCGCAGCGGTTTCCCGGCCAGCAGCACGGATCCGCCGTCGAGGGGGAAGGCCCCGACGATGGCCCGCGCCGTCTCGCTGCGGCCGGAGCCGAGCAGGCCGGCGAGGCCGACGACCTCGCCGGGCCGGATGCTCACCGAGACGTCGTGCAGCTTGCGCATGCCGCTGAGGTTCTCCGCCTTGAGCAGCGGTTCGCGCTCGACGTCGTGTTCCTCGCCGAACGCCGTGACGCCCTCTTCGCGGATCTGCTTGATCTCCCGGCCGAGCATCTTGGACACGAGCTCGATGCGCGGCAGGTCCTTGAGCGGTCCACTGTGGACCACCCGGCCGTCGCGCAGGACGGTGACGCTCTCGCAGACCCGGTACAGCTCGTCCATCCGGTGGCTGACGTAGACGATCGCGATGCCTTCGGCGTGCAGCCGGTTCAGCACCTCGAAGAGCGTCTCGACCTCGCGCGGCTCGAGCGACGACGTCGGCTCGTCCATGATGACGACCTTGGCGTCGGTCGAGACCGCGCGGGCGAGGGCGACCATCTGCTGCGCCCCGACCGCGAGGGTGTGCAGCGGGCGCTTGACGTCGTCGTCGATGCCGTAGCCCTTGAGCAGCTCGCGGGCGTCGGCGTACATCTTGGACCAGTCGACGAGCCCCGCCTTGGTGCGCGGCTCGCGGCCGAGGAAGACGTTGCCGGCGATGCTCATCAGCGGGACGAGGTTGACCTCCTGGTAGATCGTGGAGATCCCGGCCCGCTGCGCGTCGATCGGCTGCTTGAACGTCACCGGCTCGCCGAGGTGGCGCACCTCGCCCTCGTCGGGCTGGTAGACGCCGGTGAGCACCTTGATGAGCGTGGACTTCCCGGCGCCGTTCTCGCCGACGAGCGCGTGCACCTCGCCGGGTCGCAGCGCGAAGCTGACGTCGTCGAGCGCGAGGGTGCCGGGGAACCGCTTGGTCACCCCGGCCACCTCGAGCACCGGTGCGGTCGTCATGGCGACGTCCTCTTCGGTGGCTGCCGTCATCAGTACGCGTTCCCGACCTTCTGGGTCGCGTTGGTCTCGTCGTACTGGTCGTCGGTGATGACGATGCTGGCCGGGATGGCCTCGCCGCCCTCGAACTTCTGCAGCGTCTGGAAGGCCAGCGGGCCGAAGCGCGGGTTGGACTCGATCACGGCGTTGTAGCTGCCGTCGGCGATGAGCTGCACGGCGTTGCGGGTGCCGTCGATGGAGATGACCTTGACGTCCTTGCCCGGCGTCTTGCCCGCCGTCTTCAGCGCGTTGACCGCGCCGACGCCCATCTCGTCGTTCTCGGCGTAGACCGCGGTGATGTCGGGGTGGCTCTGGATGAGCTGCTCCATCACGGCCTGGCCCTTGGAGCGGTCGAACTCGCCGGTCTGCTCGGCGACCACGGAGAGGCCGGCCGTCTTGGCGAGCTCGTCCTTGAAGCCCTTGGTCCGGTCGGTGGTCACGTTGTTGCCGGACGAGCCGAGCAGGATCGCGACCTTGCCGGTGCCGCCGGTGACGCGGGCCATCTCCTGCGCGGCGCGCTTGCCCTGCTCGACGAAGTTCGAGCCGATGAAGGTCAGGTAGTCGGTGCACGGCTGCGACGTCACCTTGCGGTCGATGGTGACGACCGGGACCTTCTTGGCCTTCGCCGCGTCGAGCGCGGGCTGGAGGCCGTCGGAGTTCAGCGGCGCGACGACCAGGAGCTGGGCGCCCCGGTCGAGCATCGACTTGATGTCGCTGATCTGCTTGTTCAGGTCGCTCTGGGCGTTGGTGACCAGCAGCTTGTCGCTCGCGATGCCGAGCTTCGCGGCTTCGTCGCGAATGGACTGCGTCTCGGCGATCCGGAAGGGGTTGGCTTCCTTTTCGGACTGTGAGAAACCGACCACCGCGGTCTTGAGGTCGACCTTGGGGTAACCGGTCTTGTCGATGGTGCAGCCGTCGGCGCTCGGGGCGACGGACTGCGCGGAGGCGGCCGGCCCGCCGCCGCTCGACGGCGCCGCCGGGGCCTCTTCCCTGGCAGTGCATGAGGTGAGGGTGAGCGCGGCGGCGGCCGCGGTGACCAGGACCAGGCGGGGACGGGTGGACAGCGGCACGGTGACTCCTCGGGCAGCGACGGTGGGGCCCGCTCACCGGGGTGATCGGAGTCACCGCGGGAGCCTTGAGGTACTTTTTACATCGTTGGAACAACGTTGTAAACCGGCAAAATGTCGCTATGCTTCGGCTCACCATCTGAGAAGGAGCCGCCCGTGACCGTGACGCTCAAAGACGTCGCCACGCTCGCCGGAGTGTCGGTGAAGACGGTGTCGAACGTGGTCAACGGCTATGCCTTCGTGAAGCCGGAAAACCGGCGGCGCGTCGAGGAAGCCCTGGCGGCGACCGGGTACCGGCCCAACGTGGGCGCGCGCAACCTGCGTCGCGGCCGGACGGGGTTCCTGGCGCTGATGGTGCCGGAGCTGTCGATCCCGTACTTCGGCGAGCTGGCGGGCCTGGTCATCACGGCGGCGCAGAAGCGCGGCTGGAGCGTCCTGATCGAGCAGACCCAGGGCACGCGCTCCCGTGAGCGGGAGACGCTGTTCTCGCTGGGCCCGCACCTGGTGGACGGCGCTTTGGTGCACCCGGAGGCCCTGGAAGCCGCGGACTTCCCGTCACCGGGCGAGATCCCGCTGGTGATGCTGGGCGAGCACGCGGTGGACGTGCCGATCGACCACGTGGCGATCGACAACGTCCTGGCGGCGCAGACGGCGGTGTCCCATTTGGCCTCTTTGGGCCGCAAGCGCATCGCGGCGATCGGCCGCAACCCGTCTCGCGGGACGTCCTCGCAGCGTCTGGCCGGGTACCGTGAGGCGTTGTCGCTGGCGGGACTGTCCTATTCGGACTCACTGGTGGCGCCGGCGGAGAAGTGGCACAGGTCGGTGGGGGCGGCGGCGATGAGGTCGTTGCTGGCTTCGGATTCCCCACCGGACGCGGTGTTCTGCTTCAACGACCTCCTGGCGATCGGCGCGTTGCGGGCGGTGGCGGAGCTGGGGCTGCGGGTACCGGAGGACGTGGCGATCGTGGGGTTCGACAACAACGAGGAGAGCGCGTTCTCGCTGCCGGCGTTGACGACGATCGCCCCGGACAAGACAGCACTGGCCGAGGCGGCGATCGACCTGGTCCACCGCCGCATCACGGGGGACAAGGGGCTTCCGCCGCAGGACATCCAGACCCCGTTCGCCCTGGAGATCCGGGAAAGCACAAAGGGCCGCTGAGGGTCAGCAAGGTGCGACGGCGCCGGTCTCCCCGGCCGCACACCAGCCGGGGTGGGTGGCGAGCCAGGCGTCCCGCTCGCGGATCACTTGCTCTTGGCTGAGCCCGCGGGCGGCGTTCAGGCAGCTGCCGGTCTGGCAGTCCTCGGCCTTCGGGCGGGTGGTCTTTGGCGCGGCCTGGGCCTTGGTGATCGTGGTGGGCACGGTTTCGGTCGTGGTGACGGTGGCCGTGACGGTCACGGGCTCGGCGGTGACCGTGGTCGGCACCGGCTGCGGAGTCTGCGCGGCGGGCGTCCCCGTGCAGCCGCCGGCCAGCACGGCTGCCGCCAGCATCCCGGCGGCGGTGGCGAAGTGACGCATGGTCAGGACTTTCGGGTGCGGCGGACGATCCACCCACCATCCGCCCGCCCCGGCGACGTCACCAGGGCCGTTGGACCCGAGACGAACCGGCCGCCACACGTACCCAGCTGGACGACTCGCGTATCCAGACGGACGACTCGCGTGCCTGGGTGGACGACACGCGTACCTGGGTGGACGACACGCGTACCTGGGTGGACGACACGCGTACCTGGGTGGACGACACTGCCTGGCCGACCGCGGTTCGGCGTGTCGTCCGTTCCGGTGCGCGTGTCGTCCGCGCGAGTACGCGTGTCGTCCAGCGGGGTCAGCGCTTGGGCCAGTGCCAGGAAGGGCGGTCCAGGCGGCCCTGGCCCAGCAGCTTTGTCTCCCCGTTCTCCTTCTCCAGCTCCAGAGCCCCTACCGAGGCGATCTCCGCGAGCGCCCGGATCAACGGCGATGCGTGGGAGACCACCACCAGTTGCGTTTCCTTCGCCGCCGTCGCGATCAACGCCGCCAAAGCCGGGAGCAGGTCCGGGTGCAGTGATGTCTCCGGCTCGTTCAGCACCAGCAGCTCCGGTGGCCGCGGGGTCAGCAAAGCCGCCACCCACAACAAAAACCGCAGCGTTCCGTCCGACAGCTCCGCCGCCGACAGCGGGCGCAACAAACCGTGCTGGTGGAACTGGACCGACAGCAACCCGTCCTGGGAAACCACCGAAAGCCGGGAGCCCGGGAACGCCGCGTCCACGAGGGACTCCAGCTCCGAAGCCCGGCCGACCTCGATGATCGTCTGCAGGGCCGCCGCCAGGTCCGCGCCGTCGTGGGACAACACGAACGTTCGCGTTCCCACGAACGACTGGCGGGCCGGGGCCGACGCGTCCGTGCGGAAGTGGTCGTAGAACCGCCATGACCGGATGCGCTCGCGGACCACCAGCAGCTCCGGGCACGCGCGCGGGTCCGCGAACTCGCTCAGCATGCTGTCGGACAGCCGGATCCGGTGCACGTCCGGACCCCACGCCCCGGACGAAACCCGGGTGCGCACCGACGGGCCCGCGCGGTCGGCCAGCAACGACGCCGGCTTCAGCACCGGCCCCGACCACACCGCCTCGCGCTTGAACTCCGGGTCCAGGTTGAACATCGTCTCGCCCGGCACCGGCAGCCCCAGGTCGAGCGCGTAGCCGAACTCGTCGCCGGCGAACCCCAGCCGCAGGCCGACCGACTTCGTGCGCACCGTGCCCTGGACCCGCGCGCCCGGGCGCGACCCGTTCTCCGGACCCGCCCACAGCGTCGACGGCAGTCCGCCCTCACGGGCCAGCGCCGCCACCGCGCCGTTGCGGGACGCGTCCGCCAGCAGCCGCAGCGCGCGGTACAGGCTCGACTTGCCGCTGCCGTTCGGCCCCGTGACGACGGTCAGCCCGGACAGCGGCAGCACCAGGTCGCGCAGCGAACGGTAGTTCTCGACGGCCAGCGTGGTCAGCATGCCCCGAACCTAACCGCCACCCCCGACAGTTCGGATTCGTCCGATCTCTGTCCGGTCCAGTCGTTGACAGCACTAATTTTCACCAGCAAGAATCGGCCATCGTCGATCCTATAGGATCTGCGGCTCGCCGAATCGGCCGCGATCCTCCGATGTCTGACGTACTCGACCTCGAAGGAGTGGTCATGGCCGCACGGGGCAGACGAGCCCTCGCCGGACTGGCGGTGCTCGCGGGCCTGCTCACGGCCCCCACGGCCACGGCAGCCGAACAACAGCACCAGCCCGTCGCGCAGCATCCCTACATGGGCTGGAGCAGCTGGAGCCTCGAGTCGACGAACTACCCGGGCGTCAACCCGACCGGCGCGGCCAGCTGGCTCACCGAGCAGCACGTCCTCCAGCAGACGGACGTCCTCGCCGCGAAGTTCAAGCAGCACGGCTACACCTACGTCAACATCGACGCCGGCTGGTCGAACTCCTTCGACGGGAACGCCCGCCCGGTCGTCAACCCCACGACGTTCCCGGACGGCATGAAGTACGTCGCCGACCACGTCCACAAGAAGGGCCTGAAGCTCGGCTCCTACCTGGCCGTCGGCCTGGACATCAAGGCCTACAACGACGGCAACTCGCCGATCGAGGGCACCGCGAACTGCCACACCAGGGACCTCGTCTACCCCGACCTGCGCAAGACCAACGGCTGGGACTCCGCCTACAAGATCGACTTCACGAACCCCTGCGCCCAGTCCTATGTGGACTCGGAGGCGCGGCTGCTGGCCGGCTGGGGCGTCGACTTCCTGAAGCTCGACGGCGTCGGCCCCGGCTCCTTCAAGGGCGGCGAGAACTACACCAACACCTCGGACGTCGAGGCCTGGCGCAAAGCGATCGCCAAGACCGGCCGCCCGATGGAGTTCGTCGTCTCCTGGGCGCTGAGCCACCGCCAGGCGGACGTCTGGAAGGCCAACACGAACGGCTGGCGCGTCGACACCGACGTCGAGTGCTACTGCGACACCCTCGTGACCTGGGACAACTCGGTCAAGCAGCGCTGGAACGACGTCGTGCAGTGGATCCCCGACGCCGGCCCCGGCCACTGGAACAACCTCGACTCCGTCGACGTCGGCAGCGGCAAGATGGACGGCCTCACCCCAGCCGAGCGCCAGAGCTACATGACGTTCTGGGCGATCGAGGCCGCGCCGCTCTACCTCGGCGACGACCTGACCCAGCTCGACGACTACGGCGTCAAGCTCCTCACCAACGACGAGGTCATCGCGCTCGACCAGGCCGGCGTCCCCGCCAAGCCGGTGAGCCAGACGACCGACCAGCAGGTCTGGTACAACCGCAACGCCGACGGCAGCTACACGGTCGCGCTGTTCAACCTCGCCGCGACGCCCGCCCGCGTCACGGCGGACCTCGCGCAACTCGGCATCGGCGGCCCGGTCCGGATCCGCGACCTCTGGGCGCACCAGGACGTCGACGCCGCGTCCGGCGACCTGCCGGTGCACGGCTCGCGCCTGTTCAAGGTGACGCCTCGCGACCGCACCGCGCCGCAGGCTCCGGCGGTCGTCCACGGCACCGCGGCCACCGGCACCAGCGTCTCCCTCGCTTGGGATGCCTCGAAGGGCGCGCAGAGCTACGACGTCTTCGTGAACGGCCGTAAAGCCACCTCGGCCAGCGGTGCGAGCGCCACGGTCACCGGCCTCGAGCCGTCGACTTCGTACGACTTCACGGTGGTCGCGAACCAGCGCTACGGCAGGCCGTCCGCGTCCAGCAAGAAGATCAGCGTGACCACTCCTGCCGCCGGCGGCCCCACGGCGTACGAGGCGGAGAACGGCACCCCGCAAGGCGGCGCGACGGTCTACGACTGCGACTGCAGCAACGGCAAGAAGGTCGGCTACCTCGGCGGCAGCGGGTACGTCGTGCTGCCGACGGTGACCACGGCCAAGGCCGGCACCTACCTGCTGCAGCTGTCCTATGTGGACGGCGACTCCAGCCGCACCGGCATCGTCACGGTCAACGGGACGTCGTTCCCGCTGCCGGTCGCCGGGAGCAACGACAACGACTGGAACACCCCGCAGACGGTGACCGTCCCCGTGTACCTGCGAGCCGGCGCCAACACCGTCCAGATCGGCAACCAGGCCGGTTACGTCTACGACGTCGACAAGATCACCGTCTAGTGGCCGACGACCTCCTGCTCTCCTGGTCGCACCCGGCGGCGGACTGGACCGAGGCGATGCCGGTCGGCAACGGACGGCTCGGCGCGATGGTCTTCGGCGGTGCCGGCCGCACGCGGATCCAGGTCAACGACGCCACGGTCTGGTCCGGCACGCCCGGTGGTCCGGCGGCCGCGCTGAAAGACATCGACGCCGGGCCGGACCGGCTCGCCGAGGTGCGCGAGGCCGTGTTCGCCAAGGACTTCCGGCGCGCCGAAGAGCTCTTGATGACGTTCGAAGGGCCGTACAGCCAGGAGTTCCTGCCGTACGTGGACCTCTGGCTGACGGTGCCGGAAGGGACTTCGCACGGCCGGACGCTCAACCTGGACAACGGCGTCGCGACCGAGCACCTGTCCATCGACGGTCACGACGTCGAGCGGACGACCTGGGTGAGCCGTCCCGCGCAGGTCCTGTGCGTCGCGCTGTCGGGCCCGGTCGACGTCGGCGTCGAGGTGACGACACCCCTGCGCGAGGTGTCGCGCGACGGCCTCGACCTCGGCATCGAAATCCCGGTCGACGGCGCACCGCGGCACGAGCCGCGGGTGGCCGAGCCGCTGCGGTACGGGACCGCCGAGGGCTACGACCCGTTCGGCGCGGTTTCCGTCCGGGTCGCCCGGACGGAAACCGGCGTCCTGATCGTCCTGGCCAGCTCGACCAGCGCGTACGACGCCTGGATCGGCGACCGCCAGCACACCCGCGACGAGCACCGGCGCCGCGCCGCTGTCCTCGCCGAGCGGGCCGCCGAAACCGGGATGGCGGAGCTGCGACGAGCGCACGAAGCCGACCTCCGGTCGCTGCTCGGTGCCGCCGGGCTGCGGATCGGCGCACGCCGCGGCGGCACCCACGACGTCGCCGAGCTGCTGTCCGGGACCGATGAGCAGCTCACCGCGACCGTCCTTTTCCAGTACGGCCGGTACCTGCTGGCGTCGGCGTCCCGGCCGGGTGCGCCGCCGGCGAACCTGCAGGGCATCTGGAACGACGACCCGCGCCCGGCCTGGTCGTCGAACTACACGGTCAACATCAACACCCAGATGAACTACTGGGCCGCCGAGACGACCGGGCTCGGCGAGTGCCACCTCCCGCTGTTCGACCTGCTCGGCAAGCTCGCGGTCACCGGCGCCGACGTCGCGCGCGAGCTGTACGGCACGCGCGGGTGGGTCGCCCACCACAACACCGACCCGTGGGGCTGGGCGCTGCCGGTCGGGATGGGGCACGGCAACCCGTCGTGGGCGATCTGGCCACTGGGCGGCGCGTGGCTGGTCCAGCACGCGTGGGAGCACTACGACTTCACGCGCGACCGCACCTTCCTCGGCACGACGGCGTGGCCGTTGCTGCGTGGCTGCGCGGAGTTCTGCCTGGACTGGCTCGTCGAACGCGACGGCGTCCTCGAGACGTGCCCGTCGACGTCCCCGGAGAACCTGTTCCTGTCCGAGGCCGGGACTAAGGAGTCGCTGACCCACTCGGTGACCATGGACGTCGCGCTGATCCGCGCGGTGTTCGAACGCAGCCTCGCGGCGATGAACACCCTGGAGGTGCACGACCCGCTGTACGCCGAGATCGAGGCCGCGCTGCCGAGATTGCGCCCGCTGCCCGTCCTGCCGGACGGCCGGCTGGGGGAGTGGGCCGACGACCTGCCCGAAGACGATGCGACCCACCGGCACCTGTCGCACCTGGTCGCGCTGTACCCGCTCGGGCAGATCGACGCCGTCGCGACGCCGGACCTCGCCGAAGCGGCCCGCCGGGTCCTGGAGCGTCGCGGACCGGGGGCGATGGGCTGGTCGTGGGCGTGGAAGATCGCGCTGCGCGCCCGTCTCGGCGATGGCGAGACCGCGCGGAAGCTGCTGAGCGAGGCGGTCCAGCCGTTCACCGGCGACCGCCACCGCGACGCGCCGGTCGACGGCTCGGAGTGGGGCGGGCTGCTGCCCAACCTGTTCAGCACGCACCCGCCGTTCCAGATCGACGGCAACTACGGTTTTCCGGCCGGGCTCGCGGAACTGGTGCTGCGGAGCCAGAACGACGTCGTGACTCTGCTGCCGGCCCTGCCCGCCGGCTGGCTCGAAGGCGAAGCGCGAGGTCTGCGCTGCCGCGGCGGGCTCGCGGCCGACATCGAGTGGCGCGACGGCGAACTGCGGTACGCCGTCCTGCGGCGGCTGTCGGGCGACCCGGCCGAGCCGATCCGGGTGCGCTACCGCGGCCGGGAGACCGAACTGCGGCTGCGGGCCGGGGAATCGACCGTCCTGAAAGGACTGTGATGCTCACCGACCTCGGTCTCGACGCGCTGTGGGAGTACCGCAGCGACTACTCCGCGCCGGCGGACTTCGACGAGTTCTGGACGTCGACCCTCGCCGAAGCCCGCGCCCACGACCTGGCACTGGAACTGACCCCGGTCGAGACGCCGTTGCGGACGCTCGACGTGTTCGACGTGACGTTCGCCGGCTTCGGCGGGCACCCGCAGCGGGCCTGGTTGCGGGTGCCTCGCGGCAGCCAAGGGCCGTTGCCCGCGATCGTCCAGTTCCACGGCTACGGCGGCAGCCGGGGCAGCGCGCTGCAGGAGCTGACCTGGGCGTCCGCCGGGTACGCGCACCTGCAGGTCGACGTGCGCGGCCAGGGCGGCGTTACCCCCGACCCGGTGGGCAGCGGGCCGGCGTACCCGGGCCACCTGACGCGCGGCATCGAGAGCCGCGAGACCTACGTCTACCGGCGGATCTTCACCGACGCGGTCCGCGCGGTGGACGCCGTGCGCGCGCTGCCGGACGTCGACCCGGCGCGGGTGGCGGTGCTCGGCAACAGCCAGGGCGGCGGCATCGCCCTCGCCACGGCGGGGCTGGTCCCGGACGTGGCGGCCCTGCACGCGCAAGCACCGTTCCTCTGCGACTTCCGGCGCGCCAGCCTGATCGGCGGCGAACGACCGTACGTCGAACTGGCGCGGTACCTGGCCGAGCATCGTGACGCGGTCACGCGGGTGTTCGAGGTGCTGTCCTATTTCGACGGTGTCGGGTTCGCCTCGCGCGCGACGGCCCCGGCCTGGTTCAGCGCCGGGCTGATGGACGGCATCGTGCCGCCGTCGACGGTCTTCGGCGCCTACCACGTCTACAAGGGACAGAAACAGCTCGCCGTCTGGGAGTACAACGGCCACGAAGCCGGTGGTCCCGACGACGTCCACGCGGTGCTCGAGGGATTCCGGCCCGTTCTCCGTGGCAGTAGCCTGTAGCCACGACGTGAGGGAGTCACGGTGACCGGTCGACGCCTCGAAGCCCTGCCGGGCAGGCAGGTGCTGGCCGACGGCGTCTACGAGCAGATCCGGGCGCTGATCATGAACGACGGCATCGAGCCGGGTGCCAGGGTCAACATCGACGAGGTCGCCCGCGAGCTGGGCGTGTCCGGCACGCCGGTGCGCGAAGCACTGGCCCGGCTGGAGTCCGAGGAGCTGGTCAGCAGGCTCCCGTTGCGCGGCTACCGCGTGACGGAACTGCTGAACCGCAAGGAAGTCGACGACATGTACGCGCTGCGGCTGCTGCTGGAGCCCCCGTCGGCGGCCCGCGCGGCGGCGGCGATGTCGGATGCGCACGTGGCCGAGCTGGAGGCGGAGCTGGCGACGTGCCCGGCCGCCCCGGCGGAAGACGCCTACCGCGACTACAAGGCGTTGACGGCGCACGACGCGCGGCTGCACGAGCTGATCCTGCACCAGGCGGGGAACGTGGCGGTCGAGCAGGCGTTCGCGCGGACCCACTGCCACCTGCACTTCTTCCGGCTGAACTACAACCAGCCGTTCGGCGAGCAGACGATCACCGAACACCGGGTGATCGTCGACGCCCTGGTGGCGGGCAACGCGGCCGGCGCCCGGAAGGCGATGACGGACCACCTGGAAGTGGCGCGGGACCGCCTGGTCTCCCGCCTCTGACGCGCGAAGGCCGCACCGGGCGTACCCGGTGCGGCCTTCCCCGACGACGTCAGAACCTGGCTACTTGGTCATCGTGACTTCGTAGACGCGGGTCGGCGCCTTGCGCGCGCCGGTGAAACCGTTGGCCCACAGGGACTGCACCTGGGACGACTCCGCGGAGTTCGGGTTCGCGTTCGTGCACGACGGGCCGGGGCCGCCACCCGACATCAGCTCCGAGCACGGGCCCTCGTAGTGGTCCGGCAGGCCGAGCGCGTGGCCCGTCTCGTGGGCCGCGATGCGCGTCTGGTTGTACTGCTCGGCCTGCGTGTAGTCGATGAAGATCGTGCCGCTGCCGTGGCCGTCGGTCTGGGCGTAGGAACCCTGCGGGTCGTTGCCTTCCGTGTAGTGCAGCGTCGCACCCGAGGAGCTCTCCTGGAGCTTCACGTTCGACACCGCCGCGTTCCAGTTGGCGGCGCCCGCGTTGATCACGTCGCGGAAGGTGGGGGCGTCCGAGGTGTCGTAGTAGACGACCGTGGCCGCCGCCGGGGCCGCGAAGGCCGGGGCCGCGGTCAGCGGGGTCGCGATCATCGCCAGCGCGACGGCGGCGCCGGGCAGCAGGTACTTCCTGGACATCGGGACGACTCCTTGCCGTGGGGAATTTGCCGGGTTTGCGCGCGCTGGGTGTCGAACTTACGGAATCGCCCGGCTCTTGTGACCCGACTTTCGTACTGCGCTGCGAACGGTGATTTACCAACCATTTCGACCGGTTGACATGCGCAGCCACGCATACGAGGATGCCCCGCCGGAGTCAGCCGACGGGGTCCGCCAGCGGGATCTCGCCCTCGCTGAGCCACGAGCCGCGCCACGCCAGGACGTCCCTGACCAGCGGTTTTCCGCAGGCGTCGCACTTCTCGCCCGGCCTGGTGAGTGCGCCGCAGCCGGTGTGGACCAGGTTCATCGGGCCGTAGGCGCCCTTCGACGTCGTGTGCGCGTTGCCCCACGCGCCGAGCGCGTGCAGCACCGGCAACGCGTCCGAACCGGCCTTCGTGAGGCGGTACTCGTGCCGCGTCCGGCCGCCGTCGCGGTAGGGGAGCTTCGTCATCAGCCCGCGCTCGACGAGCTTGGCCAGCCGGGTGGTGAGCACGTTGTCCGCGATGCCGAGCTCGGCGCGGAAGTCCTCGAACCGGGTGGTGCCCGCGGTCGCGTTGCGCAGGATCAGCAGCACCCACGGCTCGGCGAGGACGTCCGCGGCGCGGGCGATCGGGCAGGAGGCGTCCTCGAAGGTGATGCGGCGGCTCATGACTGTGATCCCTCCTACCTGACTTGCTCGGAGCAAGTCTACGCCGTACAGTCGGCCGTAGCTAGCTTGCAACGAGCAAGCCAGGTGCGAGAGGAGCTCGTCATGGAGATCACGGGTGCGGTGGCGCTGGTCACCGGGGCCAACCGGGGGCTCGGCCGGCAGTTCGCCGCCGCTCTCCTCGAGCGCGGCGCGGCCAAGGTCTACGCCGCCGCGCGGAATCCGGAGTCGGTCGACCTGCCGGGGGTGGTGCCGCTGAAGCTCGACGTCACCGACCCCGAGTCGATCGGCGAAGCCGCGAAGATCGCGGGAGACGTCACGCTGCTGGTCAACAACGCCGGCTCGTCCACCGGGGCGTCCCTGCTCGGCGGCTCCCTGGACGACATCAAGCTGGAGATGGACACGCACTACTTCGGCACCCTCGCCGTGACGCGCGAGTTCGCGCCGATCCTCGAGCGCAACGGCGGCGGCCAGGTGCTCAACGTGCTGTCGGTGCTTTCCTGGTTCACCTCGCCGCAGGTCGCGGCCTACTCCGCGGCGAAGTCGGCGGCCTGGTCGCTGACCAACGCGCTGCGTCTGGAGCTGGCCGCGCAGAAGACGCAGGTGACCGCGCTGCACGTCGGGTACATGGACACCGACATGGCCAAGCACGTCGACGGCCCGAAGATCGACCCGGCGGTCGTGGCCGGGCTCGCCCTCGACGGCGTCGAGCAGGGCCGCTTCGAGGTGCTCGCCGACGATCTCAGCCGGAATGTCCGGGCCGGCCTGTCGGGTGACCTCTCGGGGCTGTACCCGGCGCTCGCCTGACCGAGCGAATTTGTCATTTCCCGACAATTCCGGGGTTCTCCGGGACCCCGGAATACGGCTGCCCCCGACCCGGGCGTATGAATGGGCGGGTGCCGGATAGCGTCGAAGCCGGAAACGGCCGAACGAGGAACCGCTGGGGCGAAGGCGAACGGCTGCGCGGGGAGATCCTGGCGGCGGCCGCCCGGTTGCTGGCCGAGCTCGGTGGCGAGGACGGGCTGACGATCCGGGGGGTGGCCCGCGCGGTCGGCATCGCCCCGGCCAGCATCTACCAGCATTTTTCCGATCGTGCGGAATTGGTGCGCGGGCTGCTCGACCACGAATACGTGCGGCTGGCGGAATCGATGCGCGCGGCGGAAGAGACGCTCGGGGAAACCGACGTCGTCGGCCGGGTCCGGGCGCAGATTCACGCGTACTGCACGTTCGCCATGGAGAACCCCGGTCATTACCGGCTGATGCTCGCGAACGGCGCGTCCCGGGCGGAGCCCGGCGGGCCGGCGGAAGGACCGCTGCTGGACGTGATCGACCGCCTGGCCGCGGGTTTCGAGCGCTGCGTCGAGGCCGGCCACCGGCTGCGGGTGACCCCGGGCCGGGCGGCCGCGGTCGTGTTCGTCGGGGCGCACGGGCGGGTCGCGCTGTTCCACAGCGTGCTGAACCGGAACGGGGCCGAGCTGGTCGAGCCGTTCGTCGACGAGCTCGTCGGGTTGGTGTTCGCCTGATCGGCCCTGTGGCGAAGTCGCCGGAAGATGCTTAGCATAGCTATGTAAATTTCCGGCAGCTTCGGGAGGTATCCGGTGGACGGCGTGCCCGCGTTTCCGATGACCCGGCGGTGTCCCTTCGACCCGCCCGCCGAGCTGGGCGAACTGCCACCGGTTTCGCGCGTGCGGCTGTGGAACGGCAGCACGCCGTGGCTGGTCACGCGTTATGACGACGTCCGCGCGGTCCTGCGCGACACGCGGATCAGCGCCGACTCCGACCGGCCGGGCTACCCGCACCAGAGCGCGGCCACCGCGGCCCGGCGGAAGCGCGCGAGGTCGTTCATCACCATGGACGGCGCCGAGCACGCGGCGCAGCGGCGCCTGCTGACCGGCGACTTCCTCGTCAAGAAGATGGAGGCGCTGCGCCCGGCGATCCAGCGGATCGTCGACGACCTGATCGACGACCTGCTGGCCGGCTCGAACCCGGTCGACCTGGTGACGGCGTTCGCGCTGCCGGTGCCGTCACTGGTGATCTGCGAACTGCTCGGGGTGCCGTACGAGGATCGGGTGTTCTTCCAGGACATCACGAAGGTGATGGTGTCGAAGACCGCCACGCCCGAGGAGGCGGTCAAGGCCGTCGAGGATCTGCTCGGGTACCTTTCCGGGCTCGTCGAACGGAAGATGTCCGAGCCCGGGGACGACGTCTTGAGCAAGCTGGCGGTCACGCAGGTCGCGACCGGCCGCATGACCGCCGAAGACGTCGCGTCGATGGGCCAGCTGCTGCTGGTGGCGGGCCACGAGACGACGGCGAACATGATCGCCCTCGGCACGGTCGCGCTGCTGGAGCACCCCGCGCAGCTCGAGCTGGTGCGGTCCGGCGACGCCGACCAGCTGCGCCGCGCCGTCGAGGAGTTGTTGCGCTACCTGAACATCACGCACACCGGCCGCCGCCGGGTGGCGGTCGAGGACATCGAGCTCGGCGGCGAGGTGATCCACGCGGGCGAGGGCGTCATCGCGGCGGGCGACGTCGCCAACCGCGACGGCACGGTGTTCGCGGAGCCGGACCGCCTGGACGTGACGCGCGAAGCCCGCCACCACGTCGCGTTCGGCTACGGCGTGCACCAGTGCCTCGGCCAGACACTGGCGCGGGTGGAGCTGCAGGTCGTCTACGGGACGCTGTACCGGCGCATCCCGGACCTGCGGCTCGCGGTGCCGCTGGAGGAGCTGTCCTTCAAGGACGACATGCTGGTGTACGGGGTGCACTGCCTGCCGGTCACGTGGTGAACACCATCCGGTGACCCCGGGCGGTGTCCATGTACTCGCGCACCCGGTGGATGAGCCCGTCGCGGAGCTCGAACACGAGGCAGTAGTCGTTGGCGTAGTGGTTGCCGTTGGCGAGTGTCGCGGTCATCGTCTCTTCCACGACGACGCGGTCGCCGTCGGCGTGGATGCCGTGGAAGGTGACGGTGACGTCGCTGACGAAGAACCGCGGAAAGTCCTCGGCGAGGAACCGGACGATCACCTCCCGGTCGACCAGGTGCGACGGCCCGCCGAGTGCGACGGCGGTGGCGTTCCCCGGCGGGGCCAGCCATTCGGCGTCCTCGGTGAAGACCGCGGCGATGCGGTCGGCGTCGTGGCTGGCGAACTCCTGCCAGGCGTGCTGGACGATCTCTCGGCTCATGGCCGGAACCCTAGGCGTGGCAAGGGGTTCCGGGCTGGCGGCTTTGCGACGTCATCACACCGCGCGCTGCAGGGCGTCGACGTCGTCGCCGAGCCGGGCCGAGAGGAAGCGCGCCCGGTCGGCGTCGTCGTCCTTGCGTGGCACCATCTCCACCAGCATGATCAGGTCGAGGTACACCCGGTAGAGCCCGAGCCGCGCCCACGCCGGCATGCCGAACTCCACCGGGCCGCCCGCCGCCCGGTAGCCCTCGAGGAGCGCGGGGTCCAGGTCGCGGAACAGCGCCAGCGAGACGAACTCCGCCACCGGGTCGCCCCAGAACGCGCGCTCGGCGTCGATGATCCCCGACAGCCGGCCGTCGTCGAGCAGGATGTTGCCGTCCCACAGGTCGAAGTGCACCAGCACCGGGGTCGTGACCAACTCCAGAAGCGGCTCGTGCCGGCGCACCAGGTGCGCGATCTCCGCCGCCGGCCGCGGGAGGTGGACGCCGTACCGGACGGCGTCGGCCAGGACGGCGTCCGCCATCGCCGTGAACGCCGCCGGCCACGTCGGCCGCGGCGGGTCCTGCGGGTAGCCGAACCCGTCGCCGGTGGTCCGGTGCAGCCCGGCGACGACCTCGCCCAGCTCCCGGTGCGGCCGCGGCCCGTCGGGCACCAGCGACCACGGGACGCCGGGCAGCTCGGTCATCAGCAGGAACCCCGGCCCCGCCCCGACGACGGACGGCAGCGGACCCGGCACCCGGCGGTAGTACTCCGCTTCCGTGGCCAGGAGGTCGTGCTCGTACGTCAGCCCGGGCGCGGCCGGCGCGATCTTGAGCACGAGCCGCCGCCCGTCGGCGAGCTCCAGCCGGGTCGCCGTGTTGTAGGTGCCCCCGCCGACGTCCTCGCTCGCCACCACCGAAGCCGGGTCGATGCCCGCCGCCGCCAGAGCTTCTTCCGTGCGCACGCGAGCGAGTCTGCCATCAGCCGCCGAGCTTTTCGCGCGCGTCGGCGAGGTCCTCGGGGGTCGGTGCGTCGTCCTGGGTCAGTGTGCGCCGCCAGTAGCCGGTGAACTCGATGACGTCCTTGCCGAGCCCTCGCTCGCCCACGAGGTGGCGGCGCAGCGCCCGCACCATCCCGGCTTCCCCCGCGAGCCAGGAGGCCGCTCCCGGCCCGAGCGAGGCGCCGCGCACCGCCTCGAGCAGCTTCGTCCCGTGCGGCGCGCCGTTCCGGTGCAGCCACCGGACCGGCAGTGGCTGCTCCTCGGCCGCGTCCGCCACCTCCACGAACACCACCGCGTTGTCCACTTCGGACAGCAAGGTGGCGATGGCCGGCACCGCGGTCTCGTCGCCGGCCAGCAGCACCGTGTCCGCGGTAGGCACGGGACGGCGGTAGGCCGCGTCCGGCCCGTACCGGCCGAGGATGTCACCGACGGCCGCGGTCCGGGCCCACGCCGTCGCCGGGCCGTCGGTTCCGCCGGAGTGCAGCACGAAGTCGACGTCGATCGTGCCGCGATCCCGCGAGCGCACCGTGTAGCTGCGCATCACCGGCCGCTCGTCCTCCGGGATCGCCAGGTACGCCTGGTACCAGCGCATCACGTCGTCGTCGCCCGATGGCAGCCGCACCGCGCGGCCCGGTGGCGGGAACAGGAGCTTGAGCTGCTGGTCGGGCCACGCCTCGAGGTCGGTGAGCCCGGTGAACGTGACGCGCACGGTGCGCGGGGTCGGCCGCCGCACCGCCGTCACCTCGAGCAGCCCGGTCGGGTTCACGGCTTCCCCAGGTATTCGCGCAGGTGGCGGGCGGTGAGCGTGGAGGCGTCCGCCACGAGCGCGGCCGGGGTCCCCTCGAACACCACGCGGCCGCCGTCGTGGCCGGCGCCGGGGCCGAGGTCGATCAGCCAGTCGGCGTGGGCCATCACGGCCTGGTGGTGCTCGATGACGATCACCGTGTTGCCCGCGTCGACGATCCGGTCGAGCAGCGCCAGTAGCTGGTCGACGTCGGCGAGGTGCAGCCCGGTCGTCGGCTCGTCGAGGATGTACGTCGAGCCCTTCTCGGCCATCCGGATCGCCAGCTTGAGCCGCTGCCGCTCGCCGCCGGAGAGCGTGGTGAGCGGCTGCCCGAGCGTCACGTAGCCGAGGCCGACGTCGACGATCCGGTCGAGCACCCGCCGCGCGGTGCCGGACGGGAAGAACTCGCGCGCTTCGGCGACGGACATCGCCAGGACCTCGCTGATGTTCTTGCCGTGCAGCAGGTGCGTCAGGACCTTGGGCGTGAACCGCCTGCCCTCGCACTCCTCGCAGACCGACGCGACGCCGGCCATCATCGCCAGGTCCGTGTAGATCACGCCGAGGCCCTTGCAGCGCGGGCACGCGCCCTCGGAGTTGGCGCTGAACAGGCTCGCCTTGACGCCGTTGGCCTTGGCGAACGCCGTGCGGATCGGGTCGAGCAGGCCGGTGTAGGTCGCCGGGTTGGACCGTCGCGATCCGCGGATCGCCGACTGGTCGACCACGACCACGTCGTCGCGGTTCGCCAGGGAACCGTGGATCAGCGACGACTTCCCGGAGCCGGCCACGCCGGTGACCACGGTCAGGACGCCGAGCGGGACGTCGACGCTGACGTCACGCAGGTTGTGCAGCTTCGCGCCGGTGATGCGGAGGTGACTCGACGGCTGCCGGACCCGCGAGCGCAGCGTGACCCGGTGGTCGAGATGGCGGCCGGTGAGCGTGCCCGACGCGCGCAGGCCGTCGACGCTGCCGGTGTAGCAGAGCCGGCCGCCGTCGGTGCCCGCGCCGGGGCCGAGGTCGACGACGTGGTCGGCGATCCGGATGGTCTCCGGCTTGTGCTCGACGACCAGGATCGTGTTCCCCTTGTCCCGCAAGCACAGCAGGAGGTTGTTCATCCGCTCGATGTCGTGTGGGTGCAGACCGACGGTCGGCTCGTCGAAGACGTACGTGACGTCGGTGAGGCTCGATCCCAGGTGCCGCACCATCTTCACGCGCTGCGCCTCGCCGCCGGAGAGCGTCGCCGACTCGCGGTCGAGGGAGAGGTAGCCGAGGCCGATCTCGGTCAGCGAGTCGAGGGTGTCGCGCAGGTTGCCCAGCAGCGGCCGGATCGACGGCGCGTCGAGGCCCCGGACGAACTCGGCGAGGTCGCTGATCTGCAGGGCGGCGCAGTCGGCGATGTTCTTGCCGTCGATCTTGGCCGAGAGCGCGGCCTGGTTCAGGCGGGCGCCACCGCACGCGTCGCAGGTCTTGAAGGTCGCGGCCTTCTCGATGAACGCGCGCAGGCGCGGTTGCAGCGACTCGGTGTCCTTCTGCAGGTAGAGCCGCCGGACCTTCACCGCGAGACCCTCGTAGGTGATGTTGGTCTTGCCGACCTTCACCTTGCACGGGCCCTTGTGCAGCAGGTCGTCGAGCTGCTGCGGCGTGAAGTCGCGGATCTTGGTGTCCGGGTCGAAGAAGCCGCACGAGAGGTAGGTCTGCACGTACCAGGTGTCCGGCGTGAAACCGGGCACCTGGATCGCGCCGTCGTGCAGCGAGCGGTCGAAGTCGAGCAGGGCGTGGACGTCGAGGTCGGACACCCGGCCGAGGCCTTCGCACGCCGGGCACATGCCCTCGGGGAGGTTGAAGCTGAACGCGCCGGACGTGCCGACGTGCGGTTCGCCGAGCCGCGAGAAGGCGATCCGCAGCATCGCGTAGGCGTCGGTCGCCGTGCCGACGGTCGAGCGCGAGTTGGCGCCCATCCGCTCCTGGTCGACGACGATGGCCGCGCTGAGGTTCTCCAGCAGGTCGACGTCCGGGCGCGACATGTTCGGCATGAACGACTGGAGGAACGCGCTGTAGGTCTCGTTGATCAGCCGCTGCGACTCGGCCGCGATGGTGCCGAAGACCAGGGACGACTTGCCGGAGCCGGACACGCCCGTGAACACCGTGAGGCGTCGCTTCGGGATGTCCAGGTCGACGCCGGTCAGGTTGTTCTCCCGGGCTCCCCGGACCTCGATCACGTCGTGGGTGTCGGCGGCCCGCCTGGGTGAGGTCATACCGTCCTTCTTGATAGTTTAGGCTGTAAAGTGATTGGTCATCGTACATTACTTTATGGTGTAAGGAGTCGGCAAGGTGGTCGTCTTCGCGGGTCAGGGCGACGCCCGGCGGTCCATGGAGCTGCTCTGGGGGCCGCGCGTGGTCGCGCCGCGCACGGGCCCGGGACCCAAGCCGGGGCTGTCCGTCGAGGCGATCGTCGAGGCGGCGATCGACATCGCCGACGCCGAGGGGATGGCGTCGCTGTCGATGCGGTCGGTGGGGGAGCGGCTCGGCCGCACGGCGATGGCGCTCTACACGTACGTGCCGGGCAAGACTGAGCTGGTCGACCTCATGTACGACCGGACGCTGGGGGAGCTGCCGTCGTCCTTTCCGGCGGCCGGCTGGCGTGCCGCTGCCTTGTCGCTGGCGGACGCGCTGTGGGACCTGCACCTACGCCACCCGTGGCTCCTGCAGGTCTCGCCGGCGCGCCCGGTGCTCGGGCCGGGGGAGTTCCACGTGCAGGAGACGCTGCTGCGAGTGCTCTCCGAGACGGGCCTGCCGCTGTCCCGGGTCCGGTGGGTGGTGTCGGCGCTGTTCAACGTCGTCCGCGGCTCGGTCCAGACGGCGGCGGAGTCCCGCCAGGCGGCGAGCGAGACAGGACTGTCCGAAGAGGACTGGTGGTACGCGCGGTCGGCACTGCTCGGCGAGCTGGTGCCCGATTTGACGGTGCGGTTTCCCACGGTGGCGCGGCTGGGCGCGTCGGTCGAGGCGGTGTCCTCCGACGAGCCCTACCTGGAGCGGGAGGCGCGGCTGTCGTTCGAGGCGGGCTTGGAGCTGCTGCTCGACGGCGTCGAGACGGCGATCGTCAAGGCTTCCGAGCCTCGATGAGGAACCGGGTCGTGTGGGCGATGAACGGGACCATCCAGATCACCTTGCGCAGGAAGTAGACCACCGCGCCGATGTCGAAGAACTCGGTGCGCTGTTCCGGCGACGTTCGGCGGCCACGCCTCGGTCGCGGCCGTCAGCGGCGGCAAGGCGCTGGTAGCCCCAGCAGGGGCGCGTTCGTCGAAAACGCCCCCGATGTCACAAAGTCGCCGGGGACCCGCCATCCGACTTCCGCACCGGCGGCGGTGGCACGGGCTTGGCCAGCGCGACGGCCTCGAACGCCACCACGACCGGCCCGCGCCGGGTGTCCACGGTGCAGGTGGTGTCGTCCCGGGCGACGAGGTTCCCCAGCGCGTCGGTGAACCCGCCGTCGATCCGATAACGGACGACGACCCGCGTGCCGAGTGGCAGCTCTCGCAGCAGCTTCACAGCCGCGCACTCAGCTCGTCGTCGGACGGCTCGACCAGGAACGAACCGTCGTCCCACACGATCGTGGGGATCCGGCGCGCGCCGTCCTGCAGCTCGCGGACCCGGGCCTCGGCGGCCGTGTCGGCCTCGACGTCCACGTACGAGTACTCGATGCCCTCGCGGTCGAGCAACGCGCGGCTGCGCTTCACGTCCGGGCACCAGGAAGCGCCGTACACCGTCAAACTCACGAAACAACCTCCGAAACTGCGGGTGCGGGAGCGGGCGAGGGGTGCCCCAGCTCGGTCAACCACCCGCGGAACACCTTGTGCAGCGCCTCCGCGCCGACGACTTCGCCGAGCGGTGGCAGCTCCCGCGGGTGCACCACAAACCCGCGCTGCTGCGGCCCGCCCAGCCCGCCGTGCGAACCCACGTGCGTCTCGAACGGCGATGACTGGTCCGTCTCCGGGTCGTAGCGGCTGTTGATCATCACGTCCGCGCAGTGCGGGAACGTGTCGACGCGGCGGATCAGGTCCGCCGCGTGCGGGCCGTACGGCAGCAGCGGGTCCTCGCCGATGACCACACCCGTCGCCAGCCGGTGGAGGCCGTCGCGGCCCAGGACCACCGGGCCGAACTCGCGGCTGCGGACCAGCAGGAACCCGGCCCCCGGGTGGTCGACCAGCGCCGGCAGCAGGTCGGGAAACTCGCGCTCGATCGTCTCCAGCTCGACGCGGCCCTCGTGCTCGGTGAACGACACCATCGCGACGTGCCCGGACACGACCGCCACCACTCCCGGCGCCACGCGGGTGACCGCGCCGGGCGAACCGGACGTCGTGCGCGGGCGGTCGTCGGCGCACTCCGCGTTCTCCACCCGGGCGCGCAGCCGGCGCGCGATCAGGCCGCCGCTCTTCGTCGCCTCCGCCAGCGCCGCGTTGATCTGCCAGCTCTCGGCCTGCCGTCGCTTGCCCGCGGCTGCCGACGGCGAACCGCCGCACAGCCGGCCGACGTACGCCTCGATCGTCTCGCCGAACCGCTGCGAGAACGCCTGCCCCTGCGTCTGGCCGTGGTCCGAGAGTGCGACGACGTGGTAGCGGCGCGGGGCGAGGCGCGAAGCCCGGTGCAGCCGCGCGATCTGCTGGTCGATCGAGCGCAGCACCGACAGCGTGTCGAACCGCTCGATGCCGGAATGGTGCGCGACCTCGTCGTAGCCGAGGAAGTCCGCGTACACCACCGGGCGCCCGGCCAGCATGTCGCCGAGGATCGCCGACACGACGACGTCGCGCGCGATCACCGTCGTGCCCGGCCGGGCGAGGGGGTACCAGCCGCCGCGCGGGACCCGCGGCACGACGCCCGCGCGGCGCTGGCGCACCGACGCGTTGATCTCCCGGAAGACGTCGGCGAGCGCGACGACGAACGTGCGCAGCGCGTTGACCGGGTTCGCGAAGTAGGCGTAGTAGCCCGCGCCGAGGCGGTCGCGGCGGTGGCGCAGGGTCTTCGGCACCAGCACGGGGATCGAGCTCATGGTGAGGTTGACGTGGTCGGCGTCGCCGGAGAACAGGTTCCCGTGGCTCGCCCCGCCGCCGGAGAGCAGGCCGTGCCCGTCGGAGTGGCGCCGCTCGATCTCGGCCGCGTCGGTCGGGTGGGCGCACGCCATCACGTGGTCGCGGTCCTTTTCGTACCAGCGGAAGCCGAGGATGTCGTGGTTGGAGCCGTGCAGGATGCCGCAGACGCTCGCGCCGGTCTGCGAGCTCCAGTCGGTGTGCCACGGCGTCAGCGTGTGCGTGTCTTCGGCGAGCCACGCGGCGAATGTCGGCATGTCGCCGTCGCGGATCGCGCGGCGGACCGTGTCGTACCCGAGGCCGTCGATCTGCAGGAACACCACGCCGGGCGGCTGTTCGGCGTCGCCGGGCGCGGTGGCGTGCCGGCGTCGGCGGCGGTTGGCGCGGCGGAAGAAGATCTCGTCCTCGTCGATGGCCAGCACGGCCGAGATGAGCGCGCCGACCCCGGCCATGGCCACGGTGACGATCACCGCCGTCCGGAAGCCGTCGAGCTCGACGCCCGGCACGGTCCCGAACACCGCGAGCGTCCCGGCGCCGAGCAGCAGGAAGCCGAAGAGGCCGAAGGTGAAGAAGGCCAGCGGGTAGGCGATGCGCATGACCAGCGGCCAAACGACGCCGGCGAGCAGGCCGAGCAGCAGCGCGCAGACGGTCGGCTGCCACCAGTGCGTCATCCTGAAGCCGGGCAGGAAGACGTCGAGCAGGCGCAGCGCTCCGGTCACCGCGGCCCACACCAGCAGGACGCGGGCGACGGCCCGGCCACCCCGTAGCAGCCTGCCCTTCGGCGCGGACGTCGTCACACTCGCTCCTTGGTCTTGCGCCGCCACTTCGCGACCAGGTTCGCCAGCACGGTGACCAGCAGGACCAGCACCGTCGCCAGGACCGTCGCGATGATCGGTGAGTCGAAGATGCCTCCGCTGACGATGCCGAGCAAGCTGTACGCGCCCGCCCAGAGCACGCACGCGAGGAGCGCGGCGGGCAGCAGGCGCCGCCACGGGTAGCTCAGCGCGGCGGCGGCCAGGAGCACCGGGATCCGGCCGGCCGGGACGAGCCTGCCGATCACGACGAGCTGCCAGCCGCGGCGGGCGAACTGGTCACGGGCCTTCTCCAGCCGTTCGGCGGGCTGGCGGCGGCTGATCCAGCGGAACGCGGCTTCGCTGCCGAGGCGCGGGATCCCGAACGTCACGACGTCGCCGACGTACGCGCCGAGCGTGGCGATGACGATGACCAGCGGCAGCGACAGGTGGTCGGTGGTGGTCGCGACGGCGGCCGCGGCGCCGACCACCGCGCCGGTGGGCACGATCGGGATGATCGAGCCGAGCAGCACGCCGCCGAACAGGGCCGGGTACCCGATGGCGGCCGGGTCGGTCCAGTTCACGCGCGGTCCGTCGGAGCCGGGAGGACGACGTCGGCGCCGGGCTCGGTGAACAGGACTTCGGTGGCTCCGCCGGCGGCTTTCACCTCGGCGGCGAACACCCGCGGCGGGTCGGCGAGCAGCCGCCGCATCCGGGTGGTGCGTTTCAGGCCGGGGACGGCGAGGGTGCCCCAGTGGACGGGCACGGCGGCACGGGCCTGGACGACTTCGGCGGCTTTCGCGGCGCGGGCCGGGTCGAGGTGACCCGGCCCGAGGTTCGGCCCCCAGCCCCAGACGGGCAGCAGCGCGACGTCGACCGGGCCGAAGTCCGCCATGCCGTCGAAGAGGTCGGTGTCGCCGGCGTGGTAGATCTTCGCGTCCCCGGCGGTGATCAGGTGCCCGATCGCGGGGCTCTGCGGGCCGTGGGTGAGCCGCGGGCCCCAGCGGTGTCCGGAGTGGACGGCTTTCGTGGCGGTGACTTCGAGCGCGCCCTCGGTGAGGGTTTCGCCGGGGGCGATTTCCTCGACGTTCTCGAAGCCCTTCTTGGTGAGCCAGGACCCGGCCCCGCGCGGGACGACGATCCGCGCGCGCTTGCCGAGCAGCTTGAGCGAGGGCAGGTGCAGGTGGTCGCCGTGCAGGTGCGAGACGAGGACGAGGTCGACGTCCGCGTAGGCCTCGGGTGCCGGCGGCGGCACGACCCGCACGAGCCCGCCGACGCGCGCGGTGAGCACGGGATCGGTCAGGACCACCCGGCCACCGAGTTCGAGCCGGACCGTCGAATGGCCGAGGAAACGCAGGTTGAAGCCGCTCACGCTGTCGAGTATCGCCCCCTCCCCGGACGAATGCCCGGCGGAGTGGCGCGAACAACGCCCTTCAGCGACCGGCGGGCAGTTCCCCGCGTGATCGCCGGGTCGACACGCGTGATCCGAGGGTCGACACGCGTGATCGGAGGGTCGACACGGCGGCGAGGCGGCCCGCCCGCCGTGTCGGCTGCTCGATCACGCGTGTCGACTCCGCAATCACGCGTGTCGGCTGCTCGATCACACCGGCGCGGCCGGGAGCAGCGACGAGATCCGCAGCGACGACGTCCCGATCCCCGTCGGCCCGCCGAACCGCGGGTGGTGACCCAGCTCGAACTCGCTGTACCGCCCGGCGTTCTCGTGCCAGTGCGCGCATCCGGCCATCCAGTTCCGGAGCGCCTCGACGTACTCCGGCGGGAGGTCCGGGCCGGCCGCCGACGCGTGGCGGAACTCCGCGAGCCGCGCCTCGGCCAGGTCGCGGACGACTTCGGCCGCGCGGTCCTCGGTGCAGTCGAGGAAGTTCCGCACCACCAGCACGCCGTTGTTCAGCTCGCCCTCGAACCGGATCTCCTTGCGGTAGGAGCGGAGGTCGTTGAGCAGGCCGCAGTAGTCGGCCGCGGTGTGCTCGAGCGTCTGCGCGGCCCGGGTGGCCCGCGGCTCCGGCGGCAGCACGAGGCTCAGCGTGAGCTCGGCGCCGAACGTCCGCCGCCGCATCTCGACGTGGTCGATCGGATCCGGGATGCGGTTCTGGGCCAGGTTCGCGAGCTTCCACAGCCAGCTCCCGGTCATCGACGCGACGGCCCGCCGCACCGCGTCGCGGTCCGGGGTCCGCGGCCAGAGGTCGGTGAGCGCGGCTTCGAGGGGGTTGAGCGGCTGCCCGCCGTCGGCCATGAGCAGCGCCAGGCGTTCGTTGCACGCCTTCGCCCCGGCGAGGTCCCGGGTCGCGCCGAACATCTCCTGGTAGTAGTCGTCGGCGTAGGTGGCCCAGGTCAGCCAGTCACTGAGGACGTCGAGGTCGTCGGCGTCCGGGGCGATGCCCGCCGCGCACAGCGGCAGGTCGGCGGCGCGCAGCTTCCGCTCGTCCCACACCACGCCGTCGAGGATCCCCGTCCGCCGGGCCCAGTCGACGTTGCGGCGGCGGCACGCGTCCAGGTGCGGGCTCAGCCGGAGCGGGAACGGCGGCTCGAACACCGGCCGCGGCGGGGAAACCGCGGAAAACGGCGTGTGCCCGTACGCCCGCATCCGCTGCGGTGCCGTCGCGAGCACCGACGAGAAGATCCGCGCGGCCGACGTCCCGATGCCGTGGCTCGCCACCGCGCCGTCGTTCATGTACCGGCTGGACCGCAGGTGCCACTCGTGGCCGCCGGACTGCCAGTCCTGCAACCCCTTGACGTAGGCGAACGTCGCCGCGCGGGCGGCCGGGTCGACGCCGTACTCGTCGAACAGCCCGGGCACCTCGGTGAGCGCGGTGTGCTCGAACTGGTGCAGGCGCGAGGTGATGAGGTCGTTGACGGCGTCGGCCGCCTCCTGCGTCGACAGCCCGAGGAACTTCTCGACCACGAGGACGCCGTTGGACAGCTCGCCCTCGTCCTGCACCTCCCGCTGGTAGGAGAAGAGGTCGTTGCGCAGGTGGACGCTGTCGGCGAAGCAGTCGCGCAGGACCTCCATGGGCCGCGACGCGGCGATCTCGTCCGGCACCTCGGCGTGCACCGAGTGCTCGACGAGGTTCGCCGACCACGGCGCGCCGCCGACCTTCCGCCGCATCTCGACGTACTCGATGGGGTTGGCGAGCCGGCCCTCGTTGATGTTGGCCAGCTCCCACAGCGACTCTTCCAGCAGCGCCTTCGTGCTCGCGACGAACCGGCGCCGCCACGCGGCCGAGCGCCGCGGGATCGTCCGGTCCCAGAGGTCGGCCAGGCCGCGCTCGACCGGGTTCTCCGGCGTCGCGGTGATCTCGCCGTCGGCGGGCATGAACTCGTCGACGCGGTCGAGGTAGGTCCGCGCGCTGTCGATGTCGCCGGTGCGCTTGTACAGCTCGAGGAAGTGGTCGTCGAAGTAGAAGACCCAGACGTACCAGTCGGTGATGAGGTCGAGCTCGTCCGCGCCGGCGTCCGGGTGGGTGTAGGCGCAGAGCAGCGCGTAGTCGTGGGAGTCGAGGTCGTGCTCGGTCCAGATGACCGTGCCGTGCTGCGGGACGTCGACCATGTCCATCCCGTACGCCCACGCCTTGCTGTGCGCGCGGGCCCGCTCGAGGTGCGGGTTCAGCCGCGCGGGGTAAGGCATGTAGAACTCGGGGAGGACGAACGGCTGCTCAGGCACCCCGTGAGGCAACCAAAGTCGCGGGTGCCCGCCAAGAGGAGCAGGCGCTGTTGCACACGAACGGGTCCGGTGCTTCCCCCGGCCGGCCCAGCGACGAAGGAGAGCCGATGACCGACACCCGAGTGGTCGACAACCCCGACGAGGGCCGCTACGAGATCTGGGCGGACGGCAAGCTGGCCGGGTCCGCGTACTACGACGTGCGTGGCGAACTCACGGTTTTCACCCACACGGAGATCGACGACGCGTTCGCGGGGCAGGGGCTGGGCAAGGTCCTGGCGGCCGGCGCGCTCGACGACGTCGTCGCAAAGGGCCGGACGATCGTTCCGGTGTGTCCCTTCATCGCCGGATATCTGCGGAAGAACCCGGGCTACGAGGACCACGTTCGCTGGCCGAAAGGGTGATTGTTACGCCGAACGTGGCAGCGTCACTGGGCTGTTCGGGTCTGAGTTGAGAGGTATGTCCGGATCGATTGGTTATTAACCAACCTTAGTCGGTGGTGCGTTGGTTGCCCGGCAACGAAAGTGACCGGCGCAGGCTTCGAACCGGCAACCTGGAGGAAGTTGATGACTCCCCGGAAAACCGCCCTCAAGACCTTCGCCGTCTTGTCGGCCGCCGCGCTGACGTCCGGCGTGTGCGCGTCGGCGGCCACCGCGTCCCCACTGGCCTTCGCCGAGATGCAGGCCCACGCGATCACCAGCGCGACCCAGGTCGCGGACACGCTGGGTGCCACCTCCGGTGGCGTCTACCTGGAGAACGGCAAGGCCGTCGTCAACGTCACCGATGACGCGTCGGTCCAGAAGGTGGAGGCCGCCGGCCTCACCGCGAAGAAGGTCAAGCACACCTTCGCCGCGCTGACCGGCGTCAAGAACCAGCTGGACGCGGTGAAGAACGTCCCGCAGACCGCGTGGGGCATCGACACCAAGACCAACCAGGTCGTGGTGAAGGTCTACGACGCGGCCAGCAAGGCGAACGCCGACAAGGTCACCGCGGCCGCCGCCCAGTACGGCGACAGCGTCCGCGTCGAGCACCGCACCGGCAAGCTGGAGCTGTACATCTCCGACGGCGACGCCATCCAGAACGACCAGGGCCGCTGCTCCCTCGGCTTCAACGTGACGCGCGGCGGTTCGCCGTTCCTGCTCACCGCCGGCCACTGCACCAACCTCGGCGGCACCTGGGCCGGCGGCGACGTCTCCGGCGCGCAGGTCGTCGAAAGCGACTGCCCGGGAGCCGACTCCGGCCTGCTGACCCGCCCGAACGGCTCCGGCCCCGGCGAGATCAACACCGGCCAGGCGATCACGAGCGCGGCGACCCCGACGGTCGGCGAGCAGATGCAGAAGCAGGGCTCGACCACCGGTGGCGGCAGCGGCGAGGTCACCTCGGTCGACGAGTCGGTCAACTTCGACGTCGGCGTCCTCAACCACGAGTTCGGCACCACCGCGCACACCGACCACGGTGACTCGGGTGGCCCGGCCTACGACGGCTCGAAGGGCCTGGGCACGCTGTCCGGCGGCGACACCGTGACCAGCTACTTCTACCCGCTCACCCTCGAGCTGCAGAGCTACGGCCTCGAGCTCGCCTGATTGACCCGCAGGGCCCCTTCACACGCGTCACAATGCAACACCGCAGCGCGGAGCGCTTCCGTTGAGGGCGGCGGTGGGGGCATGGGCGGAGTGTGAAGGGGCCCTGCTTCCATTCCTAGAGCCGCTTCGCGCGGTAGACGGCGTCGGTGTGGTGACCTTCCCCGCGCGTCTCGCAGGTCTCGACGACCCACTCCCAGGCGTCGCCCAGGAAAGTCGTGATCTCCTCCGGCTCGAAGTACAGCTCCTCCGGCGGCTTCTGGCCGTCGAACTCGCGCATGGCCTTCGGCGAGTGCCCGACGACGAGCAGCGAACCGCCCGGCCGGATCGCCTTCGCGGCCGCCGTGAAGACGTCGCGGCGCAGGTCCGGCGGCAGGTGCATGTACTGCGCCGAGATCAGGTCGTACTGCTCTTCCGGCTGCCACTTCAGGATGTCGCGGTGCAGCCAGTTGACGTCGACGCCGGCTTCCTTGCCCGCTTCTTCCGCCCGGGCGAGCGCGACGGTCGAGATGTCGGCGCCGTCGACCGTCCAGCCCCGCTTCGCGAGCCAGATCGCGTCGCCGCCCTCGCCGCAGCCGAGGTCGAGAGCACGTCCGGGCGTCAGCCCTCCGACCTCGGAGCTGAGGTTGACGTTGACGTTCCCGCTCCAGATCCGGTGCTCGTCGCGCTGGTACATGGCTTCCCAGAAATCCTGCTTGAGCATCTCTTCGACGATCATGGGCTCGTGCGGCATGGTTCCTCCTCGGTGACGTCCCCAGCATGCGGAGGACGCCACCGAAGGGGCAAATCGTGTTGCCGATCCGGCAACTCAGGCCGTGCCGAACACCTGCATCTCGTACAGCGAGTAACCGTATGAGGTGCCCCGCGTGACGCCGTTCATCCGCACGTAGCGGCCGCTGCCGGTCAGGCCGGTGAGGTCGTCGGTGGCGCCGTTGCCGGTCGTGGTGCTGTAGATCGTCGTCCAGCTCGTGCCGTCGGCCGAGGTCTGGATGCTGTACGCCTTCCCGTACGCGGCTTCCCAGCTCAGCTTGACGTGCGAGACGGCCTTGGTGGCGCCGAGGTCGACGCGCAGCCACTCGCTCGCGGAGCCCTCCTTCGACGCCCAGCGGGTGCTGGTGAGGTTGCCGTCGAAGGCCGCGCTCGCCGGGTAGGACGACGACTCCGTCGAGGACGCCGTCGCGGTCTTCCCCTGGGAGAGCAGCGTTTCGGTGCCCCCTCCGCCGCCGGTGACCGTGACGCCGAGCGAAGCGGTCTTCGTCCCGCCGGTGATGGTGACCGTCGCCGAACCCGGGGTCGCGGTCGCGGCGGCGGCGACCGTGACGGCCGAGGTGCCGCCGGCCGGCACCGACGCCGGGGAGAACGACACGGTGACGCCCGCGGGGGCGCCGCTCGCGGACAGCGTCACGGCGTCCGTGGAGGTGACGGAGGCCGTCGCCGAAGCGCCCGGTGCCACCGAAACCGAGGACGGCGTCACGCTGAGGCTCGACGTGCTGCCGGCCGCGGTGAACGTCCAGCGGGCCTGGGTGCCGGAGCAGCTGCCCGCGGTGAGCGTCGTGCCCGAGGCGCGGAAGCACTTCTTGCTCGTCTGGATGTCGGAAATGGTGCCGTCGGGGTTGATCGACCACTGCTGGGCCGGGCCGCCGGTGCAGGTCTGCAGCACGATCGAGCTGCCGGAGATGCCCGCGCACTTGTCGTTGATGACGAGGAACGCGCCATGGAAGGTGAAGCGCTGGGCGTCACTTCCGGTGCAGGCGGCCACTTTCAGCGTGGTCCCGCTGCTCGGGGCTTCGAGGCAGGTGCCGGTGGAGTTGTTCTTGTACTGGCCGACCGTGGTGTTCGGCTGTGCGCCGTCCCAGCACGCACCCGTGCTGGTGTTGAAGATCGGCGTCGCGTCGTACGGTTCGTTCGACGGCGGGTCGACGACGACCGGCTCCATGACCGGCGTGTTGTCGGCGTTGTAGTGCGTGAGGGCGTCTTCGCAGTCGATCGCGTCGAAGGCGCTGCCGCCCTTGCCGCCGAGCCAGAGGTCGATGTGGCGCAGGCCGGGGCCGCCGTTCGGGCCCTGGCTGTTCCAGTCGTCGGAACACTCGTCGCAGCCGTCCTCCATGATGAAGTACTTCTTGACCCGCGGCACCCAGACCTTGGTGCCGGGCTTCAGTTCGTCGCTGCTGGTGGCGAAGGTGATCGGGTCGGCGTAGCTGCCCTTGCCGCCCGCGGTGTCGTGGATCTGCGGGTAGGCGATGTCGCCGCCGGGCGGGGTGTTGTCCCACCAGCCGTAGAAGGTGAGGAAGGTCGGCTGCGTGGTGGCCGCGCTCGCCGGGCCGGCGCCGACGAGCGCCGAGGTCAGGGCGAGGAACAGGGTCACGACGAGCGCGAGAGTGCGCCGGGTCATGCTGCCTCCGGGAGTGGGTGGGGCGGACGATGACGTGCGGCGTGCGTCCAGGTTCGCCGGGTGGCGGCCCGCCGTCAAGACCTGTTCGTAAAGTTTCCTAACGAATCCGGTCTCGTGTTCCGATCGGCGGGAAAGTCGAGCGGGGGCACGCTTTCGTCGGCGAAGATGGCGCCATGAGCGAACAGCGGGAAGTCGTGGTCACCGGGGGCGGCACGGGCATCGGGCTGGCGATCGCCGCCCGGTTCGCGGCGGCGGGCGAGCGGGTCACCGTCACCGGGCGCCGCAAGGACGTGCTGGAGGCGGCCGCGGAACGGATCGGCGCGCGGGCGGTGGCGTTCGACGCGAGCGACCCGGCGGCGGTGCAGGCCGCGCTGGCGGAACTGCCTTCGCGGGTCGACGTCCTGGTCAACAACGCCGGCGGCAACACCGACCGGGTCCGGGAGGCGCCCACGGACCTCGCCGGGGTGGCGGACGCGTGGCGCGCGAACTTCGACGCGAACGTCGTCTCCGCGGTGTTGGTCACTACTGCGCTGAAGCCGCGCTTCGCGGACAACGTGCGGGTTGTGACTCTTGGCTCTGTCGCGGCGAAGCAGGGCTCCGGCTCCTACGGCGCGGCGAAAGCGGCGATCGAAGCGTGGAACACCGACCTCGCGCGGCAGCTCGGCGCCGCCGGCTCGGCCAACGTCGTCGCTCCGGGCGTCATCCTCGACACGGAGTTCTTCCACGGCACGCTCACCGAAGAGTGGCTCAGCTCCCGGATCTCGGTGGCGCTCAACAAGCGGGCCGGCGCGCCGGAAGAAGTCGCGGAAACCGTGCAGTTCCTGGCTTCGCCGGGAGCCGGGCACGTCACGGGGCAGGTCGTGCACGTGAACGGCGGCGCTTACGGGGCCCGCTAGGCCATCCGGGTCGGAAGTGGGTCGAACGTCCCACGACGGCGCCGAACCTCTCCATGGTGGAAGTGACCCGACCACCGGCAGAGAGGTGTGATCCGCCGTGACGGCAGCATCCGAAACCCCGGCCCTCCCCACGGCACGACCGGCCGGATGCCCGTACGACCCGCCCGGGAACTACGCCACACTGCGGGAAACCGCGCCGACGTCGCAGGTGCGCTGCCCGGCGGGCATGGACGCCTGGCTGGTGACGCGCTACCGCGACGTCCGCGCGGTGCTCGCCGACCGCACGATGAGCTCACGCGGCGCGTCCTCCGTGCACGTCAGGCCGGACGCCGATCTCGACGAGAAGGTCAGTCCCGGTTCGATCATCCAGCTCGACGGCGCCGACCACTCGCGCATCCGGAAGATGGTGATCGCGGAGTTCACCGTCCGGCGGGTGGAAGCGATGCGGGGCTACGTCCAGGAACTGGTGGAGAGCCACCTCGACGCGATGCTCGCCCGGCCCGGTGAAGCCGATCTGGTGCGGGACTTCGCGTTGCCGATCCCGTCGCTGGTGATCTGCGAGCTGCTCGGCGTCCCGTACGCGGATCGGTCGCGTTTCCAGCGGCAGAGCGGGTTCCTGGTCAGCACCGACGCGACGCCCGAAGAGGGGCAGCAGGCCTACGACGAGCTTTCCGGCTTCCTGGCCGAACTGTTCACCGACAAGCAGGCGAACCCGCAGGACGACCTGTTCAGCCGGCTGATCGCTCGGGGGGAGGCGTCGGGTGACCCGCTCACGATGGAAGAGCTGGTGGTGCTCGGGCTGAGCCTGCTGGTGGCCGGCCACGAGACGACGGCGAACATGATCGCGCTCAGCACGCTGGTGCTGCTGGAGCACCCGGCCCAGCGCGACGTCGTGCTGTCCGCGCCCGAGCGCGCGATCGAGGAGCTGCTGCGGTACCTGTCGGTCGTCCAGTTCGGCGTGCTGCGCTACGCGACCGCGGACGTGCAGGTCGGCTCCCGGTCGGTCAAGGCGGGGGAGTGGCTGGTGGCGGCGCTGAACTCGGCCAACCGCGACGAGGAGCCGTTCCCGGGAGGCGACAAGCTCGACTTCCACCGCGAGTCGCCGCGCACGCACGTCGCGTTCGGCTTCGGTGCGCACCAGTGCATCGGCCAGCAGCTGGCCCGCGTCGAGCTGCAGGAGGCGTTGACGCGGCTGTTCCGCCGGGTGCCCGACCTGCGGCTGGCGGCGCCGCGGGAGTCGTTGGTGTACAAGCACAACACGCTGGTGTACGGGGTGCGGGAGCTGCCGGTCGCCTGGGGGTGAGAATGACGGCATGAGCACATCACCGGCCCGGCGGTTGTGGGCGGCCGTGGAGCCACTGCACGCGGTCGTCTACTTCGCATCGGAGACGGCGTCGGCGGCGAAGGAGGCCGGCCTGCGGGGGTACTGGATGGGGTACTTCGCGGGCCGGCTCGCGCCGCTGGGCCCGATCGGCCCCGCGGCGGCGACGTCGATGCTGTTCGGCTTCGCGCCGGCCATGGTGGCGCGGGCCTTGCCGGACGCGTGGTCGTTCGCTTCGCCTGCTGAGGTGCTTCGCTCGCGGCTTTCGGCGGTCGAAGCCGCTCTTTCGCGTGTCTTGGGTGCTTCGGACGTCTCGGAGCTGACATCGCTGCTGGAGCAGGCCGCGTCCGCGGGCCGGTTCGACGGTCGTCCGTTGGCGGCGGCCTGGTCCGCGGTACCGCGGCCGGCGGGCGTCCTCGGCCGTCTGTGGCTGGCAGCGACGGTGCTGCGCGAGCACCGCGGCGACGGCCACGTCCTGGCGGCGGTCCACGCGGGTCTGACGGGCCTGGAGACGACAGTGACCCACATCGGCGACGGCGTGATCGCCCGTGGCGACGTCCAGCCGCACCGAGGCTGGTCCGATGCGGAGTGGACCGGCGCGGTCTCGGGGTTGGTGGCTCGCGGTCTGCTGGATTCTTCCGGCCGCCTGACGTCGTCCGGCGCGGCGATGCGGCTTTCGCTCGAAGAGGACACGGACCGCTTGGCGGCGGCGCCGGTGGAGGCACTCGGTCCGGCCGGTCTGTCGCGGCTCCTGGAGCTGGCGGTCCCGCTGAGCCGGGCGGTCATCGACGCGGGCGTGGTCCCGGTCCCGAACCCGATGGGTGTGCCGCGCCCCTGAACCCGGTCGATTTCCGGGGGTGCCGTTCGACGCAGTGGTGAACGCACCCGGACATCGGAGGGATTCATGACGTTGCTCGCCGGCAAGAACGCGATCGTCTACGGAGCCGGAGGCCGCATCGGCGCGGCCGTGGCCAGCGCTTTCGCCGAGGAAGGAGCGCGGGTGTTCCTCGCGGGCCGCACGCGCGCCCGGCTGGAGCCGGTCGCGTCGCGCATCCGTGGCTCGGTCGAGGTGGCCGAGGTGGACGCCCTCGACGAGCGGGAGGTCGACGACCACGCGGCGGCGGTCGCGGCCGAGGGCGGCGTGCACATCTCGTTCAACCTCATCACCCACGGCGACGTCCAGGGCACCCCGCTGATCGACATGACCTTGGCGGACTACGAGCGCCCGGTCCTGACGGCGGTCCGAACCCAGTTCCTGACAACCCGAGCGGCGGCCCGCCACATGGTGAAGCAGGGATCAGGGGTCTTGCTCTTCTTCGGCGGCGCGGGCGAGCCGGTGCGCGAGTACTCGGTGGGCGGGCTGCAGGTGGCGTTCCACGCGATCGAGGCGATGCGCCGTCAGCTGGCGGCGGAGCTGGGCCCGCACGGGGTACGGGCGGTGACGCTCCGGACGGGCGGAATCCCGGAGACGATCCCGGGTGACTTCGAGGGTCGCGAGGCGTTGGAGGAGAACATCGCGGGCAAGACCATGCTGGGCCGAGCGGCAACCCTGGCGGACGTGGGCGCGGTGGCGGCCTTCGTGGCATCGGACCGGGCGAGGACGATGACGGCGTCGACGGTCAACCTCAGCTGCGGCGCCTTGGTGGACTAGGGGTCCGGCGGCGAGCCGGGGAGTGCGGTCAGGGCCCCGGCTCGCTGTCGCCCGGCTCAGCGGCGCGCCGTGATCTGCTGCACCGTCCAGGCGTTGCCGTCGGGGTCGGCGAAGTGCACGAAACCCACGTTGTTCAGGTCCGCTTCTCCGTCCCAGGTGCCCATGCCGTGGACCTGGACCTCGCTGACCTCGACGCCACGCTCGGTGAGCATCGCGTGGGCCTTCGGCAGGTCGTTGACCACCAGCTGGAGCCCCTTGAGCGACCCCGGCGGCATGTCCGGCACCGCACCGCGGCCGAACACGACCGAGCAGCCCGACCCCGGCGGGGTCAGCTGCACGATGCGGACGCCTTCGGCGGGCGTCACGTCGTGGTCGAGGGTGAATCCCAGCTGGTCCGCGTAGAAGGCCTTCGCGCGGTCCACATCGGACACCGGCACCACGACCACTTCGAGCGTCCACTCCATCGCGCATCCCTTCGTCGGCCAGGCTCGGCGGACGACACGCTACCCGCGCCCCGGGGTGTTCGCGTACCGCTCGTCAGCGCTCCTCGACCAGCCGCCGCACCGCGTCCACCACGAGCTCCCGCCGCTGCGCGCGGGGGATGGTGGTGAGCACGCCGAGTTCCGTATTGGTCGTCGCCCACGCCGTCGAGATCGACTGGATCAGCACCAGCAGTTCCATGGGTGTGTAGTGCTTGGCCAGTCTCCCTTCGTCCTGTGCCTGTTTCAGGTCGTGCAGCCGGAGTTCGTTGGCCAGCACGATTTCGGTGACCCACTTGCCGTCGGGTCGCTCCAGCCGGTGCCAGACCGCCAGCCGCAGCGTCTCCGGCTGCTCCTCGTACCGGTCGAAGAGCTTTCCGGCGTAGCCCGGCAGGTCGTCGGCGTCGACCGGCACGTCGAGGACGAACCGGCCGACCGACTCGCCGAACACCGTGTCGAACAGCCTGTCCTTGCTGGTGAAGTACTTGTAGAGCATCGCCTTGTTGCAACCGGCGGCGTCCGCGATCCGGTCGACGCGGGCGCCCGCGATGCCCCGTTCCGCGAACTCCTCCGTGGCGGCAGCGAGCAGTCGCCGCTTCGTGTCCGCCGCATCTCTCATGCCATCCATATTAGCAACTAACTGGTTGGTTGACAAACGTGCCCGGCAGGTGTTTCCTGGAGTAACCAACCGGTTGGTTAGCCGGTGTCGACGAGCGAGGAGCAAGGCATCATGAGCAGGACTTGGCTGATCACCGGCAGTTCCCGCGGGTTCGGGCGGGAGCTGGCCCGGGCCGCGCTCGAGGACGGCGACCGCGTGGTCGCGACCGCGCGCCGGCCGGAGCAGCTGAAGGATCTGGTGGCCGAGCACGGTGACAACGTCCGGGTGTTCGCCCTGGACGTGACGGACCCGGCGGCGGCGCGCGAGGCGGTGGCTTTCGCGGTGCGCGAGTTCGGCGGGCTCGACGTCGTGGCCAACAACGCGGGGTACGCGAACAGCGCGCCGATCGAGGACATGCCGGAGGACGACTTCCGCGAGCAGGTGGAGGCCAACTTCTTCGGCGTCGTCAACGTCACGCGCGCGGCGCTGCCGGTGTTCCGCGAGCAGGGCTCGGGGCACTTCCTGCAGTTTTCATCGGTCGGCGGCCGGGTCGGCGGGTCACCGGGGCTGGGTGCGTACCAGGCGGCGAAGTTCGCGGTGGAGGGGTTCTCCGAGGTGCTGAACGCGGAGGTGAAGCCGTTCGGGGTGAAGGTGACGATCGTCGAGCCGGGCGCGTTCCGCACGGACTGGCAGGGAGCCTCGATGGAGCGCGCCCCGGTCCGCCCGGAGTACGACGCGTCGGTGGGCCAGATGCACCGCCTCCGCGACGCAACGGACGGCAAGCAGGCAGGAGATCCGGCTCGCGGAGCCCGCATCCTCGCTGACGTGGTCCGGCTGGAGAAGCCGCCGCTGCGCCTGCTGCTCGGCGCGGACGCGGTCGAAGCGGTGCAACGGTCCGACCGTGCGCGCGGAGCCGAGGTGGCGGAGTGGGCCGAGGTGAGCCGGTCGGCGGCGTTCGCAGCGGAGTGAGGACCGTGGTGAAGGGAGTCGGCCGCAGGCGAGGCTGCCGGGGCGCTGGCCGCGGCTGCGGTGCGTGCTCGGCTATGGCAGAGCGCAGGCGCCGTAGGGCTAGGCAGCGCGGTGATTCACCGGCCACGGCCCCGCGAGACCAGCTTCCGAGCGCGACCCGGCCCGGCCGAGTTCGCTCGACCCGACCGAGGCTGACCTGGCCCGGCTCGACCGCCGCCGAGGCGACCGGCCTGGCCGCCGATGCGGCCTGAGCCGGCCCAGTCTGGGCCAGCCCGGCCGAGTCTGACCTGCCGTGGCCTCGCTCAGCTCAGCCCGGCCTAGCTCAGCCCGGCCTAGCTCAGCCCGGCCTAGCTCAGCCCGGCCCGGCTCAGCCCGGCCCGGCTCAGCCCGGCCCGGCTCAGCCCGGCCCGGCTCAGCCCAGCCCGGCTCAGCCCAGTGCGGCCTGGCCCGGTCCGGCTCGCCGTGCGGCGCGGCCGGTCCGATCTGGCACGACCGAGTCTGGCCTGGCTCGGCCCTGGCCAACCAAGTTCGGTCCGGCCTCGCTCGACCGAGTTCGGCCAGCCCGGCCCGACCGGACGCGGTCCGGCACAGCACGGCCGAGTGTGACCTGGGCCAACGTGGCCTGGCGGGCGTGACCCCGCCCGACATGGCCCGGCCCGACCGAAACCGACTGCGCCCAGCGACCCGGCTTCAGTCCCGTCGCCCGGGCGACTCCCGTTGCTCCACTACCAACCGCTGGTGCCGGGCCGCGCGGACGCGGTCGCCGCACGTTGTCGAACACCAGCGGCGGCGGGCGTGCTCGCGGAAGAAGTACCTCACGCACCCATGCGCCTCGCAAGGGCGCACCAGACCGCCGAGCTCGCCAGTCACCACATCGATCGCATCGCGGGCCAACGCCGCCACTGCCTCCGAAACGCTGCCCGGGCTCGTACTCCGCCACTCGCGGTGGGGTCCCGACCGCCAGACGAGCTGGGGTGCGGCAGCGTCGGAACGGGCGGCCGCGTTCACCGTCTCCACCGCCGACGCGGCCGGTGAACGGCCCTCCGTCCGCGCCGCCAGCAGCTCGCGGACCGCCGCACGGAGATCCGTCACGCGGCGAAGGTCGGTCGCGTCGAGTGCGGGAAGGCCAAGCCAGCCGGCGGCCGCGCTCGGGTCGGCCAAGTCGTCGTCCTCGCCGGATGGTGTGAGCCGGCGGGTGTTGACCAGCGCCAGCGCCCAGGAGCGCTCCTCGCCGGGTGCCGCAGTGACCACGTTCGCCTCCCGAAGTTCTTCCCTCATTGTCCCGGCCCGTTGACAGCCTACTCCGTCTCATGGATAAATAGAAAAGTAACCATGAGACGCGAGGAGAGAACCGATGGTCGCCGTGTATCACCGCTTTGTCACCGTTGCCGGGCGCCGGCTGTTCTACCGGGAGGCCGGGCCCGCCGACGCTCCCACGATCGTGCTGCTCCACGGGTTTCCGACGAGCTCGCACATGTACCGGCACCTCATCCCGGCGCTGGCCGACCGCTACCACGTCGTCGCGCCCGACTACCTGGGCGCCGGTGCCTCCGACGCACCCTCGGTCGGGGAGTTCGGCTACACCTTTGACGCTCTCGCCGAGCTCACCCTCGGCCTGCTCGACGAGATCGGCCTCGACCGCTTCGCGCTCTACATCCAGGACTTCGGCGCCCCGGTCGGCCTGCGCATCGCGGCCGGGAACCCCGAGCGGGTCACCGCCATCGTCACGCAGAACGGCAACGCCTACGTCGACGGCCTGGGCGACGGACTCCCGCAACGACTCGCCGCCGGCACCCTGACCGAAGACGACCTGCGTGGCATGGTCAGCCTCGAAGCCACCAAGGCGCAGTACCTCGACGGCGAGCCCGACCCGGCGCTGGTCAGCCCGGACGTCTGGATCCACGACCAGGCCCTGCTCGACCGCCCCGGCGGCGCCGAAATCCAGATGGCGCTGCTCGCCGACTACCACCACAACATCGGCCTCTACCCGAAGTTCCACGAGTACTTCCGGACCACCCGGGTCCCGCTGCTGGCCGTCTGGGGCGGCAACGACGGGATCTTCGTCGCCGACGGTGCCCGCGCCTACGCCCGTGACCTGCCCGACGCCGAGATCCACCTGCTCAACGCCGGTCACTTCGCGCTCGAAACGCACCTGGACGCCATCGCCGGCTACATCCGCGGGTTCCTGGGCCGGGTGCTGGACTGAAACCGTTGTCCCACAACAGTCTCCGCTGAGCGGGACAGGGGCGTTGACCTGCCGGACGCTCCCCTCGTAGGGTCACCCCGAGATCGCTCTGACCCCAGGTCGGTCCGGTCCCCGAGAACCCCTCCGTCGTCGTCAGGCATCCGCCTCTGCCTGCGCCGACGGGGTCGTTCGCCGACGGGGCCGGGCGCGCGCGAGCGGACCGGGGTCACCGCGGGGGCGGGTTCGCGCCTCCGCGCCGACGCGCAGGAGGACGGGATGACCAGACGGATCCGGGTGGGGATGATCGCGGCCGCGATCGTCGCCGCGACACTCACCGCGGCGGGGCCGGTGCAGGCCGCGGATTCGCTTCTTTCCCAAGGAAAACCGGTGACGGCGTCGTCGGCGGGCGGGTGCTGCCCGGCGCCGGCCGCCGTCGACGGGGACTCGGCGACGCGCTGGGCCAGTGCGGCCGGCGTCGATCCGCAGTGGATCTACGTCGACCTCGGGGCGGCGGCGCACGTCAGCCGGGTGCGGCTGCAGTGGGACGCCTCGTGCGCCACGGCCTACGAGATCGACACCTCCGCCGACCACGTCACGTGGACGCGGATCTACTCGACCACCACCGGAAAGGGCGGCGTCGAAGACCTGACCTCCCTCGACGGCACCGGCCGCTACGTGCGGGTGTACGGCACGAAACGCTGCCGCACCGACGCGTCGAAGGGCTACTCGCTGCAGGAGTTCGGCGTCTACGGCTCGACCGGGGACGTCGTCCCGCCGTCGCCGCCCGGCACGCCCACGCTCGACAGCGTCACACCCCTCAGCGCGACCATCTCGTGGACCGCGGCGACCGACGACAAGGGCGTCGTGGGCTACGACGTCTACCGCGACGGTCAGCTCTGCGCCAGCACGACCGGCGCGCTGACCGCGACCTGCGGCAACCTCAACCCGAACACCAGCTACGGCTTCTACGTCAACGCGCGAGACGCGGCCGGGAACGTCTCGCAGGCCAGCGGCACCCTGACCGTCAAGACGCCGCCGTCCGACGACCACACGCCGCCGTCGGCGCCGACGAACGTGCACACCACGGCCGTCAACAGCACGTCGATCGGCCTGGCGTGGACCGCTTCGACCGACGAAGCCGGCGTCACCGGCTACCGGATCTTCACCTCCGGCACGCAGATCGGCACGTCCGACACGACGAGCACCACCCTTGGCGGCCTGACCCCGAACACCGCCTACCACCTGCAGGTGCGCGCGGTCGACGCGAACGGCAACCTGAGCGACCCGAGCACGCCGGTCCTGGACGTCACCACCACCGGCGGGTCGACCTGCTCGCCGTCGCAGGGCGTCTGCGGCGCCACGCAGGTCGGCACCGACGACGACGTCGTGTGGGGCCTGGTCACCCTGCCGGACGGCACGATCCTCTACAACCAGCGCGACGCGCACTCGATCGTCCACCTGAACCCGAAGACCGGGGCGAAGAAGACGATCGGCACCGTGCCGAACGTCCAGAGCACCGACGGCGAAGGCGGCCTGACCGGGCTGGAGATCAACCCGGCGTCGTTCGCCGCCGACCACTGGCTCTACATCATGCACACCTCGTCGAGCGACAACCGGATCGTGCGGATCAAGTACGACCCGGCCGCCGACTCCCTGACCACGAGCACCGAGCAGATCCTGCTGACCGGCATCGCGCGCAACAAGTTCCACAACGGCGGCCGGCTGCGGTTCAGCCCGGACGGCAAGTACCTGTTCGCCGGCACCGGTGACGCGCAGAACGGCGACAACGCGTCGAACACCAGCAGCCCCAACGGAAAGGTGCTGCGCATCAACCCGGACGGCTCGATCCCGGCGGACAACCCGTTCCACAACGCCGTGTGGAGCTACGGGCACCGCAACGTCCAGGGCCTGGCCTTCGACTCACAGGGCCGGCTGTGGGAGCAGGAGTTCGGCAACAGCGTCATGGACGAGACGAACCTGATCGTGAAGGGCGGCAACTACGGCTGGCCGTCGTGCGAGGGGACGTCCGGCACCTGCGGCACCGCCGGGTTCATCGCGCCGAAGAAGACGTACCCGGTGGCGCAGGGTTCGTGCAGCGGGATCACGATCATCCACGACGCGCTGTACGTGGCCTGCCAGCGCGGCACGCGCCTGTACCGCGCGGTGATCAGCGGCAGCTCGCTGACGAACTTCCAGACGTTCTTCAACGGGACGTACGGCAGGCTCCGCACGGTCGAGCCGGCGCCGGACGGCCAGATGTGGCTGGCGACCAGTGTGGACGGTGACAAGGACAGCACACCGCACAACAGCCACAACAAGATCCTGCGCGTGACAGTGGGTTAACCAGCGGGGCTAGCCGCCGAGGAGACGCGAGAGCGCATCCCGCGCTCTCGCGTCCTTCGACGCCAACGCCGTCAGCTCCTGCGCCAGCGCCGCGAGCCAGTCGTCGACCGCGGTTTCCTTGCGGCTGATCACCACGCCCCGGACGACCTGGTGGATCTCCGCCGCGACGCCGCCGTGCTTGCCCGTGCTCAGCACCAGAACCCGGTCCGGCGTCCGGACCCGCACCGCGACCGCCTGGCCGTCGCGGCCCGCGACGCGGTCGGCGAACGTGCGCCGCCGGTCGACCTCGACCATGCCCGGCGGCAGCGCACTGCCCAGCGTGTCGGACAGGACCCGGTGGTAGGACTCGACGTCCGCGCGGTCCGTGCGCAGGGCCGCCGCCACCAGGTGGAAGTCCAGCTCGCCGCCCATCAGTCGGTCAGGGGCAGCACGAGCTGCGGCTTGGCGATGTGGTGGTCGGCGCGCAACGGCTTCACGGCCGTGCCGATGGCGAAGAACTCCGTCGTGTGGCCGCCCCAGCGGTGCGGCAGCGACAGCAGCTGCACCCCGACGATGCCCTCCGCCTCCAGCTGCTCGGCTTCCGCCTGCATCCGCGACATCGCGAGCTCGCGCGCGTCGTACAACGCCTCGGTGTACTGCGGGATCTCGACGTTCTGGCCGATGTTGCCCATCATCTGCCGGAACCGCTGGTGCGCGATGTGGTAGACGCACGTGCCCATCACCATGCCCAGCGGCGCGTAACCGGCCTGCACCAGCGTCCAGAAGTCCTGCCCGGACAGGTCCGAGGTGAACGGCTTCCCGGTGTTGTTGCGCCATTCGCCCGGCTCGTCGGCCTTCACCGCGGTGCCGACGGCGATGAACTCGGCGAGGTCGCTGCCGAACTCCTTGAACTCGATCTCCAGGCGGACCGCGACGATCCCGTCGGCGCCGAGGACGTCCGCCTCCGCCTCCATCCGGGACATCGCGAGCTCGCGGGCGTGGTACATCGCCTGCGAAAGCCGGTCCATCTCCTGGTTCTTGCTCCACCGTCCCATCTGGAACCCGACGTGGTAGATGCTCGAGCCGAGCACGAGCCCGAGCGGCCGGAAGCCGGCTTCGCGCACGAGGAGGAACTCGTTGACGCTCAGGTCGGACGTGAACAGGCTGGTCTTCTGGCCAGGGCGCATCTCGGCGAGCCGGCGCATCGCATCCTCGGGGATGCGCTGCGCGGCGGGGTCCGCGGTGGTCACGAAGCCTCCTCAGGAACGGTTCAACGGCAGGATCTTGAGCGCGCTGGTCGGGGCGGCGCGCCCGGTGTGGAAGCGGGCGATCGCGGTGCCGGTCACGGTGGCGATGCCGGCCACGGCGATCTCCTGCACCGGCCACGTCCGCAGCGTCATGTCCGAGACGATGCCGCCGTCGGCGCCGGAGTCGCGGATCGCGCGGGCGAACTCGGCCCGCGCCGCGCCGCGGACGTCCGTGACGACCTTCGTCGGCGCGTCGACTTCGGTGTTCCCGGCCAGCACGTTGACCTGGTACTGCATGTTGTAGTCGAACTGCGCGCGCCCGGCGACGCCGACCGCCAGCCGCACCGGCACCCAGCCGGCCTGCATCAGCTTGCCGACGTCCTGGCCCGGCAGGTCGGTGGTGAACAGGCGCCGCGGCCGCTGCCCGGTCTCGGCGCGGACCGCGGTGCCGAGTGCGGTGAACTCCTGCATCACGTCGTCGAGCGCGGTGATGGTGACCTTGATGCCGATGACGCCGTCGGCGCCGAGTGCGGTGGCCTCCTGCCCGAGCCGGTCGAGCGCGGTCGCGTAGCCCTTGCGCAGCATTTCCGACAGCAGCTTGACCTGGTCGCCGGCCCACGCGGCCGGCCCGGTCCAGCCGACCTGCTGCACGACGCAGCCCATCACCTCGCCGACGGGCGTGAACCCGGCCACTTCGGCGCCGACCGCCCCGGGCACGCTGAGCAGCGACGTCTTCAGCCCGGACGCGGCGTAGCGCTCGACACGGGCCCGCGCGACGGGCGGCAGGCCACGACCGTCCCATTCGGGCACTGGCTGACCTCCTTCGACGGGCTCTCACTCCCCATCGTGGCACGGATCCGCGCGGGCGGGCGGCGGGCGCGGCGTGATCACCGGGGTATGTCCGGAAGGTCCGGTCGCGGGTCAGCGCGGCGGGTTCCCGTCGACGGGGAGCACCGGGAGCGACACCGTCGGCGCCGGGCCCGCACCGAACTGCGCGACGGCGGTGCCGAACACGCTCGCCACCGCGGTCGCTCCCGTGTGGCCCAGTGCCCAGGCGCGCAACGTCGTCGACGTCACCAGGCCGCCGTCCGCGCCCGAGGCCAGCACCGCCCCCAGGAACTCCGCCCGGGCCGCCGCCCTGACCCGGGTCACCAGCGACGTCGGCACCGGCGCCTCGCAGCCCGGCCGGTCCGTCATGGCGATGTCGAACGCCGTCGCGCCGTCGATGCCGATCGCCAGCGTCACCGGGACCCAGCCCGCCAGCATCAGCTTCGCCACGTCCGGACCCGACAGCCCCGTCGTGAACGGCCGGGCCGGACGGACACCGCGGAGCGCGCGCACCGCCGTGCCCAGGACGACGAACTCGTGGACCGCCGTGCTCACCCGGGTCACCGTGCAGCCGATCGCGAGCACGCCGTCCGCGCCCAGCGCCGTCGCCTCCGCGCGCAGCCGGTCCAGCGCCGTCGCGTAGCCGCGGCGCAGGCCCGATGTCACGTCGTCGTGTCGCGCCACGACGCAGCCCATCACCTCGCCGATCGGCCGCAGCCCCACCGCTTCGGCGCCGGTCGTGCCCGGCACCGACAGCAGCGACGTCCGCAGTCCCGACGCCGTGTAGCGGCCGGCGCGCGGGTGCATCAGCGCCAGCTGTCCTCGCCGAAGCCGAGGGTCACCGGGCCCCGGCGGGACGTCTCGGCGATCGTTTCGGCGGGCAGGACGTCGTCGAGGAACGCGTAGTCCGGACGCCGGTTCCGCGCGTGCCACTCGGCGATCTCGTGCCAGCCCGGTGCGGCGAGCGCGCCGCCGAAGTGCTGGACCGACAGGCCGGCCGTGAGGCCCGCGAACCGGAGCCGGTCCGCCAGCGGCCAGCCGGTCAGGGTGGCGGCGACGAACCCGGCGCCGAAGACGTCGCCCGCGCCGGTCGCGTCGAGGACGTCGACCGGCAGTGCCGGGACGTCCGCCGTCTCGCCCGTCGTGCTGTCGACGGCGAGCACGCCCGCGGCGCCGCGGGTGATCACCGCGACCGGGACCAGGTCGGCGAGCCGGGCCAGCGCCGCTTCCGGGGTGTCCGTGCGGGTGTAGCGCATCGCTTCGACGTCGTTGGGCAGGAACGCGTGGCAGCACGCCAGCTGCTCCAGCAGCGCGGCCGACCACGCTTCCGACGGGTCCCAGCCGACGTCGGCGAAGACGAGGCTGCCGGACTGGTGCGCGGTGTGGACCCAGTCGGCGGTGTCGAGGCCGATGTGCGCGACGGTCGCGCGGCTCGACGGCGGCGAGCCGGCCAGCTCGGCGACCGGGACGGGCGGCGGGTGGCCGTGCGTGACCATCGCGCGGTCGCCGGCGTAGGCGAGGGAGACGGTGACGGGGGAGTGCCACTCCGGGAACCGCCGCGAGCGCGACAGGTCGATGTGCTCCTGCCGCGAAAGCACGTCCCAGCAGTAGCGCCCGTAGACGTCGGTGCCGAACGCCGCCGCCAGCGACGTCCGCAGGCCGAGCCGGCTCAGCGCCACCGCGAAGTTCGCGATGCCGCCCGGGCCCGAGCCCATGCCGCCCGTCCACACCTCGGTACCCGGCTCCGGCGGCCCTTCGAGCCCGGTGAAGACCAGGTCGAAGAACAGCAGGCCGGACAGGAAGACATCGGTGTCGGGGACGGAATCGGCCGGCACGGGCGCCTCCCGGGATCGAGGATGCGCACGAGCGTGCTTCACCTGCGCGGAATGCGCAAGGTGTGCTCAAACTCGTTCGCGGGGTGAGCGAGTTTGACTGCTATCGTCCCCGCATGCTGCCCCAGCGTCGCCACGAGCTGATCCTGCGGGCCCTCCGCGCGGAGGGCCCGGCGCCGGTCGGCGTGCTGGCCGAGCGGCTCGGCGTCAGCCAGGCCACGGTGCGCCGGGACCTGGTGCAGCTCAACCGCGAGGGCCGGCTGACCCGCGTCTACGGCGGGGCCATGGCCGCTGACGACGAGCCGTTCGCCCACGTGGCCGCCGAGCGGGCCGACGAGAAGGACGCCGTCGCGCGGCGGGCGGCGCGGCTGGTCGCCGACGGCGACACCGTGCTCCTCGACATCGGCACCACCGCGCACCGGCTGGCGCGGCACCTGCGCGACCGCGCGCTGACGGTGATCACCAGCAGCCTCGCCGTCTACGACGAGCTGAAGGACGCCGACGACGTCCAGCTCGTCCTCCTCGGCGGCGTGGTCCGGCGCAGCTACCACTCGATGGTCGGCTTCCTGACCGAGGACGCGCTGCGCCAGGTGCACGCGGGCACGGTCTTCCTCGGCACGAGCGGCGTCCGCTGCGACGGCCACGTGATGGACTCGACGGTGGTCGAGGTGCCGGTCAAGCGCGCGATGGTCGCCGCGGCCGACCGCGTGGTGCTGCTCGCCGACGCCGGCAAGTTCCCCGGCACCGGACTGGCCCGGGTCTGCGGCCCGGACGCGCTCGACGTCGTCGTGACGAGCCCGGGCGCCGACGAGCCGACCTGCTCGGCCCTGCGTGAAGCGGGTGTCGAGGTGCTGCGGTGAGGCTCGCGATCCTGGGCGGCGGCGGGTTCCGCGTGCCGCTCGTGCACGGTGCGTTGCTGGCCGGCGGCGGGGTCGGCGAGCTGGTCCTGCACGACGTCGAGCCCGGGCGGCTTGCGGCGATCGAACGAGTGCTCGCCGAGCAGGCGGCGGGTGTCCCGGACGCGCCGCGGGTGCGGACCACCACCGTCCTCGCCGACGCACTGTCCGATGTGGACTTCGTGTTCTCCGCCATCCGGGTCGGCGGGCTGCGCGGGCGCCGGCTCGACGAGCAGATCGCGTACGAGGAAGGCGTGCTGGGCCAGGAAACCGTCGGCGCGGGCGGGATCGCCTACGGGCTGCGGACCGTCCCCGTCGCCGTCGAGCTCGCGCGGAAGATCAAAGATCTCGCGCCGGAAGCGTGGGTCATCAACTTCACCAACCCCGCCGGGATGGTCACCGAGGCGATGGCCGCGCACCTCGGCGAGCGGGTGCTCGGCATCTGCGACTCGCCGGTGGGGCTGTGCCGCCGCGTCGCGCACGCCCTCGGGATCGACCCGGCGACGGCGTGGTTCGACTACGCCGGCCTCAACCACCTCGGCTGGCTCCGCGCGGTCCGCGTCGGCGGCGAGGACGTCCTGCCGGGGTTGCTCGCCGACACGGACGCGCTGGAGTCGTTCGAGGAGGGCAAGCTCTTCGGCGCGGACTGGCTGCGTGCCCTCGGTTCCCTGCCCAACGAATACCTGCACTATTACTACTTCGCGCGCGAAGCGATGACCTCCCAGTCGCGCGGTGCCCAGTTGCTGGAGCAGCAACGCGGTTTCTACGCCGAACCCTCGCTGACGTCCTGGGAGCGCACGCGCTTGGAGCGCGAGGCGACGTACATGGCCGAGACGCGCGAAGGCGAGCGTGACGATCTCGAAGGCGGCGGCTACGAGAAGGTCGCCCTGGCGTTGATGCGGGCCATCGCGTACGGCGAGCGCACGACGCTGATCCTCAACGTCCGCAACGGATCCGCGCTCCCGGGCGTGCCGGCGGACGCGGTCGTCGAAGTGCCGTGCGTCGTCGACGCGAACGGTGCCCGGCCGCTCGCCACCGAGCCGCTGCCCGATCACGCGCTGGGCCTGGTGACGGCGGTCAAGGCCGTCGAGCGGGCGACGATCGAAGCGGCGACGACGGGCTCGCGCGAGGCGGCGCTGCGGGCGTTCGCGCTGCACCCGCTGGTCGACTCGGTCTCCGTGGCGCGGCGGCTGCTCGACGCCTACGCCGCCGCGCACCCGGAACTCGCTTACCTGGCCAGCTCGCGGAGCACGGGCGCCAAGCGCTGAGCCAGGGCGGTGTCGACCAGCTCGATCTCGCCGATGAGGAGTTCGGTGACGGCGTGGAACGCCCGGCCGGCGTCGTCGAGCGCGCGGACGAGGGTGGCCTCGAAAGGTGCGGTGACGCCGGCGGGCAGCTGGTCCAGGCCCCGGCCTTCGACCGCCGGGACGTCGTGGCGCAGGCAGGCCAGACCCAGTGCGAACTCCCGGACGCGGCCGATCATGTACTCGGCCTGCCAGCCGCGGCCGCGTTCGATGCTCGACCGCGCGTGCAGGGCGTGCAGCCAGGCCAGGTCGATCAGCCGCCGTGCGTCGGGGGGCGGTGACTGCGGGCGGTCGTGCGGCGTCCCGAACAGCAGCCGGAACTTCGGCGTGGTCGCACCGAAGTCCGCCTCCGGCCAGAACGCCAGGTCGACCTGCAAGGTGTCCGCCAGCAGGAAGACGCGGAACACCGTCCGCTCGAACACGACGTCCATGTGGTGCACCGCACCGTGTTCGCGGTACATCCGTGCGCTGAAGTCCGCGAGCACCGGCCCGGGCTCGCCCGCGACGGCGAACGCGAGGTCGATGTCCGACCACGCGTCTTCGGCGTCGAGCGCGGCCGAGCCGGTGAGCGCGGCGCCGGTGACGCGCTCGTCCGACCGGGCCGCCTCGACCAAGGCGTCGCGCAGCAGGTGACGATCCCCCGGGGTGAACATGATCCCCAGGCTAGACCGCCGCCATGGCGTTGAACTCCGCTTCCGCCTCCCCGCGCTCGACGTACAGCGACCACGCCGTGTCGGCGATGTCGTCCGGGTCGAGGGTGCCGGCCGCGAAACCGTGGTCCTGCTTGGTGAGCTCACGGTGGATGTCGCCGCGCTCGATGAGGCCGCCGATCGTCAGCGCTCCCGCGTAGACGCCCGTTTCGCGCAGGGCCGCGTTGAGCGTCAGGACGTACATGCGCAACGCCGCCGAGGCCGGCGCCAGGCTGCCGAGCATCGGCATCGGGTACTTGCCGCTCAGGCCGCCGGCGAAGAGCAGCGCGCCGGATCCGCGTTCGAGCATGCCCGGCAGCACCGCGTCGACGAGCCGGGCGGCGGGGGTGACGATCGCGTCGAACGCCGCGCGCACGGTGTCCGCGCCGGCTGTTGGGAGGGGCACGGGACGGGGCCCGGCGAGGTCCGCCGGGCCGAAGTAGACCGTGTCGAGCTCGCCGCCTTCGGCCGTGATGCGCGCTAGAACCGCTTCCAGTTGCGCGGCGTCGGTCACGTCGGCCGCGTAGGTGTGGGTGGTCCCGCCCAGGGACTCCCGGTAGCCGGCGTGCCGGGTGTCGGTGCGTGAGACCAGCGCGGTGGTGAAGCCTTCGCGGCCGAAACGGCGGGCGATCGACAGACCGAGACCCGGACCGGCCCCCAGGACGGCGATGACTTTCGGCAAGGGATCCTCCTCGATGGAAAATGAGACTTCTCTCAAGTTATCCAGAAGATGAGGGTGCCGTCAACTTGTCGGCGGAGTGCGGCGAATGTCGTCATGGGTTGCGGCCACTGGTCTACCCGGCTGCTCCAAGCGTGTAGAACATGTTCCAGTTTCCGGTGTGGACCGACACCATGACCATCGCCGTTCCGCGAGCGAGGAGTGCGCCATGGATGCCGACCTGACCCGCCGCCAGATCCTGCGCGGCACCGCGGCGGGCGTGGGCCTCGCCGCGACGTCCGGGCTCTTCGCCGCGCCGGCCGGGGCGGCGCCGCTGGTGGGGGAGTACGACGTCGTCGTGGTCGGCTCCGGCGCGGCCGGGATGACCGCCGCGCTGACGGCGGCCAAGCGCGGGCTCAGCGTCGTCGTGCTCGAGAAGGCGCCGACGTTCGGCGGGTCCGCGGCGAGATCCGGCGCGGGCATCTGGATCCCGAACAACCCGGTGCTGCTCGCCGCCGGGGTGCCGGACACGCCGGCGAAGGCCGCGCAGTACCTCGCCGCCGTCGTCGGACCGGACGTGCCGGCCGCGCGGCAGCAGGCGTTCCTGGCCAACGGCCCGCAGATGATCGCGTTCGTCATGGCGAACAGCCCGCTGCGGTTCCGGTGGATGGAGGGCTACAGCGACTACTACCCGGAGCTGCCGGGCGGGCTGCCGAACGGCCGCTCGATCGAGCCGGACCAGTTCGACGGCAACCTGCTCGGCGCCGAGCTCGCGAACCTGAACCCGGCCTACCTCGCGACGCCGCCGGGGCTCGTCGTGTTCAGCGCCGACTACAAGTGGCTGAACCTGGCCGCGGTCAACGCGAAGGGCGCGGCCGTCGCCGCCACCTGTCTCGCTCGCGGGACGGCCGCCGCGCTCGCCGGGCAGAAGCCGCTCACCATGGGACAGTCGCTCGCCGCGGGCCTGCGGGTGGGGCTGCAGCAGGCGAACGTCCCGGTGCTGCTGAACACCCCGCTCGTCGACCTGAACGTCGAAAACGGCGCGGTGACGGGGGTTCTCACGCCCGGCGGGCTGGTGCGCGCGCGACGCGGCGTGATCGTCGGCTCCGGCGGGTTCGAGCACAACGCCGCGATGCGCGCGCAGTACCAGCGGCAGCCGATCGGCACCGCCTGGACCGTCGGGGCCAAGGAGAACACGGGCGACGGCCACCGCGCGGGGCAGCGTGCCGGCGCGGCGCTCGACCTGATGGACGACGCGTGGTGGGGCCCGGCCATCCCGATCCCCGGTGACCCGTACTTCTGCCTGGCCGAGCGGACGCTGCCCGGCGGGCTGATCGTCAACCAGGCCGGGAAGCGGTTCGTCAACGAAGCCGCGCCCTACAGCGACGTCGTGCACACGATGTACGACAAGAACCCGACCGCGCCGGACATCCCGGCGTGGCTGGTCGTCGACCAGAACTACCGGAACAAGTACCTGTTCCGCGACACCTTGCCGCTGCTGCCGCTGCCGGACGCCTGGTACACCGCGGGCGCGGTCGTCAAGGCGTCGAGCATCCAGGCGCTCGGCTCGGCGATCGGCGTGCCGCCGGCCGCGCTGAAGTCCACTGTGGACCGGTTCAACGGCTTCGCGTGGTCCGGAGTGGACAGTGACTTCCGGCGCGGCGCCAGCGCGTACGACCACTACTACACCGACCCGCTGGTGCTGCCCAACTCCTGCCTCGCGCCGCTGTGGGCGCCGCCGTTCTACGCGTTCAAGATCGTGCCGGGCGACCTTGGCACGAAAGGCGGCATGCGCACGGACCCCCGGGCGCGCGTGCTCCGGGCCGACGGCTCGGTGATCCCGGGCCTGTACGCCGCCGGCAACGCCAGCGCGGCCGTGATGGGCCACAGCTACGCCGGTGCCGGCTCGACCATCGGCCCGGCGATGACGTTCGGGTTCATCGCCGGGAACGACGTCTAGAACTCCTTCTCGACCAGCGGAAGGACTTCGGTGCCGAGGAGCTCGATGGCCCGCATGACGTTCTTGTGCGGCACGCCGGACCAGTCCATCTGCAGCGCGTAGCGGTCCGCGCCGGTGAGCTTCCCGACGGTGATCAGCCGGTCGGCGATCTCCTGCGGGCTGCCGACGAACAGCGCCTGCGCGCCGTGGGTGTACTGGTCGTACTCGGCGCGGGTCGGGACGGCCCAGCCGCGGGCCTTCGCGCCGTACTTCATCGTTTCGAGCCAGTACGGGTAGAAGGTCTCCTTGGCGTCCTGCGAGTTCTCGGCGATGAAGCCGATGGCGCTCATGGTGACGTGGAGGTCCTGCTGTTCACCAGCTTCGCCGGCCTGGCGGTAAAGGTCGACGAGCGGGGCGAAGCGCTCGGGCCGTCCGCCGATCACGGCGTACACGACGGGCAGGCCCAGCAGCCCGGCCCGGATCGACGACTCGGGGTTGCCGCCGGTGCCGACCGAGATGCGCAGGTGGTCGCCGTACGGGCGGGGCAGGATCCGCGCGTTCTCCAGCGGCGGGCGGAACTTGCCGGACCAGGTCAGCGGGTCCTCGCGGTCGATGTGCAGCAGCAGGGCGAGCTTCTCCTCGAACAGCTCGTCGTAGTCGCCGAGGTCGTTCCCGAACAGGGGGAAGGACTCGGTGAACGACCCGCGGCCGGCGAGCAGCTCGGCGCGGCCGTGGCTGAGCTGGTCGAGCGTCGTGAACTGCTGGTAGACGCGGACCGGGTCTTCGGTGCTCAGGACCGTCACGGCCGAGCTCAGCGTGATCCGGCTGGTGACGCTCGCCGCGGCGGCCAGGACCGTGCCGGGGCTGGAGATGGCGTACTGGTCGAGGTGGTGCTCGCCGAGGCCGTAGAAGCCGATGCCCAGCTCGTCGGCGAGCTTGATGCGTTCCAGGGTGTTGGCCAGCGTCTGCGCGACGGACGGCTGGTCGCCGGTGCGCGGGTCCGGGGCGCGGTCGCCGAAGCTGTAGATGCCGAGTTTCATAGAGCGTTCAACTACCTACCGGGTCGATTCGTTCCCGAAGCGGGCCTGGATGGCTTCGAGGTTCTTCTCCGACACCTGCAGGGCGGCGGCGCGGAGGCTGAGCCCGTCGAGGGTGGCCCGCTCGACCATGCCGGTCACGAGGTCGCGCATCCGCGTCCTGACCTTGGCGAAGGCCTCGTCGGCGTCCGCGGCGACGTCGCCGAAGAGCGTCCACCACCACCAGGAGTTGGTCGCCGAGTTGGCCACGAAGTCCGGCAGCACCCGGATGCCGCGGGCGGCGAGCAGCTCCTCGGCGTCGGCCGTCACCGGCATGTTCGCGGCCTCGACGATGAGCTTCGCGCCGATCTTGGCCTGGTTGTCGCTGTCGACGCAGTACGAGATCGCGGCCGGCACCAGTACCTCGGCCGGGACGTCGAGCCACGCTTCGGGCGGGAGGAGCTCGTCGCCCGGCTTGAGGTGGTCGCGGTCGATGCCGCCGAAGCGGTCGCGGTGGCGCAGCAGGTTCTCGACGTCGAGGCCGGCCGGGTTGGTGACGACTCCGCGCACGTCCGAGACGCCGACCACCGGGAGGCCGGCCTCGGCGAGGAACCGCGCGGTGGCGCCGCCCATCGAGCCGAACCCCTGGACGACGACCCGGTTCGGCCCGCCGAGCCCGAGCACTTCGAGCCCGGTGAGCGTGGCCTGGGCGACGCCGAGCCCGCCGACCAGCTCGTCGAGCCCCAGCCCGCCGACCTCGATGCGGAAGGCGGCCTCGAGCCGTTCGGTCGCCGCGTCCCGGTCTTCGAGCAGCGGGTAGACCGCCTGGACCGAGCTGAGCAGGCCGATCTCCGCGATGACGCCGTCGATGACGTCCTGGCGCAGGCCGAGGTCCTCGCCCATGGTCCAGTAGCGCTCGATCAGCGGGTGCATGGCGTGCAGGAAGCGGGCGACGACGTCGCGGGCGCGCTCATCGTACGGGTCGAAGTCGATGCCGCCCTTGGCGCCGCCGAGCGGGACGTACCGGCCGTCGGGGTCGTAGTTGAGGCCTTCCTTGAGCGTCATGCCCCGCGCGAGGCCGCGGACCTCGAAGAGTGTGCAGCCGCGGCGCATCCGCAGGCCGCCGCTGGCCACGCCGCGGACCAGCCGGTCGATCACCAGGTAGCCCCGGCACCCGGTGACCGGGTCGGTCCACGCCACTTCGAGCAACGCCGGCGTGGTCATCGGGCCGGCGCCGGTGCGGTCTGGCCCAGCTCGTGGGCCAGGGCCTGGTCGACCCACTGGGCGCAGTCGGCCGCGGTGACGGTGTCCTGGCGGGCGACGAACTGCACGGCGAGCCCGTCGAGCAGGGCGGTCAGCCGCCACGCCGCGCCGTGCGGGTCCGGGCACCGGAACTCGCCGGTGGCGACGCCCTCGGTGATGAGCGAGACGACGGCGTCGCGCCACCGCAGGTCGAGCCGCTGGACGACGTCGCGCAGGTCGGCGTCCCGCATGGCGGCGGCACCGGCTTCGATCCACAGGTGCCAGCCGGCGCCGGGCTTGGTCGGCCCGTAGAGGACGAGCACGGCGCGAAGCCGGTCGCCGACCCGCCCGGGGCGCGCCAGCTCGTCGCGCAGGACGGCGAGGTTGCGCTCGGCGGCCTGCCGGAAGGCCTCGATGATGAGGGCTTCGAGGGTGCCGAAGTGGTAGAAGACCAGCGCGGTGCTGACGCCGAGATCCTTGGCGACGTCGGCGGCCCGCACCCCGGCGATGCCCCTGAGGCGGACCTGCTCGAGCGCGGCGAGCAGGATCTCCTCCCGCCGCACGGCGACCTCCTTGCGCTTCATGCGATAACGGTACCCACCCGGACGGGTCAGGCGCGCAGTTCGGTGACGAGCGCCCGCAGCCACGGCCCGGCGATCGCGGGCTCGGCGGAGATCGTCCGGACGAGCTGGTCACGCACCGCCGAGGACCGGCCGGCATCGACGAGCGCGAAGGCCTCGGCCAGCGCCCGGCGCGTCGCCTTCCCGTGGTCGGGGGTCCGGACGGTCTCATCGGTCCAGCGCTGCCGCGGGAACGATGGGGTCAGCTTCCACTGGTTGTTGCCGAAGTAGAACCAGACGTCCCGCGCGAGCGAGACGTTCCGAACGGCGGCGGCGGGCAGCTCCCGCGTCCAGGCGACGTCCTCCTGCCACCGCCAGGCGTCCGGCCGGATCGGCTGCCGGAGGGTGACGCCGAGGAACCGCAGCTTGCGCCGGATGACGTGCCAGGCTTCGCGCTCCTCGTCGATCCAGTCCCGCAGCTGGATGTAAAGCTCGGTGAAGGTATCGCCCTCGAAGACGAGATCGACGAAGACGGTCGGCCGAGTTCCCCGGGCGAGAGCGTGAGGAGTGACCCCGGCGGCGGCGAGGTTGTCCCGGAGCAGCCGGACATCCCGGCGGCCGAAACCGTTGCGCGGCTTGAGGGAGAGCGGAAGCTGGTGCACCCGATCCCGCCACGACGTCTGTTCGAGGGCGCCGCCGAGGAGGTCGTGCATGCTGTCGAGCGAGCGGCCGACGAAGTGGAGTTCGCCGTCACCGCAGCGGGCCAGGACCTTGGCGGTGCAGGTGGTGAGGTCGTCGAGGAACCAGAGGTGCGGCTTCGCGGTGTCGTCGAGGAGCGTCCCGACCTGGTCGGGACGCACCAGGTCCCACCGGAACGGTCGGTTCGTCATGGCGCCCAGGGTAGGTTCGGGATCCGTTGGGCAGCAACGGGTTTTCGCGGGTGCCGGAGTGGGTGGGTGGACCTGGGGGAGCGGCGGCTGCTGGTGCGAGGGCGAGACCGAACGCCGCAGCCGAGAGTTGGGCGGGAGCTGCAGCCGAAAGCCGGGAGTGGCGGGCGGGCCTGCAGCGGAAGCCCGCAGTTCGCTGGCAGGAGTTGCCGGCGAAAGCCCGCGGCCGGGCTGCGACCAGGGAGGGTCGGGGGTTGCAGCGGAAAGGCGAGAGTTGCGGGGCTGCAGCGGAAGCCCGCGAGTCGCCGGCAGTAGTTGAGGCGGGGCCGCAGCGGAAAGCCGGGGCCGGGAGTTGCGGGCGGAAGTGGAGAGTCGGGCGGGAGTTGCGGGCGAAAGCCGCGGCCAAAGCCCGTGGCCGGGCTGCGACCAGGAAGGGTCGGGGCGGCAGCGGAAAGCCGGGAGTCGCGGGTGAGAGCCACAGCCGAAGCCGCGGCCAAAGCCCTTGGCCGAGAGCTGCGGCCGGATAAGGGTGGGAAGGCTGGAAGGGCCGGGGGCGGCAGCGGAAAGCCGGGAGTCGCGGGCGGGCCTGCAGCGGAAGCCCGCGAGTCGCCGGCGGGAGCTGCGGTGGAAAGCCGGGAGTCGCGGGCGAAAGCCGCGGCCGAGAAGGCCGCGGCCGGGCTGCGACCGGGAAGGGCAGGGAAACGGCTGGGCCGAGGGACCGTCCTCGCGGTTCCTCGGCCCAGCCCCCAAAACCCACCCCCAGGCAACAGCCCTCAAGCCGTCCACTTCGGATCGCGGCCCAGGTAGCGCAGGAGCTCCGATACCGCGTCGTCGTCGGCCGGGCCCTCCAACGCCGGGGCGTACGCGAACCCCCGCAGGGGCTCTGCCAGCTCCTTCGCCACCGGCAGCAGCGCCGCCGCCATTTCCTCTGTCAGCGGGGATTCCTGGCCCGTCGCGATCGCGATGTCCCATGCGTGGATCGCCGCGTCCAGGGCTGCCGCTCCCATGGCCACCGCCGCCGGAAGTGCGCCCTGCGGCAACGGGGTCGGTACCGCGGTGGCGTCCGGGGACACCTTCGCGAACGCCGCTGCCGCCGCCGCCAGTTTCGGCTCCAGGAACGACTGCACGTCCTCGAGCTCGCCCGACGGCGCGAACGGGTTGAAGTCCGGGCCCGGCTCTCCCGTGATGGCTGCCGCGTAGCCCTGCTGGTCGCCGCCCGCGTGCTGGAGGACCTGGGTCACCGTCCACTCCGCGCACGGGGTCGGGAGCGCGCCGTCCGTCACGCCCGTCGCCGCCGAGCGCAAGGCCTCGTGGGCCGCCGTCAGCAGGGGCCACGGCGAGGACAGCCCCGCGAAGAACGCGCGGATGTCCGCCACCAGGGTCTCCGGGGCCTCGTGCGCCGAGTAGTGGCCGGCCGCGTCGCGGGGGCCGCCGCTTCCCGACTTCGCGTCGTAGGCGTTCCAGCGGACGATGTTCGCGTGGTCGCGCTCGGCGAAACGGCGGATCGACTGGAAGTCGCCCGCGAACATCGCCAGGGCCGTCGGGACCGTCGTCGGCGAAGACGGCTGCGCCGGGGTGTGCTGCGCGTCCTCGAAGTAGAAGCGGATCGACGAGCCGCCCGTGCCGGTCAGCCAGTACAGCGCCACGTTCGCGAGGACGAAGTCCGCGTCGAGGTGCTCGCCGAACAGCTGCGCGTTCCACGCCAGCAGCGCCAGCGGGGAGTCGGCGAGCGCGAACGCGAGGGTGTGCGGCTGCTGGCTGTGCAGTGTGTTGAAGGAGAACATGTTCTCGTAGAACCACTGCAGGTGCGCCAGCGCGGCCTGGTCGGCCTCGGTCAGGTCCGCCATCTCCGCCGGGTCGCCGGACGGGAACGAGAACAGCTGCGTGACGTGCACGCCGACGACCTTCTCCGGCGCCAGCCGCCCGATCTCCGGCGAGATCATCGACCCCGCGTCGTTGCCCGCCGCGCCGTACGACTCGTAGCCCAGCCGGCTCATCAGCTCCGCCCACGCCGCCGCCGTGCGGTGCGTGCCCCAGCCCGCCGACCGCGTCGGGCCCGAGAACCCGAAGCCCGGCAGCGACGGGATCACCAGGTGGAACGCCGTCGCCTCGGCCGACTCCGGCTCGGTCAGCGGGCCGATGACGTCGAGGTACTCGGCGATCGAGCCCGGCCAGCCGTGCGTGAGCACCAGCGGTGTCGCGTCCGCGCGGGACGACCGGACGTGCAGGAAGTGGATCCGCTCGCCGTCGATCTCCGTGACGAACTGCGGGTACGCGTTGAGCCGCGCCTCGAACGCCCGCCAGTCGAACTTCGCCAGCCAGTGCTCGGCCAGCGCCCGGACCCGCTCGTTCGTGACGCCGTACTCGGCGGGCAGGTCGTCCGGCCAGAGCGCCCGCTGGAGACGGTCCCGCAGGTCGTCCAGTGCGGACTGGGGGACCTCGACGCGGTAGGGGTGCAGGGCGGGGACGGTCATGGCTGGCTCCCGAAAGTGTGGAACGGAATGCTTCGTTCCGAACTGTACCAGAGCGGAACGATCCGTTCCAGTGGTAATCTCGGGTCATGTCCGAGACCGAGACAGCTCTGCCCGGCCGTGCCGGCCAGGCCGCTCGCAACAACGTCGTGATCCTCGACGCCGCCCGCCACGTCTTCCTCGCGGACCCGAAGGCGCCGATCTCCCAGGTCGCCGAGCGCGCGGGCGTCGGCATCAGCGCCCTCTACCGGCGGTACGCCAGCAAGGAGATCCTGCTCTGCCGGCTCTGCCACGACGGCCTCCGCACCTTCATCGCCGAAGCCGAGGCCGCCGACGAGGAGCCGGACGGCTGGACGGCGCTCACCGGCTTCCTCGGCCGGGTCGTGGACGCCGACGTCCACTCGCTGACCGTCCACCTCGCGGGCACGTTCACCCCGACCGAGGAGATGGGCGCCGACGCGCGACGCGCGAACGAGCTTTCGGCGGCGCTCTTCGCGCGGGCGCGCGCGACCGGACGGCTCCGGGAAGACGCCGTCACCGAAGACATCGGGATGATCCTCGAGTGCTGCGCGGCGATCCGCGTCGACGACCCGGAGCGCACCTCCGAGCTGCGCCGCCGGTACCTGGCGATGCTCGTCGAGGGGCTGGAATCGGGAAAAGACCGGGCGCTGCCCGGCCCGCCGCCGCGCCCGGGTGAGATGAACGGCCGCTGGCGTCCGTCCTGACGGCCGTGCCGCGGCGCGTCCGGATGGCGGTAACGAATGCCGGTTTTGCGACGACTGATCAGCGTCGGCTGTCCACCAAGACCACGCAGCATCTGTCAGAGCGGTATTCCTCGGACCGAAACAGCGAGATCACGACTATGCAACGAAGCTGGCGAAGAACCACGATCCTGTCCTCGGTGGCCGCACTGGCCACGGCGTTCGTCGCGCTGGCACCCGCCGCGCAGGCGGACGTGCCCTCCAGTTCTGTCGAAGTCAGCACCACGACGGTGCTCCCGGGACAGACTTTCACCATCTCGGAAACCGTTCACAACGATCGCGATTTCACGGTTACTTTCGCCAAGGCCGCCCTTTACGGCTCGCCGACGCCGATCACCGACATCGCCGACATCGTTTCCTGCACCAACACGACCGAGGTCGGCTGCTTCCAGCTCGGCAGCAGCTACCGCGCCGCGTTCGGCGACCTCGCGGCGGGCGGCACGAAGACCACGCTGTGGACCTTGCGCGTCAAGGACACCGCGGCGCCGGGCCAGTTCACGCTGCAGCACCAGTTCGTCGGTGACAACTACTCCTTCGACACCTACGACGGCCCGGTCATCACGATCGGCAACCCGGCGACCAACGCCGACGTCAAGGTCGCGCTCGCCGCGACCGGCCGTGGCGGGCTGAGCGCCCGCATCGACTACACGCTGACCATGACGAACAACGGCCCGTCCACCGCGACCGGGATCCGGGTCGTGGCAACGTATGCGTCGGGCCTGTCGTTCGGCAGCGCCACCGGCTGCACCCGCGTGGGCACTACGCGGGCGTTGAACTGTGACGTCGCTTCGCTGGCGTCCGGCGCTTCGGCCACGGCGAAGTTCTCGGTCAACGGCGGCCTGCTGGCGCTCGGCTCGTACACCACGACAGCGGTGCGCACGGCCAGTTCGCCGACCGATCCCACCAGCGCCAACGACAGCGCGTCGAAGACGTGCTCGGCGCTCACCGGGCTCATCGTGACCTGCTGAGGGCTCGCGAGAGGTGAACCGGGCTCGTGTCCTCCGCCAGGGACACGGGCCCGGTTCGCGTTTTCAGCCGTTGACCGAGGCGTACAGCTTCGCGATGTCGTCGTCGAAGTACGCGCTGTAGGAGACGTCCGGGGTGTCGCCGCCGAGCTGGTAGCCGCCGATGACCCCGACGACCGCGCCGCCGGTCACCCACGGGCCGCCGCTGGTGCCGTCCGGGAAACCGGGGCACGCGACGCGCAGCTGGTAGGTGTCGGAACGCGTGGTGGTGCCGGTGCACACCACGGGGGAATCGGTGGTGTCGGGGTAGCCCGTGAGGGTGATCGTGTGGGCGAAACCGCGGTCGGTGCCGAGCACGTCCGCGCCGGTCAGGCTTTCCAGTGAAGCCGTGTTGCCCGGTTGCTGAACGGTCAGGAACGCGAAATCGAGATCCGGGTCGGCCGAAGACGTCCAGCCGTCCGCGACGGCGACTCCGGTGACCGTCCACATTCCCAGCGGGGCGACGCCGTCGTGATAAGCCGGGGCGAAGGACATTCCTTCTTGGACGCAGTGCGCGGCGGTCAGCACCAGATCGCCGGACTCGGAATGGACGACGCTCGCCGTGCAGAAATGGCTTCCGTTCGCGAACAACGCCCCCACCGGGGAAACGGTTTTCGCCGGAGCCGGAGCCGGCGCACCGGCCGGAATGGACGGAGCCGGAGAGCTGACCGGCGCGCCCGCGGCGTACGCGTCGTCGGCGGTCGTGCCCGTGCCGGCGACGAGGCCGGCGCCGAGCACCAGCACCGCCGCCACACCCGCGAGCGCGGGCCTCAGGAACTTGATCGCCACGACTCCAGAGCACCACAACGAAGCCGGGTTCGCAGTGCCACGGACCGGATGCACAGTGACCTCACAGCAGACTTCTCCGCGCCCGAGACGCCGTTAGAGTCGGGGCCATGTCGAGTTCGGTCAGGTCGCCCGACGGCACGGTCATCGGGTTCGAGACGGTGGGCGACGGCCCGCCGATGGTCCTCGTCCACGGCACCGGCGCGGACCACACGCGCTGGGCGGCCGTCCGCGAGCGGCTCGCCCGGCACTACCGGCTCCACCTCGTCGACCGGCGCGGCCGGGGCCTCAGCCGGGCCGAAGCGGCCGGCTACGCGATCGAGCGGGAGGGCGAGGACATCGTGGCCGTGGCGGAGGCCGCGGGAGACGGCGTCTACCTCGTCGCGCACTCCTACGGTGCCTTGTGCGCCCTGGAAGCCGTCCGGAAGACCGACGCCGTCACGCGGCTCGTGGCCTACGAGCCGCCCCGGCCGGAGCCGGGCGCGCACGTCGTCGGGCCGGAGGCGCGCGACCGGATGCGGGCGGCGGGCGGACCCGAGGAGGTCCTGGAGATCTTCCTGCGGGAAGCACTCCGGCTGAGCGCGGCGGACGTCGAGGCGATGCGCCGCACCCCCGTCTGGCCGGCCCGGGTCGCCGCCGCCCACACGATCCCGCGCGAGCTGGAGGTCGTCGAGCGGGTGGAGTTCGACGGGCGCCTGGGTGGGATCGCGATCCCGGTCCGGCTGTTCGCCGGCACGGAGAGCCCGGCGTACCTGCGGCTCGCGGCCGACGCCGTCGCGGAGCGCATCCCCGGTGCCGACGTCGTGCCGATGCGCGGCCAAGCCCACCAGGCGATGGACTTCGACCCGGAGCAGTTCGTCCGGGCGGTGGCCGGCTTCGGCGAGACCGCGCCTACATGAGGTCCTTGGGCAGCAGGGCGGTCGCCGGGTCCGGGGCGCCGACGGCCTTGGGCCGCTTGTCGCGGAACAGCCAGCCGCCGACGATGCCGCCGATGAAGCCGAACATGTGGCCCTGCCAGCTGACCCCCTCCACGGTCGGCAGCAGGGACGCGAACGTGTAGGCGAAGCACAGGGCCATCACCAGCCCGAGCACGATGTCGATCAGGTGCCGGTCGAACAGCCCGCGCACGATGATGTAGCCGAAGTAGCCGAAGACCAGGCCGCTGGCGCCGACCGTGACCGAGTTCGACGGCGAGATGAACCAGACGCCGAGCCCGCTGGCGACGATGATCAGCACGCTCACCCCGAGCCACTTCTTCACCCCGCGGTAGGCGGCGAGGAAGCCGAACACGAACAGCGGCCCCGAGTTGCCTTCGATGTGGCCCCAGCTGCCGTGCAGGAACGGCGCGGTGAAGATCTCCGGCAGCGACCCCGGGTCACGCGCTTCGATGCCGAACTCCTGGCTCAGGTCGTAGCCGGTGGGGGCGTTGACCAGCTGGATCAGCCAGAGCAGGCCCAGCAGGCCCACCATCACCCACAGGGCCTTCTTGGCCTCGGCGATCATCATCTCGGCGTCGCTGCGGGACGCTCCCTCACCGGTCGTGCTCATGGTCTCCCCCTGCTCGGTTGAGCCGAGAATAACCGGACGACGGACGCGGACGCGGCGTTTCGGACCGAGCCGTGACCTGGCGGGGCCGCCGGTCGCGGGAGGCCGTCGCGCGGTCCTGAGTCGTTCGAGTCGCCAGTGCCATGGCGTACAAAGGACGAAGAGGTGATGCCGGATGACGCCCTCGGTGGTGCGGCACGCGAAGCGGCGCCGATGGGCGGTCGTCGCCGCCGTGGCCGCGGTGCTCGTTTCCGTGCCGTCCGTTGTCGCCGCCCTCGCCCCGGCGGGGGAGCAGGTCGATCCCGTCCGCTTGCGCGAGCTCGTGCTCGGGTCCGCCGGGCGGCCGTACCAGGGGTACGCCGAAAGCGCCGGTTCGCTCGCCCTGCCGGAGCTGCCGAACCTCGCCCCCGTCACCGCGCTCTTCTCCATGCGGACGCCGATGCGCGCCTGGTACGCCGGGCCCGACCGCTACCGCGTCGACATCCTCGGTACCGCCGGCGAACACGACGTCTACCGGCTGCCCGACGGCGAATACACCTGGGACTACGGCGACAACACCCTGACCGAGCTGGTCGGCGAGCCGAGCGTCCGGCTCCCGCGGGCCGGGGACCTGCTGCCGCCCGAGCTCGCGCGCCGGATCCTTCAGGCCGCGAAGGGTGACCCGGTGAGCGCGCTGCCGGGGCGGAACGTCGCCGGGGTCGCCGCCTCCGGGCTGCGGCTCGTCCCCGCCGACCCGGACACGACCATCGGGCGGGTCGACGTCTGGGCGGACCCGGTCACCGGCCTCCCGGTGCGCGTCGAGGTCACCGCCCGCGGGCAGCAGGCCCCGATCCTGGTGACGGAGTTCCAGCAGCTCGAGCAGACGACGCCGGTCGTCGAAGCGCCGCGGCCGGTGCTCGGCTCGGGGTTCACGGTGGCGAGCGCCCCGGACGTCTCGAACGCCCTCGGCGCGCTGGGCCAGGTGCCGCTGCCGGCGACGCTCGCCGGGCGCCCGGTGGCGTCGTCGACGTTCGGCGGCATCGAAGGCGCCGCACTCTACGGCCGCGGCTTGGCGTCCTTCGCGGTCATCGCCGTACCGCGCGCGGTCGGGAACGCGGCGAGCGACGCCGCCGGGAAGGCCGGTGGGGTGCAGACCACGCTGGCGGCGGGCAGCGTCGTCCAGCTGTCGATCACGCCGTTGTCGCTCGCGATCGTCCGGGCTTCGTCCTTCCGCCGCTCCTACCTGCTGGCCGGCACGGTGACGCCGGACGTGCTCAAGGCCGTCGCGGTCGAGCTGTCCACCCTGCGCCGGGGCTTCCGATGATCGTCACGCGCGCGCTGACCAAGCGGTACGGCACCACCCTGGCGGTCGACGCCGTCGGTCTGGAGGTCCGCGAAGGCGACCGCTACGGCTTCCTCGGCCCCAACGGCTCGGGCAAGACCACCCTGGTCCGGATGCTGCTCGGCCTGGTCTACGCGACCAGCGGGGAGATCGAGGTGCTCGGGAAGCCTGTCCCGAAGCGCGTCGCCGAGGTGCTGCCGCAGGTCGGCGCGCTCGTCGAAGGACCGGCCGCGTACCCGCACCTGTCCGGGCGCCGCAACCTCGCGCTGCTCGACGCCGCCGGGCGCGGGGGCGAGCGGCGCACGCGGCGGCGAAGGATCGACGACGCACTGGAGCAGGTCGGGCTCGGCGCGGTGGACCAGCGGCCGGTGAAGGCGTACTCGCTCGGCATGCGGCAGCGCCTCGGGCTGGCCGGTGCGCTGCTGCGCAAGCCCCGGCTGCTGATCCTCGACGAGCCGACCAACGGCCTCGACCCGCAGGGCATCAAGGAGATCCGGGAGCTGCTCGTCGCGCTGAACGCGGGTGGCACCACGGTGTTCCTGTCCAGCCACCTGCTGGCGGAGGTCGAGCAGCTCTGCACGCGCGTCGGCGTCGTCGACCGCGGCCGGCTCGTGCTGGAAGACGACTTGTCGACGCTGCGGGCGGCGACCGGGCGGATCCTCCTCGGCACGCCGGACGCCGCCGCGGCGGTCGCGGTCCTCGACGGGCAGCTCGAGTCCCGTGACGGCGACCGCCTGGTCATCCGGCACGGCGACCCGGCCGCGCTGAACGCGATGCTCGTCGAAGCGGGGGTGCGCGTGACGTCGATCCACGCCGAGCAGCGGACGCTCGAACAGGTCGTCCTCGACGTGACGGGTCCGGGTTCGGACCGGTTCGGGGCCGCCGGATGATCGCCGTCGAGCTGCGGAAGCTCGCGCTGCGGCCGCGGGTGTGGGTCAGCGTGGCGCTGCTCTGCCTGCTGCCCGCGATCGTCGGCGTCTTCCTGGCGACGGCCGACTTCGCGCCGCCTCCCGGGCAGGGCGGGGCGTTCCTCTCGGCGGTGGTGAGTGACGGCGCGCTGTTCCCGGCGGCCGCGCTCGCGCTAGTGCTGCCGCTGTTCCTGCCGATCGCCGTCGCCGTCACCGCGGGCGACTCGATCGCGGGCGAGGCGTCGACCGGCACCCTGCGGTACCTGCTGGTCCGCCCGGTCGGCCGGACGCGGCTGCTCGCCGCCAAGATGGTCGCGCTCGCGGTGTACGTGACCGCGGCGATCGTGATCGTCGTGCTGACGTCGCTCGTGCTCGGGGTGATCCTGTTCGGCACCGGCGGGACGCCGGGGGTCGCCGGGCCGGGCGGGCAGCCGACCGGCGTGACGTCGTTGTCGGGGCAGTCGCTCAGCTCGTCCGGGCTCGGTCTGCGGCTGCTGGGCGCGGTTTCCTACATCGTGGTGTCAATGCTCGGGTTCGCCGCCATCACGGTGTTCCTGTCGACGGTGAGCGACTCGGCCCTGGGCGCCGCGCTCGGCGGGCTGGCGGTGCTGATCACCAGTTCGGTCCTGGAAACGCTGGACGCGGCCGCGTCCGTGAAACCCTATCTGCCGACGCACTATTGGCTGTCCTGGATCGACTTCTTCCGAGATCCCGTGCTGTGGCGCAACATCGACCACGGACTGCTGCTGCAGGCCGGCTACATCGTCGTGTTCTTCGGGGCCGCGTGGGCGAACTTCGCGACCAAGGACGTCACGAGCTGAGGCACTCCGCCGGCGCTTCGAGCGGGCTGGTGCCGAGGGCCTGGAGGACGAGCTCGGTGACGGCGGGGTCGGTGGGGAGGTCGCCGTGGCCGGCCTGGTTGCCGGGGCAGACCTGCTGGAGGGCGACGTTGACGGCGCCGTCGAGCCGAGCGGACTCCGGCGGGGTGACCGTCTCGTCGCGTTCGGTCCAGACCGAGAGCCACGGCAGGGTCGCCGGGATGGGTTCCTTCGCCAGCTCCCGCATCAGCGTGCTGCCGGGGGCCAGCTGGACGCACGCGGTCGGGCAGGCGCCCGGGACGAGCGCGCCGCCGGCCGCGGCGAGCCCGGTGCCGTGCATCGGCGCGCCCAGCGTGATCACCCGGCGGGCCTGGTGGTCGCCGCCGTCCCGGCTGACCCACAGCCGGGCCACGACGCCGCCGGCCGAGTAGCCGATGACGTCGACTGAAGGCGCTCCGCGCGCGTACGCGTTCTCGACGGCTTCGGCCAGGACGCCGGCCTGTTCGACCAGGTCACCGGTGCCGTCGCCGGCCAGGGTGAGGACTTCGGTGCTCCGGCCGGTGGCCTGCCGGATGCGGGCGGCGAGCTCGTTGAGGGCACCTTGGCCGCCGCCGTAGCCGGGGACGAGCAGGACCGGCCCGGGCTTGTCCTGGTCGGGCGTCCCGGCCCGCGGCGCGGCGCTGGTGCCGGTGGTCGCGAGCACGGCCGCGACGAGCACGGCCACCACGACGACGGCGACGCCGCCCATGAGCAGCCGCCGTCGCGGGCTGATGCCGCGCCACCAAGCCGTGATCCGCACGCCTCCATGATGCCCCGGGCCGGGAGGGCTTTCACCCGTTCGGCGCTGAACCGCTGCGTGACGGCCGCCGTGTGCCCTGGTGGGAGTGTGGAGACAAAATCGGGGTGAGCCGCTATGCGGATCCGGAAGATCCTGCTCGTCATACCGTTGCTGGTTCTGGACCTCGCCGCCTGCGGGCAGCCGACGGTCCTCGTCAAGGTGGGCAAGGCGGTGCCGGTGCCGGACAGCACCGGCGTACCCGCCTGCACGTTCCTGGGGGATACGCCGGTGGTGCCGGACGTGGTCCGGCTTTAGTCGAACGGGTCGAGGGTCAGGTACGCGGTCGCCGGGTTCCCGTCGTTGACGAGAGATTCGAAGTGGCCCACGTCGTCGAAGGCGAACGCGTACGCCTTGCCGTCCGCCATCTGCGCGTGGATCTTCTTCGCGTACTGGTTGGTGACGGCGTCCTGGTAGAAGTCGGCCGGGCTCGTGTCCGGCTGGTTCGCGTTGGTCAGCAGCGTCGAGCGGTTGAAGCCCGCGCAGAGCGTGCGCGAGATCTGGCCGCGGACGTCGTTCGGGGCGTCGAGGTTCTTGTAGCAGCCGAAAACGCTGTCGGAGTCGGGTTTCTGGAACGCCGTCACGAACCCGCCGGAGGTGTTCGTGAAGTTCATGACGTTGCCCGAGACCCGGCCGGAGTACTTGACGTTCGGCTGGTCGGCGACGGGTGTCACGGTCAGCGTCGACGAGCTGTACTTCGTCCAGACGCGGTTGATGTAGTCCTGCAGCACGTTCGAGGGCAGGGCACCGGCTTCGATGCCGTGGCTCGGCGCGAGCGCGCGCAGGACCGTGCCGTCGGAGCGCGTCCGGATCAGGCCGGCCCAGCCGCCGGCTTGGCCGCGCAGTGAGTTCAGGAAAGCGTTGTAGCCGCCCGCTTTCAGGTGGCCGGTGTTCTTCGTGGTGCCGCCGACCGGCTGCACGCCGACCGCGTAGGGCGCCGAGAACATGTCGACCTGGGTGCTGTTGAGCCAGAGGCCGCCGTCGTTGAGCGTGTACTCCGACCAGTTGAAGAGGATGTTCACGTTCGGGTCGGACGGGTTCTGGACCGCCGGCTGCACGAGCCCGCCGGTGGCGAGCTTGAACACGAGCTTCTGCCCGTAGGAGAAGTAGATCCGGCCGGAGAACTTCGGGATCCGGATGGTGATCGACTGGCCGTTCGCGGGCCCGGCGATCGACGCGTCGGGCGCGGGGACGGGCGGGTTCCCGCCACCGGGCCAGGCGTGGAAGGCGCCGTTCGCGTCGGCCCAGCCCTGCTGCCCGGTCGCCAGGTAGGTGCCGAGGTCGTAGAGGTAGATCCGATCGGCGCGCCCGGAGTTGTTGGTGATCTTCAGCGGAATGGTGGCCGGCACGGCATCGGCGGCCGGAGCGAGGGCGGCGACGAGCCCGGCGGCGACGGCGGCCGCGGCGCCGAGAGTGGCGAGTCGTCGAAGGAAGGATCTGGTGCGCACGGGCGACTCCTCGTCGAGGCCGGTGATCGCAAGTTGTCCAGACCATTGCAGGCGCCGGGGTGAACGGTTGTCAAAGGCTGATACTTATTAGCCACCGTCCGGAGCAAGCACGGACGATGGCGTCGGCGGCCGGGGCTGGCTCGCTGCGGCGACACGCAGGTCGCTAGTCGATCCTCGGGAGGCAGTGCGCGGGGGTCGCCGGCCCGAGCGTCATGAACGCCTCGTTCGTCGCGTCGGGCGACAGGGGGCAGGCGAGGCCGCCAGGCGAGGTTTGCGCCGTCACCGGCGGGGCCGGGTGAGCGGCTCGGGTGAGGTCGCGAATGAGTCATGGCGACACCGCCGCCGGTGAGTCGCCACTCGGTGTACGGGAGGCAGTGCGCGGGGGTCGCCGGCCCGAGCGTCGTGACCGCCTCGCTCATCGCGTCGGGCGAGGTGAGCGACCCCCGGAGCAAGGCTAGGAGATGCGGCGCACCGGCTCCCCGCCCAGCAGGCAGTCGAGGTCGATGCGGCCGCCCGCGGCTGCCAGGACCGCGTCGATCGCCAGGTCGACGTCCAGCTTTCGGGCGTGCTGGTCGGCGTACGCGCGCATCAGGTTGCCGATGTGGCGCTCGGGGTTGCGCCACGTCGGCCAGCGCAGGGATGCCTGGTTCGCCAGCCTCGTGAAGTCCGTCTGACGCTCCGTCACCTCGAGGAGCCACTCCAGGTACACGCGCATCGCGTGCAGCGCGCTGTGGCCGGGGGTCGCCACCGGGCCGTGGCCCGGGACGACCGTCCGCGGGCGGAACGTGTCCTGCAGCCAGGCGAGCGCGTCGAGCCAGCCCGGGACCGAGCCGTGGACCGCCAGCGGTGTGTCGCCGACCGACACGAGGTCGCCGGTGAACAGCGTGCCCGAGCGTGGCTCGTGCACCACCAGGTCGCCCGCGGTGTGCGCGACGCCGGGTACCGCCACGACGTCGGCGACCGCGTCGCCGAGGTCGAGGCGGCGCCAGCCGGTCACCGGCCGGACCGCGGCCGGCTCCGGGGGCTCGAGCACGCCCCACTGGGTGTAGGTGAAGACGTTGCCGTAGGTCTGCGGCCCGGCCTTGACCAGGTCGACGCTGCCGGGGGCGGCCAACGCCGTCCCGCCCTCGCGCAGCGCGACCCCGACGCCGTTGTGGTGCTCGCCGTGCGCGTGCGTGACGACGACGGTCAGCTCCTGCTCGCCCGCGTACTTGCGGACGTCGCGCATCAGCTCCAGCGTCGCCTGCTCGGTGCCGCACGTGTCGACCAGCACGACGCCTTCGCTGCCCTGGATCCAGCCGCTGTTCGAGACGAACCACTCCGCCGGGCTCTTCACGTACGCGACCACGCCCGGGCGCGCGTGCCGGAGCGGGACGATGTTCGATGTGACGGCCGGCATGGTTCCTCCCCTGGACTGACCACTCGTTAACGACGGGGGCGCGAGCAGGTTGCGCCCCGGGTTACCCGGCGAGCGCCCAGCGCTGGTTGACCGCCGCCGAGCACGTCCGGATCTGCAGCCGGGTGCCGTCGGCGGTCGACCCGCCCGGCGCGTCGAGGCACTTGCCCGACTGCGGGTTCAGCAGCGTGCCGTCGGAGCGCGCCTGCCACGTCTGCGCGCCGGTGGCGTTGCAGTCCCACAGCTGGACGAGTGTGCCGTCCGCGGTGCCGCTGTTGGAGACGTCGAGGCACTTGCCGAGGGCGCGGATCGTGCCGTTCTGCCTGGTCCAGCGCTGGGCGGCGGTGGTGTTGCAGGTCCAGAGCTGCACGGCGGTGCCGTTGGCGGTGTTCGACGCGCTGACGTCGACGCACTTGCCGGCGACCCCGGTGATGGTGCCGGCCGGGTAGGGGCTGCCGCTCGCGATCAGGTACGCGCTGGTCGCGACGTTCCAGTGCGTCGCCAGGTAGCTGCCGGGCGCCGGGCTGGTGTTGAAGTAGTCGTCGCCGAGGCAGTCGAACTGGTTCTCCGGCGCGCCCGGGCAGACCTTCACGAGGGTGCCCGGCGGGTTCGGGAGGCCGCCGTCGTCGTAGCACATGATGTCCTCGTCGTCCCAGCAGTGACCGAACGCGCTGGAGTGCGGCGCGCTGCCCTGGACGGCGCCGAGGGTGTGGAGCAGCTCGTGCCCGGTGGCCTGCCAGGACCAGCAGCCGGTGCCGACCGTGGCGTAGTGCGGGCCGGCGTTGTACGGGTTGCCCGAGCCGGGGCTGTCGTTGCCGCCGTTGCCGAACGCGAGGCCGCAGCCGTCCTTGTCGTACCAGACGATGTACTTGCGGTCGGCGCGGTTGTAGCCCTGGGCCTTGATGGCGTTGGTGATCGTGTCGACGGACGCCATGTCACCCTGGGCGATGGTCACGTTGTTCACGGTGGCCCGGCAGCTGGAGTCGGTGACGTACCGGACGTGCCGGATGCCCCCGCCGAGCCGGCTCGCGGCCTCGACGAAGCCGTCGTCGATCTGGCTCGCGAAGGTCTGGAACTGGCCGACGAACTGCGCGTAGCGGTCGGCCTGCGTGTTGCCGCGGACGTAGAGGGCCTGGACGCGCTTGCCGCTGGAGCCGTCGCCGTCGCAGACGGTCGACATCGGCCGCGCGGCGGCCGTGGCGGTCTGGTGGCGCAGGTGGTCGGGCAGCTGTTCGGTGCCGTCACCCGCGGCGGCGGCCGAGGGCAGCAGGGCGGTGGCGAAGACGAGGGCGGTGCTGAGCGCGGCGAGGCGCCAGGTTCTCTTGGCCATGGGGGAGTTCCGCCTTTCCCGGTGCGACAGGGGACGAGAAGTGCGGTCTAGACCAGTGAGGATGATAGGCAGCGGGTGAGCGGGCTGTCACTGACAAGAACGGACAGCCTGGAGTGAATCGCCCACGAGATTTCGGTCGAGCGATTGAAATGATCTTTCCGGACCACTGAGCGGTACGGGTCTTGACAGTCGATCTCGGACGTTCATACTGGTATATACCTTTATGGGAGGGTCCGGGAAATATCCGAGGGGGCTTCGCGCTCGCGGGCCGACGGAAGGTCTGAGGGGTCCTTCCGTCGGTCGCGCGAAGCCGTCGTGCGAACCTCCGGTCACGGACAGCGTTGACACAACTACTGGTACGAACCAGGATGGGTGCTGCCGGCCGGGAGGAGACACATGGCGGGGGCACACGTCCGGATCGACAACCGGCTGATCCACGGCCAGGTCACCGTCGCGTGGACCCGGCGGCTCGGCGTGCGCCGGCTGGTCGTCTGCAACGACGAGGTCGCGGCCGACGACCTGCAGCGGGTGCTGCTCCCGCAGGCCGCCCGCGGGCTGCCCACCGACGTCTGCACCGTCGCCGAAGCGCTCGAACTGGCCACCGGTGACGACGTCATGATCCTCGCGAAGCACCCCGAAGACGCCTTCCGCCTGGTCGAGGGCGGGCTGCGGCCCGGCACGGTCAACGTCGGCAACGTCGCGCCCCGGCCCGGCACCGGCTACACCATGGTCACGCGCTCGATCGCGGTCACCGCGGACGAGGCCGACGCCTACCGCAAGCTCGCCGCCACCGGAGTCCCGCTGGTCACGCAGCTGATGCCGCACGACAAGCCCGCCGATTTCGTCCCGTTCCTCGACCGGAAAGGGCTCTAGCCCCGCATGCTCGTCGCGCTGGCCCTGACTCTGTGGGCGATCTACTGCACCTACGACGGGCTCGGCCCGTTCCTCATCTACGCCCAGCGCCCGCTCATCGCCGGTTCGGTGGCCGGGCTGATCGTCGGGCACCCGCTGCTCGGCCTGATGATCGGCGCGACGCTGGAGCTGGCCGCGCTGGGCGTCTACACCTACGGCGGCGCGACCATCCCGGACTACCAGACCGGTGCGATCGTCGGCACCGCGCTGGCCGCGGGTGCCGCCGGCGGGACGTCCGCGCAGGTCGCGATCGGGCTCGGCGTCGGGCTGCCGGCCGCGCTCCTGCTCTCCACGCTCGACCCGGTCGGCAAGATCATCACGACCGCGCTGGTCCACCGAGCGGACGGGTACGCCGCCGACGGCAACGCGCGCGGCCTCGCGCTGATCCACTGGGTCAGCCTGGTGCCGTGGGTGGCGGTGCGCGCGGTCCCGACGTTCCTCGCCGCGCTCGCCGCGTCCGGTGACCTGGTCAAGGACATCACCGCGAGCATCCCGGCCGGCTTCGTGCAGGGCATGTCGCTCGCCGGGTCGCTGCTTCCCGCCGTCGGGTTCGCGCTGCTGCTCGGCATGATGGAGCTGTCGCGGTACTGGTACCTGCTGCTGATCGGGTTCGTCGCGTTCGCCTACCTCCACGTGCCGCTGCTGGGCATCGCGCTGATCGGCGTCGCGGTCGCGATGCTGTTCGTGACGCTGAAGCGCGACGAGCCGGCCGTAGTGGTCCCGGAGACTTCCGAGGACGAGCCCGAAGAGTCCGAAAAGGACACTGTGGACCCGCGGCTGACGAAGCAGGACCTGCGCCGCGTCTTCCGCCGGTACTTCTGGTCGAGCCAGATCTCCTGGAACTACGAACGGATGCAGGCGCTCGGGTTCGCGTACTCGATGGAACCGGCGCTGCGCCGGCTCTACCCGGAGAAGGCCGACTACGTCGCCGGTCTGCAGCGGCACCTCCAGTTCTTCAACACCTCGGTGCTCATCGGCGGCCCGCTGATCCTCGGCTCGAGCGTCGCGCTGGAGGAAGCGGGCACGCCGAAGTCGGCCGCGAGCACGAAGGTCGCGCTGATGGGGCCGATGGCCGGCATCGGCGACACCCTCGTCTTCGCGCTGTACAACAGCATCGTCTTCACCATGGGCGCGTCGTGGGCGCTGCAGGGCAACTGGCTCGGCCCCGCCTTCGCGGCAGTCATGGTGCTCGTGCCGTACGCGCTGGTGCGGCGCTGGCAGTTCGGGTTCGCCTACCGCGAAGGGAAACGGCTGGCCGGCCACCTCGCCGCCGGCGCGCTCGCCCGCGTCGCGCAGGGGGCGACCGTGCTCGGGTTCGTCGTGCTCGGCGGGTTCGTCCCGTCGATCGTCAAGGTCGTCACCACGCTGACCTACCGCCAGACCACGACGGTCCAGGGGCAGCCGGTGACGCAGGCCGTCGCGATCCAGGACCGGCTCGACGAGCTCGTCCCGTTCCTGCTGCCGGTGCTCGTCACCGCCGGGGTGTACCTGCTGACGGCCAAGGCCCGTCTGCGGCCCGTCTGGACCATCGCCATCGTCGTCGTCGCCGGAGTGGCCCTGGGGTGGCTCGGCTGGTTCGCGCCGTCGGCGCCGGTGAAGAGTTAGGGAGACACCGCCATGTCTGTTCCGATCATCCTCGCCGGACACGGGCGCCTGCCCTCCGGCGTGGGGGAAGCCGCCGAAATGATCCTCGGCCCGCAGTCGCGGCTGAAGGTCTGCGAGCTGAGCTCGCGCGACAGCCCCGAGGAGTTCGGCCTCCGGGTGCTCGGCCTGGCCGGCGACGCCCCCGGCGTGCTCGTGCTGGCCGACCTGCACGGCGGCTCGCCGTTCAACGCCGTCCGCACGCTCGCCGCCGCGCACCCGCGCATCCAGCTGGTCTCCGGGCTCAACCTGCCGATGCTGCTGGAGGTCCTGCTGCACACGACCGGCGACGTCACCGAGCTCGCCGGGGTGGCTCGCGCCGCCGGCCGCGACGGTGTCGTCGACGTCCTGGAATCCACCTGGTGACCGCCTCGCTCCTGCTCGCCGCGCAAGACGTCCGGATCACTCCGGGGCCGGGGCACCCGCTGGGTGGCTACGTGGCCAGGGACGGCGTCGCGACCGGTACGCACGACGACCTCGAGGCGTCGCTGATCTGGCTGTCCACCGAAGACGACCCCGGGGTGCTGTGGGTGGCGCTCGACGCGCTCGCGGTCGACGCCGGCCTCACCCGCACCCTGGCCGAGGCCGTCGCGGCCGCCGTGGGCATCGACCAGGGACGGGTGCTCGTCTGCGCGTCGCACACGCACTCCGGGCCCGAGGGCTGGACCGGCCCGCTGCACCCCGGGCTGCCGGGGCGTCGCGACGCGGGGCTGGTCGGCCGCATGGCGGAGACGGTCACCGGCGCGGCGCTGCGGCTGCGCGCGTGCCGGGGCCGCGTCCGGGCCAGCTGGCACGCGGGATCGACGGAGGCCGTCGGCGGCAACCGCTACCGGCCGGACGGGCCGCACGACACGTCGTTCGGCGTGCTGGAGCTGCGCCGCGACGACGGTTCGCCGGCCGCGCTGCTGTTCGACTACGCCAGCCACCCGACGGTGCTCGGGCCCGACAACCTCCGGTGGTCGGCGGACTGGCCGGGCGCGACGCGGCGCGAGCTGGCGGCCCTGATCGGGCAGCCGGTGGCGGCGTTCCTGCAGGGCGCGGCGGGCGACGCGAGCTCCCGGTTCGTCCGGCGCGGGCGCGACCACGACGAGGTCCGCACCCTCGGCGGCCACCTCGCGACGTCGATCGCCCGGACGCTCGCGGCCGCCTCCGCGACGGCGGAAACCGGCCCGATCCGGCTGTCCCGCTCGACGTTGCACCTGCCCTACCGCGAGGTGCCGTCGCTGGAGGACAGCCTGGAGCTGCGGCAGTCGGCCGAGCGCGAGTGGCAGCGCGAGCTGGCCCACCACGGCGAGGACCACCCGGCGGTCCGGATCGCGCGGACCCGGTACGAGGGCTGCGCGATGCTCGCGGCGATGGCGGCCACCGGCCGGCCGACGGGCTGCGCGGAGGTTCCGGTCAGCGTGGTGACGCTGGGGGAGATCGCGTGGCTGCACACGCCGTTCGAGCTGTTCGCGTCGCTGGGGCTGCGGATCCGGCGGGGGAGCCCGTTCCGGCACACGCGGGTGATCGGCTACACCGACGGGTACCTGGGGTACCTCCCGGACGCGGACGGCCACCGCGGCGGCGTCTACGAGTCGTACGTGACGCTGTTCGGCCCCGACGCGGGGGACGTGCTGGTGGAGCACTGCCTGAAGCTGCTCCGCGCGCACGACGTCAGCTCGGGCTCCGCCGCGCCTGGGTGAACACGGTGTAGCGGTCCGCGCGGTAGAGCGAGCGGCCCGCTTCGATCACGCCGCCGCCCTGGTCGTGCAGCGTGCCCTCGATGATCAGGCACGGCTGGGTGGGCTCGATGTCGAGCAGGGCGGCGTCGCCGCTGTCGGGGAGGACCGCGGAGATCGCCGTGTCGTTCCACTCCGCGTGCACGCCCCAGCGCTCCTCGAGGGTGCGGTGCAGGGACTGCGTCTCCCAGTCGAACAGCTCGATGTCGGGGAACCGGTCGACGGACAGGTTCGTGCGCTCGACCGCGAACGGCTCGTCGTCGACGTAACGCAGGCGTTCCAGCCGGAACACGCGCGCGCCCGGGGGGACGTTGAGGCGTCCGGCCAGGCGGGGCATCGCGCGCTCGACCTCGGCGTGCAGCACCTTCGTCTTGGGGCTCACCCCGCGGGCCTTCATGTCCTCGGTGAACGACGTGAGCATGTCGATGTGCGCGGCCTGGCGCTCGGCGGTGAACGTCGCCGTGCCGTGCTGGCGGTAGAGGACGCCGTCGGAGACCAGGCGGTTGATCTCCTGGCGCACGGTGCCGCGGGCGACGCCGAAGTGCTCGGCGAGGAACCGTTCGGACGGCATCAGCCGCCCGGCGCCGGCCTCGGTCGCGACGCTCTCCAGGATCTCGCGGAGCTGCTCGCCCTTGGGCCGCCCCGGCTGCAGTGCGTCCGGGAGCCGGAGATCGCTCGCGGGGACGTGTTTGGGACGGGGCATGGCTTCAGTATGTCGCGCGGGCGGGCCGGAGGTAACACCGCGCGCCGGGTCCGGCCGGTGAGAACCCGCGTGGTCAGAGCTTTTCCGGCGTCCGGACGCGGTTCGGCCGCGTCATCCGGTGGCGCGGCGGGCGAAGTCCGCGAGGAACCGCTCCGCGAGGGCTTCCCCCGTCACGTGTCCCACCGACCGGTACAGGCCCCTGGCCTCGCGCGCCGTCCCGTCGGCCAGCATCGAACGGCCCGCCGCGCCCTCCACTGCCGCCAGCCCGAGCAGTGCCTGGGCCTCCAGCAGGCGGTAGCCGCCCGCTCGGGCCGCGTCGAGGGCCGTCCGGGCGTGCTCGCCCGCTTCCGGCACCCGGCCGGCCGCCGCCAGTACCCACGCCAGCGTCGCCGACGCCTCCGCCAGCTGGCCGCGCAGGCCCGACTCCACGGCCAGCTCCCGTGCCTCGCTCAGCACGCGTTCCGCCGACGTCAGGTCGCCGCCGGCTTCCGACGCCCGGCCCAGCGCGATCAGCGCCGCCGCCTCCACCTGGCGGTCGCCGTCGCGGCGGACGCGGTCCAGGGCCTCTTCCGCCGTTCGGGCCGCCACGGCGTGGTCGCCGCGGGCGCCCTGCAACGCGCTCAACGCGGTCAGCGCGGTCGCCTCGCCGAAGCTCGAACCGAGGCCGCGGAACGCGCTCAGCGATCCGTCCACCGCTTCGGCCGCCTCCTCGAAGCGTCCGGTCTCCAGCAGCACCCAGCCGAGGTCGGCGAGGTTCGCGGCCTCCCAGAACCGCAGGTCCTTCCGGCGGCACAGCGCGACCGCCTCGCACAGGCAGTCCTCGGCCTGCTCCAGCCGGCCCAGCTGCCGGTAGTGGCAGCTCAGCGAGTTCAGCGCGAGCGCCTCGCCCGAGGAGTTGGCCAGCTCGCGGAACAGCTGGATCGCCCGCCGGCTGTGTTCGACCGCTTCCGACAGCCGGCCGGTCCACTCCAGCATCGAGCCCAGGTTCGCGACCGCCGTCGCCTCGCACTCGCGCCAGCCGCACGCCCGGCTGGCCAGCACCGCCTTCTCCGAGTGCCGGATGCCCGCCTCGTGCTGGCCTTCGCGGAAGTACGCGCCGCCGATCGACAGGTGCACCAGCGCCTCGGCCGGCCGGGCGCCGTGCTCCCGCGCCGCGTTCAGCACGATCGGCGCGAGCTCCAGCCACTCCGCGCGGCGCCCGTGGTCGTGGAAGAACCGCCGCAGGGCGTCGGCGAGGTACCAGGCGGCGGGGTACGGCCCCCGCGTCGCCGCCAGCCGCAGCGCCGCCGCCAGGTTCGGCACCTCGACGTCCAGCCAGGCCACGGCTTCGGCGGCGTCGGCGAACTCGACCGGGCTCGGCGCCGCCGGGGCGTCTTCTCGGGGGAGCGTCACGATCCGGGCGCCGAACAGCGCGACGGCGGCGTCCGCGGCCGCGCAGTAGCCGGTGAACAGCCGCTCCCACGCCTTTTCGCGTGCGACTTCGTCTTCGTCGGCGCGGACGCACCGCTCGGCGTAGCGCCGGGCGAGGTCGTGGAACCGGTAGCGCCGCGGCGCGTGCGCCTCCAGGAGGTTCGCCGCGGCCAGCCCGCGCAGCCGCCGGGTCGCCTCCTCGGCCGGCACGTCCAGCAGGCCCGCCGCGGCGACCGCCGTGAAGTCGGCGCCCGGCACCAGCGCCAGCAGCCGGAACGCGTGCCGCAGCCCGGGCGGCAACGCCTGGTAGGACACCGAGAACGCCTTCGCGACGGCGCTTTCGCCCGTCCCGTCGAAGCCGAGCTGGGCCAGGGGGTCGCCGCGCAGCTCCTCGACGAGCTCGCCGAGGCTCGCGACCCCGGTGTTCGCCGCCGCGATCCGCAGGGCGAGCGGGTGGTGCCCGCAGAGCCGGGCCAGCTCGGCCGCCGCCTCGGGCTCGGTGGCCACCCGTTCGCCGAGCAGGACGGTCAGCAGCGCGCGCGAGTCGTCCTCGGGCAGCTGCGTCAGGCCGAGCGACCGCGCGCCGGTGCGCGCGACGAGCTCGTCGAGCCGGTGGCGGCTGGTCACCAGCACCCGGCCCGACGACGGCAGCAGCGGCAGTACCTGGGCGGCGTCGCGCGCGTTGTCCAGCACCACCAGCGCCTGCCGGTCGGCCAGCAGCGACCGGTAGAGCTTGCTCTGGTCGTCGATGCCCGGCGGCACGTCCCGCAGGTCGACGCCGAGGGTGCGCAGCAGCTGGGCGAGCGCGGCGGCGGGCGTGAGCGGCTCGTCGTCGGCGTCGAAGCCGCGCAGGTTCACGTACAGCTGGCCGTCGGGGAAGCCCGCCCGCGCGGTGTGGGCCCAGTGCACGGCCAGCGCGGTCTTGCCGACGCCGGCGGTGCCGGTGATCACCCAGACGTCGCCCGGCTCGTCGAGCGCGGCCAGCTCCGGCGCCCGGCCGGTGAACCCGCGGACGTCCAGCGGCAGCTCGGCGGGCCGCGGCACGACCGGGACCGCGGCCGGCGCCGGTTCGCCTTCGCCGCGCAGGATTCGCATCCGCAGGTCGCGCAGGGCCTGGCCGGGTTCGATGCCGAGCTCGGCCACCAGCAGCTCGTGCGCCCGCGCGTAGGTCTCGAGGGCTTCCGGCGTGCGGCCACAGCGGTGCAGCGCGAGCATCAGCGCGGCCCGCAGCCGTTCCCGGAACGGCTGCTCCTCGACGAGCCGGCGCAGCTCGCCGACGACCTCGGCGTGCCGGCCCGAGGCCAGTTCCTGCTCGTAGAGCTCCTCCAGCACGACGAGCCGGCGTTCGGTCAGCGCCGGGCCTTCGTGCTCGGCCAGCGGCTCGCTCACCCCACCGAGCGGGGTGCCTTCCCACAGCGCCAGCGCGGCCCGCAGGTGCGCGACGGCCGCCGCGCCGGACGTCGCCCTGGCCTGGGCGACCTCGTCGTCGAACACGTCGAGGTCCCGGTCACCGGGAGCGACCTCGATCACGTAGCCGGGCGCGCGCCGGACGATGACGTCGCGGCCGAGGAGCTTCCGCAGCTCCGAGACGTGCACCTGCAGCCGCCCGCGGACGCTCGGCGGCGCGTTCTCACCCCAGGTGAGGTCGATGAGCCGATCTTCGCTGACCACGCGGTTCGGGTTCAGCAGGAGCGCGGCCAGCACGGAAGTCTGCTTCTGGCCGCCGGGCCGGACGGCACCGGCATCGCCGAGGACCGTGACCGGCCCGAGCAGGCGGTAGCGCACGTGGAGCCCCCAGAAGGCCGACCGAAGCGGAACGGAAGTGCCGTGGCCGACCCTATCCCCGGCCGAGGAGAAAAGGGGGCCGCGGGTGGACACCGACGACGACGGACGGCTGCTGTTCGTCTGCTTCCCGGACGCGGGGGAAGCAGCCGGGCGGTACCGGGCCTGGCGCGATCCGCGGATCGCGGTGCACGTCGTCGAGCTGCCGGGCCGGGGCGAGCGCCGGGAGGAGCACTCGTACCGGGACATGTGGCTGCTGGTGGAGTCCCTCGCGGCGGAGCTGGCCGGGGTGCTCGCCCGCCCGCACGTGCTGTTCGGCGCGGGGCTCGGCGCGTTGGTCGCCTACCGGCTGGCGCAGCGGCGGGTGGCCGCGGGACTGGGGGTCCCGCGGGCACTCGTCGTGGCGCACCAGGCGCCGCCGGACCGGGCCGCGCGGGTCGTGCCGGAGCAGGCGGCCCGCGCGGACGTCAGCCTGCTGGCCAGCGACGCGCACGTGCCCGTGGCGCCGCCGCTGCCGTGCCCGATCCGCGGGTTCGGCGAGCCGCACGTGATGACGGGGTGGGGCGAGCACACCAACGCGGGGTTCGTGCTCGCCCCGGCCCGGGTGCGGGACAGCGGCGCGCTGCTGCGCGACGCCGTCCTGCGCGCGGGCTACCTGGTTTCCGCGCTGGCCGTCCCGGGCCTCGGCGAGTCGCCGATGTAGGGACCGACGCCGATGGACGGGCCGGTCTGGGGCGGCTTCTCGGCCGCCTGGGCGGCGGGCGCGAGGACGAAGACAGCCAGGAAGGCCGTGCCGATGACGGCCTGGAACACGCGGGCTCTCATGGTTCGACTCCTCAGGTTCGGATTGCGGCCGATCTTGCCCGAACCGGCTTCCAAACCGCTTCCCTTTGCCCGTAGTGGTCATCCGGTCACCGGCGGTCCCTTGTGGAGGGAATCGTGCCGCTGTCACCATGTTCGTCATGGGGAGTGACGAGGCGAACACGATCCGGGCCATGGCGAGTCTCGCGACACCCATGGCGCTGCGCGTCGCGGTGACTCTCGGCCTGCCGGACCGGCTCCGCGATGACGTCGCCGTGGATCGGCTCGCGGAGGACCTCGGGGTCGCGCCGGTCCCGCTCGGGCTGCTGCTGGGGCACCTCACGACACTGGGGTTCTTCGAGCGGACGGCCGCCGGCTACCGGACCACGGCCTACGGTGAGCACCTCTGCGGCGACACCCTGACCAGCGTCCTGCTCAACCTCGACACGGCGGGCGGGCGCGCCGAGCTGGCGTTCGTCGAGCTCCTGCACAGCGTCACCACCGGGGAGGCCGGCTACGACCGCCGGTACGGGCGGGACTTCTGGGCCGACCTCGCCGAGCACCCGCCGCTGCGCGAGTCGTTCGACCGGCAGATGGCGCACCGGCTGCGCGCCGAGGCCCCGCAGCTCGCGGCCGGCTACGACTGGGGCCGGTTCGCCACGGTCGTCGACGTCGGCGGGGGTCCCGGGACGGCGCTCGCCGCGATCCTGGCGGCCCACCCCGGGATGCGAGGCCGGCTGGTCGACCTCGACGTCTCCACGGCCGCCCGGACCTTCGCCGCGCACGGGCTCGAGGACCGGGCTTCGGTGCTCGCGGGCAGCTTCTTCGACCCGCTCCCGGCCGGCGCGGACGCCTACCTGCTGTGCGACATCCTGCACAACTGGGACGACGAGCCCGCCGGTCGAGTGCTGGCCCGCTGCGTCGAGGCGGCCCGTCCGGACGGCCGGGTGCTGGTCGTCGAGGCGGTCGGCGGGCGGCGCGGTCGCACCGACATGGACCTGGCCATGCTCGTCAGCTTCGGCGGCCGGGAGCGCCAGGTGGCCGAATTCCGTGAGCTCGCCGCCGCCAACGGGCTGGTGCTCGATGGCGTGACCGACGTGAGCGAAGGGCGGTTCCTGCTGGAGTTCCGGATTACATAAGCGCTGTTACAATTTGGCCCGTGTCCCTGACCGGTGCTTTCGTCGACCTGACCCCGCTTCGCGTGTCGCCGGCCTTCAGGAGGCTCTGGCTGGGCCGGGTCTTCTCGGGCTTCGGGGCGCAGATGACGCTCGTCGCCGTGATGTTCCAGGTCTGGGAACAGACCCGGAGCACGATCTGGACCGGGGCCGTCGGGCTCGCCCAGGCGCTGCCGGTGGTCGTGTTCGGGCTGTTCGCCGGCTCGCTGGTGGACCGCGTCGACCGGCGGAAGTTCGCGCTGCTCACCACCGCGGGACAGGCCGGCTGCTCGGTTCTCCTCGCGGTGCAGGGGTTTCTCGGCGACGTGCCGGTCCTGGCCGTGCTGGGGCTGGTGGCCGCGCAGTCGTGCTTCGTCGCTGGCGGCGGGCCGGCGGCACGCACGTTCGTCCCGCGGCTGCTGACGCCGGAGCAGCTCCCGGCCGGGCTGGCGCTGAACCGGATCGCGTTCCAGGGCGCGATGCTGCTCGGCCCGGCGCTGGCCGGGCTCCTGCTGGGCCGGTTCGGGGTGGGCGGCTGCTACCTGGTCGACGCGCTGACGTTCGCGATGGCGTTCTACGGCGTCATCGGCCTCCCGCCGATGCGCCCCGACGGCGAACTGTCCCGGCCGGGGCTGCGCGGGGTGCTGGACGGGCTGGCGTTCCTGGTGCGCACGCCGGTCGTCCGGGGAGCGCTGCTGACCGACCTGGCGGCGACGGTCCTGTCGATGCCGATCAGCCTGTTCCCGCTGGTGAACGCGGAGAAGTTCGCCGGCGACCCGCGGACGCTGGGACTGTTCCTGTCGGCGATCGCGGTGGGCGGGGTGGCGGCCTCGGTGTTTTCGGGGACGTTCACCCGGCTGCCGCGGCCGGGCCTGGTGATGCTGGCGGGATCGGCGGCGTGGGGCGGGGCGCTGGTGGTGTTCGGGCTGGCACCGGACCCGCGGGTGGGCCTGGCGTGCCTGGTCCTGGCGGGCGCGGCGGACACGGTTTCGGTGGTTTCCCGTGGGGCGCTGGTCCAGCTCAACACGCCGGACGCACTGCTCGGCCGGGTCGCGGCGGCGGAGCAGATCGTCGGCCAGGCGGGTCCGGACCTCGGCAACCTGCGGGGCGGTCTGGTCGCGGGGGTCACCTCGGGAGCGGCGGCTTTGGTGAGCGGCGGGGTGTTGTGCGTGGCCGCGGTGGTGCTGGTGGGTGCGGGCACGCCGGGCTTGCGCCGCTTCGCGACACCGGCGGGCAGTGGGTCTGCCGCGGCCGGTCGTGAGTGAGAAACAGTGTTCTAACCCTGTTTCCCACTCACGACCTCGCCGCTGCTCAGCTGGACCCGAAGTGTGCACGCCCGGTCATCGTGTGGGCTTCCGCCGCACCTCGCCGCGAGGTAGTTCTTTCCAGACGGCACTTTCGTCCGTCCGGAAAGGACCGAAATGATCAAGCGAACCTGTGCGGCCGCACTCCTCGCCGTCGCCGCGGCGGGACTGGTGGTCGCGCCCGCCGAAGCGACCGTCCAAAGTGGAAGCGGCACCATCGGTGACCCCTGGGTGCCGACCCGCGCCGCGCACATCACCTGCCAGACCGCCACCCTCTTCGGCAACTACACCCCCGGCCAGGGCCATTCCGACCCGATCGCGACGCTCGTGCAGGGCAACTACATCGGCGTCCGCTACATCACCTCCGATCACAACTCCGCCGACGTCTTCTGGCACGGCACGAGCAAGTGGGGCTTCGTGCTCCGCGACTGCTTCTCCTTGAGCTGAAAGGGAACCGATGAAACGCGCCACCCTGGCCGCGGCACTCACCATTGCCGCGGCGATCGCCGCCGCCCCCGCGGCGGAGGCCGGCACCGTGCACGAAATCTGCGCCCAGGACCTCTACGTCCGGACGCAGCCGGCCGGCGTCATCGTCGGCACCCTCTACCGCGGTGACCACTTCGAGCTGTCGCGGTACTCGCCCAGCGGCGACTGGGCCGAGGGCTACGCGATGGGTCACGTGAACCAGCGCGGCTGGATCCAGGCCGGCTGGTTCTGCTGACCCTCAGGGCAGCTTGAGCGAAAGCACGTCCGGCACCGTCACCAGGCTGCCGTAGAGGTTGGCGTTCCCGCCGATGGCGAGGACGCGGTGCGCCGGGGTCGCCGCGCAGAGCAGGGACGCCCGGCCGTGGGGGAGCAGCGTGCCCAGCAGCACCCATTCCCCCGTGCGGACGTCGAGGACCTCGGTCGTGCGGTCGCGGGCGGCCGGGTCCTCGACCGGCGCGGGACCGCCGCCGGCCACCACGATCCGGTCGCCCACCCGCACCGCGCCGGGCGCGCCGCGGCGCTTGCGCATCGGCGCGACCGCTTCCCAGCGGTCGGTGTCCGGGCAGTACCGCTCCACCGCGTCGAGCGCGGTCTGCTGCCGGCTGGGCAAACCGCCGAGCGCGTACAGGTGCGTCTCGGTCGCGACGAGCCGGAACCGGGCGCGCGGGGTGAGCATCGGGGCCACCGGCGCCCAGTGTCCCGTCGCCGGGTCGAAGACGAGCACGGCGTCCGTGGCGTGCTCCTCCGGATCGCCGTCCCCGACGAAACCGCCTGCCACGTAAAGCTTTCCGCCCAGCCCGGCCGCCGAAGCCGCGCCGAGCGGCACGGGCAGGGGCGGGCTCGGCCGCCATGCGTCGGTCGCCGGGTCGTAGACCTCGACGACGTCGCTGGTGCGCTCGTCCGCGGTGATCCCGCCGGCGGCGTAGATCAGCCCGCCGACCACCCCGGCCGCGTGGTTGCCGCGCGGGGTGGGCATCGGGCTGACGTAGCGCCAGGCGCCGCTGCCCGTGACCTTGCGCGTCTCCACCGAGCCGAAGCCCACGTTCCCGTCGGTCCCGCCGAGCACGAAGACGTCGTCCCCGACGGTCGCCACCTCGTGGGCGAACCTCGGCGACAGCATCGGCGGCCGGTACTTCCACGACACGTTCATCGCGCACCCCTCCCATTCCGCTCGCCAGAGTCTCCGAAGGCGATCTTTTTGTTACCGCTTCCGCCGAAATTGGTTTTTCGCTGGCCGGCCGCGCACGGCGATTCCTTTCCCGATGGGTCATCCGCTGTAGTGCGCTCGGCTGAATGGCGGAGGTTGATCACGCTGTGTGGCGGCTTCTCGTGGGTTTGTTTCCGCTGGTGATCACGGTCCGGTCAGTGGATTACCTGTTTGAACGCTGTTCAGGCTTTCCCGGATCGATATTTGCGGACCCGGAAAACGTCATCTACAGTCCGGCAGATCGCGGCTGAACGAGCCGGATTTCCGTGGTTTGTAGATTCTTCTGCGAGGATTGGCATGCTCAAACACGCCTCGACACGCCGGTTCGCCGTGCTCGCTCTCGTCCTCGCACTGGTGAGCGCGTGCAGTCAGCGCGGTGGCTCCGGATCGGGCGGCGCCGTCGAAAAGCCGGCGATCCGGGTCGCCATCTTTTCCGCCGTCGACCTGGCGACCTTCTGGCTGGCCCAGGAGGGCGGCTACTTCAAGGCCCAGGGGCTCGACGTGCAGGCCGACACCGGTGCCAGCGGCCAGGAGGCCCTGACCCGGATGACGAACGGCCAGGACGACCTCGCGATGTCCACGTACACCCTGTTCTTCCTGGCGAAGAACAACGGTACCGACGTGCGGCTGATCGCGGACGCCACCTCGGCCAGCCCGCGCAGCAACGAGCTGGTCACCGTGCCGAACTCGCCGGTCAAGACGGTCGGCGACCTGAACGGCAAGCGGATCGCCATCAGCTCGAAGAACGCCGCTTCGGACGTGCTGACCCGGTCGGTGATGCGCGACCACGGGGTCGGCTTCGACAAGGTGCAGTGGGTGCCGATGCCGTTGCCGGACATGGGGACCGCGCTGGCGCAGGGCCGCGTCGACGCCGCCTACCAGCCGGAACCGTTCCTCACCCAGTCGGCCAAGGTCGCCGGCGCGTACCCGGTCATCGACGCCGCCAGCGGCAGCACGCAGTCGTTCCCCCTCACCGGCTTCGGCGCGACGGCGAAGTGGGTCCAGGCCCACCCGAAGACGATGCTGGCGTTCCAGCGCGCGATGCTCAACGCCACGCGCGCCGCGGTCGACCGCGCGCGGATCGAGCCGCTCGTCGTCCGCAACGCCAAGGTGGACCAGGACATCGCGAGCCTGATGGTGATGCCCGCGTTCGGGTCCACTCTGGATGCCCGCCGCATCCAGCGGGTGCCGGACCTGCTGCAGCAGCTGGGCGTCGTCCAGACGAAGCTCGACGCCTCCTCGATGATCGCCCCGCAGGCGAGTACCGGCTGACCGGGGTCTGGAGGAGAAGGGCGGGTGCGCTGAAAAGCGCACCCGCCCTTCTTGCGTCGTAAGGACTTCCCCCGGCACACGGGCATCTCGAAATTCACGGACCGGCCCGCGTCGATCCGGTTTCCGGTGGTTCGCACCTTGACACGACCGGCGCCGCACCCCACCCTCTTCATACCGACCGCGCGGTACGGCCCGGTCCACATGGTGAGACAGGAGTGTCATCGATGACACCTCGTGGTGAGGCTCTTCCCCGCGAAGACCTGCTCGTGGTCGACGGCCTCACCGTGCGGTTCGGCGGGCTCACCGCGCTCAACGACGTGCGGATGAGCGTCGACGCCGGCACCGTCGTCGGGGTCATCGGCCCCAACGGCGCCGGGAAGACGACGCTCTTCAACGTCATCTGCGGCTTCGTCCGGCCCCAGTCCGGGCGCGTGCTGTGGCGCGGCGAACCGCTCGTGCGGCACCGTCCCGAACACCTCGCCGGGCTCGGGATCGTCCGCACCCTCCAGGGTCTCGGTCTCTTCGCCGGGCTGACCGTGCTCGAGAACGTGATGGCCGGCGCGGGCCGGCACGCCAAGACCGGCCTGCTCCCCGCGCTCGTCGGCGCCGGACGCTCGGCGCGCGACGAAGCCGGTCTCGCGCAGCGGGCCCGCCAGACGCTCGGGGAGCTCGGGATCGCCGATCTCGCCGACCGGCTGCCCGGCGTTCTTCCTTACGGCGTGCGAAAACGCGTCGCCCTCGCGCGGGCGCTGGTGGCCGAGCCGGACCTGCTGCTGCTCGACGAACCCGCCAGCGGGCTTTCGGCCGCCGAGCTCATCGAGCTCTCGACGTTGATCCTCTCCCTGCGGCGGCACATGGCGGTCGTGCTCGTCGAACACCACATGGACCTCGTCATGCAGGTCTGCGACCGCGTCGTGGTGCTCAACTTCGGCGAGGTGATCGCGGCGGGCGCCCCGGCCGAGATCCAGGCCGACCCCCGCGTGGCCGAGGCCTACCTCGGCGACCCCGCCGAGGAGGCGCCCGGTGCTTGAGATCGACGAGCTTTCCGTGGCCTACGGCGCCGTCCGCGCGCTCGACGGGGTCGGCCTGCGGGTCGACCGCGGCGGGATCACCGCCGTGCTCGGCGCCAACGGCGCGGGCAAGACGACGCTGCTGCGCACGATCAGCGGCCTGCAGCCGGCCCGCGGCGGCCGGATTGCCTGGGCCGGCAGGGACCTCACCGGCTTGGCCCCCGACCGCATCGCCCGCGGCGGCGTCGCGCACGTGCCCGAAGGCGGCGGGGTGATCACCGAGCTGACCGTCGACGAGAACCTCCGGCTGGGCGCGCTGTGGCGCCGCGACCGCGCCGACCGCGAGGCCGCGCGCAGGGAGGTGTTCGAGCTCTTCCCGCCGCTGGAAGAACGTGCGGCGAAACCCGCCGCGACGCTGTCCGGCGGCGAGCGGCAGATGCTGGCCATCGGCCGCGCCCTGATGAGCCGGCCGGAACTGCTGCTGCTGGACGAGCCGTCGCTCGGTCTCGCACCGCTGATCACCGCCCGGATCATGGGCATCCTGCGGGACCTGCGGACCTCGACCGGGCTCACCGTGGTGCTCGTCGAGCAGAACGCGCACAGCGCGCTGTCCATCGCCGACAACGGTTACGTCCTCGCGCTCGGCAGCGTGGTGGCCGTCGACACCGCCGCGGAGTTGCTGGCCGACGACGGTCTCCGCCACGCCTACCTCGGGTTCTGAAGACCGTAATCATGGAGGTGAACGGTCCGGTATGCAGGAATTCTTCGACCTGACCCTCGGCGGGATCTCCGCCGGCGCGGTCTACGCGGCCCTCGGGCTCGCGCTGGTCATCATCTACCGGGCCACCCGGGTGGTGAACTTCGCGCAGCCCGCCCTCGCCCTGATTTCGACGTACCTCGCGTACTCCGTGACGAAGGCGACGGGCAGCTACTGGCTCGGCTTCGCCGTCGCGATCGTGGCCGGGACGCTGCTGGGCGTCGCCACCGAACGGCTGCTGATCCGGCCGCTGCGGCACCGCTCCGAGCTGAGCTCGATCATCGTCACGCTCGGGCTTTTGCTGGTGCTGCAGGCGATCGCGGGCATGATCTGGTCGAACGAGCCGCTGGCGTTCCCGTACGCCTTCGACTTCGTCGGCCGGTTCTCCGCCAACGACCTCTTCGTGGTGCTGGTGGTGCTCGTGATCGCCGCGCTCGTGCTGGTGGTGTTCAAGTACACGCCGCTGGGCCTGCGGATGCGGGCGGCGGCGTTCGCCCCGGAGGTGGCGCGCACGCTCGGCGTGCGGGTCGGGCTGATGCTCACCGTCGGCTGGGGACTGGCGGCGGCGGTCGGCTCGCTGGCCGGGCTGCTCGCCACCCCGCCGTTCCTCTTCCCCAACGTGCTGGACGGCGTCTTCGTCTACGCGCTCACCGCGGCGGTGCTCGGCGGCCTGGACAACCCCCTGGGCACCATCGCCGGCGGGTTCGTCGTCGGCGTCGGACTGTCCTACGTGTCCGGCTACCTCGGACCGGAGATGGTGACGATCGCCGCGCTGGCGATCCTCGTCGTCGTGCTGATCGTGCGTCCCAGCGGGTTGTTCGGCCGCGCGAAGGTGAGGCGGGTATGACCGTGCGCACGAGTCTTCCGGAGACCCGCGCCGAGGCGGTGGCGAACAAGCGGACGCTGCCACCGCTGCTCCGCCACGTCCTGTTCGCGCTGGCCGCGTTCGCCGCCGTCGTCCTGCTGACGCTGGTCACCGACGAGTTCACCAACCTGCGGATCGCGACGATCGGCTACTACCTGATCGCGGTCGCCGGGCTGACCCTGCTCACCGGGCTCACCGGGCAGGTCTCCCTGGGCCACGGCGCGTTCATGTTCATCGGCGCGTACACGGTGGCGCTGCTGGTGCGCCGGGTGCCGTCGTTCCCGCTGTGGGCCGACCTGCTGCTCGCGTCGGCCGCCGGCGGGCTCGCCGGGCTGCTGGCCGGGGCCGCCGCGGCCCGGCTGCGCGGCCCGTACCTCGCCGGGGCGACGCTCGCGCTGGCCGTCGGCCTGCCCGCGCTGACCCGCCGGTTCCAGGACTTCCTTGGCGGCAGCAACGGACTCAGCTTCACCGTCCACAGCAGACCGTCCGGGGTGGCCGTTCCCGAGCTGCGCTGGCAGACCTGGGTCGTCTGGCTCAGCGTGCTCATCGCGCTGGTGCTGGTGGTCAACGTCGTGCGCGGCCGGCTCGGGCGCGACTTCCGGGCCGTGCGCGACGACGAGGTCGCCGCGTCGCTGAGCGGGATCGCCGTCGGCCGCACGAAGATCCTCGCGTTCCTGATCAGCGCGATGTGCGGTGGCCTGGCCGGCGGCCTGCAGGCGTTCCTGCTCGGCACCGCCGCACCCGGCTCGTTCACGCCCGCGCTGTCGCTGAGCCTGCTGGCGGCCGTCGTGCTGGGCGGGCTCGGCTCCCTGTGGGGCGCGCTGTGGGGCGCGGTCGCGCTCGTCTACTTCCAGGCCTGGTCCGAGGACCTCGCCGACGTCCTGCACCTCAACACCGACGTCGCCAACAACCTCCCGCTCGCGGTGTACGGCGTGATCCTCATCGTCGTCGTGCTCGCCTTCCCGCGCGGCATGCAGGGCGGGTTCCAGTGGCTGCGCAAGCTTCTCCGTCGACCCGCCGAAAAGAAGGAGAACCATGAGAACCACTAGGTACGGCGCGGGGTTCCTCGCTCTCGCCTTGGCCCTGACCGCGTGCGGAGGTGCGGGGGAGAGCGACGGCGGCGGTCAGCAGGCCGCCGACTCGGCCGTCGGCGTCACGAAGGACACCGTCACCATCGGCACGCACCAGCCGCTGACCGGCCCGGCCGCGCCCGGGTACAGCAAGATCTCCGTCGGCGCCCGCGCGGTGTTCCAGTCGATCAACGACGGCGGCGGCATCAACGGCCGCAAGATCGACTACAAGGTCGAGGACGACGGGTACAACCCGACGAAGACCGTCGAGGTCGTCAAGAAGCTCGTCCTGCAGGACAAGGTGTTCGCGATCGTCGGCGGGCTCGGCACGCCGACGCACTCGAAGGTCGTCGACTACCTGAACACCGAGGGCGTGCCGGACCTGCTGGTGTCCTCGGGCGCGCTGGCGTGGGACAACCCGCAGAAGGCGCCGATGACCTTCGGCTACCAGCTGGACTACGCGCGTGAGGGCAAGATCCAGGGCAAGTACATCAAGGACAACTTCGCCGGCAAGAAGATCGGGTACTTCACGCAGAACGACGACATCGGCCGGGACACCCAGGCGGGGCTCGACCAGTTCGTGAAGGACCAGACCGTCGTCCGGCAGGGCTACGACAGCGCCAACACCGACGTCACGCCGCAGCTGTCCGCGCTCAAGGCCGCGGGCGCCGAGGTCGTCGTCTGCGAGTGCATCCCGGCGTTCACCGCGCTGTCGATCCTGGCCGCGGCCAAGATCGGCTACAAGCCGCAGTTCGTCGTCAGCAGCATCGGCGCGGACCCGGCGACGCTGTCCGGGCTGCTGCAGGACTTCGCCAAGCGCGGCGGCGCGACCGTCTCGAGCGCACAGCTGCTGTCCGGGCTGATCGGCACCGGCTACCTGCCCGACGTCTCGCAGACGTCCGACCCGTGGGTCGCCTACTTCAAGGGCATCCACGACAAGTACATCCCGAAGGAGCCGCTCACCAACACGCTGTTCTACGGGATGGTGCTGGGGTACACGTTCGGCCAGGCGCTGAAGGCCGCCGGGCCGGACCCGACGCGCCAGAAGATCGTCGAAGCGATGAGCTCCGGGCAGCTGAAGGGCCCGGGCCTCACGCCGTTCGGGTTCTCGAAGGACTCGCACTCCGGGTACACCGGCGGGTTCGTGTTCAAGATCAACCCGGACACCACGACGACGGTGATCCAGCCACCGTCGGTCACCGACCGGGGCACCGGGGCCATCACGCCGTACACCGGTGAACGCGCCACTCCGGAGCAGGTGAACCTGTTGGGCAAGTGAGGATCGGGCCGGTCCGCGGCGCCGTGCGGACCGGCCTCCCCGCTCACATAGGGTGGCGACATGAGCGTGCGGGACAAGGTGGTGCGGGCGGCGGTACGCCTGTTCGCCGAGAAGGGGTTCGAGGCCACGACGGTCCGGGAGATCGTCGAAGAGGCCGGTGTCACCAAAGGTGGGCTGTACCACTACTTCGAGTCCAAGGACGACCTGCTCCTGGAGATCTACACCGCGATGCTGCGGATGCAGGCCCAGCGGATGCGGACCATCGCGGAGTCGGACCTGCCGCTGCCGGAACGGCTGCACGCCATCATCGCCGACGTCGTCGTCACCAGCATCGCCGACCTCGACGCGGCGACGGTGTTCTTCCTGTCGTTCCCGCTGCTGGAGAAGTCCAAGCAGGTCCAGGTGCGGGCCGAGCGGCGCGTCTACCACGAGCGCGTGCGCGACCTCGTCGCCGAGGGGCAGCGCGCGGGCGTCTTCCGCGACGACGTCCCCGCCGACCTGGTGATCAACTACCACTACGGCGCGATCCACCGGCTCCACATGTGGTACCACGCGGACGGCCCGCTGTCGGGGGAGCAGGTCGGCGAGCACTTCGCGAACCTGATGCTGCGCAGCCTCCGTCCTTAGTGGACGGTCTACCGTGGTGCCATGCACATCGTGGCGGTCCTCGCGCTCGACCAGGTCGTCCCGTTCGACCTGGCGACGCCCATCGAGGTCTTCTCGCGGACCCTCCTGAACGGCGCACCGGCCTACGAGGTCCGGATCTGCGGCCCCGAGCCCGAGCTCGACGCGGGGATGTTCACGCTCCGGCCGCCGTGGGACCTCGGCGGCCTGGCGGACGCGGACACGATCATCGTGCCGGGCCGGGCGTCGAACCCGCCCCTGCCGTCTTCGGTGATCTCGGCGTTGCGGAGCGCGGCGGCGCGGGGAGCGCGGATCGCGTCGATCTGCTCGGGGGCGTTCGTGCTGGCCGAGACGGGCTTGTTGGACGGTCTCCGCGCGACGACCCACTGGGCGGCCGCGCCCGAGCTCGCCCGGCTCTACCCGGCGATCGACGTCGATCCGGACGTGCTCTACGTGGACAACGGGCAGATCCTCAGTTCGGCGGGCGCGGCGGCGGGCCTGGACCTGTGCCTGCACCTGATCCGCCGCGACCACGGTTCGGCGGTGGCGGCGTCGGCGGCCCGGCTGTCGGTGATGCCCCTGGAGCGCGAGGGCGGCCAGTCCCAGTTCATCGCGCACGACGCGCCGCCGACACCGCGCGGGTCCGAGCTGGAGCCGGTGCTGACGTGGCTGGAGGAGAACTGCGCGGCGGAGCTGACGCTGTCCGGCGTCGCGGCGCAGGTGGGGATGAGCACCCGGACGTTGAACCGCCGTTTCCGCGAGCAGACGGGGACGACGCCGTTGCAGTGGCTGCTGCGGGCCCGGGTGCGGCGCGCGCAGCATCTTCTGGAGGCGACGGGCGAGCCGGTGGACCGGATCGCGGCACAGGTGGGGTTCGGCTCGCCGGGCGCGTTCCGGGAGCGGTTCAAGCGGGTGGTGGGGACGAGTCCGCAGGCCTACCGGGCGAGCTTCCGGGGCTGACCCGGCCGGCCGCGCGGAGGAAGAGGTCGCGCATCGAGCCCATGCCGTACTTGTCGACGGTGCTCGAGAGCTCCGCGATTTCTCGCAGGAGCGGCGTGATGTCTGTGCCGGCTTCGTCGCAGATCGCGTTCAGAGCGAGGATTTCGTCGCGGGTGTCGCGGCCGTGGTCACGGGCCGACAGGTGCAGGAGCCGGGTGCGGACGTCCGCACCCGGGAGGTGCGCGGCCCAGCAGAACGACGGGTAGCGCTCGAACACCGCCCGGACGGCGGCTCGCGTCTCGTCGTCGCCGTGTTCGTAGCGATTGAGGAGTGTCCGCAGCGCTTCCTCGGCTTCGGGTCGGATCCCGGCCTCGTCCAGGGGCTGGGCGGTGCGCAGCTTCTCCGCCCAGGCCGGGTCGGAGAGGTCGACCGGGCGCTTCGCGATCGGTTCCAGGCACAGGTCCAGGAGTGCGACCGTCTCGTCGAGTTCCGCCACGGTTCACCGTAACCGGTAAGGTCGGGGCCATGTCGAGCCCCGAAGCGTCCAGGGTGGGGGCCGCCGGTCATCCCGGCGGCCCGGTAACTCCCGACTTCCCGGGCTCCCCGGGTGACCACGAAGCGTCCACCGCGTTCGTGATCCCTGGAGCTTCTCTTGTCCCTGTACTTCCTCGCCCTGGGCGTGTTCGCCATGGGCACGTCCGAATTCATGCTGGCCGGGCTCGTCCCCGGCATCGCCGCGACGCTCGGCGTCTCGGTCGCACAGGCCGGGTACCTCACCTCCGCCTTCGCCGCCGGGATGGTCGCCGGGGCGCCGCTCATGGCCGCGCTCGCGCGGACTTGGCGACCTCGCACCGCCTTGAACGCCTTCCTGGTCCTCTTCGTCGTCGCGCACGTCGCCGGCGGGCTGACGACGTCCTTCGCCGTCCTGCTCGCGACGCGGGTGGTCGCCGCCGTCGCGAACGCCGGGTTCCTCGCAGTCGCACTGACCGCGGCCGTCGCGCTCGTGGCGCCGGACCGCACCGGCCGCGCGCTCGCCGTCCTCCTCGGCGGGACGACCCTCGCGTGCGTCGCCGGCATCCCCGGCGGGGCGCTGCTCGGCTGGCCCGCGGCCTTCTGGACCGTCGCCGCGCTGTGCCTGCCGGCCTTCGTCGCGGTGTCGCGCATCCCCAGCACCCCCGTCGGCGGCGAAGCCGACCTGAGGAGCGAGTTCGCCGAACTCCGTCCGCTCGCGCCGGTGCTGCTCCGGGCGGCGCTCGTCAACGCAGCCACCTTCGGCGTCTTCACCTACCTGGCGCCGCTGAGCGAGGGCGTCGCGCCGGCGCCGGTGGTGCTCGGCCTCTTCGGTGCCGGGTGCTTCGCCGGCATCACCGCGGCCGGACGCCTCGCGGACCGGTGGCCCGGCCGGGTCGTCGTCATCGGTGGGTCGCTGCTGCTCGGGGGCTGGATCGCGCTGGCCCTGGTCCCAGCGGCGCTCGTCTTGTTCGCGTTCCCGCAAGGCGCGTTGTCGTTCGCGGTCGGCGGCACGGTGATCACCCGGATCCTGCGCCTGGCCACCGGTGCGCCGACGATGGCGGGCTCCTATGCGACAGCGGCGCTCAACGTCGGGGCGACGGCGGGCCCGGTGCTCGCCGGCGTGCTGAACCCGTTCTGGACCGCCGCGGCGCTGACCGCGTCGGCTATCGCCGTCGCCGGACGTAGTAGGTGATCAGCCCCGCAGTCGCGGCCAGCGCGATACCTCCCGCGATCATGCGGAGCGTGAAGTCCAGGCCGGTCACGGAGCCGCCGGCGTTGACCGCGGCGCTGATGGCGAGGACCACCCAGAGAACGACGGGGGTGGCGGTGCGGGCGGGGGCAGTGGTGTTTTCCATGCCCCGAACACTACGAACGCGGGCCCGCCTCGACGATCCCGCCGGCACCCGAAACCGGGGTGGTGCCTGCGCTACCCCGCGTCGCGGCCGAGGTAGGCCAGCACCGCCAGCACCCGGCGGTGGCCGCCGCCCTCGTCCGATGGCAGGCCGAGCTTCGCGAAGATGTTGCGGATGTGCTTGAGGACCGCGCCGTCGCTGACGACCAGCAGCTCGGCGATCGTGCTGTTGTTGTAGCCCTCGGCCATCAGCGCCAGCACTTCGCGTTCGCGTGCCGTCAACGCCTCGAGGGGATCGGCGGCGCGGCGGCGGGACATCAGCTGGCCGATGACCTCCGGGTCCATCGCCGTGCCGCCCTTCGCGACCCGCTCGAGCGCGTCGAGGAACCGCTCGACCTTGCCGACCCGCTCCTTGAGCAGGTAGCCGACCGCGCCGACGCCGTCCGCGAGCAGTTCGACCGCGTAGCTCGTCTCGACGTGGGCCGACAGCACCAGCACCGGCAGGCCCGGGTGGATCTCGCGGGCGCGCACGGCCGCGCGCAGGCCCTCGTCGCGGTGGGTCGGGGGCATCCGGACGTCCATCACGACGGCGTCGGGCCGGTCGGCCTCGACGAACGACAGGAAGTCCTCGGCGTTGTCGAACGTCGCGGCGACCTCGATGCCCGCCGTCTTCAGCAGCAGCGCGAGGCCTTCGCGCAGCAGCGCGTCGTCCTCGGCGATCACGACCCGCATGGCAGCTCCACTCGCAGCACGGTCGGCCCACCGGGTGGGCTGGTCAGAGTCAGGGTGCCGTCGAAGGCTTCGGCGCGGCGCCGGATCCCGGCGATCCCGCTGCCGCGCTTCTCGTCGGCGCCGCCGCGGCCGTCGTCGCGGATCTCCAGGGTCAGCAGGCTCACCGTGCCGCCGAGCGTGATGTCCACCCGGGACGCGTCGGCGTGCTTGGTGACGTTGGCCAGCACCTCGGCGACGACGAAGTACGCGGCCGCTTCGACGGCGGCCGGGCGGCCGGTTTCGTACTCGACGGTGACCGCCGTCGGCACCGGTGTGCGCTCCGCGAGCGCCTGCACCGCGCCGGCCAAGCCGCGCTCGCTCAGCAACGGCGGGTAGATGCTGCGCACGACCGTCCGCAGCTCGGCGAGCGCGTCGGTCGCGGTGTCCTGGGCCTTCACCAGCAGGTCGCGCACCGTGGCCGGGTCACGGTCGTAGAGCTGACCGGCGATGCCCAGCTGCAGGACGACCGCCGCGATCCGCGCCTGGGTGCCGTCGTGCAGGTCACGCTCGATGCGGCGCAGCTCGGCGCCGTGCGCCTCCAGCGCGGCCGCCCGCGTCGCGGTCAGTTCGGCGACCCGGTCGGCCAGGACGACGCCCGCGGCGGGCCGCAGCAGCTTCCGCGCGGTGCGGGCCTGCCACTGCGCGGCGCGCGGCAGCAGGAGCGTCAGCCCGGTGAAGGCGATGCCGACCAGCAGAGTCAGCCCGGCGCGCGGCCACGAGTCGACGACGAAACCGAGGGACCCCTGGATCCCGCCCGACGCCGGCCACGCCACGAGCGTCACGACCTGCTGGAGCACGCCCAGCGGCAGCCCGACCGCCATGCTGCCGAGCAGCATCCCGGTCGCGGCGTGGATGGCGAGCCACGCGAGGTCGCGGCGCGTGGCCGGGTCTTTCAGCGGCGAGCCGTCCCGGTACGGCTCGGGGATGGCGTCGCCGAGCCGGCGCGCGGCCCGGCGGCGGTCGACCCCGACCGGCCACCGCGACAGCTTGATCGCGGGGGCCAGCGACGGGATGCCGACGCCGAACGGGCACAGCAGCAGCACGGCGAAGAGCCCGGCGAGGGCGAAGATCGACAACAGCGACGTGCCGGCGCCGACCACGAGGTAACGAGCCGCCGACCAGCACTCGCGCAGGCGGGTCGTCACGCCGACAGTGTCCCACCCCACCCCGGTGGTGGTGCTGGCGCTACCCCGCATCCACCTCTCCACGGGATTCAAGCCACGGCCCCACCGCCCTAGTTTTCCTTACGAGAGAACGAAGGGGACCACGATGACGACAGCGAATGCGCTGGAACTGGCCGGGGTGCGGAAGGTGTACGGCTCCGGCGACGGCGCCGTCACCGCGCTGGACGGCGTGACGGCGAACGTGCCGCGCGGGACGTTCACCGCCGTGATGGGCCCGTCGGGCTCGGGCAAGAGCACCTTCCTGCACTGCGCGGCCGGCCTGGACCGGCCGACTTCGGGGAAGGTCCTGCTCGGCGGCACCGAGATCGGGCGGCTGAAGGAGAACGAGCTGACGCGGCTGCGGCGCACCCGCGTCGGGTTCGTGTTCCAGGCCTACAACCTGATGCCGTCGCTGAACGTGCTGCAGAACATCACGCTGCCGCTGCGGCTGGCCGGCACCAAGCCGGACCCGCAGTGGCTGCGCGAAATCGTCGAAGGCGTCGGCATGGCGAAGCGGCTGGAACACCGTCCGGCGGAGCTGTCCGGCGGGCAGCAGCAGCGCGTCGCGATCGCCCGGGCGCTCATCGCCCGGCCCGACGTCGTGCTGGCCGACGAGCCGACCGGCGCGCTCGACACCCGCACCGCGCGGCAGGTCCTCGACCTGCTCCGCGCCGTCGTCGACGGCATGGGGCAGACGGTCCTGATGGTGACCCACGACCCGGTCGCGGCCTCCGCCGCGCACGGCGTCCTGTTCCTCGCCGACGGCAAGCTGGCCGGCCACCTCCCGCACCCCACGCCCGAGCGCGTGGCGGAGCGGATGACGCACCTCGGGGAGTGGTGACCGTGCTGTCACTGGCCTGGCAGACGATCCGGACGCGGCTCGGCGGGTTCGCCGGCGCGTTCATCGCGATCCTGTGCGGCACCGCCCTGGTGGCGGGCTGCGGGGTCCTCATGGAGTCCGGCCTGCGCGCCGGCGTCCCCACCCAGCGCTACGCCGCCGCGGCGGTCGTCGTCGGCGGTGCGCAGAGCGTCCGGCCGCCGGGTGCCGACGCGCTGTCGGCCGAGCAGGTCGGCGAGCAGCCGTCGGTCCCGGACGCACTGGCCGGCCGGATCGCTTCGGTGCCCGGCGTCCGCGCGGCGGTGGCCGAGCAGAGCTTCCCGGCGCAGGTCGTGACGGCGTCCGGGGAGGTGCTCGGGGGCGCGCAGTCCCTGGGCCACAACTGGGACGCGGCCGTGCTGGCGCCGTTCACGCTGCGCGCGGGCCGGGCGCCCGGCGCGGCCGACGAGGTCGTCCTGGACGCCGACCTGGCGCAGCGGGCCGGCGTCGGCGTCGACGGGCAGGTGAAGATCGCGACCCGGTCGGTGCCGCGGACGTTCCGGGTGAGCGGCATCGTCGACGCCCTCTCGCGGCAGTCGGCGCTGTTCTTCACCCCCGATCGGGCCGCGGACCTGGCCGGACGTCCCGGCCAGGCGCACGCGATCGGCGTGCTGGCCGAGCCCGGCGTGGCGCCGGAGACGCTCGCCGAGCGGATCGGCGCGGTCGTGGACGGCGCCGCGGTCACCACGGGCGTCGAGCGCAGCACGATCGAGTTCCTCGACGTCAGCCAGACGCGGATGCTGCTGCTGGCCATCGCCGGCTCGTTCGGCGGGTTCGCGCTGCTCGTAGCCGTGTTCGTGGTGGCGAGCACGCTCGCGCTGACGATCAACCAGCGACGCCGCGAGTTCGCGCTGCTGCGGGCGATCGCCGCGACTCCTCGCCAGGTCCGGAAGCTCATCGGCACCGAAACGACGTTGGTCGCGCTCGTCGCCGGGGTGCTGGGTGGCGCCGCGGGGCTCGCGGTGGCGTCGGGGCTGCGGGACGCGTTCGCGGCGATCGGGGTGATCCCGGCCGACTTCGAACTGGCGATCAGCCCGCTGCCGTCGCTGGCCGCGCTGCTGCTCGGCCTGGGCGCGGCCCGGCTGGCGGCCTGGGCGGCGTCGCGGCGGCCGTCGACGATCCGGCCGGTCGAAGCGCTCGGCGAGGCGGCCGTCGAACGCCGTGAGCTCGGCCGCGTCCGCCTGATCACGGGCTGGGCGCTGGTGCTGGTGGGCTTCGGCGGCGCGTTCGTCCCGCTGTTCCTGCGCGGCGACATCGGGACCGCGATCTCGACGATGGCGACGCTGGTCGTCGTCATCGGGCTGGCCGTGGTCGGCCCGCAGGTGACGGCGCTGGTGACCCGGGTGCTGGCGTCGGTGCTGGGGCGGGTCTGGCGGATCAGCGGGTACCTGGCGGGCGCGAACGCCCAGGCCAACACCCGGCGGCTGGCGGCGGCGGTGACCCCGCTGATGCTGTCGGTGGCGTTCGCACTGGCGACGTTCTACAGCCAGACGTCGTCGACGGCGGCCGCGGCGGAGGAGACGGCCCGCTCGACGACGGCCGACTACGTGCTGAGCGCCCCGGCGGGTGTCTCACCGGAGGTCGCCGCGGCGCTGGCCCGGGTCCCGGGGGTGGCGACGGCGACGCCGGTGGTGCGGACGTCGGTGATCACGGCGTCGACGGTGGGCGACAGCGTGGACGTCCAGCGAAAGCCGGCACAGGGCCTGGCGGGCGACCAGACCCGCGGCGCGCTGGAGCTGGGCGTCGACAGCGGACGGCTCGCGGACCTGACGGGCGACACGGTGGCGTTGAGCCGGTCGGAGGCCGACTGGCTGGACAAGAAGATCGGCGACGAGGTGACGTTCTACTTCGGCGACGGCGCACCGGCGAAGTTGCGCCTGGTGGCGACGTACACGCACGACCTGGCCTTCGGCGACTTCGTCCTGCCGGTGGCCCTGGCCCGCGAGCACAACGGCGGCCGCCTGGACGATTCGGTGCTGGTGCGGCGGTCCCCGGACGCCGACCCCGCGACGGTGGCGACGGCGCTTCGTGCGTTGCCGTACCCGGGCTTGACGGTGGCTTCTTCGGCGCCGGCCGCGTCGGCGGGCGGGGAGCGGCAGGCGCAGTTCTACCTGAACCTGGTGGCGGTGGGCGTGATCGTCGGGTACCTGGCGATTTCGGTGGCCAACACACTGGTGTTGACGACGGCCCAGCGGTCTCGCGAGTTCGCACTGCTGAGGCTGGTCGGTACGACACGCCGCCAGGTGACCCACATGATGCGTCTCGAGGCCCTGGCGACGGTCGGGATCGCTGTGGTGCTGGGGACTTTGGTCGCGTTGGTGCCGCTGGTTTTGCTCAATGTGGGCCTGCGGGGGAGCCCGGTGCCGTCGGGACCGCTGTCCGTCTACTTCGGAATCATCGGCGGCGCGGTGCTGCTGGGGATGCTGGCGATGGGGCTGTCGACGTGGGCGGCGCTGCGGGCCCGCCCCATCGACGCGATCGGCCTGCGGGAGTGAGCCGGTTGCCCGGCTCACCCTGCCGGTTTCAGCAGCCCGCGCCGGTGTCTTCGCCGGTGTAGGAGAGGACGCGCCAATCGGTGGTTCCGCCCAGCGGAGCCACCGCATTGGCGGCTACGCACTTTTCGCCGATGAGGGTCTTGAAGGCGCCGCCGTAGGTCAGGGAGTAGACCTTGATCTTCGCGGCGGCGGTGCCGCAGTTGCCCCACTGGTAGTCGCGGGCGTTCGGGCCCGAGGAGCCCGGGGTCCATTGGGTGCCACAGCTGACGGCCGCCGACGCCGCTGTGGTCGTGACCAAGGGGAAGGCCGCTACGGCGAATCCGAGTGTGATGGCCGCGGTGGTGCGTTTCATGGCTGGTCCCCCTGCTTCGGCAACAGTACGGGGGTCAAGCTAAAGGGGAACGGCTCGGGTTTTCCCTAATGCGGTGGCCACAACCCGAGCCGGGTGAACTGCTCGCGGACGTGCTCGCGCACCGGGTCGCCGGCGTCGGCGACCAGGGCGATCGTTTGGCGGGACTCGTTCCACGCTTCGGCTTGCCGGCCGGTCGCGGCGAGGGACCGCACCAGCGCCACCAGCGCGCGGACGACCCGGACGTGGTCGGCGGGGGAATGCGAAATCCCCAGCGCCTTCCGGGCGAACAGCAGGACGTCCTGATGTTCCTCGGCATCACAGGCGGCTTCGCTCAGCTCGACCAGGGCGGTGAGCGTCCCCTCGTGGTCCGCCGGGTACCAATCGTGCAGTGTGACTGCTTCGGTGAGCCGCCGGAGTGCCTCGGTCGACCGGCCGGCCTGACGGCTCAGCAGCCCGAGCTCCAGCGCCATCGCGGCGTGGCGCCGGTGATCGCCCAGCTCGGCGTACAGCGTTTTCGCGTGGGAGAGGTGCGTCTCCGCTTCTTCGATCTCGCCTTGATGCCGCAGGTGCGTGCCGAGGGCACCGTGGGCTGCGGCGCACTGGGCTGGTTCGTTCAGGCTGTGCTGGATGTCGAGGGCCTGGCGCAGGCAGGATTCGGCCCGGCTCGGGTCACCTGTGTCTTCCGCGTGGCGGGCGAGCAGGAGGAGGACTTCGGACCGGTCACGGCTGTTGCCGGTGTTGTGGAAGATCGCGCTCGACAGCTCGAGGGACTCCTCGGTCTTCCCCGGATCGCCGAGGGCGCGGTGGATCCGCGCCAAGCTGGTCCACGCCTGCCCCTCGGCGTCGAGGTCGTGGTCGGCCCGGGTGGCGAGCAGGACCGCCTGGACGGCCTCGCGCCATTCGGGTGCGGTGCTGCTGATGGTCAGGTGGGGCCGCACCAGCCGGAGCAACGTCACCGCCCGGGACAGGTTGCCGTCTGTCCCACGGCGGATCGCGGCGCACAGGCTCGCTTCCTCGTCGGCCAGGAACGCTTGCGCCGCCGCGAAATCCGGCAGGCGACCGGCCTGGGGCAGTTCGGCCGTGCGCCGCAGGGCGGGCGCCAGTACCTCGGCGGCGTCCGTGACCCGGGCGATGTACCAGTCGAGGAGCCGCGCCTCGGCCCGCGAGCGGTCGGCGGGGGAGTCGTGGGCGAGCGCGAGCCGTTCGCCGGCCGCGCGCGTGAGGACGTCCATCCGGTAGCGGCCGTCTTCCCGGCTCACCAGGTACAAGGAGCCGAGCGCGGTGACGGCGCCGCGAGACGTCTCGTCGTCGGTCCCGTCGAGGGCGCAGATCCCTTCCAGGGAGATGCCGGGCCCGATGGTGAGCGCGAGCGAGCGGAAGAGCCGCGCCGCCGGAGGCTCCAAGGCGCGGTAGGACCACAACACCGAGGTCAGGATCGTGCCGGACGCCAGTTCGCCGGCCAGGAGGAGTTCGGCCGGGCTCGGCAGGCCGCCGTTGCCGGGCAGGAGTTCGGCGAGGGTGCGGACGGCTTGCGGGATGCCGCCGGTCAACGCGAGCGCCGCCGCCGGATCGGGTGGCTCGGCCGGGGCGTCGCGGAGCAGGCTTTCGAGCAGCGGAGCGATCTCGGCTTCGGTGAAGGGAGCGACTTCCAGCCGATAAGCACCGTGGTGGGTCACGAGGTCGCTCAGCCGGTACCGGCTGGTCACGACGACCACGGAGTGCGCGCTGCCCGGCAGCAGGGGCACGACCTGCCCGGAATCCCGGGCGTTGTCGAGGAAGACGAGCACCCGGCGGTCGTCGAGCAGGGTCCGCAGCATCCTGGTCCGGGCGCTCAGGCTCGCGGGGATGACGGCGACTCCCAGCGCGTCGAGGAACTCGGCGAGCACGTCGGCGGGGTCGCGGGGCGGGCCGGTGGCGTACCCGGAGAGGTCGGCGTGCAGCTGCCCGTGGGGGAACCGCTCGCGGACGGCGTGCGACCAGTGCAGTCCCAGCTCCGTCTTGCCGGCACCGGCCGGCCCGGTGACGGCGATGATGAGCGTCGCGGCCGGGCCCTTGACCCGGGAGCGCAGGAACAACGCGTTCAGCCGGCCGAGATCCTCGTCGCGATCGACGAACTGGCTGACGGTCGACGGCAGCTGGGCGGGTGGCAGCGAGCGGAGAGCCGCCTGGGTGCGGTGCCGGTCGGCGGGCGAATCCCGGGACTGGAGCAGTTGCTGGTGCAGTCCTTGCAGCTCTTGGCCGGGCCCGGTCCCGAACGACCGGGCGAACCGGTCGTACACCTGTTTCCAGTAGGTGTCGAAGACTTCGTAGTGCCCGAGCCCGTCCAGCGCGGTGATCCGCTGCGCGATGTACTGGGTGTCCAGCTCGTGGTCGACCATGGCTTCGTCGAGAATCCGCAGCACCTCGCGGAAGTTGCGGCGCTCGAGCTCGACGGCGCACAGCGCTTGGTAGCCGGCGACGCGCTCGTAGCGGTCGAGGTCTTCCCGTTTCTGCTCCATCCAGATGGTACCGAGGTCTTCGACGGCGGGGCCCTGCCAGAGATCCATCGCTTCCCGCAACGCGTTGGCGGCCTCGTCGAGCCGCCCGGTTTCCCGCGCGCGCTCGCCGTCGCGAATCAGGGTTTTGAAGCGTGCGTAGTCGAGATCGTCGTTCCCAGGCAGGAACTGGTAGCCGGCGCGCTGGGTGACGATCCGCGCGGAGACGCCGAAGCCGCGTAGGCAGGCCCGGAGCCGGCTGACGTAGGTCTGGAGGTCGTTTCGGGCGTGCTCGGGCGGGTTGTCGTCCCAGAGTGCTTCGGTGACGGTCCGGACGGTGACGACCTTGCCGTGGTTGAGCATCAGGACACCCAGCAGGGAGCGTTCCTTGGCCCGCCCGAGGCCGACGGTGAGGTCGCCGAGCAGCAGCTCCACGGGCCCCAGGATCCGAAATTCCATCAGGCTTCCCGTCCACCCCCGGCCGGTCGTCCTGACCAGCACCGTAACCCTGCACCGGGCCGGTTTCAGCGCGGGTCGAGTGGCTGTCAAGGTTTTGTCCAGCAGGCGGCAAGCGAAGTGTCCACCGGGCGAGTTCACGATCAGCGCATGTCGTGGACGGATGTGTGGGAGTGGCTTCGGGGGAGTGCGCCGCCTTTGGTTGTCGAGCCGGTGGCGGATCCGGTCCACCACACGATTCTCGCGCTCGGTATCGACGGGTTTTCGTCGTTCGACCGCACAAACCTGCACCGTCTGGTGCTGCGGGAGGGGCTGTACCGGGCTTTCCAGCAGGCGTTGGCTGAGAGTGGCGTCGCGTGGAGTCACTGCCATAACGCGGACTTCGGCGAAGGGGTGCTGTTGCTGGTTCCCGCGGGTTATCCGAAGGCGGTGTTCAGCGAACTGGTCCCGGACGCTTTGACGAGATCCTTGGCGGACCACAACGGCGCTCATCGGCCACCGGAACGCATCCGGCTCCGCATGGTGCTTCATGCGGGAGAAGTCAGCTATGACAGCTATGGCACGACGGGTTCGGCGATCGTGCACGCGTTCAGGCTGCTCAATTCCGTGGTGTTGCGGAAGAGCTTGGCCTGGTCGGACAGTGATCTCGCGGTGATCGCCTCGGGTTGGTACTACGACGAGATCATTCGGCACAGTCCATTGAGCGGCCGTTATGAGCCTGTGGTGGTTCAGGAGAAGGAAACCACGGCACAAGCTTGGGTTCGGTTGGTCGGGCCGGCCGAGCCGGACTTTCGCGCTTTGGGGTGAGGGGCCCTGCAGTTACCCCTCACCTGATCAAAGGCACGACATCGAACCATCCTCTGGAGTTATCGCGTGGAGGAAGGACGTCCAGGCACTGGCGGAAAGCTCGATGATCGGTTGACCGGGCCGGCGGTCCTTGGTGTCGCGAACGAGAGCGGTGTCGGATGTCAGCCGGGTTTCGACGCAGCTGCCACCGGCGTTGGAATAGCTGCTCTTGAACCATCCGTCGAGGCGCGGTGCGCGCGAAAACTCTACAGTCAACTCAGTTCCTTCAAGATTTTTCGGACGATCTGCAGGGTTTTCTCCCGGGTCTGCGCTCGCCCATATGCGTCCTCGTAGGTGGTGGCGATGTTCCGGACCTGCACCGGGTCGTCGATGACGCCCCAGGCGGTCACGGTTTCCTGCCATGCGAGGGCGGGGAGCCGCGGGTTCCCGAATTCGATGAGGTGCACGGTTGCTGCACCGAAGAGTCCGCACGCGGTGGCGGTGAACGGAATGACGCGGACGTCGAGCTTCCGCGGGTGACTCTCGATCAGCTCGGCCAGATGCGCGAGCTGCTGCTTGAGCACTGCCCGCCCGCCGATCTGCTGCCGCAGGGCTGCTTCGCTGATGATGGCGGTCAGGGTGAAGGGGTCGTCCGCGTCCGCGATCCGGGCCTGGCGGCGCAGCCGGGCTTCAACGCGTTGGTCAACCTCGACGCGCGGCAATGTCACCGCGGGCGTCATGATCGCCCGGATGTAGTCGGCGGTCTGCAGGAGCCCCGGGATCAGCAGGCTTTCCCAGTCCCGAACCGCCTGAGCGCCCTGTTCAAGTCCGAACAGGCGCTGGACGTCGGCGTCGAAAAGCGCTGAGTAGTTCGACCACCAGCCGCGTTCCTTGGCGGCGGTGCGCAGCGCCAGGAGCTCGGCTTTTTCCTCTTCATCGAACTCGAACAGATCGAGGACGCGGGTGAGCGCTTCCGGGGAGAGGATCTTGCGCTCGTTTTCGACGGCACTCCAGTAGTTGCGAGTGAAGTCCAGGGCTTCGGTGATCGCCCTGACTTCGATGCCCAGCCGCTCCCGCTGCCGTTTCAAGCGCAGGGCAAGCTCCCACGATGCGACGACGGGAGACGACGGCGCGCTCATTGTGGGGACAGTCCTCCGCTGGTTACGGTAACCACACAGTATGCGGTTGCGGTGACCATGCCCCCACCGGGTTCCGCTAACCTCGTATTACCACTTGTCATCGGGTACGCGACCCCCCGAGCGGATACCCCGAACGGATGAATTGCGCCATGTCGGAGCCTCGAGCGGAACTTCGTGGGCGGACCTCCCGGGTCCGTCCGGAGCTAGCGCTCGCTCCCTCCCGGCCACCCGTCGTCAACGTCGACTGGCAGGGCAGCGTCGAACTCGACACGGCACACTGCACCATCCTCGTGATCGACGTCGAAGGCTTTGGGCGCTACTCCCGGACCAACCCGAACAAGATCAGGATCCGCCGCGGAATGTACCGCGCCCTCGAGCGGGCCTTCGTGGCGGCCGGCATTCCGTGGGCTGTCTGCCAGTACTCGGACCTCGGGGACGGCGTACTCGTGCTGGGTCCGGCGGCCGTCTCGAAGACGCCCTTCGCCGAGCGGCTCCCCGGTGCGCTCGCCGAGGAGTTGGCCGCGCACAACGGCGTGCACCCGCCCGAGGAGCAGATGAGGCTGAGGCTGGCGCTGCACGCCGGTGAAGTGACCTTCGACGCCCACGGCGTCACCGGCGCTTCGATCCTCGACGCACAACGGCTGGTGGACGCGCCCGTGCTCAAACACGCCTTGGCGGATGCGTCGGCTCTACTGGCCACCATCGCTTCCTCGTGGTTCTACGAGGAAGTCGTGCGACAGAGCGAGGGAAGCGACGCCGGTGCGTACCGCCCGGTCGCCGTCGCCGGAGACGAGTTTGCCGTCCCCGCCTGGATTCGGCTGCTCGACGCGCCGCTGGCGCGGCGGCGTGCGCTGATCCGGTCGCGGCGCGGCTGACTCGGGAAAACTCTTCCGTACTCCCGAAACTTTCCGAAAGTTATTGCCCCACCACCAGCTCCGATCACATGCTTTCCCCACCTGGCCAGCCTCGACGAGGAGGAAGCATGCTCACCAAGAACCGCTTCAGGGTGGGGGTCGCCCTTGCGCTCATCGCCGCGCTCGTTCCCGGCGTGGCCAGGGCCGATACCGTTCTCACCAAGAGCCAGACCGGGAGCAACGGGGGCTACTACTACTCCTTCTGGACCGACGGTGGCGGCTCCGTCCAGATGACGCTCACCTCCGGGGGCAACTACCGGATGAACTGGAGCAACGTCGGGAACTTCGTCGGGGGCAAGGGCTGGAGCAACGGGAGCCGGCGGACCGTCAGCTACTCCGGGAGCTTCAACCCCTCCGGGAACGGCTACCTCGCCCTCTACGGCTGGACCTCCAACCCGCTCGTCGAGTACTACATCGTCGACAACTGGGGCACCTACCGGCCGACCGGGACCTACAAGGGCACCGTCACCAGCGATGGTGGCACCTACGACGTCTACCAGACCACCCGCTACAACGCGCCGTCCGTCGAGGGGACCAAGACCTTCAACCAGTACTGGTCCGTGCGGCAGCAGAAGAAGACCGGCGGGACCATCACCACCGGGAACCACTTCGACGCCTGGGCGCGCTACGGCATGCGGCTCGGGAGCTTCAACTACTACATGATCCTCGCCACCGAGGGCTACCAGAGCAGTGGCAACTCCAACCTGACGGTGGGCTGACCGATGCGTCCCTTGATCATGGCGGCCGCGTTGGCCGTGACGACCATGGCCGCCGTCGGGCCGGCGGAAGCTGCCGCCTGCACCGGGTACGTCGGTCTCACCTTCGATGACGGACCGTCCAATGCGCACACTCCCGCGCTGCTGAACTCCTTGCGGCAGAACGGGTTGCGGGCGACCATGTTCAACGAGGGCCAGTACGCCGCCGCCTATCCCGCGCAGGTGCGGGCTCAGGTGAGCGCCGGTATGTGGGTCGGGAACCACAGCTACACCCACCCGCACCTCACCCAGCAGAGCCAGTCCCAGATGGACTCCGAGATTTCCCGGACGCAGCAGGCGATCGCGGCTGCCGGTGGCGGTACGCCGAGGCTCTTCCGCCCGCCGTACGGGGAAACGAACGGGACGCTGCAAGCCGTCGAAGCGAAGTACGGCCTGCGGCAGATCATCTGGGACGTCGACTCGCAGGACTGGAACAACGCGAGCGTCGACGCGATCGTCGCGGCCAACGCCCGGCTCACCAACGGCCAGGTCATCCTGATGCACGAATGGCCCGGCAACACCCTGGCCGCGATCCCGCGGATCGCGCAGACCCTCGCGAGCCGCGGGCTGTGCGCGGGGATGATCTCGCCTCAGACGGGCCGGGCGGTGGCCCCGGGCTGAGGCCTCCGGGTGGCGCGGCGGCCTCGACCCGCCGCGCCGCCTCCCTCAGTTCACGTACCAGTCGACCCGCGCCGCGTCCGTCCCGCGGGGGCGGATCGTCACGCACACCTCGTGGTCCACCACGATCCCGGTGTGCCGGCAGAACCGGGCCGTGGTGCGGTACGCGTCGTCGGTCGCGGGCGTGAAGTGCCGGGCCATGACGTGGTCCCGCAGCACTTCGGGGGCGTGGTCGCCGGTGGCTTCCAGGACCCGCCAGCAGCCGCCGGAACCGCAGTCGATTTCCGGGACGACCCGCAGCCCGGCCGGAACCGGCACGACCCCTTCGTCGCCGGGTGCCTCCTGCAACCCGGCGAACCACGCCCCGCCCGCGACGACGAACCCGGCGATGGCCAGAACCAGCGGCCGGACGAACCGGCGCGCGCCGATCGCGCACACCACCGCCGCGAGCGTCGTGTGCAGCCAGTAGACCTCGATCGGCGCCGGCACCCACCGCCCGCCCAGGCTCAGCGCGCCCGGCACGACGAACCACGCCAGCAGCACCAGCAGCACCGCTCCGACGATCAGCCCGGACCGGCGCGAAGGCGCCAGCGAAACCCAGACCAGCATCGGGACCAGGCCGAACAGCCCGCCGAACGGGCTCACCGAGAAGCAGACCACGACCACCGCCACCACCACGAGAGCGGCGCGCCACCAGTGGGTCTTGACACTTTCGGGGATGAGCATGCGGCCATTCTCCCGAACACCGGGAATGCGGCAGACTGCCGATCATGACGATCGCGGTGATGGTGGTGGACGACCAGCAGGCCGTGCGCGAAGGCCTGGTCGCGCTCCTGGGGCTCCTCGACGACGTCGACGTCGTCGGCTCGGCGGCCGACGGCGCGCAGGCACTCGACCTGGCCGGGACGCTCGACCGACTCGACGTCGTCCTCATGGACCTCACCATGCCGGTCCTGACCGGGGTCGAGGCGACCCGGCGCCTGACGCGCGAGCACCCCGGCGTCGCCGTCCTCGTCCTCACGACGTACTCGGACGACGAGTCGATCGCCGGGGCGCTCGCGGCGGGGGCGAAGGGCTACCTGACGAAGGACGCGGGCCGCCACGAGATCGGCGCCGCGCTGCGGGCCGTCGTCGCCGGGCAGCTGACCTTCGGGGCCGACGTCTCGCGGCAGGTCGCCGGGGCGCTGGCCGAAGCCAGGAAACCCCTTTCACGCAAGGAAAAGCTTCCCGACGGCCTCACCGCACGCGAGGCCGAGGTGCTCGGGTGGATCGCCGCCGGACTGAGCAACGGCGAGATCGCGGCCGAGCTGGTCATCGGCGAGACGACCGTGAAGACGCACATCAACAACGCCTTCGCCAAGATCGGGGTGGCCAGCCGGGTCGAGGCGCTGCGTTATGCCGAACGGCACGGTCTCGACCGGTGACCGCTCAGTCCCGCTTCCGGCGTTTCTCCAGCTGCTCGCGCACCATCGGCTCCACGAACCGCTTCGCCTGGTCGTAGCGCCCGGCTTTCTTCAACGCGACCGCGATGATCCCGATCACGATCACCAGCAGCAGAATCCCGCCGCCGATGAGCGCGAACCGGAGCAGCATGAACTGGACGACTTCACCCATGGCCGATTTCTCCCTGTCCCGACAACTTCGACGGGGAGAACGCTAGGGCGCGACCCGGGTGGAGCAGGACCTCCGCCGGGTGGAGATCCGGGTGGAGACGCGGCCGCGGGCTACTCGGCGACCCGGGTGCGGCCGCACCAGGCGAACACCGGGACCTGGTCACCGCCGCTGGTCGTCGTGAACTCGCCCTCGTGGGAGAAGTGCTCGTAGCCGGCGCCGAAGCTGACCTTCGCGACTTCGCCGATGTTGCCGACCGTCCAGTCGCGGTGCTGTTCGATCAGCTCGGCCGGGCCGCCGGAAAGCGTCACTTTGATATTCGTCATGATTCGTCTCCGTGGGTTCGTCGGCGCGGAGGAAAGGCGGGAATTGTGGCCTTCGTCTCTCGACAATGACTGACGAACGTTCGCTGTGTCAAGATTTCCGGTTCCGCGCGGAAATGGACCGGAATAAGGGTTGACGGTAGGGGTGTCAGCGCAATTCGCGGGCGAGCCGGTGGATGCGCAACGCCAGGTGGACGTCCAACGCGCGGTCGCCCTCCTGCCAGTCTTCGCCCAGTAACGCGGTGATGCGGTCGAGGCGCTGGTAAAGCGTGTTCGGGTGGATCGTCAGCTCCTCGGCCGCCGCGGCCTTGCGTCGGCCGCCGCGCAGGAACACCTCCGCCGTGTGGACGAGGTCAGTGCCGCGCTCTTCGTCGTGGGCCAGCAGCGGGGCGAGGGTCCGGGCGACGTACGCGCCGGCCTCCTCCCGGCCGGCCTGGCTGAGCAGGTAGCGGTACGGGCCGAGATCGGCGGGCGACGCCGTGACCCCGCCGCGGCCCAGTGCTTCCAGGACCCGGACGCACGCGACCGCGTCGTCGTACGCGTCGGCCAGCGCGGTCGCGCCGGTCGCCGGGCCGGCGAGGCCGGTCGTGCCCAGCGGCCAGGACCGGACCGTCGCCTCGTCCGCGCGGACCAACGCGACCACGCGACCGTCCACTCTGGACGCAAGCGGGGCGAGGTCCCGCAGCCGCTGGTCTTCGCTCACCACGACCAGGTGCGGGCGCCGCAGGTCGCGGGCGTACGCGGGGACCTCGCGGACCCGGCGGGTCACCAGGTGCTCCACCAGCTCCTCGGTCGTCCGGCGTTCGGCCCGCTCGACCGACGCCACCAGTGCGACGGTCATCGCCGAGCGCTCCAGCAGCCGGACGTCCGCCTCGTCGAGCGGTGCGCCGGGAACCACTTGCAGCGCCCCGAAGTACGCGTTCGCCGAGGCCACCGGCACGGTGACCGCCCGCTCGGTCACCTGGGTCCGCCGGGCGCCGGCGAACAGCGCCGACGGTTCGCCGTCGAGCCGCGCGTCCACGAGTGAGCCGTCCCGGGCGGCGGCGCGGACCTCGTCGTGCTCGTCCGCGACCAGCACCAGGCCGGGCACCAGTTCCGACAGCGGGACCACGACGTCTTCGGGAGCGCCACCGTGCAGCGCGACCTCCGAGAGCCGGTCGTGCAGCCGCACGGCGCGTTCCAGCCGGTCGTTCGCCGCCGCCAGCGCGGTGACCAGCTTGGCGTTCTCGATGGCGATCGCGGCGAACGACCCGAGCGACGTCAGCAGCGTCGTCTCAGCCGCGGTGAACCGGCGGACCGCGCGCTGCGACACCATCAGCACGCCGGCCACCTTGCCCCGCAGCCGCAGCGGCACGCCGAGGATCGTGCGCAGGCCTTCGTCCGCCGCGACGCGGTCGACGTCGCCGAGGTGGGTGAACCCGGCGTCGCCGAGGTAGTCCGCGCTCTGCACCGGCTCCCCGGTTTCGGCCACCCGCCCGGCCAGCCCGCCGCGGCGCGGCAGCACGATGCCGCGCATCCGCGGCCCGAGCGAGCCGTCGGTGACGCGGATGACGAGCGAGCCGTCCGGTTCCGCGAGCGCCAGGTAGGCGATGTCGACGCCGAGCAGGCGCCGCGCGTGGCCGACGACCTCCTGCACCAGCGCGTCGAGGTCGTGGACCGCCGACAGGCGAAGGACGAGGTCGTACAGCTCGCGCAGGCCGTGGGCGTCCATCAGCCCAGGTGCGTCGTCTCGGTCGCGGCCCAGCCGGGGTCGCCGGTGGTGGCGAACCGCACCCACGCGGCGTTGACCTCGCGGGCCAGCTCCGCCGGGGGAGCGTCGCCGACGAGGCCGGCGGACTCGGCCAGGGAGTCGAACACGAACGGCAGCTCCATGCCGTGGCACGCGCCCAGCCTCGGCGCCCGCCACTCGAACTCGTACCGGAACGAGCGGCCCTGGTGGCTTTCGACGAGCTCCTTGACGCCGTCGCGGAAGACGAGGTCGGTCATCGCTTCCACGAACACCTCGCCCGCCTTCCGGCCGTCGCCGAGGCCGTAGCTCTTCAGCACGCCCGCCGGGTCCGGGTGCGACGCCGACAGCATGGCCACGGCCTGCTCGTCGGTCAGGACGTCGAGCAGCCCGGTCGGGCCGAAGTACAGCAGCATCTCCTCGCGGCAGGTGCCGGCGATCAGGTCGACGCCGGCGCCCGCGCCGCCGCGGATCGCTTCGCCCGGGTGCACCGGCAGGACGTCGTCGCCGACCAGCGGGAGGAACGGGCTGAGTCCGAAGCTGCGGTCGAGGCCGTCCTCGCCGCGCAGGTCGGGTCCGCCGCCGGGCTTGAGGAGCGCGTCCTGGGCGTCGAGCAGCTGCTCGGTGCTCAGCCCGCGGAAGGCCTCGGCGGTGGGCGCGACGCCGAGCCGGTCGGCGACCAGCTTCGTCACGCGCTCCAGCTCGGCCCGCCCGCGCACCATGTTCGCGTGTCCGCTTTGGACGATCGCGCGGCGGAAGAGCCCTTCCGACAGCGGCGAACCGAGCAGGCAGGCGACGCTGATCGCGCCCGCGGACTCGCCGAACAGCGTGACGTTGGCGGGGTCGCCGCCGAACGCGGCGATGTTGTCCCGGACCCAGCGCAGCGCGGCCAGCTGGTCGCGCAGGCCGAGGTTGGTCGCGCCGCCGTCGAGCGGCAGGAAGCCGTCGATGCCGAGCCGGTACTGCACGGTCACCAGCACGGCGCCGGCGCGGGTGAACGCCGTGCCGTCGTAGACCGGGGCCGAGCCGGTGCCGCCGATGAACGCGCCGCCGTGCACGAACACCAGCACCGGCCGGGCTTCCGCGGCCGGGTCCGGGGTCCAGACGTCGACCGTCAGGTACTCCGGGCCGGGCTGCCAGCCCGTGCCGACCACGGCCGACAGGTCGAGACCCGGGATCGTCCGATGCCGTTGCGGCGCGGTGGGTCCGGCCTCGCGGGTGTCGCGCACGCCGTCCCACTCCGGAGCCGGGACGGGCTCGGCGAACCGCAGCTCGCCTTCGGGCGCGGCGGCGTAGGGGATGCCGCGGAACCGGACGCCGGTGGCGATCGGCTCGCCGCGGACCTCGCCGGCGGTGGTGCGGACGATCATGCGGGTGTCCCTTCGGGGAAGACCTTGCCGGGGTTGAGGATGTGGTGCGGGTCCAGGGCGTTCTTGACCGCGCGGTGCATCGCGAGGACGTCCGCGCCGAGCTCGCGCGCGAGGCCGGGCTGCTTGAGCAGGCCGACGCCGTGTTCGCCGGTGACGGTGCCGCCGAGGTCGAGGGCGTCGGCGATGATGTCGTCGAAGGCCGCCTGGGCGTTCTTCCGGGCGGTCTCGTCCCCGGCCGGGGTGACGAGCAGCGGGTGCAGGTTGCCGTCGCCGATGTGCGCGACGTTCGCGATGTGGACGCCGTGGCGCTGGCCCGCCGCGTCGATCCGGGCGAGCATCTCGGGCACGGCCTGCGTCGGGACGCAGACGTCCTCGGTGAGCAGCGGGCCGAGCCGTTCCAGGGCGGGGTAGGCGAGGCGGCGGGCGGCGAACAGCGCGTCGGCCTCGGCCTGGTCGGTCGACTGCGCGGCCCACGTCGCCCCTGACTGCTCGAAGCAGTCGAGGATTTCGGCGGCTTCGTGCTCGCCGAGCGCGCCGGGGGAGTCGGTGCGGGCGAGCAGGACCACGTTGGCGTCGGCGCTCAAGCCCATGTTCTTCCACTGGTCGACGGCGGCGAGGCAGTGCCGGTCGACCAGCTCCAGCGCCGACGGCAGCACGCCCCGGGCCGCGACCGCCGCGGCGGCCTGCCCGGCGGCGACGGTGGTGTCGAAGTACCCGGCGACCGTGCGTTCCGCGGCGCGGGCGGGCCGCAGCCGGACGGTGACCTCGGTGATCACGCCGAGCGTGCCCTCCGACCCGACCATCAGGCCGGTCAGGTCGTACCCGGCGACGCCCTTGGCGGTGCGGCGCCCGAGCCGGACCCGCTCGCCGGTGCCGGTGACGACCTGCAGGCCCAGGACGTAGTCGCGAGTGACGCCGTACTTGACGCAGCAGACGCCGCCGGCGTTGGTGGCGACGTTGCCGCCGATGGTCGACCACGGCGAGCTGGCCGGGTCGGGCGGGTACCAGAGTCCGTGTTCCGCGCAGGCGGCGCGCAGGTCGTCGTTGACGACCCCGGGCTCGACCACGGCGTACCGCTCGCGCTCGTCGATCTCCTTGATCGCGGTGAGCCGGTCGGTGACCAGCACGACGCAGCCGCCGACGGCGTTCGCCCCGCCGGACAGGCCGGTGCCGGCCCCGCGCGTGACCAGCGGGGCCCGGTTCGCCAGGCAGGCCTTGACCACGGCCTGGACCTCTTCGGCCGTGTGCGGCCGGACGACCACCGCGGGCTGCGCGTAGGGCGCCCACTCGGCTTCGTCGTGGGCGAAGCCCGCCACGACGTCCGGGTCACGGACCAGCCGGTCCGCCGGCAGCCGGGCGGCCAGGTCGTCGATCAGCATCCGCGGGAACCTCCTCGTCACCGGGTTCCCACGCTAGGGCGGCGGCGCCGGTCTGGCCATGGGGAGAATCCCCACCGGATGCGCCCGGGGGTGTGCGTTCTACCCGCTGACGACCTTGCCGAACACCTCGTTGAAGGCTTCGGTCGAGCTCGGGTGCGTGTAGATCGAGTTCCGGAGCTCGGTGGCGGTGATGTTGTGCCGGATGGCCAGCGCCACGGTGTTGATCACCTCTTGCGCGTCGATGCTGAGCAGCGCCGCGCCGAGGATCAGGTCGGTGTCGGCGTCCACGACGAACTTCATGATCCCGCGCGTCTCCTCGACCGTGTAGGCCCGCGGCATGGCGACGATGTCGGCGACCTTTTCCCGCGCCACCTTGATGTTCAGGCCCTGCTCGCGGGCTTCGCGCTCGGTCAGGCCGACCGTCGCCAGCGGCGGCGTGATGAAGAGCGTGTGCGGCACGGCGACCCGGTCGGTCGTGGTGCGCTTGCCCTCGCCGAGCAGCTCGTCCAGCACGATCCGGGCGTCGTCGAGGGCCACGTACGTGAACTGCGGGCCGCCGTTGACGTCGCCGACGGCGTAGATGTGCGGCTGGCTGGTGCGCAGGTGCTCGTCGACCTCGACGGCACCGTTCGGCGTGGTCCGGACGCCGGCCGCGTCGAGGCGGAGGCCGTCGGTGACGGGACGCCGTCCGGTGGCCGGGAGCAGGGCGCTCGCCTCGACTTCGTGCGTCTTACCGTCCTTTTCGTAGACGACCTTCGCGACGGCGCCGCTGTCCTCGACCTTGGTGATCTTCGCGCCGGTGATGATCCGGATGCCGTCGCCCTCGAGGATTTCCCGGACGGTCCCGGCGATGTCCTCGTCTTCGCGGGGCAGCAGCCGTTCCGCTCCTTCGAGGACGGTGACGTGCGTGCCGAAGTGCCGGTAGATCGACGCGAACTCGAGCCCGAGGTAGCCGCCGCCGACGACGATCAAGCGTTCCGGCAGCGTCGCCGCCTGGGTGAGCTCGGTGCTGCTGACCAGGTGCTTGCTGGTGGCCAGGCCGGGGATCGGCGCGACGACCGGTGCGGAGCCGGTGCTGAGGATGATCGTCGGCGCGGTGACGGTGATGCGGTCGTCGCCCTCGCCGATGGCGACGGTGTGCGGGTCGACGAACCGGGCGGTGCCCGTGATGACGGTCGCGGTGTCCTTGCCGTCGAGCGACGCGAAGTTACCCGCGCGGAAAGCGCTGGTCAGGGCCCGGACGCCGGCGATCGAGTGGGCGAAGAACTCCTGCGCGTCGTCTTCGATGCGCCGGGCGTTCGAGTAGTGGACGAGCATCTTGGTCGGCACGCAGCCGACGTTCGGGCAGGTGCCGCCGTACATGTTTTCCGACTGTTCGACGAGGACGACGCGCTTGCCCGCGTCGCTGAGGGCGTGGGCGGCGGTCTTCCCGCCCTTGCCGAAGCCGATGACCAGGACATCCGCGGTGAGCTTTTCCATGTGGTCGAGTGTGCGACGGTCCCGATGAGACGACCAGGCTTGCCAGTATCAGTTTTCTGCCCGAAAGTATCACCGTGGACGCTGTCAGCCGCTTGCTTCGTATGGCCGACCTCGTGGCTTCGCTCGAGAAGCACTGCCTGCTCGGGGCGGGCACGCGCATGGACGTCGCCCGGTCCCGGGAGCTGACCGTGCCGTTCCACGTGCTGCTCGAGGGCGAGTGCCGGCTGCACGTCGGCCACGAGGTGTTCGAGCTGCGCGCCGGTGACGTCGTGCTGATCCCGAGCGGCGCCGAGCACCGGGTGGTCACGGCCGGGCCGGGACGGGCGCGCGGCACCGTCGAGACCGGCGGCGAGGTGCTCGCCACCCAGCGCAGCGAGCGCGGCGGCGACCCGGTCATCGACCTGTTCTGCGGCCACTACGCGGTCAACGCGGGCCCGGGCGCGCTGCTGTTCCGGAGCCTGCCTGGCGCGATCCACGTGTCGTTCGGGCAGTCGCCCGAGACGGACGAGGTCCTGCGCGGGCTGAGCTTCCTGATGCGCGGGGAGGCGAGCCGCGAGGGCTCCGGGTCGGCGGCGATCCTGTCCGCGCTGAGCACGGTGCTGCTGGCGATGGTGCTGCGGACGGCCCGCGGCGCGGCCACGGCGGACGTGCTGTGGACGGCGGTGGCCGACCCCGGGATCGCGTCGGCGGTTGCCGGCGTCCTGGACGACCCCGGGGCGCAGTGGACGATCGAGCGGCTCAGCCGTCAGGTGGCGATGTCCCGCGCGACGTTCCTGCGACGGTTCGTCCGGGAGACGGGCATGACGGTGGGGGCGTTCCTCACCCGGGCCCGGATGATGGCGGCGGCCCAGCTGTTGTCCACCTCCGACGCGACGGTGGCTTCGGTGGCCGGCCGGGTCGGCTACCAGTCGGAATCCGCGTTTTCCCGTGCGTTCCGGGCCGAGCTGGGGACGACGCCGGCCCGGTTCCGGCGAGGCTCGTGACGCATCGGTTACGCATCGGTTGTAGGGTGGGTTGTAGCGGTTCAGCCTGCAGCCGTCGTGCCTCGATCCCCCGCAACCCCGCCCGGGCTTGTCGTGGGTCCGGACCGACGTCCGGCCTCGCGGTGGTTCGCCAAGGAGGCCTTCGCGATGCTGATTCCCGCCCCGCACACCGACCGGTCCACGACGTTCGAGGTGACGACGACGTCCGAAGCGACCGTGGTGACCGCGGCCGGCGACCTCGACCTGGCCGTCACCGGCCGTCTCGCCGCGCTGCTGAACCGGGAGCTCCAGCTGGCTCCGCCGGCGCTGGTGTTCGACGCGTCGGCCGTGACGTTCTGCAGTGCCCGCGTGCTGACGATCCTGCTGGACGCCGCGGCGGCCGGCGTGCCGTTCGCGGTGGCCGGGCGGTGCCGGGCGTTGCTCCGGCCGATCGCCGTGCTTGGTCTGGACCATGCGTTGGCGGTGCACTGGAGCGTGGACGAAGCGCTGGCCTGGTTGAAGCTGGTGTCGCAGCTGTCTTAGCCCGCCGAGCACTCCATCCGGGCCCAGACCAGCTTCCCGCCGTCGTGGCGGCTCACGCCCCAGTCCCGGCACAGCTGGTCGACCAGCAGCAACCCGCGTCCGCCGCCGTGGTCGGGCGCCCGCAGTCTCGGCTCGGCGCTGCCGGCGTCGGCCACCGCGACCGTCACTTCGCACGGCTCCCGCGCGTGGTGGATGCGCAGCTGCCGCGGCCCGCCGCCGTGGACGTAGGCGTTTTCCAGCAGCTCGCCGACGATGATCAGCGTGTCGATCAGGTCCGTCTCGCGGAGCGTGCCCAGCTTGACCTCGGCCCAGCGGCGGGCGGCGGTCAGCCCGGCCCGGTCGATGCCGTCGACGTCCAGCACCTGCCAGCCCGCCTGGTCGGCTCCACTCCAGCTCACGCGCACGGTGACTCCTTCCGCTGCCGCGCTTCCCCCGGAGTGCGGCAGCGTCCGCGCTACGGCTACCCGGATCGGCCGCGTTTACCCGTCGCGTTCGGGGGACTGGGTGCGGGTCAGGTCCGCTTGCGGCTCGCGATCTTGTCGGAGAGCTGCCGCACCTGGGCGGGGTCCGCGTCCCGGGCGAGGGCGACGTAGTGGTCCATGACGGCCGGCCGGTAGCGCACGGGCAACGTCTGTCCCGGGGCGAGCCGGGTGAGCTCGGTGATCGTGAGGTCTTCGTCCGCGATACCGCGGAACGAGAGGCCGTCGGCGGTCTCCACGTCGAACATCAGGACCACGCGGGGATTGCTGTTGACCTCGCGCCAGTCGACGAGAACGCCGAGCGCGAGCGTCCCCGTCCGCAGCTCCGCGGTGCGCTTCCCCGCGTCACCGCTCAGGAACGGGTTCGGGGCGACGCCCGGGAAGGCGGGCCCGACGCCGAGCGATTCCCGGCTCAGGTCGGGCCTGAGCTGCTCCATCAGACCGTTCAGATTGTTGAGCTTCTTCTTCCAGCCGAACACCCAGCCCCCTCCCACCCGCCGGTGCTCGCCGTGATCATACGTTCCCCCTGACCCCTGCCTGTTCGTCAGACACGCCTTAGGGGTCGTCGGCCGCCGCGCACGCTGGCTAGCTTGGCCGGGAGGAGCCTCCGACACCGAAGGGCGGTGGACGACATGGTCGCCCCCGTTGACCACGCCGAGGAGAACTGGTTCCGCCGGTTCGCCGCGTCACCCGAGGCGAAGGCGCGGCTCGTCTGCCTGCCGCACGCCGGCGGGTCGGCCCCCTTCTACTTCCCCGTGGCCAAGGCGCTCGCCCCGGACATCGAGGTGCTCGCCGTCCAGTACCCCGGGCGGCAGGACCGGCGGCACGAGCCCTTCCTGACCAGCATCGACGCCATGGCCGACCGCGTCGCCGACCTGCTCCGGAACCACACCGACCGGCCGCTCGCCCTGTTCGGGCACAGCATGGGCGCGATGGTCGCGTACGAGACGGCTCGCCGGCTCGAGCGCGCCGGGCAGGACGTCGCAGCGTTGTTCGTCTCCGGACGGCGCGCTCCCTCGCGGACGCGGGACGAGAGCGTCCACACCCGGACCGACGACGGCGTCGTCGAAGAGCTGCGGCGCCTCAGCGGCACCGAGGCGGACCTGCTCGGCGACGACGACGTCGTCCGCATGATCCTGCCCGTCGTGCGCAACGACTACCGGGCCGTCGAGACCTACCGGTACGCCCCGGGCGCACCCCTGAACGCGCCGATCGTGGCCTTCACCGGCAGCGACGACCCGATGGCCACCGTCGACGAGGTCGCCTCCTGGGCGGAGCACACCGCCGGCGGCTTCGAGCTGAACGAGCTGGCCGGCGGGCACTTCTTCCTCACCCGCCACCAGGGCGTCATCCTGCGGCGCCTGGCCGACGAGCTGGGAGGCGTCCGTGTCTGAGGCAACGACGTTCGCCAACCGGCTCGACGAACTGCGCGAGATCAAGGACGCCGCGCGCCGCGGGCCCGACGACGCCGCCACGCAGCGCCAGCACGACCGCGGCAAGCTGACCGCGCACGAACGCATCGAGCTGCTCCTCGACCCGGGCTCGTTCACCGAAATCGAAGCGCTGCGCCGGCACCGGGCCACCGGGTTCGGGCTGGAGCAGCGCCGTCCGCACTCCGACGGCGTCGTGTGCGGCTGGGGCACGGTCGACGGCCGGACGGTCTTCGTCTACGCCCACGACTTCCGGATCTTCGGCGGCGCGCTCGGCGAGGCGCACGCGCAGAAGATCCACAAGGTGATGGACCTCGCCGAGGCCGCGGGCGCACCGCTGGTTTCGCTCAACGACGGCGCCGGGGCCCGGATCCAGGAGGGCGTCACGGCGCTCGCCGGCTACGGCGGCATCTTCCGGCGCAACACCCGCTGTTCCGGGGTCATCCCGCAGATCTCCGTGATGCTCGGCCCGTGCGCGGGCGGCGCGGCGTACTCGCCCGCGTTGACCGACTTCGTGTTCATGGTCCGCGAGACCTCGCAGATGTTCATCACCGGACCCGACGTCGTGCAGGCGGTGACGGGCGAGGAGATCACGCAGAACGGTCTCGGCGGTGCCGACGTCCACGCGGAGACCTCCGGCGTCGCCGCGTTCGCCTACGACGACGAGGCGACCTGCCTGGCCGACGTCCGGTACCTGCTTTCCCTGCTGCCGGCCAACAACAACGAGACGCCGCCGCACGTGCCCGCCGGCGACTCACCGAGCCGCCGCACCGACCGGCTGCTCGACGTCGTCCCGACCGACCCCGCACGCGCCTACGACATCTGCGACGTCCTCGCCGAGATCGTCGACGACGGCGAGTTCCTGCAGGTGCACGCCGGTTGGGCGACCAATGTCGTCTGCGCGCTCGCCCGCCTGGACGGGCACGTCGTCGGCATCGTCGCGAACCAGCCCGCCGTCCTCGCCGGGGTGCTCGACATCGAAGCGAGCGAGAAGGCCGCGCGGTTCGTGCAGACGTGCGACGCGTTCAACATCCCGCTCGTCACGCTGGTGGACGTCCCCGGCTTCCTGCCCGGCGTCGACCAGGAGCACGGCGGGATCATCCGGCACGGCGCGAAGCTGCTCTACGCCTACTGCAACGCCACCGTGCCGCGGGTGCAGCTCATCCTGCGCAAGGCCTACGGCGGCGCGTACATCGTGATGGACTCACGCTCGATCGGCACCGACGTCTCGCTGGCGTGGCCGACGAACGAGATCGCCGTGATGGGCGCCGAGGGTGCCGCGAACGTGATCTTCCGCCGCGAGATCAAGGCGGCCGACGACCCGGAAGCCGTGCGGGCGCAGAAGATCAAGGAGTACCGCACCGAGCTGATGCACCCGTACTACGCGGCCGAGCGCGGCCTCGTGGACGACGTGATCGAGCCGGGCGAGACGCGGCAGCTGCTCATCCGCTCGCTCGCGATGCTGCGCACCAAGCACGCCGACATCCCGGCGCGCAAGCACGGGAACCCACCGGTCTGATGAGCGACGCGGTGGTGCGGGTCCTGCGCGGCGCGCCGGACGAGACCGAGCTGGCGGCGCTGATGGCGGTCCTGGCCGCGGTCGGCGCCGCCAAGCCGGCCGAACTCGCGGCGCCGGCCCCGCGCCTGCGGCGCCGGCCGCCGTTCCCGGCCGCGACCAGCTGGCGCACCCGCCGCTGAGTGCAAGTGGTCGTGAGTGAGAAACAGGGTTAGAACACTGTTTCTCACTCACGACCTCAGGTGCGGACCGTCGTACTGTCCAAATAGGTCAGGACCGCGCGGATGCGGCGGTTCTGGTCGCGGCTGGCCTCGAGGCCGAGCTTCGCGAAGATGTTGCTGATGTGGTTCTCCACCGCGCCCTGCGTGACGACCAGGTTCTTCGCGATGGCCGCGTTCGACAGCCCCTGCGCCATCTCGCCGAGGACCTCCGTCTCGCGGGCGGTCAGGCCGTCCAAGGGGTCGCGGTTGCGGGACAGCATCTGCGCGACGACGTCCGGGTCGATCGCCGAACCACCGCCGGCCACCCGGCGGACCGCCTCCAGGAAGTCGCCCACGTCGGCGACGCGCTCCTTCAGCAGGTAACCGACCCCGGACGTACCTTCGGCGATCAGGTCCACGGCGTAGCTGCCCTCCACGTACTGCGACACCACCAGCACCGGCAGGCCGGGGACCTCCTTGCGCGCCGCGATCGCGGCCCGGATGCCCTCGTCGGTGAACGTCGGGGGCATCCGGACGTCGGCGATGACGAGGTCCGGCTGGTGCTCGCGGACGGCGACCAGCAGGTCGTCGCCGTTGGACACGGCGGCCGCCGTCTCGATGCCGACGTCGGCGAGCAGGCTCTGCACGCCGGCCCGCAACAGGACGGAGTCTTCGGCGATGACCACGCGCATTGTTCCCACTCCCAAGGGGTTCACCAGCGGACGGGCAGGTCGGCACGCACCACGGTCGGCCCGCCCACCGGGCTGACCACGGTGAGCACGCCGTCGATGGTCGCGGCCCGGTCGGCGAGCCCGGCCAGGCCGCCACCGGGACGGACGGAGGCACCGCCGTGACCGTTGTCGATGATCTCGACGACCACGGTCTCGTCGTCGCGGGTCACGCGCACCGACGCGCGGTCGGCGCCGGCGTGCTTCGAGATGTTGGTCAGCGTCTCGCTGACGATGAAGTACGTCGTGGTCTCCACCGGCGCCGGCGGGCGCGGGTCGACGCTCACCTCGACGTCGACCGGGATCGGCATCCGCGCGGTCAGCGACGACAGCGCCGCGTCGAGGCCGCGGTCCTGCAGCACCGGCGGGTAGATGCCGCGGGCGAGGTCGCGCAGCTCGGACACCGCGAGCTTGGCGTCCGCGTGCGCCGCGCCGATCAGCTCGCGCACGGCGACCGGGTCGTCGAGGTCGAGCTTCAACTGGGCTCGCCCCAGGCTCATCGCCACGGCCACCAGCCGCTGCTGGGCGCCGTCGTGCAGGTCGCGTTCGATGCGCCGGCGCTCGGCCTCGACCGCGTCGACGCCGCGGGCGCGCGAGTCGCTCAGCTGCCGGGTGCGGGCCTCCAGCTGCTGCGTCCGGTCCGGACCCAGCATCGACGCCGTCAGCGCGGCGTGCATCGCCCCGATCCGCGGCGCCACGAAGATCCCGAACGGCGGCACGGCGACCGAGACGATCCCGGCGACGAACTCGACGATACCCAGCGGGAACGCGAGCAGCACGTAGTTCACCTCGCGCCAGGTCGTCTGGTCGACCAGCCGGACCTGCCACGTCTGCAGCAGCCCGGGGCCGTGCTCCCGGCGCCGCGGCGGCGGGACGTCGACGTCGAGCATGCGGTGGACCCAGCGGCGCTCGAAGGCGGCGAAGCTCTGCACCATCGACGTGGCGGTGATCAGGATCGGGATGCCGACCCACAGCATGGTGGTGGCGATGCCGAGCAGCATCGTGACCAGCACGGCCACGAAGGCGGCGATCCGCATCGGCAGGCTCCCGATGAGGAACCCGATGGTGCGCACCACCTTCGGCCGGGCGGTCACCGGCATCGCGCGATCCGTTCCAGCTCCGGCACGAGGTCGTCGAGCGTCGGCGTGGCCAGCATCTCGTCGCGGACCTCGAGCGCGCACTCCCGGAAGGACGGTTCTTCCAACAGACGAATCAGTCCACTTCGGACGGACTGCGGCGTGACGTCCTCGAGGTCGAGCACCAGGCCGTTGCCGCGCTTCTCCTGGGCGACGGCGGAGACCCGCTCGCTCCAGGTGGTGCCGGGGATGACGAGCTGGGGGACGCCGTTGACGACCGCGTTGCCGATCGTCGCGCCGCCGCCCTGGTGGATGATGGCCGAGCAGCTCGCGAGGAGCTCGTTCATCGGCACGAAGTCGACCGCGCGCACGTTGTCCGGGACCTTCTTCACCGACGCGAGCTGGGACGCGTTGAGCGTCGCGATCACCTCGACGTCGAGGTCCGCGAGACCGTCGAGCAGGTCGGCCACCGACGTCTCTTCGACGCCGAGCACCTGCCGGTTCGAGATGCCCAGCGTCAGCATCACGCGTCGGCGTTCGGGCTTTTCCAGCACCCACGAGGGAATCGCCATCGGCTTGTTCTGCGGGATGAACCGCGCCGGCACGTAGTCGACGTCGACGCCGTCGTAGCGCAGGTAGGACGGGTGGCAGTCGAGGGTCTTGACGCCGTGGCGCAACGCCTCGTCGTACGACGCGCCGAAGCGGCCCACGGCGGCGGACATCCACTCGACGAACGGGTCGGGCGTGGTGTCTTCGGGATGAGCCGCACGCAGGTCGCGGTACTGCGCGGCGATCCGCGCGGTCTGGTCCGCCGCGTACATCATCCGCAGGTGCGGGACGCCGAGGGCGTGTGCGACGATCGGGGCCGCGTAGATCATCGGGTCCCAGACGACCAGGTCCGGCTGCCAGCCCTTCGCGAACCGCACCAGCTCGTCGAGCAGCGAGTCCGGGGTGGTCCAGCGGAAGACCTCGACCCAGTGCTCGTAGACCGTGCGGACGTATTCCTCGGTGTAGCGCTCCGGCCGGCTCTCGGAGATACGGAAGCCGCCCTGCATGGCGTTGTCGCCGTCCATCTGCAGCTGCCGGTGGCGGGCGATGTCGAGCTCGTCGCCGAACCACATCGCGTCGAGGCCGGTTTCGGCGAACGACGCCACCTCGCGCGGGTTGCACTGGCCGACGAAGCGCACCTCGTGCCCGGCCGCGGCGAGCGCCCAGCCCACCGGGGCCATGCTGTAGACGTGCGTCCTCGTCGGGAACACCATCATCATGACGCGCATCGACGCACTCTCCGAACTCGGGGGCGAAACACCGCTACAAGGGAAAAGGTAGTGGCGCGACGCCGTCAGGCCGACCCGGCAACGCGGCGGTAGGGGGCGGGAACCCCTGTTCCGGCGCGGATTCCTTCCGCGGCGCGGCGCCGTGCGCTAGGCAGGGCGAGCAAGCTTAGAACGGCTTTAGATGCCCCTTAGGGGCTGTGACGGCGGGCTCGCGGCGACTAGACATGAACGTGGGTCCGGCCGCGTGCGCCGGGTGCGAGGGAAACGAAGAGGTGATGAGCATGGCCGTGGCACCCATCACGAAGGGCTGGGTTCCCTTCGGCGGGTACCGCACCTGGTACCGGGTCACCGGCACCGCCGGGGGCGAGCTGCCCGCCGTCGTCGTGGTGCACGGCGGGCCGGGGAGCACGCACGACTACCTGCTGAACCTCTGCTCGCTCGCCGAGCACGGGTTCCCGGTCGTGCACTACGACCAGCTGGGCAGCGGCGGTTCGACGCGGCTGCCGGGCCAGGACGCGGACTTCTGGACTCCCGAGCTGTTCGGCGACGAGCTGGACAACCTGGTGCAGCAACTGGGCATCGAGGACAACTACGTCCTCTTCGGACAGTCGTGGGGCGGCCTGGTCGTCGCGCGGCACGCTGCCCAGCGTCCCGACGGCCTGCGCGGGCTGGTGATCGCCGACTCGCCGGCGTCGTACCCGCTGTGGCGCCAGGAGATGGACGTCCTGCGCGCTCAGCTGCCGCCGGGGGTCGACGACCAGCTGCGGGCGCACGAGGCCGCCGGCACCACCGGCGACCCGGAGTACTTCGAGCTGATGCGAGCGTTCTACGACCGGCACGTCTGCCGCGTGCTGCCGTGGCCGGCCGACTACCTGGCCTCGTTCATGGAGATGGCCGACGACAACACCGTCTACGCCACGATGAACGGCCCGAGCGAGTTCACCGTCACCGGCACGCTCAAGGACTACTCGGTGATCGACGTCCTCGACGACATCGAGGTGCCGACGCTGCTCGTGTCCGGGCGTCACGACGAAGCCACCCCCGTCACGATCCAGCCGTTCTTCGACCGGATCCACGACGTGCGCTGGGAGATCTTCGAGGACTCCAGCCACGTCCCGCACCTCGAGGAACCCGAACGGTTCCGCGAAGTCCTGCTGGGATTCCTCCAGGACATCCAGCCCACCGCACCCGCGAGCCGGGTCGCCGAACGAGAGGTCGCCAGCCATGGATGAGGCCACCCGGCCGGGATCGGCGGTCGTCTTCCCCGGGATGAGCCCTTGTCGCTTCGCCGACTTCGGCAAGTTCCTCCTCATCAACCCCTTCGCCCGCAAGCTGATCTCGCAGGCGAACGACCGGCTCGGCTACTCGCTGGTCGACCGCTTCCGCGAAACCGAGGGGGACTACTCGGCCTACGCCCAGGTCGGGTTCATGCTCACCTGCGTCGCCCTGGCCCAGTGGGCCGAGGAGGAGCAGGGGATGAGTCCCGACTACTGCGCCGGCCCGAGCTTCGGCGAGAAGCCGGCCAGCGTGTACGCCGGGTCGCTCACCTTCCCGGACGCGGTGTGGATGACGGCGGAGCTCGCCCGCTGCCTGACCGAGTTCTTCGCGACCGAGTACACCGACGTCGTGACGCACTCGTTCGTCCGCACCCCGGAGGAAAAGCTCACCGACGCCCTGTCCCAGCTGGAGGGGAAGGGCGAGTGGTTCGACATCTCGTGCTACATCGACCACGACTTCTACATGGTCTCGCTGCGCGAGCGGAACCTCGACTGGCTCAAGCAGACGGTCCGGAGCATGGGCGGGCTCTCCCTCTACACGATGCGGCCGCCGTTGCACTCGCGTGCGTTCGGCGCGCTGCGCCGCAAGGCGGAGGACGAGGTGCTCGGCGGCCTGGACTTCCACGACCCGCTGCTGCCGATCGTCGCCGACCAGGACGGCGAGATCCTGCGCAGCGGCGAGCAGGTGCGCACGATGCTGCTCGACAGCATCGTGAAACCGCTGCGCTGGCCGGACGTCGTGTCGACGCTGGCGGAGAACGGGGTCGGCAAGCTCTGGGTCGCGGGGCCGGACACGCTGTTCGGGCGCGTCCGCGTCACCACGAGCCGCTTCGAGGTGGTCACGGTGAACCCGCGGATGGCCCTGCAGCCCCGCCGCCGGGGAGCAGGACCGTCGCGAGTCAGCTAGCGGGCTGCAGGGCGGCCAGCGTGGTCCACAGCCGGCCGGGGTTCTCGAACGTCTCCAGGTTCAGGGCGTCGTCCTCGAACCGCACGTTGTAGCTCTGCTCCAGCACGGAGAGCAGCTCAACGGTGGCGAGCGAGTCCAGCCCGTACTCCCGCAGCGGCGTCTCGGCGGTCAGCGCCTCCTCGGCGGGCAGGAACGGGAGGTACGAGCGCAGCGTCTCGTCGAAAGTGCTGTCCCACATGGCTACTCCGGATCGCTAGGTTGGGATCTACCGAGAGGAAACCGACCGCCCGGTTCGGTTTTGGACTCTACCGCGCGTCACCGTCCCGGATCGACGCATCGGCACCCCTATTCATTGCGGAGGACGAAGATGGACACGGTGCTCACGGGCGGACCGCACATGCGGTTCCTGCGCGGCCTCGAGCTTTCCGGCGACGGCGTGGCCGTTCATGTCGGTGACCAGGCACTCACGTACGACCAGCTGCACGAGCTGGCCCTGCGGTGGGGCGGCGGGCTCGTGGAAGCCGGCGCCCGCACCGTAGGGGTGCTGGCGGGCAAGGGGGTCACCGCGTACGCGGGCATCCTGGCCGCGTTGTACGCCGGGGCGACGGTCGTGCCGCTGCGCCCGGACTTCCCGGCCGCGCGGACCGCCCAGATGGTCGAGGCCGCCGGCATCGACGTCGTCATCACCGATGGGCAGGCCCCGGCGGGGGTGCCCGTTCTCGACCGGCGTTCCGGCCGGGCCCTCTCGGCGCCGCTGGCGCCCGCCGACACGTCGTACGTGCTGTTCACCTCGGGGTCGACCGGACGTCCCAAGGGCGTCCGGATCGGGCGCACGGCGCTCGACCACTACTTCGGCCTGCTCGACGAGCGCTACGACTTCACCCCGGACGACGTCTTCTCGCAGACGTTCGACCTGAACTTCGACTGCGCGATGTTCGACCTGTTCTGCGCGTGGGGCGCGGGCGCGCCGGCGGTCGTGCTGCCGGGTGGGGCGTACCGGAACCTGCCGCGGTTCGCGGCCGAGCGCGGGCTCACCGTGTGGTTCTCCACGCCGAGTGCGATCGACCTCGTGCGTCGCACCGGTGGCCTGACCCCGGGTGCGCTGCCGGGGCTGCGGTGGAGCTTCTTCGCGGGGGAGGCCCTGACGGTCCGCGACACGGCCGACTGGCAGGCCGCGGCGGCGTCGTCGCTGGTCGAGAACCTGTACGGGCCCACCGAGCTGACCGTGACGGTGTCGGGGTACCGCTGGGACGACGTCGAGACGCCGCGGGTCGCGGTCAACGGCGTCGTGCCGATCGGCGAGGTGCACGCGGGGCACGACTACCTGCTCTTGGACGAAGACGCCGGCGAAGGCGAGCTGTGCATCGCCGGACCGCAGATGACCCCGGGCTATCTCGACCCGGCCGACGAGCGGGGCCGGTTCCTGGACCGCGACGGCAAGCGCTTCTACCGCACGGGCGACCGCGTCCGCCGGCTCGCCGACGGTCTCGCCTACCTCGGGCGGCTCGACTCCCAGGTCCAGGTGCTGGGCTGGCGCGTCGAGCTGACGGAGGTCGAGCACGCCCTGCGCGACTGCGGTGTCGGGGACGTGGTGGTGCTGGGCGTCGCCGGAGACGCGGGGACCGAGCTGTTCGTGTTCTACACCGGCGGCGAACGGCCGGTGCTGGAGATGGTGCGTGCGCTGCGGGCGGTGCTGCCGGAGGGCGTGATCCCGCGGCACTACCGGCACGTGGACGAGTTCCCGCTGAACTCCAACCGCAAGATCGACCGCAAGACCCTGGCGGCCCGCGCCGCCGACCTCCTGGCGCCCGCACCGGTGGGCTGAGCAGTCTGCCGCGGCTTGGTCGTGAGTGAGAAACAGGGTTAGAACACTGTTTCCCACTCACGACCGCTTTGGCGCGCCCGGACCCCGGTGAGATGGGCTTAGGGGCCGTTAGGGGTGGGGATCCGCAGGTCGGCGCGGCTAGCTTTTCGAAGGTCTCCAGGTGTGTCTTCCACTGGTGTGTTGTCCACGCCGGCCCGGTGATCCTTCGAGTCCATACGGAGTGGCAGTCGTGAACGATTCCTTGGTCCATTCTCTGCTCGACGCCGCGGTGGCCGACGCGGCCGGGGCGTCGGCCGTCCGCGACCGCGCCGGTGCGTGGACCTACGCGGAGCTCGACGCGTGGAGCCACGCCGTCGCCGTGGTGCTCGCGCGGCGCGGAGTCGGCCACGGCGACCGCGTCGTCGTGCAGCTACCCACCGACCGGGCGTTGGTCGCCCTCTTCTACGGGACGTCACGCCGTGGCGCGGTGTTCGTGCCGATCAACCCGGCGATGAAGAAGTTCCACTTCGACTCCGTCGTGGCCAACGCCGAACCCGTGCTGGTGCTGACGCCGGAGGAGTTCGGTCCCTTGTGGACCGAGGTCGAGGCAGCTCACGGCCAGCGCGCGGAAGCCGTCGACATCCACGAAGACGACATCGCCGTCCTCGTCTACACCTCCGGCAGCACCGCCGCGCCGAAGGGCGTGATCGGCCCGCACCGCCAGGTCACCTTCGCCACCCGCGCGATCCAGGAAGTCCTCGGCTACCGCCAGGACGACGTCGTGTTCTGCCGGTTCCCGATGTCGTGGGACTACGGCCTCTACAAGGTCCTGATGTCCACAGTGGGCCGCAGCGAGATCGTGCTCGCCGACGCCGAGTCGGACCTGCGGCTGCTGCAGCGGATGCGGGAGGTCGGTGCCACCGTCGTGCCGATCGTCCCGTCGCTGGCCACCATGATCGCCACGCTCGCCGCGCGCGACACCGAGCCGGCCGCGCCCGTGCGCCTGTTCACCAACACCGGCGCGGCCCTGCCCGACGCCACCATCGCCCAGCTGCGAGCCGCGTTCCCGCAGGCCAAGGTCGTCCGCCAGTTCGGGCAGACCGAGTGCAAGCGCATCACGATCATGCCCCCCGACGAGGACACCGAGCGCCCCGGCTCGTCTGGGCTGCCGCTGCCCGGCACGTCCGTGCTGATCCTCGCCGCCGACGGGACCGAGCTGCCGGCCGGGGACATCGGCGAGATCGTCGCCGCCGGGCCGCACGTCATGCCCGGCTACTGGCGCGCCCCCGAGATCTCCGCCCGCGCCTTCCGCCGCGACGAGGCGACCGGCGAGCTGCGCCTGCACACCGGCGACTACGGCCGCCTCGACGCCGACGGCTACCTGTACTTCGAGGGCCGCCGCGACGACATGTTCAAGCGCAAGGGCATCCGGATGTCCACTTTGGAGATCGAAGCCGCTGCGATGGACATCCCCGGTGTCCGCGCGGCCGGCGCGATCCCGCCGAGCGACGCGCGGGACCTCGCCATCTGCGTCGAGACCGACCTGCCGCCCACGACGGTGCTGCGCGAGCTGGCCAAGCGTCTCGAGCCGCAGAAGGTCCCGTCGCTGTGTCACGTCGTCGAAGAGTTCCCGCTGACGGCGCACGGCAAGAACGCCACGAAGGAACTCGCCCTGCTCGTGGAAGGCGCCCGCAAATGAGCCGCGACATCGCCGCCGAATACGGCACGCCCACCTACGTCTACGACCTCGATGTCGTCGCCGAGTCACGCGACCAGCTCTTCGGCCTGCTGCCCGAAGGCTTCCAGCTGTTCTACGCGCTGAAGTCCAACCCGCACCCCGAGATCGCCCGCGAGCTGCGCCGCGGCGGCTGCCGCGCGGAGATCAGCTCCACCGGCGAGCTGGCCAACGCGCTGCAGGCGGGGTTCGACCCCGCCGGGATCCTCTACACCGGACCTGGCAAGACGAACGACGAACTCGAGCACGCGATCGCGTCCGGCGTCCGGCTGTTCTCCGTCGAGTCGCTGACCGACCTGCAGCACGTCGGGGCCGCTGCCGAGAAGCACGGCGTCACGGCCTCCGCGCTGCTGCGGGTGAACACCACCGCGAGCAGCGGCGGCACCGGCATCCGGATGATGGGCCGGCCGTCGCAGTTCGGCATCGACGCCGAGACGCTGCCCGAGATCATGCCCGCGCTGAAGGCGGTCGTTGGCGCCCGGGTGGTCGGCGCGCACTTCTTCACCATGAGCAACGCCCAGGACGAGGACGCGCTGCTGGGGGAGTACGAGTTCGTGCTCACCTCGGCCGCGAAGCTGCGCGACGAGGTCGGGCTGCCGCTGGAGGTCCTGGACATCGGCGGCGGGTTCTCGTCGCCGTACGCGGTCCCGGGCCCGCGCACCGACTACCCGAAGCTGCGCTCGGGCCTCGAAACCCTGCTCGACCTGCACCTGCCCGAGTGGCGCGACGGCGGGATCGAGCTGGCCTGCGAGTCCGGCCGCTACCTGTCCGGCAGCTGCGGTTCGCTGCTGGCCGGCGTGGTGAACGTCAAGGACAGCCGCGGCAGCCGGTTCGTCGTGCTCGACGCCGGGATCAACGTCGTCGGCGGGCTGTCCGGGATCGGCAGGCTGCTCCCCGCGGCCGTCGGCATCGAAGAAACCGGCGACGCGACGGGCAGCCTCGTCGGTCCACTGTGTACTCCCGGCGACTCGCTCGCCAAGGCGGCGAAGCTGCCCGAGCTGGCTTCCGGCGACGTCGTCACCGTGCCGAACGTCGGCGCCTACGGCGTCACCGCGAGCCTCATCAGCTTCCTCGGCCGTCCCGCGCCGACGGAGGTCGTGGTGCGCGGTGACGAGGTCGTCTCGGTGTCCCGGTTGGACTACCAGCGCGTCTACGAGGTCTCGCCATGACGGAAGAACTGCACGCCTACGGCGCCGGGGTCGTCACCGAGCCGTCCCGGCGGACGGTGATCGTCAGCAGCATGGCGTCGGACTCCCACACCTGGAACCTGGTCTACCTCGAGCTGCTCGTCGGCGAGCTCGGCTTCGACGTGGTGAACCTCGGCGCGTGCGTGCCGGACGAGCTGCTGGAGTCGGAGTGCCTGAGCCGCCGCCCGTCGATGCTCGTGCTGAGCAGCGTCAACGGCCACGGCCACCAGGACGGCCTGCGCGTGATCCAGCGGCTGCGCGCCTTCCCCGAGCTGCGCACCATGCCGGTGGTGATCGGCGGCAAGCTCGGCGTCGGCGGGCCGCTGACCGCGGAGGAGACCGCGCAGCTGCTGCTCGCCGGGTTCGACGCGGTCTTCGACGACCAGCAGGGCGCGGCGTCGTTCCGCCGGTTCGCCGCGACGCTGTCGGCGGGCGCGGCCCAGGTGGAGGCGTGAGCTTCGAGGAGTTCGTCGCGCGACGCCATGCCGCGGGCGAGCTTGTCGTCCAGCCCCGCATGGGCTTCGCCGACCCCGCCGTCATGCGGGCCGGGCTGGCCGCGACCAAGAGCGCGGCCGCCGCGACCGTCGGCACAGTCACACTCGACAGCTACACCCGCGTCTGCGACACCGCTTCCGTGGCGCACGCGCTGCGCAACGGGATCGCCCTCAACGGCTACCCGATCGTCAACCACCCGCCCGAGGTCACCCGCGCGATGCTCGACGGCCTCGAAGGCCCGGACTTCCCGGTGCAGGTGCGCCACGGTTCGGCCCGGCCCGCGGACATCTTCCGCGCCATGATCGCCGCCGGCCTGCACGCCACCGAGGGCGGCCCGGTCTCCTACTGCCTGCCCTACAGCCGCACGCCGCTGGACGAGAGCGTCCGCAACTGGGCGCACTGCTGTGACCTGCTGCTCGACGCCGAACACCCGGGCGGACGGCCGCACCTGGAGACGTTCGGCGGCTGCATGATGGGCCAGCTCTGCCCGCCGAGCGAGCTGGTGGCGCTGTCCGTGCTGGAGGCGTTGTTCTTCTACCGCAAGGGCGTCCGCAGCATCTCCGTCAGCTACGCGCAGCAGACGAACATGACGCAGGACCAGGAAGCCGTCTCCGCGTTGCGCCGGCTGTGCGCCGCGCTGCTGCCCGAGGCCACCTGGCACGTCGTGATCTACGCCTACATGGGCCTGTTCCCGCGGACGTCGGAAGGCGCGCGGGGCCTGCTCGGGACGGCGGCCGAGCTGGCCGTGACCACCGGGTCGGAACGGCTCATCGTCAAGACCACCGCCGAGGCCCACCGGATCCCGACCGTCGCCGAGAACGTCGCGGCGCTGGAGCACGCGGGCGCGGTCGCGCGGCCGATCACCGGCCGGGCCACTGTGGACAGTGACAACCAGGTCTACCGCGAGGCGTACGCGCTCGTCGACGCCGTGCTGAACAGCCACGCCGACCTGGGCCGCGCGATCGTCGTCGCGTTCAAGCGCGGCCTGCTCGACGTCCCGTACTGCCTGCACCCGGACAACGCCGGGCAGGCGCGCAGCTACCTCGACCCGGCGGGCCGGCTCGGCTGGTCGGAGCTCGGGTCGCTGCCGCTGCGCCGCGTGGTCGAGAGCCACCACGCGGCCCGGATCACCTCGTCGACGCTGATGTCGGCGCTTTCCCACGTCCAGAACGCCTACGACGCCGAGGCGCTGGAACAACCGATGAGAGCGATTGGGGGCGAGTCGTGACGAGTTCACGCCGGACAGTCCGTGCGTATCCGTTCGACATGCACGAGATCTCCGTTTCCGAGCAGTACCACGTCCTGCAGCGCGAAGAGCCGATGAGCCGGGTGCAGATGCCCTTCGGCGAACCGGCCTGGCTGGCGACGAAGTACGCCGACGTCAAGCTGGTGACGACCGACCCGCGGTTCAGCCGGGAGCTCGCGCAGGGCCTCGACCAGCCGCGGATGCGCCGTCAGCAGATGGGCGACGGCATCATGGGGATGGACCCGCCGGACCACTCCAGGCTGCGCCGCCTGGTGGGCAAGGCGTTCACCGCGCGCCGGCTCGAGCAGATGCGCGACGGGGTGAAGGACCTGGTCAACCGGCTGCTCGACGACATGCAGGCCCAGGGCGACAGCGCCGACCTCATCGAGGACCTCGCGCGGCCGCTGCCGGTCACCGTGATCTGTGACCTGCTCGGCGTGCCGCAGGAGGACCACAAGATCTTCCGCGAGTGGACCCAGGCCCTGGTCAGCGATGCCACGGCCAAGGGCGACGTCCTCGACGTCTACGGCGACCAGCTCGACAACTACGTCGCCGGCCTGGTGGCCCAGCGCCGCGAGGAGCCGACCGACGACCTCCTCGGCGCGCTCGTCTACGCCCGTGACGCGGGGGACAAGCTCACCGAGAACGAGCTGATCTCGATCGCCGGCGCGGGCCTGCTGACCGGCGGCGTCGAGACGGTGTCGACGGCGCTGCCCAGCTTCGTCTTCACGTTGCTGACGCAGCCCGAGCTCCTCGAACAGCTGCGCGCGAACCCGGACATCATGCCCACGGCGATCGAAGAGCTGCTGCGGTACGTGCCGATCAACACCGCGGCGATGTTCGCCCGCTACGCCACCGAGGACATCCGCTTCGGCGACGTCGTCGTGCGCGCGGGCGACCCGGTGCTGCCGGCGCTGCACGCGGCCAACCGCGACCCGGAGGTCTTCGCCGACCCGGACCGGATCGACCTGACCCGCAAGCCGAACCCGCACGTGGCGTTCGGGCACGGCCCGCACCACTGCATCGGCGCGCAGCTGGCCCGGCTGGAGCTGCAGGAAGCGTTGAAGGCGATCCTGGCGCGGTTCCCGGACCTGCGGTTCGCGGACGGGCGCGAGGGCGTGAAGTGGGAGTACGGCGTGATCGTGCGGGGGCCTTCGCTGCTGCGCATCGCGTGGTGACTTCCCTCCCCTAGAAGCGTTTTCAGGGGATCCGGCCGCGTCGCGCGCCGACCTACGATCGAAAAAGACGACCTTGAGTGCTGGCTTGCTACAGCGGTGGAGTGCGGAATGCGTGAGTTTGAGACCGAATCGAATCGGGCGTCCGGGTTCGCGGAGCGGCTGACCGAACTGCCCTCCGGTGACCGCGCGGCATTCCTGGCCGACGTCGTCCACGACGCCACCCGGGCCGCGCTCCTGGCGGCCCGGCCGGACGTCCCGGCGGTGCTCGACCCGGAAAAGGCGTTCTCCGACCACGGGTTCGACTCGCTGGCCGCGGTGGAGCTGCACGCGCGGCTCACCGAGGCCACCGGGCTCGACCTGCCGGTCACCCTGGCCTTCGACCACCCGACGCCGGTCGCCGTCGCGCGCTTCCTGCACGCGGCGGTGTTCGGTGCCGAGGTCGTCCACAGTGGACCCGCACGGTCGGGCGACACGGACGAGCCGGTCGCGATCGTCGGCATCGGCTGCCGCTACCCGGGCGGGGCCGCCTCGCCCGAGGACCTCTGGCGGCTCGTCGCCGAGGAAGTGCACACCATCACCGGCTTCCCGACCGACCGCGGCTGGGACCTCGACGGCCTCTACGACCCGGACCCGGACCGCCCGGGCAGCAGCTACGTCACCTCTGGCGGGTTCCTGCCCGACGCCGGCGAGTTCGACGCGGGCTTCTTCGGCATCGCCCCGCGCGAGGCGTCCGCGATGGACCCGCAGCAGCGGCTCGTCCTCGAGACGGCGTGGGAAGCCTTGGAGCGCGCCAAGATCGACCCGACGACGCTGCGCGGCACGCCCGCCGGCGTCTTCATCGGTGCCGAGGCCCAGGAGTACGGCCCGCGCCTGCACGAGGCCCCCGACGGCCTCGACGGCTACATGCTCACCGGCAACGCGCCCAGCGTCGTCTCGGGCCGCGTCGCCTACGCGCTCGGCCTCGAAGGCCCGACGCTGACCGTCGACACCGCGTGCTCCGGCTCGCTCGTCGCGCTCCACCTCGCCGTCCAGGCCCTGCGCCGCGGCGAGACCCCGCTCGCCCTCGCCGGCGGCGTCGCGGTCATGGGCGGGCCCGGCACGTTCACCGCGTTCAGCCGCCAGCGCGGCCTCGCCGAAGACGGCCGCTGCAAGGCCTTCGCCGCGGCCGCCGACGGCACCGGGTTCGCCGAAGGCGTCGGCGTCCTGGTGCTGGAACGCCTTTCCGACGCGGTCGCGAACGGGCACACCGTGCTCGCGATCGTCCGCGGTACCGCCATCAACTCCGACGGTGCGTCCAACGGCCTCACCGCCCCCAACGGCCCGTCGCAGCAGCGCGTCATCCACCGCGCGCTCGCCGACGCCCGGCTGGAAGCGTCCGAAGTGGACGCCGTCGAGGCGCACGGCACCGGCACCCGGCTCGGCGACCCGATCGAGGCGCAGGCCCTGCTCGCCACCTACGGCCAGAGCCGCGAGACGCCGCTGCTGCTCGGCTCGATCAAGTCCAACATCGGCCACACCCAGGCCGCGGCCGGCGTGGCCGGCGTGATCAAGATGGTCGAGGCGATCCGCCGCGGCCGGCTGCCGAAGACCCTGCACGTGGACGCGCCGACCCCGCACGTCGACTGGACCGCGGGCGAGGTCGAGCTGCTGACCGAGGCCCGCGAGTGGCCCGCGGTCGAGCGTCCGCGCCGCGCGGGGGTCTCGTCGTTCGGCGTCAGCGGCACCAACGCGCACGTCATCATCGAGCAGGCGCCCGAGACCGCCGACGAAACCGTCGACACCCAGCCGTTGCCGGTCGTGCCGCTCGTCGTCTCGGCGCGCAGTGAGGAAGCCCTGCGGGCGCAGGCGGGCAAGCTCGTGTCCACAGTGGAGACGGCGGATCTCACCGAGGTCGGCTACTCGCTGGCCGGGACGCGCGCCGCGCACGACCACCGCGCCGTCGTCGTCGCCGAGACCACCGAGGACGCGATCCGCGGCCTGCGCGCGCTCGCCGCGGGAGAGCAGGATTCCGCCGTCGTCACCGGCGAACGCACGCCGGGCAAGCTGGCGATGCTGTTCACCGGCCAGGGTGCGCAGCGACTCGCCATGGGCAAGGAGCTGTACCTGGCCCACCCGGTCTTCGCCGAGGTCTTCGACGAGGCCATCGACCACCTCGACGTGCAGATGGACCGCCCGCTGCGCGACGTCCTCTTCGGCGACGACGCCGACGAGCTCAACGGCACCCAGTACGCCCAGTGCACCCTGTTCGCGATCGAGGTCGCGCTGGCGCGGCTGCTGGAGTCGTGGGGCGTCAAGCCCGCCGTGCTGCTCGGGCACTCGATCGGCGAGCTGGCCGCCGCGCACATCGCCGGCGTCTGGTCGCTGGAGGACGCCTGCCTGGTCGTCGCCGCGCGTGGCCGTCTCATGCAGGCGCTGCCCGAGGGCGGCGCGATGGTCGCGATCGCCGCGACCGAGGACGAGGTCGGCCCGCTGCTCACCGACGGCGTCAGCATCGCCGCGATCAACGGTCCCACGTCGGTCGTCGTCTCCGGCGAGCGTGACGCGGTCGAGGGCGTCGTCTCGGTGTTCCGGGCGCAGGGCCGCAAGACCAGCGAGCTGCGCGTGTCGCACGCGTTCCACTCGCCGCTGATGGAGCCGATGCTCACCGAGTTCCGCGAGGTCCTGGAGGTCGTCGACTTCGCGCCGCCGTCCATCCCGGTCATCTCGAACGTCACCGGCCGCCTGGCGACCACCGAAGAGCTGTGCTCGCCCGGCTACTGGCTCTACCACGTGCGGCGGCCGGTCCGGTTCGCCGACGGGGTCGCCGCGCTCGCCGCGGCCGGCGTCACCACCGCGATCGAGGTCGGCCCGGACGCCGTCCTCGCGGCCATGGCCGCCACCGGCCCGCACGGTGGCGACATCGCCTTCGTCCCCGCGCAGCGCCGCGGCCACGCCGAGGTCCCGGCCCTCGCCGGCGCGCTCGGCCGCCTGCACACCCGCGGCGTCCCGGTCGACTGGACCGCGTTCTTCGGCCCGGCCAACGCCGTCGACCTGCCGACGTACGCCTTCCAGCGCAAGCACTTCTGGCTCACCGCGCGCGGCGCCACCGACTTCGGGCAGCTCGCTTCCGGGCATCCCCTGCTGGCCGCCGAGATCGGCCTCGCCGACCACGACGGCCTGGTCCTGACCGGCCGGATCGGCCTGCGGTCGCACCCGTGGCTGGCCGACCACACCATCGCCGGCACGGCTCTGCTGCCCGGCACCGCGTTCGTCGAGATGGCCCTGCACGCCGCCGGGCGCGCGGGCTGCGACGTCGTCGACGAGCTGACCCTGCAGGCACCGCTTGCTGTCCCGGAGGGCCGGGGCGTCGAGGTGCAGGCCGTGGTCGGCCCGGTCGAGGACGGCCGCCGCACCATCGAGTTCTACTCACGCGCCGAGCAGGACGTCGCCTGGACCCGCCACGCCGTCGGCGTGCTGGCCGAGGCGCCGGCCGCCGAACCCGCGCCGATGACCGAGTGGCCGCCGTCCGGCGCCAAGGTCGTCGCCACGAACGAGCTGTACGAGGAGCTGGCCGCGCAGGGCTACGGCTACGGCCCGCTGTTCCAGGGCCTGCGCACCGCGTGGAAGCGCGACGGCGTCGTGTTCGCCGAGGTCGCCCTGCCCGCTCGGGACGACTCCTTCGGCATCCACCCGGCGCTGCTGGACGCCGTCCTGCACGCCACCGACTTCGCCCCTGGCGAGGCTCGCGAAGCCGACGAGATCCGCCTGCCGTTCGCCTGGACCGGCGTGCGGCTGCACGCTTCCGGCGCGACCGAGGTGCGGGTGCGAATCACGTCGCCCGCCACCGGCGGTGTCTCCCTGGAGGTCACCGACCCGGCCGGGACGCCGGTGCTGTCGGTCGAGTCGTTCCGCTCCCGCCCGGTCAGCGGCGCCGACCTGGGCCCGCGGGCCCAGGACCTGCTGCACACCGTCGAGTGGACGCCGGTCGCGGCGTCCGACGCGGATCCGGGTGAGGTCAGGCTCGTGAGTGTTCCGGACGAACGCGGGCGGGTTCCCGCTGCCGCCCGCCGGACCGCGCACCACGTTCTGGAGATCCTCCAGTCGTTCCTCGCCGAGGACACCTCGGCCAAGCTCGTGCTGCACACCCGCGGCTCGCTCGCCGACTCCGTGGTGCGCGGGCTGGTGCGCTCGGCGCAGGCCGAGCAGCCGGGTCGGATCGTCCTGATCGAGGGCGAGACCACCGCCGCGACGCTGGCCACCGCGCTCGCGTCCGGCGAGCCGGAGGTGCGGGTCGACGGCGACCGCGTGCTGGCCCCGCGGCTGGTCCGCCTGGCCACCGACGCGCCGGCCTGGCAGCCCGACGGCACCGTGCTGATCACCGGCGGCACCGGCGGCCTCGGCGCGCAGGTCGCGCGCCACCTCGTCACCACCCACGGCGTCCGGCACCTGGTGCTGCTCAGCCGCCGCGGAAGCGACGCCCCGGGCGCGGCCGAGCTGGTCGCCGAGCTGTCCGAGAGCGCGACGGTGCAGGTCATCGCCTGTGACGTCACCAAGAAGCGGTCGTTGTCGGCCGCGCTGAAGAAGATCGAGCAGCCGCTGACCGCCGTCGTCCACACCGCCGGTGTGCTCGACGACGCCCTGATCGGCTCGCTCACCGAAGAGCGTCTCGACACCGTCCTCGCCCCCAAGGTCGACGCCGCCTGGGCGTTGCACGAGCTGACTTCGGACCTGGCCGCGTTCGTCCTGTTCTCGTCTTCGGCCGGTCTGGTCGACGGCGCGGGTCAGGCCAACTACGCGGCGGGCAACACCTTCCTCGACGCCCTCGCCGAGCACCGCCGCGAGCAGGGCCTGCCCGCGACGTCGCTGGCGTGGGGCCTGTGGACCGACGACGGCGAAGCGCTCGGCATGAGCGCCGGACTGTCCGAAAAGGACCTGGGTCGGATCGGGCGGCTGGGCCTCGCCCCGCTGACCGCGGCCGAGAGCCTGGCCGCGCTGGACGTCGCGATCGCCTCGGGGACGGCCGGCGTCGTGCCGACCCGCGTCGACCGCGCCGCGCTGAGCGCTCGCGACGACGTCCCGGCGCTGCTGCGCGGCCTGGTTCCCGCGAGCCGCCGCCGGGTCGCCGCGACCACGGGCGAACTCACGCCGGAGCGGCAGTTCGCCGAGCGGTTCGTCTCGCTGTCCGAGGCCGACCGCGACCGCGCGGTGCTCGACCTGGTGCGCACCCACGTCGCGGCCGTGCTCGGCCACGACGGCCCGTCGGCGATCAGTCCGTCCCGCCCCTTCGGCGAGATCGGCTTCGACTCCCTCGCCGCGGTCGAGCTGCGCAACATCCTCGACTCCGTCACCGGCCTGCGGCTGCCCGCGACGCTGGTGTTCGACCACCCGACCCCGCGGGCGTTGGCCGAGTACCTCGTCACGCGGGTCGCCGGCCTGGCGCCCACGACGCCGATCACGCCGGTGACCACCGTCGACCCGGAGGAGCCGATCGCCATCGTCGGCATCGCTTGCCGCTACCCGGGTGGCGTGGCGACGCCGGAAGACCTGTGGCGGCTCGTCGCCGGTGGGGAAGAAGCGCTCACGCCGTTCCCGGCCGACCGCGGCTGGAACGTCGACGCGCTGTACGACCCCGAGCCCGGCAAGCCCGGCCACAGCTACGTCAAGCACGGCGCGTTCCTGCACGACGCCGCCGAGTTCGACGCCGACTTCTTCGAGATCAGCCCGCGTGAGGCGGCCGCCATGGACCCGCAGCAGCGCCTGCTGCTCGAGGTGTCCTGGGAGGCGTTCGAGCGGGCCGGCATCGACCCGGTTTCCCTGCGCGGCAGCGCCACCGGCGTGTTCGCCGGCGTCATGTACCACGACTGGGGCACCCGTCTCGGCACCGTCTCCGACGACATCGCGGGCTACCTCGGCAACGGCAGCCTCGCCAGCGTCGTCTCCGGCCGCGTGTCCTACGCGCTCGGCCTGGAAGGCCCGACGGTCACGGTCGATACAGCGTGCTCGTCGTCGCTGGTCGCCCTGCACTGGGCGGTCCAGGCGCTGCGCCGCGGCGAGTGCACGCTCGCCCTCGCCGGCGGTGTCACCGTGATGTCCACTCCGGACACCTTCGTCGACTTCAGCCGCCAGCGCGGCCTGTCCGCCGACGGCCGCTGCCGCTCGTTCGCCGACTCGGCCGACGGCACCGGCTGGGGCGAGGGCGCGGGCATGCTGCTCGTCGAGCGGCTTTCCGACGCCAAGCGCAACGGCCACCCGGTGCTCGCGCTGCTCAAGGGCTCCGCGGTCAACCACGACGGCGCGTCCAACGGCCTCACCGCCCCCAACGGGCCCTCGCAGCAGCGCGTGATCGCGAAGGCACTGGCCGACGCGGGTCTCGCACCGTCCGAAGTGGACGCCGTCGAAGGCCACGGCACCGGCACCACGCTGGGCGACCCGATCGAGGCGCAGGCCCTGCTCGCCACCTACGGCCAGGACCGCGCCGAGGACCAGCCCCTGTGGCTCGGCTCGATCAAGTCCAACATCGGCCACACCCAGGCCGCCGCGGGTGTCGCGGGCATCATCAAGATGGTGATGGCGCTGCGCAACGAGCAGCTGCCGCAGACCCTGCACGTCGATCGTCCGTCCACTGTGGTCGACTGGGACACCGGCGCGGTGCGGCTCCTGACCGAGTCGCGCGACTGGTCACCCAACGGTCACCCGCGCCGCGCCGCCGTCTCGTCGTTCGGCATCAGCGGCACCAACGCCCACGTGATCATCGAGCAGGCTCCGGCCGACGCCGAGATCGCGCAGCCGGCCGAGCCGCAGCCCGAGGCCGTCGTCCCCGTCGCGCTCTCCGGCCGCACCCCGGCCGCCGTGCGCGGCCAGGCCGCCCGGCTGCGGGAGTACCTCGCCGACCACGACGACCTCACCGTCGCCGAGCTGGCGCGTTCGCTGAACTCGACCCGCGCGGCGCTCGAGCACCGCGCCGTGGTGGTCGCCGGGACCCCGGCCGAGCTGGCCGACGGCCTGGACGCGCTGGCCAGCGGCGAGCAGAACGGCGATGTCGTCACCGAGGGCAAGCTCGCGTTTCTCTTCTCCGGGCAGGGCGCGCAGCAGGTCGGGATGGGCGCCGCGCTGGCGGAGACCTACCCGGTCTTCGCGGACGCGTTCGACGCCGTGTGCGCCGCGCTCGACCCGCTGCTCGACGTGCCGCTGCGGGACGTCGTCCTCGGGACGACCGCGCTCGCCGACCGCGGCCTGCTCGACCAGACGCAGTACACCCAGACCGCGCTGTTCACGGTGGAGGTCGCGCAGTTCCGGCTCGCCGAGTCGTGGGGGATCGTGCCCGACGCGCTGGCCGGCCACTCGATCGGCGAGCTGGCCGCGGCGCACGTCGCCGGGGTGCTTTCCCTTGAGGACGCGGCCGCTCTCGTCGCGGCCCGTGGACGGCTCATGGGCTCGCTGGGCGAGCCGCGGGGCGCGATGGTTTCGCTCGCCACGTCCGAGGAGACCGCGCGGGAGCTGATCCGCGGGCTCGAGGACGAGGTCAGCGTCGCCGCAGTCAACGGTCCCGCGTCGGTCGTCGTCTCGGGGGTCGCGGACATCGTGGCCCGCATCGAGCGGGCGGCCACGGTCGCCGACATCCGGACGCGCCGGCTGCGCGTGAGCCACGCGTTCCACTCGCCGCTGATGGCGCCGATGCTCGACGAGTTCCGCGAGATCGCCGCGGGCCTGACGTTCCACGCGCCGCGGATCCCGATCTTCTCCACGGTCTCGCCCAGCGCGGACCTGACCTCGCCGGAGTACTGGGTCACGCACGTCCGCGAAGCCGTCCGCTTCGGGGACGCGGTGACCGCGTTGACCGCCGACGGCGTGCGGACGTTCCTCGAGCTGGGCCCGGACAGCGTGCTGACCGCGCTCGGCCGGCAGATCGACGCCGAGGCCGCGTTCGTGCCCTTCGGTCGTCGCGACCGGGACGAGGTGCGCACCGCGCTGGCCGCGCTCGGCCGCCTCCACACCCGCGGTGCCGCCAAGCTCGACCGCGTGCTCGGCGACGGCCCGATCCGGCTCGACCTGCCGACGTACGCCTTCCAGCACAAGCGCTTCTGGCTCGACGCGACGCCGTCCGGCGACGTGACGGCGGTCGGGCAGCAGCCGCTGCCGCACCCGATGCTGGGCGCGGTCGTGCCGCTGTCCGGTTCGGACACCACGGTGCTCACCGGCCGGCTGTCCGCCGGGTCGGTGCCGTGGCTCGCCGACCACGTCGTCAAGGGCGCGATCCTGGTGCCCGGCACCGGGTTCGTCGAGCTGGCCATCGCGGCCGGCGACCAGGTCGGGCACTCGACGGTCGAAGAGCTGACGCTGCAGGCGCCGCTCATCCTGCCGCCGGACGGTGCCGTCGCGCTCCAGGTCGTGGTCGGTCCGGCCGACGGCGACCGCCGCCCGGTCACCGTCTTCTCGCGCCCGATCGACGGCGACGAGTGGACCCAGCACGCGATCGGCACGCTGTCCGCCGCGCCGCGGCCCGAGCCCGCCGGGCTCACCGAATGGCCGCCGGCGGGGGCGAACCGCATCGACGTCGAAGGCGCGTACGACCTGCTCGAAGAGCGCGGGTACGGCTACGGCCCGTCCTTCCAGGGGCTCACGGCCGCCTGGAAGCGGGGCAACGAGGTCTTCGCCGAGGTCGCGCTGCCGGAACCGGCGGCGTCGACGGCGAGCCTCTACGGCCTGCACCCGGCGCTGCTCGACATCGCGATGCACGCCGACCTCCTCGGCGACCCGGGCGGCGCGACGCTGCTGCCGTTCGTCTGGAACGGCGTCACGCTGCACGCCGCCGGCGCCTCGGTGCTGCGGGTGCGGATCGAGCGGCTGAACGGCGACGAGGTGTCGGCCATCGAGGTGGCCGACAGCGAGGGCCGCCCGGTCGCGACCATCGACTCGCTCGTCTCACGCCCGGTCCGCCGGGAGCTGACCGCGTCGGCCGCCGAGACCGACGGCTCGCTGCTGAAGATCGCCTGGCAGCCGGTGTCCGTGCCGCAGTCCGACGCCGCGGTGGTCGCCATCGGCCGCGGCCGCGTCGGGGTGGCCGCCACCTACGCCGGGTTCGCCGACCTCGTCGCGGCCATCGACCGCGGCGAGCCGGTACCGGCCCTGATCACGGTGACCGTGCCGGGCGCCGAAGGGGACGTCCCGGTGGCGGCCCGCGAGAACACCGCGTGGCTGCTCGCCGAGCTGCAGGCCTGGCTGGGCGAGTCCCGGTTCGGGATCACCAAGCTGGCCGTGGTGACGCAGGACGCGGTGCCCGCCGGCGAGTCCACTGTGGACGTCACGCAGGGGCTGCTCTGGGGCCTGGCCCGCGGGGCGCAGGCCGAGCACCCCGGTCGCGTGTTCGTCGTCGACGCCGATTCCGACACGGCGGCCGCGTCGATTGCGGCGGTCGTCGGCTCCGGCGAGCCGGAGGCCGCGATCCGCGAAGGCGCGGTGCTCGTGCCGCGGTACGTCAAGACGGAGTCCGACGGCGCTTCCCCTTGGGGAGCGGGCGCCGTGCTGATCACCGGCGGCACCGGCGGGCTCGGCAGCCTGCTGGCCCGCTACCTGGTGGCCGAGCACGGCGTCACCGACCTGGTGCTCACCAGCCGTCGCGGGCTCGGCGCGCCGGGCGCCAAGCAGCTGGTCGAAGACCTGAAGGACCTCGGGGCCCGGGTGCGCGTCGCAGCGTGCGACGTCACCGAGCGCGCCCAGGTCGAGAGCCTGCTCGGGGCGATCGACAACCTGACCGCCGTGGTCCACGCGGCGGGCACGGCCGACAGCGGCGTCTTCGACTCGCTGACCCAGGACCGGCTCGACTCGGTCCTGCGGTCGAAGGTCGACGCCGCCTGGCACCTGCACGAGCTGACCCACGACCTCGCCGCGTTCGTGCTGTTCTCCTCCGCCGGCGGCCAGGTGCTGCCCGCGGGCCAGGCGAACTACGCCGCCGCCAACGCCTTCCTCGACGGCCTCGCCGCCCACCGGCGGGCTTCGGGCCTGCCGGCGACGGCGCTGGCCTGGGGTCTGTGGGCCGAGAACACCGGCCTCGGCGGCGAGCTGGCCGAGGCCGACCTCGCCCGGATGGCGCGGCTCGGCCTCCCCGCGGTCACCGCGGAACAGGGTCTCGCGCTGTTCGACGCGGCAACCGCCACCGAAGACGCCGTGATCGCTCCGCTGCGGGTGGACGTCGCGGCCCTGCGGGCCCGGACCGACGACCTGCCGGCGTTGCTGCGCGGGTTCGTCCCGCCGAAGGCCCGCCGGACCGCCAAGGCGGCGAAGGCGGCCGACAACGCACTGGCCGCCGAGCTGGCCGCGCTGGCCGACAACGAGCGTGACCGCGTCCTGCTGGACATCGTCCGCACGCAGGTGGCCACCGTGCTCGGCTACCACGACAAGTCCGAAGTGGACGGCACCCGCGCGTTCAAGGAGCTGGGCTTCGACTCCCTCGCCGCGGTCGAGCTGCGCAACCTGCTCGGCACCGCGACCGGGCTGACCCTGCCGGCGACGCTGATCTTCGACCACCCGACCGCCAAGGCGGTGGCGGACTTCGTCAAGGGCAAGCTGCTCGGCGCGGTCGCCAAGGTCCCGGCCACCACGACCCGGACCAACGCGTCGATGCAGGAGCCGATCGCGATCGTCGGCATGGCCTGCCGGTACCCCGGCGGCGTCCGGTCGCCGGAGGACCTCTGGCAGCTGCTGGTCGACGAGGTCGACGCGGTCTCGGAGTTCCCGACCAACCGCGGCTGGGACATCGACAGCATCTACGACCCCGAGCGCGGCAAGCGCGGCAAGACCTACGCCCGCGAAGGCGGCTTCCTCCACGAAGGCACCGACTTCGACCCGGCGTTCTTCGGCATCGGCCCGCGCGAGGCGCTGGCCATGGACCCGCAGCAGCGGCTCCTGCTGGAGACGGCGTGGGAGGCCATCGAGCGGGCCGGCATCGACCCGACCGCGCTGCGCGGCAGCATGACCGGCGTCTTCACCGGCGCGATGTACGACGACTACGGCAGCCGCGTTCCCGGCGCGCCCCTCGACGTCGCCGCCTACATCCCCAACGGCAGCTCGGGCGCGGTCGTCTCCGGCCGCATCTCCTACCTGCTCGGCCTCGAGGGCCCGTGCATGACGGTCGACACCGCGTGCTCGTCCTCGCTGGTCACGCTGCACCTCGCGGTGCAGGCGCTGCGGGCGGGGGAGTGCGGGCTGGCCCTCGCGGGCGGTGTCACGCTGCTCTCGCAGCCGGACCTGTTCGTCGACTCCAGCCGTCAGGGTGTGCTTTCGCCCAACGGCCGGTCGAAGTCCTTCTCCGCGGCGTCCGACGGCGTCGGCTGGGCCGAGGGCGCGGGCCTGCTCCTGCTGGAGCGGCTGTCCGACGCGCAGCGCAACGGCCACGAGGTCCTCGCGGTGGTCCGCTCCAGCGCCGTCAACCAGGACGGCGCGTCCAACGGCCTCACCGCGCCGAACGGGCCGTCGCAGGAGCGCGTGATCCACGCGGCCCTCGCGGCGGGCGGCCTGACACCGTCCGAAGTGGACGCCGTCGAGGCGCACGGTTCGGGCACCAAGCTGGGTGACCCGATCGAGGCGCAGGCGCTGCTGGCCACCTACGGCCAGGACCGTCCGGACGGGCGGCCGCTGTACCTGGGCTCGGTGAAGTCCAACATCGGCCACGCGCAGGCGTCCGGCGGTGCGGCGGGAGTCATCAAGGTCGTGCAGGCGATGCGGCACAACACGCTGCCGAAGTCGCTGCACATCGACGCGCCGTCGCCGGTCGTCGACTGGACCACGGGCGACATCGAGCTGCTGACCGAGGCCCGGCCGTGGCTGCCCAACGGGCGTCCGCGCCGCGCCGGCGTCTCGTCGTTCGGCATCAGCGGTACCAACGCGCACATCATCATCGAGGAGGCACCGCCGTCCACTGTGGAACGTCCACGCCGGACGGCACCGGAGCTGCCGACGGTTCCGCTCCCGATCGCCGGGACCACGGCCGCCGCGCTCGCCGACCAGGCGGCCCGGATGGCCGCGTGGATCCGGTCGAACCCGGAGCTGGACCTGACCGACGTCGGCTACTCGCTCGCCACCGGGCGGGCCGCGCTCGACCACCGCTCGGTGGTCCTGGCGGCGAACCGGGACGCCGCCTTGAAGGCCCTCGACGGGCTCGCCACCGGCGGGACCCCGGCGGGCACGGTGACCGGCGCGACCAGCGCGGCCGACCTGACGGCGTTCCTGTTCACCGGGCAGGGCGCTCAGCAGCCGGGCATGGGAAGCCGGCTGTACGAGGCCTTCCCGGTCTTCGCCGGCGCGTTCGACGAGGCCTGTGGCCTCTTCGACACCGAGGTCCCGCTCAAGGACGTCATCCGGGACGGCAGCCCGCTGCTGAACGAGACCGCGTACACGCAGTGCGCGCTCTTCGCGATCGAGGTCGCGCTCTACCGCCTGGTCGAGTCGTGGGGCATCACGCCGGACTACGTCGCCGGGCACTCGATCGGCGAGCTGGCCGCCGCGCACGTCGCCGGGGTGCTCTCCCTGGTCGACGCGTGCACCCTGGTCGCGGCTCGTGGGCGGCTCATGCAGGCCCTGCCTTCCGGCGGAGCCATGGCGGCGATCGCGGCCACCGAGGACGAGGTGCGCGCCGCGCTCCCGGCCGGCGTGGACGTCGCCGCGGTCAACGGCCCGCGCTCGGTGGTCATCTCCGGCCCCGAGGCCGCGGTCCAGGCCGCGATGGCGGCCTTCAAGAACGCCGGACGGCGGACGAAGCAGCTGGTCGTCTCGCACGCCTTCCACTCCGCGCTGATGGAGCCGATGCTGGACGAGTTCGCCGTGGTGGCGGAGAAGCTGACCTACACCGCGCCGACCATCCCGGTCGTCTCCAACGTGACCGGCCGGATCGCCACCGCCGAGCAGCTCTGCTCGCCGGCGTACTGGGTGAACCACGTGCGGGAGGCCGTCCGCTTCGCCGACGGCGTCGGCACGCTCCTTTCCGCCGGGGTCACCCGGTTCGTCGAGCTGGGCCCGGACGCCGTCCTGACCGGCATGGCCCGCGAGTGCGACACCTCCGTCGCCGACCGGCCCGACCGGGTCGTGGGCGTGCCCGCGCTGCGCCGGGGCCGCGACGAGGTGTCCACGCTGTTCACGGCGCTGGCCACGTTGTACTCGCGGGGTGCGAAGCCCGACTGGGCCGCTGTGTTCGCCGGGCGCGGCGCGTCCACTGTGGACCTGCCGACCTACGCCTTCCAGAACAAGGCCTACTGGCTCAACGCGACGAAACGGGCCGGTGACGTCGGCTCGCTCGGCGCCAAGTCCGCCGGGCACCCGCTGCTGGGTGCGCTGGTGGAGCTGCCCGACGGCGGCGCGGTGCTGACCGGCCGGCTCGCGGTCGACCGGCAGACCTGGCTGGCCGACCACGTGGTGATGGGCCGGACGATGCTGCCGGGCACCGCGTACGTCGAGCTGGCCCTGCACGCTGGTGACCAGGTCGGCTGCGACGTCCTGGAGGAGCTCACCCAGCAGGCTCCGCTGCTGCTGCCGGCCGAGGGCGGCGTCGACATCCGTGTCGTCGTCGGCGCTCCGGGCGCGGGCGGCCGTCGCGAGCTGTCGGTGCACTCCCGCATCGAGGACGTCTGGACCCAGCACGCGGCCGGCACCCTGGCCGCCGGGGCTCAGCCCGCGGAGTTCGACCTCTCGGTGTGGCCGCCGGAGAACTCGGAAGCCGTCGACCTCACCGGCCTCTACGACGACCTGGCCGGACTCGGCTTCGGCTACGGCCCGGTGTTCCGGAACCTGCGCGCGGTGTGGCTGCGCGACGGCGAGGTGTTCGCCGAGGTGGCGCTGCCCGAGGGCACCGCGGCGAGCGAGTTCGGCCTCCACCCGGGGCTGCTCGACTCGGCGCTGGGTGCCACGGACTTCCTCGTCCCTGGCGGCCCGAAGGCGCTGACCGAGACGACGATCCCGTTCGCCTGGAACCAGGTCTCGCTGCACGCCGCGGGGGCGACGACCTTGCGGGTGCACGTCCGGAAGGAAGGCAAGGACGCCTCGCTCGCCTTGGCCGACGCGACCGGTTCGCCGGTCGCCTCGATCGAGTCGCTGGTGACGCGGCCGGTGTCGGAGGGGCAGCTGGGCGCGAAGGTGCCCGACTCGCTCTACCGGATCGACTGGCAGCCCGCGGCCGGTGTCCGGCTGGTCAAGTCCATCGAGGGCTGGGCCGTGCTCGGCACCGACGACCTCGGTCTCGGCGTCCCGACGCACGAAGAACTGGTGGCGGCCGACGTCCTGGTCCTGCCGGTCGGCTCGACCGAAGGCGACGTCCCCGCGCGGGTCCACGCGACCGTCCAGGAAACCCTGGGCCGGCTGCAGACCTGGCTCGACGGTTTCGAAGGCAAGCTCCTGGTCGTCACCCGCAACGCCGTGGCGGAGAGCCCGGACCTCGCGCAGGCGCCGGTCTGGGGTCTCGTCCGGGCCGCGCAGGCGGAGAACCCCGGCCGGATCCAGGTGGTCGACGTCGACGACCTGGCCCAGTCGATGCGGGCGCTGCCCGCGGTGGTCGCCTCCGGCGAGCCGGAAGCGATCGTCCGGGTCGGCGAGGTCCGCGTCCCGCGGCTGGCCAAGGTCACCACGATCGGTGACCCGGTCGAGTGGGACGCCGACGGCACGGTGCTCATCACCGGCGGCGCCGGGTTGCTCGGCGGCCACCTCGCTCGGCACCTGGTCGCCCGCGGCGCCCGGAAGCTGGTCCTGACCAGCCGCCGTGGCCTCGACGCGCCGGGAGCGCGTGAGCTGGTCGAGGAGCTGGGCGCCGGGGTGACCGTCGCGGCCTGCGACGTCACCGACCGGGACGAGCTGGCCACGCTCATCGGCTCGCTGCCCGACCTCACCGCCGTCGTGCACGCCGCCGGGCAGATGGACAGCGCGGTGCTCAGCGCGCTCACGCCGTCGCAGGTCACGAACGTCCTGCGCCCGAAGGTGGACGCGGCCTGGCACCTGCACGAGCTGACCGCGTCGCTGGACCTCAAGGCGTTCGTCCTCTACTCCTCGGCGGGCGGCCTGCTGCTCGCCGCCGGGCAGGCGAACTACGCGGCGGGCAACGTCTTCCTGGACGCGCTCGCCGAGCACCGTGCGGCGCTGGGCCTCCCGGCGACGGCGCTGGCCTGGGGGCCGTGGGAAGGCAGCGGGGACGCGGTCGACCTGACGCACATCGCCCGGTCCGGGGTCGCGGAGCTGGCCGTCACCGACGGTCTCGCGCTCTTCGACGCCGCGCTCGCGGCCGGTGAGCCCACGCTGGTGCCGGTGAAGCTCGCCGACCTGCGGGAAGCCGACCGGATCGCGCCGCTGCTGCGGGGCCTGGTCACGGCCACCCCACGGCGGGCGGCCGCGGCGGCGGGCCCGGCGACGGCGGCACCCGAAACCGGGTTCGCCGACAAGCTGACCGGGATGTCGGCCGACGAGCGGGAATCCGCGTTGCTGCAGCTGGTCTGCGAGCACGCGGCGGCCGTCCTCGGCTACGACGACGCTTCGGCGGTCGGCGTCGAGAAGGGCTTCACCGACCTGGGCATCGACTCGCTGGCCGCGCTGGAACTGCGCAACCGGCTCGGGGCGGCCTGCGGGCTGCGCCTGCCGGCCACGCTGATCTTCGACTACCCGAGCCCGCTGCCGCTGACCCGCTTCCTGCTCGGCGAGCTGCTGCCCGAGCTGGGCGAGCCGGTCGAAGAGGTCGCCGAGGCCAACGGAACCGACGAAGTGGCCGCGATCGCCGGGATGGACCTGGCCGACCTGGTCAAGTCCGCGATGGCGGGCACCCAGACCGATGGAGGGGACTCGAAGTGACCCAGGCGCCGTCCACCGAGCAGATCGTCGCCGCGCTGCGTCAGTCCATGATGGACAACGAGCGGCTCAAGGCGGACAACCAGAAGCTCACCGCGGCGATGAGCGAGCCGATCGCGATCATCGGCATGGGCTGCCGGTACCCCGGCGGCGTCACGACGCCTTCGGAGCTCTGGGACCTCGTCGCGGGCGGCACCGACGCCATCGGCGAGTTCCCGGAGGACCGCGGCTGGGACACCGCGTCGATCTTCGACCCCGCGGGCCGGCCCGGGACGACGTACTCGAAGGAGGGCGGCTTCCTCTACGAAGCCGCCGACTTCGAGCCGGAGTTCTTCGGGATCTCGCCGCGCGAGGCCAAGACGCTCGACCCGCAGCAGCGGATCGTGCTGGAGACGGCGTGGGAGGCCGTGGAACGCGCCGGCATCGTGCCTTCGACGTTGCGGGGCAGCAAGACCGGCGTCTTCGCGGGCGTCATGTACCACGACTACGGTGCCGGCAGCAGTGACGGCAGCCTGGTCTCCGGCCGCATCTCCTACACGCTCGGGCTCGAAGGCCCGTCGGTGTCGGTGGACACGGCGTGCTCGTCGTCGCTGGTCGCCCTGCACTGGGCGGCCCAGGCGCTGCGCCGCGGCGAGTGTTCGCTGGCGCTGGCCGGCGGCGTGACCGTGATGGTGACGCCGGACATGTTCGTCTACTTCAGCGAGCAGCAGGGGCTGTCCCCGGACGGCCGGTGCAAGGCGTTCGGCAGCGGCGCCGACGGCGTCGGCTGCTCCGAGGGCGCCGGGATGCTGCTGCTGGAAAAGCTTTCCGACGCGCGGCGCAACGGTCACCACGTGCTGGCCGTGCTGCGCGGCAGCGCGGTGAACTCCGACGGCGCGTCCAGCGGCATCACCGTGCCGAACGGGCCGGCGCAGCAGCGGGTGATCCGCGCGGCGCTGGCCGACGGCGGCCTGGAACTGTCCGATGTGGACGCCGTCGAGGCGCACGGCACCGGCACCAAGCTGGGCGACCCGATCGAGGCGCAGGCGCTGATCTCGACCTACGGCAAGGTGGCCACGCCCGAACGGCCGCTGCACGTCGGGTCGTTCAAGTCGAACGTCGGCCACACGCAGGCGGCGGCCGGCGTCGGCGGCGTGATCAAGATGGTCGAGGCGCTGCGGCGCGGCGTCCTCCCGCGCACGCTGCACGCCGAAGAGCCATCGCCGCACGTCGAATGGACGGACACGGTTTCGCTGCTCACCGCCGAACGGCCGTGGCCGGAGACCGGCCGGCCGCGCCGCGCCGGTGTGTCGTCGTTCGGCATCAGCGGGACCAACGCGCACGTGATCGTCGAGCAGGGCGACCCGGTGGCCGCTCCTTCCCCGGAGGAAGGTCCGGTGACCTGGCTGCTTTCGGCCAACGACTCGGAAGCCCTGAAGGCGCAGGCGGGCAAGCTGACCACTGTGGACGCATCCACTGTGGACGTCGGCTACTCGCTGGCGACCACCCGTACCCTGGCCGAGCACCGTGCCGGGGTCGTCGCCGCCGATCGCGCGGGCGCGATCCGGGTGCTCACCGAGTACGCGGCGGGCCGCCCGTCCGGTGTCGTCGAAGGTGTGGCGGGGGCGGGACGCACGGCGTTCCTGTTCACCGGCCAGGGCGCGCAGCGCGCCGGAATGGGCCTGGAGCTGGCGGCCGCGTTCCCGGCGTTCTCCGAGGTCTTCGACCTGGTGGCCGCCGAGCTGGACAAGCACCTCGACGTCCCGCTGAAGTCCGTGCTCGGCTCGGACGAGACCGGATACACGCAGCCGGCGCTGTTCGCCATCGAGGTCGCGGTGTTCCGGCTGCTCGAGTCCTGGGGTGTCCAGCCGGACTACCTGCTGGGGCACTCCATCGGCGAGCTGGCCGCGGCGCACGTCGCCGGCGTGCTCTCGCTCGAAGACGCCTGCACGCTGGTGACCGCCCGGGCGCGCCTGATGCAGGCGCTGCCCACCGGCGGCGCGATGGTGGCCGTGGCGGCGGCCGAAGCCGACGTCGTGCCGCTGCTGACCGACGGCGTGTCGATCGCCGCCGTCAACGGGCCCGCGTCCGTGGTGCTCTCCGGCGACGAGGACGCGGTGCTCACCGTGGCTTCCAAGTTCGAAAAGACGACGCGGCTGAAGGTTTCGCACGCGTTCCACTCGGCGCTGATGGAGCCGATGCTCGCGGACTTCGCCTTCATCGCCCGGAACCTGACCTACCGCACGCCGGAGATCCCCGTCATCTCGACGGTTTCGCCGGACGCCGACCTGACCTCGCCGGAGTACTGGGTGAGCCAGGTGCGCGACGCCGTCCGGTTCGCCGACGGGATCCGCACGCTGCTCGACGCGGGCGTCACGACGTTCGTCGAGGTCGGGCCGTCGGCCGTGCTCACCGCGATGGGCCAGACCTGCCTGGGCGCGGACGACCACGCGACGTTCGTCCCGGTGCTGCGCAAGGACCGGCCCGAAGCCGAGTCGGCGGCCGCCGCGGTGGCGTCGCTGTTCGTCAGCGGGTCCACTGTGGACTTCTCGGCGTTCTACGCCGGTGGCACGGTCGTCGAACTGCCGACGTACGCGTTCCAGCGCAAGCGCTACTGGCTGGAGAACCCGACCGGTGCCCGCGTCCGCGGCGTCGCCGAGGTCGGGCAGCGCGACGCCGAGCACCCGCTGCTGGGTGCCGTCGTCGTCGCGGCCGACTCGGGTGGCGCCGTGCTGACCGGCCGGCTTTCGGCGCGGACCCAGCCGTGGCTCGCCGACCACGTCGTGCAGGGCTCGCTGGTGTTCCCCGGGACGGCGTTCGTCGAGCTGGCGGTCCGCGCGGGCGACGAGGTCGGCTGCGGACGGCTCGACGAGCTGACCCTGGCCGCGCCGCTGATCGTGCCCCCGGAAGGGGCCGTCCGGCTGCAGGTCGTCGTGGGTGCTCTCGAATCGGAGCAGCGCTCTCTTGGCATCTTCTCGCAGGCCGAGGACTCGGCGGAGTGGGTCCAGCACGGTACTGGCCGGCTGTCCGTTTCGGCTGGTGGGCCGGCCGCGGTCCTCGAGTGGCCGCCCGCGGGCGCGGTCGAGATCGACGTGACCTCCCGCTACGACGACCTCGCCGCCCAGGGCTTCGACTACGGGCCGGTGTTCGCCGGGCTGCGCCGCGTGTGGCAGGACGGCGACACGCTGGCCGCCGAGGTCGCGCTGCCGGAGGACGCGGACGCCTCGGCGTTCGGCCTGCACCCGGCCCTGCTCGACGCCGCGCTGCACACGATCGGCCTCGCCGGGCCGACGGAGGACAGGCCGGTGCTGCCGTTCGCGTGGTCGGGCGTGTCGCTGCACGCCGCCGGCGCGGCCGAGCTGCGGGTGCTGATCTCTTCGGACGTCGAGAACACCGTCTCGCTGAGTGCGACCGACGCCACCGGTGCGCCGGTGCTCAGCGTCGAATCGCTGTCGCTGCGGCCGATCGCGGCCGACGCGTTCCGCGCCACGCGCTCGGCGGTGGACGACTCGCTCTTCCGCGTCGAGTGGCAGCCGTTCGCGGGCGACGCCGTTTCGGGCGTCTCCTCTGCGGTGCTCGGGGTCGGCTTCGGACTGCCGGGTAAGTCCTATGTGGACCTTCCCGCGCTGGTTTCCGCCGGGGTGGCGCCGGACGTGGTGTTCGCGCCGTTCGTGGCGCCCGCGACGGCGTCTCCTGGCGCGGCGCGCGAGGCGACGCATCGGTTGCTGGCGCTGGCCCAGGCTTGGGTCGCCGAAGAGACTTTGGCGTCGTCCCGGCTCGTCGTGGTCGCGGCGAACGCGATCGGGACGCGTCCGGAGGAGGGCGTCGACGATCTGACGCACGCCGCGCTGTGGGGCGTGATCCGGACGGCGCAGCTGGAGTACCCGGATCGGTTCATGGTCGTGGACGTCGACGGTGGTGACCTGCCCCTCGACGCGGTGCTCGGGGCGATGTACGCCGACGAGCCGGGCGTCGCGGTGCGCGACGGCGCGGTGCTGGTGCACCGGCTGGCGAAGTTCGTGCCCACGTCGGAACCGGCTCGCCTGGATCCTGCCGGAACGGTGCTGGTCACCGGCGGTACCGGCGTGCTGGGGCAGCTGATCGCGCGGCACCTGGTGACCGAGCACGGCGTCAAGAACCTGCTCCTCACGAGCCGTCGCGGTGCTTCGGCGCCGGGAGCCTCGGAGCTGGTTTCGTCGCTGACCGAGCTGGGCGCCGAGGTTTCGCTCGCGGCGTGCGATCTCGCCGATCGCGACGCGGTGGCCGAGCTGCTCACGGGTGTCGACTTGTCGGCGGTCGTGCACACGGCCGGCGTCGTCGACGACGGCGTCCTGCTGGCGCTGACGCCCGAGCGGATGGACGCGGTGCTGCGGCCGAAGGTCGACGCGGCGTGGAACCTGCACGCGCTCACGGCGGACCTGGACGTCCCGTTCGTCCTGTACTCGTCGGCGGGCGGCACGCTAGGCGCGGCGGGCCAGGCGAACTACTCGGCGGCGAACGTCTTCCTGGACGCGCTGGCTCACCACCGGGCGGCCTCCGGGCGGCACGCGGTGTCGCTGGCGTGGGGGCTGTGGTCCGAGGGCGGCATGTCGGGCGAGCTGGCGGACACCGACCTGATCCGGATGGCACGCTCGGGCGTGCTCGGCTTGTCGTTCGCGGACGGGCTTTCGCTGTTCGACGCGACGTTCGGGACCGAGCAGCCGTCGCTGGTGCCGGTCCGGCTGGACATGTCCGGGGTGCGGGCGGACGCGCACAGCGTCCCGGCGATGCTGCGCGGCCTGGTCCGCGGTGGCGCGCGACGTCGTGCGGAGGTCGTCGACGACTCGTGGTCCCGGGTGGTCGCCCTGCCGGCGGCCGAGCGCGGACGGGCGCTGCTGGACCTGGTGTGCGGCACGGCGGCGGTGGTACTGGGCCACGAACGCCGCGACGCGATCGACCCGCGCAAGGGCTTCATCGAGCTGGGCTTCGACTCCCTGACGGCGATCGAGCTGCGCAACCGCCTGGAATCCCTGACGGGACAACGTCTCCCGGCCACGCTGATCTTCGACCACCCGTCGGCCGGCGCGCTGGCTGCGTTCCTCGGCGACGGGCTGGCCGAACCGCCGTCCGCGGTGGAGGTCCGGCTGACGGACCTGGAGACCGAGCTGCGCGCGTTGGGTTCGTCTTCTCGCGCCGCGGTTCTCGGCCGCCTTCGCGAACTGGTGGCGACGTTCTCCCCGGCCGACCGGGAACTCGAGGAGGCCGGCGCGGACGAGCTGTTCGCGATGCTGGACGAGGAACTGGAGTCGCAGGGCTGAGTCTCCCGGCTGCCTCCCCCGGCCGGGATCAAGGGACCGCTTCCGCCAACGGCGCCGGAGGCGGTCCCTTTCGTTTGTGCGCGCCGTGAAAGTTCGTGAGCGCAGCAAAAAGGCGGTGTACGGCGACCCGAGCCGTGCACCGCCTCTTCAAGCCCGTCACACCTCGGCGAGCAGCCCCAGGGAGCACAGCGAGCCCGCCAGCAGCATCATGTCGTACCGCGTGTCCTCGACGTCGGTCTCCCACAGCGCCGCCAGCACCGCGCTCGCGCGGTCGACGTCGCCGTTGTGCTGCTTCAGGGCGATCCACATCGCCGCCGCCACCGGCTCGCACTCGACCTGGCGGCTCGAGTTGCGGCAGCTCAGCTGGAGGTGGCCGGTGGGGAGCATCCGCTGGGTGACGCCGGGAACGGTCTGGATCGCCATCATGACTACCTCCGAGGGGCGGGTCGTTTTCTCGATGTACCAAGTTTCGCGGACTGGGCCCTCCCGGACCATGGGGTCCGCACCTGAACTCCGCCTGGGGTTTCCCCACCCCACCCCCTAGGGGATCCAGTCACCCAGCCGGGCCTTGACACTGGCCAGCACGCCGTCGAGCTGGTCGTTCAGGTAGAAGTGCCCACCGGGGAACACCTCCACGACGCATTCGCCGGTCGTGTGGGCGCGCCAGGCGTCCGCCTCGGCCAGGTCGGTCACCGGGTCGTTGTCGCCCACCAGCACCTGGATCGGGCACTCCAGCTCCCGCCCAGGACGGTGTTTGTACGTCTCGACCGCCGTGTAGTCGCCGCGGATCGCGGGCAGCACGATGCGCAGCAGCTCGTCGTCGCCCAGCACGGCGCTGTCGGTGCCGCTGAGCTCCCGGATGGCCGCGATCAGGCCGTCGTCGTCGCGCTGGTGGACGTACTCGATCCGCTGGGCGGACGGCGCCCGGCAGGCGGAGGCGAACAGGCCCAGCGGCCGCGCGCCCCGCGCTTCGAGCCGGCGGGCGACCTCGTAGCCGAGCGTCGCGCCCATGCTGTGGCCGAAGAGCGCCACCGGGCGGTCGAACCACGGGCCGAGGTCGTCGGCGATCGCGTCGGCCATCGTGTCGACGTCGTCGTAGCAGCTCTCGCCGAGGCGGTCCTGCCGGCCGGGGTACTGGACGGCGACGACGTCGGCGTCCAGCCCGGCGCCGGCGGCCGCGCGCGAGAACGGGAAGTACGCGGTCGCCGACCCGCCCGCGTGCGGCAGGCAGACCAGCCGCACGGCGGCGTCGTCGGCCGCGTGGAAGCGCCGGATCCACCGGCTCGTTCTTTCGTTCACAGCAGTCACAGTTTCCGAAGTGTTCGGGGCTTTCCCCGCGCTGACAACCCCTACCGAAACTGTGTGCGATTCACTCCGTTGGGTGACTTTAGGTTGCGGTTGGCCCTGCTTAGGCGCCTGCTGCGAACGTCGTAGGGGCAGGAAGACAACCGCCTGCTTCGAGGAGCTTGCGATGGGCGCGATCTGGGGGCAGAACCGCCGCGAAAATCCGCAGGGGGCCTTGGCTTTTCTCGAGGACCTGCTGATCGAATGCGACGCCGGCACAGGGGAAACGGTGCTGGTCGGTGGGGGACCGGCCAGCGGGAAGACACACTTGCAGCACCAGGTGGTGGTGCGGGCGAAGGAACTGGGGATCGTCACGCTCACCGCCGCCGGTGCCGCCGACGAACGCGACGTGGACGGCGGGGTGATCGACCAGTTGCTGGCGAACCCGCTGCTGCCGCCGTCGCTGACCGGTGGCCCGTTCACCGACGACGTCGATGACCGGATCGCCGAGCTGTGCAGCGCGATCCACCGGCTGGCCCGCGAACGTGCGGTGCTGGTCGCGGTCGACGACCTCCACCACGTGGACGAGACCTCGGCGCGGCTCCTGCTGCGCCTGCAGCGGCGGGCGCCGTCCGCCGCGCTGCTGCTGGTCCTGAACCACGCCGACGGGTCGTACGCGGATTCGCCGTTCACCTCGCTGCCGCACCGGCACGTCGAGCTGACGCCGCTGTCCGTCCAGGCGATCGCCGAGCTGGTGCCGGCCGCCGGTGCCGGGCTGCCCGAGCAGATCCACGAGCTGAGCGCCGGGAACCCGCTGCTGGTCCGGGCCCTGGTCGACGCTCACCGCGGCAGCGTGGACACCGGCTCGGCCTACTCCGAGGCCGTCCAGCGGCTGCTGCACCGCTACGGCTCGCCGCTGCGCGAGGTGGCGACCGCGATCGCCGTGCTGGACAGCGACGTCACGACCGAGGCCGTGGCCATCGTCGCCGGGGTCGACCCCCTGGAGGCCGAGACGTCCACCGGACGGCTCGCCGACGCGGGCCTGGTCGCGGGTGTCCGGTTCCGGCCCTCGGCCGCCGCCGCGGTGGTCTGCGGGCTGCGCGGGCCCGAAAAGGTCCGGCTGCACGCCCGGGCCGCCGAGGTCAAGCACGCCCGCGGGCTGAGCCCGGCCGAAGTCGCCCGGCACCTCGTCGCCGCGGGCGAGGCGGAGCCCGAGTGGGCGCTGCCGGTGCTCGTCGCGGCGGCGGAGCAGGTCATGCTCGCCGACGACATCGAGTTCGCCACCCGCTGCCTGAAGCTCGCCGCGTCCGTCTCGACGGCGCGGTGGGAGCAGCAGACGATCTCCCAGCTGCTCGCCAAGATCACCTGGCGCGTCAACCCGGCCGCCGCCGCGCCGCACCTGAGATCGCTGCGCGAGGCGGGTTCGCTGGACTCCTCCGACCGGTTGGGGCTCGCGCGGCAGTCGCTGTGGCTGGGCGACCGGGACACCTTCGAGCGCTCGTTCGCCGCGCTCGAGCACGACGTCGAACCGCTCGACCCGCGCACGTCCGCGGAGCTGATCCTCGCGGGTTATTGGCACCACGGCGTCTCGACGACGACGGCCGACCCGGGCGATCCCTGGCTGCACACGGCGAACTCGCTGGCCGCGGTGTGGCGCACCGGGGGCACCGAGACGACGTCGGCGTGCGCGGAACGGATCCTGCAGAACTGCCGGCTGTCGGACACCTCGCTGGAGGCGCTGGCGACGGCGATCCTCGCGCTGGCCCACGACGACAAGGCCGACCGCGCGGAAGGCTGGTGCACGTCGCTCAGCGAGGAAGCCGAATACCGCGGCGCGATCACGTGGAAGGCGATGCTCGACGCGATCGGCGCGAGCCTGCTGCTGCGCCGGGGCGACGTCCCGGGCGCCGTCGACCTCGGGAGCCGGGCCTTGGGCATGCTGGACGCGCCGAACTGGGGCGTCGCGATCAGCTACCCGCTGGCGACGCTGCTGATCGCGCACACCGCGGCCGGGGCGTTCAAGGACGCGGCGGCGGTGCTCCGGCACCCGTTGCCGGACGCGGCGTGGACGACCCTCGGCGGCGTCCGCTACCTGCGGGCCCGCGGGCACTTCCACCTGGCGACCAACCGCGGTCTCGCGGCGGTGAGCGACCTGCAGCAGTGCCGCCGGATCCTGCACGAGCAGGACCTGGAGCTCCCGGCGGTCCTGCCGTGGCAGGCCGACCTCGCGGAGGCGAACCTGGGGCTGGGCAACACGGCGATCGCCGTCGAGCTGGCCAAGCAGTCACTGGCCGGCCCGGCCGACGCGTACTCGCGCGGGTCGGCCCTGCGGGTACTGGCACTGGCCGGCGACGCGGCGGCCCGCCCGGGCCTGCTGAACCGGGCGGCGGAGGCGTTCCGGGCGTCCGGCGACCGGCTGGAGCTGGCGAAGACGATGCGCACGATCAACCACCTGAGCCAGCGCGCGGAGCGGGCGGGGAGCCTGGTGAAGGCGGTGCACGTGCCGCGCCAGGGGAGGTCCCGGCCGGCGGCGCCCCGCCCGGTGGTGCGCCCCGAGCCGGCGTCGCAGTCGGCGTCCGTGCTGAGCGAAGCGGAGCTGAGGGTGGCCGAGCTGGCGGTGGAGGGCCGGACGAACCGGCAGATCGCGGAGACGCTGTACATCACCGTGAGCACGGTGGAGCAGCACCTGACCCGGGTGTACCGCAAGCTGGGCGTGGCCGGCCGGGCCGCACTGGCGGGCGAGTTCGCCGACGCCGAGGGCGGACAGTGAACGTGCTGCTGAGCGAGGTGGAGCTGCGAGTCGCCGAACTGGCCGCCGACGCGACGGCGATCGAGGCGATCGCGGAGGCACTGGGGGTCCGGCCGGAGGAGGCCGCGGGGATCCTGGAGACGGTGTACCGCAAGCTGGGCGCGGCGACCAGTGACATCCCGAAAAGCCGGGAGGGGCACCTTCACAGCTCTTAGGCCATGAAGATGCCCCTCGCGGGGCGCCGGGTGCGGTTCGGCCGGGGTCGGGCGTGCCGAGCCGGTCGACCCGGCCCGGAACGCGTTGAAGGGGCCTTCCCCGCACTGTAGACGGTGTACCGCAGGTTGGGCGCGGCGAACAGCGGTGCCCCTCGCGGGCGCCGGGTGCGGCTCTGCCGGGGTCGGGCGCGCGGCCGGAAGCGCATGAGCGGGTCACGACGTCGAGCAGAGCCCGGCCGATCGACCCCGGCCCCGAACGCGCGGAAGGGGCCCTTCCCCGCACCCCAAGCGGGAAAAGGCCCCTTCAGCACAACCGGGGTCAGGAACCGCGCTGGTCCGCCACCACCGCGGCGATGATGTCGTCCAGCGTGCGGGTCGGGGAGAAGCCGATCTGCCCCAACGCCTTCTCGCAGTTCGGGATCCGGCGCTGCATGTCCTCGTACCCGTCGCCGTACGCCTCCTCGTACGGCACCTTCGCGATCGTGCTCGCCGAGCCCGTCGCCGAGATCACGCGCTCGGCCAGCTGGGCGATCGTCGTCTGCTCGGTGCTGCCGAGGTTGAACACCTTGCTGTACGCCGTTTCGTCGGACAGCAGCGCCACCAGTGCCGGGACGACGTCGTGGACGTGGCAGAAGCAGCGCGTCTGCTGGCCGTCGCCGAACACCGTGATCGGCTCGCCCGCCAAAGCCTGCTTGACGAAGCGCGGGATGACCATGCCGTACCGCCCGGTCTGGCGGGGGCCGACCGTGTTGAACGGGCGGACGATCACCGTGCGCAGGCCGTGCTCGACCGCGTACAGGTACGCGAACGTCTCGTCCAGCGCCTTCGCCTCCGCGTACGACCAGCGGTTCTTCAGCGGCGAGCCGATGATCCGGTCGGCGTCCTCGGTGAGGCCGTCGGCGGTGTTCTTGCCGTAGATCTCGCTCGTGGACGCCACCAGGATCGGCACGTCGTGCTGCAGCGCCGCGTCCAGCATCGTCTCGGTGCCGTGGAGGTTGGTGCGCAGGCTCTCCATCGTCTTGTCGAGGATGGTGAACACGCCGACCGCGGCCGCGAGGTGGAAGATCGCGTCGATGCCGGCCATGCACGCCTCGACCGCCGAGGGGTCGGTCACCGAGCCGCGCACGAAGCGGAAGCCCGGCCGGTCGCGGACGCCGGCGAGGTTGTCGAGCGTGCCGGTGCTGAGGTTGTCGAGCGCGACGACCTCGTGGCCGCGCTCCAGGAGGTGCTCGGTCAGGTGGGAGCCGATGAAGCCGGCGCCGCCGGTGATGAGGTAACGCACGTCGGATTTCCTCTCAGTTCGCGAACAGCGAAGGGTCGAAGCGGTAGGTGGCGTCGATGACGAGCGGGCAGTCGCCGAGCCAGTCGTAGCCGTGGCCGGGCTGGACGGTGTGGATCAGCGCGACGTCCCAGTCGTCGCCGTCCGGCTCGACGACGCTGTCGAGCTGGCCGCCGGTGACGCGGATGGTCGGGACCAGCGGGTCGTGGTAGCCGACCTTCGCGCCCTTGGCCGCCAGCAGGTCGATGATGTCCAGCGCGGACGACGACCGGACGTCCTGGACGCCGGGCTTGTACGTCACGCCGACCACCAGCACGCGCGTGCCGGCCAGGCCCTTCCCGTCGCGGGACAGGGTGTTGGCGACGCGGTCGACGACCTGCTTGGGACGTTCGGCGATGGCGTGCATGGCCTGGGTGACCAGCGGCGCGTTGTGCTGCGTCGCGCGCAGCTGCCAGAGCAGGTAGTGCGGGTCGCACGGGATGCAGTGGCCGCCGACGCCCGGGCCGGGGTGGAAGGCCATGAAGCCGTAGGGCTTGCTCGCCGCCGCGTCGATCACCTCGATCGGGTCGATCGCGAAGCCGTCGCTGATCTCCGCGAACTCGTTGGCCAGCGCGATGTTCACCGCGCGGAACGTGTTCTCGTACAGCTTCGTCAGTTCGGCGACCTCGGCCGAGCTGACGCAGTGCACCTGCGGGGTCAGGAGGTTGATGACGCGCCGGGCCATCGCGGTGCACGCCGGCGTCACGCCGCCCAGGACACGCGGGGTCTCCTGCTGCGTGTGCGTGACGTTGCCGGGGTCGATGCGCTCGGGGCTGGACGCGACGAAGATGTCGCGGCCGATCTTGAAGCCCTTGGCGACCAGCGGCTTCACCAGCATCCGCTCGGAGGTGCCGACGTAGCTGGTGGAGGTGAGGATCAGCGTCTGGCCGGCCCTGGCGTGCGCGATCACGGCCGTGCAGGCGCTTTCCAGCGGACCGAGGTCGGGCAGCAGGTACTCGTCCAGCCCGGTCGGCACGCACACCAGCACCGCGTCGGCCTCGGCCATCCGCTCCGGATCGGCGGTGAGCTGGAAGTCCTCCTGGTGCACGGCTTTCTCGAGCCGGCGGTGGTCGGCTTCGATCAGGTCGACCTCGCCGGTGCGGATCGCGTCGAGGCGGTTCTGCGAGAGGTCGATGCCGATGATCGCGACACCGCTTTCGTGCAGGCCCAGCGCGGTCGGCAGGCCGACGTACCCCATCCCGATCACCGCGACGGAGGTCAGCTCGTTCAGTTCGGCCAGGATTTCGTGTTCAGCGACAGTACTCGTCATTGCGGTTCACCCGTTTCTCGCGCGGTGGAAGGGTCAGTGCACGACCCGGACGATTTCGAAGGCTTCGGCGAGCTCGGTGGAGATCTGCGAACCCCGGTACTCGGCCAGGGCGCGGACTCCCCGCTCGCTGCGCGGGTGGGGCCAGGGCTCGAGCTCCTTGCCGTACGCGCGCAGGGCTTCGATCTTGCGCTCGATGTGCGTCTCCTCGAGGCGCTGCCAGCAGTTGGGGCGGAAGGTGACCGGCAGCCCGGACGCCTCGCCGACGTCGGTGGCCGAGCGGATCTCGAAGGTCCGCACCTCCTGGACGCTGCCCTTGCCCGGCCGGCCCGCGACCCGCGCGGCCCGGCTGACCAGCGCGTGGTCGGTGCTCAGGTCGCACATGCTCGTGGTGAGGATCGTGTCGGGCTCGAAGTCCCGGACCTCGTTCTCCACCATCCGGTTGAGCTCGAGGTGGCTGACGGTGTCGAGGCGGTTGTCCCCGAACTCGTGGATGCGCACGCGTTCGATGCCCAGCGTCTTCGCGGCCAGCTCGATCGCGGCGGTGCGGTTGACGACCCCGGCGCCGTTCGCCGACCGTGAGCCGTCGTCGTTGGTGAGGATGCAGAGCGCGATCGTCACGCCCTCGTCGGCGAGCCGGGCGATGGTGCCGCCCGCGCCGAGCGTCTCGTCGTCGCCGTGCGCTCCCACGACCAGCAGCTTGCTAATTTTCCTGCGCATAACGGATCCCCAGTCTTGGTGCTGATGGAAGTGCCGTCGCACGGCATCAACGAGCAACAGAAGTTTCTTCCCGGAATCTGACATCCGCTCGCGGCGACCGACAACCCCTAAAGACCGTCTAAAGCGGACCTTGGCGGGGGAGCGGGCCGGCGGCCTAGGGGCGCGATTCCCGCGTTGTCCGGGGCCATTAGGGGTGGGTGCGCCCGCGACGCGCTCGTATCGTCAATCGCATTGCTGTGGGGGCGCGCGATCCCCCTTTCCAGCGCAGGCGACGTGGAAGGAAAGAGGACTCGTGGGCAACTCCGAAGACAAGCTGGTCGGTGCGCTCCGTGCCTCCCTCAAGGAGAGCGAACGGCTGCGCGAGAAGAACCGGCGGCTGACCGAAGCCGCGCGGGAACCGATCGCGATCATCGGCATGGCCTGCCGGTTCCCGGGCGGCGCCACGACCCCGGAAGAGCTCTGGCGGATCCTCGACGGCGGCGTCGACGCGATCGGCGAGTTCCCCGCGAACCGCGGCTGGGACCTGGACCGGCTCTACGACCCGTCCGGCGAGCGCGAGGGCTCGAGCTACGTGCGTGAAGGCGGGTTCCTCCACGACGCCCTGGACTTCGACGCCGACCTCTTCGGCATCAGCCCGCGCGAAGCCCTGCTCATGGACCCGCAGCAACGGCTCCTGCTGGAAACCTCCTGGGAGGCCTTCGAACGCGCGGGGATCGCGCCCCACTCGGTCAAGGGCAGCCCCACCGGCGTCTTCGCCGGCACGATGTACCACAACTACCAGGGCAGCTACGGCTCCTCCGGCGTCATCTCCGGCCGGCTCGCCTACACCTTCGGCCTCGAAGGGCCCGCGGTCACCATCGACACGGCGTGCTCGTCGTCGCTCGTCGCGCTGCACATGGCCGTGCAGGCGCTGCGCTCCGGTGAGTGCTCGCTCGCGCTCGCGGGCGGCGTTTCGGTGATGTCGACGCCGCGCACCTTCGTCGAGTTCAGCCTCGACGGCACGCTCGCCCGCAGTGCCCGCTGCCGTGCCTTCGCCGACTCCGCCGACGGCACCGGCTGGTCCGAGGGCTGCGGGATGCTGCTGGTGGAGAAGCTTTCCGACGCCCGCCGCAACGGCCACCCGGTGCTCGCCATCGTGCGCGGCACCGCGATCAACCAGGACGGCGCGTCCAACGGCATGACCGCCCCCAACGGTCCCGCCCAGCAGCGCGTGATCCGTCAGGCGCTCGCCAACGCCCGCGTCAGCCCCGACGAGGTCGACGTCGTCGAGGCGCACGGCACCGCGACCAAGCTCGGCGACCCGATCGAGGCGGGCGCGCTGCTCGCGACCTACGGCCAGGGGCGTCCCGAGAACTCGCCGCTGTGGCTGGGTTCGGTGAAGTCGAACGTCGGCCACACGCAGGCCGCGTCCGGTGTCGCCGGCGTGCTGAAGATCGTGCTGGCGCTGAACAACGAGGTGCTGCCGCAGACGCTGCACGTCGACCAGCCGACCCGGCAGGTCGACTGGAGCGCCGGGCAGGTCGAGCTGCTCACCGAGCGACGGCCGTGGGAGCGCAACGGCCACCCGCGCCGCGGCGCCGTCTCGTGCTTCGGCCTGAGCGGCACCAACGCGCACGTCATCCTCGAAGAGGCCCCGGACCCGGAGGCCGTCGAAGAGACCCCGCGTGACGACGCCGCGATCCCGTTCGTCCTGTCCGGCCGGACGCCGCAGGCACTGCGCGCCCAGGCCACCCGGCTGATCACGACCCTCGACGAGACCCCCGCCGCGCTGCTCGACGTCGCCGCGACGCTGGCCGCCGGGCGCACGCACCTCGACCACCGCGCCGCCGTCGTGGCCGGCGACCGTGACGAGCTGCTCGCCGCGCTGCGCGCGTTCGCCGACGGCGAGCCCGGCGCGCTGACCGGCGTCGCCCGTGGCGAGACGAACACCGCGTTCCTGTTCTCCGGCCAGGGTTCCCAGCGCCCCGGCATGGGACGCGAGCTGGCGAAGTACCCGGTGTTCGCCCAGGCGTACGCCGAGACCTGCGCCGAGCTGGACCGGCACCTCGACCGCCCGATCCGCGAGGTGATCGACACCGACGCGGACGCCCTGTCCCAGACCGGGAACACCCAGGCGGCCCTGTTCGCCTTCGAGGTCGCGTTGTTCCGGCTCGTCGAGTCGTGGGGCCTGGTCCCGGACGCCGTGTGCGGCCACTCCATCGGCGAGCTGGCCGCGGCGCACTGCGCCGGCGTGCTGTCCCTTGCCGACGCCGCGAAGCTGGTCGCCGCCCGCGGCCGCATGATGCAGGCCCTGCCGGCAGGCGGGGCGATGGTCGCCGTCGAAGGGACTCCCGACGAAGTCGCGGCCCACGATCCACAAGGGACGGTCGACGTCGCGGCCGTCAACGGCCCGCGATCAGTCGTCATCTCCGGCGCGGAAGACGCCGTCATCGCGGTCGGCGACAAGTTCGTCGACGCCGGTCGCCGGACCACGCGGCTGAAGGTCTCGCACGCGTTCCACTCGCGGCTGATGGAGCCGATGCTCGCCGAGTTCCGCGCCGTGGCGAAGAGCCTCACCTACGCGCAGCCCGAGCTGACCGTCATCTCGAGCGTCACCGGCGCCGAGGTCTCCGCCGAGCTGACCGACCCCGAGTACTGGGTGCGCAACGTCCGGCAGCCGGTCCGGTTCGCCGACGCTGTGCGCGCGCTGGCTGCCGAGGGCATCAACCGGTTCCTGGAGCTGGGCCCGGACGCGCCGCTGACCGCCGCCGTCCCGCAGTCCGCCGACACCGCGGTCGCCGTCGCGGCGCAGCGCCGGGACGTCCCCGAGGACGTCGCGCTCGCCGCCGCCCTCGCGACCCTGCACGTCCGGGGCGTCGTGCCGGACTGGGCGAAGCACTTCGCCTCCCGCGGCGCGGGCCGGGCCGACCTGCCGACGTACGCCTTCCAGAGCCAGCGGTACTGGCTGGAGGTCTCGTCCGACTCCGGTGACCTCTCCTCGCTCGGCCTCGACCCGGTCGACCACCCGCTGCTCGGCGCGGCCACGCTGCTGGCCGACGCCGACGGCCTGGTGCTGTCCGGCCGGATCTCCGCCGCCACCCACCCGTGGCTCAACGACCACGTCGTCGGCGGTGCGGTCCTGCTGCCCGGCACGGCTTTCGTCGAGCTGGCCGTCCGCGCCGGCGACGAGGCCGCCTGCGGCCGCGTCCGCGACCTGACCCTGCACGCCCCGCTGGTGCTGCCCGCGAAGGGCGCCGCGCGGATCCAGGTCCGGATCGGCAAGCCCGCCGCCGACGGGTCGCGCCCGATCAGTGTCCACTCGCGACCGGACGACCTCGCCGCGACCGGCGGCTGGACCCGCCACGCCGACGGCACGCTCGCGCCGGCCACGGCTGCCGCGGCGTTCGACCTCAGCGTGTGGCCGCCCACCGGGGCCGAGGTCGTCGACCTCGACGGCATGTACGACCTGCTCGCCGAGGCCGGCATGGCCTACGGCCCGGTCTTCCAGGGCCTGCGCGCGGCCTGGCAGTCCGGCGACGACATCTTCGCCGAAGTCGCCCTGCCCGAGCAGGAGCGGCTCGGCGCCGAGGCGTTCGGCCTGCACCCCGCGGTCTTCGATGCGTCCCTGCACGCCGTCGGCCTGAGCAGCGCCGCCGGCGAGGGCACGACCCTGCCGTACTCCTGGTCCGACGTCGAGCTGCTGGCCGCGGGCGCGGCGTCGCTGCGGGTGCACGTCCGCCCGACCGGCGAGCAGACGGTCGAGCTGCGCCTGGCCGACTCGGCCGGAGCGCCGGTCGCCCGCGTCGGGCAGCTGAGCCTGCGCCGGATCAGCGAGGAACAGCTCGCCGCGGCTCGCGCAAAGCCCGGCGGGACCGACTCCCTCTACCGCGTCGACTGGGTGCCCACGACCCTGCCGGAAGCCTTCGATGCGGACTTCACGGTGTACGAGGTCAAGCCGGGAACGACGGCCACCGCGGCGAAGAAAGCCGTCCACAGTGCACTGTCCACAGTGCGGGAAGCCGACGGCCGCCTGCTCGTGGTGACCCACGGCGACCTGGCCGGCGCCGCCGTCGCCGGGCTCGTCCGCTCGGCCCAGGTCGAGAACCCGGGCCGGCTCGTGCTCGTCGAGGGCGCCGCGACGCCGGAGCAGCTCGCCGCGATCGCCGTCGCCGACGAGACGTCCGTGCGTGTCGACGGCGACCAGGTGACCGTGCCGCGCCTGGCCCGCGCCACCCCGGAGGCCGGGGACCCGCCGGACTGGGGAACCGTGCTCATCACCGGCGGTACCGGCGCGCTGGGCAAGCTCGTCGCGAAGCACCTCGTGCGACAGCACGGCGTCAAGAACCTCGTCCTCGTCAGCCGCCGTGGCCCGGACGCCGAGGGTGCCGCGGAACTCGTCGCCGAACTGGCCGAGCTGGGCGCCGAGGCGGTCGTCGTGGCCGCCGACCTCGCGAACCGTACGAAGGTCCGGGCCCTGCTCAAGAAGCACCCGGTGAACTCCGTCGTCCACGCGGCCGGTGTGCTCGACGACGGCGTCCTCGCCTCGATGACGCCCGAGCGCATCGACGGCGTCTTCGACCCGAAGGCACTGGCCGCCTGGCACCTGCACGAGCTGGCCGGCGACCTCACCGCGTTCGTCACGTTCTCCTCGGCCGCCGGCGTGCTGGGCGCGCCGGGCCAGGCCAACTACGCCGCCGCCAACGCCTTCCTGGACGCGCTCACCGCGGCGCGCCGCGCCGAGGGCAAGCCGGGGCACTCGCTCGCCTGGGGCATGTGGGAGTCGGCGGCCGGCATGGCCGGCGAAACCCACGGCAAGCGCGGCCTCGGCGCCTTCGGCGTGGAAGAGGGCCTGGCCCTGTTCGACGCCGCGGTCGGCGCGGCGGGGGACGAGTACGTCCCGATCAAGCTCGACCTGCCCGCCCTGCGTGACGCGGCGGGCGGTGTCCCCGACCTGCTGCGCGGCCTCGTCCCGGCGTCGCGGCGGACGGTGTCCGACCGCGAGGCCGGCGCGGATTCGCTGCTGGGCAAGCTGATCCGGCTCCCCGCGGACAAGCGCCGCGACCACCTGCTCGACCTGGTGGTCCAGCACTCGGCCGCGGTGCTCGGCCACGGCTCGGCCGACCTGGTCGACGCCGACCGCGCGTTCAAGGACCTCGGCTTCGACTCGCTGACCGCGGTCGAGCTGCGCAACGCGCTCAACGAGGCCACCGGCCTGAGCCTGACCGCGACGCTCGTCTTCGACTACCCGACCGCGGGCGACCTCGCGGCGCACCTGCACGACTCGCTGCTCGGCGAGCTCGACGACGCCGCCGAGTCCGCGGAAACCACCGTCGTCGCGAGCACCGACGAGCCGATCGCGATCGTCGGCATGGCCTGCCGGTTCCCCGGCGGCGTCACCACGCCGGACGAGCTGTGGGAGCTCGTCGCGGCCGGCCGGGACGGCACTTCGCGGTTCCCCGAGGACCGCTCGTGGGACCTCGACTACTGGCTCGGCATGGCTTCCGCCGCGGGCAAGGAGCCCAACGGCGGGTTCGTCACCGGCGCCACCGACTTCGACGCAGGCTTCTTCGGCATCAGCCCGAACGAAGCCGTGATGATGGACCCGCAGCAGCGGATGCTCCTCGAAGCGTGTTGGGAGGCGTGCGAGTCCGCGGGCATCGACCCGTTGTCGCTCAAGGGCACCGACACCGGCGTGTTCGCCGGCGTCATGCAGTCCGACTACGACCCGGGCCCGCTCGGCACGGTCGAGCACAACGGCCTCTTCCGCGGTTCCGGCGCGCTCGGCAGCGTCGTGTCCGGCCGGGTCGCCTACACCTACGGGCTCGAGGGGCCCGCCGTCTCGATCGACACCGCGTGCTCGTCGTCGCTGGTGGCACTGCACCTGGCCGTCCAGGCGCTGCGCCAGGGTGACTGCTCGCTGGCACTGGCCGGCGGCGTGGCCGCGCTGGTCTCGCCGGAGCCGTTCGTGCACTTCGACAACAGCGGCACCGCCACCGACGGGCGGACGAAGGCCTACTCGGCCGCGGCCGACGGCGTGGGCTGGGCGGAAGGTGTCGGCCTGCTCGTGGTCGAGCGGCTCTCCGACGCCCGGCGCAACGGGCACGAGGTCCTCGCCGTGGTCCGCTCCAGCGCGGTGAACTCCGACGGCGCGTCCAACGGCCTCACCGCCCCGAACGGTCCCTCGCAGGAGCGCGTGATCAAGCGCGCCCTCAAGCTCGCGGGCCTGACGACGTCCGAAGTGGACGCCGTCGAGGGCCACGGCACCGGCACCACGCTGGGCGACCCGATCGAGGCCAACGCGCTGCTCGCCACCTACGGCCGCGACCGGTCCGACGACGAGCCGCTGTGGCTGGGGTCGGTCAAGTCGAACATCGGGCACGCCCAGGCCGCCGCGGGTGTCGCCGGGGTGATCAAGATGATCCTCGCGATGCGCCACGGCGAGCTGCCGATGACCCGCCACGGCGACGACCCGTCGCCGCACGTCGACTGGTCCGCGGGCGCCGTGCGGCTGCTCGCCGAGACGATCCCGTGGCCCGACCGGGGACACCCGCGCCGCGCCGGTGTCTCGGCCTTCGGTTACAGCGGCACCAACGCGCACGTGATCCTGGAGCAGGCCCCGCCGGCCGAAGCGGTCGAGCCGGTGCGTGCCGCGGGGGAGCGGCCCGCGGTGCTCCCGCCGTGGCTGCTGACCGCGCGCACGCCGGAGGCACTGCCGCTGCAGGCCGCCGCGTTGCTGACCCACCTCGACGAGCACCCGGACCTGGACCCCCTCGACGTCGGCTTCTCGCTGGCCGTGCGCGAGCCGGTGCTGCCGTACCGCGCCGCGGTGGTCGGAGACGACTTCGTCGCCGGGCTCACCGCGCTGGCCGCCGGGGAGGACTCGCCGGCCGTCGTGCGCGGGACCGCCCGCGGCGGCAAGACGGCGTTCCTGTTCCCCGGCCAGGGCACCCAGCGCCCCGGCATGGGCCGCGAGCTGTGCGCCGCGTTCGGCGTCTTCGAGCACGCGTTCACGCAGACGAGCGCGCTGTTCGACGGCCACCTCGGCCGGTCGCTGCGTCAGGTGATGTTCGCCGAGGAGGGCTCGGCCGACGCCCAGCTGCTCGACCGGACGGCGTTCACCCAGGCCGCGCTCTTCACCATGCAGGTCGCGCTCTACCGCCTGGTCGAGTCGTGGGGCCTGCGTCCCGATGTGCTGATGGGGCACTCCGTCGGCGAGATCGCCGCGGCCCACGTTTCCGGGGTGCTTTCGCTGAAGGACGCCGTCAAACTGGTCGCCCACCGCGGCCAGCTGATGCAGGAGCTGTCCGGCGGCGCCGTCGTCGCGGTCGAGGCCGTCGAGGACGAGGTGACGCCGCTGCTCACCGCCGCCTGCGGGATCGCGGCGATCAACGGCCCCACGTCCCTGGTGGTCTCCGGGGACGAGTCCGACGTCCTCGCGATCGCCGAACACTTCAAGGCACAGGGCCGCCGCACCAAGCGGCTGGTGATCAGCCAGGCGATCCACTCGCCGCTGCTCGACGAGATCCTGGACGAGCTGCGTGAGATCGCCGAGGAGCTCACCTACGAGCCCGCCCGGATCCCCGTCGTGTCCACAGTGGACGGGACGGCGGTCGATCCGGAACGCTGGACCGACCCGGAGTACTGGGTCGCGAACTGCCGGCAGTCCGTCCGGTTCCTCGACGGCGTCCACGCCCTTGAAGCCGCCGGCGTGAGCCGGTACGTCGAACTCGGCACCGACGGCACCCTCGCCGCCATTACCCAGAGCTGCCTGGCCGGGGACCCGCGCGACGCCGTCGTGATCACCCTGCGGGCCAAGACCCAGGAAGAGGTCCGGGGCGCGCAGCTGGCGGCGGGACGGTTCTTCGCCCACGGCCTCGGCTTGGCCGGCGCGAAGCTGTTCCGCGGCGCCGAGCGTGTCGCGCTGCCGCCGTACGCCTTCCACCGCAGCCGGTACTGGCCGGACGTCGACATGGAAGCCCTGCACGCGACCGGCGACCTCGCCGCGACCGGGCTCGATTCGACCGAACACCCCCTGGTCTCCGCCGCGCTCGCGGTGGCGGGCTCGACGCAGGTGGTGCTGACCGGGCAGATCTCGGTGCACACGCACCCCTGGCTGGCGGACCACACTGTCGGCGGCACGATCGTCTTCCCGGGCGCGGGCTTCGTCGAACTGGCCGTGCGGGCCGGCGACGAGACCGGCTGCCCGCGGCTCGACGAGCTGACCCTGGAAGCGCCGCTGGTGCTGCCGACGCTGGGCAAGGTGCGGCTGCAGGTCGTCGTCGACGAGCCGGCCGCTTCCGGCCACCGCGCGGTCGCGGTGTACTCGCAGGCCGACGACCTCTGGGTCCGGCACGCCGCTGGTGTCCTGGCGCCCGCTGCTGGTGCTGAGCCGGGTGGGCTGACGGCCTGGCCGCCCGCCGATGCCGAGCCGGTTTCCCTGGACGGGCTGTACGAAGGTTTCGCCGCCGCCGGGCTCGGCTACGGACCCGCGTTCCAGGGCTTGTCCGCGGCTTGGACCCGCGACGGCGAGGTGTTCGCGGAGGTCGTCGCAGCCGAGGCCGTTGGCGGGTTCGGACTGCACCCGGCCGTCCTCGACGCGGCCCTGCACGCGATCGGCCTCTGCGACACGGTCACGGTCGCGGGCGGGCTGCCGTTCGCGTGGACGGGTGTCGAGCTGCACGCGGCGGGCGCGTCCCGGCTGCGGGTCCGGGTCGTCCCGCTCGGCGCTGACTCCGTGTCCCTGGAACTGGCGGACCAGACGGGCCGCCCGGTCGCTTCCGTCGGTTCGCTCGTGCTGCGGGCGGGGGCGACGGACGTCTCGGTGGTCCGGCCGCCGCGCTCGCTCCACGGCTGGGCGTGGCAACCGGTCCCCGTGCCCGCGACCGCGGCCACCGACTTCGAGATCGTCGACGTGTCCACTTCGGACTCCGTGCAGGACACGCTGACCCTGGTACTGGACCGGGTGCGCGAGTCGCAGGCCACGATGGTCGTGCGCACCCGCGGCGCCGTCGCCCTCGACGGCGAGGACGTCACCGATCTGGCGGGCGCGGCCGTGTGGGGCCTGATCCGCTCGGCGCAGTCGGAGAACCCGGGCCGGTTCGTCCTGCTCGACACCGACTCCACCGACCTGCTGCCGCAGCTCGTGGCCGCCGGGGAACCGCAGCTCGTGGTGCGGAACGGCGTCGCGTACGGCGGTCGGCTGACCCGGCTCGCGCCGTCCACCGAAGCACCCACGTCGACGTTCGACGGCACCACGCTCGTCACCGGAGCCACGGGCGCGCTCGGCTCACACCTGGTGCGGCACCTGGTCACCGAGCACGGCGTCCGGAAGCTGGTGCTCGTCAGCCGCCGGGGCGCGGCTCCCGGCCAGGTCGAGGAACTGACCGAGTTGGGTGCGGACGTCACGGTCGCCGCGTGCGACGCCGCCGACGCCGATGCGCTGGCAGAAGTGCTCGCCGAGCACCCGGTGACCGCGGTGGTGCACCTGGCGGCCGTGGTGGACGACGCGACGCTGCCGTCCCTGACCCCCGAGCGGCTGGCCGCCGTCCTGCGGCCCAAGGTCGACGCGGCGATCAACCTGCACCGGCTGACGTCGAACCTGAAGGCGTTCGTGCTGTTCTCGTCGGTCGCCGGGCTCCTGGGCAACGCCGGTCAGGGTGCGTACGCCGCCGCGAACAGCTTCCTCGACGGACTGGCCGCGCACCGGCGTGCCCAGGGAATGCCCGCGCAGTCCCTCGCTTGGGGGCTGTGGGAGGCGACCGCGGGACTGTCCGAAGTGGATCGGACGCGGATGGCGCGCACCGGCCTGGCACCACTGTCCACAGAGGAAGGGTTGGCGCTGTTCGACGCGGCCGTCGCCCGGCCGGAGGCCCTGCTGGTGCCGATGAAGGTCGACACCGGTTCGGCGGCGGGCGACGTCCCGCCGGCGTTCCGGGCGCTGGTGCCGCAAACGCGGCGGACGGCGTCGACGAGTGGTCCGTCGCTGAAGGAGCGGCTGGCCGGGCTCGAACCGCTGCGGCGGGAACGGGCCGTGCTCGACCTGGTCCTGGACCGGACCGCGGGCCTGCTCGGCTACGCCGGGGGCAGCGCGATCGAGGCGCAGCGGCACTTCCTGGAGTCCGGTTTGGACTCGCTGACCGCCGTCGAGCTGCGCAACGGGCTCAACGAGGACACCGGGCTGCGGCTGCCGCCGACCGTCGTCTTCGACCACCAGACCCCGGCGGGCCTGGCCGCGCACCTGCTGTCCGAACTGGACGGTGACGTGGTGGTGGCCCCGGCCGGCGAACCCGACGCGCTGGCGGACGTCTTCGCCGACGCGGTGCGGGCCGGGCGCGTCGAGGACGGGCTCAGCATGCTGGCGGCGGTGGCCAACCTCCGTCCGGCGTTCACCTCACCGGCCGACATCGACGGCCTGCCGGCTCCGGTGCGGCTCAAGGAAGGCACGGCCGGGGTGGAGCTGTTCTGCTTCAGCACCCCGGTCGCGACCGGCGGCGTCTACCAGTACGCGAAGCTGGCCGCGGGCTTCGGCGACGGCCGGGAGCTGCACGCCGTGCCGATGCCCGGGTTCCTGCCGGGGGAGGCGCTGCCGTCGACCCCGGAGGCGATCGTCGAGGTGCTGGCGGAGAGCCTCCGCAAGTCCGCCGGCGACCGGCCGTTCGCGCTGCTCGGGTATTCGTCGGCGGGCATCCTGGTGCACGCGGTCGCGGAGTGCCTGGAGCGCGGCGGAACCCCGGCGGCGGGCACCGTGCTCCTGGACACGTACGTGATCAACGGCGACGACGCGATCGGTGACGGCGCGGCGGACCTGGCCAAGGGCATGCTGGCGAACGAGTCGCAGTACGGCTCGTTCGACCGCGCGAAGCTGACGGCGATGGCCCGGTACATGGACCTGCTGCCGAACATCGCGATCAGCGGCATCTCGACGCCGTCGCTGCTGGTCCGCGCCGGGGAGCCGTTCGACGCGGACGCCCGCAACTGGCAGACGACGTGGTCCCACGCGGACGAGGTCCGCACGGCGAAGGGGCACCACTTCACGCTGATCGACACCGACGCCCCGACCACGGCGGCCACGGTGGCCGACTGGCTCGCCGGCCTGGACTGACGCGGTCGTGAGTGAGAAACAGTGTTCTAACCCTGTTTCTCACTCACGACCGGCCGCGGCAGACCCCGGTCAGAAGATGCTCGCCATCCCGGCCACACCGGCCAGCACGGGCTCGAGCCCGGCGGTCAAGAACGCTTCCCGGTCCTCCGCGGTGACGGGGTACCGGCCGTCGGACACCAGCGCCGCCAGCTCGGCCGAGCCGTGCCGGGGAAGGTGGAACCCGAGGTGCTCCCGCACCGCCGACGCCTCCGCGGCCGACGCCGGGGTGGCCAGCCGGACCGCCGCCGCCGTCGCGAATCCCGACACCATCGTCTCGCAGCCGAGCAGGTGCTCGCCGCGGACGCCCGCGGCGGCGCAGGCGCGCAGCAGCAGCTCCGTCCAGGCCAGCCGGTTGGGCGTCACCGGGTCGCCGCGCATCGGCAGGTCCAGCAGCCACGTCCGGCTCAGCAGGCGGTCGAGCACCGCCCGCGTCCAGTCGCGGACGTCGGCCCGCCAGTCGCCCGAGGACGCCAGCCCCGGCGGTGGCGGGCCCCAGCCCGCGTCGGCGAGCAGGACCGTCAGCTCCTCCTTGGAGCTCACGTACCTGTACAGCGCGTTGGTCGTCACGCCCACCTCGTGGGCGATGTTCGGGAGCGAGGCGTTCGCGACGCCGTCGGCGTCGGCGAGCTCCACCGCCGCCGCGACGATCTGCGCCACCGAATGCGACGGCTTGGGTCCGCGGCGGGGCGGCGGCGTGCCGCCCCAGGCCAGCGTCATCCCGGGGGGCAGCTCCGGTGTCGTGTCCCTGTCCAGCATGGTGCGTCTTCCCTGGCGAGTGCTCCGGCAGTAAACTGTGAGAGTCTTACACTGATTTGGGCGGAGGGCGAGCGACGTGAGCGAGAACAGGCCGGTGGCCACGGCCGTCGGCCGGCTCCTGTGGCCGGAGCGTACGCGGGTCACCGAGCTGGATCGCAAGCTCGCCGCGACGCGGATCGAACACGATCGGGCCGAGGGCCGGTGCGAAGACGCCGAGGTCAGGCTCGCGCGCGTCCGGGTGGCCACCACCCACGCTGAGCTGGACAGCGCCGTCTCCGGGCGGTCCGGCTCCACGGTCCCGCCGATCCTGGAGGCCGCCCCGCGGGTCGGGCTGGCGGTCTGGGTCGTGGTCAGCCTCGTCAACGTCGTGGTCTACCTGACCTTGGGGATGGTCAGCGGCCAGTGGGACGGCCCGTGGGTGCTGTGGCCGGTGCTCGGCGGCGGCCTGCTCGTGCTCGGCCTGTGGTCCACACGGGAGCGGGACCGCCGGATGCGGCTGACCGAGTAGGGGCGACCCCTGTTCCCGGTCACCGGGGTCCGGGTTCCCCTCGGAGCAGGACTGCGTTAAACTGTGCAACCCATACACAGATTTATCCGTACCTGAGAGTGGGGGGCCGAGATGGCCGAGACGACAGACGGTTCCACGACCGGGGGGCGCACGGCCCTCAAGGTGGTCACGATCGTGTGGCTCGCCGGCACCGGCATTCACCTGCTGATCTGGCTGATCATGTGCTTCGCGACGCTCAGCCTGCACTCGCCGTTCTTCATCTGGCCGCTGATCGGCGGCGCGGTCATCGTGGTGCCCTGGTACCTCGCGACCCGCAACCGCTCGAACGAACGGATCGCGCGGGGATGACTACCTTGACGACCACCGGGTCGCCCGTCCGGCTGGACTCGGTGAAGAAGACGTACGGGCGCGGCGAGAGCGGCGTGGTCGCCCTCGCCGGGGTCAGCGTGGAGTTCCCCGCCGGCAGCTTCACCGCGGTGATGGGCCCGTCGGGCTCCGGCAAGAGCACCCTGCTGCACTGCGCCGCCGGGCTCGACCGGCCCGACGAGGGCAGCGTCACGCTCGTCGGCGTCGACCTCAAGGGCCGCAACGAAACCCAGCTGACCGAGCTGCGCCGCGAGCACGTGGCGTTCGTGTTCCAGTCGTTCAACCTGATGCCCGCCCTCAACGTCGAGGAGAACATCACCCTCCCGATGCTGCTGGCCGGCAAGGAACCGGACCGGGCGTGGATCGCCCAGGTCGTCGAGCGGGTCGGCCTGTCACAGCGGGTCCGGCACCGTCCCGGCGAGCTGTCCGGTGGCCAGCAGCAGCGCGTGGCGATCGCCCGCGCGCTCGCCGGCCGCTCGGCGGTCACCTTCGCCGACGAGCCGACCGGTGCCTTGGACACGACCACCGCGCTCGAGGTGCTCGGGCTCCTGCGCGAGCTGGCCGACGCCGGCCAGACGATCGTCATGGTCACCCACGACCCGGTCGCCGCGTCGTTCGCCGACGAGGTGCTCTTCCTGGTCGACGGGCAGATCGTGACCAAGATGGCCACCCCGGCCGTCGAGATGGTCGCGGCGGAGCTGGCGCGGCTCGGTGCCCGGGCCAAGCAGGCGAGGGGGCGGCAGTGAGCCCGCGGCGGGTGGTCCTGCGGATGGCGCTGGCCAGCCTGCGGTTCCGCGCGGCCGCCTCGCTGGCGACGTTGGTCGCGGTCCTGGTCGGCTGCTCGCTCCTGATCGCGTGCGGCGGCCTGTTCGAGACGGCGCTGTCGCTCGACGCCCAGCCGCAGCGGCTGGCGGCCGCGCCGGTCGTGGTGACCGGTTCGGCCGGGTTCAAGCTGCCGGACGAGGAGTCGCAGGTCGTTCCCTACGGGGAGCGCTCGGGCATCCCGGCGGGTCAGCTGGCCCAGCTCGCGTCCGTGCCGGGCGTGCGGCAGGTCGTGCCGGACACCACGTTCGCCGCGGTCGTCGTCACCGGGTCCGGCCCGCAGAGCGCCGACGCTCCGCTCGCCGGGCACGGCTGGGACTCGGCCGCGCTGGCGCCTTACTCCCTTGTGGACGGTGCGCAGCCGCAAGCCACGGGCCAGGTCGTGCTCGACGAAGCTTCGGCCGCGACTGCCGGTGTCCGCGCCGGGGGCCAGGTCGGCATCGCCGTGAACGGCGCGCCGCCGCGTGACTTCGTGGTCACCGGGATCGCGCACGCGGACACGGTCGGACCGGCCCTGTTCTTCTCACCCGCCGACGCCCAGCAGTTCTCGGTGCACCCCGGCACGGTCGACCTGGCCGGGATCTTCCCCGCCGACGGCGTGGACGCCGGCGAGCTCGCCGGCCGGATCGCCGAAAAGGTGCCCGGGCTGAACGTGCTGACCGGCGCGGACCGCGGGTCCGCCGAGTTCCCCGGCATCGACGGCGCCCAGCTGCCCCTGATCCTGCTCGCCGGCGTGTTCGGCGGCATGGTCCTGGTGGTCATGGCGCTGGTGGTGTCGGCGACGATCAGTCTCACCGTGCGGCAGCGGCAGCAGGAGCTCGCGCTGCTGCGGGCCACCGGCGCGACCCCGCGTCAGGTGCACCGCATGGTGCTCGCCGAGACGATGGTGGTGGCGGCGCTGGGTGCCCTCATCGGGCTGGCCGGCGGCCGCTTCCTCGGCACGGAGATCTTCGGTTTCACGACGGGCAACGGCATGCTGCCGCCCCAGCTGGAGTTCCAGCAGGGGATCATCGCCTTCGGCGGCGGTCTCGTGCTCTCGCTCGGCATCTCGTTCGCCGCCGCGTGGTTCGCCGCGCTGCCGGCGGCGCGGGCCCGGCCGCTGCAGGCGCTCGTCGAGGCGTCCATCCCGCCCGCGAAGGTGAACGACGTGCGCCGCTTCGGCGCGAAGGTGTTCGCCGGGGTCACCGTGCTGCTCGCCGTCGCGACCCTGTTCATGCCGGTGGACATCGCGTCGGCCGTGTGCGGTCCCGCCGTGCTGACCGGCTCGATCGCCGTCGCGCTGATCGGCCCGGAGCTGATGGCGTTCGTCGCCACCCGCTTCGGCCCGCTGATCCGGCGGATCGGCGGCCGGGACGCGGTGCTCGCGGTGATCAACTCGCGGACGCGGGCGGTGGCGTTCGCCGCCGTGCTGACGCCGATCACGCTGGCCACGGCGGTCGCGCTCGGCAACGTGTACGCCGAAACCACGCAACAGCACGCCATCATCGGTGCCTACGCCGACCAGCTTCAGGCCGACGCGGTGGTGACCAGTGGCACCGGGGCGGTCTCGCCGGCGCTGGCCGACGCCGTCCGGCAGGCGAAGGGCGTCGGGTCGGTGTCGCCGCTGGTGACCAGCCAGGGCTGGATCGAAGAGCCCTACGACGGCAACGGCAGCGACCCCGGCCGGCTGCTCGGCCTCGACGTCCGGGACGCGAACGGGGTGCTGGCGACGCCGGTGACGTCCGGTTCGCTGGGCGAGCTCACCGGTGAGACGGTGGCGCTGCCCGAAGGCATCGCGGACGACCTGGACCTGAAGCTCGGCGACCAGATCACCATGCGCCTCGGCGACGGCGCGCAGGTGAAGGTGAAGATCGTCGCGCTGCTGGACAGCCCGTCGGGCTACCCGAGCATCGTGCTGCCGGCCGCGCTCCTCGCCCCGCACACGACGTCGGGCGTGGCGAGCAGGCTGCTGGTGCGTGCCGCGGACGGCCAGGACGCGGCGGCGGTCGTCTCGGCGGTCACCGCGGCGACGGCAAGCTGGCCCGGAGCCGTCGTCGGGGATTCCGACGCGGTGACGGAAAGCTTCGCGGCGAGCGCCGACATCGAGGCGATGATCCACTTCCTGCTGGCCGTGCTCGCGATCGCGTACGCCGCGATCGCTGCGGTGAACACGCTCGCCGTGGCGGTGCTTTCGCGGCGTCGCGAGTTCGGCGTGCAGCGGCTGGCGGGTGCGCGGCGGGGACAGGTCCGGTCGATGCTGATGATCGAGGGCGGCATCCTGGCCGTGCTCGGCCTGGTGCTCGGGACGGGGATCTCGCTGTTCACGGTGATTCCCATGGCGCTCTCGTCCGGCACCATCGTGCCGGTCGGCCCGCTTTGGGTGTTCCTCGCGGTCATCGCCGCGGTGTTCCTGATCGTCTGGCCGGTCACCGCGCTTTCCGCGCGGCTGGCGATGCGGCGCAGCCCGATCGAAGCGGTGACGTTGCCGGGGCAGTAATCATTTTGTAGGGGTTCGCGGGCCGGTTCGGCGCGGATAGTCTCGAATTCGACTATCCGCACCGGGCCGGCCCGGTTTCCTTTTCTGGAGTGGATCCCATGCGCGTTCTCCTGGCCGCTCCGCCGTCGCCCGCGCGGCTGCACAACCTGGTCCCGCTGGCGTGGGCGCTGCGCACCGCGGGCCACGACGTGAAGATCGCCGGACGGGCGTCGTTCGTCGGCGAGATCCTCAGCACCGGGTGCGTCGCGGTCGACCTCGGAACCGAGGACACGGAGTCCGCGGCGCTGAAGGAGTTCGCCGCGCTGTGGGGCCCCGACGTCGTCGTCTCCTCCCCGGGAGCCCCGGTCGCCGGCGTCGACACGGTCCGGTTGCTGGGCCCGCTCGATGCCTCCGGCCCGGGCACTTTCGACACGGTGCCGCCGTCGCTGCGGGACGCGTCGGACGTGCGCCCGGTCCGGCACGTGCCCTACTTCGGGCCGGTCGTGGTGCCGGAGTGGCTGCGCCGCAAGGCAAGGCGCAGCCGGGTGCTGCTCTCGCTCACCGACACGTCACTGGCCGGGCCGGTGTTCGACGCCGTCGCCGGCTTGCCGGCCGAGGTGGTCTGGGCGACCGACTCCGCGCTGGAGGGCGTCTCGATGCCACCCAACGTCCGTCTGGTCGACACCGCACCGCCGGCAGCGCTCTTGCCGACGTGCACGGCCCTCGTCCACGACGGCGACGCGACGCTCGCGCTCGCGGCGGCGACGCACGGGGTGCCCCAGCTTTCCCTGACGGAGACGGCGATCGGCGCTCGGATCGCGGCGGTCGGGGCCGGGCTCGTGGGGTCGGCCGAGCAGGTCGGGGAGCTGGCTTCGCTGAGTGCCGCCGCGACCGCGCTGCGGGACGAAATCGCTGCCTTGCCGGCGCCGCGCGCGCTGGTCGCCGCCCTGACCCGCTGATTGTGGGGCCGTTAGGGGTGGGGCGGCACCACGACCGTAGGTAGCGTTTTCGACGTGGCACCCACCCTTTTCGCGGTTAGGTGGTCGATTACGTGAGTACCGTTCTTCTTGCCATTTTCCAGGGGGTAATGGCGTGAGCGCCGAAAACGAGCGGAAACTGCTCGACTACCTCAAGCGCGCGACCGCCGACCTGCGCGAGGCCAAGGGTGCCCTCCACGAGGTCCGGCGGCGGGACGCCGAGCCGATCGCGATCGTCGGCATGGACTGCCGGTACCCCGGCGGGGTCGCCTCCGCCGACGACCTCTGGGAGCTGGTCGGCACCGGGACCGACGCCATCGGCGCGTTCCCGGCCGACCGCGGCTGGCCCCTCGACCGCCTCTACGACCCGGCGGGGGAGCGGCCCGGTACCACGAACACCCGCGAGGGCGGCTTCCTGCGCGACGCCGCGGAATTCGACCCGGAGTTCTTCGGGATCTCGCCCCGCGAGGCGCTCACCATGGACGCCCAGCAGCGGCTGCTGCTGGAGACGTCGTGGACCGCGCTGGAGCGCGCGGGCATCGTGCCGGAGACCCTGCGCGGCAGCAGCACCGGCGTCTTCGCCGGCGTGATGTACCACGACTACCTCGGCCACGCGGCCGCCGGCAGCGTCGTCTCCGGCCGCGTCGCCTACGCGCTCGGGCTGGAAGGCCCCGCGGTCTCGGTCGACACCGCCTGCTCGTCCTCCCTGGTCGCCCTGCACTGGGCCACGCAGGCGCTGCGCCGCGGCGACTGCTCGCTGGCCCTCGTCGGCGGCGTCACGGTGATGGCCACCCCCGAAACGTTCGTCTACTTCACCGAGCAGCGCGGCCTGTCCGACGACGGCCGCTGCAAGGCCTTCGCCGCCGGTGCCGACGGCACGGGCTGGGGCGAAGGCGTCGGCGTGCTCGTCGTCGAGCGCCTGTCCGACGCCCAGCGCCTGGGCCACGACGTCCTCGCCGTCGTGCGCGGCAGCGCGGTCAACTCCGACGGCGCCTCCAGCGGCCTGACCGTCCCCAATGGACCCGCGCAGCAACGCGTGATCCGCCAGGCCCTCGCCACCGCCGGACTGTCCACAACGGACGTCGACCTCGTCGAAGGCCACGGCACCGGCACGAAGCTCGGCGACCCGATCGAGGCGCAGGCCCTGCTGGCCACCTACGGCCAGGACCGGTCCGCGGACCAGCCCCTGTGGCTCGGCTCGCTCAAGTCCAACATCGGCCACACCCAGGCGGCCGCCGGGGTCGGTGGCGTGATCAAGGTCGTCCAGGCCATCCGGCACGGCGTGCTCCCGAAGACCCTGCACGTGGACACGCCGTCGCCGCACGTCGACTGGTCGGCCGGCGCGGTGGAGCTGCTCACCGAGGCCCGCGAATGGCCGTCGGTGGAGCGGCTCCGCCGCGGCGCGGTGTCGTCGTTCGGCATCAGCGGCACCAACGCCCACGTGATCATCGAGCAGGCCGAACCCGTCGCCGACAACACCGCCGGGGTCGAACTTCCCGTAGTCGCGTGGCCGGTTTCGGCGGACTCGGCCGACGCTGTCGCCGCTCAGGCTCGGCAGCTCATCGACCACGACGGAGACCTGGCGGACATCGGGTTCTCCCTGGCCACGACCCGTTCGGCGCTGGACCACCGCGCCGTCGTCGTCGGCTCCGACGCCACCGAACTGCGCGCCGGGCTGACGGCACTGGCCGCCGGCGAGAACGCGCCGAACGTGGTCCGCGACCGCCGCGGCACCGGCCGGACGGCCTTCCTCTTCACCGGCCAGGGCGCCCAGCGCGCCGGCATGGGCACGGTCCTCGCCGCGAAGTACCCGGTGTTCGCCTTCGCGCTGGACGCCGTCTGCTCCCGGCTGGACCTCGACCGTGCGGTCTTCGACGACGCCGATGCCCTCGCCCAGACCGGTTTCACGCAGCCCGCGCTGTTCGCGTTCGAGGTCGCGCTATACCGGCTGTTCGAGTCGTGGGGCGTGCAGCCCGACCACCTGCTGGGCCATTCGATCGGCGAGCTGGCCGCGGTGCACGTCGCGGGGATCCTCTCGCTCGACGACGCCTGCACGCTCGTCGCCACCCGCGCCCGGCTCATGCAGGCCCTGCCCGCCGGCGGCGCGATGGTCACGATCCCGGCCACCGAGGCCGAGGTGACCCCGCTGCTGACGGCCGGCGTGAGCATCGCCGCGATCAACGGCCCCGGCTCCCTGGTCGTCTCGGGGGCCGAGGACGAGGTCGCCGCCGTCGTCGCGCACTTCGAGCGCCCCAAGAAGCTGCACGTTTCGCACGCCTTCCACTCGCCGCTGATGGAGCCGATGCTGGCCGAGTTCGCGGCTGTGGCGGCGAAACTCACCTACGCGAAGCCCGAGATCCCGATCTCCTCGACGGTGTCCGCCGACGCCGATCTGACGTCCCCGGAGTACTGGGTCGAGCAGGTCCGCGCGACCGTCCGGTTCGACGACGGCCTGCGCGCGCTGGTCGAGGAGGGCGTCCGGACGTTCGTCGAGATCGGCCCGGCGCCGGTCCTGACCGCCGCCGCGAACACCGCACTGGACGACGAGACGCTCGCCTTCGTCCCGGCCGCGCGCAAGGACCGCGACGAAGCCCATGCCGTCGTCACCGCGGTCGCCACCCTGCACGCGCGCGGGATTCCCGTGGACTGGGCGGCGTTCTACGCCGGAGCGCGCCGCGTCGAGGTGCCGACCTACGCCTTCCGCCGCACCCGCTACTGGCTGTCCGCCACCACCGGGACCGGCGACGCCGCCGACCACGGCCAGCAGCCGGCCGCGCACCCGATGCTCAGCGCCGTCGTCCGGGTGCCCGAGTCGGACACGGTGGTGCTGACCGGGCGGCTGTCGGCGGACACCGTGCCGTGGATCGCCGACCACGTCGTGCTGGGCACGATCCTGCTGCCGGGCACGGCGTTCGTCGAGCTGGCGCGCGCCGCCGCCGACGAGATCGGCTACGCGGGTATCGAAGAGCTGACCCTGCAGGCCCCGCTCGCCCTGGCCGAGGGCACGGGCGCCGCACTGCAGGTCTCCCTCGGCGCGGAGGAGGACGGCCGCCGCCGCATCACCGTCCACTCGCGACCCGACGGCGAGGACGCCTGGACGCTCCACGCCGACGGCTTCGTGACCGCCGAAGCGGACGAGCCGTCGTTCGACCTCACCGAGTGGCCGCCCGCGGGTGCCACCGAGGTCGCGCTCGACGACCCTTACGCGCAGCTCGCTGACCTCGGCTACGACTACGGCCCGGCGTTCCAGGGCCTGCGCGCGATGTGGCGTCACGGCGACGACGTCTACGCCGAAGTCGCCCTGGCCGACGCCCGCGACTACGGCCTGCACCCGGCCCTGCTCGACGCCGCCATGCACGCCCAGCTGCTCGGCCCGGCCCCGGAGGACGGCGAGACGAAGCCGATGCTGCCCTTCGCCTTCGGCGGCACCACCTGGCACGCCGCGGGCACGTCCGAGCTGCGGGTCCACGTGGCGCCGGCCGGTCCCGACACCATCACACTGCGGATCGCCGACGCCGCCGGCGCTCCGGTGCTGACGGTCGACTCCCTGGCCGCCCGGCCGATCTCGCTCGACAAGCTGACGCCGAACTCGTTGTTCCTCACGGCCTGGGAACCGGCCCCCGCGGGCTCGGCGAGCACCGCCCGCGTCCTCGAAGTGTCCACATCGGACGGTTCGGTGCCGGAGCGGGCACGCGCGGCCACCCGTCAGGTGCTCGACGCCATCCGGGACTCCGAGGACCGCCTGGCCGTCGTCACGCGTGGCGCGGTGTCGGTGGCCGGCGAGGACGTCGACCCGGCCCTCGCGACCGTCTGGGGCTTGGTCCGGGCGGCCGAAGCCGAGAACCCGGGCCGGTTCGTGCTGGTCGACGGCGACGTCGGGCCCGCGCTGGCCACCGGCGAGCCCGAGGTGGCCGTCCGCGACGGGAAGGCGTACGTGCCGAGGCTGGTCGCGGCGACGCCGTCCGGCGAGCTGGGCTGGAACCTCGAGCGCACGGTCCTGATCACCGGCGGTACCGGTGGTTTGGGTGCCGTCGTCGCGAAGCACGTGGTCAGCCGGCATGGCGTCCGGCACCTGCTGCTCACCAGCCGCCGCGGTGCCGATGCTCCCGGCGCTTCGGACCTGCGTGACGAACTGACGAGCTTGGGCGCCGAAGTCACCATCGCGAGCTGCGACGTCACCGATCGCGCGTCCGTCGCGGCGCTGGTCGAGGGCGTCGAGCTGACCGCGGTGGTGCACGCCGCGGGCGTCCCGTCCGCGGGCCGCGTGGAGAACCTGACCGACGACGAGCTCGACCGCGTCTTCGCCCCGAAGGTCGACGGCGCCTGGCACCTGCACGAGCTCACGCGGGACCTGGACGCGTTCATCCTGTTCTCCTCGGCCGCGAGCACGGTGCTGGCCGCCGGGCAGGCCGGGTACGCCGCGGCCAACGCGTTCCTCGACGAACTCGCCCGCCACCGCCACGCCCAGGGTCTCCCGGCGACGGCGCTCGACTGGGGCGCCTGGGCGGAGGACGGCGGCATGGCCGGCGAGCTGGTCGAGGCCGACTTCCGCCGGCTGCGCCGCCTCGGCACCCCGCCGATGGCCACCGCCGACGCCCTCGCCCTGCTCGACGCGTGCCTGGTCGCCGAGGACGCCGTCCTCGCACCGGTGAAGCTGGACGTCGCGGCGCTGCGGTCCCGCGCGGACTCGCTGCCGCCGGTGCTGCGCGGCATGGTCCGGCCGGCCCCCCGCCGCTCGGCGGCGAAGAACGACGGCGCGGTGGTGGCGCGGCTCGCGACGCTCCCGGAGTCCGAGCGCGAGACGTACCTCCTGGAGGTCGTGTCCGGCCAGGTCAAGGCGGTGCTGGGACTCGGGTTCGTCGAGCCCGGGCGCGCGTTCCAGGAGATGGGCTTCGACTCCCTGACGTCGGTGGAGCTGCGCAACCAGCTCGGCGCGCTGACCGGCCTGAAGCTGACGGCGACCATCGTGTTCGACCACCCGACGCCGGCCGCGCTGGCCGCCCGCCTGCACGCCCTGCTGGGCCCGGGCCGCGGCCCGGCCGACTCGCTGCTGGCCGAGATCGACCGGCTGGAGGCGTCCCTGGCCGCGGCGGGCTCGCTGAACGGCTCGACGGCGAAGGTCACCGCCCGCCTCGAGGCGCTGTCCCGCAAGTGGACCGAGGCGAACACGGGCGCCCCCGAGGCCGCCGACCTGGACGAAGCCACCGACGACGAGCTCTTCGCCGTGCTCGATGAAGAACTGGGGATCTCATGAGCAACGAGGACAAGCTCCGCGACTACCTGAAGCGCGCGACGGCGGACCTGCAGGCGGCCCGCCGGCGCGTGCAGGAGCTGGAAGCTCAGCACTCCGAACCCATCGCCATCATCGGCATGAGCTGCCGCTACCCCGGGGAGGTCCGCACGCCGGACGACCTGTGGGATCTGGTCGACCAGGGCCGCGACGTCATCGGGGAGTTCCCCGCCGACCGCGGCTGGGACCTCGAGGGCATCTATGACCCCACCCCCGACCGGCCCGGCAAGACCTACACGCGCCACGGCGGATTCCTTTACGACGCCCCGGGTTTCGACGCCGAGTTCTTCGGCATCAGCCCGCGCGACGCCCGCCGCTCCGACCCACAGCAGCGGATCCTCCTGGAAGCCTCGTGGGAGGCCTTCGAACGCGCCGGGCTCGACCCGCACGCGCTCAAGGGCAGCCCGACCGGTGTCTACGCCGGCGTCATGTACCACGACTACAGCGGTGGCAGCCCCGACGGCAGCCTCGTCTCCGGGCAGGTCTCCTACACCCTCGGCCTCGAAGGCCCGTCGGTGTCGGTGGACACCGCGTGCTCGTCTTCGCTGGTCGCGCTGCACATGGCCGCCCAAGGCCTCCGCGACGGCGACTGCACTCTCGCGCTCGCCGGCGGTGTCGCCGTGATGGGCACCCCGGAGATGTTCGTCGACTTCAGCGGCCGCCGCGGCCTCTCCGCCGACGGCCGCAGCCGGTCCTTTTCGGACGATGCCGACGGGACGTCGTGGGCCGAGGGCGTCGGCGTCCTCGTGCTCGAGAAGCTTTCCGACGCGCGCCGCAACGGCCACCGCGTCCTCGCGCTGCTGCGCGGCTCCGCGATCAACCAGGACGGTGCCAGCAACGGCTTCTCCGCGCCCAACGGCCCGTCGCAGGTCCGGGTGATCGAGGCCGCGCTGGCCGACGCCGGGCTGTCGCGGTCCGATGTGGACCTCGTCGAGGCGCACGGCACCGGCACCGCCCTCGGCGACCCGATCGAGGCGCAGTCGCTGATGGAGACCTACGGGCAGCGCGCCACCGGCGCACCGCTGCTGCTCGGCTCGATCAAGTCCAACATGGGTCACCCGCAGGCCGCGGCCGGTGTCGCGGGCGTGATCAAGATGGTGCAGGCGCTGCGGCACGGCAAGGCGCCGCGCACCCTGCACGTCGGCACGCCGTCGACGCACGTCGACTGGACGGCGGGGGCGGTCGAGCTGCTCACCGAGCCGCGCGACTGGCCCGAGGTCAACCGGCCGCGCCGGGCTGCGGTGTCGTCGTTCGGCGTCAGTGGCACCAACGCACACGTGATCCTCGAGCAGGCTCCCGAGACCGAAGCCGTCGAGCCGCCGAAGGCCGCGGTCCACCCGCTGGTGCTGTCGGCCAAGACCCCGGCCGCGCTGGCCGAAGCCGCCGCACAGCTCGCGTCCCAGGTGGACACAGACCTCACCGACATCGCCTACACCCTCGCCACCGGGCGCGCGAAGCTCGACCACCGCGCCGTGGTGCTTTCCACCGACGCCAAGCAGGCCCTGGAGGCCCTATCCGCCGGTGGATCGCGCCCCGACGTCGTCACCGGGACCGCGGACGTCCGCGGCAAGACCGTGTTCGTCTTCCCCGGCCAGGGCTCCCAGTGGACCGGCATGGCGATCGAGCTGATCGAGCAGTCGCCCGCGTTCGCCGAGCGGATGACCGAGTGCGACGCGGCATTGCAGGAGTTCACCGGCTGGTCCGTGATCGCCGTGCTGCGCGGCGAGCCGGGCACGCCGCCGGCCGACCGTGTGGACGTCGTGCAGCCGATGCTGTGGGCCGTGATGGTCTCACTCGCCGCGCTGTGGCGCGCACACGGCGTCGAGCCGGACATGGTGATCGGCCACTCGCAGGGCGAGATCGCCGCCGCGAGCGTCTCGGGCGCACTGTCCCTTCAGGACGGTGCCCGCGTGGTCGCGTTGCGGAGCAAGGCGATCGGGGACGTCCTCGGCGGACGGGGTGGCGGCATGCTCGCCGCCGGTCTCCCCGCCGCCGAACTGCTGAAGCGCCTCGACGCCTGGGACGGCCGGATCTCGCTGGCCGCCGACAACGGTGCCACCTCGGCCGTGCTGTCCGGCGACGGCGAGGCCCTCGACGAGCTGCGCGACCAGCTCCTCGCCGAAGGGTTCCGCGCCAAGCGTGTGCCGGTGGACTACGCGTCGCACTCCGCGCACGTCGAGCACCTCGCCGACCGCCTGCTGGCCGATCTCGGCCCGATCGCGCCCGGTGCCGGAAGCGTCGCGATGACGTCCACGGTGACCGAGGAGCCCGGGGCCACCATGGACGCCCGGTACTGGTTCACGAACCTGCGCACCACCGTCCGGTTCGCCCCGGTCGTCGCGAAGCTCGCCGAGGCGGGCTACACCCGGTTCGTCGAGATCAGCCCGCACCCGGTGCTGGCCATGAGCATCCAGGAGACCCTCGACGAAGGCGGCCATAGCGGCTCGGTCACCGGCACCCTGCGCCGTGACGAAGGCAGTCTCACGCGCTTCGCGACGTCGCTGGCCGAACACTCGGTCCGCGGCGGCGCGGCGGACTGGGCCTCGCTGGTGCCCGGCGGCCGGATCGTCGACGTGCCGACGTACCCGTTCCAGCACAAGCGCTTCTGGCTCGAAGAGGAAGCGGCCACGACAGTGCCGCAAGCCTCGGTCGCCGACCAGGACTTCTGGCAGGACGTCACGAGCGGCGACGTCGACAGCCTCGCGGAGCGGCTCGGCGTCGAGACCGCGCCGCTGGCCGAGGTCGTCCCCGCGCTCGCCGCGTGGCACGGCCGCCGCACCGAGCTGTCCACAGTGGAGTCCTGGCGCTACCGCGTCTCCTGGGCGCCGGTGACCGTCACGGGCGGGCTGATCGGCACCTGGCTGGTCGTCGTCCCGGCCGGGGTCCCCGAGGCGGCCGAACTGGCCGACGCACTCGCCGAGCAGGGCGACGTCGTCCGGGTGATCGCCGAGCACGGGGAACTGGCCGCGGCGCTCACCGAAGCGACGGCGGTGCGGCCGTTCGACGGCGTGCTGTCGCTGCTGGCCCTCGACACCCGCGAACACCCGGAGCACCCCGCGCTCAGCACCGCGGTCGCCGCCACCATCGCCCTGCTGCAAGTCCTGCGTGACAGCGACGCTCCGGTGTGGGTCGTCACCCATGGCGCCGTCGCGGTCGACGCCTTCTCCGGCGCCGACCCGGCCGCCGCCGCCGTGTGGGGCCTCGGCACGGTCGCCGCGCTCGACCAGCCCGCCACCTGGGGCGGCCTGGTCGACGTCGACGGCCCCGCCGACGCCGCCCGCCTGGCCGCGGTGGTGTCCGGTGTGGACAGTGAGGACCAGGTCGCGATCCGGCCTTCGGGCGTGTTCGCCCGGCGCATGGTCCACGCTCCGCTCAAGGGCACCGCGGACGAGTGGCGGCCGCGCGGGACGGTCCTGGTCACCGGCGGCACGGGCGCGGTCGGCGCGCACGTCGCCCGGTGGCTGGCCGCCCGCGGCGTGCAGAACCTCGTGCTCACCAGCCGTCGCGGCCTCGACGCCGAAGGCGCCCGCGCGCTGGCCGACGAGCTGGGCGCCACGGTCGTGGCCTGCGACGTCTCCGACCGGGAGCAGCTGAAAGCCCTGCTGGCCGAGCACCCGCCGACCGCCGTCGTCCACGCCGCCGGTGTCCTCACCGCCGAGTCGCCGCTGTCCGACGTCACGCCCGCGGAGTTCGCCGCGGCCACCCGCGCCAAGGTCACCGGCGCCGCGCTGCTCGACGAGCTGCTCGGCGACACCGAGCTCGACGCCTTCGTGCTGATGTCCTCCGGCGCCGCCGTGTGGGGCACCTCCGGCCAGCCCGCCTACGCCGCGGGCAACGCCTACCTCGACGCCCTCGCCCGGCGTCGGCGCGCCGCGGGCCGCACCGCGACCGCGATCGCCTGGGGTTCCTGGGGTGGCGGCGGCATGGTCGACGCCGAGGCGAGCGACCTGCTGCGCCGCATGGGTCTCGCCGAGATGGCGCCGGAACTGGCCGTCGAAGCACTGGGCCAGGCCCTCGACCACGATGAGACCCACCTGGTGGTCGCCGACATCGACTGGGCCGCCTTCGCCCCGGTGTACCAGCTCGCCCGCCCGCGGCCGCTGCTGCGCGCCTTGCCCGAGGTCGCCGAGGACAAGACCGAGGCCCCGGCCGACAACGGTGACCTGCGGGGGCTGCCGTCCGCCGAGCTGCGGCGGACGCTGCTGGAACTGGTGCGCACCGAGGTCGCCGTGGTCGCCGGCTACGACGGCGGATCGGCGGTCGAGCCGGCCCGCGCGTTCAAGGAGCTCGGCTTCGACTCCGTCACCGCGGTCGACCTGCGCAACCGGCTCGGCGCGGCCACCGGGCTGAAGCTCCCGGCGACCGTCGCCTTCGACCACGTCAACCCGCAGGCGCTCGCCGAACACCTGTGGACCCAGCTCGGCGGGGGCGAGGCAGCGGTCCCGCTCGAAGTGGAGCTGGACCGCCTCGAAGCCGTCGCGGCGGCTCTGGACGCGGCCGAGATCGACCGGTCCCGGATCGTCGCCCGGCTGCAGGCGATGGTCACCACCCTGCACAAGACCCTGTCCGGCACCAAGACCACCGACGTGCTGGAGACCGCGACCACGGATGAGCTGTTCGCCCTCATCGACAACGAGCTCGGCGCCTGAGAGGTAAGTCCACGATGACTGACGAAAGCAAGCTGGTCGACTACCTGAAGCGGGTGACCGCCACCCTGCAGGAGACGCGGGAGCGGCTGCGCGAGGTCGAGGCCGCGGACGCCGAGCCGATCGCGATCGTCGCGATGGGCTGCCGGTACCCGGGCGACGTCCGTTCCCCGCAGGACCTCTGGGACCTGGTCGCCGAAGGCCGCGACGCCATCGGGCCGTTTCCCACCGACCGCGGCTGGGGCCTGGACTCGATGTTCGACGCCGACCCCGACAGCCCGGGCACCAGCTACGTGAGCGAGGGCGGGTTCATCCACGACGTCGCCCAGTTCGACGCGCCCTTCTTCGGCGTCTCGCCGCGTGAGGCGCTCGCCATGGACCCGCAGCAGCGGCTCGTGCTGGAGCTGGCGTGGGAGACCTTCGAACGCGGCGGCATCGCACCGCATTCCCTGGCCAAGCAGCAGGTCGGCGTCTTCCTCGGCAGCGGCGACCAAGACTACTACGACGAGCTGCCGCCGTCGGTGCTCGCCGGTGAAGTGCAGGACTACCTGAGCACCGGCAACGCCGGCTCGGTCATCTCCGGCCGGATCGCCTACGCGCTGGGCCTCGAGGGCCCGGCCATCACGATCGACACGGCCTGCTCGTCGTCGCTGGTCGCACTGCACCTGGCCGTGCAGGCGCTGCGGCAGCGCGACTGCGCGCTGGCGCTCGCCGGCGGCGTGATGGTGATGTCGCGGCCCGGCCCGTTCGTCGCGTTCAGCCGCCAGCGCGGGCTCGCCGCGGACGGCCGCTGCAAGCCCTTCTCCGACAGCGCCGACGGCACCGGCTGGGCCGAGGGCGCGGGCACGCTCCTGCTGGAGCGGCTTTCCGACGCGCGCCGCAACGGTCACCCGGTCCTCGCCGTCGTGCGCGGGTCCGCGGTCAACTCCGACGGCGCGTCCAACGGCCTCACCGCCCCGAACGGCCCGTCGCAGCAGCGCGTCATCCGCCAGGCACTGGCGAACGCGCAGCTCTCGGCGTCCGATGTGGACGCCGTCGAAGGCCACGGCACCGGCACCACGCTCGGCGACCCGATCGAGGCCCAGGCCCTGCTCGCCACCTACGGCCAGGACCGCGACCGTCCCTTGTGGCTCGGTTCGATCAAGTCGAACATCGGGCACGCCCAGGGCGCGGCCGGCGTCGGCGGCGTGATCAAGATGGTGCAGGCGCTGCAGAACGGTGTCCTGCCGAAGACCCTGCACGTCACCGAGCCGACCACCGAGGTCGACTGGACCGCCGGCAACGTCGAGCTGCTGACCGAGGAACGTCCGTGGGAGGCGGGCTCGACGCCGCGTCGCGCGGGTGTGTCGTCGTTCGGGGTGAGCGGCACCAACGCGCACGTGATCATCGAGGAAGCGCCCGCCATCGACGTCGAGGACGTCACGCCGAGCTGGCCCGCGGACGTGCCGGTCCCGTGGCCCCTCTCCGGGCACGGTGCCGCCGCGCTGAAGGCGCAGGCAGCCCGACTGTCCGATATGGACGCAGTGGACGCCTCGGCACTCGACATCGGGTTCTCGTTGGCGACGTCACGCTCGCCGCTGAGCCACCGTGCGGTGGTGTTCGACGGCAAGGCGGGTCTTGCGGCCGTGGAAGCCGGCGAGCTGGTCGAAGGGCAGACCGCGTTCCTGTTCTCCGGTCAGGGCGCGCAGCGCGCCGGGATGGGGGCCGAGCTGGCCGCCGCGTTCCCGGTGTTCGCGGCCGCGTTCGACGAGGTCTGCGCGGAGCTGGACCAGCACCTCGACCGTCCACTGAAGACGGTCGTGTTCGACAAGCCGCGCCTGATCAACCAGACCGGCTACACCCAGCCCGCGTTGTTCGCGATCGAGGTCGCGCTGTTCCGGCTGCTGTCTTCGTGGGGTCTGAAGCCCGACTTCCTGCTCGGCCACTCGGTCGGCGAGCTGGCCGCCGCGCACGTCGCCGGGGTGCTGTCCCTGGCCGACGCGTGCACGCTGGTCGCCGCCCGCGCCAAGTTGATGCAGGCACTGCCGACCGGCGGTGCGATGGTCGCGCTGCAGGCGACCGAGGACGAGGTCACCCCGCACCTGACCGACGGCGTCAGCATCGCCGCGATCAACGGCCCGGACTCCGTCGTCCTGTCCGGCACCGAAGACGCCGTCACCGCCGTGGTCGCGCGGTTCGAGGGCCGCAAGTCGTCGAAGCTCAAGGTGTCGCACGCGTTCCACTCGCCGCTGATGGAGCCGATGCTGGCCGAGTTCGTCGAGGTCGCGCGCACGCTCACCTACGCCGAGCCCACGATCCCGCTGGTCTCCAACGTCTCCGGCGCACTCGCCGGGGGAGAGGTCGCCACGCCGGAGTACTGGGTCTCGCACGTCCGCGCGGCTGTCCGGTTCCACGACGGGCTCACCGCGCTCAGCGACCAGGGCGTCTCGCGGTTCGTCGAGGTCGGGCCGGACGGCGTGCTGTCGGCGTTGGCTCGCCAGACGTTCGACGCCGTGGTCGTGCCGGTCCTGCGCAAGGACCGCCCCGAGCCGCGGGCCGCGCTCACCGCACTGGCCGAGCTGTACGTCAGCGGCCTGAACCCGGACTGGGCCGCGGTGTTCGACGGCCGTGGCGCCCGGCGCGCCGACCTGCCGCCGTACGCCTTCCAGCGCAAGCGCTACTGGCTCGACGCCCGCGCCAACCGCGACGAGGTCACGGCGGCCGGTCTCACTTCCGCCGGGCACCCGCTGCTCGGCGCGGCCATCGCGCTCGCCGACACCGACGGCGTCGTCCTCACCGGCCGCCTGTCGCTCGAGACGCACGCGTGGCTCGACGGGCACCGCCTCGGCGACGTCGCCACCGTGCCCGGCACGGCCTTCCTCGAGCTGGCCGTCCGCGCCGGCGACCAGGTCGGCTGCGGCCGCATCGAGGAGCTCACCCTGGGCAGCCCGCTGGTCGTCCCGGAGCGCACCGGCGTCCAGGTGCAGGTGACGGTCGGGGTCGCGGACGACAACGGCGTCCGTCCCGTCCAGATCCACTCGCGTCCCGAAGACTCCGGCGAGCCGTGGGTGCTGCACGCCGGTGGGACCGTCGCGCCGCAGACCCACCGCGGCACCGAACTGACCGAGTGGCCGCCCGCGGGCGCCGAGCCGGTCGCCATCGACGGCATCTACGACGACTTCGCCGACACCGGCCTCACCTACGGCCCGCTGTTCCGCTCGCTGCGTGCGGTCTTCAAGCGCGGCCGCGAGGTCTTCGCCGAGGTCGCCCTGCCCGAAGACAGCGACGCCGAGCGCTTCGGCCTCCACCCGGCCGCGCTCGACGCCTGCACGCACGCCCTGCGCGTCGCGGGCGGGGGAGACGGCGGAGTCGGCCGCGTCCCGTTCTGCTGGACCGGCGTCGAGCTGCACGCCACCGGCGCCTCGGCGCTGCGGGTGCGCTTCACCCCGACCACCGAGGACGGCTTCTCGGTCGCGCTCGCCGACACGACCGGCGCGCCGGTCGCCACCGTCGCCGAGACCGTGTTCCGCGCGTTCACCACTCCGGTCGCGGCCGAGGCCCCGCTCTACCGGGTCGAGTGGCAGCGGATCCCCGCCGAGTCCACTGTGGACGCCTCCGCCGCCGAGGTCTTCGAGTGCGCGGGCACCGACACCCACGAACTGACCCACAGCGTGCTGGCCGCGTTGCAGAACTGGCTCGCCGAGGAGCACTCGGAGGACGCGCGCCTGGTCGTCGTCACCCGCGGGGCCGTCGCGGCCGCCGGCGGGGTCAGCGACCTCGCCGCCTCGGCCGCTTGGGGCCTCGTGCGTTCGGCGCAGGAGGAGAACCCGGACACGTTCGTGCTGCTGGACCTGGACGCGGAAAGCACCGCGGCCGAGGTCCTGCCGCAGGTCCTCGCCACCGGGGAACCCCAATCCGCGGTCCGCTTCGGCACGGTCCTCGTCCCGCGGCTGGTCCGCACCGCCGCGGCCGCCGAACCGGCGTACTTCCACCCGGGTGGCACGGTGCTGGTCACCGGCGCGTCCGGCGCGATCGGCGGCGCGCTCGTCCGGCACCTGGCCGGGCAGCACGACGTCCGGCGGTTCCTGCTGGTCAGCCGCCGCAGCACGCCCGCGCTGGAGAGCCTGGCCGCCGAGCTGGACGTGCACGTCGACATCGCGCTCTGCGACGTCGCCGACCGCGCGGCCCTCGAGACCGTGCTGGCCGCGATCCCCGCCGAGCACCCGCTCACGTCCGTCGTGCACGCCGCCGGCGTCCTCGACGACGGCGTCATCACCGCGCTGACGCCCGAGCGCCTCGACACCGTGCTGCGGCCGAAGGTCGACGGCGCCCTCAACCTGCACGAGCTCACCCGCGACACCGCGCTCTCGGCGTTCGTGCTGTTCTCGTCGGTCTCCGGCGTCCTCGGCGCCCCGGGCCAGGGCGGGTACGCCGCCGCGAACGCGTTCCTCGACGGCCTCGCCGCCCACCGCGTCGCACACGGCCTGCCCGCGCTGTCCCTGGACTGGGGCCTGTGGGGCGAGGTCGGCGGCATGGGCGGCACCCTCACCGAGGCCGAGGTCGCCCGCCTGGGCGCGGGCGGCATCGTGCCACTGTCCACTTCGGACGCTCTCGGCCTCTTCGACCGCGCGCTGGCATCCCGTCAGGCCGCCGTCGTACCGGTGAAGCTGGACCTGCCGGCGTTGCGGAAGCTGGACACCATCCCGAAGACCCTCGAAGAGCTGACCGGACGCCCCGCCCGGCGCGTCGCGGCCGGGACGCAGACGGTGGCCGACTCGTTCGCCACCCGCCTGCTCGCCCTGCCGGAAGCGGACCGGGCCGACGCCGTCCTCGAGCTGGTCCGCGGCCACGCCGCCACCGTGCTGGGCTACGGCGGCGCGCACGAGATCGAGCCGGCCGCGCAGTTCCAGTCGCTCGGCTTCGACTCGCTCACCGCGATCGAGCTGCGCAACGGCCTCACCGCGGCGACCGGGCAGCGACTGCCCGCGACCCTGATCTTCGACCACCCGACGCCGTCGGTGCTGGCCACGCACCTGCTCACCGAGATCGTGGGCGCGCCGGAAGAGATCGCCACGGCGTCGTCCAAGGCGTCCGACGAGCCCATCGCGATCGTCGGCATGGCCTGCCGCCTGCCCGGCGGGGTCACCTCGCCCGAGCAGCTGTGGGAGCTGGTCGCGAACGGCCGTGACGCCATCGGCGACTTCCCGGCCGACCGCGGCTGGGACGTCGACGGCCTGCTCGACCCGACCGGCCGCCGTCCGGGCACGACCTACGTCGCCCGCGGCGGGTTCGTCCACGACGCCGGCGACTTCGACGCGACGTTCTTCGGCGTCTCGCCGAAGGAAGCCCCGGCCATCGACCCGCAGCAGCGGCTCCTCCTGGAAGCCTGCTGGGAAGCGCTCGAGCGCTCGGGCATCGACCCGACGTCGCTCAAGGGCAGCCCGACCGGCGTCTACGCAGGTGTCCAGTACCACGACTACGTGGGCGCGAACAGCGCCGGCTCGATCGTCACCGGCCGGGTGTCCTACACCCTCGGCCTGGAGGGCCCGGCGGTCAGCGTCGACACCGCGTGCTCGTCTTCGCTGGTCGCGATGCACATGGCCGCCCAGGCCCTGCGCGGCGGCGACTGCACGCTGGCCCTGGCCGGCGGCGTGACCGTGATGGCGACGCCGGAGACGTTCGTCGAGTTCAGCCGCCAGAAGGGGCTGGCCGCCGACGGCCGCTGCAAGGTCTTCTCCGACGACGCCGACGGCACCACCTGGTCCGAAGGCGTCGGCGTGGTCGTCCTGGAACGGCTCTCCGACGCCCGCCGCCTCGGCCACCCGGTGCTCGCGGTCCTCAAGGGCAGCGCGGTCAATCAGGACGGCACGTCCAACGGCCTCACCGCCCCCAACGGCCCGGCCCAGCAGCGCGTCATCCGCGCGGCGCTGGCCGACGCGGGCATCACCGCGGCCGACGTCGACGCCGTCGAGGCGCACGGCACCGGCACGAAGCTCGGCGACCCGATCGAGGTCCAGGCCCTGCTGGCCACCTACGGCAAGGAGACCTCGGCCGACCGTCCGTTGTGGATCGGCTCGGTGAAGTCGAACCTCGGCCACACGCAGGCCGCGGCCGGTGCGGCCGGCGTGATCAAGATGGTCATGGCCATGGGCCAGGGCGAGCTGCCCGCGACGCTGCACGTCGGGCGTCCGTCCACCGAGATCGACTGGTCGTCCGGCTCGGTCCGCGCGCTGGTCGAGCCGGTGAAGTGGCTGCCCAACGGGCACATCCGCCGGGCCGCCGTCTCGTCGTTCGGCGTCAGCGGCACCAACGCCCACGTGATCCTGGAAGAGGGTGACCGCCGCGAGGTGACCGGCGGGCACGACTACGAAGGTCCCGTCGCCTGGCCGGTCTCCGGCCGCGGCGCGGTGGCGCTGCGGGCACAGGCCGAGCAGCTGATGTCCTATGTGGACGAAGACCCGGCGGGCAGCCTCGCCGACATCGGGTTCTCGCTGGCCACCACGCGCAGCGCGTTCGACCGCCGCGCGGTCCTGATCGGCAGCCGGTCGCCACAGTTCGTCCGCGGCCTCGCGGCACTGGTCGACGAGGAAGAAGCGCGCGGCGTGGTCAGCGGGATCGCTTCCGCGGGTGGACGCACGGCGTTCCTGTTCGCCGGCCAGGGTTCGCAGCGCGCCGGCATGGGCACGCGGCTCGCCGAGCAGTTCCCGGCGTTCGCCGCCGCGTACGACGAGGTCTGCGCGGAGCTCGACCGTCACCTCGACCGGCCGATCCGAGACGTCGTCGAGGAGCTGAACGAGACCCGCTACACCCAGCCCGCGCTGTTCGCGCTGGAAGTCGCCCTGTTCCGCCTGGTGCGGGCCTGGGGCGTCAAGCCGGACGTCCTCGTCGGCCACTCGATCGGCGAGATCGCCGCGGCCCACTGCGCCGGCGTGCTTTCCCTGGCGGACGCGGCGAAGCTGGTGGTCGCCCGCGGTGCGCTGATGCAGGCGCTGCCCGAAGGCGGCGCGATGGTGGCGATCGAAGCGACACCCGACGAGGTGCGCGACGACTCCATCGACATCGCTGCGGTCAACGGCCCGAACGCCGTCGTGATCTCCGGTGCGGCCGACGCCGTCGCCGAAGTGGCGGCGAAGTTCGAGCGCACCAAGCAGCTGAAGGTGTCGCACGCGTTCCACTCCCGCCTGATGGACCCGATGCTCGACGAGTTCCGCGCGGTCGCTTCGGAGCTGACTTACGCCTCGCCGCGGATCCCGGTGGTTTCGACGGTCACCGAGACCGCGGACCTGACGTCGCCGGAGTACTGGGTCCAGCAGGTCCGCGAAGGCGTCCGGTTCTTCGACGCGGTCACCCGCGTCGCGGCCGACGGCGTCACCCGGTTCCTGGAGCTGGGCCCGGACACCACGCTCACCGCGATGACCGCGGGCTGCCTCGACGAACGGCCGGAGGTCCTGGCTTCGATGCTGCACAAGGAGAACGACGAGGCCGTGGCCGCGCTGACCGGCGTCGCGCAGCTGCACGTCAGCGGCGTCGACGTCGACTGGGCCGCGATCTACGAGCCCACGGACGCCCGGCCGGTCGCCGTGCCGACCTACCCGTTCCAGCGGCAGCGCTTCTGGCTGGAGAGCACCACCGGTGCCGTCGGCCAGGAGGACCACCCGCTGCTCGGAGCGGCCGTCGAGCTGGCCGACGCCGACGGGCTGCTGTTCACCGGACGGCTGTCCGTGGGCACCCACCCGTGGCTGGCCGACCACGTCGTCGGCGGCGCGATCCTGTTCCCCGGCACCGGGTTCGTCGAGATGGCGATCCGGGCGGGTGACGAGGCCGGCTGCCCGCGCCTGGACGAGCTGACCCTGGAGTACCCGCTGGTCGTGCCGGACCGGACCGGCGTCCGCGTCCAGTTCGCCCTCGGCGCGCCCGAGGGCGGCACCCGGCCGTTCAGCGTCCACTCGCGGCCCGAAGGGTCGACCGGCGCGTGGACGCGGCACGCCACCGGCAAGCTCGCCAAGGCGGGCAAGACCGAAAGCTTCGACCTGACCGCGTGGCCGCCGGCCGGCGCCGAGCAGGTGCGCCTGGAAGGCACCTACGAGGAGCTGGCCGCCGACGGCCTGGCCTACGGGCCGGCGTTCCGCGGGCTCGTCGCGGCCTGGAAGCGCGACGGCGAGGCGTTCGCCGAGATCCGGCTGCCGGCTTCGGTGTCCGATGTGGACCGTTACGGCGTCCACCCGGCCGTGCTCGACGCCGCGCTGCACACGATCGGCGTCTCCGGCGCGGCCGGTTCCGAACCGGCGCTGCCGTTCGCGTGGGAAGGCGTGCGGCTGCACGCCGTCGGGGCGACGACGCTGCGGGTCCACGTCCGCCCGGTCGGCACCGGCGCGGTCGCGCTGGACGTCGCCGACGGTGCCGGCGTCCCGGTCGCGTCGGTCGAGTCGCTGCTGCTGCGCCCGATGTCCGCCGTCCCGCAGGCCGCGGCTCCGAGCGGCGGCGACTCGCTGTTCCGCGTCGCCTGGGAGCCGGCCGAGCTGGACGCGGTCGCCGAGGTCACCGACTGGTCCGTGCTGGGCGACGACGCCTTCGGCCTCACCGAGGCCCTGGGCGCCCGGACGGAGGCGACCGGCCACGCCGTGCTCCCGGTGGCCGGCGACGACCTGCACGCCGAACTGCACCGCGTACTCGGCCTGCTGCAGTCCTGGCTGGCCGGACCGGGGGAGTCGCTGATCGTCGTGACCCGCGGTGCGGTGGCGGCCGAAGAAGGGGAGAACCCCGACCCGGTCGGTGCCGCGGTGGCCGGCCTGGTCCGCTCGGCGCAGGCCGAGCACCCGGACCGGATCACCCTCGTCGACCTCGGCGCGGGTACCCCGGCGGGCCGGACGCTGGCCGCGGTGGCCGCCTCCGACGAGCCGCAGGTCGCCCTTCGGGCCGGTGCGGTCCTGGTGCCGCGGCTGGCGAAGGCGGCCGACGCGGTCGCGGCCCCGGTGTGGGACCCCGAAGGCACGGTCCTGGTCACCGGCGCCACCGGCGCGCTGGGCTCGGCCGTGGCGAAGCACCTGGTCGCCGAGCACGGCGTGCGGAACCTGCTGCTGGTCAGCCGCCGAGGCGCCGACGCGCCGGGGGCGGCCGAACTGGCCGCGCTCGACGCGGACGTCACGATCGCCGCTTGCGACGTCGCCGACCGCGACGCCGTCGCCGCACTGCTGGCCGGGATCCCGGCGGAAGCGCCGCTGCGGGCGGTGGTGCACGCCGCCGGTGTCCTCGACGACGGCATCCTGACGTCGCTGACCCCGGACCGCCTGGACACCGTGCTGCGCCCGAAGGCCGACGCGGCGTCGGTCCTCGACGAACTGACCCGGGACCTGGACCTGACCGCGTTCGTGCTGTTCTCCTCGGCCGCCGGCGTCCTCGGCGCCCCGGGACAGGGCAGCTACGCCGCGGCCAACGCGTTCCTCGACGCTCTCGCCGTCCGGCGCCGGGCCGAAGGTCTCCCGGGCACGTCGCTCGCGTGGGGCCTGTGGGCCGGTGGCATGGGTGAAGCGCTGGAAGGCGCGGACACACACCACATCGGGATCACGGCACTGTCCACTGAGGACGGACTGCGGCTGCTGGACTCGACGGTCGGCGCCGCCGACGCACTCCTGGTGCCGATCGCGCTGGACACCCGGGTGCTGGCGTCGTCGAGCGACGACGACCTGCCCGCCGTGCTGCGTGGGCTGGCCGGCACGCCCGGCCGTCGCGCGGCGCAGGACGAGGCCGAAGACACCGAAACGCTGGCCCGCAAGCTCGCGGGCCTGCCGGTGGCCAAGCGCGTCCCGGCCGTGCTGACCCTGGTCCGCACGCACGCCGCGGCGCTGCTGGGGCACGCCGGGCCGGAGGCGGTCGAACCGGACCGCTCGTTCAACGAAGTCGGCTTCGACTCGTTGTCCGCCACCGGGTTCCGCAACAAGCTCAGCCTCGTCACGAGCCTGAAACTGCCGGTGAGCCTGATCTTCGACTACCCGACCCCGCGGATCCTCGCCGAGCACCTGGTCGGCGAACTGGCCCCGGCCGAGGTCGAGGTCGTCGCGGAAGCCGTGACGGAGCAAGGGGTCCGGGACGCGCTGGCGGGCATCCCGCTGGAGAAGCTGCGTGCCGCGGGGCTCCTGGACGGGCTGCTGGAGCTGGCCGGAGTGCGTCTGCCCGAAGAAGAAGAGACCGAAGCCGTCGAGGAGGCCACGATCGACGACCTCGACACCGACGCCCTGATCAGCATGGCGATCGGCGGTGGGGACGACGACTGAGGAGTCCACCCCTAACCCGGCCCGACCCGGCCATTATTGCCGCCGCCGAGCGGCGCATGGCCCACTGGAACGGACAGTTCCCCGGCTTCACCACGATCTTGACCCGAATGAGGAGAGGTAACCGATGGTCACCGGCTACGCAATCGAAGCACGGGGGCTGCGCAAGTCCTATGGCGACGTGGACGTCCTGGAAAGCGTCGACCTGAGCGTCCGGCGCGGCACGATGTTCGCGCTGCTGGGGCCGAACGGCGCCGGGAAGACCACCACCGTGCGGATCCTGAGCACCCTGCTGGACGCCGACGGCGGCACCGTGACCATCAACGGCCACGACCTCGACGGGCCCAAGCGCAAGGTGCGCGAGCAGATCGGCCTCACCGGGCAGGACACCGCGGTCGACGAACTGCTCACCGGCCGCGAAAACCTGCAGATGATGGCTCGGCTGTTCCACCTCGGCTCGGCCGCGGCGAAGACCCGCACCACCGAGCTGCTCACGCAGTTCGACCTGACCGAAGCCGCCGACCGCCAGGTCAAGACCTACTCCGGCGGCATGCGCCGCCGGCTCGACCTGGCCATCAGCCTGATCACCTCGCCGCCGGTGCTGTTCCTCGACGAGCCCACCACCGGCCTCGACCCGCGCAGCCGCTCGGCGATGTGGGACGCGATCCGCGAGCTGCTCGACGGCGGCACCACGATCCTGCTCACCACGCAGTACCTCGAGGAGGCCGACCAGCTGGCCGACCGGATCGCGGTGATCGACAAGGGCCGCGTCGTCGCCGAGGGCACCGCGGCCGAGCTGAAGCGCAAGGTCGGCACCGAACGGCTGAAGCTCACCTTCGCCACCGGCACCGAAGCCGAGCGCGCGTACGGCATCACCGGCGGCGTGCTGATCGACGACACGGTCAGCGTCGCCATCGACCAGCCCGGCCAGGTCCGGCGGGTGCTCAACCAGGTCGCCGACGCGGGCCTCGAGACCACCGGCCTCGAGCTGTCCGAGCCGACCCTCGACGACGTTTTCCACGCCCTTACCGGAACCGCGGGAGAGAAGCGATGACCCAGACCCTGTCCAGGGAGGTCGAGGGAACGCAGATCCCCGACACCCCGAGCCGTTCGTCCTTCGCACTGGCGCTGTCCGACTGCCGCGTGCTGGTCGGGCGCAACGTCAAGCACATCGCGCGCAACATGGAGATGCTGATCCAGGCGGTCTCGCTGCCGATCACGCTCCTGCTGCTGTTCCGCTTCATGTTCGGCGGCGCCATCAACGTCCCGGGCATGGCCTACATCGACTACCTGGTGCCCGGCCTGCTGGCCATCAGCGTCGCCTTCAACTCGACGTCCACGGTCGTGGGCGTGGCCTCGGACCTCACGCAGGGTCTGGTCGAGCGGTTCCGGTCGATGCCCATGGCGGGCCCGGCCGTGCTCGTCGGCCACGTCGTCTCCGGCGTGCTGCGCAGCCTGCTTTCGTTCGTGGTGATGGTCGCGGTCGGCCTGGCCGTCGGGTTCCGTCCCGCGGCGGGCGTGCTCGGCTGGCTCGGCGCGATCGGCCTGCTGACGCTGTTCGCCACCGGCGTGTTCTGGCTCGCGACGCTCCTGGGGTCGATCGCCAAGACCGTCGAAGGCGCGGGCGGTCTCGGCATGATCCTCGTCTTCGTCCCCTACGCCACCAGCGCGCTGGTGCCCACGGCGTCGATGCCGTCGGTGCTGCGGGTGGTCGTGGACAACCAGCCGGTGACCGTGCTCATCGACGCCCTCCGCGGCCTGATGAACGGCACGGACCTGGGCTCGACCGGCTGGCTGGCGCTGGCCTGGTGGACCGTCATCACGGCCGGGGCCGCCTACCTGGCGATCCGCAAGTTCCACCAGCGCGCTCGCGGCTGATCTCTCGAAGCGAGAGGCGGTCCGTGCTCCGGCACGGGCCGCCTTTTCGCGTGCGCTAGGTCGACTTTAGATCGGTCCGGCACTCTGCGTGGAGAACATCCGACCAGTCCGTGAAGTGAGGTGGCCCCGATGCCGACCCGCATCGCCGAGAACCCGGCCGTGACCCTCGACGCCTGGTTCGCTCCGCTGGCCGCCGACCCGGCCGGTGCGGCGGCGTTCGTCGCCGAGGTCGCCGACCGCGTCTCCCGACGTCCGCGCGTGCTCGTCCCGGGCGGTGGCCCGGTGGCCGACACTCTCGCGGCCGAGGGGTACGCCGTCACCGAGGCAAGCTTCGACAGCCGGCCCACCCAGCGCTTCGACGTCGTCTACGCCGGTTCGGACGTCCTCTCGCGGCTGCTCGTGCAGCGGGAGCAGGTCCGCCTGGTCCGCCGGCTCGCGACGCTCCTGCGTCCCGGCGGCGGGCTGGTGGTCCAGGGGTTCCACCCCGACCCGGCCCGCTGGGCGGCGCACCCGCTCGTCACCGGGCACGACTGCGCCCGCCAGACGCTGTTCCTGAGCGACGGGGTGCCGCTGCGCTACGTGTGGCCCGCGGAGCTGGACCTGATGGCCGAGCTGGCCGACCTCGCGCTGGACAGCCGCTGGGGCGGTTGGTACGGCGAGCCCGCCGCGTGCGGCGACCAGGTCGTTTCGCTCTACCGCAGCTAGCGAGTGCCCTAACGCAAGCCGGGTCCCCGCCGTGGTGGCGGGGACCCGGACTGCTGGGCGTGGGGGCGTGCTCAGACCGCGTCCGACATCTCGCCGACGAGGATGCTGTGGTGCAGCTTCCGCAGCGAGCTGCCGGGCTCGATGCCCAGCTGCTGGACGAGGTGCTGCCGGGCGGAGGCGAACGTCTCCAGCGCTTCGGCCCGGCGGTTCGACCGCAGCAGGGCCGTCATCAGGTACTCGTAGAACGTCTCGCGCAGCGTGTGCTCCTTCGCCAGCGCGGAAAGCTGCCCGACGACCTCGCGGTGCCGGCCGATCAGCAGCTCCGTCTCCATCAGCAGTTCCAGGCACTCCAGCCGGGTCTCCTCCAGCAGAGCGGCGTAGGCCTGGACGTCGGGGGAGTCGGTGAAACCGCCGAACGCCTCGCCGCGCCACAGGTTCGCCGCTTGACGCAGGACGGCCGCGGCCTCCTTGTAGTTGCGGTCCCAGTACAGGGCCCGGCCGCGCTCGTAGAGGCGGGTGAAGCGGTCGGCGTCGAGCTCGCCGTCGGTGACGTGCAGTGAATAGCCGCGCGGGCTGGTCACGACGGGGCTGTCGTCGACGTCGTCACCCGTGCCGCGCAGGAGCTTCCGCAGCTGCGAGACGTAGACGTACAGGGCGGCGCTCGCCCGGGCCGGCGGGTGCTCTCCCCAGAGCTCGCCAATCAGGTGCTCGGTCGTGGCCACCTGGTTGCGCTTGACCAGCAGCACGGCGAGCAGCGTCTCGATCTTGCGCGCCCGCGGGGCGCTGACGCCGGGCCGCCCGCCGACTTTCATCTGCCCCAGTATCTCGTAGTCCATTTCCAGTGCCTCCGGTGTCCGCGTGTCGATCGGATCTGCCCGGCCTGGCGCCCCCAGTGTGTCCTCCAGCGCCCATGTGCCCGGTCCCACTCCGGCAGCGTACTAAACCGGGAGGTCGGTTTTCAAGACAAAACCGGGAGGTCGGTCGGTTTGTTCTTCGAGCGGTGGCCAAGTGCCTTGCCAGGGGCCGATTTCTGGGGTTCCCCTAGTTGTAAACCGGGCGGTTGGTATGTAATCATGATCGGGACGCGCAGGGTCCCTGCGCCGGAACGGCACGAGCGGAGGGGACCGACGGTGACCAAGCAGGCACGCTCGGAACACACGCGGCGCCTGTTGCTGGAGGCCGCGGCCGTGCTGCTGCACCGGGACGGCTACGCCGCCACCAGCATGGTGGGCATCGCGCAGGCGGCCGGCGTCACCAAGGGTGGCCTGTACTTCCACTTCTCCTCCAAGGACGAGATCTGCGACGAGGTGCAGATCGCCGCGACGGAGGTGCTGCGCGCGCACGTGGGCCGTCAGCTGGCGGTGGCACGCCCCGCCCTGCGGCGCCTCGCCGAGCTCAGCCGCGCCCTCATGCACTGGCTCGAAACCGATCCGAAGGTCGGTGCCAGCTTCCGGATGGCCCGCGAGATGGGGTCCGTCGACGAGCGGTTCGTCGTGTTCTCCCGCACCTGGCTGGCGCAGATCCACGAGTACGTCGCCGATGCGATCGACGGCGGCGAGCTCGGCGCCGACGTGCCGCTCGAGACCGCGGAGCTGCTGGTGGTCGTCACCTGCGTCGGCCTCGAATCCGTGGTCTCCAGCCGGATCGTCGTGCCGGACAGCGACCTCGCGGTGACGCTGGGAAAGCTGTGGCGGCTGATCGAGCTGGCCGAGCGGTCACCGCGCCCGACGGCGGGCGCGGGAGCGTGACGGGAAAGTAAAGAGGGCGGTCCGGCAGAGTTCCCGGCCGCCCGTTCCTCGGGTGTGGTCAGACCGTGGCGGCCTCGGCCGACGTGCCCGCCGGCAGGAACCGGTGCAGCCGGCGCGGCGGTACCACCGACGTCAGGATCGTGTTCCACATGAACGTGATCCGCTCCAGCAGGTCGGCCCGGCCGGTCAGCACCTGCGAGCTCAGCTGGATCCCGGTGAACGACGCCTGCACGAACTGCGCGAGGTCATGCGCGTTGATCTCCTTGCGCACGTCACCCGCCGCCTTCGCGGCGAGCAGGCAGGCGTGCAGCGTGTCGACCCACCGCTTGTAGGCGTTGTTCGCGGGCGAGATGAACGAGCCCTGCTCGATGACCAGCCGGATGCTGGCCCGCACCCGGACGTCGGACTGCAGGCTGGCCGCCATGCCCTGGGTGAGGTCGATGACCGTCTGCAGCCCCGGGTTTTCGATCTCCGCGAGCGGGTCCGAGACGGTGAACTGCTCGTCGATCAGCGCGTCGGCCAGATCTTCCTTCGACTTGAAGTGGAAGTACAGCGCGCCTTTGGTGACACCCGCTTCGGTCAGGATGTCCGACAGGCTCGCGCCGAGGAAGCCGACCGCGTCGAACCGGGAGGCCGCCGCCTCGAGGATCGCGTTCCGTGTTTGCTCGGCACGTTCTTGGCGAGCCACGCCCAGCCCCTCTCGCTCGTGGCCGGCCGGTCCACAGTAGACCATTCGGCGGTACCTCATGCGTCAATGGCCAGTCTACGTCCCAGGGGCAGGGAAAGCCACTAAAAAAAACCGCTCGGTTGGTATGGTTTTAGGTGTCCGGTTCGGCTACAAATGAAGCGGGGGAGTACTGGGGTACTGGGGTAGCAAATTCTAGGAGGACCGTCATGGTCGGCACCATCCTTCAGGAGTCTGCGCGCGAAATTTCCGATCCGAAGATCATCGACGTGGCCGTGGCGCGCGCGGTCGACTTCCAGCAGACGATCCCGCGGAGCCTCGTGCACCGCGCGGCCGTCTCGGAGGTCTTCGTCACCGATCTGAACATCCTCGGCGAAGGCCGGTTCGAGGTGGGCGCGCAGTGGCCGCGCCGGCACAGCTTCTTCGGGCCGCGGACGCCCGTGTTCCACGACCCGATGCTGTACGCGGAAACCATCCGCCAGGCGGCGTTGCTGATCGCGCACCGTGCTTACGGCGTTCCGCTGAGCCACAGCTTTCTGTCCGACCGCAAGGATTACTCGGTCGACGAGACCGGGCTGGCCACGCTGGGCCGGCCGGTCGACGTGGTGCTGAGGGTCACCGCGCACGACGTCGAGTACCGCGGCAAGAACGTCGGCGGCATGCGGCTGGACTTCGAGTGCTTCCGCGACGGCCGTCGCATCGGGACGGCGTCGGAGCGCTGGCGCTGCGTGTCCTCGGCGGTCTACCGCCGGGTCCGGGGCGACCACTTCGCGGCGACCCCGTTCCAGGCGGCGGCCCTGCCGGGTGTCGCCCCGGCGTCGGTCGGCCGGGACCGCGCGGAGGACGTGCTGGTGGCGGCCACCCCGAAGGAGGGGACGTGGGCGCTGCGGTTCGACCCTGACCACGCGGTGCTGTTCGACCACCCGGCCGACCACGTGCCGGGCATGCTGCTGCTGGAGGGAGCGCGCCAGGCGGCCCTGCTGGCGATCGGCGACCCGTACGCCCTGCCGGCGCTCGCGGACTTCCGGTTCGACACCTACGTGGAGTTCGACTCCGAGTGCCTGTTGGTGGTCGAAGCGGACAAGGCCGGACCGGAGCGCACGAGGACGGTCCGGGTCGAAGTCCGCCAGAAGGGCACGACGGCGGCGAGCGGAACACTGGGGATGCGCTTGTCGTGAGCGCGGGTGAGCCGGACATCCTGCTGACCGGCGCGACGGGCTTCGTGGGCACGGCGGTACTACGCGACCTGCTCGGACGAGGAATGGGCCCCCGCGTCCGCATCCTCGTCCGACGCCCCCCGCCGGTATGGATGACCGACGCGGGAGTGAGGACGTGGCGAGCCGACCTCACCGACCCGGGGGCGCTGGCGGGGGCGTGCACGGGGATTTCGACGCTGGTGCACTTGGCGTCCCAGGTCGGAGGGGATCCCGGCCTGTGCACGGCGGTGAACGAGCGAGGAACGGCGAATCTCCTGGCGGAGGTCCGGAGGGCCGGCACGGGGAGGGTGCTGTACCTGAGCACGTGCGCGGTGTACCGGGACGGAGTTCACCGGGGGGCAGAGGTACCGACGGAAGGGATGGCGGACCGGAGCGGCCTGGGGGCCGCCTCCGGCCCGCCGCCCGAAGGGGCTGGGATGGCGGCGGATCTGGGGCCGTCACCAACCGGGGCGGACGGGGGTTCGCGTGGTGAGTGGGGGTCGCTGACCAGCGGAGATGGGTCAGCGGCCGAGCCGCAGGCGAATCCGGGGTCGCTGGCCAGCGGGGATGGGTCAGGGGTGCCACCGACCCGGGCGGACGGGGGTTTGCCGGGTGGGTTCGGGTCGCTGACCAGCGGGGATGGGTCAGCGGCCGAGCCGAGGCCGCCACGGACCCGGGCGGACGGGGGTTTGCGGGGTGAGTTGGGGTCGCTGGCCAGCGGGGGTGGGTCAGCGGCCGAGCCGCAGGCGAATCCGGGCCCGGGGGACGGGCCGGAGTCTGCGGCCCGCCAGGGCGCGCCAGCGGGCGAACGCCCGCCGGCCGGCCCCAGTCCGGCGCCCGAGCCGGCACGGTCGGGCGGCAGGAATGGCGTGGCGGATCAGAGGCTGCACGCGGGGGCGAAGTCGGTGGCGGTGCAGGGGCCGCCGACCTGCTGCGATGGCTTGTCGAGCGAGCGCCTGCCTACAGGGCCCGAGCCCGGAGCGCCCGGTGCCGGGAGTGGCCTGGCGGGCCGGGGAGCGCACGCTGGGTCGGAGCTGGTGGCGGAGCAGGGGCCGCCAACCGGCCGTGGCAACCCGGCAGCCGAGCGCCCGCCCATCGGGCCCGAGCCGGGCACGCCAGGCGCCGGGAGTGGCGTTGCGAGCCGAGGACCGCACCCCGAGCCGACAACGGACCCAAGCCCACCGACCACCCAAAACAACCCCCCACCCCCAGACTCCGAGCTGGTCACCGACCCAACCTCCCCCACCAGCCGCAGCAGGCTGGCCGGGGAGCGGCTGGTCCTGGCGGCCGGCGGCACCGTCCTACGGCCGCACCTCATCCACGGCCCCGGCGACCGCCACGTCGTGCCCGCGCTGGTCCGCTGGGTCCAGGCGGTCCCGGCCTGGGCCGAGGGCGGCACGGCCCGCACGTCGCTAGTCGCCGTGGCCGACCTGGCCGCCGCCATCACCGCACTGACCATGGATCCCAGCCTGACCCGGCCAAGCGAGGTCCTCCACGTCGCCGACCCCCTCCCGGTCACGATCCGCACCCTGGTCACCGCCGTGTGCGACCTGCTCGACCTCCCACCCCCCACCACCGACCTGCCCCTGACCGAACACCGCGACCGCACCCGAGCCGCCCTCCCGTGGCTCACCGACCACCAGTACTCCCTCCTCACACGGGATCATTGGTACGAGAGCACCCGCATCTGGGAACTAACCGGCGTCACACCGAGCTCCCGCCTGGCCGAGGCCACGGACTGGTACCGAGAGTCACTCCCGGAAAACTAACCGAGGATCGCAACTAGGGTCGTCGTACATCGGCGGACACCCATGCTCGACGGCCCGCAGTTCGAAGTGCCACGGTTCGTTGCGGTAGATCTGGCACAGCCCGTACCGAGCCCCGTGCGCGGACAGCCACGCCCGGGCCGCCGCGGGCCCGATGTCCACCGCGTCCCCCGAAACGTGCGCGGACGTGTCGGGCGTCGCCACCCACCTGGCCGCGGCCGCCGGCGACCCGTACTTCGCCACCGCCGCCGCGAGCAGGTTCGCCTGGTACTCGCGCGAACGCCGGCCACTGTTGACGACGAACGCGATCCCGGCGTCCATCGAGGCTCGGCGCAAGGCGTCGAGCAGCGCGGGGTCGAGGCCGGTCACGGCCGGGGTCTCGTCGAAAACCGTCACAGGAGACATACCCGCAGTCAAAGCGACGCCGTGTTGCCGGCCCGTATCCCGCTTTCGATATGCCGGCGATATCGATCAGCTCGTAGCATCGGAACCGTGCGTGTGCTGATCGTCGAGGACGAGCCCTACCTGGCGGAAGCCGTCCGCGACGGCCTGCGCCTGGAAGCGATCGCCGCCGACATCGCCGGCGACGGTGACACCGCCCTCGAACTGCTCGGCGTCAACGCCTACGACATCGCCGTCCTCGACCGCGACATCCCCGGCCCGTCCGGTGACGAGGTCGCGGAACGCATCGTCGCCGGAGGCAGCGGCATGCCGATCCTCATGCTCACCGCCGCCGACCGGATCGACGACAAGGCGTCCGGGTTCGGCCTCGGCGCCGACGACTACCTCACGAAGCCGTTCGAGCTGCGGGAACTCGTGCTCCGGCTCCGGGCGCTCGACCGGCGGCGCGCCCACAACCGGCCACCCGTCCGGGAGATCGCGGGCCTGCGCCTGGACCCGTTCCGCCGCGAGGTCCACCGCGACGGCCACTACGTCGCGCTCACCCGGAAGCAGTTCGCCGTGCTCGAAGTCCTCGTCGCGGCCGAAGGCGGTGTCGTCAGCGCCGAAGAGCTCCTCGAGCGGGCGTGGGACGAGAACGCCGACCCGTTCACCAACGCCGTGCGCATCACGGTTTCGGCCCTGCGCAAGCGACTCGGCGAGCCCTGGGTCATCGCCACCGTGGCCGGGGCCGGCTACCGCATCGACACCTGAGGAGACCGTGGACCGGAAGCCGGGGCTGAGCGTCCGCCTCAAACTCACCGTCAGCTACGCCGGCTTCCTCATGCTCGCCGGCGCCCTGCTGCTCCTGACCGTGTGGGCGTTCCTGCGCAGCCACCTGCCCGAAATCGCGGTCATGCCCGGCGGGGTGCTGAACCGCGCCACCCTGATGAGCACCTTCACGTCGGCCGCGGGCGTGGTCGTGGTGTTCCTGCTGGTGTTCGGTCTCCTGGGCGGGTGGATCCTCGCCGGCCGCATGCTCGCCCCGTTGACCCGCATCACCGACGCCACCCGCATGGCCACCGACGGATCGCTGTCCCACCGGATCCGGCTCGACGGCCGCAAGGACGAGTTCCGCGAGCTCGCCGACGCCTTCGACGCGATGCTCACCCGCCTCGAAGCGCACGTCGCCGAGCAGCAGCGGTTCGCCGCCAACGCTTCCCACGAACTGCGCACGCCGCTGGCGATCTCGCAGGCACTGCTCGAGGTGGCCCGCACGGATCCGGCGCAGCTCTCCGGTGAGCTCGTCGACCGCCTCCACGCCGTCAACACGCGGGCGATCGACCTCACCGAAGCCCTGCTCCTGCTCAGCCAGGCCGACCAGCGCTCCTTCACCCGGGAACGCGTCGACCTGTCCCTCGTCGCGGAAGAGGCCACGGAAACCCTGCTGCCCCTGGCGGAAAAGCGCGGCCTCGCCATCGAGACGTCCGGCGAAATCGCGCCCACGCACGGATCGCCGGCGCTTCTCCTACAGCTGACCACGAACCTCGTGCACAACGCGATCGTCCACAACCGGCCCGGCCGCGGCACGGTGTGGGTGACGACCGGCGTCGGGTCCAAGACGGTGGCGCTCACCGTCGAGAACACCGGCGAGCCGCTCACCCCGCAGCTGGTTTCCACGCTCGTCGAACCGTTCCGGCGCGGCACCGAACGCATCCGCGCCGACCACGCGGGGGTCGGCCTCGGCCTGGCGATCGTCAAGAGCATCACCCAGGCCCACGACGGGACCCTCACCCTGACTCCCCGCCCCGGCGGCGGCCTCCGCATCAGCGTGGAGCTGCCGCGCTGGTGGCTGCGCTGACCGCGGCTACCCGACGGGAAAGTCGAAGTAGGTGTCCGGGTAGGGCTCGTCCCGCAACGAGTAGTGCCACCACTCGGAGTCGTACGGAGCGAACCCGCACGTCTCCATCACGGACCGGAGGTGACGCCGGTTTCTCGCTTCGGCCGGCGTGACCGCCGTCGCGCCGTGGTGGGAGATCACATCCATCAGGTCGTGGTCACCGCCCATCGCGGCGAGCTCACCGGTGGCCAGGTGGTAGAGCGTCAGGTCGACGGTGCTGCCCCGGCTGTGCCCGGACTTCGCGGCCACATAACCCTTTTCGAACATCTCCGCCCGGTCGATGTTGGGGTAGTGCCGCGGCTTCGTCCGGCCGTCTTCGGGCCGCCGCGACCAGCGCAGGAAGCAGTCCACGGCGCGCTGCGGGCGGTAGCCGTCCCACAGGAGCAGGCCGAAGCCAAGGGAACCGGCTTTCTCTTGCGCTCTTTCCAGGGCCGTGCACAGGGCTCTCGTGCCGACGACCCGGTTCGCCAGGTAACCGTCCACGGGTTTGCCGGTGAAGTTGTCCCAGGTGGCGTACTTGGCGTCCCAGCGTATTCCGGGCGCGAACTCGTCCACGAAGACGAAGTCGTCCTTCACTGGAACTTCCCGGTCAAGGCCAGCGACACCAGCCGGTCGAGCACCTCGCCGAGCGGCAACCCGGCGGCCGCCATCATCCGCGGGTAGCGGCTGTACGAAGTCAGCCCGGGCAGGGTGTTGACCTCGTTGAGGACCACCGTCCCGTCCTCCTTCAGGAACATGTCCACCCGCGCGAGTCCCCGGCAGCCCAAGGCGCGGTAGACGGCCTTCGCCGTCTCCTGGACGAGCGCGCGCGACTCCGCCGAGATGTCCGCGGGAACGATGAACGTCGAGTTTTCGGAACCGCTTTCGGGATCGTTTTCCTGGTGGATCTTGAAGAAGCCGTGGGAAAGCGCGACGCGGTCCAGCTCGCCCGCGATCAGGTCCTGGTCGTTCCCCAGGATCGAACACCCGATCTCGCTGCCGGCGACCGCCGCCTCGATCAGCACCTTCGAGTCGTACCGCCGCGCGGTCTCGACCGCGCTCGGCAGGTCCTCCTCGCGGGATACCTTGCTGACGCCGAAAGACGACCCCGAACGGGCCGGCTTGACGAAGACGGGATAGGTGAGCCCGGCGGGATCGACGGTCTCGTCCGCCGTGACGCTCCGGAACTCCGGCGTCGCGATTCCCGCGTTTCCGGTGACGAGGTAGGTGAGCGACTTGTCCATGCACAGAGCGGAACTCGGGACGTCACAGCCGGCGTAGGGGACGCCGGCGAGTTCGGCTAAACCCTGCATCGCGCCGTCCTCGCCGAGCCTGCCGTGCAGGAGGGGCAGCACGACGTCCAGCCTGATCGTCTCGTACCGTCCCCGCTCGAGGACGAGCAGTCCGTGGACGCTCCGGTCTGGCGAGAGCACCACCGGACGGCCGTCTTCCCAGCCCTCGCCGGGGCCGTCGCACAGCCGCCACTCACCGGTCTTCGTGATCCCGATCCAGAACGGTTCGTACTTCTCGGTGTCGAGGTGTTTCGCGACCTCTCGCGCGGATTTGACGGAAACGGGATGTTCTTCGGTGGATCCTCCGAAGATGATTCCGACTTTAACCTTGTCCATGCTGTTTCCCGCTTTCGAAGGTCAGGCAGTTGACGAGACTGTTTTCGACGGTGTCGCTCAGTGCGTGGTCCGTGTAGTACGCGGTGTGCGGGCTGATCAGCACATTCGGCATTCTTTGCAGCTTCAGCAGTGCTTCGCTTCCGACGGGTCCGTTCCGGCGGTCGGCGTAGAAGATTCCTTCTTCGCCTTCGAGGACGTCCAGGGCCGCGCCGCCCAGCTTTCCGCTCTCCAGCGCGAGGATCAGCGCTTCGGTGTCGAGCAGGGACCCGCGTCCGGTGTTGATGACGACCGCGCCGCGCCGCATCTGCTCGATGCGCCGGCGGTCCAGGAGGTGGTGGGTACTGGCGTCGAGTGGCGTGTGCAGCGTGACCATGTCGCTCTGCATGAGCAGGTCGTCGAGCGGAACGTAGTCAGCGGAAGTCTGCGGACGGCTGTCGTAAGCGAGCGTCTGGCACCCGAAACCCCGCAGCCGGTCGATGACCGCGGCGCCGATGCGTCCCGTCCCGATCACCCCGATGGTCAGGTCGCGCAGTTCTTTCCCGCGTACTTCACCCAGCCGGTAATCGTGGACCTCCGCGCGGCCGAGGACGGATTTCGCGTTCCGCGCCGTCATCAGCATCAACATCAACGTGTAGTCGGCCACGCTGTCGGGGGAGTAGGCGACATTTCCCACGGAAATGCCGACGCGCCGCGCGTAGTCGACGTCGATGTGGTCGAACCCGGCGCTCCTCGTGGAGATGTACTCCACCCCGGCCCGGCTGAGCGCGAAGAGAGCGGAATCGGTGATCCGGGTCTTGTGCCCGACACTGACGCACCGGTTGCCGGCCGCCAGTTCGCTGGTGGCTTCGGACGCGGCGGCGTCGGTGATGGTCGGCACGACGCCGAAGCGAGGCGCCAGTTCCCGGAACAGGACGGCCTCGTCCGGCTCGCACCCGTAGATCGTGATTCCCGTCGCCGCCGCGGCCGGATGAGGCGCGGCCGCTGTCCGTGCTGGTCCGCCGTGGGTCATGCCGGCCAGTCAAACCGGCCTCGTGTTGCCGTCACGTATGCGGTTTTCGATAAGCCGGCGATATCATACCGACCGGTAATGTCAGTTCGTGCCCCGCTCGACGCTCGTTCCGGTGGTAGCAGGTAGCGAAGCCGCACGCCGGGCCGTCGCGCGGCGGAGCATGTGGGTCAGCCGGGAGCCCGGTGGGTTTCGGCCCCGCCCGGTGTGGGAATCGCGGCTCCGCATCCTGCGAAAGTTCCTGGACGGCCGCCCGGCCACGACGGCCCCATTGCACGAGGGGCCATCGGACATCCCGCACGCGACTATGTATCGCCACGTGGCAGCGCCCACGGAGGCGGACGTGCTCGAGGTGCTCGATGAGAAGCACTCCGGGGCACGGTCGAGAGCAGGTACCGCCTGTCCTGGAGCCAGGCTCACCCGGCAGACCTGGCGGCCATGGCGACCGAGGACCACCGCAAGACGTTCACGGCATTCATCGGAGATCCCTCGGTCGACTTCGACGAGTTGGAGCCGACCCGTGAGGCCGTCACGGCTCGGCTGGGTCAGGAGCCTGGCAGGGTCGCACGCGTCGGATGATCAGCCTGGTGACTATACCGGCGGAGTGTGTTCCTGGAGCCAACCGCAGAACCCCTTCGGGTGGCAGAAAAAAGCGCGTAACAGGAAGTTCCGGGCCGGCGACTGATCGGGCATGTGGGTCGACATTGTTTCCGGTCTGATCGTCGCGGCTCTGCTCGCGTTGTCGTCACTGGCTTGGCGCCACCGCGGCTTCCTCGGCTTGCTGCCGACGACTCTGTGGCCGTTCGGCACGGTGAGGGTGTCCGTGGCGGCGCTGTTGCGGATCAAGGATGACGACTGCTATGTGCTGTTCCATCAGCCGTACAGGCCGCAGACTTACGGCCCGCCCGGTGGCGTGTTCAAGCGCGCGCCCCATGCGCAGCAGGCGCTCGACCGGATCGACTTCATCGAGCAACGGGTTGCGGACCGGCAGACGACAATGGAGCGGGATCTTCGCGGCTACCTCAAGCCGATCCACGCGGTCGCGTTCATGCGGTGGTTCGCTACGGGCAAGGATCGCGAGACAGCGCCAGAATGCCTGCGTCGGGAGTTGCGTGAGGAGCTCGTCGAGATCGGCCACCCGGAGCTGGTGCCGCTGACCGATGCCCTGGAGTTCGAGCTCGTCCGACATGTTTTCGAACGCCCTCGGCGTGCGCCGGGCGAGCCCTACAAAAACATGCGTCACTTCGAGGTTTATGACCTTGTCGGAAACAGCCCCGAACCGATCACGCTGATCAGAAGATTGATCGAGCTCGGGCGTGACGATGCCGAGACGCAGGTGCTTGCCGTCGGAAGCAATGACGTGCGCAGCGGCAGGCAGAGACAGTACATCGTAGCCCCACATTCGGCCTTCCTGATCGGCCGGGCACGAAGCCGGGAAGACCAGCCCGCATTGCGGTGACGTGTGCATCAATGAACACCCGGGACCGGAGGGTTGTCGAAACGTGGCCGAGTACCTCGACGAGATCCGCGAGCGACTTGCCGCGATCGGTATCGAGCTCACCGTCGAGATCGTCGACGAGGCGGTGGCGCGCCTGAATTCTGCCTCGTTTGCGGGTCTCTTCGATCGCGCGACCGCGCCACGCGTGCTGGGCCGGGTGTGGAAGGCCCTGCTCGACGCGGGCGTCGAACCATGCGTGCGTGATCTGACGACTGTCCTCGGTGTGCACCATGCCGCGTCGATGGCGCCGCAGGAGGCGGCGGCATACCTGCCGTCGACGCTGAACTGGGCTGACACGTGGCTGGAAATCAACGTGCGACTGGCCGGTATGTGCTACGACCGCCACCGGGAGCTGCTGGCCAGAGGCGGCATGGACGTTCTGGCGCGAGCCTGCCTCGCCGAGTCGTTCTCCGGCTGGCAGATCGTCGAGCGCGCGCGGCTGACGGGGAGAAGGGCGATGATCTGGCGCGGCCAGCGAGCTGTTGCCAGTCTCGTACTCGCCCGCAAGAGTGCCCATCCGGGTCCTCTGCTGCGCGGGGCCGTCACGGACTTCGCGAAGGCCTACGCATCGGGCGACCATTCCACGCAGCACTTCTGTTACCGGCTGGAAGCTGTCAAACGCCTGTTGGAGCTGGGGGAGGATGTGCGCACCGACGCCGAGCGTGTCCTCGCGGAGGCGGCCGGCCATCAGGTGCAGGGACGCGAATGGCTCGCGTGCGTGGGCGACCTGCAGACCGCTTGGGCCCAGTTTCTGGCATACGGAGCGGGTCTGCGGGGCGTCGAGACCGGTGACGACGACTCGCAAGACACGGAGCCTGCGTTCGAGGCAGATTCGCTGCCCGACTGGGAAAATCCCGTTCTCGCGTTGTACACGGAAGCGGTCGGCAGCTACACCGAGGCGCTGCGGTATCGGGCTCGAGACTTGCTGATTGACGACTTCGTTAAAGCCAAACGTGGTATTGCCCGGCAACGTGTCGCGTGGCACTTGCGCTCGTTCGCACAGCCGACTGGAGACTGGTTGGACGAGGCCATCCTGGACTTGCGCTACTGCGGTGCCCCCGGGGCCAAGTTGCGGGGCAAGGCCCTGCCTGCGGCATTGTTGCAGCGCGCCCGGGAGCTTCAGCGCGAAAAGAGATTCGAAGAGGCGCTTCCGCTGGCCACCGAAGGTCACGAGTACTGCCGGGCGAATCCGGGAGAAGTGCCATCGCACACGCAGGACGCTCTCACCGCTCTGCACCACGTTCTCGGGCTGGCTGTCCTGCTCGGTCAGAAGTCTCAGGTCGACGCCAAACGGTTGCGCGTTCACCTGGACGGTGCCTTGTCGTTGCCGAGCGACGTCCGCGTGATGATGTGGCCACTGGCCGGGGCGGCCGTCCGCCTGGGGTACGCCGACGATCAGCCCATGACCGATCGCGAACGGATCGTGGCGGTGATCGGCCGGCTGCGTGCCGAGCTCGGTCGTGCCGGCCGTGATGACATCGACCGCTGGCTGTACGAACGCATCGGCCGGCTTTGTGCGCAGCTGGGCAGCTGGCCTGCCCAATCGTCGAACGGCGGTCTGCCGAACGTCGGCAACGAGAAACCGGACGACGCCGGCTCACCGGACGTAAAGCGACGGGACTGGATTTCTCAGGCTTACACCGCATTTCGCAACGCGATGCCGCCGCAGGGGGAACCTGAGCCCCGGCTGCAGTGGGGTCTCGGCTTGGCGGCACTTCACCACGGCAAAGCACGCCGTCATCAGGAGCAGCAGGAGGCGGATCTGCTCTTCGGCGAGGCTATCGACTGCCTGGAGCAACTTTGGGACCGGGAAGACGTGCTGAAGGCAGAGTCCGTCGCGGCGATTCTCGCGCTGGTGGCCAGGACTCCACTCGATTCCCTGCCCGAAACCACCATCGAGCGAGATGCTGACCCCGAGCCGCGGTACATGCTGCCGGTCATGGAAACGACCAGCTATCTCGGCGAGGCTCACCTGAGACGCCACGCCTTGTCCCGCGATCCTGGCCACTTGACCGCCGCGATCACCTGGCTTGAACGATCCGCTTCGGCGGGCAACGGTTCGATGGCCCTGTCCGGGCTGCTCGGCGACGCGCACTACCGCCTGGGCCGCGAGACCCGTTCCCCCGGCTCGTACCGCGCGGCGCTGTCGCACAAGGCGACCGCACGGGAGCGGGGCGCATCCGGACGTAGTGCGCGGGAGAACTGGAGCGTCAGCGCAGCCGCTCACCGGGAACTCTGGGAGATGGAGGGGGACCCCGACGATTTCGTGGCCGCCGTGGTGTTCGCCTGGCAGGCCGCACTGGCGGACGAGAAGTGGCCGTGGCCGCTGGTACAGCTGCTCGATCTCGCAGAGTCGGCAGGCCTTGCGGAGATCGCGGAGGTGACTGCGACCCGGCGCGATCTAGACCAGCAGCTCGTACGGCTGTTCCTGGTGGAAGAGCCCGTGGCTCTCCGCCAGGAGGTGGCGGCTCGTGCTGCCCGGAACGATCAATTCCGTCAGCACGTCCTGGGTGGCCGGTCGAAGGCGTTCGTGCTCAATGACCCGCACCGGCTGCTGTCCCAGGCGCTGGTCATCAAGCCGGGGCAACAAGAACAGGCCGCCGGTGAGGCGGAGCGAACGCTTTCGATGGGAAGGGTCCTCGAGACCGCCGGTGCGCCACCGTGGATGCAGGTGCCGGTCGTCGTCGGCTGGACTTCGGTGTCCGAAACTTGCACCGATGAAGGGGTAGTGGTCAACAGCGCCTACGTGACGCGACGTGCAGTGGGGAACAGCCTGGCAGAGCTGATCGCCGCCGGACGCCCTGCCTCGGTGGTCTCGCGAGCCGCTGAACGCACCCTTCGCTTCCTGGCGCGAATTCATTGCGCACTCGGTGGCGGTACCGACGATCGTGACAGCATCGCGCTCCTCCATGCCGGGGACACTCTGAAGCGATTTGCCGCGCGCGTCGGCGTGGCAAACCCAGTCGCTCTCGCCGCCGGGTGGGCCGGATACGCTCGGATCCTGTCCGTGTCGATGCCCGGCCGCGACAGTCACGCCGAGAACTGGCTGATCTTGCCGTCCAATGGGGTGGTGGCGCTGGACCTCGAGGAGCATCCGCAGCATCCCCTGCTCTACGAGGTGGTTCAACTGATCGAGGATCATGCGATGCTGCCGGTGTCGGACGAGGAATTCGATCACCGGATCCGGTTGTGCCGTGCCTACCTCGCCGAACTGGCGGCGGTCGGGGCCTCGTATCCGATCGACGAAGACGCCCTGAAGCGGATCTATCGGATATTTGCCTTCGCCCGCGCGGTCTTTCTCGTGGGCTATTTGCCGAAAAAGGTTACGAAGCACAAGGACGCAGAATTCGTACGCTTCGCACGAGTGCGGTACGAGCACGCGTTAAGGCTCCTCGGTTACCTCGCCGAGACGGAGACCGATCTGGCGCTTAGGGCAGTGTACACAACGTGGCCGCTGAACCGGCTGCCGCCAGAACTGTTCGTGCCGCCCGCGAACCTCGATGCGGATCGTGCGACGTAACAGGCTCCGACGAATCTGCGACTATAAGTGAAAGATGAATCGAGGATCACTTGAAGGGCTCAATCAGACACTGGAACACCCATTCGTTGGCCGATCGGGAACGTGATTCCCTCTGTCAATGGGCAACGACGACGGAAGCGGATCCTTATAAGGATCTGGGTACGCTGGCGCGCGAAGCGGCGGACATGTGGTACTCGCTGACCGCGGAAACGCGAGATCGCGTGGGAGAGTTGGCCGACGGAAAGGCGGATCGACCTGAACTATGCGTCACGAATCTGCCGGACGTTTCCGACCTGCCGCCCACTCCGGCAGTGACGGAGTCATGGCGACGGCTGACCCGAGATCGCGTCAGCGAATCGGTGACGATGGTGTTTACCGCGGCCCTCGGTTTTCCGATCTCGTACCTGGACCAGCGAGACGGAGCGGTGTTCCACGATGTCTATCCGACGCGGAGAAATGCCAACGCGGTCTCGAGCCAGAGTTCCGCGGTCGATCTTGGGATGCACACCGAGATGTTCTTTCATCCCCAGCCGCCTGAATTTCTCTTGCTCCACTGCCTGCGGTCGCCGTCCGACCGGCCGGCATCCACCAACATCGCCGGCCTCGCCGACATCGAAGCGCAGTTGAGCGGCGACGATCGCGCGATCCTTCGGGATCCTTTGTTTGCTCTCGACCTGGCCCGTCTCCACGGTGGTTACACCAACGCCGGACGGGCGATAACCGAAAGTGACCCTCGGCCGTGCGTTCCACTCATCACGGATTCGGTCATAGGGCCATGTCTCCGATTCGAGCCGGCCTTGCTGACACCGACCACCGCCGCCGCGGCACGGGCGATGCGGCGAGCAGAATGTGCGGCGGAAAAGGTCGCTGTGGCCGGGACCCTGGCTGAGGGTAGCCTCCTTATCGTCGACAACCGAAGAGCGGCTCATTCGAGATCTTCGTTCGTGGCCAAATTTGACGGCACCGACCGATGGCTGCGGAGGACGATGATCGGCAGGGGTGGCGATGTCCAAAATGGCCGGATCGTTCGTCATGACCTGGAGTTACTGGACGGCTGGAAAAACGACGGGGTTGCGGCGAAGACAGTTCCCTACGTCGGATGAGCTGACGATTGGATTCTAATGCGTTATTACTCGCCGCCGACTCTGTCGGCGCCAGGCCGTGACGACGCCGATGAGTTCGTGGGCGAAGTCAAGAAGACTCTGGTGTCAACCGGCATCCTGAGGATTTCTGGCTTTCCCGTAGATGTGTCGGCCTACGTCGCCTTCCTCGAAAAGCTCGGCGAACCGCTCCGATACTACGGAAACACAGCGGGAATCCATCCCGGAAATCCGGCCGTCTGGCGGGTCCGCTACGAACCCGCGGCCGCCGCGATCGGTGAAGCGCATGCTGTCGACGGGCCACTCGATCCGCACTCGTCCCAGTCGTTGCGATGGCCCAGGCCGCCGTTCTTCAGTATGCTCATGGTCGACCGGGGCTGGCAGAATCGCTCGCCGGGCGAGAACGGAGAATCCCTGCTCGTCCAGTGGCAGGAGGTCGTCAGTCTGATGAGGTCCGATGCGTCCGGCGCCGCTGAGGTCGTCCGGTTGTTCTCTGATGTTCCCTTCCCCGACGGCATCGAGCGAGCCGTCGCTTACGAACTTGCGACCGCGCAGGATCCGGATGACATTGGCATCCGCCTCAAGGGCGACCTGGTGGACTTCCTGGTTTCAGCTGCCCCGCAGCACCCTGGCACGCGAGCGGTTCAGCGGCTAGCGGTGGTGGCTAAGGAAGTCGCGAGGCGAGTTCCCCTGGCTTCCGGTGACCTTCTTCTGGTGGATAACGACCGCTGGGGTCACGGCAGGGAGTCGATACTGGGATCCCGGACAGGTGCTCTAGGCGAACGCCTCTGCAATCCTCGCGAACTCTGGAGTGCCACCATCGGTTGAAGCAAATCACACACCGAGTCCGGACGTCTCCGCCGCAACACGCCTTCCCTGACGTGGTCAGAGAGTCGGCTTGCCCGGCTGATAGAGCCAGGTGCGGAAGAACGAATCGAGGTTGCGATCGGTCTGCCGCTCGACGAACTGGATGAACTGCCGCGTCGAGACATTGCCGTACCGGTGAGCCGTCGGCCATGACCTGAGCACTCCGAAGAAAGCGCGGTCGCCGATCTTCATGCGCAGCGCCTGCAGTGTCATCGCGCCGCGGTTGTAGACCAGGTCGTCGAAGATGCGATCGCGTCCGGGGTCGGCGACCGCGCCGCTCCAGTCCTTCTCGTCGGCGTACGTCTTCGCGAAAGTCTGCTGCACCGGGACGCCGTTGAACTTCTCCTGGTAGAGCCACTCCGAGTAGGTCGCGAAGCCTTCGTTGAGCCAGATGTCCGACCAGTGCACCGGCGTGAGGCTGTCGCCGAACCACTGGTGGCCGAGTTCGTGGGCGAGCAGGTCGCCGTCGACGTCGCTGGTGCTCTGGTCGTAGACCGGCCGGCTCTGGGTCTCGAGGGCGTAGCCGACGCCGACGTCGGCGAGGATGCCGCCGGTCGAGTCGAACGGGTACTGCCCGTACACCGACGATTCCCACTGGATGACCTGCGCCGTGGTCTGGTTGAACACCTTGCCCTGACCGGGTTTGGTGTCGATCGACTGGCCGATCGCGGTGATGTTCGGCAGGCCGCCGGCCGTCACACCGCGGGTGACGTTGTAGTTCCCGATCGCGATCATGGCCAGCTCGCTGGCCATCGGCCGGTTCATGGACCAGCGGAAGGTGGTCTGGTGATCGCGCGTGGTGGTGGGCCCGGGTTCGCCGTTGGCCACCACGGTGAGTCCGGTCGGGACGGTGATGGTCTGCGTGTAGGTCGCTTTGTCGTCGGTGGTGTCGTTCACCGGGTAGTAGGTCGCCGCGCCGATCGGCTGGTTGAGCGCGATCGCACCGTCCTTGGTGGCGACCCAGCCGGACAGGCCGAGCGCGGGGTCGTCGATTTTCTGTGGGACGCCGGCATAGCTCACCGAGACGACGAACGGGCTGCCCTTCCGCAGGCCGTACGGCGGGGTGATCACCAGCTCCTGGGCACCGCTGCGGGTGAAGGTGGCGTTCTGGCCGTTCACCGAGAGCTTGCTGATCGTCAACGGTCCCTGGAAGTCCAGGTCGAAGCGGGAGAGATCCTGGGTGGCCGTGGCGAAAATCGTCGTGGTCGTGTCGATCGCTTTGGTCTTGGGGCTGAAGGCCAGCCGGATGTCGTAGTGGCCGACGTCGTAGCCGCCGTTGCCCATGTCGGGGAAGTACGGATCCCCGGCGCCCGACGCGCCGGGGGAGTACCGCGGCGCCTGTGCCGCATCAGCCGCCGGGCTCGTCGCGGCCAGCAGACCTACGGACAGTGCACAGGAAATGATCACCAAGTGGCCACGGCTACGGTTGACGCCTCGCATGGGTCCTCCTCGGCAATCATCGACGCTGAAGAGTAGGTCCGACCCGCCACACGGATCAACCGGCACGCTCGTCGACGGTGTTCTGCGTCGACGAAACGTGACCACTCAGAAGCGAAGTGTCACCCCCAGGTCTCGTTCGAGCCGTCTCGCGCGTGACCGCTTCGTGTCCGAAATGTTCACCCGCCCTCTTGCTTGCCCGATATAGTCGCTGGCCAGGGCCTTGCACTGCCGGGCCCGTCCTTGGGGGGAAGAAAAACGATGAGCGGGTTCGTCTCCGCGGCTTTGGCATTTCCTGCCGTGCTCTTCAGCTTCCTGCTGGTCGTCGTGATCGGCTACTGGGGGCTGGCCCTGCTCGGCGTCCTCGACATCGAAGACGGTGACATCGGGTTCTTCGGCGGCGTCCCGCTGTCCCTCTCGCTGTCGCTGCTTGTCGCGTTCAGCTGGTTCCTCAGCCTCGTCGGCACGGTCCTCATCGAAGACGCGCCCCTGCGGATCCCCCTCGGGATCGGCGTCCTGGTTGGAGCGCTCGTCGGCGGGGCGCTCGGGACGCGGCTGGTCGTCATGCCCCTGAGGCGGGTCTTCGCCGGGGCCGAGCCGACGCGGCAGGACTTCGTCGGCCGGGTCGCCGTCGTGCGGACGTCGAGCGTCACCGAGGACTTCGGGCAGGCCGAAGCCACCGCGGCCGACGGCTCGTCGGCGATCATCCAAATTCGACTGGCGGGCGAAGGCAACCTCGGCGTGGGCAGCCGCGTTGTCCTCTACGACTACGACTCCGCGGGTGAGTTCTTCTGGGTCAGTCCCATGGAACTCGAAGCAGAAAAGGACTGAACCGGAATGGATGCCATCGGCCTGGGGGCCGGCGTGTTGATCGCCGTCGTGGCCCTGATCGTCCTGGTGCTGCTGTTCGTCGTGAGCCGGCTGTTCCGCAAGGTGCCGCAGGGCAAGGCGCTGATCATCTCCAAGGTGCGCAAGGTCGACGTCACCTTCACCGGCGCGATGGTGCTGCCCGTGCTGCACAAGGCCGAGGTCATGGACATCTCGGTGAAGACGATCGACATCGAGCGCACCGGCCAGGAAGGCCTGATCTGCCGGGACAACATCCGCGCCGACATCCGGATCTCGTTCTTCGTGCGGGTCAACAAGACGGTCGAGGACGTCGTGAAGGTCGCGCAGGCGATCGGCACCGAACGCGCGAGCGACCAGGGGACCCTGCAGGAACTGTTCAACGCGAAGTTCTCCGAGGCGTTGAAGACCGTCGGCAAGCAGCTGGACTTCGTCGACCTCTACACCAAGCGCAACGAGTTCCGCGACCAGATCATCCGCGTCATCGGCACCGACCTGAACGGGTACAGCCTGGAAGACGCGGCGATCGACTACCTCGAGCAGACCCCGATGGCTTCGCTGGATTCGGCGAACATCCTCGACGCGCAGGGCATCCGCAAGATCACCGAGCTGACCGCGATCGAGCACGTGCGCACCAACGAGTTCCGCCGCCACGAAGAAAAAGAGATCACGCGCCAGAACGTGGACGCGCGGGAGGCGATCCTCGAACTGGAACGGCGCCAGGCCGACGCGGAAATCAAGCAGCGTCGCGAAGTCGAGACCATGCGGGCGCGCGAAGAAGCCGAAATCGCGAAGGTGCAGGCCGAGGAGCGGCTCAAGTCGCAGGCCGCGCAGCTGCGCACCGACGAGCAGCTCGGCATCCAGCAGCAGAACCAGCAGCGCGAGATCGAAGTCGCCGGCAAGAACCGCGAACGCGTCATCGCCATCGAGTCCGAGCGGATCGAAAAGGACCGCCTGCTCGAGGTGATCGGCCGCGAGCGCGAGACCGAGCTGTCCCGGATCTCGAAGGACAAGGAACTCGAGACCGAGAAGCGGTCGATCGCCGAGGTGATCCGGGAGCGGATCGCCGTCGAGAAGACCGTCGCCGAGCAGGAAGAGAACATCAAGAAGCTGCGCGTGGTCGAGGAGGCCCAGCGGACCCGCGAGGCGGTCGTCATCCGCGCCGAGGCCGAAGCCCAGGAGAACCTGGTCAAGGGCATCAAGGCCGCCGAGGCCGCGGAGCAGGCCGCCAAGCACAAGGCCCGCGAGGAGCTGACTCTCGCCGAGGCGCGCCAGCAGACCGCCGAGCTGGAGACGCGGGCCAAGATCCGGCTCGCCGAAGGCATCCAGGCCGAGGAGGCCGCCGCCGGGCTCGCCGCCGCGCAGGTGCGGGAGCGCGACGCCGTCGCGCTGGAGAAGGTCGGCCGCGCCGAGGCGATCGTCGAGCGTGAGAAGGCCGTCGTGATCGCCGAAGCGTTGCGCGACAAGCTGAAGGGCGAAGCCGAGGGCCTCACCGACAAGGCCGCCGCGTTGGCCGCGCTCGACAGCGCGAGCCGGGAGCACGAGGAGTACCGGCTGCGGCTGGACGCCGAGAAGGAGATCCGGCTGGCCGCGCTCGAAGTGCAGCGTGACGTCGCCGAAGCGCAGGCGGTCGTGCTCAGCGCCGGCCTGGAGAAGGCCGACATCGACATCGTCGGCGGCGAGACCATGTTCTTCGACCGGGTGGTCGGCTCGATCGGCCTCGGCAAGAGCGTGGACGGCTTCGTGCAGCACTCCGACGTCGTCCAGTCGCTCGCGCGGCCCTACCTCGACGGGTCGGCCAGCTTCACCGACGACCTCGCCAAGCTGATCGGCGCGGTGAGCACCGAGGACGTGAAGAACCTGACGCTGTCGGCCTTCCTGGCGAAGCAGCTGCAGGCCGGCGGGCCGGACAGCGACAAGCTCCGTGAGCTGATGACCACGGCGCAGAAGCTCGGCCTCGCCGAGACGTCGGTCGCCACCGTCGTCGCCGCGAAGCAGTGACGGCGGCCGCAACGGAGCTGGACGCGGGCACCTATGACGTGCTCCGCGTCCGGCTGGCCGCCCAGGCCGCCGAGCTGGCGAAACGCGCGGACGAGCTCAACGCGCGGCGGCTGGAGGTCTTCGGCAGCGCGCAGCTCGCGCTGGTCGGCACCGAACGCATCCGCACCGCCAACAACTGCGTGCCCCGGGACATCGTCGCGGTCGACGGGCGGATGTTGTTCGGCTACAACGTCTTCATCGGCCTGAAGCCCGAGACGGCGATCGACGACGTCTTCTCGCTGCAGCGCTTCAGCCGCGACGAAGACGCGTTCCGCTTCGACGACGTCAGCGCCGAGGAACTGCCCGAACTGCTGCGTGACGAGCAGTTCGGGCGGGACTTCGGCGAGCTGTACCGGTACTACCGGCAGGCGAAGCTGCTGCAGCTGCGCCGGCTGGACGGGAAGCTGCTCGCGGTGTTCCAGATCGGCCCGCGCACCGAGGACATCCGGGTCCTGCGCTGGGCCGTCGCGGCCGACGGCACGGTGTCCTACTTGGACAGTCGCGGCGAGCGCGACCACGTGTTCCCGCCGTCGCACGACTTCGAGTGGATCGAGACGACCCGCGAGGACCACGTCCTGGGCCGGCACCCGCACATCTCGATCGAGGACGAGGTCTTCGTCGAAACCGTCGGCGGCAACCTGACGGTCAAGGTCGAGAACAACACCGAGACCGGCGCCGGCGTGTACGCCGAGCCGGTGGACGAGCCGTTGCAGAGCCTCGCCGACGCCGAGGTCTCCTACGCCCGGATCGGCCCGCTGATCCTGCTGCGCATGTTGCCGTACAAGGAGACCACGTACCGCTACCTGGTGTTCAACACGCGCACCCAGGACGTCGTGCGGCTCGACGGCATCGGGCAGGCGTGCCAGCGGCTCCCCGAGGACCACGGCATCATCTTCCCCGGTGGCTACTACCTCGACACCGGCGTCAGCAAGACGTTCGACACCACTGTGGACGGTCTCGAGTTCGAGCGCGTGATCCGCTCGCCCAACGGCGAGGACGTGCTGTACGTCTTCCACGCGCGGGCGGAGGGACGTTCGCTCCTGTTGCCGTACAACGTGATCCGCAAGGAGGTCGCCAACCCGATCCCGTGCCACGGGTACTCGCTGTTCGACGACGGCACGATGATCCTGTTCCGCGCGCTGTCCGACGAACCGAGCCGCGTCCACCCGATGCAGGTCTGGCGGACGCCGTTCCAGTCGGACACCTACGCCGCGTCGCAGCCGACCGGCACCGGGCCGCTCGAGCGGGTCGGGAACGCCGACCTCGTCCGCGGGATCTCCGACTGCCTGTCGATCACCAGGATGATCGGGGAGATGGCGCCCTCGGCGGCGGTGTTCGAGGCGCTGATCGCCGCCTGCGGGCGGGTCTTCGACCACTACCACTGGCTCGGCGAGAGCGAGCTGGGTGACCTGCGCTCGCCGCTGTCCGACGTCCGCGTCACCGCCGAGCAGGTGCTGGACGAGTTCGAGACGGTCACCTCGCTCACCGCGCAGGCGGCCGAAGCCGTCGACACCGCGGCGGCCGACACGGCGTCGCTCGTGCGGCGGGTGCGGGGCGAGGCGCTGAACGCGGCGGACGCGTGGGTGCGGCGCCTGGCCGAGATGCACCGGGCGCGCGGGCGCCTGGTCACCGTGCGGGAGCTGCGGTACGCCGACACCACCCGGGTGGACGAGCTGATCGCCGGGCTGGACACCGAGTTCTCCGAGGCCGCGCAGCGGGCCGTGCGGTTCCTGCAGGGCGAGGAGGCGTTCACCGGCTACCACGCCGAAGTCGACGGGCTCATCGCGGCAGCGGGCGCGATCAAGACGGTCGCCGAGGCGGGTCCGGTCGCCGAGCAGCTCGACGAACAGTCCGCCGGCCTGGAGGTCCTCACCGACGTCGTGGGCGGGCTGGACATCGCCGACGCCGTCATCCGGACGAAGATCCTGGAGCGCGTCGGCGAGGTGATCGGCGCCGTCAACCGCGCCCGGGCCACCCTAGAAGCGCGCCGCAAGGAGCTCCTGGAGACCGAGGGACGGGCGGAGTTCGCGGCCGAGTTCGCGCTGCTCGCGCAGGCCATCACGGGTGGGCTCGCGGTCGCGGACACCCCCGAGCGCTGCGACGAGCAGCTGGGCCGGCTGCTGCTGCAGCTGGAGAACCTCGAATCGCGGTTCGGGGAGTTCGACGACTTCCTGACCTCGCTCGGCGAGAAGCGTACCGACGTCTACGAGGCGTTCTCCTCGCGCAAGCAGGCGCTGCTGGACGAGCGGGCGCGGCGTGCGGACCGGCTGGTCGAGTCGGCCGGGCGCATCCTCGGCAGCGTGACGCGCCGGATCGGTTCGCTCGGCTCGGCCGAGGAGATCAACACCTACTTCGCGGCCGACCCGATGGTCTCGAAGCTGCGCAGCGTCGTCGCCGACCTGCGGGCGCTCGGCGACCAGGTGCGGGCCGAGGAGCTCGAAGGCCGGGTGAAGGCCGCTCGTCAGGAGGCCGGCCGGGCCCTGCGCGACCGGCTCGACCTCTACGGCGAGGGCGGCGAGACGATCCGCCTCGGCCGCAACACCTTCGCCGTCAACACCCAGGACGTCGACCTGACGCTGGTGCCACACGAAAGCACGATGAAGTTCGCGATCACCGGCACCGACTACCGGGCGCCGGTGCGCGACGCCGCGTTCGAGGCGACCCGGCCGTACTGGGAGCAGCTGCTGGTCTCGGAGTCGCCGGAGGTCTACCGGGCCGAGTACCTCGCGACGTCGATCCTCGCCGAGCGGCCGGCGGCCGAGCTGGTCGAGGCCGACCTGCTCGACGTCGTCCGGAGCGTGGCCGCGGAGCGGTACGACGAGGGGTACGCGCGCGGGGTCCACGACCACGACGCCGCCGCGATCCTGGGCGCCCTGCTGCGGCTGCGGTCGGCCGCGGGGCTCCTGCGTTACCCGCCGTCCGCCCGGGCGGCGGCCCAGCTGTTCTGGGCGTTCGGCGCCGACGAGCGGGCGCGCGCTGCCTGGACGACGCGGGCCGCATCGCTCGCGCGGGTGCGGGAGGCCTTCGGTTCTGTGCCCGCACTCGACGAGCTGGCACGGGAGCTCGGGGAGGCGGTGACGGCGTTCACCGGCGGACTTGGGCTCGAGACCGAGTTTTCGGGCGAGTACCTGGTCGAGGAGCTCGCCGTCGCGCCGGCCGGGTTCGTCACCAGCGGTGGCGCCCGGGCGGTGCTGGACAAGTTCCGGTTCGACCGGCGGAGCTTCGCCGAAGACCTGGGTTCCCTCGACGACCTGGCGGACCGGCACCAGCTCGCCGACGCGTGGCTGCGGTCCTTCGCGGACTCGGTCGGGCTGCCGGCCGACGAGCTGCCCGAGGCCGTCGCGATCGAGCTGTGCGACCTGCCGCGGTACGACTCGTCGGCGACGTTGACGGCCACTGTGGACGGTCTGCTCGGCGCGCACCCGCGGATCACCGGGCGGTCGGTGACGGTGCGGCTCGACGAGACGCTCGCCAGGACGCAGCGCTTCCGCCGCGACCGCGTGCCGGGTTTCCGCGCGTACCAGCGGCTGCGCAACAACCTGGTGGCGGCCGAACGTCACCGGCTCCGGCTGGAGGAGTACAAGCCGAAGGTGATGAGCGCCTTCGTCCGGAACCGGCTGCTCGACGAGGTCTACCTGCCGCTGATCGGCGACAACCTGGCCAAGCAGCTCGGCGCGGCCGGGGACGCCAAGCGCACCGACCAGTCCGGTCTGCTGCTGCTCATCTCGCCGCCGGGGTACGGCAAGACGACGCTCATGGAGTACGTCGCCAGCCGCCTCGGGCTGGTGTTCGTCAAGGTCAACGGGCCGGCGCTGGGCCACGACGTCACCTCGGTCGACCCGGCGGACGCGCCCAACGCGACCGCGCGGCAGGAGGTCGAGAAGATCTCGTTCGCGCTGGAGCAGGGCAGCAACGTGCTGCTGTACCTCGACGACATCCAGCACACGTCGCCGGAGTTGCTGCAGAAGTTCATCTCCCTGTGCGACGCGCAGCGGCGGATGGAGGGCGTGTGGGAGGGCCGCACGCGGACGTACGACCTGCGCGGCAAGCGGTTCGCGGTGTGCATGGCCGGAAACCCGTACACCGAGCAGGGCAAGCGCTTCCGCATCCCCGACATGCTCGCCAACCGCGCGGACGTCTGGAACCTCGGCGACGTGCTGTCCGGCAAGGAAGAGCTCTTCGCGCTGAGCTACGTCGAGAACGCGCTGACGTCGAACGCCGTACTGGCGCCGCTGGTGTCCCGAGAGCGGTCCGATGTGGACGTGCTGGTCCGAATGGCCCGCGGCGACGGTTCCGTGCGTGCCGACCAGCTTTCGCACGCGTACTCGGCCACGGAGCTGGAGCAGATCCTGGCGGTGCTCCGGAAGCTCCTGCGGGTGCAGCGAACCGTACTGGCGAACAACCAGGCCTACATCGCTTCGGCGGCGCAGGCGGACGCTTCACGCACCGAACCGCCGTTCCAGCTACAGGGTTCGTACCGCAACATGAACAAGCTCGCCGAGCGGATAGTGCCGGCGATGAACGACACGGAGCTCGAGTCCCTGATCGACGACCACTACGCCGGCGAGGCGCAGATGCTGACGTCGGGCGCCGAGGCCAACCTGCTCAAGCTGGCCGAGCTACGGGGACGACTGTCCCCTGCGCAGGCTCAGCGGTGGGCCGACGTAAAGGCGGCATACGTACGCGAGCAGGCCCTGGGCGGCGACGGCGAGGACCCACTGAGCCGAGCGGTCGGCGCGGTGGGCCTGCTGGCCGACCGAGTAGGCGCGGTAGAGGCGGCCATCGGGCGAGCGGCTCAGCAGCTGGCGCGGGAAGAGGCTTGATCGCTCTGAGATGCAGCGGATCGCGAGTCAGGCTTGTGCGCTCAGCTTCAGCGACCCGAGCGGTCTGATCGTCCGGATAGACGGCTACCCGGCCTGGATCGGCTCGGCCGCGATCAGCACGATGAGCCCGGCCAAGGCTGCTCAGGCCAGGAACTACAACGCAGGCGTCAAGCGTGCCTGGAGCCGCGCCCCCGTAGAGCGCAAGCGCGCCCAGCGCAAAGGACTTCCGTTCTCTTGGCTACACTGGTCTGGCGCGTTCACGTGGCAAGAGGCGACAGACTTCGCAAACCATAGTTTCCTGGCTGACATTCCTGAGTGTTCGACCGGGCAAGCTGAAGCGTGTCTTGCGTGGCATCAATGGGGTAGCTATACGTATCGACATCTATGGTGGGGGGAAGGCTCGATGTCATTTATCAGCTCGACCGATCCAGACTTTCGGGTTTGCCGAATCGATTTCGATACTCTAGTCCAAATTCAGCTGGATGCGGAGCTGCAAGGGTTCGCTACTCGTTGGAGTTCGGTGGATGCCCTTCGTGGCCAGGTCAAGGATGATGCTGTTTTTCTGCAGTCGTTGATGCGTGAAAAGCGAGACGGAGCTGTGCGATCCTATCGATGCCTCGTGGTGTTCTCCATGTTGGATAGAGAAGATGCTGGCGGTGTTGCCACTATCGATATTGACCCGATGCGGTTCCAATCGCTGGAGCGGCTCGACCAAAATGAGGAGGCTAGTAAGGCTTTTGTGAACCTATTCTCTCTGGCCTCGGGTGGTATTTCGATGGTATCAAAAGAGTAGCCATGGAAGTTAAGGCTGCTGAATCGGCGAAGGCGCTGACGGGCCTGAATTCGGGCAGAACAGGTGATCGCTAAGGATGCTTAGGTGATCTATGCATCTGAAATGTTGGGAGAACTCCGCGCTGCCCATGAAGCTGGTCGTTCAGTTGTGGCTGGATGTCGTCGACCGTCGCGTCCAGTGGGCCGGTCATGGTGATGCCGGGAGACGGTCGAGCTTGTCCTGGGGCCGCAATACGAGTGCCACGGAGAAGCCGTTGCGGCCGAACACCTTGGCGATGGACAGGCTCAGCCCTGGGCCGGCATCGACGATGGCGATAGTGGGCGTCAAATGGTCTCGGAAACCGCGGAGACAACCACGGGACAGTTCAGCCGCGGGTGTTCCAGACCAGGGGCGCTTCGCGGATCCATGCGTCGTCCTCGATCGTCTGGACGAGGAACTGGGCGAGGTCGGCGCGGTTGATCCGTGCGCCGGGCTTTTCGGTGCCGGGCTCGGCGGCCCGCACGGGGCCGCCGGCGGGCTTGTCGGTCAGGGTGACGGCACGGGCCAGGGTCCAGTCGATGCCGGACGAGGCGCGGATGACCTGGTCGACGCCGCTGTGGTCCGCGAAGCCCGCCTTGATGTTCGACAGCTTGATGAACGCCTTCACCAGCGGGTTGAGCCGGGCCCAGTCGTCGCCCGCGCCCTGCGTGGACGTCAGCACGATGCGGCGGATGCCCTGCTGGCCCATGACGGTGAGAGTGTGGCGGGCGGCGTCGGTCATGAACGTCGGCGGGCTGACCGGCTTGGCCCATGGGTTGTCGGAGGCACGGCCGTTGTTCAGCACGCTGATCACGGCCTCGGTGCCTTTGGCGGCCCGGCGGATGTCGTCGATGTCGGCAGGGGTGCCCTGGATCAGTTCGAGGCTGGCCGGTGCCCGCACCGTGTCGGGGTTGCGGACAAGGGCGCGGACGTGGTGGCCGCGCTGGGCCGCGTACTCCAGCACGTGAGCGCCGGTTCGGCCGCTGCCGCCGAAGACCAGGAGGTTACTCATGGTGATCAAAATGCCTTTCGGGGAGTTCAGGGGTGGATCAGGCGGCCGGCCGACTGGCCAGGGCAGAGCCCAGGCGCCGGGCCTCGTTGTGCGACTTGGTCATGGACGCCTCGTGCGTCGGGAGCAGCGGGGCCGGCATCAGCACGTATGGGGTCGGGATCAGGCGCGCTCGGGGACGGCGCAGCCGTCCGGTCCGCAGACGGGGGCATCGCCGGCCGGGGTGAGGGGGTGGCTGTCGTCCCAGGCCTTGCGCAGCAGTTCAAGGAAGCTGTCGCTGTCCTGGGCGCCGGGCACGCCGTAGCGGTCGTCGACGACGATGAACGGCGCGCCGGTCGCCCCAGGCGCTGGGCGCGGGCCGCGTCGTCGCGGACCTGCCGGCGGTAGCGGCGGTCGGTGACGGCCTGGCGGGTCTGCTCGCGGTCCAGGCCGAGCTCGTCGGAGAGCACCAGGAGGTCGTCCAGGGAGAAGACCGGCTCGGCGTTACCGAAGTAGGTTGTGAAGATCGCGTCCCAGGCCTCGCGGTTCTTGCCCTGGGCGCTGGCGTGGGCGAGGAACTCGTGCGCCAGGTCGGTGTTGCCGACCTTGTTGTCCAGCACCTGGTAGGGGATCAGGCCCTCACTTTCGGCGAGCTTCTCGATCCGCCGGGTCGAGGTCTCGGCCTGGCTGCCGCCCATACCGTGCCGGCGGAGCAGGGCCTCGCGGACGGAGAACGTGTCGCCCTCGGGGAAGCTGCTGCTGAGCGGGAACGAGTGGTGGACCAGGTGCACCTCGTCCGCGTGCTCGAACCGCTTGATGGCCTTGGCCACCCGGTGGTTCCCCAGGCCGCACCAGGGGCAGGTCACCTCGGACCAGATGTCCAACCTCATCACGCACCTCCATTTCTTACAACTTGTGCGTAACGCCATGATGGACCAGTATGGAAGGCGATACAAAAGGCACACCGGTGTGCGTACCGGAGAGGAATGTGCGTCATGGAGACGGCCAACGGAGCAGAGGTGACGGCGCGAGCGGCGGCGATCGGGCCGTGCGCGGCCATCCCCGCCGAGCACATGGAGTTCATCCGCCAGACCCTCGACCGCGTCGGCGACAAGTGGAGCCTACTGCTCATCGCGGTCCTGGAGTCCGGACCGCTGCGCTACACCCACCTGCAACGGCAGGTCCCGGGCATTTCCCAGCGCATGCTCAGCCTCACCCTTCGCCAGCTCCAGCAGGACGGCCTGATCACCCGCACCGCCTACGCCGAGGTACCCCCGCGCGTCGAGTACACCCTCGCCCCGCTGGGCCGCGGCCTACACGAGATCGTCACGTCGCTGATCGGCTGGGCCGCCGACCACCACGACGAGATCCGCGCCAACCGCGAGCGCGCCGCAACGGCCGGACCATAACCACCACGCAAGCGGTCACGGACACGATGCGTTTCCTGGGTGGCCGCTCATGAAACAGGCGATCCTCTGGCGGTCCAGTCCCGGCTTGTGAGCGACCACTTCAAGCGCGTGGAATCGCACGACTACCCGATGTCCACCTGCACCGCCCCGCGGGCTGCCTGTCCGTCGACAAGCCCGCCGTGTTCGCCGAGACCCACCGCGTCCTGGTGCGTGCGCGGCGGCCACGTCGGCTGCATCGCCGGAGCGCTCACCTCCGCCGAGTACCGCGCCAGCCTGGAAGCCGCCGGGTTTCCGATATCCAGGTCGCCCGGACCCCCGCAGTTGCCGACGGGATGCACCCCGCGATCATCCGCGCCACCAGACCCGCTGGCCCCGAGCAAACAGCACCGCCGACAACGACACCGCCAGCGCTTGCTGCGGCGTCAATGCGTGCTGTACCCCAGGCGAGAACGCCGTCGACCCGCTACCTCTGTCACGGAGGCCAAGACGGCCGCCGACTGCGCATGCCCGTCATGGCCTGATTGATGAATGGGTGCAGACCTCGGCGTTCGCTGTGGCGACACCGGGCAGCATCGGGCCCTGATCAATCATCGACCGAACCGGTCTACATAACGAAGCCGACTCAATTCGACGTCGCATGTCCAAAAAATACGTCTGTGAAGCTTAGGGGACTCGAACCCCTGACCCCCTCACTGCCAGTATGGGCCGATCATGGCCCTGAGCTGCGGCGATCGAGGATCGCCCGATGATGATGCGCTCGCTCGCCGTTGCTTGCAACTATCTGTTGTTGAGTGCAGTTGCGACAGGGGGTTTGCCCCAGTGAAATTGGTGAGAGGACTGCGCCGCGCGCGTGTCGAACATCTGGCGCATTCGGCAAGCGAACGTGGGCTTGGATCCGGCCGATCAGGATCGCCCAGTCGGTGTCGTCCAGCCGGACTGGCGTAACGAGCGACCCTTGGCTAGCAAGCCCGTCTCGAGCCGAGGTGCCTGAGGTTGGCTCGCCAGGGTGCACGCATGTGGCATGACAGCGCGTTGACAGCCGCTGGCGACGTCCTCCATCGTCGGGCGGGGACGTCGCGCGATCAGTGATCGTGATATCCGCGACGGAGTTGGGCCGTGGGGAGAGTCGAACGCAGCGTCCGCACGAGCGACTGGCGAGTGCTGGTAGCCGCAGGGTCGGCAACAGCTGCGGTTCAGCCTCAAGATCACGATCGACGTCTGCGCAGCCGCAGTCTAGGTACCTCCCAAGCAGAAGCATCGGGTGGCCACGTCCGACGTGAAGTCCGGGGGTGCGAACCGGCTACCGGGCGGATCGGTGCGGTGACCGCTGCAGGCTAGGCTCGGAGGTCGTCGGCCATCAGCCGGGCTAACCGAGCTGGCGACTCGTCCGCGCCGGGAGGCGAGACCCGTGTCGCTCGCACGCGGAGGTCACCAGTGATTCGGTGCCCCACTCGTTCGCCTGGCGGTTCAGGCCGGCCAGCTCGGCGATCTCCGGATTCTCATTGCCGTCCAGTAGCCGATATGACCCGGCAAGAGCGTGCCATCCAGGCCGCCGACTACTTCGCCGCCTGCCTGTTCATGCCGCGGGCTTGGCGCGCTGCGGTCCTCGACCAGGGGATATGTGGCCTCCAGGCGCTGGCCGACCACTTCGATGTCCCAGTGACCGCCATGCGAACTCGGCTGTTCGGCATGGGGCTTCTTCACCGGCTAAAAAGTTGCCCAAAGGCCGTGGCTAAAGGTCGGGACGGCACGCCAAACCAGCCCGGCGCGGGCAACCTGGGTTTACCCCGACCTCCGAGTAAGCTCATCGAGTGAGGATCGCCGACGCCGACGCTTCGCCGGGAGTCTGTCTCGGATGAGCATCCTGAGAGATCTCAAGAAAGGCCGCTTCTGGGCCAAGCTGACGACCCAGAGCCTGGCTGCCTTTGGCCTGCTTTCGGCCGCCGCGGGCGTGACTGATGCCCTAATCCCCGGTTCACTGGCGCCCATCGGCGGCGTGCTGCTGGTGGCTGTGGCCGTTGTCTCGATCGCATACGGCTTGTTACGTGCCTGGCCGAGGCCAGTGCAACAAACCTACGACGCACCGAGCACGGAAATTCGTATCGTCGAAGAGGACTTGTTCAAGCAAGATGGTCACATCGTTATCGGTATGGCTGACACCTTCGATACGTCAATCCCGCACATCATCGACGAGCGCAGTGTGCAGGCGCAGCTGCTCGTAAGCGTCTATCACGGCGACCTGGCACGCCTCGACACGGAGTTGGTTTCTGCCTTGGCAGACAAACCGACCGGTGAGCCGTTCGCGCCGGAGGAGCGCAAGCCTGGCAAACAGGTTCGGTACGAGCTGGGCACGGTAGCGGTCTTGGAACCGGCGGTGAGAAAGCTTTACTTCTGCGTCGCCTACACCAAGATGAACCACCGCAACGAGGCGCGAGGCACCATTGATGGCATATGGCGCAGCTTGAACAGTTTGTGGTCGGAGGTGCGTGCCCGCAGCAACGGCGAGCCGGTCACCATCGGTGTCATCGGTGGTGGGCAAGCACGCATCTCTCAGCACCTCCCACCGCTGGACGCCATTCGGCTGACGGCCATGTCGTTCATGTTCGCCTCCCGCGAAGAGCGCGTGACCAGCCGCCTTAACATTGCGGTCCGGCCGGAAGTCGCTCAGGACCTCGATAGGCTCGAACTGCAAGCGTTCTTGAAATCACTGAGGCGGTCATGACATCTATCGAAGTGCCAGAGTTCGAGCCATGCCCATTTTGTGACTACCTGAGCGGCGCGCGGCCGTTCACCATCCTGACCCGTGATGAGCTATCGGCCACCCTCGTGACGCGTGAACAGCGCGGCAGCGGTCACTTGCTCGTGGTGCCAGTGGCGCATCGTCCGACAATCCTCGACCTCAAGACCGATGAGGCCTCCGCGGTCATGGCGTCAGTGATCGCCGCTTCCCGGGCAATCACTGACGCCTATGAACCTGAAGGGGTAGCCGTCTGGCAGAACAACGGTATTCCAGCTCACCAAACGATTCCGCACGTGCACTTCCACATCGCCGGAACCTTGCCGGAGGGCGGCACCGAGTGGAACCATGTAGACGAGGCGTCGCTGGTTGAGACGGACCGAATCGCGACTAAGCTGCGCCCGTTTCTGCCCGGAGAGTTTGATAAATAGCCGAAGCCTAGTGCTCAACTGTTCTACAGGCCCAAGTTGGCATAGACACTATCAACGTAGTAATGCGGTCCGGTCTTCGAGCCCGACCGCGCGTTGTTAGCGAAGGCCTCCGGGAAGTTGTCGAGTGCGTGCGTAATGATCTTCTGACCGAACGGGATACTGATCGAGTACTGATCGGTCAAAGTTGTCGGCAGCTTGCTTTCCTGAATCTGCCGGCTCTTGTTGAGGTTGACGAACACAACGGGCAGCCCGAGGCGGTTGATGGCTTCGATCTCGTAGTACAAGAATGTGTTCGAGCGGGCGGCTTTCGGCTTCGTCGTGTCGCTGACGAGTACCACGCACTGCTTGGTGTTGGCCAGTCGTTCGCCCAAGCGTCGGCGGATCGTGTCGGGCTGGCTGGTGTCGAGCGCGGTGTTGATGTCGTGGGCATCGTAAAAGTTGAAGTCGATGCCCTGGTTCTTCTTCCACGCGGTCATCATCCAGTAGTAGTCAATATCTTCGCTGGCGAAGGCCACGTAGGTTTTATTGCGGTATGCCACGGTACAGTTCCTCCCCAAGTACACCATATCTAGTTCGGTCGCACAGCGTCTTCCCTTTGTAACTTGCCGTCATTGAACGCCGCGACTTACGCAGAGCGTAACCGTGGTCGAGTAGCACGCGCCGTCATCGATCGAGTGATCAATAAGTGCACCAAGTCAGTTTCTCCCTGAGCAAATAATGAGTTGGGAAAACAATCACCGAACCGGCTGCATCCTACTCCGCTGCTTTGCGGAAGAAGCATCGACACGACCCTGGCGGGCTGGTCAACTTGGCCGGGTGGGTGACTTGTCGCCTAAGGCACGTCCCGCTCGCCCGCCGTCGCCGATGTCCATGAAATCCGTAACACGCCGTCACGCTGCGACGACTTGACCGACTGCACCGCATACGCAGTCAGAAGAGGTCACTCGATGCCGAAAAGCAATCTCAGCCGTCGAGACCAGTTGATCAGTCTCATATTGCGGCTGAAGCTAGCCGTGCTTGTGACTATGACTGGTCTTGTGCTCGGAGTTGGCGGTGCCCTTTACCGAGTAATTCCCGACGCCGTCTTGGCTTGGTCGCTGGTGGGCGCCGTCGTGGCCCTTGCCGGATTGTATGTGAGCCATCTGGTTTTCTCGCGAAGAGAGTTGCGTGATAACCAGCAGTATAATCAGCGGCTTCTGCAACGTTACTCGCAGGAAATTAACGACAGGATGGGCTCTTTTTGGCGCGTTGATGCCTGGACTAAGAAACTCGTCATACATGACAACGGTGACGTAACTGAGACGTCAATCGTTGAAGCCACGGCGGTGGAACGAGATCTGAACTTCTTTCGCTTGTGGTCGTCCGCTGGCGAGCGTCAGCCGATCACCTACGCGGCGCGAGCGGGAGTTCACGTCGAAGCACGAGGGCCCATGCTGTCCAATGATCGCGGCGGTATTGAGCGAGATGTGACTTGGTCCTGGCTCAGCAACGGCGACCTCGAAGTGCTAGCCCACTTCGCGTCACCGGTGCCGAAGGATGAGAAATTTATGCTGATATTCGAAATTTTCTGGCCTTGCAAGTGTGAGCGGTTCATGAAGCGAAAGAAGCAAGACGAGTTCACGTTTACGGTCAGAAACTATCTGCCAAGGTTTGAGTATACGGTCGAACTGCCGAAAGGTAAAGACGTGCTTTTTGATGCAATTGGCTTCGATCCCGACAAGAATGCGCAGGCTACTCTAGAGAGGGTACCTGGCAAGATGGACGGTATTGTGCGTGTCGCACTGTCGTACCTAGAGCTAAAGGGCAAAGCTAGAATTGGAATGTCGCTGCAATTAAAATGACCCGCCCTTTCGGGCGGGTCATCAGCCTTAGGCGCCGCCGCCTTCGTCTCCTCCATAGCGCATTGTTCAACTCTCCTCTTATATAGTTAGAAAATAACACTGGCGACAGCAATTGACAACCGCCTGCGCAGTCGCCTACTGATCACTGCGACCACCTAAGCATGTATCACGCTGGATAGTCGGCGATGCACCCCGCACGTGTTACACCCAATCGGGCTTGAGGGTCAAATAAACTACGTATGATCACATGGGTGTTGCTCTGGGTAGATGATCTCACGTGGGCGTGTCAGTCTTCTTCTTTCGTGATGCCCGCTTGCGCGCCGGCTTAGCCTCAGGCTCCAGCTCATCGGGCGTGGCCAGGTGGGCTTCGTACCCGGCGATAACCTCAGCCGAGATGCGCCCGCGGTCCATCAGCTGTGACATCGTCACCGTCGTGCTCCGGCTCTATCGGCAAGGTGACGCGGCAATGCGCGACAGATGTCTCGACGTCATGGACAAGCTGGCCGATGTCGGGGCGTACGGGCTACCCGAGGCGCTGCAGCGCGAACGCTGACGGTGGGCTGTGCGGCCGGCTGAAGTACCTCTGGCGATCTACCTGTTTGGGGGCACTACTGGAGCACTTTCCGTGACCCCATTTCGCCGCCATCCGGCCCGTACCCCAGTTCTGCCTCAGCTACTAGCCGGTAGCTGAACTTCTGCTCGGCGAAACTCAAGATCCGATACAACGAAAATCCGCCCTACCTGGATCTTTGGATCCGGCGGGCGGTGTTTCGTCACGGTGGAGCTAAGGGGACTCGAACCCCTGACCCCCTCACTGCCAGTGAGGTGCGCTACCAGCTGCGCCATAGCCCCGAGGCGAAGGTGAACTCCGCATCTCGTATGGCAATACCGTACAGGACCCCCGCATGCCCTCCGCAGAGGGGGTGCCAGTCCCAGTGAACGGGGCGCCGACCTGCGACTTTACGCCTTATTTTTAGTCGTGTATTGACTCCGGGTGTGGCCGCCGTTACATTTTCGGCGGTTGTGACGCCGAGGTCCCCGCCCGTTACGCCGCGTCTACCCCTAGACCGGGCACGCCTCTGCCGTTTCCTGCTCTACGGACGCCGCGAACCGCGGCAGAGGAGGTTTCGATGAAGACGAGACGGCGGGTGATGACGCTGCTCTCCGCGGCGTTCGCCCTGGTCGCGGGCACCGCGACCGCGACGAACGCGCAAGCGGCGGTCACCCCGGACGGCTGGTACACCGTGGCCGCCGTCAACAGCGGGAAGTGCGTCGATGCCCGGGCTGCCGGGACCGCCAACGGCACCGTCGTGCAGCAGTACTCCTGCAACCAGACCGCCTCGCAGCAGTGGCAGTTCCAGTCCACGGGCGACGGCTACTTCCGGGTGAACGCGCGCACCAACGCGGCCGCCGCCTGGGATGTCAGCAACGTCTCCACCGCCGATGGTGGCCTCGTGCAGCTCTGGACCTACTCGAACGGTGCCAACCAGCAGTGGCAGGCCGTCGACGAGGGGAACGGCCGCTACCACTTCGTCAGCCGCAACAGCGGGAAGTGCCTCGACGTCCCCGGGGCCTCCGCCGCCGACTCCGTGCAGCTCCAGCAGTACTCCTGCAACGGCACCACCGCCCAGTCGTTCATCCTGAACCCCGTGAACACGACGCAGCCCGGTCAGCCGGATCTCGGCCCGAACGTGGTGATCTTCGACCCGTCGATGCCCAGCTCGACGATCCAGAGCCGGCTCAACAGCATCTTCAGCCAGCAGGAACGCAACCAGTTCGGCAGCCAGCGCTACGCCGTGATGTTCAAGCCCGGCACCTACTCCAACGACGTCAACGTCGGCTTCTACACGCAGGTGCTGGGCCTCGGCCTGAGCCCCGACGCCGTGACGATCAACGGCGCCGTGCACGTCGAGGCCGACTGGTTCCCGCCACAGAACGCGACGCAGAACTTCTGGCGCGGCGCCGAGAACCTGTCCGTCAACCCGACCGGCGGCGCCGACCGCTGGGCCGTCAGCCAGGCCGCGCCGTACCGCCGCATGCACGTCCGCGGCGACCTGCAGCTCGACGACGGCGGCTGGGCCAGCGGCGGCTGGATCTCCGACTCGAAGATCGACGGCCAGGTCCGCTCCGGCTCGCAGCAGCAGTGGATCTCCCGCAACTCGCAGTTCGGCAGCTGGTCCGGCTCGAACTGGAACATGGTCTTCGCGGGCGTCCAGGGCGCCCCGCAGAACACCTTCCCGGCCCCGCCGTACACCACCGTCAACCAGACGCCGGTCGTGCGCGAGAAGCCGTTCCTCTACATCGACAACGCCGGCAACTACCAGGTCTTCGTCCCCGGGGTGAAGACCAACGCGTCCGGCACGAGCTGGGCGAACGGGACCGCGCCGGGCACGTCGCTGCCGATCGACCAGTTCTACATCGCCAAGCCCGGCGCCACCGCCGCGGACATGAACGCCGCGCTCGCCGCGGGCAAGAACCTGCTGGTCACGCCGGGTGTCTACCACCTCAACCAGGCGCTGCACGTCACCCGGCCGGACACCGTCGTGCTCGGGCTCGGCATCGCCACGATGGTGCCGGACAACGGCGTCACCGCGATGAACGTCGACGACGTCGACGGCGTCAAGGTCGCCGGCCTGCTGATCGACGCCGGCACGACCAACTCGAACACGCTCATGCAGGTCGGCGCCGCCGGTTCGGCCGCGAACCACGAAGCGGACCCGACGTCGCTGCACGACGTCTTCTTCCGGATCGGCGGCCCGGCCGTCGGCAAGGCGACGAACAGCCTGGTGGTGAACAGCAGCAACGTGATCGGCGACCACATGTGGATCTGGCGCGCCGACCACGCCGACAACGGCAACAACGTCGGCTGGGGCACCAACACCGCCGACAACGGGCTCACGGTCAACGGCAACAACGTGACGATGTACGGCCTGTTCGTCGAGCACTACCAGAAGACGCAGGTCGTCTGGAACGGCAACGGCGGCCGGACGTACTTCTTCCAGAACGAGATGCCCTACGACGTGCCGAACCAGGCCGGCTGGATGAACGGCTCGACCAAGGGCTACTCGGCCTACAAGGTCGGCCCGAACGTCACCAGTCACGAGGCGTGGGGGCTGGGCAGCTACTGCTACTTCAGCACCAACCCGTCGGTCGCCAGCGCTCACGCGTTCGAGGCACCGAACACCGCGGGCGTGAAGTTCCACGACATGGTGACCGTCTCCCTGAACTACCAGGGCACGATCACGCACGTCATCAACAACACGGGTGACACGACCCCGACCGGCACCAAGCCGGTCAACCTGGTCAGTTACCCCTGAGCAACCGGCGTGCGCCGTGGTGGCGGCCGCGGCGCACGCCGGTCCTATGTGTCCGGCCACAGTGGACGCATGGCCCGAACGGGTGGTGAATCACGCCGGCCGGGCGATTGGTCGCGATAATGGGACGCCCCACACCCGAGGAGCGACCCATGACCTCCTTCGCAGCGTTTTCCGTCATCGAACCCCGCCGAGCCTGGCCGATCGCCGCCGTCCGCGGCGTGGTCGCCGTCCTTTTCGGCATCTTCGCGCTGGCCTGGCCGGGCGCTACGGTGCTCGTGCTGGCGATCCTCTACGGCGTGTACGCGATCGTCGACGGCGTCGGCGGCCTGATGCAGGCGTTTCGCCCGGGCGACTCCGGCCACCGCGCCGCCTACGGAATCCTCGGCGCGCTCGGCATCGTCGCCGGAATCCTGGTCCTCGTCTGGCCCGGCATCACGGTTCTGCTCCTGGCCCTGCTGGTCGGCCTGTGGGCGATCGTCACCGGCGTCGCGGAGATCGCCGCCGCGATCCGGCTGCGCAAGCAGATCCAGGGCGAGGCGTTCCTCATCGCCGCCGGCGCGCTCTCCGTGATCGCCGGTGTCCTCATCGTGATCAACCCGATCGCCGGCGCGTTCGGCATCGCGCTGCTCGTCGGCATCTACGCGCTGCTCTACGGGATCATGCTGCTGGTGCTGGCCTTCCGGCTGCGCAAACTGGGGGACACCGCACCCGCCGCGTGAGTAGCGTGCGGGGGTGTCGACCCGCGAACTGGTGGTGCTGGGCACCGCGAGCCAGGCGCCCACGCGCCTCCGGAACCAGAACGGCTACTTGCTGAGATGGGACGGCGAGGGCCTCCTCTTCGACCCCGGCGAAGGGACCCAGCGCCAGATGCTGCGCGCCGGCGTCGCCGCCACCGACATCACGCGGATCGGCATCACGCACTTCCACGGCGACCACACGCTCGGCCTGCCCGGAGTCATCCAGCGGTTGTCGCTGGACGCGGTCAGGCACCCGGTCCACGCCCACTTCCCGGCCTCCGGCGCGCACTACTTCGAGCGGCTGCGCCACGCGACGTCGTTCTACGAGCAGGCCGACCTGCGCGAACACCCGATCGCCGAAGACGGCCCGATCGCGACCGGGAAGTTCACGCTCGAAGCGCGGCGGCTGAGTCACCCGGTCGAGGCTTTCGGCTACCGGCTGGTCGAGCCGGACGGCCGCACGATGCTCCCCGGCAAGCTGAAGGACCACGGCATCCAAGGCCCGGACGTCGGCAAGCTCCAGCGGGACGGCCGGCTCGGGACCACCAGAATCGAAGACGTCAGCGTCCCCAGGCCCGGCCAGCGGTTCGCGTTCGTCATGGACACCCGCCTCTGCGACGGCGTGTACGCGCTCAGCGAAAAAGCCGACATGCTCGTGATCGAGTCGACGTTCCTCGCCGAGGACACCCACCTCGCCCGTGACTTCGGGCACCTGACCGCCCAGCAGGCGGCGCGGGTCGCCGCCGAATCCGGGGTGCGGCAGCTCGTCCTGACCCACTTCTCGCAGCGCTACCCCGATCCGGCGCGCTTCCTGGAGGAGGCGAAAGCCGAGTTCGACGGCGAGATCGTGGTGGCCGAGGACCTGGAGCGGGTCCAGGTCCCGAAACGCCGGTCCTCCCCAGCGGACCACCGGGCGCCGTAGGCTGCATCTCGTGAGCCAGCCGATCCTGATGACCGTCGACGACGATCCCGCCGTGTCCCGCTCGGTCGCCCGTGACCTGCGGCGCCGGTACGGGAAGGACTACCGCGTCATCCGCGCCGACTCCGGTGCCGACGCCCTCGACGCGCTGCGCGAGATCAAGCTGCGCGGCGACGCCGTCGCGGCGATCCTCGCCGACTACCGGATGCCGCAGATGGACGGGATCGCCTTCCTCGAGAAGGCGATGGACCTGTTCCCGCACGCCCGCCGCGCCCTGCTGACCGCCTACGCCGACACCGACGCCGCGATCCAGGCGATCAACGTCGTCGACGTCGACCACTACCTGCTCAAGCCGTGGGACCCGCCGGAGGAGAAGCTCTACCCGGTGATCGACGCGCTGGTCGAGACCTGGAAAGCCGTCGGCGACAAGCCGGTCGAAGAGGTCAAGCTCATCGGCCACCGCTTCAACTCGCCGTCGTTCCACATGCGCGACTTCCTCGCCCGCAACGCCGTCCCGTACCGGTGGTACTCGGTCGAAGACGACGAAGGGCGCCGGATCCTGCAGGCCGCCGACGCCACCGACGCCGACATCCCGGTCGTCGTCACCCCGGACGGCACCGTCCTCAAACACCCCTCCGGCAGCGAGATCGCCGACGCGGTCGGCTTGTCGACCCGTCCGGCGCAGGAGTTCTACGACCTCGTCGTGATCGGCGGGGGGCCGGCGGGCCTCGGCGCCGCCGTCTACGGCGCGTCCGAGGGCCTGCGCACGGTGCTCGTCGAGAAGAAGGCCACGGGTGGCCAGGCCGGCACCAGTTCGCGCATCGAGAACTACCTCGGCTTCCCCGACGGCGTCTCCGGCGCGCAGCTGACCGACCGGGCGCGGCGCCAGGCGCAGAAGTTCGGTGCCGAGGTGCTGACCGCGCGCGACGTCGTCGGCCTCGAGGCCCGCGGCTCGTCCCGGGTCGTCACCTTCGGCGACGGCAGTGAGATCGCCGCGCACTCGGTGATCCTCGCCAGCGGCGTCACCTACCGCGCGCTGGACGCCGAGGGCATCGAGGAGCTGAGCGGCCGCGGCGTCTACTACGGCTCGGCCGCGACCGAGGCGCCCGAGTGCAAGGGCGAGCACGTCTACATCGTCGGCGGCGCCAACTCCGCCGGACAGGCGGCGGTGTTCTTCTCCCGGCACGCGAGCGACGTCACGATCCTCGTGCGCGGGGAGTCGCTGGAGTCGTCGATGTCGCACTACCTGATCGAGCAGATCGCCGGCATCGAGAACATCCACGTCCGCACGCACACCACGGTCAAGCAGGCCCACGGCGACGAGCACCTCGAACGTCTCACGCTGTGCGAGAACGGCGTCACCGAGACGGTCGAGAGCGGCCACCTGTTCATCTTCATCGGTGCCGCCCCGCGCACCGAGTGGCTCGGCGAGACGATCCACCGCGACGAGCACGGCTTCGTGTGCACCGGCCCCGACCTGACGGCGAACGGGCAGCGGCCGGCGGGCTGGACCCTCGACCGTGATCCGCACTACCTCGAGTCGTCCGTCCCCGGTGTGTTCGTGGCCGGTGACGTGCGGGCCCAGTCGGTCAAGCGGGTGGCGTCCGCGGTCGGCGAGGGCGCGATGGCCGTGACGCTGGTACACCGGTACCTGGAGGAACAATGAGCGCACTGCCGCGGGAAGAGCTTCGCGGGCTCTTCCTTTTCGAACACCTTTCCGAAGACCAGCTCGACTGGATCGCCGCCAACGCCGTGCTCGAGGAGTACGCGGCCGACTCCACCGTCATCAGCGAGGGCGGCGAGGCGACCTGCTTCTACGTCCTGCTGAACGGCGCGATCCGGATGACGCGGCTGGTCAGCGGCACGGAGGTGGAGACCAACCGGTCCGACCAGCGCGGAGCGTACTTCGGCGCGACGCAGTTCTTCGTGCACCAGGAGAGCGAGCACACCTACAACGCCACCGTGCGCGCGCTGTCCGATGTCACGTTCCTGGCGCTGCCCTCGAAGGAGTTCTCCTTCGAGTTCCGCCGGTGGTTCCCGATGGCGACGCACCTCCTCGAAGGCATGTACCTCGGCTGGCGCAACAGCGACACCGTGATCGGCTCGCGTCGTCGGCTCCTGGCGCTGGGCGAGCTGTCGGCCGGACTCACGCATGAGCTGAACAACCCGGCCGCGGCCGCCGTCCGGGCGACGTCCGCCCTGCGCGAACGCGTCGCCGGGATGCGGCACAAGCTCGCCTTCCTCGCGAAGAAGGACATCGACCCGGAGCTGCTCTACCAGCTCATCGACGTCCAGGAACGCCTGGTCAAGCAGGTCGTCAACGCCGAGAAGCTGTCCGCGATGCAGCAGGCCGACCGCGAGGACGAGATCACCGACTGGTTCGACGACCGCGGCATCGACCAGGGCTGGGACCTCGCCGACATCTACGTCCGCGCCGGCCTGACCACGGCCGACCTGGACAACGTCCTCGAGCAGGTCGGCGACACCTTCATCGACGGCGCCGTCCGCTGGCTCGCCTACGCGCTCGAGACCGAGATGCTGATGGGCGAGATCGAGGACTCCACCACGCGGATCTCCGCGCTGGTCGGCAAGGCCAAGCAGTACTCGCAGATGGACCGGGCGCCGCACCAGTGGGTCGATGTCCACGACGGCCTCGACTCCACGCTCGTCATGCTCGCGGGCAAGATCGGCGACGGCGTCCGCATCGTGAAGGAGTACGACCGGAGCCTGCCGAAGATCCCGGCGTACCCGGCCGAGCTGAACCAGGTCTGGACGAACGTCATCGACAACGCCCTCGGCGCGATGCAGGGCGAAGGCACGTTGACGCTGCGCACGTGGGGCCAGAACGAGCAGGTCCGCGTCGAGATCGGCGACACCGGCCCCGGCATCCCGGCGGACATCAAGCAGCGGATCTTCGAGCCGTTCTTCACGACGAAGCCGGTCGGCGAAGGGACCGGCCTCGGCCTGGACATCTCGTGGAAGATCGTCGTCGAACGCCACCAGGGTGACCTGCGCGTCGAGTCCGAGCCCGGGAACACCCGGTTCGAAATCTGCCTGCCGACGGTCGAGCAGGCCTCGCTCTGATGGCTTCCGTCCCGACGGTCACGACCGAGCTCGGGGCGCTGGTGGGGCTGGCGGGCGACGGCGTCCGCCGGTGGCGTGGGATCCCGTATGCCCACCCGCCGGTCGGGGAGCTGCGCTGGAAGGCGCCGCGGCCGCCGTCGCTGTCCGGTGGCGTGCACGTCGCGACGGAGTACGGGCCGCACGCGATGCAGTCGCCGGACCCGATGAACCCGTCCGCCGTGTGCGACGAGGACTGCCTGTACCTCAACGTCTGCACGCCGGAAGGGCCCGTTCCCGACCGCGGCTGGCCGGTGCTGTTCTGGCTGCACGGCGGCGGCTACCGCGTCGGCCACGGCGAGCAGCTCGGTGACGGCGAGGAGTTCGCACGCGCCGGGATCGTCGTCGTCACGATCAACTACCGCCTCGGCTCGCTCGGCTTCCTGCACCTCGCCGGCCTCTTCGGCGAGCCGGAGGCGGACGCCGGCGTGTGCGGGTTCCTCGACCAGGTCGAGGCCCTGAAATGGGTGCGCCGCAACATCTCCGCGTTCGGCGGCGACCCCGATCGGATCACCGTCTACGGCGTCTCGGCGGGCGCGAAGAGCGTCGGGAACCTGATGGGCAGCCCGCTGGGGACGGGGTTGTTCGCCCAGGCGATCAGCAGCAGCGGCGGCGCGGACCACGTCGCGACGCCGGAGGCCGGGACCGCGCTGGCCCGGCGGCTCCTCGACGAGGTCGGCTGCCACGACGTCGAAGCGCTGCGTGCCTTGCCGGCGAAGGAGTTCGTCGAGGCGCAGGAACGGATCCTCACCGGCTTCCAGGCGCTGTGGCTGTGGCGGCCGACGCTGCACCCCCGCGTGCTGCCGGAGGTGCCGATCGAGCCGATCCGCCGGGGGAGCGCGGCCGGCGTCACGCTGCTCGTGGGCTGCAACAGCAACGAAGGCAGCACGTACGCGCTGATGCTCGGTGACGACGTCGCGACCGCTCCGGCAAGCTCGGTCTTGAACGGCATCCTCGGGGACGAAGGCGCTTCGCGGCTTCTCGAGACGTACCTTCGCCGCGTCCCCGACCTGAAGTCCGCGAAGATCGCCGCGATGGGCGACGAACGCTACGGCGTCCCGACCCAGCGCCTCGCCGACGCGCAGTCCGCCTACGCGGCCGTCTACCGCTACCGCATCGACATCGCCGCGCCCGGCGTGCCCGAGCAGCTCGACGGCGGCCACGGCACCGAGACGACCATGGCGTGGAAGACCCCGCTGCCGCTCGCTACCCAGGGGTCCGCCGTCAACCCGAAGCGCGAGAGCGCGGCGTTGCTGATCCACCGGTGCTGGGTGCGGTTCGTCCGGGACGGCGTCGCGGACGCCGACGGCCCCGAATGGCCCCCGTACGGCCCCGAGTTGCGGCCGGTGCTCGTTTTCCGGGAAGACACCGACCTGGTGCTCGATCCACGGTCCGACGAGCGAAATGCCTGGGGCGACACGGAATGGGCGTCCGGAACCTGGTTCCAGCCGTCCTGACACCGTTAGTTCATCTTTCCTTCACTTCGAGCTGGCTCGTTCGCGCGTCAAACGAGTCGAAGGCCGTAGAGGATTTGGCCGTCGAGGGGAGTGACAGTGAAACGCCAGGTGTCCATCGGGTTGGCCGTGGTGCTGCTGCTGGCCGTCGTCGCCGTGATCGTCTGGGGCCGCGGCGACGACTCCGCGCAGGGTGGCGACCTCACCACCGTGCGCGGTGTGATCGGGTCGGAGAAGCAGGCCTTCTTCACCGACCAGCGCGTCGTCGACGCCTTCGCCCGCAACGGCCTGAAGGTCGAGGTCGACACAGCCGGCTCGCGGCAGATCGCGACGACCGTCGACCTGGGGAAGTACGCGTTCGCGTTCCCGTCGTCGTCACCGGCCGCGCAGAAGATCCAGCGCGACCGCAAGGTGACGACGGTCTACACGCCGTTCCAGTCGCCGATGGCGATCGCGTCGTTCGAGCCGATCGTTTCTTTGTTGCGGGCCAATGGGGTGGTGCACAAGGGCGCCGGCGACTACGACGTCCTCGACATCGCGAAGTACCTCGACCTGGCGAAGGCCGGGACGCGCTGGGACCAGCTGCCCGGCAACACCGCCTACCCGGCGCGCAAGAACGTCCTGGTCACGACGACCGACCCGCGCGAGTCGAACTCCGCGGCGATGTACCTGTCGATCGTTTCCTTCGTGGCCAACGGCAACACCGTCGTCAGCACACCCGACCAGGAGGCGAAGGTGCTGCCGTCGGTGTCGAAGCTGTTCCTCGACCAGGGGTACACGCAGAACAGCACCGAGGGGCCGTTCGAGGACTACTTGTCGGCGGGCATGGGGAAGACGCCGCTGGCGCTGATCTACGAGTCGCAGTTCGTCGACCGGGTGGAGCGCGGCGACGGGTCGATCCGGCCGGACATGCGCATGCTCTACACCGCGCCGACGGTCTACTCGAAGCACACGCTCGTCCCGCTCTCGGGCGACGGCGACAAGGTGGGCCAGCTGCTCACGACCGACCCCGAGCTGGGCAAACTCGCCGCGACCTTCGGGTTCCGCACGACCAACCCGCAGCTGTTCGCCGACGTCGCGGCGAAGGCGCACGCGCCGGCCGACCTCGTGGACGCCGTCGAGCCGCCGACCTTCGAAACGCTCGAGCGACTGCTCGACGCCGTCGGCAAGCAGTACTGACATGGACGACTTCGCCCTCACCCCGCCCGAGCCCGTCACCGCGATCCCCGCCGAGCGCGCCGCCGGGCTCATCACGCTCAGCGACGACACGCGGTCGGAAGTCACCGTTCGCGCCGAAGCTTTCGCCGCGCGGCTGGAAGCATTGGACGTCCGGTCGCCGGAGTTCACGGACCTCCTGGACGAGCTGCTGGCCGTCGGCGAGGCCGACATGCGGGCCGCGGCCGGCGTCGCGGGGTCGATGCTGGACCGGTCCTTGCGCAGTGCCGCGTCCCCGCAGGACGGCGTCACGACGAGCCTGACGAGCCTGCGCCGCACGGTCGCCGAGCTGGACCCGGCCAAGCTGCCGCTGACCGGGCGCAAGCTGCTCGGGATGTTCCCGGTCGCCCAAGGCGCGAAGCGGGCGCTGGACCGCTACCGCGCGGCGAACGAGCCGGTCAACGCGCTGGTCGTCGACCTCCGCGGCCGTCAGGACGTCCTGCGTCGCGACAACGCCGCGATCAAGGGCGAGCGCGGGCGGCTGTGGAAGGTCATGGGCAAGCTCGCCGAGGCGGCCGCGTTCGCCGAAGCCGTCGACGGCGCGATCGAGACGCAGGCCGGGGTCTTCGACTTCACGGATCCCGCGCGCGCCAACGCGTTGCGCGCCGACGTGCTGTACCCGATCCGGCAACGGCACCAGGACCTGCTGACCCAGCTCGCCGTCAGCGCGCAGGGCTACCTCGCGCTGGACCTGGTGCGCAAGAACAACGACGAGCTGGTCCGCGGCGTCGAGCGGGCGGTGTCGACGACCGTGTCCGCGCTGCGGGTCGCCCTGCTGGTCAGCGGTGCGCTGGCGAGCCAGCGCGACGTCCTCGACGAGGTCGCGGCGCTGCAGGCGACCACCGACGGGCTGATCCGCGCCAACACCGAGCTGCTGGACCTGCAGTCCGCCGAAATCCGCAAGGCGAGCAGCGACCCCGCCGTCGCGACCGAGACGATCCGCCAGTCGTTCGACCGGATCTACGCCTCGATCGACGCGATCGACGGGTTCCGCGCCGACGCCGTCCGCACGATGGCGGCGACCGTCGAGTCGCTGTCCGGCGAGATCCGCCGCGCCGAGGACCACCTGCGGCGCTCGCACGAGGGGGAAGCATGATCAGGAAACTTCTCGCGCTGGCGGTGGGCGCGGCCTTGCTGGCCGGCTGTTCCGACGCCGCTCCGTCCGCGCCGCTGGGGGATCCCGAGCCGGGGACGCTGCGGATCCTCGCGGGCAGCGAGCTGGCGGACATGCAGCCGGTGCTCGACGAAGCCGCGCGCGCCACCGGAGTGACGGTCAAGTTCACGTTCACCGGGACCCTCGAAGGTGCCGAAGCGCTCGCGAACGGCAGCGTCGACGGCAAGTACGACGCCGTGTGGTTCTCTTCGAACCGTTACCCCGCAGGCATTCCCGAAGCGGCGAAACGGCTCGGCAACCAGGTCAAGATCATGAGCTCGCCGGTCGTGCTCGGGCTGGCGACGTCCGTGGTGCAGCGGCTCGGCTGGGCGGGCAAGCCCGTCAGCTGGGGTGAGATCGCCGCGCAGGCCGGGAAGAAGGCGTTCAGCTACGGGATGACCGACCCGTCGGCGTCGAACTCCGGGTTCTCGGCGCTGGTCGGGGTGGCTTCGGCGCTGGCCGGCGCGGGCAACGCGATCGACGCCCAGCAGATCGCGTCGGTGACTCCGCAGCTGACGCAGTTCTTCAGCGCCCAGGCGCTTTCGGCCGGGTCGTCGGGCTGGCTGTCGGACGCGTACACGCGGCGCGCGACCGGCCAGGACCCCGGGCAGAAGGTCGACGGGCTGATCAACTACGAGTCCGTGCTGCTGTCGGCGAACGCGTCCGGGAAGCTGCCGGAGCCGCTGACGCTGGTCTACCCGAGCGACGGCGTCGTCACGGCCGACTACCCGCTGACCCTGCTTTCGGACGCCGGGAACGATGCCCGCTCGGCACACCAGCGGCTCTCGGACTACCTGCGGACGCCCGACGTCCAGAAGAAGATCATGGAGACGACCCAGCGGCGGCCGGTGGTCCCGGGCGTCGCGCTGGGGCGGCAGTTCGCGGCGCGCGACCTCGTCGAGCTGCCGTTCCCGGCGACGCAGCAGGCCGTCGACGCGCTGCTCCAGGCGTACTTCGACAAGATCCGGCGGCCGTCGCGGACCTTGTACGTGCTCGACACGTCGGGTTCGATGAAGGGCGATCGGATCGATTCGCTGAAAAGCGCGCTGGTCGGGCTGACGGGGGCGGACACGTCGCTGGCCGGCCGGTTCAGGCGGTTCCGGAGCCGGGAGGAGGTGACGATGCTGCCGTTCAACACGAGTCCTTCGCGGCCTTCGACGTTCACTGTGCCGGAGCAGAACCCGCAGGGCGAGCTGGACCGCATCAAGACGTTCGCCGAGGGGCTGTCGGCGGGCGGCGGGACGGCGATCTACGACAGCCTTTCGGAGGCTTACCGGGTGCTGGAACCGTTGGCGGCGCGCGATCCGGACCGGTTCACCTCGATCGTCCTGATGACCGACGGCGAGAACGCGAACGGCTCGTCGCTGGCCGACTTCCAGGCGTCGTCCGGCTCGCTGCCGCCGGCGATGAAGCAGGTGCCGGTGTTCACGGTGCTGTTCGGCGAGGGGTCGAGCGACGAGCTGACGCAGGTCGCCGGGGCGACCGGCGGCAAGGTGTTCGACGCGCGGAAGGTCCAGCTGTCCAGCGTGTTCCAGGAGATCCGCGGGTACCAATGATGCTGCTGCGCTATCTGGGGTCGACCAAGAACCTGCTCGGCTGCGTCGGCGGGCTCGTCGGTGTGGTGCTGTACCTGACGGGGGTGATCGGGTGGTTCTGGCCGTTCGTCGTGGTCGCGTTGTACCTGGTGGGGGCGCTGCTCGCGCCTTCGGAGAAGGTCCGGCTGGTCCCCGACACGTCCGCTGAGCTGCGTTCTTCCTTGGAAACCTTGGTGCACCGGGTCGCGTCGCAGTCTTCGCGCATGCCCGAGTCCACTGTGGACACGGTGGGACGCATCGCGGAAGTCCTGCGGGACTTGCTGTCCGATCCTGCGCGGTTGTCGGCTGACCCCGATGTGCGGCACGCGGTCGTCCGCTTGGCGGGCACGGATCTGCCTCTGTCGCTGGAGACTTATCTGAACCTGCCGTGGTGGTTCGCGGCCCGGCGGGCCGGTGCGGGCTCGGAACTGGTGACACAGCTGGGTTTGCTCGAGGCGGAGGCGCACCGGGTGGCCGAGCGGTTCTACGCGACCGAGGTCGACCGGCAGGCCGATCACACGCGGTATCTGCGTGACCGGGACGGGTGAGTTCGCGGCGCTACTCTTGTGAGTGGTGACGTTCGAACGCGCGTTCGAGTAGCTTGGATCTCATGGACGCGAACCGAGTTTCGGCAAGGTCAGGGTCACCGCTGCGGTGGTCAACCAGCTCAACAGGTCGGCGAGAGGAATGCGGGAAAGCCGTTCGGGCCACTCTTCGGCGACGGTGTGCAGCACGAGTTCGTCGTGCCGCGGTTCCACCTTGGTCAGCTTTATCCCCGGGGGGAGTTCCGGCAGGGGAAGCACGATGGGCTGGAAGCGCTTCGGTGGGCGCAGGGTGCGCTGTCCGATGTGGAGGGTCCGGGGCACGAGCACGACCGCGTCGGCTTCCACCCGGGCTTCCAGCGTCAAGTGGCCCCAGTGCGGCTTCTTGGCCCAGTGGATCTGGAGCAGCCCGCTGTCCGCCGGGGCGGCCACGATCCCGGGGCGGACCTTCGCCACCCTTTCGCGGAGCACGTCCGCGGAAACGGCGATGCGCAGGTCCACGCGGGCGGGTTTGGCGGAGGGAGTGGGAAGGGAGCGGAGGCGGACGTCTTCGGCGAGCACGGTGACCCGGCGCAGCGGAATGCTGCCGCCTTCGGGCTCGGGCCAGTCGACGTCCTCGGCGACGATCCGGACGTCGCCGATGCGGCCGGTGGCCAGCCGGAGGCTGTCGGCCGGGTAGTCGAGTTCGGTGAGGGTCAGGCCGACGTCGCGACCGTCGACCTTGGCGGTCAGCCGGCGCCCGACGAGCTGTTCGGTGACGGTGCGCACCAGGGCGCCCGGCGTGACCGGGACGTTCGGGAGCAGGGAACGCCCGGCCGCGGCCAGCCCGGCCAGCCCGGCCAGTTCGGGCCAGGGCGACCAGCCGTCGAACCACCTGCCGTCGCTCATCCGTCCAGTGTCGCCGAAGGCCGGGCGGCCCGCCGACGGCAGGTCAGGTGAAAGCGGCGATTCTCACGCGGCGACGGTGCGGGACCTGACCCGCCGGCCGCCTCCTGCCCGGACGCACCCGCTGGGGCGGCTGGGAGCCACCTGCCGTCACCGGAGGGGGCGGCGACGACAGGTGGCAGTTCGGAGGGCGGTGTCGCCCGCCGGTCACCGGCCCGCGAAGCGGGCGATGATGCCGGTGATGACCAGCCAGAACACCGCGGCCAGGCCGAAGTCGAGGATCACGGCCAGGCTGGGGTTGTCCACCGGGAACAGACCCGGCCAGAACAACGCGAGAGGAACCGCCAGTGACTTGATGAAGACGAAGAAGGCGTTGCCGGCATTGGCACCGGCGAGCACCATGATCATGTAAAGCACTTCGATCCCCGCGAAGATCGCGCCGATCGCCGTGATGACCCGCACGGCCGTGTTCCGTCTGGTGGTGGTTCGCCAAGGAGACATGCCCGGAAAATTCCCGGATCGGGTGACCCGTCAAACGCTCCAACCCCAAGATTGCGCCGTTCGGCGGCTCCCGTTGCTCTCTGCCGCCCCTCCCACACCCTCAGTCGCCCCCCAACCGGCCTCCGATGCCCTCCCAATCACGCGTGATGCCCGCTCAATCACGCCCGATGCCCGTCCAGTCACGCGTGATGCCCACCCAGTCACGCGCGTGTCGTCCATCCAGGTACGCGAGTCGTCCGTCCGGGTACGCGTGTCGTCCACTCAGGTCCGCGTTCACGGCCGTCAACGCGGGCCGGCGTCACCCAGCAGCCGCGCGATGGCCCAGTCCTGCACCGCGAGACCGACGGACTTGAACACCGTCCGTCCACTCACTGCCGGCGGCGTACCCAACGCGTCGCCGAGCTCGACCAAGGAGGAGCGCTTCACCACCCCACTGTCCACCGCGTGGATCACCTCACCGGCTTCCTCGAGCACGGCCTCGACCTGATCCACCACCACACACGAAGCAGAACCGAGCAGCTCGGCCGGAAGCTCCCGCATGGAAGGCAGATACGACCCGATCGCGTTGACGTGAACCCGCTCCGGCAGGTCGTCCACATCGAACAGAGGAGTCGACGATGACGTAGCACAGCAAACGATCTCCGCATCGGAGACGGCGTCGGCGGCCGAAGTCGCGACCCGCGTCTCGATCCCCGGGAACTCGGCACGCACACGATCCGCGAAGCCCTGAGCGCGCGACGGATCCCGTCCGAACACCGCCAGCCGTTTCACCGGCCGTACCGCCGCCACCGCCCGCACCTGGTCGGCGGCCTGCGCGCCGGTGCCGAGGAGTGCCAAGCGGCCGGCGGAGGGTGGCGCGAGCAGGTCCGTCGCGACGCCGGACGCCGCGCCGGTGCGCAGGGTGGTCACCTCGATCGCGTCGGCGACCACCTGGCCCGCGGCCGTGTTCCACACCAGCGTCCCGAGGATCATCGGCGTGCGGCCGGCGACCAGGCTGAGCGTCTTCACCACCGTCGTCGACGTCGGCGTGTGGCAGGCGCTCATCACCAGCGTCGTGCCGCCGCCGAAGGACAACCGTTGCGGCACCACGAAACGGCCGGCGGCGAGGTCGAGGAAGGCCTCCCGGACCGCGTCGACGGCGGCGGTCATCGGAACGGCCGACCTGACGGCGTGAGCATCGAGCATGTGCGAACCCTTCGAAGCCGGAGAACTGCCGCTAGCCTGACGAGGTGTCCGATGCCGCGCAAGATCCACCCGTCGAAGACCAGCGGTTCGTCCGCGACGACTGGTACGGGGAGGAGATCACCGGACGCCACTACGTGCGGTGCGAGTTCCGCGAGGTCGACTTCTCGGAGACGCAGACGCGGAACTCGGTCTTCACCGACTGCGTGTTCGGCAACGTGCGCTTCAACGCGTCCCGGCACGCGGACTCGGCGTTTACCGGCTGCAGCTTCAAACGGTGCAACTTCTTCGACGCCGAGTTCACCGGGTGCAAGCTGGTCGGCGCGACGTTCAGCGAGTGCGAGCTGCGCCCGCTGCGGGTCACCGGCGGCGACTGGTCGTTCGCCGGGCTGGCGGGGGCCGACCTGCGGTCGGTCGCCTTCCACGGGGTGCGCATGCGTGAGGTCGATCTCACCGGGGCGAACTGCGCCGACGCGGTGTTCGCCGACGTCGACCTTTCGGCGGCGACGCTGCACGCCGTCAAGCTGTCCCGCGCCGAGCTGAGGGGCAGCGATCTCTCGGCGCTCGACCCGGTGAACGCCGAGCTGGCCGGCGCGATCGTGTCACCCGAACAGGCTGCGGTGCTCGTCACGTCGCTCGGGCTGCGCGTCCGGGCGTAGGCTCGGGCCGATCGGGAGGAGAGCCGCGATGGGCGTCGTGACACCGGGGTTCCGCGGCCGGGCCCGCGGCGGCAACCCGCGTTTGCCACCCGGGCAGTACCTGGCGGAGGACTTCCCCGTGCTGTCCGCAGGCCCGACGCCGCGCGTGCGCACCGAGACGTGGGAGTTCACGGTCACCACGGAGTCCGGCGAGAAGCACGCCTGGAGCTGGGCCGAGCTGATGGCCCTGCCCAGCGAGAAGCCCACAGTGGACATCCACTGTGTCACCCAGTGGTCCAAACTGGACACCCGCTGGCGCGGCGTCGCGGTGGACACCCTGGTCGGCGGGCTCGACACGGCCGCCGACTACGTCATGGTGCACTCCTACGGCGGCTACACCACGAACCTGCCGCTCGCCGACCTGCTCGACGGCCAGGCCTGGATCGCCTACGAGTACGGCGGCAAGCCGCTGACCCCGGAGCACGGCGGCCCGGCGCGGCTGCTCGTGCCGCACCTGTACTTCTGGAAGTCCGCGAAGTGGGTGCGCGGGCTCGAGCTGAAGACCCGGGACGAGCCCGGCTTCTGGGAGAACGTCGGCTACCACGACTACGGGGATCCATGGCGCGAACAGCGGTATCAGGGCGACTAGCCTGGCGGGTCGCCCGCCTGGCCGACTTCCGCGACGAGACGCCGACGGCGCGCACGCTCGTCTTCGACTTGCCCGGCTGGCCGGGTCACCTGGCGGGGCAGCACGTCGACGTCCGCCTGACGGCGGCCGACGGTTACCGCGCGCAGCGCAGCTACTCGCTCGCCGCGCCCGCCGACGGTGACCGGGTCGAGCTGACGGTCCAGCGCGTCCCCGACGGTGAGGTGTCCGAGCACCTGGCCGGCCCGTACGCGATCGGCGACCCGGTGGAGATCCGCGGCCCGGTCGGCGGCTGGTTCGTCTGGCGCCCGGCGGACCCGGCACCGGTCCTCCTGATCGCGGGCGGCTCGGGCATCGTCCCGGTGATGGCGATGATCCGCGCCCGCCGGGCGGCGGGCGTCCGCACCCCGTTCAAGCTGATCTACTCGCTGCGCACGCCGGCCGAGCTGTACTACGCGGACGAGTTGCGCACGCCGGTGGCGGGCCTGGACATCACGTACGTGTACACGCGCGAGCTGCCGGAAGGCCGCCCGGGAATCCCGCGCCGCATCGACGTGCCGACGCTCAACACGGCGGGCTGGCCGGCGGAGTTCGGCGCGGACTGCTTCATCTGCGGACCGACGGGCTTCGTCGAGACGGCGGCGGACATCCTGGTCGCACTGGGCCACGACCCGCACCGCATCCGCACGGAGAGGTTCGGCCCCAGCCGCGACTGACCCAGCCGCGACTGACCCAGCCGCGACTGACCCGGGGTCGGCTGTTCTAAGGCGCGTCCGGGCGGGAAAGCAGCTCTCGGAGCGTCGCGAGCAGCTCTCGGCGGTCCGCCGCGCCGAGCTTTCCGCGGATGCGGGCCATGTGGTGCTCGACCGTCTTCCCCGAGATGAACAGCTTCGAACCCGCCTGCTTGTACGTCAGGCCCTCGACCACCAGCCGGGCCACTTCGAGCTCTCGCTCGCTCAGCGCCGCCAAGCCCGTCCCGGCCGCCGCGGGCTCCGATGTTCCCGGCTCGCGGCGGGCCGCCGTTCCCTGGAACTGGCGGGCCGCCTCCAGCAGCTGGACCATCGCCTTGCGGTCGGACGTGCGGATCGCCGCCTGGCCGGCCAGGCGCGCCGCGTCCCAGCGCAGGCCCAGGTCGTGCATCTCGGCCGCCGCCGCCGCGATCGTGTCCGGGGCGAACGTGCCGCTCCGGACCGACAGCCAGCAGCGGGCCGCCGTGGCCAGCGCGTGCGGGTAGCGGCCGCAGTGGGCGTGCGTTTCCAACGTCGTCAGGTGCGCCTTCGCCGCTTCCGCGTCCTCCAGCGTGATCGCCGCGTGCAGCTCGTGCCACACCAGCGAGACCGTCCACAGTGGAGGTTCGCCGAGGCGCGCCAGCAGGGTGTGGGCCCGTTCGAGCTGACCCGAAATTTTCGCGAACGCGCCGGTGCGGGCCGCCGCGATCGCGAGCTCGCCGAGCGGCAGCAGGGTGAACAGGTCCGTCTGCTGCCGCATCGACGCCTGGTACGCCCGGTGCCACGACCGCTGCAAACCCACCAGATCGCTGGCCCGGCGCGCCAAGCCGAGCTCCAGGGTGGCGAAGAACAGCTCGTCGCGGGCTTCCAGCGTGCGGCCGGCGACGGCGTCGCGGTGTTCGGCCGCTGTCGCGAGGTCGCCGGCGGTCATCGCGACCCAGCCCAGCAGCAGCCGGTGCCGCACGGACAGCAGGTCGCCGCCGATCCCGCCGTCGAGGGCGCGGGTCAGCACGGGCTCCGCCAGCGCGAGTTCCCCGGTGTGCAAGGCGGCGAGCGCGGCCAGCGACGCCGGGCTGTCGGGCAGCAAGGTGCCGCCCAGCGCCGGCTCCAGCATCGCCGCGGCGCCGAGCAGGGTCGACAAGGTCTCCGTCGCGCAGCCGACCACCGAATCGGCGATGCCCCGGGCCATCCGAGTGGCCGCCCCGGCGAACAAGGTCGGCGCAACACCGGGCGCGGGCGAGTCGAGCAGCCGCCGGGCCCCGTCGAGATCACCGGTGCCGACGAGCGCGATCGCCGCGAACGCATCGGCTCCCGCCCAGTTGGCCATGCCGGGAAGCCCGGCGCCGGCGCTGGTAGGGAACCCGGTGCCGCCGCGGAACCCGGCACCGGCCGGGACCCCAGCGCTGCCGAGGTGTCCGGTGCCGGCAGGGAACCCACCACTGCCGGGGTGCCCAGCGCTGCCGGGGTGTCCGGTGCCAGCAGGGAACCCAGTGCCGCCGGGATGCGCGGTCCCGGCGGGGAGCCCGGCGCTGCCGGGAATTCCCGCGCTGCCGAGACCCGCGTTGCCGGGGTGCCCGGTGCTGCCGGGGTGCCCGGCGCCGGCGGGGAACCCAGCGCCGCCGGAGACTCCCGCGCTGCCGAGCCCAGCGCTGCCGGGATGTCCGGCGCCCGCGGTGCCGTGGCTGCTGGAATGCCCGCCAGGCGCCATCATTTCGGCGCTACGCGACGCCCAGTGGTACAGCTCCGCACTCCGAGCCAGCTCACCCCGATGCGCGAGCACAGTCGCCGCGATCGCCGCGCCGGCCGCGCGGGTCTCCGGATCGGCCGCGCCGAGCATTCCGTCGCCGAGGCGCAACGCCGTGTCCAGGTCGCCTGACAACGCCGTCGCGCGGGCCCAGCCCGCCGTCACCACCGATGACCGGTCGCCCGCCTCCGCCGCTGCCTCGAACAGCCGGGCCGCGAGCCGTGCGTCGGCCGGTAACGCCTCCGCTGCCGCCGCTGCGAACGCGGCCGCCGCTGATGCTCCGGAGCTGCCCGTGCCGAGCAACGACCGCGCCAGGTCGAGTACCGGGAGACCATTCGCCAACTGCAGTTCGACGAGGCGCTGGACCGTCGTCAGGCGGCGGGCGGGTGGGCCGAAGTCGCGGACAGCCGTTGCGGCCAGCGGAAGCAGCGTGTCGTCCGGGCCGAGGAGACCCGTTGCGCGGGCCGCGTCGACGATCGATGGCAACTGATCAGGGCCGCGGTCCAGCAACGCGCACAGCAAGTCGAGATTGCGCCCTGCCCCGGCTTCCGCCGCTATCAGATACCGCAGGACGTCGTCGGGGAGCTCGTCCAGCTCCGGGCGGAACTCCTCCAGTCGCCCGAGGAGCGCGCGCTCGGCCAGGCGTGGGACTCCGCCGGTGCGCGCGTGGAGCTCGGCCGCCGCCTTGGGCTCGGCGGGCGAACCCGTCACCGCCGCGATCAGCCGTGCGACGTCCTCGATGCCGAGGGGGCCGAGCTGGAGCAACGTCCAGCTCGAAGCCACCGCGGCCGGCCGGTGGGCGACGACGATCGGGCCGTCCGCGCCGGTGAGCAGCTCCTCGAGCTGGTCGGGACCCAGCCGGTCGGCGTCGTCGACGAGCAGGGCCTGGACGCCGGCCGCGCGGTAGCAGCGGTCGAGTGCGGCGAGCAGCACGCTCTTGCCGTACCCGCCGGGGGCGACGACGGCCAGCCGCATCGGCGCCGCCGGGTCGGCCGTGACCTGGTCGAGCAGCCGCAGCGCCGCCGGGTGCACGGGGACGGTGCGAAGCGGGGGGACCTGCGTGAGCAGAGTGTTCAACAGGGACCTTCACCGGAGGGGTGGGCGCAGTGGCTCGGGACGGGGGAGGGGACGGCGGTGGCTTCGCGGGCGGTGACCGTGATGACCACGGCCGAGGTGGCCGCGGCGAGCAGGAGCACCGCGGCCGCGAGGGGACGCCGCCGCCGGAACAGGTTCATCGGACTGCTCTTTTCGGGCAGCTCGAACGGCGTGATCTCGACCGGCGGACGCGGTGGCCGCTCGCCGAGGTCACCGAGCGTGTCCACCTGGGGGAGCAGGGTGGTCTCGACGGCGGGGGGTTCGTGCGGGGCACCCCGGTGGTCCGCGCGCAGCGCCGCGAGGGCGGCCGCGCCGAGTGCGGTGGCCGCCGGCGGAACCGGTCCCGCGAACACCGGGCACGGCGGCCGGGCCGGCAGCGCGTGCGGGGGGACGTCGCCGCAGAACACCACGCCGGCGAGTCCCTTGGGGGACGTCGACGCCGCGTTCGCGAGGGCGAAGAGCGTGCTGAGCGCCGCCGCCGGGGCCACGCCTTCGGCGCTCGCGGCCGGTTGCCAGCCGCTCGCGCCGGTCGCCGTGGCCAGGGTGACGTTCACGCCGTCGGCGCCGAACTCGCAGACCCCGGCCGCCGTGGCGCCGGGGCCGGGGACGGGCAGGTGCGCCCCGAGCGCGGCGATCGAGCCGGGGACCAGCGTGACCGCGGGGAACCCGGCGTCGGCCAGTGCCCTCCGCAGCACGTCACGGCGGTAGCCGCCCCAGTCGGCGGGGTGGGTCAGCACCAGGTGCTGCGGGGCGCCGCCGAACTGGTTCGCGGCGTGCTCGGCGATGCTCTCGACGAGCACGGTGGTCAGCGTCTCGGGCGGGAACGGCTCGCCTTCGACGAGCATCGGCACGTCGTCGCCGATCCGCCGGTGGAAGCCGGTGAGCAGCCGGGACGGGACCTGGGCGCCCGCCTGCGCGGCCGCGTCCCCGGTGAGCAGGTACCCCTCGTCGTCCAGGAACAGCGCGGACGCGGCGGCGGGGGTTCGTTCACCCAGCCAGAGCGGTTCGGGTTCGCTCCAGCCGGGGCCTTGACGGTGGCAGGTCGCGGCGTGGGTACGCCCCTGTGCCACATCGATCCCAAGGACGTAAGGCAATGGCGCTTTCCTCCTCACCTCGCGGGGCCGATCGGGGGTGCGGGATCCCCCTAGGGCTCGGGGCATCCTCACCCAAACGGGTTAGTCAATCAAGGGGCTGGAGGGATTTAACCCAACTGCGAGCATCTCGGATGACCCCCTAACTCCCTAACGATGACATATCGATCCCCTATTGGCTGACTGGTCCGCGACTCGGAGTGATCCCCGATGTGCGTGGGGGGACCGGGTCCCTAGCTTGATGTCGGAGCAGCGGTCCTTGCGGCCGATGCCGTCCCCCGAACCACCGGACCAGGAGAAACCCCATGGACTCCGTGCAGACGTTGCACGACTTCGCCCTGAACCTGCTCAACGACCCGACCGCCCTCGCGGCCTTCGGGACGGACCCGCAGGGCGTCCTCGCCGCCGCCGGTCTCGGCGACGTCAGCGCCGCCGACGTGCACGAGGTCATCCCGCTGGTGCTCGACTTCGTGCCGGTCGACAGCCTCCCGGCCGTCGGTGGCCTCGCGGGCGTCGGCAGCCTCCCCGGCCTCGGCGGCCTCGGCACCGACGCCCCCGGCATCCAGGGCGCGATCGACCAGCTCACCGCCCTCACCGCGGGCCTCGGCCTGCCGGCCGTCCCGGCGCTGCCGGGTGTCGGCGACCTCGGCGTCGGCGCGCTGCCGGGCGTGGGCGACCTCGGCCTGCCGGCCGTCCCGGGCGTCGGCGCGCTCCCGGGTGTGAACGACCTCACCACGACCGCCGCCGGCGTCACCGCGCTCGCGGGCGACTTCGGCAACGCGGGCGACCTCGGCTCCAGCCTGGACGCGGTCCAGGTCACCGGGAACCTCGTGTACTCGGTCACCGACGCCGACCACAGCTCGGTCGTCGCCACCGTCGAGCAGGCCGCCCACCTCGGCGACGCCGTCACGAACAACGTGTCGTACAACGCCGTCACCCCGGTCTACGAGGCCACCTCGCAGGTCGGTGACATCAGCGGTGACCTCAGCCACACCGTGAACTCCGTCGTCGGCCAGGTCGGCGACTTCTCCGGCATCCTCAAGGGCGCCGGCGACATCGACGTCAAGCACGTCACCGGCGAGGTCACGAACGCCGTCCACGGCGTCGGCGACGTCAGCGGCGTCGTGTCGAACGCCACCGGCATCTCCGTCGACCACAACGTGGCCGGCGCGGTCGGCGACATCGCGAGCGGCAACACCTCGGCCGTTCACGACGTGGTGTCCGACGTCTCCGACGTCAGCCACAACGCCCTGGGCAACCTGCACCTCGGCGACATCGCGTCCAACGACATCCACCTCGGGCACTGATCCCCGAACCGGTCACCGGTGCCCGTCCCGCGGTCTGGGTGCAGCCGCGGGACGGGCACCCGGTGTGCGTACGGGGAGTAAACCGGGGACACTCGTCCGCTGTGACCGCACCGGCTTGGCACGAAGTGCTCAACGAGACTCTCGACGCGTGCCGCACCCACGGCCGCGCCGACCTCGCCGAGCGCCTCCGCAGACGTCGTGACGCCCCCGAGGGGCAGATCCGGCTCGGCGTGCTCGGATTCCCCAAACAGGGCAAGGGATACCTGGTCAACGCGGTGCTGAACGCGCCTGTGTGCGCGGTCGGCGACGCCCCGACCCCCGAGGTCCCCACCGAAATCGGCTACGCCGCCGAACCCGCCGCCACCCTCGTCAGCCGCTCCCGCGAACGGACTCCCGTCGCGGTCGAACGGCTCACCGGTGAGCTCGGCGCCCGCCCCGCGGGCACGCTCAGCCGCGTCGAGGTCGGCGTGCCGCGCGAGCTCCTGTCCGCCGGGCTCGTCCTCGTGGACACCCCCTCGGTCGGTGACCCGCGGTCACCGCGCACCGCCGCCGCGCTCGACCTGCTCGCCGAAGCCGACGCTGTGATCCTCGTCTCCGACGCGACCGCGCCGCTCAGCGCCGCCGAGCTCGCGCTGGCCCGCCACGTCCGCACCTGGTGCCCGCACGTCGTGCTGGCGCTCACCAAGATCGACGCTTCCCCCGGGTGGCGCGCGGTCGCCGAGCGCAACCGCGGGATGCTCGCCGAGGCGGGGATCGACGCGCCCGTCCTGCCGGTTTCGGCCGTGGTGCGCCAAGCCGCCGCGAAGGCCGGGGACGCCGACCTCAACGCGCGTTCGGGCTTTCCCGAGCTGCTCACGTGGATCGCCGAGCAGGCCTCGCGGCCGCCGGAGCAGGCCCGCGCGCTGCTCGCCGCCGTCGGCGTGCGCGCCGCGGCCGCGGAGCTCGTCGAGTCCCTGCGCGACCGCGTCGAGGCCGCGGGACAGGATGCCGGGCTCGGCCAGGCCGCGCTGCTGCAGCGCGCGCAACGCCGTGCCGACGACCTGCGGCGGCAGAACACCCGGTGGCAGAACCTGCTTTCCGACGAGGTCACCGACCTGATGGGCGACGTCGAGTACGACCTGCGCGAACGCACGCGCAAGATCGTCAACACGATCGACCAGACCTTCGACGAGGGAGACCCGGCGAAGGTCTGGGATGACTTCGCGCCGTGGCTGGACGAGACCCTGGCCGATGCCGTTGAAACGAACTACGCGTGGCTGGCCGAGCGAGCCCAGTGGACCGCGCAGGCGGTCGCGGCGTGCTTCGGCGCGCAGTACGACCGCGCGCTGCCCGACCTGCCGCTCGACGGTTCCGGGGTCGAATACCTCGACGACGTCCGGCGCCCGAAGATCGAGAAGTTCAAGATCGGCCAGCAGGCCTTCACCGGCCTGCGCGGCTCCTACGGTGGCGTGCTGATGTTCGGCCTGGTCACCAGCCTGCCCTGGCTGGGCCTGCCGCTGATCAACCCGGTGTCGCTCAGCGCCGGCGCGGCGTTCGCGGTGAAGACGATCCGCGACGAGGGCGGGATGCGCCTGCAGCGGCGCCAAGCCGCCGCCAAACAGGCCGCGCAACGGCACGTCGACGACGTCTTCCTGCGCTACAGCAAGGAGTTCCGCGACGGGATCCGCGTCGTGCAGCGGCGGCTGCGCGACCACTTCACCGGCCTGGCCGAGGACCTCGCGGATGAGCTGACGCGCGAACGCGAGACGATCATGGCCGGCACGGCCGAGCGCGAGCGCCGGACCGGGCACATCCGCCGGGAGATCGATCGCCTGGCCGGGCTGCATCAGCGCGCGGGCGAGCTCGGCACGATCGCCGGGCGCAAGCCGCGGGAGCTTTCGGCGTGACGCAGGACGTTCGCGACCTGCTGCACGCCGCGGCCGGGCTCTACCGCGACGACCCGCGCGCCTCGGCGCTCCTGCACGACTGCCTGAACCGGCTGGAGCAGCCGCTGCGCGTCGGGTTCACCGGGGCGCCGTCGTCGGGGAAGACGACGCTCGCCGCCGCGCTCGGCGAGTGGCCGACGCGGGCGCTGCGCGACCTCGTGCTGCTGGACGACCCGGGCCCGGCCGACGACCTCCCGGACGCGTCGGTGCGGCTCGTGCGTCACCTCGAACCGGACGAGCTCGCGGCGGCGCACCCGCCGGGCGGCTCGGCGTTCGCGCGGCAGAGCGCGGTCAACTCGGTGCTGGTGCTGTCCCGCGCGGACGAGGTCGGCGCGGGCCGGATCGACGCGTTGCTGACCGCGAAGCAGCTGGCGCGGCGGGCCTGGCGCGAAGACCCGCTCTGCACGGGCTTTCTGGGCGTGATCGCCGTCGCGGGGCAGCTGGCCTACGGCGGCCGGTCCCTGCGCGACGACGAGTTCGACCTCTTGGCGGCCTTCGCCGCGGTGCCGCGCGAAGAGCTGGAACGGCACGTGCTTTCGGTGGACTCGTTCACCGACCCGGCGTTCCCCGGCCCGATCCCGGTCGAGACGCGGCGGTCGCTGGTGGTGCGGTTCGGGATGTTCGGCGTCCGCCTCGCGCTGACGCTGATCCGCACCGGCTGCGACGACCCGCTCAAGCTGTCGACCGAGCTCGTCCGCCGCAGCGGTCTGGGCGAGCTGCGGGACACCCTCGCCGGGTGCTTCGTGGCGCGGGCCGAGGCGTTGAAGGCGCGCACGGCGATCATCCGGCTGGAGACCCTGCTGGCGGACCGGCCGCGCCCGGGCGGCGACCGGCTGGTGTCCCGGGTGGAGCGCTTCGCCGCGGCCGCGCACGACTTCCGCGAGCTGCGCCTGATCGCCGACATCCGCGGCGGCCGCACGGCGCTGTCCGGCGAGCCGGCGGAGGAGGCGGTCCGGTTGCTGGGCGCCCAGGGCACGGCCCCGGCCGACCGCCTGAACCTGGAGCCGGACGCGGACCCGGGCGACATCTACGACGCGGGCCTGGACGCGCTGCGCCGCTGGCGGCACGAGGCGGAACGCCCGGACCGGCCCCACGCGGAGCGGACCGCGGCGCACGTCGTGGTGCGCTCGACCGAGGGCCTGCTGTCGCTGTTCGCCTGACGCGCCAGGAACAAACCGGCAATCCGGGCATTGAGGTCATCGCTGTCAGGTGTTGACTCGCGGTCGCCGTCGCCGCACCATAGACCGGTCTATGGTCCAGCGCCGGCCCGAGGAGCACCCCGATGCCCGAAGACGTCCGCCCTCGCGTCCGGCTGTTCGGCGACCTCCTGGCGCATTGGGCGCGCGAACGCCCCGGCGACACCGCGCTGATCTTCGGTGACCGGCAGTGGACCTGGGCGGAGTTCGACGAGCGCGTCCGGCGGCTGTCCGGCGCTCTCGCGGCGGCCGGAGTGGGCCGCGGCGACCGCGTCGCGTTCGTCGACAAGAACCACCCCGCCTGCCTGGAGACGACGTTCGCGGCGGCCGGGATCGGTGCGGCCAACGCCGTGGTGAACTGGCGGCTCTCCGGCGACGAACTGGCGTACGTCCTCAACGACTCGGGCGCGAAAGTCGTCTTCGTCGGCACCGAACTGGTCTCCGCGCTCGACGCGATCCGCGACCGGCTGCCGGCAGTCGAGCGCGTGGTGGCCGTCGACGAGTACGAGTCCTTCCTCGCCGGTGCCGAGCCGCACGCCGGCTCCGAACTCGACGAGGACGACGGCGTCCTGATCATGTACACCAGCGGCACCACCGGGTTCCCGAAGGGCGCGGTGCTCACGCACCACAGCGTCATCGCCCACGGCCTCGCCGCGGGCACGGCGTTCCCGATCGGCCCGGGCGACGTCAACCTCGTCGCGATGCCGCTGTTCCACGTCGGCGGTAGCTGTTACGCCGTTTCCGGTTTCCTGTACGGCGAACCGTCGTACCTGACGCGCGAGCCGGACGCGGCGTCGCTGTTCGCCGCGCTGCGGGCCGGGATCACGCACGCCTTCCTGGTGCCCGCCGTGGTCGCCGGGATCGCGCAAGCCGGCGAGGCCGCGCTCAAGGCGTTCTCCAGCCTGAAGTACCTCTGCTACGGCGCTTCGCCGATGCCGCTCCCGTTGCTGCGCACGGCCCTCGCCGCGTGGCCGGACACCCGGTTCGCCCAGGTCTACGGCATGACCGAGCTGTCCGGCGCGGTCACCGCACTGACCCCGGAGGCGCACCGGGACGCCTCGCGCCCCGAACGGCTGGCGTCGGCGGGCACCGCACTGTCCGGTGTGGACATCCGGGTCGTCGACCCGGTGACGGCCGAGGACACCGAGGTCGGCGAGGTCTGGATCCGCACCGAGCAGCGGATGGCGGGCTACCTCGGGAAGCCCGAGGCGACCGCCGAGACCATTGTGGACGGCTGGGTGCGCACCGGCGACGTCGGCCGCCTCGACGACGGCGGGTTCCTCTTCCTCGAGGACCGCGTCAAGGACATGATCATCACCGGCGGCGAGAACGTCTACTCACCGGAGGTCGAGCGCGTCGTCGCGGAGTTCCCCGGCGTGGCCGAGGTGGCGGTGATCGGCGTGCCGGACGACCGCTGGGGCGAGCAGGTCAAGGCCGTCGTCGCGGGGGAGGGGCTCGACGCCGACGAGCTGATGGAGTTCTGCCGCGAGCGGCTGGCCCACTACAAGTGCCCGCGCAGCGTCGACGTCGTGGAAGTGTTGCCGCGCAACGCGACCGGCAAGATCCTCAAGCGTTCGCTGCGCGAGCCGTACTGGCGGGACCGGGACCGGAACGTCTGATGCCCTCGGTGACGCGGCAGGCGTACTTCGCGGCCGCGCTGGACGTCTTGGCGGAACACGGGTTCACCGAGCTGAACGTCGGCAGGCTGTGCCGCGACCTCGGCGTGACGAGCGGGTCGTTCTACCACCACTTCGGCGGCTGGCCGGGTTTCGTGGAGCAGCTGCTGGACCACTGGGAGAACCGGCAGGTGCTCTTCCTGCGCGAGCGGAACTTCGGCAGCGGCGGGCCGTCGGCGGACTTCGCCGCGCTGATGGACCTGACGCTCGGGCTGCCGCACGAGGCCGAGGCCGCCATCCGCGCGTGGGCGGCGAACGACGAAACCGTGCGGGCGGCGCAGAAACGCGTCGACTCCGCCCGGCTGCGGACGGTCGGCAAGGCGGTCAAGGGCATCGTCGGCGACCGCGGCCTCGCGCGGACGCTGACGTCGCTGGGCATGGCGATGCTGGTGGGGCACCAGCAGCTGGCGTCGGCGGGGGAGCACAGCGAGCTGGCGACCCTGCTGGCGGAGTACACGCGGCTGGTGCACGCCCGGGCCTCGTGAGTGAGAAACAGTGTTCTAACACTGTTTCTCACTCACGACCTCTTCAGGCGTTGCCGAGGATCCGGCTCACCGCGATCTCCAGGACCACCCGCTGCGGGTTCGGCTTGGGCTGCCGGTAGCGCGCGGCGTAGCGGTTTTCCGCGTCCCGCACCGACTCCGGGTCGTCGCGCAGCACCGCGCGTCCCTCCAAAGTGGACCATTTCGGCCCCTCCAGCTGGCAGACCGCGACCGGCACGCCCTCGGCACCCGCGGCGCGGATCATCCGGGCCTTGACGGACGTGTCGAACGTGATCACGCGGGCGAGGCCGGCGTCGAAGTCCACGGTGACGCCGACCGCGACGACGTGCGGTGTGCCGTCCGGCCGGACCGTCGTCAGGGTGGCCAGCCGGCGTTCGGTCCAGAAGGCGCGGAAGTCCGCGCCGCGGTCGATCTTCATGCGGTCCACGCTAGTCCGTCCGGGTGGCCGGCCGGTCGTGAGACCACTCACGGTCATTGTAAGGAAAGTTTCCTAACAGCCTTGACCTGGTCTTGAACCTTCTGTCACGCTCTGATCGCCGTCGCCGCAGCCAACGATGTCTGTCTTTACGGAGGACCGATGAAGAGAATCGTCCGGGCGGTGGTGGCCACGGCCGCGCTGGCCGCCGGGCTGCTGAGCGTGCCGACGACCGCGTCCGCCGCGGGGACCCCGTACGTGCCGGGAACCCTGCGGCCGTCCGTCTCGCAGGCCACGCAGGATGCCGCGCTCCAGAAGTACTACGACTTCTGGAAGAAGAACTTCCTCACGACCAAGTGCGGCAGCGGCACCTACGCCGTGCTGTCGAAGGACGCCGACCACTCCTTCGTCGCCGAAGGGGAGGGCTACGGCCTGACGATCTCGGCCATGATGGCCGACAAGGACACGCAGGCCCGCGCGATCGTCGACGGGATCCTGAAGTTCGTGAAGGCCCATCCGTCGGTCAACAACAAGGACCTGCACGCGGCCGAGCAGGACGGGAACTGCAAGAGCGTCAACGGCAGCGACTCCGCCACCGACGGCGACCTCGAAATCGCGTACGGCCTGCTGATCGCGGACAAGAAGTGGGGCAGCACGGGCTCGGTCAACTACAAGGCCGAGGCCGTCCGGATCATCAACGCGATCAAGAAGTCCGAGGTCAACAACAGCACGAAGTTCACGCTGCTGGGTGACTGGGGCAACGACGCGGAGTACAAGAACAGCTCGCGTTCGTCGGACTGGATGCCGGGGCACCTGCGGGCCTTCGCGAAGGCGACCGGGGACAGCTTCTGGGACCAGGTCCGGACCCGCTCGGAGACCGCGGTGAGCCAGCTGCAGTCGTCGTACGCGCCGAACACGGGCCTGCTGCCGGACTTCGTCGTCAACACGAACTCGACGCCGAAGCCGGCGCCGGCGAACTTCCTCGAGGGCCCGTACGACGGCAAGTACAGCTGGAACGCGTGCCGCGACCCGTGGCGCCTCGGCGCGGACGCGATCTCTTTCTCCGGCAGCGCGGCGGCGGCGCAGGTCCGCAAGATGAACACGTGGATCAAGTCGGCGACGGGCAGCGACCCGTCGAAGATCCAGAGCGGCTACTCGCTGTCGGGCTCGAAGACGGAGAGCGGCCAGCACCCGTGCTTCACCGCGCCGTTCGCGGTGGCGGCGATGACGGACGCGGGCAGCCAGGCGTGGCTGGACAAGCTGTGGACGTCGATCTCGACGTGGTCCCCGGACGCGACTGACTACTACGGGACGGGGATCACGGTGCAGGTGCTGCTGATCCTGTCCGGTAACTACGTGGCCGCTTAGGCCGGCTCTCGCGGCGGCAGTCCCGCGGCACGGTAGATCTCGTCGATCACGGTCATCGTCTCGACCGCGTCGGCCGCCGAGGTCTTCACCGGTTCGCCGTGCAGGACTGCCGCCGCGAACGCGTCCAGCTGGTACTCGTACGTCGCCCGGCGAGGGAACTTCTCCGTGCGCCGCGCGTTGCCGATGCGCACCGAAAAGCGATGGTACGCCTGGGGCATCAGCGGGTTGACCACCTTGAGCGAGCCCTTCGAACCGATCACCTTCGCACTGATCTTCAAAAACGAAGACGACCACATCGAGCACGTCACCCGGCCCGTGTGGCCCGAGGGGTACTTCAGCTCCGCCGTCATCGCCCGGTCGACCCGGGGTGACCTCAACCGGGCCGACGCCGACACCACCGACGGCGTCTCGCCCCCGAACGTGCGGGCCATGTGGACCGCGTAGCAGCCCGCGTCCATCGTCGCGCCGCCGGCGAGGTCGTAGTTGTAACGGATGTCCGAGAACTTCGGCAGCGGGAACGACACCGTCGTCTCGACGCGCTCCAGTGAGCCCAGCTCGCCCGACGCCACGATCTCCTCGGCCCGCAGCGTCAGCGGGTGGTAGCGGTAGTGGAACGCCTCCATCACCACGCGATCCGACTCGGCGGCCAGCTGGGCGATCTCCCGCGCCTCCGCCGCGTTGGCCGTGAACGGCTTCTCGCACAGCACGTGCTTGCCCGCTTCCAGTGCCGCGCGCGTCCAGCGGCCGTGGAGGCCGTTCGGCAGCGGGTTGTAGACGGCGTCGACGTCCGGGTCCGCCAGGAGCTCTTCGTAAGACCCATATGCGGCCGGGATGCCGTGCCGCGCAGCAAACGTTTGCGCGCGATCGAGCGAACGCGCGGCGACCGCTGTCACCGCGACGGAGGAGTTCGAAGAAGCGGGCTTGACCAGGGCAGCGGGGGCGATGCGCGCCGCCCCGAGGATGCCGATCCGCAGGCTCATGCGCGCAAGCTAGCACCGAGACAGATTTCAACAGCCAGTTGACCTCTTCAACAACGAGTTGTACCGTTCCGGCCAGCCGAACAGTGGAGGTCCGCTATGTCCCGTTCACGCGCCTTGCAGGCGGGTTTGCTCGCGAGCCTGGCCGTCCTGGTGACCGCCTGCGGTGGTGGTCCGGACGGCGCGGGCGGGACGTCGCAGGCCGCCGGCGCGCCCGCCTCCGGCATCCCGGACACCACGGCGATCGTCCAGGGCGTGCAGAAGGACGCCCAGCTCAACGCCGCGCTGCCCGACGCCGTCAAGCAGGCGGGCGTGCTGCACCTGGCGTCGAACCTGCAGTCCGCGCCCAACAACTTCTACGCCGCCGACGGCAAGACCCCGATCGGCTACGAGGTCGACCTCGCCAAGGCGATCGCCGCCAAGCTCGGCGTCACCGTGACCCACCAGGACATGGCCTTCGGCTCGCTCATCACCAGCCTCCAGTCCGGCCGCATCGACCTGACCATGGCCGGCATGAACGACACCAAGGCCCGCCAGGCGCAGATCGACTTCGTCGACTACTTCACCTCGGGCATCACGATCATGATCCGCAAGGGCAACCCGGACGGCATCACCGGACCGGACACGCTCTGCGGCAAGAACGTCGCCGTCGTGCAGGGCACCAGCCACCAGAAGTTCGCCGAGGCGCAGAGCACCAAGTGCACGCAGGCCGGCAAGCCCGCGCTGAACGTCACCGCGACCGACAGCGACAACCAGAACCAGAACCAGCTGCGCACCGGCCGCGTCGCGGCGATCCTCAACGACCTCCCCAGCGCCGTCTACATCTCGCGGACCGCCGGCGACGGCAAGTTCTTCGAGGTCGTCCCGGGCGAGCCGATCGAGGGCGGGCCGTACGGCATCGGCGTCAACAAGCAGAACAAGCCGCTGACGGAGTCCGTGCAGAAGGCGCTGCAGGCCCTCATCGCCGACGGCACCTACGGCAAGATCCTCCAGGCCTGGGGCGTCGACCAGGGCGCGATCAAGGAGGCCGCGGTCAATGGCGGCTCCTGAACCGCTGCCGATCGTCCGGCTGAGGCACTGGGGACGCTGGGTCGCCGCCGCCGTGATCCTGGCGCTGCTCGTGCTGCTGGGCATCGCCCTCGGCAACGCGCAGATCGAGTGGAGCCAGGTCCCGGACTTCGTCTTCTTCAAGGTGATGGCGACCGGCCTGCTCAACACCGTCGTCCTCGCCGTGCTGTCGCAGGCCGTCGCGATCGTGCTCGGCATCGTCATCGCCCTGCTGCGCCGCAGCGCCAACCCGGTCGCCCGGTGGTTCGCCGCCGGTTACATCTGGATCTTCCGCGGCCTGCCGGTGCTGCTCCAGATCCTCCTTTGGTACAACCTGGCGCTCGTCTTCCCGGTGATCGACATCCCGTTCCTGGTCCACGAGCAGACGAACGTGCTGATCAGCGCGTTCACCGCCGCGTTCCTCGGTCTGGCGCTCAACGAGAGCGCGTACATGGCCGAGATCGTCCGGGCCGGGCTGAACAGCGTCGACAGCGGACAGACCGAGGCGGCCAAGTCGATCGGCATGACGCCGGCCGCGACGCTGCGCCGGGTCGTGCTGCCGCAGGCCATGCGCGTGATCATCCCGCCGACCGGCAACGACTTCATCAACATGCTCAAGGGCACGTCGATGGCGTCGGTGATCGGCGTGACCGAGCTGATCCACGCGGCGAACAACATCTCGTCGAACAACCTGCTGGTGATGGAGACGCTGCTGGCCGCGGCCGTCTGGTACATGGTCGTGGTGACCGTCGCCGGCGTCGGTCAGCACTACCTGGAACGCTCCTTCGGCCAGTCCGACAGCGGGGCGCTCGCCCGCGCGGGCAAGGCGTTGCGCGGCGTGCCGCTGGTGAGGAGTGCCCGTGTCTGAGCCGCTGCTGCGCGCCGTCGGCGTCAAGAAGTCCTACGGCCACACCGAAGTCCTCGGCGGCATCGACCTGGAAGTCCACAAGGGACAGGTCGTCTGCCTGCTCGGGCCGTCCGGTGCGGGCAAGAGCACGTTCCTGCGCTGCATCAACCACCTGGAGACGATCGACGCCGGCCAGATCTGGGTCGACGGCGAGCCGATCGGCTTCCGGCAACGCGGCGGAAAGCTGTACGAACTGCGCGAACGCGACGTCGCCCGCCAGCGCCGGGACATCGGCATGGTGTTCCAGCGGTTCAACCTGTTCGCGCACCGGACGGCGCTGGAGAACGTCGTCGAGGGCCCGATCCGGGTGCTCGGCCTGCGCGCCGAAGACGCCCGCAAGCAGGGCCTCGAACTGCTGGACCGCGTCGGGCTCGGGCACCGGGGCGACGCCTACCCCGCGCAGCTGTCCGGCGGGCAGCAGCAGCGCGTCGCGATCGCGCGGTCGCTGGCGATGAAACCGAAGCTGATGCTGTTCGACGAGCCGACGTCGGCGCTGGACCCGGAGCTGGTCGGGGAGGTGCTGGAAGTGATGAGTACGTTGGCGGGGGAGGGGATGACGATGGTCGTCGTGACGCACGAGATGAGCTTCGCCGCGGAGGCCGCCGACGAGGTGGTGTTCCTGGCCGACGGCGCGGTCGTCGAGACCGGGCCGCCGTCGGAGGTGCTGAGCGCGCCGAAGCACGAGCGCACCCGGCAGTTCCTGGCGAGGATCCTCGCGTGACGCGGATTTCGCCCCGGTACCTGCTCCAGTTCGACGAGCCCGCCGGCTACCTCGACTTCGCCCGCTTCGGGCCGCCGTCGCACGCGGTGCTCGACACGACGGCCGCACTGCTCGACCAGGCCACGACGGCCGGTCCGTCCACTGTGGACGAGCTGATGCGGCAGGAGATCCGCGCCAAGGCGGCCGCCGCGCGGCTGTCCGGCTCGGACACCGACCACACGGTCCTGCTGCCCAACACCAGCCTCGGGCTGTTCCAGGCCGCGTTCCACAGCAGCGGTGACGTCCTGGTGTCGGCCGCCGAGTTCCCCGCCAACACCTACCCGTGGGCCCGCGCCGAACAAGCGGGCCGGCTGCGTGTCCGGCGTCTGACCGGCGGATACGTGACTCCTGAGCGCGTCGCTTCCGCTTTGACGCCCGAGATCACCACGGTCAGCGTCAGCGCCGTCGACTTCCGCACCGGCTTCCGTGCCGACCTGGCGGCGTTGCGCGACGTCGTCGGCGACCGGCTGCTGGTCGTCGACGGCATCCAGGGCTTCGGCGTCGTCGAGGAGCCGTGGGAGGTCGCGGACGTCCTGGTCGTCGGCGGTCAGAAGTGGCTGCGCGCGGGCTGGGGGACCGGCTTCGCGGTGCTGTCCGACCGGGCGCTCGAGCGGATGGACCCGGTGTTCTCCGGCTGGACCGGTGCGCGTGACCCCGGCCTGTTCGACGACGAGATCCACCCGCCGGACGTCACCGCGCAGGCCTGGTCGATCTCCAACCTCAGCCCGATCACGTCCGGTGCGTTCGCCGAGGCCCTCGAACTGGTCGAGGACGCCGGCGTCGGCGCCATCGCGGCCCGGATCGCCGAGCGCATCGGGTCGTTCGAGGAGGTGCTGGCCTCCTGCGGCGCCGAGGTCGTGTCCGCGGTGGACCGCCGCGCCGGGATCCTGGCGTTCACGCTGCCCGGCCACCCGGCCGAGCAGGTCGGCGCCGCGCTGGCTACCGCCGGGATCGCCGCGACGGTGCGGCCCGAGCACGTCCGGCTGTCGCCCCACGCGTCGACGCCGGCGGCCGCCGCGGATCTGCTGCGCTCCGCCTTGGAGACGTTGACCAAGCCGCGTGAGCCCTTGGCCGTCCCGGCCGCGGGCGCGACGACGCACGAGGTGCTGACCGCGCTGGTCCCCGCGATCCCGGGGCTCGCGGCGATGCTCGGGCCGGGCAACGAGGTGCTGCTGCACGACCTGAGCCGGCTGCCGGACTCGATCGTCGCCATCGCGGGCGACCTGACCGGCCGCAACGTCGGCGGCCCGATGACCGACCTGCTGCTCGGCCTGGTCCGCCGCGGCACGACCCAGGACCTGACGAACTACCGCACGCACGGCCCGGACGGCCGCCCGATCCGCTCGTCGACGCTGTTCCTGCGTGACGCCGACGGGGTCGCGGTCGGCTGTCTGTGCGTCAACAGCGTCGACGCGTCCGCGCCGGCGAACGGCGCCGGCGAGCCGGAGACTTTCCCACCGGACGTCGACAGCCTGCAGCGGTTCCTCGTCGACCGCGCGGTGACCAAGGCCGGGATCCCGGTGGACCTCATGAAGAAGCGGCACAAGGCGGCGGTGGTCCGGGAGCTCGACGAAGCCGGTTATTTCCTCATCAAGGACGCGGTCGACCACCTGGCCGGGCGCCTCGACGTCACCCGCTACACGATCTACAACTACCTCAACGAAATCCGCGCCTGATCGGGGCCTTGCCCGCGCCCGTTCCGGAGCGCACCATGACGCGCATGACCGAACCGGACACCCGGCGAGCGCTCCTGCGGCTCGAGGCGGACGACGCCGACGCCGAGGAGCTCGACCGGCTCGCCCGCCGGCTGCGCGCCGAGCTGGGCGAGCTCGACGTCGACCTGCGCTCGGTACCCGGCGAGGTCCCGGCGGGCGCGAAGGGCGCGGACCCCGTGACGATCGGGTCTCTGATGGTGGCGTTCAGCGCGGCCGGCGGAGTGTTCCCCGGCCTGGTCGAGACGCTGCGCGAGTGGCTGGGCCGCCAGGCGGGCCGCCACAAGATCAAGATGACGATCGACGGCGACACCGTCGAGCTGGAGCGGGCGACCTCGGCGGAGCGCCAGCAGCTGATCGAGGCGTTCGTCCAGCGGCACGGCTGACCGCGCCCGGCACGCACTGCCGCTGGCCCTCCTGATCCTGGTGCTGACTTCAGGCGTGACGGGCTGGCTGGTCCCCTTGCTGCTCGTGGTCTTCGCGACCTTCATGGTGCTGGGCCTGTCGGCTGTCCCCGGTCGATCCAAATAGGACCGGCGCCGGGTGCCCGGTGCATCCGATTTCCGCCTTTCGTAGGGCATTCGCACCCTGCCACCCGTTTGCCGTCCCCGGTCGGCGTGCGCGGGTTTAGGGTTCAGCCGCCGAAGCCGAAGCCGAAAGGGAGAAAACAGTGAGACGTGCCCTTTTTTCCGTGGTGGCCGCCGCCGCGGTGGCGTCCGCGCTCGTGGCCGCGCCGGCCGCGACCGCCGCGCCCGCGAGCCAGGCGTCGATCGCCTGGGGGGCCTGCACCGACCCCACGCTCGTCGCCGCCGGCGCCGAATGCGGGTACCTGGGGGTCCCGCTCGACTACTCCAAGCCGCACGGTGAGCAGATCCAGCTCGCCGTCGACCGCGTCAAGCACAAGGTGCCGGACGCGCAGTACCAGGGCGTCATGCTGACGAACCCAGGTGGCCCCGGCGGCTCCGGCCTGCTGCTGGCGACCCGCGGGCCGCGCGTGCCCAACCACGCCGGCGACGCCTACGACTGGATCGGCTTCGACCCGCGCGGCGTCGGGTCCAGCAAGCCCGCGCTGAGCTGCGACCCGAACTACATGGACTACAACCGTCCCCAGTACGTGCCGTTCACCCCGCAGCTGGAGAAGACCTGGCTGAACCGCTCCAAGGGGTACGCCGAGGCCTGCGCGAAGAACAACTCCAAGGCCCTGCTGGAGAACATGAAGACGACCGACACGGTCAAGGACATGGACTCCATCCGCCAGGCGCTCGGTGCGAAGCAGCTGAACTTCTACGGCTACTCCTACGGCACCTACCTCGGCCAGGTGTACGGCTCGCTGTTCCCGCGGAACGTGCGCCGGATGGTGCTCGACTCGACCGTCGACCCGCGCGGCGTCTGGTACGGCGACAACCTGAACCAGGACGTCGCGTTCGACAAGAACATCCTCATCTGGTTCGGCTGGGTCGCCCAGCACGACGACGTCTACCACCTCGGCAAGACCCAGTCCGCCGTGCAGCGCGTGGTGAACGAGCAGCTGCTCAAGGCGCAGTTCAACCCGGCCGGCGGCGTGATCGGGCCGGACGAGATCATCGACGTCATCCAGCAGGCGTCGTACTACCAGCTCCGGTGGACGCTCTTGGGCGACGCGCTCGCGCGGTTCGTCAACCAGGGTGACTGGCAGAACTGGAAGTCGCTGTTCGAGGCCTTCGGCGGCCGGGGCGACGACAACGGCTACGCGGTCTACCTCGCCGTCCAGTGCTCCGACGTCCAGTGGCCGCAGAGCTGGAACCAGTGGAAGATCGACAACTGGAAGACGTTCACCAAGGCGCCGTACTTCACCTGGCAGAACGCCTGGTTCAACGCGCCGTGCCTGTACTGGCCGGCGAAGGCGGGCAAGCCGACCAAGATCGACGGCAGCGGCGTCCAGAGCGTCCTGATGATCGACGAGACGCTCGACGCGGCGACGCCGTTCCCGGGCAGCCTCGAGGTCCGCAGCCGCTTCCCGGGCGCGTCGCTGATCGCGGAGCCGGGCGGCACGAGCCACGCGATCACCCCGCGCGGCAACGCGTGCGTCGACAACAAGATCGCGGACTACCTGGCGACGGGCGCGCTCCCGGCCCGCAAGCCGGGCCGCACGGCCGACGTCGAGTGCGCCCCGCTGCCGTTGCCGGTGCCCCCGGCACCGACCGCGGCGAAGGCCGACCTCGGCGCGACTCAGGGTCTGGTTGCCGGGCGGTTCACCGGCTGACCTGCGGAAACCCGCTGAGACGGGGTGTCGGGCCCAGTGCCCGGCACCCCGTTTTTGTCGGACGGGGTTGCCGAGGGAGTCACGTCGCAGTTGACGGTCGGCCAGGCCGGCGTCGAGCCGGTGTCCTCCGAGCTGCCGGATCTGGTCGCCGTCATGATGCCGCGCGATACGGCCGAGGGTGTTCGGGAGTCTCTGCGGGACGTCGAGCGAGACGACCCGGGCGCCGTTCCCTACGCGCTCGCTCGCCGCGAGCAGTCCCGCCTCGACGAGGCCCGCGCGGACGGCGTCGTTACCGACGTCGCCGACTGGTGCGGCCGCGAGCGGCTCTGGAGGTAGGTGGCACGACGTCGCCGACCTTGGCGCGACTCAGGGTCTGGTTGCCGGGCGGTTCACCGGCTGACCTGCGGAAACCCGCTGAGACGGGGTGTCGGGCCCAGCGCCCGGCACCCCGTTTCTCCGACTTTCCGACGCCGGGGACTTTGAACCTGCGCGGACTTTGTGTTACAAAGTGCAAGTCGAGTTTGAAACGCAAAGTCCACGAAAGGAGAACGCCATGACCGGGGGACCGGCGTTCGCGCTCCACGGGCTCACCAAGCGGTTCGGCGGCGTCACGGCCGTCGGCGGGGTGTCCGTCGAGGTCGCGCAGGGTCAGATCGTCGCGCTGCTCGGGCCGAACGGTGCGGGCAAGTCGACCACCGTCGACATGCTGCTGGGGCTGACCAAGCCGGACGCGGGGGAGGTCACCGTCGCCGGGGGCAGCCCGCGTGAGGCCGTCGACCGGGGGCTCGTCGGCGCCATGATGCAGAACGGCGCGCTGCTCGGCGATGTCACCGTCGGCGAGATCGTCGACCTCATCGTGTCGACGCACGTCAACCCGCTGCCCGCCGCCGAGGTGATCGCCCGTGCCGGGCTCCAGAACCTCGTGAAGCGCCGCTGCGGCAAGCTTTCCGGCGGTGAACGCCAGCGCGTGCGGTTCGCGCTCGCCCTGGCCGGCGACCCGCGGCTGCTCGTCCTCGACGAGCCCACCGCCGCGATGGACGTCGACGGGCGGCGCGCCTTCTGGGCGGCCATCCGCGAGTTCGCCGCCACCGGCCGGACCGTGCTGTTCGCGACGCACTACCTCGCCGAGGCCGAGGACTACGCCGACCGCGTCGTGCTGATGCGCCACGGCGTCGTCGTCGCCGACGGTGCGGTCGCCGAGGTCCGGGCCGCGGTGTCCGGGCGGGTGCTCAAGGCCGTCGTGCCGGAGGCCACCGAAACCGACCTGGCCGCGCTTCCGGGTGTCACGACCGTCCAGCTGCGCGCCGGCCGCGCCGAGCTGGCCTGCGCCGACTCCGACGCCGCCATCCGCGCGTTGCTGGCGAAGTACCCGCAGGCGTCCGACATCGAAATCACCGCACTGGGGCTGGAAGAGGCCTTCCTGGCGCTCACCGCCGACGAGACCGAAGGGGCGGCCGCGTGAACACCACCTACCTGAGCCTGGAGATCAAGCGGATCGTCCGCAGTCCCCAGTTCACGATCTTCACCATCGGCATGCCGACGGCGATGTACCTGCTGTTCGGGTCCATCTTCGGCGACACCCTCCTGGACAACGGCCTGCACTCCAGCACCCAGACGATGATCACCATGGCGGCGTACGGCGCCAGCGGCGGCGCCCTGTTCACCGGCACCCGCGTGGCGCAGGAGCGCACCGACGGCTGGCAGCGTCAGATCCGCCTGACGCCGATGCGCGGCTCCGGCTACCTGGCGGTGAAGGTCGCCTCGGCGATGGCCGTCGCCCTGCCGGTGCTCCTGGTCATCTTCCTCGTCGGCTTCCTGCGCGGCGAGCAGCTCGGCCTGGCCGACTGGGGCCGGCTGCTGGTCTTCCTGTGGGCGGCCACGCTGCCGTTCGCCGTGCTCGGGCTGGCGATCGGCCTGTTCGGCAAGGGCGACACGGTCGGCGCGGTGACCGGTGCGCTGATGATGCCGCTCGGCATGCTCGGCGGCCTGTGGATCCCGCTGGAGTTCCTGCCCGGCTGGATGACGACGCTGGCGCACTTCGTGCCGACCTACTGGCTGCGGCGCGTCGGCGTCGACCCGCTGACGCACGCGTCCGGGACGTGGGTCGCGGTGCTCGTGCTGGCGGGGTGGCTGGTCGTGCCCGCGCTGGTCGTGGTGCGCCGGTTCCGGCTGGACACGGCCAGGCTGTGAATGCTTGTTAACCTCCGTGCAGTGAACCTTGTTCTGCCGTCGCCCGGCGCATCACCAGGTTCCGAGCCTCCGTTTCGCGGCGGGGCGCGCCGGGCTGACCAGAACAAGGTTCAAGTACTGAGGGGTCTGCGCGGACGAAGGGCGGAACAGGTGGACGACGAGCCGATGTCGGCGGAGGAGTCGCTGAACCTGATCGCCCGGCAGAACCGGCAGAACCGCCGGGAACTGGGCGGAGGCCCCGCGCGCATGCTCGCCGCGTGGGCCTTCGCCTGGATCGTCGGCTGGGGCTTCACCTACTTCGCGACGCAGACCGAGAGCGTCCCGGGATGGGTCGGCGGCGTGCTCGTCACCGTGCTCTTCCTCGGCGCGATGGGCTACACCGCCTTCGTCAGCGCGCGGGCCGGGCGGGGGATCCGCGGCCCGTCCAAGACGGTCGGCGCGATGTACGGCTACAGCTGGGCCTTCGCCTCGATCGGGCTCTCCGTGATCGACATCCGGATCACCCAGTTCGGCTCGCTGACCTCCGACCAGGTGTCGCTGCTGTGGTCGGGCACCTGGCTGCTGGTCACCGGCGTCATGTACCTCGCCGGCGGCATGCTCTGGCAGGACAAGCTGATGTACGGCCTGGGCGCGTGGATGATCGTGTCCGCGGCGCTGAGCGTGCTGATCGGGTTCCCGGGCAACTTCCTGGTGCTGACCATCTGCGGCGGTGGCGGGTTCCTGCTCGCCTCGATCGTGTACTTCGTGCGCGAGAAGTCGCGATGAGCGAACCGCTGCCGCAGCTCGACCCGGTCATCCACGCCCAGGCGCGGTTGCGGGTCACGGTCGCGCTCGCCGGGCTGCACACCGGCGACCAGATCACCTTCCCGCGCCTGCAGCAGCTCCTGGACATGACCGCCGGCAACCTCTCGACGCACCTGCGCAAGCTCGAGGACGCCGAGTACGTCGAGATCACCAAGGCCTACGAGCACCGCACGCCGGTCACCCTGGTCCGGCTGACCGCGGCCGGGCGCGCGGCGTTCGAGAGCTACACCAAGGCGCTGCACCAGCTGCTGGACGCCACCGGCGGGGACTGACGTGGCCCGCTGGGTGATCCACCTCGACCTGGACGCCTTCTACGCGTCGGCCGAGCAGCTCACCCGCCCGACGCTGGCCGGGCGCCCGGTGCTCGTCGGCGGCACCGGTCCCCGCGGCGTCGTCGCGGGCGCGAGCTACGAGTCACGGGCGTTCGGCATCAAGTCGGCCATGCCGATGGCGCAGGCACGGCGGCTGCTCCCGGCGAACGGCGTGATCGTGCCGCCGCGGTTCCGCGTGTACGAACGGCTCAGCCAGGAGGTGTTCGCCGTCGTCACGTCGGTGGCGCCGCTGCTGGAGAAGATCTCCCTCGACGAGGCCTTCGCCGAGCCGCCTTCGCTCGTCGGCGCGTCTTTCGACGAGGTGACGGAGTTCTGCGCGTCGCTGCGGTCCCGCATCCGGTCGGAAACCGGGCTGGTGGCGTCGATCGGCGCGGGCAACGGCAAGCAGATCGCCAAGATCGCCTCGGACGAGGCCAAGCCGGACGGCCTGCTGGTGGTGCCGCAGGGCACCGAACGCGAGTTCCTCGCGCCACTGCCGGTGCGCGCGCTGTGGGGGATCGGCCCGGTCGCCGAGGGGAAGCTGCGGTTCATCGACGTCCAGACGCTGGGGCAGCTGGCGGCACTGTCCGAACAGGACGCGGTGGCGACGCTGGGCGGCGTGGTCGGCCGCGACCTGCGCCGGCTGGCGACGGGCTTCGACGACCGCCCGGTGGCCGACCGCGGCGAGACCAAACAGGTCAGCGCGGAGACGACGTTCGACACGGACATCATCGACCTGACGTCCTTGCGGGCGGAGGTGCGCCGGATCGCGGTGGGGGCGCACAAGCGGCTGGTCAAGGCCGAGCGCGTGGCCCGCACGGTGGTGATCAAGCTGCGGCACACGGACATGCGCACGGTGACCCGCTCCGAGACGATCTCGGCACCCACGGACGACCTGGCCGAGCTGGCGGCGGTGGCGGAACGGCTGCTACTGGACCCCGCGGAGTTCGGCGGGATCCGCCTCGCCGGCGTCGCCTACAGCGGGCTTTCCGTGCCGCACCAGGACGCGCTGTTCAGCCTCTCCGTACCGGAAACCGCGGCGGCCACGGTGGTCTCCGCCGCACCCGCACCGGTCGCCGCCCCGTCGGAATGGCGACAGGGCGACGACGTGGTGCACTCGGAGTTCGGCACGGGCTGGGTCCAGGGCGCGGGCCACGGCCGGGTGACGGTCCGCTTCGAGCACCGCAGCTCGGGCCCGGGCGCGGCGAAGACGTTCCCCCAGACCGACCCGGCCCTGACCCGCGGCGACCCCGGCGACTGCCTGAAGTGACCTACTCGGCCGAGCAGCCTTGCAGCTTGGCCACTTCCTGGCCGGCCAGCAGGAACGCGCCGACGCCGTAAGCCGAGGTGTCGGACGCGTGAGCCGTCGCCGGACGGTCGCCGACGGGCTGGACGTAGCCGACCTTGCCGTCCGCCTGCAGGGCCGTCGTCGACAGCGCCGTCCACGCCTTGTCCACCACCGGGCGGAACCGCGACGCGTCCAGGATGCCCGCGGAGATGCCCCAGCCGATGCCGAACGTGAAGAACGCCGTGCCGCTCGTCTCCGGGCCGCCGTGGTCCCACGGGTTGAGCAGGTCGGAGTTCCAGAAGCCGTCACGACGCTGCACCAGGGCCAACGTCGTTGCCATCTTCTTGTACACCCGCAGGTACTCCGGCCGGCGCGGGTCGGTGGACGGCAGGACCTGCAGCACCTTCGTCAGCGCCGCCAGGGCCCAGCCGTTGCCGCGCGACCAGAACACGCCCGAGCCGGTGAACCGCGCGTCGCGGTACCACAGGCCCGTGAAGTCGTTGAACAGCTTGTGTTCCGAGGTCCGGAACAGCTTGTCCATGGCGTCCAAATAGGACGGATCGTGGTCGATCACGCTCATCCGGGCGAACGACGGCATCGCCATGTTCAGCGCGTCGACGTAGTTCCAGTAGTCGCGGTGCCCGGCCTGCACGGACGCGACCTCGTCCTTGATCCGGGTGCGGATCGAGTCGAGCGAGATCTCCGGGTGGAAGTACGTGTACAAGTCCAGGTACGCCTCGCCGGCCGCCTGGTTGTCCGGGAAGAACGGCCGCTTCGGGTCCAGCGGCAGCTGGTAGTTCGCGGCCTGCGCCCACGGCAGCGTCTTGTGGTTCGACTGGCCGGTGGTCCGGACCAGCGCGAGATTGCCGACGTGGAACGTCGCGTTCTGCCAGTCGATCGCGTCGAGGTTGGTGCCGTTGGCGACCCAGTAGTCGCCGGCGGCGACCATCTGGCCGGTGATCGGGCAGTCTGCGGGGGCCGCGACCGCCGCCGGAGCGGAGAACAGCCCGCCCGCCACCACCGCGGCCGCGAGCACGCCAAAGCCACGAATACCCGGGAAACGCATGGAAGCGTCCTCCTCAGCACGTCATGGCGGCGGGTGGGTCGCAGCGAGTGTTCAGGGTTCCCGGTGGACGTGTCAAGGTGCCGGTGAGTGGTACGGCGCAACGGTTTCCAGCAATCGGCGGGACGCGGATTCGGCCCCGTCGGCGTTCTTCGCGAGCACGAGTGTCAGTACCCGGGAATGCGCCACGAGCTCCATCGGCTCGCCGTGCGCCGTCAGCGCGGCCACGACGGGGACGTGCAGCTGCGCGATCAACGCGTTCCCGGACGCGCGGATCAAGGCCGCGTGGAACTTCGAGTCGGCGTCGTGGAAGGCCGCGGTGTCCTGGCGTTCGACGGCGTCCGCCATCAGCTCGTAGGCCGCCGCCATCGCCGAAAGCTCGTCGGGACGCCGGTGCTGCGCGGCCAGCCGCGCCGCCTGCGGCTCGATGGTCAGCCGCAGTTCCCGCAGCTCGTGCAGGTGGTGGCGGCCGTCCGGCCCGTTGACGCGCCAGCCGATGACGTCCGGGTCGATCGCGTCCCACGCCTCGGGGGGCAGTGTCCACGTGCCGACGCGCGGCCGCGCGGTCACCATGCCCTTGGATTCCAGCACCCGCAGTGCCTCTCGGACCACCGTCCGGGAGGCGGAGAAGCGGCGGCCGAGCTCCTCGGGGACGAGCGGCTGCCCGTCCCCGAGGACGCCTTCGACGATGAGCCTGCCCAGTTCGTCCACTATCCGGGCATGGAGGTTCACCGGCTACTCGGGCAGGCCGACGCGGCGCTCTCCACTGCGCAGTTGCTGCAGCACCACCGCGATCACGAGCAGGGCGCCGTGGGCGACGTTCTGCCAGAACGGGTTGATGCCCAGCCCGGACATGCCGTTGTCGAGCACGCCCAGGATGATCACCGCGAGGACCGTGGAGATGATCGACCCGCGGCCGCCCTTGAGCATCGTGCCGCCGAGCGCCGCGCCGGTGACGGCCTGCAGTTCCAGGCCTTCGGACCCGGACACCGGCTGGCCGGAGCCCGTGCGCGCGGTGATCAGCACGCCCGCGACCGCCGCGACCACGCCGGCCAGCGCGTACACGCCGATGATGTACCGGTTGATGTTGATGCCGGCCAGCCGCGCCGCGGTGTCGTTGCCGCCGATGGCGTAGACGTTGCGGCCGATGTCGGTGTACTTGAGCAGGAAATGCAGCAGCGCCGCGACGATCAGGAACACCCACACCAGCGACGGCAGGCCCGCGATCGCGCCCTTGGCCAGGAAGATGAACAGGTCGTCGCCGCCGGTGTAGCCCTGCGACTTGCCGTCCGAGATGACCTGCGCGACACCCTTGTAGGTGGCGAGCATGGCCAGCGTCGCGACCACCGGGTTGACCCGGCCGAAGATGATGATCATGCCGTTGATCAGGCCGCAGAGGATGCCGACGCCGACCGCGGCGAGGATGCCGACCCCGGCGCTGCCGGTCGAGGTGAACACCATCGCCGAGATGACCGAGGCGAGCCCGGCCATCGAGCCGACCGAGATGTCCAGCGCGCCCAGGATGATCACCAGCGTCTGCACCAGGGCGAGCAGTCCCATGATGGTGATCGCGCTGCCGATCAGCAGCAGGTTGTTGGTGCGCAGGAAGTTGTCGTTCAGGATGCTCAGCAGGACGATCAACGCGATCAGCGTGATGATCAGGCTGGAGTTCTGCACGCCGATGCCGGTCAGCACGCGACGCGCGGCGCTCGGCTGCGCAGGTGCGGCGGGGGCCGTCGTTTCCTTGGTGGGGGTACTCATGCGCCGACCTCGCTGACGCTCGGCACGGCTACAGCCGTGTCATTCGATTCGTTCGCAAGCTCACTCATGCGCCGATCTCCTGGGCTTCTTCCACGGCTGGTTCGGTTTCGGGGATGGCGAGGGTCAGCACGGCTTCCTCGGTCGCGTCCTCGCGGCTGAGCTCGCCGGCCAGGTGCCCGGCGCGCATGACGAGGATGCGGTCGGCCAGCGTCAGCACCTCGGGCAGGTCGGAGGAGATGACCAGCAGCGCGATGCCTTCCGCGGCGAGGCCGTCGATGATCCGGTAGATCTCGGCCTTCGCGCCGACGTCGACGCCGCGCGTCGGCTCGTCGAGGATCAGCAGCTTGGGCCGCCGCGCGAGCCAGCGCGCCAGGACGGCCTTCTGCTGGTTGCCGCCGGAAAGCTTGCGGACTTCCTGCTCCATCGACGGCGTGCGCACGCGAAGCTCGCGGATGTACTCCTCGACGAGCGCGCGTTCCTTCGCCCGCTTCACGACGCGGAAGCGGCGAAGGCGGTCCAGCACCGAGATGGAGATGTTGTCGCGGACGGATCGCTGCATGAGCAACGCGTCCGTCTTGCGCTCCTCGGGCGCGAAGCCGATGCCGGCCTTCACGGCGTCACCCGGGTTGTGCGCGCGCAGCCGCTTGCCGTCGAGTTCGACCGTGCCGGACCGGATCGGCAGGTCGCCGACGATCGCGCGGGCCAGCTCGGAACGTCCCGCGCCGACCAGGCCGGCCAGGCAGACGACCTCGCCCGCGCGGACCTGGAGCGAGATGCCGGTGACGTCGTCGGTCGTGACGTCGTCGAGCTTCAGCACGACGTCGCCGGTGTCCTGGGTGACGCGGCGCTCGAGCGCCGAGAGGTCGCGGCCGATCATCATCCGGACCAGGCCGGGCTCGTCGGTCTCCGCGACCTGCTGGACGCCGACGAGCTTGCCGTCGCGCAGCACGGCGACGCGGTCCGCGAGCTGGAAGATCTCCTTCATCCGGTGCGAGACGTAGACGACCGCGACACCGCTGTCGCGCAGCCGGCCGATAAGCCGGAACAGCGCCTCGACCTCGTGCTCGGACAGCGACGACGTCGGTTCGTCGAAGGCGATCACCTTCGGCGGCGTGGCCGCGGTGAGGACGCGCAGGATCTCGACGATCTGGCGCTGGGCGGCCGACAGCGCGACGCCGAGCGTCGCGGGGTTGAGGACGCCTTCGAAGCCGTACTCGGCGAGCGCGTCCTGCGTCGCCTTGATGAGCGTGCGGCGGTTGAACACCCGCGCCTTGGCGGGGAGCTCGCCGACGAAGACGTTCTCCGCGACCGAAACGTGCGGGATGATCTCGGGTTCCTGGTAGATCACGCGGACCCCGGCGGCCATCGCCGCGCGCGGGGTGTCGAACGCGACCTCGGTGCCGTCGAGGAGCAGGCGCCCGTCGTCGGGGCCCTGGTCGCCGGAGAGGACGCGCAGCAGCGTCGACTTCCCGGCGCCGTTCTCGCCCATCAGCGCGAGCACCTCGCCGGAACGGATTTCCAGCGAGACGTCGTCGAGGGCGGTGACACCGGAGAAGCGCTTGCCGATGCCCTCGACGGCGAGCGCGGCAGGAGAGCTGGACATGATCGCCTTCCGTACGGCGGTCGTGGGGGGGGGAAAAGGGGGTTCCGACCCCTTCCCCCCCCCAACAGAATGGGCCAGGGCCGCTTTCACCCGTCCCCCTTTTTTTTTTCCTTTTTCCGAACCTTGGTCTTCTT
>NZ_JBVKDU010000006.1:0-723554 GCF_055633595.1 Amycolatopsis sp. NPDC114504 | reverse complement strand
ACACAGAAGAACTCCTTGCCGCCCCCCCCAACGACAAACGCGACAGGAGAGCGGGCCACACCCCCCTTCCGCACGACGTTTGTGAGGGGAAACCCTTTTCCCACCCTTTTTCCCCCCCCACGACGGGATCGGTCAGGTGCAGTTGACGCCGGCCTGCTTGTAGTTGTCCTTGTTGACGATCGTGGTCTTCGCGATCGTCTCCGCGGGCAGCTCCTTGCCGTTCTTCACCTTGTCCACCAGCACCTGGATCGCCGAGCGGCCGACCTCGGCGCCGGAGATGTAGAGCGCGGACTTGTTGCCGGTGTCCTTGCCCGCGGCCCAGTCCTTGCAGTCGAGGTACGCGCCGAGCCCGACGCCGATGATGTTGCTCGCCTGCACGCCGGAGTTGGCGAGCGCGGTCACGACACCGGTCTCGTTCTCGTCGTTGCAGCCCCACACGACCCAGTGCTTGACGCCCGGGTTGGAGCTGATCACCGCGCCGGAGCGGTTCTGCGCGTCGACGGGCGAGTTGTCGGTGCCGACGTCGATCACCGGGACCTCGGCGCCCGCCGCCTTGGCGAACGCGGACTTCGCGGCGCCGACGCGGTCGGTGCAGACGGTGAGGTCCTGCTTGTAGGCGCTGATGATCTTGGTGTCGGCGGCGGTCCAGCCGGCGGCCTTGAAGAGCTTCCCGGCCTCGGTGCCGACCGAGTCGCCCATCTGGCTGCCGTTGAAGCCGACGAACGGGGCCTTCGCGCCGGTGCCGTCCTTGATGACGTCGTCCGAGGCGATGATCGGGATGCCCGCGCTCTTCGCCTTGTCGATCACCTGCGGGCCGATGGCCTGGTCGGGGACGACGATGGCGACGCCGTTCGCGCCCTGCGCGACCGCCGCGTCCAGCTCGGTGATCGCCTTGTTGGCGTCCTGGCCGAGGTTGACGACCTTGAGCTCGACGCCGAGCTCCTTCGCCTTCTCCTGCGCACCCTGGGCCTGCTCGACGAAGTACTGCTGGTCACCCTGTTTCTGCAGGTAGTAGAGGGTGATCTTGCCGTTGGCGGGTGCCTGCTGCGTCGGTGCCGCGGTGTCTTTGCCCGAGGAGCACGAGGCCATCAGGACACCGGAAATCAAACAACAACCAACAACGCTCCAGGTGCGCAGCCTGTGCGAGTGTGGGGACATCGTTGCTCCCAAGGAGGCCGAGGTTCGAGTGGCGCGTGGGGGCGCCACTGGGTGACTGGTATTACAAAACACCCGTTCGTGCAGCGTCAACCCGCAGTTAGCGGAGCGATACCTACTCTCCGTAGTTGCATCGTGGCACGCACCCGAGTGATTTATCGTATTTTTTAGCGGCTGTCCTGCGCGTTGTCCGGTTTTGTCCTGTGCGAATGTTCTGATCGGTGTTGTCGACTGTGGTGGAAGTTTCCGTTGACCAGGAGCGCGCACGTGTCGGGTTCGTCCGGATGGGAGGATGACCCGACCACAGCAGCAGGGGGACCGATGACGAAGTTCCGCGTCGCCGCGCTCGCCGGGATCGCCGTCCTGGCGGCCGCGTGCAGCAGCCCGCCGCAGTCCGGCCCGGCGCCGACGCCGTTCCCGGAGACGCCGTCTTCGGCCGAGGCGGCTCCGGACGGCTCGTTCAGCGTCGTCGCGACCGGCGACGTCCTGATCCACCCGGCGCTGACCGAGCAGGCCGAGGCCGACGGCAAGGGAAAGATCGACTACCGGCCGCTGCTCGCCGGGATCAAGCCGCTGATCTCCGGCGCCGACCTCGGGATCTGCCACCTCGAGACGCCGCTGGCGCCGGAAGGCGGCCCGTACAGCGGGTACCCGTCGTTCAGTGCGCCGCCGGAGATCGCGGACGCGCTCAAGGACACCGGCTACGACACGTGCTCGACGTCGTCCAACCACACGATCGACCAGGGTGCCGACGGCGTGAAGCGGACGTTGGACAAGCTCGACGACGTCGGGATCAAGCACACCGGCTCGGCGCGGTCGGCCGCCGAGGCGGCGAAACCGCTGGTCCTCGACGTCCACGGCGTGAAGGTCGCGCAGGTGTCGTACGCCTTCGGGTTCAACGGCATCAAGGTGCCGGCCGGGAAGCCGTGGCTGGCCAACCAGATCGACGTCGACGACGTCCTGGCGTCGGCCCGGAAGGCGCGTGAGGCCGGCGCGCAGGTCGTGATCGCGAGCCTGCACTGGGGCGTGGAGTACCAGCACGAGCCGACGGCCGAGCAGCGGTCGCAGGCCAAGAAGCTCCTGGCGTCGGACGACATCGACCTGATCGTCGGCCACCACGCGCACGTCGTCCAGCCGTTCGAGAAGATCGGCGACAAGTGGGTTGCCTACGGGCTCGGCAACAGCGTCGCCCGCCATTCCGAACCCAAGGGTGACACGGAGGAGGGCGCGGCGGCCCGCTTCCGCTTCGTCCGCGACGGCGACCGCTGGAAGGTCGACAAGGCCGAGTACATCCCGACACTGATCAAGCTAGACGCCCCGATCCGCCTGATCGACTTGTCGACATCACCAGTGTCATCACAGGTCACCAAGGCCCTGGGCGACACGGACAAGAACATCCTGAGCCTCAAAGCAGACAAAGACGGCCTCACCCGCCCCGGCAAGTAACGGACGACACGCGTACCTGCGCGGACGACACGCGTACCTGCGCGGACGACACGCGTACCCAGACGGACGACACGCCGGGCCGGGCACGTGCTCGCCGTGTCGTCCATCCAGGTACGCGTGTCGTCCACCGGGGTACGCGTGTCGTCCGTTCCGGTACGCGGGTCAGTGGGTGCGGGTGGTGATCAGGCGGGCCAAGGCCGCCAGTTCGGCGGCTGGGCGGGGGACCGGGTTCACCGCCGCTAGGTCGCGGAGTCCCTTCGCCACCAACGCCGACGCCTGGGCCTGGCTCCACTGGCGGCCGCCGGCCTCGTCGACGAGGGTGGCCGCGAGGGCCAGCTCGACGGCGTCGAGCGGGTCGGTGCCGGAGTACAGCGTCGCCAGCTCCGCGCCCGCCGTCGTGCCGGACGACAGCGCCGTCACCACCGGGAGCGACTTCTTGCGGTTCTGCAGGTCCGAGTACACCGGCTTGCCCGTCTCGGCGGGGTCGCCCCAGATGCCGAGCAGGTCGTCGACGTGCTGGAACGCCAGCCCGATCGACCGGCCGAACTCGCCGAACCGCGGCACCGCTTCCGGCCGCCCGGCGAGCAACGCGCCCAGCTCGCAGCAGGCGCCGATCAGGGCCGCCGTCTTGCCGACGGCCATCCGGACGCACTCCGCCTGCGTGACGTCGTCGCGCTGCTCGAAGTCGACGTCGGCGGCCTGACCTTCCAGCAGTTCGAGGACACCCTGGGACAGCAGTCTCGAGCCCTCGGGTTGCAGCTGTTCGAACGCCACGCTCAGCAGCGCGTCCCCGGCGAGCACCGCGGGCCCGGTGCCGAAGACCGTCCACGCCGTCGGCCGGTGCCGCCGGGTGGTGTCGCCGTCCATGACGTCGTCGTGCAGCAGCGAGAAGTTGTGCACGAGCTCGACCGCGACGGCGGCGGGCACGGCGTCCGCCGGGACGCCACCGGCGGCTTCCGCGCACAGCAGGACCAGCGCCGGCCGCAACGCCTTGCCGCCGTCCGCGGACGACGGTTCGCCGTGGGCGTCTTCCCAGCCGAAGTGGTAGCCGGCGATCCGCCGCATCACCTCGGGCAGCCGCTCGGCCGCCGTGCGCAAAGCCGGGTCGACCAGGCCCTTGCTCCACGCGAGGACGTCGGCGAGGGGGCGGGCGGCGGTCCGGGAGTCCATGGTCGTCATGAGCGTCCGATCTCGACGTCGTCGAGCACGCCGAGCGCGTCCGGCACGAGCACGGCGGCGGAGTGGTAGGCACTGACCAGGTACGACGTGACGGCCCGGTCGCTGATGCCCATGAACCGGACGTTGAGCCCCGGCTGGTATTCGTCCGGCAGCGACTTCGGGCGCAGGCCGATGACGCCGGCGTCGTCCTCGCCGACGCGCATGGCCAGGATCGACGTCGTGCCGGTGTCGGTGACGGGGATCTTGTCGCACGGCAGGATCGGCACCCCGCGCCAGGCCGTGACGCGCTTCCCGTCGAGGACCGTCGTATCGGGGTAAAGCCGGCTTGCGGTGCACTCGCGGCCGAACGCGGCGATCGCGCGCGGGTGGGCGAGGAAGAACTTCGTCTTGCGACGGCGGCAAAGCAGGTCGTCGAGGTCCAGCGGCGTCGGTGGCCCGCTGCGGGTCGTGAGACGGTGTTTGAGGTCGACGTTGTGCAGCAGCCCGAAGTCGGTGTTGTTGACGAGCTCGTGCTCTTGCCGTTCCCGCAACGCTTCCACGGTCAGCCGGAGCTGTTGCTCGAGCTGGTTCATGGGGTTGTTGTAGAGATCGGTGACGCGGTTGTGCACGCGCAGCACGGTTTGCGCGACGGCGAGGTCGTACTCCCGCGGCGAAGGGTCGTAGTCGACGTACGTGCCGGACAGCACGGGCTCGCCGTCGTGGCCGGCCGCCAGGTCGATGCTGGCCTCACCGGCCTTGTTCTGCGGCTTCCGCGGCCGTCCGACCGCCTCGGCGACGTGCGTCCGCAGGGACTCCGACCGCCCGTTGAGCCGCGCGTACGCCGACGCGGACAGCACCAGCGCGATGACGCGGGTCGCGGCGCGGGCGGTGAAGCTCCACCGCGCGTCGTCGCGGGCGAGGAGCTCGGCGCCGAAGTGGTCGCCGTCGGTGGCGGTGCCGAGGGTGATGTCGTCGCCGTACTCGCCACGGCCGTGCTGCGTGACTTTGCCGTGGGCGACGAGGATCAGCGTGTCGAGCGGCGTGTCCGCGTCGACGATCGTGGCGCCGGGTTCGTACTCGCGTTGTTCGAAGGCTTCGGCGAGGGCGCTCAGCGCTTGCTCGTCGCCGAAGCCGCGAAGGAGTTCGAGTTCGGTGAGCTCGGCGGGGACGACCTGGACGCGGGCGCCGGTGGTGTAGAAGCTGACTTTGCCGTCGCCGATGGTGTAGGTGAGGCGGCGGTTGACGCGGTAGCTGCCCGCGGGGACGTCGACCCAGGCCAGTTGCGAGAGCAGCCAGCGGGTGGTGATGCCGCGCATCTGCGGCAGCGACTTCGTCGTCGTGGTCAGCGTCCGCGCGGCCTTGACGCCCAGGGACAGCTGTTCTTCGGTGACGGTCAAGGGGTCACGCGCCGATCGGGTCCGGGTGCCGCGGGCTTGGGCACGACCCGGGCCGCGGCGGTGCCGAGCCCGGTCGGCCCGAAGGCCGACGGCGGCAGGCCGGGCCCGGGACGCGGCGGTTCCGCGTCGGGCTTGCGGGGCGGGGTCGCGGGCTCCGGCATCACGCCTCCCGGCCGAGTTCGGCGCTTTCCAGCACGGCCAGCGCGTCCGGGACCAGCACGGCGGCGGAGTAGTACGCCGACACCAGGTACGACATGATCGCCTGCTCGGAAAGTCCCATGAACCGGACGTTCAGCCCCGGCTGGTACTCGTCCGGGAGTCCGGTCTGGTGCAACCCGACCACGCCCTGGGCCTGTTCCCCGGTCCGCATCAACAAGATCGAACTGGTGCGGGTCTCGGTGACGGGGATCTTGTTGCACGGCAGGATCGGGATGCCGCGCCAGGCGGGGACGTGGTGGCCGCCGAAGTCGACGGCGTCGGGGTAGACACCGGCTTTGGTGCATTCCCGGCCGAACGCGGCGATCGTCTTCGGGTGCGCCAGGAAGAACCCGGGGTCCTTCCAGACCAGTGCGAGGAGTTCGTCGAGGTCGTCGGGGGTGGGTGGTCCGGTGCGGGTGGGGATGCGCTGGGCGAAGTCGGCGTTGTGCAGCAGTCCGAAGTCGGTGTTGTTGACCAGTTCGTGTTCCTGGCGTTCCCGCAGCGCCTCGATGGTCAGCCGCAGCTGTTGTTCGATCTGGTTCATCGGCTGGTTGTAGAGATCCGCCACTCGCGAATGCACCCGCAGCACGGTCTGGGCGACCGACAGCTCGTACTCCCGCGGTTGGGCGTCGTAGTCGACGAACGTCCCGGGCAGCATCGGCTCGCCGTCGTGCCCGGAGGCGAGGGAGATTTCGGCTTCGCCGTGGTCGTTGCGGGCCGAGGCGCCGCCGGCGACGAACGCCTCGAGATGGGCTTGGAGGGTGTCCGACCGGGACCGTACGTCTTCGAAGACGTCGCGGGGCAGGGAGAGGACGGTGCAGGTGGTGACGGCTTTGGCGGTGAACTCCCAGATGCCGTCGTCGCGGATGAGGGCGGTTTCGCCGAAGTAGTCGCCGTCGGCCATCGTGCCGAGCACGGTCTGGTCGCCGTAGGCGCCGGTGCCGACCTTGGTGATCTTGCCGTGGGCGATGAGGAAGACCTGGTCGGCGCGGGAGCCGAACTCGACGAGGGTGTCGCCGGGGACGTATTCGTGCTGGGAGAACCGGGAGGCGAGTTCGGCGAGGACGTCTTCGTCGTCGTAGCCGCGGAGGGGGGCGAGTTCGCCGAGTTCGGGTGGGATGACGCGGACTTCGGCGCCGGTGGTGGTGAAGGTGACCCGGCCGTCGCCGACGGAGTAGGAGAGGCGGCGGTTGACGCGGTAGGCGCCGCCGGAGACTTCGACCCAGGGCAGGAGTTTGAGGAGCCAGCGGGAGGAGATGCCCTGCATCTGCGGGACCGACTTGGTCGTGGTGGCCAGGGTGCGGGCCGCGGCCCGTCCGAGGCTCTGCGGTGCCTGGTCGGTGTCCACCGGGTCGGTGACAGTCACAACGAGAACCACCCAATCATTCGGAAGCCGGGAATGCCCGAGGCTGGCAACGAAGAATCAACATAGCAACGGCGTCCGCGCGCACAATGACACGATCGGGTCGGCGGGATCGTTACCTGGTTGGCTTCCGGCCATTTCGGGCACTTTTCCCGCTCGCTCGTCCGCTGCCCATCACCCGCCGTTCCCGGTCGTCACCCGGTCGGGAAGATCCCTGCTCGTAAGGGGAATTCGTCGTCGCGGTGGGGAGCGGTGGAAGGCGCCGCGGTGTCGGTGAACTGCGCCGAACCGGCTATGGTCGCGGCCTGGGTGAGGCCACTCGGATGAACCGAACAATTCCCGGTTGTCCCTCCGGAAATGCGTGGCTAACTTGAGCGATCCGGCGGTGAATCCGCCCGGTGGGAAAGGACGTGGATGAACATCTTCGTGGCCGGCGGTCTGTGGGTGGCCGGCGCGGCGCTCGTCGGGGGCGTGATCGCGTACCTGGTCCGCCGGTTCGGCTGGGACGAGGGACGGCCGGACAACAACGACGCGGCGGGCCAGGTCTTCACCATCGTCGGCGGCCTGCACGCGGTGCTGGTCGCGTTCGTGCTCATCTCGCTGTTCGACTCGGTCGGCGCCGCGAGCCAGGACGCGCAGACCGAGGCGGACAGCCTGGTCGCGGCGACGTGGGCGGCCGACGCCTTGCCGGCCGAGACGAAGGACCGCGTGCACCAGCTGGCCGTCGCCTACGCGCGGACCGTCGAGCAGCAGGAGTGGCCGCGGCTGTCCGACGGCGGTGAGATCCCCGCCACGGGCTGGACGCAGCTCGACCAGATGCGCCAGGCCGTCGCGGCCGCCGAAGTCGACGGCGACTGGCAGATCGACCGCAAGACCGAGGCGAGCAACCAGCTCTGGTCGGTCTACCAGGCCCGCACGCAGCGGCTGAACAACGCCTCCGGCGGCGGCGTCGGGGCGGTCGTCTGGTTCGCGCTGATCCTCGGCAGCCTGATCACCGCGATCCTGCTGCCGAACCTGTTCGGCGGCACGCGGCTGGCCGCGCACGTCATCATCGTCTCCACCCTGGCCGGCACGATCACGTTGCTGCTGTTCGCGATCCACCAGCTGCAGAACCCGTTCAGCGGCGGCGCGAAGATCCCGCCGGAGGCGTTCACCGGCGCGCTGGAAAGGCTGGCTTGACCGGCGGGCGGGCCCGCTGGGCGGCGATGCTCGGCGTGGCCGCGGCGGTCTCGGCCCTGCTGGCGGCGACGGGCTGGCTCGCGCCCGAGTCACCGAAGCATCCGGCGGCCCAGGGCCAGGACGGCTGCACGATCCTGCAGGCGGAGAACGAACGCGACGGCGCGCCGACGACGTTGCGGCTGCTGTCCCTGCCCGACGGGACGACGAAACGCCTGACCCAGGCGGGCTACTGGATCAACGCGATGGGGTACTCGGCCGCGCAGGGCGTGGTGTACGGCGTCGCCGACGGAACGCGCGGTGGCCGGTACGACCACGGCTCGCACGCGGTGCGGATCGACGCGTCGGGGTCGGTGACGGACCTCGGCGTGGTCGGCCGGGCGGGCGCGCGGCGTCCGGTGTGGAGCCAGGTCACCGGTGCGACGGCGGGGGCGATCGCCGGGAACCGCTGGTACGTACGGCAGGACAGCGATCTGTACACAGTGGACGTCGACCCGGCTTCCGCGGACTACGTGCGGGTGGTGCACCGGACGGCGCTGCGGCCGGTGTCGCTCGCGGTGGGGGTCGACGACTTCGCGTACGACTCGTCGTCCGGCTTGCTGTACGGGGTCTCGACGACTTCGCGTGGGGGCAGTTCCGTGGTGACGCTGGACCCGTCGACGGGGACGGTCGCGGTGGTGCCGGGGCTGCGCTTCCCGCCCGGCGGCGCGTACGGGTCGGTGGGGCTCGCGCCAGGGGAGATCTACGCGACGGCGAACCGCGACGGGCGCCGGAGCGTGACGTACCGGTTGCCGCGGGACGGTTCGGGCCCGGCGGTCGAGGTGTCGACCGGGCCGGCGCTGGTAAGCGGCGACGCGGCCGGGTGTTTCGCCGCGGCCACCCCGCCGCCGCCCACGACCGTCTCGGAGACACCGACGTCGAGTCCGCCCATACCGCCGAACACGCCGCCTTCCGAGACGCCGCCGCCGAACTCGACGACCCCGGCTCCGACGCCGTCGGCCACGCCGGTGCCGGAGCCACCACCGCCGTCGCGGCCGCCCCCGGTGGAGCAGCCGGTAGCGGTCGCCGCGCCCCCGGCACCCACCCCGCCTCCGGTGGCCACGCCCGCGCCGAGGGCCGTGGAGCCGCCCCCGCCACCGTCGAAGCGGCACGTGCAGCCGACGCCCACCCCGGCGCCGGTGGCCGACGGCACGGCGGTGAAGACGAAGGAGAAACGCCGCTGGGGACTGACGGCACTGATCCTGGTGCTGGGCGGCGGAGCGGCGGTGGGTCACGTCCGCCGGCACCGCTGACCCGGTGGCCGGTCGTGAGTGGGAAACAGGGTTAGAACACGGTTTCTCACTCACGACCGGCCGCGGCAGACTCGCCGGCCGCACCGTTAACGTCCTGGCCTCCTCGAATCCGGGCAACGTCCACTTCGGCCACGAAGACTCCTGCTCCAGCGCGGTGCACGCGCCGGAAGAGGAGAAACGGGATGAAGCGGGCAACAATCGCCTTGGTCGCCGGGGTACTGGCACTACCCCTGGTCGCGAGGACGGCGGAAGCGCACGACCACGGGCCGCGGGCGAAGGACGACCACCTCCGGGTCCACGGCGGGCGGAGCCTGACCGCGGACGTGCTCGGCAACGACCGCGCCACCGCCGTCGTCCGGCACACCGCCGCCGCGCACGGGAGCGTCGACCTCGCCGCCGACGGCACCCTCCGCTACACCCCCGCGCCCGGCTTCACCGGCCGGGATTCCTTCACCTACACGGTTTCCGACGCCGTGAAGCTCTACCCGACGAACCTCAAGCCGCTCGCCACCATCGGCGGCGTGCCGATCAAGGGCGGCGCGTACGGCTCGGCGCTCACCCCGGTGCCCGGCGAGAAGGACGAGTTCTACGGCCTCACCGACCGCGGCCCGAACGTCGACGCGCCCGACGGCGGCAAGATCGAGCCGCTGCCCGCCTTCACCCCCGCCATCGGGAAGTTCCGCCTCCGCGACGGCAAGGCCGTGCTGGAGAAGACCATCCCGTTGCGCGCCAAGGACGGCACGCCCTACAACGGCCAGGTCAGCCCGCTCGCGGACACCGGCGAGAAGATCGTCGACCTGAACGGGAACGTCCTGCCGAAGTCGGCGAACGGCTACGACTCCGAAGGCCTGGTCGCGCAGAAGGACGGCACCTTCTGGGTCTCCGACGAGTACGGCCCCTTCATCACCCACTTCGGCCGCGACGGGCGCGCGCTCGAGCGTCTCTCGCCGTTCGACGGCTCGCTGCCGGCCGAGCTGAAGTACCGCGTGCCGAACAAGGGCATGGAAGGCCTCGCGCTGACCCCGGACGGCCGGACGCTCGTCGGCGTCATGCAGTCGGCGCTGCAGCAGCCGGACCTGACGAAGAAGCCGGGCAACGTCACCACGCTGCGGATCGTCACCGTCGACCTGCGCGCCCGCGCCACCCACGAGTACCTCTACCTGCTCGACGACCCGGACACGACGGGCACCGCGGTCAGCGAGATCACCGCGCTCTCGGCGACGCGCTTCCTGGTCGACGAGCGCGACGGCAAGCCGGAGCCCGGCGCGTTCAAGAAGCTGTTCGAGATCGACCTGACCGGCGCCACCGACGTCGGCCCGCGGGCCGCGGGGTACGACGCCGTCAAGGGCGGCCTGCTCGTCGGCGGGAAGAGCATCGACGCCTACGTCGGCAAGGACACCACGGCCGAAGCGACGAAGGACCTCGCCGCCGCCGGGATCAAGCCGGTCTCCAAGAAGCTGTACCTCGACCTGGGCGCCCTGGTGACGGGCCTGGACCCGAGCGGCGGCTTCTTCGGGCACGACAAGGTCGAGGGCGTCGCGACGACCGACGGCGGCCGGACCCTCGTGATCAGCAACGACAACGACTTCGGCATCGACGGCGTGACGAACGCGGCCCCGCCGTACGCGCTGCACCCGAAGACGCTGCCGGACGGCCGTCAGGACGACGGCGAGTACCTCGCGGTCGACACGACGAAGCTCCCGGCGGCGACGAGCACCGCGACCGTCACGATCGACGTGCGGTAACGCTCAGTACTTGAACTGGTCGACGTTGTCGGCGGTGATGAGCAGCGGATCGCCCAGCAGGACGGTCTTCGACGCGGCGTCGTACTTCACCGCCGGCAACTCCAGGCTCACCTTGTTGACGGCCTGGAGCGGCTTGCCGTCGGCGACCTGCTTCGCCGTCCACGCGGTCAGGTAGCCGAGCGACTCGACGTTCCACAGCACCGACTCGGAGCACGAGCCGTCGAGCAGGAACGGCTTGATCGACTGGGGCGTCCCGATGCCGACGGTGAACACCTGGCCGATCTTCTGCTGCTCGCGCACGGCCTTCGCGACGCCGGGGGCGGATGTCGTGCACTCGCCGACCAGGCCGTTGAGGTCCGGGTGGCGGGCCATCACTTCCTTGGCGAGGCTCGTCGCGTTGTCCTGGTCCTCGCCCGCGTAGACGGTCTCGACGACCTGCGCCTTCGGGTAGTGGTCGGCCGTGTAGGCCTTCTGGACCGAGATCCAGGTGTTGAGGTTCGCCGCGGCCGGGCCGCACGAGACGATCGCGTACTTGCCGGTGCCGCCGGTCCGCTTCATGAGCGCGTCGGTGAGCGCGGCGCCGATGCCCTCGGCGCTGGCCTGGTTGACGAACACCTCGCGCTGCGTGCCGGGCGCGTCGGTGTCGGAGGTGAGCACGTGGATGCCCTTCGCCCGCGCCTCGGCGATGGCCGGCGCGAGCGCGGCCGGGTCGTTCGGGGCGACGACGATGACGTCGACCTTCTTCGCGATCAGGTCACGCATGATGGCGACCTGGTCGGCGGGGTCGACGGTCTTCGGGCCGACCATGGACCACTGCACGCCCAGCTGCTTCGCCGCTTCGAGGCCGCCGGTGTTCATCGCCTGGAAGTACGGGATGTCGGCGACCTTGGGCACGAACGCGATCCGCTCCGGCGCCGGCGCGGGGGCGTTGCCCAGCTGGTCCGAGCAGCCCCCGAGCGCGAGCGCCGCACCCAGCAGCAGCGTCGCGAACAGCCGGAACGTCTTCGTCGGCCCTCGCATCCCCACCCATTCCTCGGGACTCTCGAACGGTCTGCGCGCGGTGGAGACCAAGGGGGAAGGTAGGGCCCCGCGTAACGGTGGTCAACGGGATGTGCGCAAAGGGTTACGGAAGCGAGTTCTACCTCGTGGCTTTCTGGCGGGGATTGGCCTGGTCAGCGGCTTTGGACACGGTGAGTGACGACGATTCGTCACTCTGTGGTCGACACGTCACCCGGAGGTCGCGCGTGACGCGCGAGACAGGCGCGTTGATACCCCTTGGGGGTATGGTGGCGGGCATGAGCGAACAGCACGGAGCTTCGTGGGCGACGGCGATCCAGGCGACCCTGCACTGCCTGACCGGCTGTGCGATCGGTGAGGTGCTCGGCATGGTCCTCGGCACGGCGTTCGGCCTGCACAACGCGGCGACCGTCGTCCTGTCGATCGTCCTCGCGTTCGTCTTCGGCTACGGCCTGACCATGCGGGGGGTGCTGAAGTCGGGGCTGCCCCTGGCGGCGGCGTTCAAGGTCGCGCTGGCCGCGGACACCGTGTCGATCGCGGTCATGGAGCTGATCGACAACACGGTCGTCGTGGCGATCCCGGGGGCGATGGACGCCGGCCTCGCCAGCTTCCTCTTCTGGCTGGCGCTGGCGCTTTCGCTGGCCATCGCGTTCGTGGTCACGGTGCCGGTGAACAAGTGGATGATCGGGCGCGGTCTCGGCCACGCGAAGGTGCACGCCCACCACCAGCACTGACGCGGGGGAGGTGGCGGCCTCCCCGGTGGGTCAGACGCGCGAAAGGTCGACGGCGCGGTCGACCTTCGGCCGGTCGAGCACTCGCAGGATGCCTTCCAGCAGGTAGTAGTCGGCGTAGGGGAGCGACACCTCGATGCCGTCCTCGGCCGGCCGGTTGCGGGTGCAGCGCGCGACGCTCGCCTCGGCCCGGGTGGACTTCGTCGTCAGGCACGTCTGCGAGACCGCCGACAGGATCCGCAGCGCGCTGTCCCGGTACTGCGAGCGGTGCGTGATCTCCGCGAGGTCGAGCAGGCCGCAGGCCATGATCACCCCGGCGGAGGCATCCTTGACGTCGTTCGGCGCCTGCGGGGCGAGGTAGTCCCACACCGGCACGTGGTCGGACGTCAGGTGCGCCAGCGCGAAGTCCGCGAGTTTCCCGGCGGTGGCCAGGAACTCCTTGTCGCCGGTGCGGCGGTAGATGGTCGTGAACCCGTAGACACCCCAGGCCTGCCCGCGCGACCAGCACGACGTGGGGCTGTAGCCCTGCACGGTGTTCGGCCCGATCGGCGCGCCGGTGACGGGGTCGAAGTCGAAGACGTGCGGGGTCGACCCGTCCGGGCGGACGAAGTTCTTCTGCGCGGTCTTCGCGTGCGCGACGGCGATTTCGAGGTACTGCGGGTCCCCGGTCTGCTTGCTCGCGAACGCCAGCAGGTCGAGGTTCATCATCGTGTCCATGATGACGCGGCCCGCGTCCTTCGGATCGGTCAGCGAACCCCAGGCGCGGATGAACTTCCCGGCCGGGTTGTAGCGCTTGATCAGCGACGCGGCGGCCTGCACGGCGCCCGCCCGCCACTTGTCGTCCCCGGTGAGCCGCCACGCGGTGACCCACGACGGGTAGAAGAGGAAACCGAGGTCGTGCGTACCGGTGTCGTTCTGCCGCGGCGCGAGTTTCTCCGCGGACGCCAGCGCGAGGGTCTTGAATTGTTCGTCGCCGCTGTGCAGCCAGGCCAGCCACAACTGGCCGGGCCAGAATCCGCCGACCCAGTCACCGTTTTGCGAATAGGTCCATTTCTCGAACTTCGTACCGACCGGAAACGCGGTGACGCTCGGCGCGACGGCCCGCAGCTTGGCTACCGCGTAGTCGGCCGCTTGGCGGAGCGTCCGGGTGACGGATGCCTGGTCGAAGGTGGTCGAAGTGCTTGCCGCCGCGGCGGCGGAGGTACTGGCGCTCGCCACCACCGCGGCACCGGCCGCGGTGGTCAGCAGGGTTCTCCGGGAAACGCTCACAGGTGCCCGCCATTCCGTATGGGGAAATGCTCCAGGTGCCCGGAAGTTTTCCACAATCGTCACGACGTTGTACAGCGGGCGGACAATAGTTCATGAATGTGAATGATGGACCGGTGAGTGGGATATTCGAGGTTTGGCGAGAGGAGACGGCGGCAAGTCGACAGGTGGCGTTTGAGGCCGACGGTTTCGGACGGCTGGGTGCGCACGTCCGTCTTCCCTGTGGTAGGGGCTGCTACCGCGGCGAACGTCGACGTCTTCGCCCTCGAGGTCGAAGCGTGCGGGCCGGAATTCGCGGGCGTCGTCTTGGTCGGTTAGGACTCGGACAATGAATTACGTGGCATGGTGGGGCTCGCCACCGATATCGATGCCGGACGACGCGCAGATGTCCTGGCGTCGGGATCGCGACCTTTGCCGCTGAGGCGGAACGCATCGTGCTGACGATGACCGGCAGTCTCGGCATCGGCCATACGCCCCTCGCTGACGAAAGCTCTGGTCGATCTCGATGTGGACGACGCTGCCTCTGGCGAAACCCTTTGACAGCCAGGATATCCGTGAAAAGGGCGAAGGCCCGGCGGGGGAACGCCGGGCCTTCGCTTTTCTCGCGGGGGTGAGGGCAGTCAACCACGCGAAACTCGGGGCTCGATCGAGCCGCGGGTCAGCACAGGGGTGCGACCGGGTTGTCGGAGCCCGTCTGCAGGTACGTGTCCGACACGTAGTTGTTCGGGCCGATGCGGTCCCAGATCGTGCTGGTGCCGAACGTGCCGGTGACGCTGTCGCCCAGGACGTAGCACTCGATGTTCACCTTGGCGTAGTTCGCCGCGAGGCCCTTGATCGCCGCCGAGGTGCTCGCGTTCGCGCGGACGTTCATCGGGTCGCCCGCGGTCTTCACCGTTCCGGTCGGGCCGGTGCCGGTCCACAGGTACGTCACGTTCACGTAGCCGTTGTCCGACATGCCGAGGCCGTCCCAGAACACGCCGTCGGCGAGGTCGATGCCCGCCGGGTTCTGCACCGTGCGGCCGGAGTCGTCCTTCTTGCCGTTGTAGCCCTGCAGGTACGCCGCCTGCGCTTCGGGCGTGCCCTGCGGCAGGTCCTTGAACTCCGAACGGACCGACGCCGGGTTCCAGTAGTCGTCGCGCTCGTTCCACGGGCCGATCTCCCACACCGGCGCGTACTCGCACTTGCTGCCGTCGGTGCGGCACACCTTCGCGGTGTAGTTGCCGGTGCCCTTGGGGGACACGGACTTCCCAGACGGGAACGAGACGAAGTGGTCGTGGCTGGTGATGACGTGGCCGTTGGCGGTGGTGCCGCCGACGAGGCCTTCGCGGGTCCCGTAGACCTTGTACGTCGACGCGGCCGTGGCGGCCAGCGCGTTCACCTGCGGGGCGCTGTCGGCGCTCAGCGCGACGCCGCGGACGGACGGGCGGACGCCGTCGGTGTCGCTGTGCAGGCCGATGCGCACCTGGACGGAGCTCACGCTGCTCTTGAACGCCGTCCCGGCGGGCGTCCACTCGGTCCAGTCGTCCGCGCCGATCTGGCCGCGGACGTCGACCTCGACCTCGGTGCCCTTGGGCGTGTCGGCGGACAGCTGCGCGCTGACGCGGTTCGCCGGGGCGCTCAAGGCGTGCTCGGCGGTGATGAGGCTGCCTTCACTGCCGGCGAACACCCGCGCGGTTCTGTGCCACGCGGCGTCGGCCAGGGTCAGTGTTCCCCCTGCCCCGGTCACGTTGACGTCGTCGCTGTCCACAGTGGACAGGTTGGCATTCCAGGTGCCGCTGGTGGTCGCGGCCTGGGCGGGGGCTCCGGCCAGCGCCGTCACCGCCCCGGCGGCCAGGACCGCCGCGGTCACGCGGCCGGCTTTCTTGATCCGGATCATCCCCGGTTCTCCTCTCGCATGCGTTCACTCGAACGTGGCGAAAGACTGACCGGGGCGCGTACATGATCCGTACAAGCATCAAGCCGAAACGATGTGCGGCGGCTCCTCCACCGAGGTCACGGGCTCGGGCGGCCGCGACGAAAGCTCCCGCCAGATCGCCAGCGCCCGCTCCGAATAGTCCCGGGACCGCTCCGGCTGCGCCAACGCCCGGTGCAGCTCGCCGAGCAGCTGCGAGACCTCCGCCTCCGACCGCCGGTCGCCGTTGCGCCGGTGCACCGAAAGCGAGTTCACCAGCAGCAGCTGCGCGTGCGCGAAGTCGCCGCTGTGCAGGCACAGCTCGCCGAGGTTCTGGTTCGCGTACCCGACGCAGTGGTCGTCGCCCAGTTCCGTGAAGATCGCGATCGCCTGGTCGACGTGCTCGCGGGCCGCCGCCAGGTTGCCCTGGTGCTGGAACAGCAACCCCAGTCGCTTGAACGCGTGCGCCTCGCGGTGCCGGTCGCCGATCGCCGCCGACAGCTCCAGCGCGTCGGTGAACCAGCGCTTCGCCGCCGCGTAGCAGCCGCGCGACATCCACACCGCGCCGGCGCCGAGGCGGGCCACGGCTTCCCCGTTGGGGTCGTCCGTCTCCGCGAACAGCTTCAGCGCCTCGTGGCAGTGGTCGAGCGCGCGGTCGTCGTCGCCCTCGATGCGCAGGATCGTGGCCAGCCCGGTCAGCGCGATGCCGACTCCCTGCGCGTCGCCGACCTGCTCGAACAGCGCCCTCGACTCGTCGAACGCCACCTGCGACCGGGCGTATTCGTCCTGGTAGAGCAGGTACTGGCCGAGATTGCGCTGGACGATCGCCTCCGCGCGCAGCGACCCGGTCCGGCGGGCCGCGGCCAGCGCGATCGTGTGGGTGCTGTGCCAGTCGTCCTGGTGCCCGCGCAGGTCGAAGTACGGCGTCAGCGCCGATGCCAGCTGCCAGGCCAGGTCGTCGAAGCCGTGCTCGGCAGCCAGCGAGACCGCCGCGACGCTGGTGTGGCGCTCGGCCGCGAACCACGCCGCCGGGTCGTCGGGCAGCACGTCGGCGGGCACCGCCGGGCGCGGCAGCTCGTCGTCGCAGTACATGCCGAAGAAGTGCAGCGGCATCCGTCGCGCGGCTTCCAGAGCCAGCGCGAGATAACCGGAAAGGACCCGCCGAAGCGCGGCACGCGTCTTCGCCGCGTCACTCTGCTCCGCCAGTTCCACCGCGTACACGCGCAAGAGATCGTGCAGGCGGTACCGGGGCTGCCCGGCGGAATCCGAGCCGACGAGCTCGACGAGGTGGCCGTCGACCAGCACGTCGAGGACATCCTCGGCTTCGCGCCGGCCCAGCACGGCCGCGACCGCCCACGCCGGGAACTGGACCGGCCCGAGCAGGCCGAGCCCGCGGAACGCCGTTGCCGCCGACATCGGCAGCAGGTCGTAGGAGAGCGTCACGCTCGCGCGGACGGCGAGGTCGCCGACGCGCAGCTCGTCGAGCCGGCGGTGCTCGTCGCGCAGCCGGTCGGCCAGCAGCCGCAGCGTCCAGCCCGGCCGGTTCGTCAGCTTCGCGCCGGCCACCCGGATCGCCAGCGGCAGGTGCCCGCACTGGCGCAGGATCGCCGCGGCGCTCTCCGGCTCGGCGGCCACCCGCTCGGCGCCGACGATGCCTTCCAGCAGCCGCGCGCCTTCGTCCTCGGGCAGCAGGTCGACGTCGACCGGCGTCGCCCCGGGAAGTCCGGGCAGCCGGAGCCGGCTGGTCACCAGCACCGCGCACGCGCCCGCACCGGGCAGCAGCGGGCGGACCTGGGCGGCGCTGCCGGCGTCGTCGAGCACGACGCACATCCGCCGCCCGGCCAGCCGCGAGCGCAGCAGCGCCGAGCGTTCGGCCGGCTCGCGCGGCAGGCCGGCGTCCGGGATGCCGAGCGCGCGCAGCAGTTCCGCGAGCACACCCATCGGCGCCCGCGGCGACGACGACGTGCCGGCCAGGTCGACGTGCAGCTGGCCGTCGGGGAAGTCCTCGCGGACGGCGTGTGCGACCCGGACGGCGACCGCCGACTTCCCGACGCCGGGGGCACCGGAGAGCACGACCACCGCGGGCGTGCCCGAGTCCGCGCGCTCGCGCATCAGGCCGGCGACCTCGCGGAGCACGTCGTCGCGGCCGGTGAAGTCCGGCAGGTCGAGCGGCAGCTGGCAGACCGGGACGAAGTCCGCCGGACGCCCGGCGGGCACGCTTTCGGTCACCAGCGTCGCGCGCAGCTCCCGCAGCCGCGCGCCCGGCTCGGCGCCGAGCTCCTCGCGCAGCACGCGTTCGGCCGATTCGTACGCCTCGACGGCGTCCGCGGTCCGGCCGGCGGCGCGTAGCGCGACGATCAGCTGCGCCCACAGCTCTTCGCGCAGCGGGTGCTCGGTGACCAGGCCGCGCAGTTCGGCGACGGCTTCGCCGCACCGGCCGAGGTCGATCCGCGCGCGCAGGCGCTGCTCCTGCACCGACAGGCGGAGCTCGGCGAGACGGGCGACGCTCGCGCCCCAGCTGTGGTCGTGGGGGAGTCCTTCGAGGACTTCGCCGCGCCACAGCGCGTCGGCCCGGTCGAGCAGCTTGAGAGCGCTCTCCGCGTCGGCACGATCGAACGCTTCCTGCGCTTCCCCGGCCAAGGCCGTGAACGCGAGGTGGTCCAGCTCGTCCGGCGACGCGGTCAGCAGGTAGCCCGAGGCCCGGCTGCTGATCCGTTCGCCGAGGCCGGGGTCGATCTCGGCGAACCGTCTGCGCAGCGAATGGACGTACGTGCGGATGTTCGCCGCCGCCGACCGCGGGGCCGAATCCGGCCACAGCACCTCGACCAGGACGTCGGCGGACACGACGACGTTCGGCTGCAGCGCCAGCGCGGCCAGCAGCAGCCGGGGCTTCGGCCCGCCGAGCGCGACCACCTGCCCGGCGGCGGTGACCTCCAGCGGACCGAGGACGCGGATCTTAAGCGAGGTGGCCTCAACCTGCCCGATGAGTTCCCCCATGAGCCGGATGCTATGACCCGTTCGACCCCGGGGATAGATCCATTCGGAGTGTCCGTGCCTTTGTACGAGTCGTGTACGAGCCGGAGTCACGCTCCCGCCATGAAGCCTTCGAACCTCCGGCGGATGGCCGGACTGGGAGTCGTCCTCGCGACGGTCGGCGCGCTGGCGGTGGGTGGCGCGCTCGACGCGTCGGCCGCGGCGACCGGCACCGTCAAGACCGCGGGCGACCCGCTGAACGTCCGCCGGGCGCCCACCGCGGGTGCCACGGCCGTCAAGACCGTCGCCACCGGCGCGTCCGTGACCATCGACTGCCAAATCACCGGTTCGTCGGTGACCGGGACCTACGGCACCAGCACGTTGTGGGACTACGTGCCCGCGCTCGGCGGGTACATCTCGGACACCTACGTCTACACCGGTTCCGACCAGCGGATCGCGCCCGACTGCGGGGTCGGCTCGGGCAGCGGCCAGTGCGCCGACGCCTGCGCGGGGGAGGGGCAGTACCGCTCGTCCGACTCGCACTTCCTGGTCTACGACACGGACGCCGACGGCTATTCGGCCGTCGTCGCGTACTGGCTCAAGGGCGGCGCCGGGCCGTTCTACGTCTGGAACTCCGGTGGCGAGGGCACGAAGGTCGACAAGGCCGTCAGCGTCCCGCACGGCGGCTGGGTCTTCTACAAGGTCTGCGTCGCCAACTACACGACCGCCAAGCCGGACCTGAAGTCCTGCAGCGACGGCATCACCGACTTCGCGGCCTGACCGCGTCCCCCTTCCCCCGAAAGGCAATCCGACATGGTTCAGGTCAACCGGCGCAAGGTGCTCCTCGGCGGGCTCGCCGCCGTCACCGCGACCGCGGCGTCGGCCGCGCTGCCGTCCTGGGCGAACGCCCGCACCACGGCCGCCGCCCCCACCATCCACGACCCCTTCCAGCTCGGCGTCGCCTCCGGCGATCCGCTTCCCGACAGCGTGGTGCTCTGGACGAGACTCGCGCCGGCGCCGCTCAACGCCGACGGGTACGGCGGCATGCCGGACGCCACCTACGCGGTCGACTGGGAGATCGCGAACGACGAGGCGTTCTCCTCGATCGTGCAGACCGGTTCGGTGAACGCGGTCCGCGCGGCCGCGCACAGCGTCCACATCGAACCGGTGGGGCTGCAGCCGGCGCGCGAGTACTTCTACCGCTTCAAGAGCTCCGGCTACATCTCCCCGGTCGGCCGCACGCGCACCGCGCCCGCCGCCGGGGCCGCGGTCAACCAGCTCAAGTACTGCTTCACCTCCTGCCAGCACTGGGAGGAGGGCTACTACCACGCGTACAAGGGCGTCGTCGCCGACGACCCGGACCTGGTGCTGTTCCTCGGCGACTACATCTACGAGAAGAAGTCGGGCCGCGCCGCGGCGGAGCGCAACCCGCGCAGCCTCGCCGTCGCCGACGACGCGACCACGTTGGCCCTGTACCGCGCCCGCCACGGCCAGCACAAGACCGACGCGGACCTGCAGGCCGCGCACGCGATCGCGCCGTGGATCGTCGTCTTCGACGACCACGAGGTCATGAACAACTGGAACGGGACGACTTCGCCGGCGCCGGCCGCGCGCAAGGCCGCCGGGTTCCAGGCGTTCTACGAGCACACCCCGATCCGCTCCACCGCGAAGCCGAACGGCGCGTCGATCCAGCTGTACCGCCAGCTCATGTGGGGCAACCTGGCGCGGTTCCACATGCTCGACACGCGTCAGTACCGCAACGCCCAGGTGGCCGACCCGTCCGGGTCGACCGGCCCGGCCTGCACCGACATGCGCAACACCTCGCGCAGCATCCTGGGCAGCACCGAGGAGGCGTGGCTGCTCAAGCAGTTCGAGTCGCACCCGGCCACCTGGGACTTCCTCGGCCAGCAGGTCTTCTTCGCCACGCGCGACGGCGACGGCAACAAGGCCACCTGCGAGAGCCCCGACTCCTGGCAGGGCTACGAGGCTTCGCGCGACCGGATCGCGAAGGGCTGGGTCGACCGGAAGGTCGCCAACCCGGTCGTGCTCACCGGCGACGTCCACCGGCACTGGGCCGCCGACCTGCGGCTCGACTACTTCGACCACAGCGACCCGCTCATCGGCTCGGAGCTGGTCACGACGTCGGTGACGAGCAACAGCGACGACGCCGCGGCGCCCAGCGCGGCCTGGCTCGCGAACAACCCGCACATCAAGTACTGCAAGGGCGAGCGCGGCTACGTCCGCGTCACGACCACGCCGTCGCAGATGCGAGCCGATTTCATGACCACGTCCGACACCAGCGTCTACGACCCGGCGTCGGTCGTCATCAAGAACGACATCAGCTACGTAGTGCAAGCAGGCAAGCCTGGCCTGCAGAAAGCCTGACGCGGAGCGCTACGCTGCGTGATGTGACCGAAGAACTGGGCCTGCGGGAGCGCAAGAAGCTCCGCACGCGGGCGGCGATCTCGACGGCGGCCATCGCGCTCTTCCTCGAGCGCGGGTTCGACGCCGTCGGGGTCGCCGAAGTGGCGCGCGTCGCCGAGGTGTCCAAGCGGACCCTCTTCGCCTACTTCCCGACGAAGGAGGACCTGGTCCTGCACCGGTTCGCCGACCACGAGACCGACGCGGCCGACGTCGTCCGCGCCCGGCGTCCCGGGCAGGGCGCGCTGGCGGCCCTGCGGGAGGCGTTCCTGCGGGGGCTTTCCGAGCGGTCGCCCGTGACGGGCCTGTGCGACGAGCCCGCGGTGCTCGCGGTGTTCCGGCTGGTCACCGGCACGCCGGCGCTGGTGGCGCGGCTGGCGGAGTTCACGTCCGCGGGGGAGTCGGCGCTGGCCGCCGCTCTGGGGGAGGCCGGCGTCCCGCCGCTCGACGCCGGGCTGGCCGCCGCGCAGATCGCGGCCGTCCGCCGGACCCTCGCGACGGCCAACATGGACGCGGTCGCGGCCGGCGTCCCGGCGGACCGGCGGCACCCGGAGGCGGCCGCGGCCGCCGAACGGGCGTTCCACCTGCTGGCGTCCGGAGTAGGGTTCCCGTGAACCGTCCGGATCATGACGGATTCATGGTCCGGACCATGACGGATGCACGTTTTCCCCGGGCTCTTCGAAGGTAGACTGCGATTCCTGTGCGGACATCGGTGTCAGCTCCCCGGTGTCCCCGGCGCTTTCCGGCACCACCGAACACCGGGGGACCCGCGTCCGACTGGGGGTGTCGCGGGTCCCCCGGGCCTCACGGGGAATGGGCTTTCCCCGCTTTCCCAGCGATCTTGACACTCCGCTCGCGGCACTCGTAGGCTGAGTGCTCCGCCGTCTTGCCTCACTTTCTCCGAATCACGACAAGGCGGTTCACGGTGAAAAGATTCTTGCTGATCTCCGGCGCGGTCGCGGCATTGGTGGTGGCCGGTGCGGGAGTGTCCGCCGCCGCACCCGGCGGCGTTTACGACGTCAAGGACTACGGCGCCAAGGGCAACGGGTCCACCAACGATTCCGGCGCCATCGACAAGGCGATCACGGCGGCCAACGCCGCGGGCGGCGGCACCGTCCGGTTCACTTCGGGGAACTACAAGTCGGCCAACACCGTCCACCTGAAGAGCAACGTGACGATCCAGCTCGACGCGGGGTCGACGATCACCGGGTCGAGTGCGGACAGTTACGACAAGCCCGAGTCGAACCCGAACGACGACTACCAGGACTACGGCCACAGCCACTTCCACAACGCGATGTTCTACGGCGACAAGCTCACGAACATCGGGTTCACCGGCGCCGGCACGATCGACGGCGGCGGCAACCTCATCACCGGCAACCCGAAGTCCGGCGAGGCCGACAAGATCCTGTCGCTCACCCGCTGTGACGGGCTCACGCTGTCCGGGATCAAGCTGCGCCGCGGCGGCCACTTCGCGGCGCTGATCAACGGCTGCACGAACGTCGTCTCGGACAAGCTGACGATCGACACGTCGAGCGACCGCGACGGCTGGAACATCATCAGCACGACCAACGTCAAGATCACCGATGTGACCATCGCGGCGAACGACGACGCACTCGTGTTCAAGAGCGACTACGCGCTCGGCGCGAAACTGCCGAACGGGAACGTCACGGTGAACAACGCGAAACTGTCGGCGGTCTGCTGCAACGCGCTGATGTTCGGTTCCGAGACGTGCGGTGACTTCACCGGTTACCAGTTCTCGGACATCACGATCACCGGCGCGCACAAATCCGGCATCGGGATCGTTTCGATGGACGGCGCGAAGATCTCTGACGTTCATTACCGCAACATCACGATGTCGGGCACGTACTCGCCGATCATGATGAAGATCGGCACGCGCAAGCGGTGCGGCAACAAGCCGGGCGTCGGCTCGATCAGCGGGATCACGTTCGACAACATCACCGGAACGCACACGGGCACCAACTTCAGCCCGACGATCTGGGGCGCGGACAGCACCCACCGCGTCTCCGACGTCACGTTCACCGGCGTCCACCTGAACGTCCCCGGCGGCAACGGCACGGCGGGCACGGGCGTCCCGAGCAACGATTCGACGGACTACAACCCGAAGAGCATCGGCACGCGCCCGTCGTACGGCTGGTACCTGCACTACGCGGCGGGTGTGAAGTTCGTCGACAGCTCGGTGGAGTTCGCCAAGGACGACGGCCGTCCGGCGAGCATCGTGAACAACAGCTCGGACATCACGTTCGACCACTTCACGGCGGAGAAGGGCTCGAAGAGCCCGTTCGACATCGGCTTCCAGACGGTGACGGGCTACTGCGTGAAGAACTCGGCGACAACGTCGGGCTCAGCCCTGCGGCTGAACGCTTCCGGCTCGACTTCGACCTGCTGACCAGCGTCCCGGGGCCCCTTCCCGCGAGCGGGAAGGGGCCCCACGCGTGTCGGGAGAGGCATCACGCGTGATTGAAGCGGCATCACTCGTGATCAGAGGGGCATGACGCGTGATGCCCGCCCAGTCACGCGTGATGCCTCCCCAGTCACGCGTGATGCCTCCTCGATCACGCGTGATGCCTCTTTCCGCACGGACGAAGGGGCCCGGCCGGTTGGCCGGGGCCCCTTCTGCGGCGCGCCTCGAGGTCAGTGCGAATACTGTTCGTTCATGATCAGGAACGCGCCCAGGCCGTGGAAGTCGTTCGTCTTGCGGGCGCGGGCGTAGTAGTACGACAGGTCGCCGACGTTCGTGCCCTCGCAGATGTCGGTGATGTTCGTCAGGCCGTCCGACCCGACCGAGACCTTCTTGAGGACACCGGCGTACCCGCGGTCCGCCACCGCCTGGTACGACGCCGGCAGGTAGCCGCGCTGGACGCCGCGGGCCATCGTGAACGTGTACATCGACGACGCCGACGTCTCCAGCCAGTTCTTCGAGTCCCCGCCGCGGTCGACGACCTGGTACCAGCGGCCGGTCGAGGCGTCCTGGTAGCGCTGGTAGCCCGCCGCCAGGAACTGGACGATCTCGATCAGCGCGGGCCGCCGCGGGTGGTTGGCCGGGAGCACCTCGAGGATGTCGATGGCCGCCATGCCGAACCAGCCGATCGCGCGTGCCCAGTGGTACTTCGAGTGGTGCCCGGTGCCGGACGACCACGACTCGGAGCCGTCCTCGTCGTACGCGTGGTACAGCAGGCCCTTCGCCGGTTCGCGCAGGTGGCTGAAGTAGACGACCAGGTTCTTCGCCGACTCCTCGAAGCAGTAGCCGCCGTCGGCGAACGCCGCGCCGTACAGCGCGAGGAACGGCTGGGCCATGTAGACGCCGTCGCCCCACAGCTGGCCGACCTTGCTCGTCGCGTGGAACATGCCGCCGTCGGACGTGCGCGGGTAGGCCGGGAACCGCTTGCGCAGCTGGTCGGCCGCCGTCTTGTACTTCTTGCGGCCCGTCTCCGCGTACAGCAGCGGCAGCATCTGGCACGAGCGCATCGAGTCGAGGTTGGTGAAGCTGTTGGAGATCCCGCTGTCGGTGATGAAGCGGTCGTACCACGCGACGATGTAGTCGAGGTACTTCTGCTCGCCGGTGCGCTTGTAGAAGAGGTACTGGCCGTAGAGGTACAGCCCGAGGGTGTAGCCCCAGCCGCCGATCTTCGCCGGCGTGTAGCGCTTCATCGTCGAGTCGATGACCGCGCGGGACCAGTCCGCCGGTGCCGCCGCACCGCCGATCGGGGGGAGCCGGTCCGCCGCGCGCGCGATGGGCCCTGCCGCGGCGAGGGCGCCCAGTGCGCCCAGGGAGCCGGCCAGGACCGCGCGCCGGGTCGGGCGAAGGGGGTGCTCGGACATTCGTTGTCCTTTCGTGCACGGGCCCCGGTGGTGCGGGCAGTACCGGGGCAGGGCACGGTCGGGGACGCGTGCCCCGCCCCGGAATGGGTGGCCGGGATGCCGATCCGCCGTCCGTCGGCATCCCGACCAGCTCTGGGGGGGCGCGGCGTGCTGCCCGTGTCGCCGGAGCGGTGGGGGAGAGTGAAAGCGCTCTCGGGGAGAACATTTACCCGCCTCCGGGAGGTCGAGTCAAGAGAGATCGGATCTCTCGTGTCATATATCAGATATTTAACCCGGTTGGCCGCAGTCAGGATGTACCGGCCGCTGGGACGTCGCGAAAAGGTCGGATCTCAGTATTGACCGTGGCCGGAAGTCAGGAGTACACCACCGAGTGGACCAGACCACTTGGAGGTCACTGATGTCAGCCAAGTTCCTGCGGCGGGTACTCGCCGCTTGTGCGTCGATGCTGGTGGTCGCCGGGCTCGTCGCCGCGCCCGCGTCGGCGGACTTGCAGAAGCCGTCCCAGCAATGGCTGCGCGACAGCCAGGCGGGCCTGTTCCTGCACTGGGGCATGCGCACGTCGCCCGGCTACACCAGTTGCAGCGCCTGGGAAAAGGCGATCACCGACGGCGGGTGGAATCCCGCCTACTGGGTCACCGAAGCGAAGAAGCTGCACGCGTCGTACCTCGTGCTCGCGTCGTTCCACAGCCGGCTCGGCTACTCGCGCGCCTGGCCGTCGAAGATTCCCGGCAGCTGTACCACGAAGCGGGACTTCCTCGGCGAGCTGATCGCCGCGGCGAAACCCCAGGGGCTCAAGGTCATCCTCTACATGACCAACGACGCGCAGTGGCACGACGAGGGCGGCCACGAGTGGCTCGACTCCGCCGGCTACTCGAAGTACAAGGGCAAGACCGTGAACCTCGACAGCCAGGACGGCTTCGGCCAGTTCAGCTACGACAACTTCTTCGAGGTCATGAAGAACTACCCGGACCTCGGCGGGTTCTGGATCGACAACGACAACGCGTACTGGGAGTCGCACGACCTGTACCAGCAGATCTACCAGCAGCGGCCGGACTACTTGCTGAGCAACAACAACGAAGACACGCCGATCATGGACACGATCAGCAACGAGCAGAAGACCGGCATGTCCCCGTCGTACGACTACCCGCAGGCGACGTACACGGCGATGCCGCGGCTCACGGAGGCGTGCTTCAAGCTGCCCGACACCGGCTCGTGGTGGTACGGCGGGTCGAACTCGGCGGTCAACAAGGCGCTGAACATCGGACGTCTGGTGACGAACTCGGGTTCGTCGATCAAGTCGCTGATGGCCGAGACGGCGATGGTGAACGGCAAGTTCCCGTCGAACCAGGAGGCGTTCAACAACTTCGCGAACACGTACCTGAGCGCGATCTGGGAGTCGCTGGGCGGCACGCAGGGCGCGGGGTACATGTACGGCGGCATGCAGCCGGGCTTCTGGAACGACGGCGCGCACGGCGTCATCACCATCAAGGGCGACACGCAGTACGTGCACGTCCTGACCAAGCCGTCGGGCGGCACCCTGAAGATCCGCGACAACGGCTACCGCGTCCGCGGCGTCACGAACCTCCGCACCGGCGCGGCGATCGCGTTCACCCAGGGCAGCGGCAGCCTGACGCTGTCGGGGCTGTCCGGATGGGACACGTACGACACGGTGTTCAAGGTCGAGACGGCCGGCCGCACCGGCACGTACGACCCGAAGACGGTGACGCTCAAGGCGAGCGCGTCCGCGAGCGGCCACAGTGGGCAGTCGGCGAGCGACGGCGACTACCTGACGTACTTCGACAACAACAAGACCCTCCCGGTGAACCTCGACTACGACCTCGGCTCGGTGAAGAAGGTCCAGTACCTCGGCGTCAACCAGCGGGAGGACTCGGTCAGCTACGCCCGTTCGGACACGGAACAGTCGGCGCGCATCAAGGCGTACCAGGTGTTCGTGTCGAGCGACGGCAAGAACTGGGGCAGCGCGGTGAAGTCCGGAACCCTTCCGAGTCACCGGGGAGTCCAGTTCGTCGACCTGTCGGCGGTGACGTCGAGGTACGTCCGCTTGCAGGTGACGAGCACGTACGCGGCATCGAGCGACAGCACGCGCTACAAGCGGCTCCGCATCGACGAGACGTGGCTGGGCTCGGACTACGCGACGGCGGCGGGCTGAGCCAGCAGGTCCAGGGTCAGCGCCGCGGTCCAGCCGAACGAGCGGGCGCCGTGTCCCGCGCCGGTCAGCGGGTCCACGTACTCCGCGAAGTCCGTGCGTGCGGCCGTCGAGACGAGGTCGTCGCGCAGGCGCTCGGCCAGGGCGTGCTCGCCGTGGCGCACCAGTCCCTGGCGGACCAGCCAGCCGACGTTGGCCCACGACGGGCCGCGCCAGTAGCGGCCCGCGTCGAAGTCCGGCGCCGTCAGGTCGTGGCTCGGGACGCCGTGGACGCGCCCGAGGCGGAACCGCGGCCCGGTGGCCGTCGCCAGCAGGGCCGGGGCGACGGCCAGGTCCGGCAGCAGTAGCGGCAGCAGGCCCGCGCACGTGTGTGCGCGGGTCAGCGCGCCGGTCCGGACGTCGCGGGCGAAGAAGAAGCCGTTGTCCCACAGTGTTTCCTGCAACGCCTTCTCGACGCGCGCCGCGGATTCGCGGTGGGTGGCGGCGGCCGCGGGCAGGCCCAGCACGTCGGCGATTTCGGCCAGCGCCAGGTCGGCGTCGGCCAGGATCGCGTTGAAGCCGGGATCTTCGACGACGAACTCGCCGAAGCCTTCGTAGCCGCGGTCCCGGTAGTCGGCCGCGAGCCGGACGTACCGGCCGTAGTCCTCGTCGCTCGGCCGGTCGGCGGCGTCACCGTGCTGCAGGTCGCGGCGGACGAACCCGTTCGTCGGCGTCACGCGGGAGAGCGGGCCGTCCCAGGCCGGGCTGTTGTCCATCCCGGACTCCCACGGGTGCACGATCGCGGCGAGCCCGCGCCCGCCGGCGTCCCGCGAAACCCGCAGGTACTCGTGCCAGGCCCGCAGCTTCGGGTACAGCGTCGCGAGGAACGTGCGGTCGGGTTCGGCCTCGTGCACGGCCAGCACCGCCCGTGCGTGCACCGGCGGCTGGACCAGCCCCGACGTCCGCCGCGCGCGCCAGAATTCCGGGCCCGGGAAGTACGCCTCCGGCGGGGTGTCGGGGTTGAAGAGGATGTGCGGGACGCGGCCGTCGCGCCACTGCGCGGAGAACAGCGTCAGCAGCTCGCGCCGCGCTCGCGCGGGTGACAGGTGCCGCAGGCCGATCGCGATGAACGCCGAGTCCCAGCTCCACTGGTGCGGGTAGAGCGAGCGCGAGGGCACGGTCGACGAGCCGAGCCAGTTGCCGTCCAGGACAGCCGCGGCACGCCCCCATGTTACGTCCATGTGTCCAATCTATCTCCGACTTGTGTATTGTCAATGGACAAAAGTCCGAGGGGAGGGCGATGACGACCAGCGCCGGCGAGCTGTTGCAGCTGGTCAGGACCGGGCAGGCGACCACGCGAAAAGCCCTGCTCACGCGCACCGGGCTGTCGCGCACGACGCTCACCGCGCGGCTCGATCGGCTCCTGGACGCGGGCCTGCTGGCCGAGGGTGGCCACGAGGACTCCACCGGCGGCCGCCCCGCCCGGCAGCTGCGCTTCGACGACCGGCACGCCGTCGTCCTCGCCGCGAGCGTCGACACCATGCACGCCGAGGCCGCGCTCACCGATCTGGCCGGACGGCGGCTGGCCCACCGCGCGGGTGACCTGCGCGTCGCCGACGGCCCGGTGCCGGTGCTCGGCCGGATCACGGAGTGGTTCGAGGAGATGCTGGCCGAGGTGGACCGGCCGGTGTGCGGCGTCGGGATTTCCGTACCGGGCCCGGTCGAGCGCGGCAGGGTCCTGCAGCCGCCGATCATGCCCGGCTGGGACGGCTACCCGATCGACGCGCACCTCGAGGCCCGCTTCGGTGCCCCGGTGCTGGTCGACAACGACGCGAACCTGATGGCGCTGGGCGAGCACCGCGCCCGGTACCCGGACTCGGCCGCGCTGGTGGTCGTCAAGGCGTCCACCGGGATCGGCGCCGGCCTGGTCATCGGCGGCGAGGTGTACCGCGGCATCGACGGCGGCGCGGGCGACATCGGGCACGTCCGGCTGCCCGGCCACCCCGACGCGCGCTGCTTGTGCGGCTCGCTCGGCTGTCTGGCCGCGGTCGCCGGCGGCGGCGCGCTGGCCGCCCGGCTGACGGAACTGGGCCTGCCGACGACGTCGGGCTCGGGCGTCCGCGAGCGAATTCTGGCCGGTGAACCCGAGGCGGTGCGCCTGGCCGAGGAGGCGGGGCGGGAGGTGGGGGAGGTGCTCGCGACGCTGGTCTGCGTGGTCAACCCGGGTGTGCTGGTGATCGCCGGCGACCTGGCCGAACCGCATTTCGTGGCCGGCGTGCGCGAAGTGCTCTATCGGCGCGCCCTGCCGCGTTCGACGCGGAACCTTCGCGTCGAAATCGGTGGCCGCGGCGAAGCGCTCGGCGGCGCGGTGGCGATGGTCGTCGAGGCCGAGTTCGCCGCGGCCGCGGTGGACCGGCGGCTCGAAGCGCGCGCCTGACGGCCGAAGTACCGTCAGCCGCGGACTGTCCGGAGTGGACGGAGCAACCGACTTTCGTAGGTGGTGGGCGCCCGGCCCGCGTGGTCCGCACTACCGTTACGAATCGGACGTACCTCTCATCGGGGGCTATTCCTCGCGTAATTCGAGTGACAAATCGGATTTCCGTACCACGCTCCGGGATCCGTGAATTCGCGACCAGATAACGGTTCCGCAAGTACTTCCCCGCGAGCGGAACACCGATCTAGTCTCGTCCGGTGTTCCAGGCCCATTTACTGGGGGCCGCTTTAGAAGAGGGAGATTTCTGTGCGAAGAAGCTCCACCCTGCTCCTTTCGCTCGCGGTGGTGGGTGGCCTGACCGGCGCCCTGCCGGCCACGGCGTCCGCGCAGGGGCGTCAGGACATTCCGCAGTCGCACCCGTTGTGGGCGAACGCGCAGGCGAAGGTCGCCGACACGGCGGCCGCGTCCAAGCTGAGCTTCCGGGTCTACCTGAACCAGCGCGACAACGCCGGTGCCGAGGCGCTGGCGCAGGCCGTGTCCGACCCGGACAGCAAGACCTACCGGCAGTACCTCAGCACCGACCAGGTGCGTGACCGGTTCGCCGCGAGCGACGCGACGGTGAACGCCGTCAAGGCGTGGCTGACCGGCAGCGGGTTCAGCATCGGGGACATCCCGTCGAACCGCGCCTACGTCGAGGCCACCGGCACCGCCGGCCAGACGCAGAACGCGTTCGGGGTCAAGCTGGGCAAGTACAAGGTCAAGGGCCAGACCCTGCGCGCCGCCGACAAGAACCTGTCGGTGCCGGCGAACCTGGCGGCCGACGTGCTCGGCGTCGTCGGCGTCGACCAGGCGACCAACCTGTTCAAGCCGGACCACGACACGGGTTCCGCGACGCCGTCCGACGTCGCCCCCGGCCCCGGGTTCCGCAACGCGCGGCCGTGCAGCGCCTACTACGGCGAGAAGGTCGACACCACCGATCCCGCCTACAACGGCAAGCACCTGCCCTACGCCCCCTGCGGCTACACCCCGGCCCAGCTGCGCTCGGCCTACGGTGTCGACAAGGTCGGCGCGGACGGCAAGGGCACCACGATCGCCATCGTGGACGCGTTCGCCTCGCCGACGATCTACTCCGACGCGAGCACCTACGCGAAGAAGAACGACCCGCAACACCCGCTGAAGCAGAGCCAGTTCAAGCAGCACGTCTTCCCGGCGAACCCGGTTCTCGAGCCGCCGGACCAGTGCGACGCGGCCGGCTGGTACGGCGAGGAGACCCTCGACGTCGAGGCCGCCCACGGTCTCGCGCCGGGCGCCGACATCCTGTACGTCGGTGGCGAGTCCTGCGAGGACAACGCCCTCGACGAGGCGCTGAACTACGTGATCGCCGGCCACAAGGCCGACATCGTGTCGAACTCCTACGGCGACACCGGCGAGGACATCCCGGCCGACGAGGTCAAGGTGTTCAACCAGATCTCGCTGCAGGCGGTGCTCGAGGGCATCGGCGTCTACTTCTCCTCGGGTGACAACGGCGACGAGGTCGCGCGCCTCGGCACGCCGTCGCCGGACTTCTCCGCCTCGGCGCCGTGGATCACCGCGGTCGGCGGCACGTCCATCGCGATCGGCAAGGACGGCAAGCGGATCTTCGAGACCGGCTGGGAGACCAGCAAGTCGACGCTGACCAACGGCGTCTACGGCCCGGCGGCCTACACCAGCGGTTCCGGTGGCGGCACGAGCCGGCTGTTCGCGCAGCCCTTCTACCAGAAGGGTGTCGTGCCGGACGCGCTGGCGAAGAAGAACCAGACCGGCAACAACAAGGGCCGCGTGGTGCCGGACATCTCGGCGATCGGTGACCCGAACACCGGCTTCCTGGTCGGCCAGACGCAGACCTTCCCGGACGGCGCCTACTACGACCAGTACCGGATCGGCGGCACGAGCCTCGCGTCGCCGGTGTTCGCCGGCATCATGGCCGTGGCCGACAGCCGCGACCACTTCCACCACGGCTTCATCAACCCCGTGATCTACAAGCTGACCTCGCGCACGCCGGCGATCAGCGACGTGAAGCACGTGGACGCCGCGGTGGAGCGCGTCGACTTCGCCAACTCGGTCGACGCTTCGGGCGGCCTGCTCACCTCGGTGCGCACGCTCGACTACCAGGGTCTGACGATCCACACGACCCCGGGCTACGACGACGTGACGGGTCTCGGCACGCCCAACGGGCTGCTGTTCCTGCTGCTCGTCTAGCGAGTGATTCCGAAAGGGCCCCCTCGTCGCTGCGGCGAGGGGGCCCTTTCACGTCCTGAGCGGGATGAGCGCGCGGACTGTCGTTCCACCGGTGCCGCCGCGCACCTCGAGCTCGCCACCCAGTGCCTCGACTCGGTCGCGCAGGCCCGCCAGGCCACTGCCGCCGTCGAGGGACGCGCCGCCGACGCCGTGGTCGGTCACCGACACGCGCAGCTCGCGGCCCGCCACCGCGATCCGCACCTCCGCGGAATCGGTCTGCGCGTGCTTGAGGGCGTTCGTCAGCGCCTCGGACGCCACGAAGTACGCGGTCGCCTCGACGGCCGCGTCCAGCCGGGGCACCGTGCCGACCGTCAGGGCGACCTCCATCGGGATCCGGTCGGCCAGCGAACGCACGGCCGGGACCAGGCCAGCTTCGGTGAGGATCGCCGGGCGGATGCCGCGGGCCAGTTCGCGCAGCTCGGTGATCGCGGTCTGCAGCTCCTCGACCGTGCGGGTCAGCAGTGCCCGGACCTCCGCCGGCAGCGACCCGCCGTGCCGCCGGCCGGCCATCCGCAGCAGCAGCACGACGCTGACCAGCCGCTGCTGGGCGCCGTCGTGCAGGTCGCGTTCCAGGCGGCGGCGCTCCTCGTCGCCGGCCGCGACGAGCCGGGCCCGCGACGCCCGCACCTCGGTCAGCCGCTGCTCGAGCTCCGCGGTCAGCCGCTGGTTGTCCAGCACCAGCCCGGCCGCCGCGTTCAGCGCGTCGATCGACCGGCTGTCCTTCCACACCTCGTCGTCCTGCACGAGCGCCGCCAGCCCGGTGCCGTCGCGCTCCAGCAGCAGCCGGATCATTTCGGCGTTGCCGACGCGGGCGCGCAGCACGCCGGCCAGGAACGCCAGCGGCCACAGGCAGAACAGGATCCGGTACGCCTGCAGCATCGGCTCCGACAGCGGGTGCGCGTCCCCGAGCGCCGTACCGATCCCCGACGCGAGCGCGCCGAGCAGCGCGATGGCGATCACCGGCGACAGCAGCCGCCGCTGCGGCAGCCGGCCGGTCAGCCACCGGTAGAGCAGCACGACGATCACCCCGGCGCTGATCGCCGTCGCGGCGAGCTCCAGCACGCGGTCGGCGACGCCGCTGCCGTCGTGGCCGGCGGAGATCGCCAGCAGGTCGCGCGGGTCGTCGTTGAACAGGAGCCCGAGCACGCCCAGCGCGAACACCACCGAGTAGGACGCGGAGACGAGCAGGCGTTCCCACCGCGACCGGAGCCTGCCCTGGGGGAAGGCGAGCACGAGGTGCGCGATCACCGGGCCGGACGCGGCGCGCAGCGGCACGGCGATCGTGTACAGCACCGGGTCCGGGGCGAACTGCAGGTCCTCGAGGAACAGCGCGACGCCGGCGAGCGCGATGAGCACGCCGATCGGGTTCGCCGGGCGCCGCACGTGCGCGACCGCGCCGGCGAGCAGGAACAGGAACCCGGTGACGGTGCTCAGGGCCGTGTCGAGCGCGGTGTGGCTGCCTTCGCCCGCCTTGAGGACCAACGCCGTGACGCCGAGCCCGAGACCGGCCGCCAGCAGGCCGGTCATCACGAGCGTCCGCGGATGCTGGACCACGCAACCCTCCCCGGTGAGCCTCGCCGGTCAATCCTGGCGGGTGTGTGCGGCGGTCCGGCAGCGGCTAACCGTGATTCGTCCGTTCGGGCCGTCGCGTTACACCACGCGGGCGCGCTTTAGGGTGATCCGGAACAGGAGGCGCCACATGAACGGACTGGGTGCGGAGGTCTTCGGCGGGCGCATGCCCACCGGCGGCCGTGACCTGGCGATCGAGACCCACGGCATCGCGCCGGTGCCGGAGGGCAACCGCTTCGGGCGGCCGTGGCGCCTGTTCAGCGTGTGGTTCGCGCCGAACCTGACCATGACGGCGGTGTTCACCGGCACGCTCGCGGCGTCGCTCGGCCTCGGGTTCTGGACGGGCCTGGCCGCGATGCTCGCCGGCACCGTGCTCGGGTCGCTGCCGGTGGCGTACCTGTCCACCTGGGGACCGCGCACCGGCACCGGCCAGCTGCCGCTCGCCCGCCTGCCCTTCGGTGGCGGCGTCGTGCTGCCGGGGCTCATCCAGTGGCTCGGCTCGATCGCCTGGGACGCGCTGGTCGGCCTGTTCGGCGGTGAGGCGCTGGCCGAGCTGACCGGGCTGCCGTTCTGGGCCGCGGTGCTGATCGTGCTGGTGCTGCAGTGCGCGCTCGGTGTGTTCGGCTACGCCCTGATCCACCGCGTGCAGGCCGTGATGAGCGTGCTGCTGGTGCTCGCGTTCGCCGCGCTCGCCGTGAAGGTCCTTTCCGGACACGCGATCGCGACCGCCGACACGGCGTCGGGCGCCGACCTGGCGGGCGGTGTCGTGCTGTTCACGACGATCACGTTGTCGCTGGCGATCTCCTGGGCGCCCTACGCGTCGGACTTCAGCCGCTACCTGCCGGCCGGGACGTCGTCGCGGTCGGTGTTCTGGGCGACGCTGCTCGGCCTGACGGCGTCGTACGCGATCGGCGAAGGACTCGGGCTCGCGCTGGGGTCGTCGCTGGGCGACCAGACGGCGACCGGGGTCGCGGCGCTGCTCGGCGGCGGGTTCCTGGGCGCGCTGGCGCTGACGGTGATCGCGCTCGCGGCGGTGTCGTCGAACGCGATGAACGACTACAGCGGCTCGCTGGCCCTGCAGACCGTCGGTGTCCGGCTGCGGCGTCCGGTGTCGGCGGTCGTCGTCACGGTGCTCGCGTTCGCGCTGATCCTCTGGATGCACAGCGGCGAGCTGGCGGCCAAGTTCCAGAACGTGCTGCTGTTCGTCAGCTACTGGATCCCGCCGTTCCTCGGCGTCGTCATCCCGGACTGGCTCGCCCGGACCCGCGGCGGGCGGCGGGTGGACGTCCTGGAGTCGACGTCCGTGCGTCCCTGGGCCGCGCTCGTGGCGTTCGTGGTGGGCTTCGGGGCGGCGGTGCCGTTCATGAACACGTCCCTCTACACCGGACCGGTCGCGTCGGCGCTGCACGGCGCGGATCTCGCGTACTACGTCGGGCTCGTCGTTTCGCTGGCAGCGTACTTCCTGCTGCGCGGCCGGGCTTCGGTTGACATCAAGTAAGGTAGAGGTTTGACGATGGTGTGGTACCCCTCGAAGGAGGAACCATGCCAACCGCACTCGTCACCGGGGCGTCCGCGGGCCTGGGCCGTGCCCTGGCCGCCGCACTGGTGAGTCGCAAGTGGACAGTCGTCGGCGACGGCCGGGACGCGGCCACGCTGTCGGCCGCCGCCGGGGAGATCGGCTTCACGGCCGTCCCCGGCGACGTCGCCGACCCGGCCCACCGCGCTTCGCTGGCCGACGCCTGCCCGTCCCTCGATCTGCTCGTCAACAACGCCAGCTCCCTGGGCGTCAGCCCGTTGCCGTCCTTGGGGAGCTATCCCTTGGCGGAGCTGGAAAACGTCTACCGTGTGAACGTCTTCGCGCCGCTCGCGCTGACCCAGCTGCTGCTGCCGGCGTTGACGGCGTCCCGGGGCACGATCATCGACATCAGCTCGGACGCCGCCGTCGAAGCGTACGAAGGCTGGGGCGGCTACGGCTCGGCGAAGGCCGCGCTCGACCACGTCACGGCGGTGCTCGGCGCGGAGAACCCGGACCTGGCGGTGTACGCGGTCGACCCGGGCGACCTGCGCACGGCGATGCACCAGCGCGCGTTCCCGGGCGAGGACATCTCGGACCGGCCGCTGCCTGAGACGGCCGTCCCGGCGTTCCTGCGGCTGCTGGACTCGCGTCCGCCCAGCGGCCGCTACCGGGCCGCGGACCTGCTGGTGAGCGCATGAACATCCGTTTCGACCTGCCGGAGGAGCTGTCGGCATCGGCTCCGCCCGAGGCGCGTGGCTTGGCACGGGACGAAGTCAGGCTGCTGGTCGCTTCGCCGTCGGGAGTCCACCACACGGTGTTCTCGTCGCTGGGTTCGCACCTGCGCCCCGGCGACCTGCTGGTGGTGAACACATCGGGGACGTTGCCGGCGGCGGTCGACGCCGTCCGGGGCGGCCGTCCGGTCGTCGTCCACTTCTCGACGGAGCTCGACGACGGCACCTGGGTCGTCGAGCTGCGAGCACCCGGCGGGCCGCTGCTCGACGGCCGGGCAGGGGAGCGGCTGGAGCTGCCCGGGGGAGCGTCGCTGAGCCTGCTGGCCCCGGCCGCACCGGGCTCGACGCGGCTGTGGCGCGCGGCGGTGTCGGTCGAGGGGCCGGTCGAGGGGTTCCTGACGGCGGTGGGGCGCCCGATCCGCTACGGGTACGTGCCGCGCGCGTGGCCGTTGCCGGACTACCAGACGGTGTTCGCCCGCGAGCCGGGCAGCGCGGAGATGCCCTCGGCGGCGCGGCCGTTCTCGGATGCGCTGGTCACGCGCCTGGTCACGGACGGTGTGCTGTTCGCGCCGCTGGTGTTGCACACGGGGGTGTCCTCGCCCGAGGCGGGCGAGCCGCCCCAGGCCGAGCGGTTCCGGGTGCCACCGACGACCGCGGCACTGGTGACGTGGGTGCGTGCCCGAGGCGGCCGGGTGATCGCGGTGGGCACGACGGTCGCGCGGGCGTTGGAGTCCGCACTGCCCGAGGGGCCGGCGGAGGGCTGGACGAACCTGGTCCTGGGCCCGGACCGCCCGGCGCGGGTGGTGGACGGAATCGTGACGGGCCTGCACGCCCCGGACGCGTCCCACCTGCTGTTGCTGGAGGCGGTGGCGGGAAGAGCCCTGGTCCAGCGCGCGTACGACGCGGCGGTGGAGCGCCGATACCTGTGGCACGAGTTCGGCGACGTGTCCCTGCTGCTGCGCCTCTGACTTCGGTGTGGCGTTCGGTGCGGGACGCCGGACGCCACACCGGGGCTCAGCGGGAGCGAGCGCTTGGCCAAGCCGGCCGCAGGGGGTGCCGGCAGGATTCCTGCTCCGGTGACCGAGCCTCCGGGCCGAGCCGCGTGACCGAGCCCCGCAGACCGAGGCGCGTGACCGAGCCGCGTGACCGAGCCCCCGGACCGAGGCGCGTGACCGAGCCGCGTGACCGAGCCGCGTGACCGAGCCGCGTGACCGAGCCGCGTGACCGAGCCGCGTGACCGAGCCGCGTGACCGAGCCGCGTGACCGAGCCCCAGAACGCCCCCCCAGCAGGGCCCGCCCACCCTGGGGGCCACCCCTGTTCCAGCGTATCGCCGCATCCCGACGAAAAGCCGGAAAACCGCAGCCCGGGCCCCGATTACCCACATCAGGCCAGGGCTGTGGACAACTAGTGCCGAGCCTCCGCGTGGTCCCGCCGGGACCGGAGAAGCCCGGCCACCGACACCACCGCGATCCCGAGCCCCACGCCCGTGACGATCGAAGCCACCATGGTCGCCTCGCCCGTGACCAGGCCGAACGCCCCGCCCAGGTACACCGGGATGCTCACCGCCACCGGCAGCCAGTTCCGCAGCGCGAACGCCCGGTCGGAGGCCAGCCACAGCACCAGCGTCACCGCCGCTCCGGTGATGACCGGGATCGCCCAGACCACCAGGCTCGTCACCGCGTCCATCCCGAGCGACTTGAACCACTCGAACGTCGCCTGGCCCATTCCGATGAACAGCACGACCAGCGCCACGCGGACGCCGGTGGCTCCCTGGCCCCGTCGGCTCGTCATGTTCCCTCCCGAGTTCGTCGTCACTCGTACCACGTCCGGGTGACGTCGGAGGTTGCCTCGGTGCGCCGGACGGTTCGCCACCGCGCGGCCACGACCAGCAGGAAGATCACCAGTGGGACCGCCATGAAGACGAGCACGAACGTGTGACCCCGGGACGCCGACCCGGTGACCAGGCCGAACAGCCCGAGAACGGTGACCGGGGCGGCCGAGCCGAGCAGCGGGAGCTCCCGGCGGGCCGGCCGCTTCCCCGTCGACCGCCAGTACAGGAAACCGGCGGCCGGGCCGGTCAGGATGAGGGCCACCACCAGCACCACGGCCGTCCATTCGCCCACGCCGAGCGCGGTCAGCCAGTCGGCGCCGATCGGACCGAGCGTGAGGCTCGCCCACGTCGCGAGCGTCACCAAGGTGACCAGCCGGATCTCCGCGACCGTCTTCATGCGTCCCCCTCGAGAAGTCGTCGAGAGCACCACGCGCGAGCGGTCCGGACGGTTGCCATAAGCGCACCTGGTCGCCGATGTCAAGAAATCTCACCGGATTTCCCGAGATGCGGATGGCTATGCGCCCTAGTGGGTGACCGTGCGAACCTCGCCCCGATACCGACCCCGAAAGGCGATGCCGACGTGCGCACCCACCACAGAACCCGCTTCCTGGCCTCGGCGCTGGCCGCCCTGACCGCTGTGGGCGTGCTCGCGGGCTGTTCCCGCGCCGCGGAGAACACCGCCACCCCGGCCGCGAACGAGGGCAGCGCCGGCGAGGTGCGGCTCGGGTTCTTCCCGAACGTCACGCACGCGCCCGCGCTGATCGGCGTCAAAAAGGACTTCTTCCAGAAGGAGCTGGGCTCGACCAAGCTCACCACCCAGACGTTCAACGCGGGCCCCGAAGAGGTCAACGCGCTGCTGGGCAACTCCCTCGACATCGCCTTCATCGGCTCCGGCCCGGCGATCAACGCCTTCACCAAGTCCAAGGGCACCATCCAGCTGATCTCGGGCGCCGTCTCGGGCGGTGCGCAGCTGGTCGTCAAGCCGGACATCACCAGCGTCGACCAGCTCAAGGGCAAGACCATCGCCACGCCGCAGCTGGCCAACACCCAGGACGTCGCGCTCAAGAAGTTCCTGGCCGGCAAGCAGCTGACCGGCCAGGTCAAGATCACCAACCTGGACAACTCCAAGACGCTCGACGCCTTCAAGAAGGGCGAGCTCGACGGCGGCTGGCTGCCCGAGCCGTGGTCCTCGCGGCTGGTGCTCGACGCCGGCGCCAAGGTCCTGGTCGACGAGAAGACCCTGTGGCCGGGCGGCCGCTTCCCGACCACCGTCGTCATCGTGCGCAGCGAGTTCCTGCAACAGCACCCGGACACCGTCAAGGCCGTCCTGAAGGGCCAGCTGGCCGCGATCGACTGGGCGAAGGCCAACCCGGCGGACGCGAAGACCGTCGTCAACGGCGCCCTCAAGGAGCTGGCCGGCAGCAGCCTGAGCCAGGGCGTCATCGACCGCGCGTTCTCCGGCATCGAGCTGACCACTGACCCGATCCCGGCCGAGTTCCCGCAGCTCGCGCAGGACTCGGTCACGGCGGGTGTGGTCAAGTCGGCGGTAGCGTTGAAGGGCTTCGCCGACTTCGGTCCGCTGAACGAGGTCCTCAAGGAGACGAACCAGCCCGCCGTGAACGCTCCCGAACTCGCCAAGTGATCTCGAGAGGCAGCCAGCGATGACCACGACCCTCCCGACCGGCCGGAGCAGCTTCACCGGCGCGACCGCGGTCCGGCTCGACGGCGTCCGCAAGACGTTCGGCCCGGCCGGGCGGGCGGTCGTCGCGCTCGACGGCGTCGACCTCACGGTCGCGCCCGGCGAGTTCGTCTGCCTGCTCGGCGCGTCCGGCTGCGGCAAGAGCACGCTGCTGAACCTGGTCGCGGGGCTCGACGCGCCGTCGGCGGGGGAGATCACGCTGAACACGTCGCGGCCCGCGGTCATGTTCCAGGAGGCCGCGCTGATGCCGTGGCTGACCGCGGCCCGCAACGTCGAGCTGCCGCTGCGCCTGGCCGGCTTCGGCCGTGCCGAGCGCCGCGAAAAGGCCGCCGAGCTGCTGGACCTGGTCCGGCTGACCGACGCGGGCGGCAAGCGGCCGCACGAGCTGTCCGGCGGGATGCGCCAGCGGGTCGCGCTGGCCCGCGCGCTGGCCGCGACCCTGCGCGTCGGCGGCGACCCGGAGCAGGCGCTGCTGCTGATGGACGAGCCGTTCGCCGCGCTCGACGCCATCACCCGCGACGTCCTGCAGGGCGAGCTGCTGCGCGTCTACCGCAGCACCGGCACGTCGGTGCTGTTCGTGACCCACGACGTGCGCGAGGCCGTCCGGCTCGGGCAGCGCGTCGTGCTGCTGTCGTCGCGGCCGGGCAAGGTCGTGCGCGAGTGGACGGACGTGCCGCTGGCCGACGCCGAGGAGCTCACCGAAGAGATCACCGCGCACCTGCGAGAGGTGATCAGCACCCATGCCGCAGCTTGACCAAGCCGGGGAGCCCGACCTCGACGCGGTCGGCGCCGGACTGGACTCGCTCGACGCCCCGGTCGGCGAGCGCCGCCCGAGCTTCTGGAAGCGGTTCGCCTGGGGTTTCCTGCCGCCGGCGGCCGCGCTACTCCTCCTGATCGTCGTCTGGCAGGTCCTCTGGGCCGCGGCGTTCTGGTCGGAGGCGCAGCTGCCCGCACCGCTCGCGGTGTGGGACGAGTTCTGGAGTCGCGTCGTCACCGGCGAGGTGTTCGGGTTCGTCTGGACGTCGGTCCACCGCGCCGCGCTCGGCTTCGTCGCCGGCGTGCTCATCGGCACGCCGTTGGGCCTGGTCGTGGCGAAGGTCCGCGTGGTGCGAGCCGCGATCGGGCCGCTGCTCTCCGGGCTGCAGAGCCTGCCGTCGGTGGCGTGGGTGCCGGCCGCGATCCTGTGGTTCGGCATCAACGACGGCGCGATCTACTTCGTCGTGCTCCTGGGCTCGGTGCCGTCGATCGCGAACGGCCTGGTGTCCGGCATCGACCAGATCCCGCCGATCCTGCCGCGCGTCGGCCAGGTGATGGGCGCGAACCGGCTCTCCTCGGCCCGCCACATCCTGCTGCCGGCCGCGCTCCCGGGGTTCCTCGCCGGGCTCAAGCAGGGCTGGGCGTTCTCGTGGCGCTCGCTGATGGCGGCGGAGCTGATCGCGTTGTCGCCGCAGCTGGGCGTCGGGCTCGGCGCGTACCTCAACCAGGGGTCGTCGCTCAACAGCATCGAGACGGTGATCGCGGCGATCTTCCTGATCCTGCTGGTCGGCGTCGGGATCGAGCTGCTGGTGTTCCGCCCGCTGGAGCGCGCGGTGCTGCGGGCCCGCGGGCTGACCGCGTCGCTCTAGTCCCCGCGGATGTCGAAGCCGGGCTCCCGGCCTCGACGTACCCTTCGCAAGCGTCGCTCGAGCGAAGGAGTTCCTGTGGTTGACGTGCTGTTGGAGGGGATCGCGTTCGGCGAGTCACCGCGCTGGCACGACGGCCGGCTGTGGTTCGCCGACTGGGTGGCGCACGAAATCGTCGCGGTCACCCCGGCCGGACGCCGCGAGGTCGTGTTCCGCGCGGACTTCCCGACGATGCCGATGTGCTTCGACTTCCTCGACGGGCAGCCGCTGATCGTGTCCTCGTCGGACGGCCTCCTGCTGCGGCTCTCCCCCGACGGCTTGACCACCCACGCCGACCTCGGCGGGAGCGGCTTCAACGAGATCGTCGTCGCGGGTGACGGCGGCTGCTACGTCAACGGCGGCGGGTTCGACCTGATGGCGGGCGAGGAGTACCGCCCGGGGTCGATCCGGCACGTCAGCCGGGCGGGCGTGGTCCGCGAAGTGGCGGACGGCATCGCCTTCGGCAACGGCATGGCTCTGACCCCGGACGGCGGGACGCTGATCGTCGCGGAGTCGTACGCGAACCGGCTGACGGCCTTTTCGGTGCTCCCGGACGGCGGGCTGACCGGCCGCCGGGTGTGGGCAGACCTCGGCCAGGGCGTCCCGGACGGCATCGCCCTCGACGCCTCGGGCGCGGTGTGGGTGTCCGACGTGCCGGGGCGCTCGTGCACCCGGGTCCGCGAGGGCGGGGAAGTCCTGGAGCTGCTGACGCTGGAACAGGGCTGTTTCGCGTGCGCGCTCAGCGAGGACACGCTCTACCTGGTGTCGCAGGAGTGGCGCGGGCTGGGAGGAGTCGGTGAGGCGGAGCGGACCGGCCGGATCCTGACCCACCCGGTCCTCGCCGGCGCTCACTCCACCGCGACCTCGAGCGAAAGCTGCTGAAGGAGCTGCAGGACGTCGGGTCCGGGCTGGTCTTCTTCATAGGCTTCGACGACCTTGACGAACCCCAGCAGCAAACCGCGCAGAACGGCCTCCTGACGGCGGGCCAGCTCGTCGACGGCCTGCTTGACGACGTCCTGGACCTCTTCGGCGTATTCCGGCGGCACGGCGGAGTCCGCGGTCAGCGTGAAGTCGAGGGCACCTTCGAGCAGTTCGGGATAGCCGCTCGAGCCGGGCTCGTCGCCCTCGCCCTGCAGGTTCAGGCGAAGCCGGTAGACCGACGCCAGCAGGCCGATTCCGGTCTGCACCAGGTCCGTGTCGTCCATGCCGAGAGCATGACACGCGATCCGCGGCCGCGCCGCTCGCCGGGACGACAGAAACCCCGGACGGAACGCCCGGGGTTTCTGTGCGTGAGGCTCAGCGGCCGCGGCGGCCGCCCGCGCGAGTGCCGGACGAGAAGGCAGCCGCGCCGCCGGAGCCGCGGTTGCCCGCGGCCGAAGCGCCGGAACGGGCCGCGCCACCCGAGGCGGCCGGGGCACCCGACCGTCGCGAACCGCCCGAGGCGGCGGCACCGGAGCGTCGCGAACCACCGGAAGCGGCACCCGACCTGCGGCCACCGGACTTCTCGGCGGCGGCCGAGCGGGCCTCCTGGCCGGCGGCGCGAGACCGCTGTCCGCCCCGGTTCTCCTTGGGCGTGGCGGGGGCGCCACGGCGGCCGCGGCCGCCGCCCGGCGCCGCGCCCGAAGCCGTGACCTTCTTCGGCCGGTTGTCCACCGGCGGGCGCTTCGGCGACGCCGTGAAGGAACGCTCACCCGGGGCCAGCTCCGCCAGCAGCGGGTGACCCGGGCCGAGCTGGGTCGTCGTCGGCTTGATGCCGGCCTTGCGCGTCAGGTCCCGCACGTCGCGGACCTGCGCGTCGGTCATCAGCGTCACGACCGTGCCCGACGCGCCCGCGCGCGCCGTGCGGCCCGAGCGGTGCAGGTACGCCTTGTGCTCGACCGGCGGGTCGGCGTGGATGACCAGGCGGACGTCGTCGACGTGGATGCCACGGGCCGCGATGTCGGTCGCGACCAGCGTCTTCGCCGCGCCGGACGAGAACGCTTCGAGGTTGCGCGTGCGCGCGTTCTGGCCGAGGTTGCCGTGCAGCTCGACGGCCGGGACACCGGACGCCACGAGCTTGCGGGTCAGCGCCTTCGCGCGGCTCTTCGTCCGCGTGAAGACGAGCGTGCGGCCCGGCGCGGCGGTGAGGTCGACCAGCACCGGCAGCCGGTGGGTCTCCTCGAGGTGCAGGACGTGGTGTTCCATCGTCGACACCGGCGACTGCGCCGAGTCGACGCTGTGCGTGATCGGGTCGTTCATGAAGCGCTTGACCAGCACGTCGACGCCGTTGTCCAGGGTCGCGGAGAACAGCATCCGCTGCCCGCGCGAGGGAGTCTGGTCCATGATCCGGCGCACCTCGGGCAGGAAGCCCAGGTCGGCCATGTGGTCGGCCTCGTCGAGGACGGTGATCTCGATCGCGTCGAGCTTCACGTGCCCGGAGCGCATGTGGTCGGCGAGCCGGCCGGGGCAGGCGACGACGATGTCGACGCCGTCACGCAGCCGGGTGATCTGCGGGTTGGCCGAGACACCGCCGAAGATGGTGGTCGTCTTCAGGCCCAGCGGCTTGGCCAGCGGCAGGATGGACGCCTCGATCTGCGTCGCGAGCTCACGGGTCGGCGCCAGGATCAGCGCGCGCGGACGGCCGGGCTTGCGCCGCGTCGGGCCCGCCGAGAGGCGGGCCAGCAGGGGCAGCACGAAGCCGTAGGTCTTGCCGGAGCCGGTCCGGCCGCGGCCGAGCACGTCGCGCCCGGCGAGGGTGTGCGGCAGGGTCGCCGCCTGGATGGGGAAGGGCGCGGTGACGCCCTGAGCGGCCAGCGAGTCCACGAGGGTGGCGGGCAGGCCGAGTTCAGCGAAAGTCGTCATAAGTGCATGTGGGCGCAGGGGCGCCCTGGTCTCCGTTACCTGAGAAGGGTTGTCCTGCCCGGCGCAGACCGGTCAACGGCCGCGGCGCGTGGTAGTCGACAACAGCAGCGGGCCGAGGCAGAACTGAGCGGCCCGCATGATCAGTGTACCAATGAGGGTGACGTGGCCCCAGTGAGATTGCCCGCACCTAGGGGTCTTGCTAAGTTACCGGTCGGTAATCAAGGAGGAGCGTCCATGCTGCTGAACCCGCACGAGTACGACCCGGCTCACTTCGACGCGGAAACGCGCCGGTTGCTCCGGGCCACCATCGACTGGTTCGAGCAGCGCGGCAAGGCGAAGCTGGCCGAGGACTACCACGCCCGCACCTTCTACTCGGACTTCCTCGAGTTCGCGGGCAAGGAAGGCCTGTTCTCGACCTTCCTGACGCCGTCCGCGAACGCCGGCGGCAACCCGGACAAGCGCTGGGACACCGCCCGCGTCGCCGCGCTGTCGGAAATCCTCGGGTTCTACGGCCTGAACTACTGGTACCCGTGGCAGGTCACGATCCTCGGGCTCGGCCCGGTGTGGCAGAGCGGCAACTCCGCGGCGCGTGAGCGCGCGGCGGCGGCGTTGGACGCCGGCGGCGTCGGCGCCTTCGGACTGTCCGAAAAGGACCACGGCGCCGACATCTACTCGTCCGACCTGGTGCTGACCAAGGACGGCGACGGCTACCGCGCCACCGGCTCGAAGTACTACATCGGCAACGGCAACTGCGCGCGCACGGTGTCGGTCTTCGGCCGCATCGACGGCGTCGAGGGCCCGGACCAGTACGTCTTCTTCTACGCCGACTCCGAGCACCCGAACTACCACGTGGTCAAGAACGTAGTGCCGTCGCAGATGTACGTCGCCGAGTTCCGGCTCGAGGACTACCCGGTGACCGCCGACGACATCCTCCACGTCGGCGCCGAAGCCTTCAGCGCCGCGCTGAACACCGTCAACATCGGCAAGTTCAACCTCTGCTTCGGCGGCATCGGCATGGCGACGCACTCGCTGTACGAAGCCATCACGCACGCGCACAACCGCGTCCTCTACGGCAAGCCCGTCACGGACTTCCCGCACGTCCGCCGCGAGTTCGTCGAGGCGTACGCGCGGCTGACCGCGATGAAGCTGTTCTCCGACCGTGCCGTCGACTACTTCCGCAGCGCTCACGCCGAAGACCGCCGCTACCTGCTGTTCAACCCGATCACCAAGATGAAGGTGACGACCGAGGCGCAGAAGGTGATCGGCCTGGTCGCCGACGTCGTCGCGGCCAAGGGCTTCGAGGCGGACACGTACCTCGCGATGTCCAAGAACGACATCGACGGCCTGCCCAAGCTCGAAGGCACGGTGGCGGTGAACCTCGCGCTGATCGCGAAGTTCATGCCCGCGTACCTCTTCGCGCCGCAGGAGTACGCGCCGGTCGGCACCCGCACCGACGCCGCGGACGACGAGTTCCTCTTCCGCCAGGGCCCGGCGCGCGGCCTGTCGAAGGTCCGCTTCCACGACTGGAAGACCGCGTACGCGGGGGCGTCGCACATCCCGAACGTCGCGCTGTTCACCGAGCAGGCGGGTTACCTCGTCAAGCTGCTGACGGAGGCCGCGCCGGACGAGGCCCAGCAGGCCGACCTCGACTTCGGGCTCGCGCTGACCGAGCTGTTCACGCTCATCGTGTACGGCCAGCTGGTCCTGGAGCAGGCTGAGATCACCGGCCTCGACGAGGAGGTCGTCGACCAGATCTTCGCCGTGCTGGTGCAGGACTTCAGCGCCGCGGCGGTCGACCTCAACGGCAAGGCGAGCTCGACCGAGGCCCAGCAGGCGATCGCCCTGGCCGCGCTGCGCAAACCGGTGGTGGACGCCGAGCGCTTCGAGAACGTCTGGACGAGGGTCCGCGAGCTTTCCGGGGTCTACGCTATGCACCCGTGATGGCCAGGAAGTACCAGCTCGGCGTGACGCGCAAGGCCGCGAACGTCGTCGTGACGGCGTTGCTGGAGCGCGGGATCCCGGTCAACGGGCGCACCGGCTACCTGCTGACCACGCGAGGACGCAAGAGCGGAGTGGACCGGACCACTCCGGTCAACGTCCTCGAGGTCGGCGGTGACCGCTGGCTCGTCTCGCCGTACGGGCAGGTCGGCTGGGTGCACAACCTGCGCGCCGACGCCACCGCCCGGCTGCGGCGCGGCCGCACGCGCGAGACGTGGTCCGTCGAAGAGGCCGACGCCGCGGCGGCCGGGCCGGTGCTGCGCGCGTACGTCCGCAAGATCCCCGTGACGGCGCCGTTCTTCGACGCGAAGCTCACCGACCCGGCCGAGGCCTTCGCCGCGGAAGCCGATCGACACCCGGTCTTCCGGTTGGCAAGATCGCGAGGGTGAACCGAGAGCGGGCGGCCGAGCTGATCTGGGACGCGTGGCAGACCGGGAAGCGCCTCGACGGCCTTCCCGACGACGCCCGCCCGCGTGACCTCGCCGAGGGCATGGCCGCGCAGGTGGCGCTCGCCGGGCTGGCCGGACCGGTGTCCGGCTGGAAGATCGCCGCGACCACCGCATACGCCCGGCAGTACCTCGACGTCCCCGGCCCGCTGCCGGGCGTGATGTTCGAGCGCTACCGCCACGCCGAGGGCGAGCCGGTGCCGGCCGACACGATGACCATGGGCGTCGCCGAGCCCGAGTTCGCGTTCCGGCTCAAGGCCGACCCGGGGTTGTCGCCGTCGCTGACCGCGGTGCTCGACGCCGTCGACACGATGTTCCTCGCGCTCGAGATGCCGGACAGCCGCTACACCGACCACCAGCACGCGGGCGGGCCGCAGCTGCTCGCCGACGTCGCGTGCGCGGGCCGGTTCGTCGAAGGGCGGGCGGTGCCGGGCTGGCGCGACCTCGACCTGCCGCGCAGCCCGGTGGTCCTCCACGCGGACGGCGAGGAGTTCTCCCGCGGCAGCGGAAGTCTGGTGCTGGGCGACCCGCGGCTGGCTTTGCACTGGCTGGCGATGGAACTGCCCCGCCACGGCCTCGCGTTGCGCCCCGGCGACATCGTGACGACGGGGACGGCGACCCCGCCGTGCCCGATCCACGCGGGCGGCCACGTGGCGGCGGACTTCGGCCCGCTGGGCGGCGTCGAGGTGCGGTTCGCCGGGGTAGAGTAGTTCGTCGCGTTGGCGAGCGCGGCAGGCCACGGCACCCCGACCGGCTGACCCCCGCCGAGTGGCGGGTGGTCGACTCGGTCCGCCACGGCCTGACCAACGGCGAGATCGCCCGGCGGCGCGGCACCAGCCGGGACGCGGTCAAGTTCCACGTCGGCAACGCGGTCCGCAAGCTCGGCCTGTCCGGGCGGGCGGAGCTCCGAGCGTGGCGCGGCGCCCCGGCGGGCAGTGCGCTCACGGGCCGGGTTTCGGAGGAGGCACCGATGCTGGGACCGATCGGGCAGGTTTCGCGGACGGTGGCGGACCTCGACCGCGCGAAGGCGTTCTACGGCGAGGTACTGGGCCTCACGCATCTCTACACGTTCGGGGACTTGGCGTTCTTCGACTGCGACGGCACCCGCCTGTTCCTGACGGCGGGCGAGCCGCGCGGAGCGGAGTCGGTGCTGTACTTCACCGTCCCGGACATCAACGCGGCTTACGACACGCTGCGCGCACGGGGTGTCGAGTTCGTCGGGGCGCCGCACCTGATCTTCCGCCACGAGTCCGGGGTGGAGGAGTGGATGGCGTTCTTCACCGACCCGGACGGGCACACGACCGCGATCATGAGCCAGGTTTCGTTAGGGTGATCGGGTGCTGACGTTCCGTGCCGGGTTCTTGGTGGTGGCCGGAGTGGTGACGGCGCTCGACGCGGGATTCTGGTGGTTCGCGCAGGCCCAGCACCAGACGAACGCCCGGACCGGCTTCCTGGTGGCGTTCGTGCTGGTGCTGGCGCTGCTCGCGGTGTCGGCGGGTCTGGTCCGGTGGGAGGTGGCGGCCCCGCTGGGGGCGGCGTCGACGTCGGGCTTGTTCTTCGTGGGCGCGGCGGCGATCTTCAGCGTGGGATTCGGGTTCCTGCTGGCGGCGGTGGTGGAGGCGGCGCTGGTCCGCAGGCTGGTCGTCGACGCGTCCCCGGAGGGCTGGCACGGCGGAAACTGGCTGATCAGCTCGGCGGCCGCGGTGGTTCCGGTGGTGCTGTTCGTGGTGGGCCTGGTCGCGCTGCGCTGATCGCAGAGGACTCTTTGCGGTGTAGCAGGCGGACGGCCCCGCCACCGCGACCGGGCTCGGGAAGCGGGTCGGCGAAAGCTCCGGGACCACCAGCTGGCACCTCCGACTGCTGGCCGAGGCCGGTCTGGTGGTGGAGGACACCGAACGCGGGAACAAGCGCGAACGCTGGTGGCGCTCCGCCCAGGAGACAACCCGGATGCGGGCGGCCGACTTCATCGACGACCCGGACCTCGCCGGCCCTTTGGACGGTTCCTGAGTGAACTGCCGCGGTGGACGGAGCAGTGGTACGACAAGGCGGTTTTCGGCGACGCGAGGTTGTCCCTGACACCCGAGGAGACAGCCGCGATGAGCGCCGCGATCGACCTGGTCCGCAAGCGAGAGACCGAGCTGAGACGGGACATGGCCAGGGTGACCGGCCGAGCCGAAACCCGGCGGCAACGCCTCGGCTGGCTCCTCGTCGAAGCGGGCCTGAGGCTGGTGGCGAGCCGCCGCTCGGGCTGGGTTCCGGCAAGGTCGCCGATCGAGGCTCACTTCACCGTTGGCGGAGCCGTGCTGTGAGCGCGACGAAAGTCAGCTTCGACGTCACCACCTACGAGAAGTGAGCGGCCGGTGACGACAATGTCCCCATGCGGACGACACCCGGCATCATCGTCCTGCAACGGGACCAGGGGATCGCGGCAATCGACGCCGTCCCGCCGCCAGGCGTGATCGCCGTCGCCCGGATCGATGGTGCCGCCGCCGGGAGCGAGGACGAGCTGTTCGGCCAGTTCTCGGACGCGCTGCGCTTCCCGGACTACTTCGGCTGGAACTGGGACGCCCTCTCCGACTGCCTGCGCGACCTGAACTGGCTGCCGGCGGACCGGTACCTGGTGGTCGTCGAAGAGCCGATGCGGTTGCTGGGCGGCGACGCGGAAGGCCGGCGGATCCTCCTCGGAATCCTCGGACGGGCCGCGCGGGAGTGGGCGAACCCGCTGGGCCGGCCGCGCAACGCCGGGGTCCCGTTCCGGACCGTCCTCCTCGCCGCGGAAGCCGACGTCGAAACGCTGCGGGCCGAGCTGCGCGGCTAGAACGGGAAAGGCCCTCCCGGACCGCGCTTCCGGGAGGGCCTCCTTCACCGCACGGTCACGGCAGGCCCGCGAGCCCGGCCGACACCGTGTTGGCGAACGCGTACCCGTTCGACGCGTCCCAGTTGATCGACCACGTCATCGCGCCGCGGATCGTCGGGTACGTCGTCGACGGCTTGAACGAGCCGCACGACGTTCCTCGCGCCAGGCAGTTCAGCGCCGACACCGTGTTCGCCGGGGCCTGGTACCCGCCGCCCGCCGCCTGCGATGACGCCGGGAGGCCGAGGCCCACCTGGTCCGCGCGCAGGCCGCCCTGGAGCTGGATGCAGGCCAGCGCCGTCAGGAAGTCGACCGTGCCCTGGGCGTACACGCTGCCGTTGCAGCCGAGCATCGTGCCGGAGTTGTAGTACTGCATGTTGACGACCGTCAGGATGTCCTTGATGCCCAGCGCGAGCTGGAAGTAGCCACCCTGCGTGGACTGCATGTCGATCGTCTGCGGCGCCATCGTGATGACCTTGCCGCCGCCGTTGTAGATGCTGCGCAGCGCCTGGCCCATGTACGTCGCGTTGATGCCGTTCTCGAGGTCGATGTCGACGCCGTCGAAGCCGTAGTTCGAGATCAGCGACTTGATGCTGTTCGCGAAGTTGTTCGCCGACGACGAGTCGCTCACGCTGATCGTGCCGTTCTGGCCGCCGACCGAGATGATGACCCGCTGGCCGCGTGCCTGGACTGTCTTGATGTCGGCCTTGAACTGCGCGTCCGTGTAGCCGCCGAGCTGCGAAGACAGGCCCGAGTCGAGCGTGAAGCTCACCGCGCCCGGCGTGCCCGTCGCGTCCGCGAACGACACCGCGATGATGTTGTACTTCGTCGGGACGTCGGCCAGCTTCAGCGCCTTGGCGCCGTTGTAGAAGTTCTGCCAGTAGCCGGTCAGGACGTGCTTCGGCAGGTCACCCTGGGTGGGCGGCGGCGTGGTCGTCGTCGGCGGGGTCGTGGTGGTGGGCGGGGTCGTCGGCGTGGTGGGGGTGGTCGGCGTCGTCGGCGGCGGGGTGCCCGGGCCGTCGAGGCTGACGTCGTCGGCGTAGTACGTCGGCTGGCCGTACCAGCCGTGCAGGTACACCGTCAGCGACGTGCTCGAGCCGGTCGTGAAGCTCAGCGACAGCTGCTGGTAGCCGCTGGTGCCCGGCGTCCACGTGCTGGACGTCGCCGAGCCGGAAACGCCCAGGTAGACGTAGCTGCCCTGGACCCACGCCGACAGCTTGTACGCCGTGTTCGCCGAGACGGTGAGCGTCTGCGAGCACTGCGCGTTGTCCGACGACGTCGGCGTCACGTTCAGGGCGCGGCTCCCGCTGTGGACCGGGCTGCTCACCGCGGTCGGCGGGGAGGTGCACGTCCAGCCCGAGGTGCCGGCTTCGAAGCCGGGGTTGGCCAGGATGTTCGCCGCCGAGGCGTTGCCGGCTAGGACGAACGTCACGCCGAGACTCAGCGCGACCACGGAAAGTAACGAAAGCAGGGCTAGACGAACCTTGGGGACCACGGGCGACCTCCACGAAGGCGGTGAGGCAGGTCACCACAAAATGGACTAGACCAATATGATTGTCAAGGAGCCCCATCCGAAAGTCGGGGCGATGGAAACGGCAGAATGCGAGAATCGGAACCCCGAAGGCGAAGCAGGAGCGTGTAGCAGTGAGCGTGTCGGTCGAGCAGAAGATCGCCGAAGAACTGGGCGTGCGCGAAGGACAGGTCAAGTCCGCCGTCGACCTGCTCGACGGCGGCTCGACCGTGCCTTTCATCGCGCGGTACCGCAAGGAAGTCACCGGGATGCTCGACGACGCGCAGCTGCGCACGCTCGAGGAGCGGCTGCGCTACCTGCGGGAACTCGACGAGCGCCGCCTCGCGGTGCTCGAATCCATCCGGAGCCAGGGCAAGCTGGACGAGGCCCTCGAAGCCTCGATCCTCGCCGCGGACACCAAGTCGCGGCTGGAGGACATCTACCTCCCGTACAAGCCGAAGCGCCGCACGAAGGCCATGATCGCGCGTGAAGCGGGGCTCGAACCGCTGGCCGACGGCCTGCTGAACGACCCGACCACGGACCCGCAGGCCGCGGCCGCGGTGTTCGTCGACGCGGACAAGGGCGTCGCGGACGCGCAGGCCGCCCTCGACGGCGCCCGCTCGATCCTCGTCGAGCGCTTCGCCGAGGACGCCGATCTCATCGGTGACCTGCGCGAGAAGATGTGGGGCCAGGGTCACCTGGTCGCCAAGGTCCGCTCGGGCAAGGAGGAGGAAGGCGCGAAGTTCTCCGACTACTTCGACTTCTCCGAGCCCTACACCAAGCTCCCCTCGCACCGGATCCTCGCGATGCTGCGCGGCGAGAAGGAGGAGGTCCTCGACCTCACGATGTCGCCGGACGAGCCCACCGACGAGCCGCAGGTCGGGCCGACCGACTACGAGGCGCGCATCGCCGCGAAGTTCGGCATCGCCCAGCAGGGGCGCCCGGGTGACAAGTGGCTCGGCGACACCGTGCGCTGGGCGTGGCGCACCAAGATCCTCCTGCACCTGGGCATCGACCTGCGGATGCGGCTGCGCCAGGCGGCCGAGGACGACGCCGTGCGCGTGTTCGCGGCCAACCTGCGCGACCTGCTGCTGGCCGCGCCGGCCGGCACCCGCGCGACGATGGGCCTCGACCCGGGCTTCCGCACCGGCGTCAAGGTGGCCGTCGTGGACGCGACCGGCAAGGTCGTCGACACCCACGTCATCTACCCGCACCAGCCGGCGAACAAGTGGGACCAGTCGATCGCGGAGCTGGCGGCGCTGTCGGCCCGGCACAAGGTCGACCTGATCTCGATCGGCAACGGCACGGCGTCGCGCGAGACCGACAAGCTCGCGCAGGAGCTGATCAAGAAGCACCCTGAGCTGAAGCTCACGAAGGCGATCGTGTCCGAGGCGGGCGCGTCGGTGTACTCGGCGTCGGCGTTCGCTTCGGCGGAGCTGCCGGACATGGACGTCTCGCTGCGCGGCGCGGTCTCGATCGCGCGGCGGCTGCAGGACCCGCTGGCCGAGCTGGTGAAGATCGACCCGAAGTCGATCGGCGTCGGGCAGTACCAGCACGACCTGTCCGAGGTGTCGCTGTCGCGCTCGCTCGACGCGGTCGTCGAGGACTGCGTGAACGCGGTCGGCGTCGACGTCAACACGGCGTCCGCGCCCCTGCTGACCCGCGTCTCGGGCATCACGACGGGGCTGGCGGAGAACATTGTTTCGCACCGTGACTCGAACGGGCCGTTCCGCTCCCGCACGGCGCTGAAGGAGGTCGCGAGGCTCGGCCCGAAGGCGTTCGAGCAGTGCGCGGGCTTCCTGCGCATCCCGGACGGCGACGACCCGCTCGACTCGTCGTCGGTGCACCCGGAGGCGTACCCGGTGGTGCGGCGGATCCTGACGAAGACGGGCACGGACCTGCGCTCGCTGATCGGCAACACGCGGACGCTGTCGTCGCTCAAGCCCGCCGAGTTCGTGGACGAGACGTTCGGTCTCCCGACGGTGACGGACATCCTGGCCGAGCTGGACAAGCCGGGCCGCGACCCCCGCCCGGCGTTCAAGACGGCGACGTTCGCGGAGGGTGTCGACAAGATCGGCGACCTGAAGCCGGGGATGCGGCTCGAGGGTGTCGTGACGAACGTGGCGGCGTTCGGGGCGTTCATCGACGTCGGGGTGCACCAGGACGGGCTGGCGCACGTTTCGGCGCTGTCGAAGAACTTTGTGAAGGATCCGCGCGAGGTCGTGAAGCCCGGGGACATCGTGAAGGTGAAGGTTCTCGAGGTCGATGTGCCGCGGAAGCGGATTTCGCTGACGCTGCGACTGGATGATGAGCCGGGTGCTCCCTCGTCGCGCGGTGGCGGTGGTCGTGACCGGGGCCAGGGCGGCGGCGGTGGCGGTCAGCAGCGCCGTGGTGGTTCGGGTGGCGGCGGTCAGCGCGGTGGTGGCGGTGGTCAGCGCGGCGGCTCCGGGTCCGGATCCGGGTCGAGCGGCTCCATGGCGGACGCGCTTCGGCGGGCCGGGTTCGGCAAGTAGGGCCTGGATTGCCCACAGGCCGGCGGAGTTGTGGACAACTCCGCCGGCCTGTGGCCGGATAGGACGCGCTCGACGATCACGCCCGGATCGGCGAACGAGGCGACGGCTCGACGCAGCAGTCAGGCGGACCGCCGCGAAGCGTCCGTCGGAGGTCTTGACGCAGTAGCCCTGGTCGGCCGCCAGATCAGGGGAGCTTCACCGTCGCGCTCCAGCCGAAGTCGCGACCGTTGAAGCTCAGGTCGTTTTGCCGGTGAAGGAGCCGGTGGTGCCCCATTGCGGATCCGACGCGGGGCTGTCGAGGTCTACCGTGAAGTCGCGCGCGATGCTGACATTTCCCTCGTGCCGCACGGTTCCCCCGGTCTGGGCCGAGGTCAGCTGGGTGCCCCGGTCGGCTCCGCGAGGCCCGGGCGTCGTCGGGTAGGTGACGGTTACTTCCGGCCTCCGGTCTCGTCGGGAACCGGCTCCGGCCGGTTCACCTGCCCAGAGTCGCCCGAAGCGAGCGAACTGCTACACCGGCGTGATCGGCAGCCGCAGGGCTCCCGGGGCCTCCGCCGGTACCACCGGGCTCGATGGCGCCACCGCCGCCACCCGCTGGTACGGCGAACCCAACGCCGGCCGCGGGTCCGCCTCGCCGCGATTCGGCCAGAACGCCATCGCCCGCTCGGCCTGTGCTGTGATCGTCAACGACGGGTTCACCCCCAAGTTCGCCGAGATCGCCGACCCGTCCACCACGTGCAGCCCCGGGTACCCGTACAACCGCTGGTAGGGATCGACGACCCCCGTATCGGGCGAGTCCCCGATCGCGCAGCCGCCGATGAAATGGCCCGTGATCGGGATGTTCGCCATGTCCGTCCACGCGCCCTGGGGCAGCCCGCCGATCTTCGCGGCCACCCGGCGCGTCACCTCGTGCCCCGCCGGGATCCAGGACGGCGAAGGCGCTCCGGAACCCTGGCGAGTCGTCATCCGGCGCCCGAACAGGCCCCGCTTTGTGTACGTCGTCACCGAGTTGTCCAAAGTCTGCATCACCAGCAGCCCGATCATCCGCTCCGACCAGTGCCGCGGGTTGTGGATCCGCAGCAGCTGACCACGCTGCCGCCACAGCTCGCGCAGCCCCAGCACCCAACGACGGCGCCCGGGTGAACCGTCCACCAGCACCGTTGCCATCAGGCCCATCACGTTGCTGCCGCGCCCGTAGCGCACCGGCTCCACGTGCGTCACCTCGTCCGGGTGGATCGATGACGTGATCGCCACGCCGCGCGTGTAGTCCGTGTCCTGGCGCAGCGACCGCGCCGCCAGTACCGCTTCGGAGTTCGTGCGCGCCAGCAGACCCAGTCGTGGGGAAAGCGAAGGCAAAACACCGGTGTCGCGCATGCGGTGCAACAACCGCTGCGTCCCCAGAGCAGCCGCCGAGAACACCACCTGGGACGCCGTGAACGTCCGGTGGGACCGGCGGCCGGTGCGTCGCGTGTCCACCGCGTACCCGCCGGGGATCGGCCGGACCGACACCGCGGTCGTCAGCGGGTGCACCCGGGCTCCCGCCTGCTCGGCCAGGTACAGGTAGTTCTTGACCGTCGTGTTCTTCGCCCCGACCCGGCAGCCGGTCATGCATTCGCCGCACAACGTGCACGACTCGCGCAACGGGCCCGCGCCGCCGAAGAACGGGTCCACTCCGGACTGTCCGAAGTAGACGCCGACCGGCGTGTGGCGGTACGTGTGGCCGATACCCATGTCCTCGGCGACGTCCTGGAGCACGCGGTCCGCGGCCGTCGTCGCCGGGTTCTCGACCACGCCGAGCATCCGCTTCGCCTGGTCGTAGTACGGCGAAAGCTCGTCCTTCCAGTCGGTGATGTGCGCCCACTGGGGATCGGCGTAGAACTTGTCCGGTGGCTCGTACAACGTGTTCGCGTACACCAGCGAACCGCCGCCGACGCCGGAGCCGCTCATCACGAACGTGTTCTTCAGCAACGTCAGCCGCTGGATGCCGAAGCACCCGAGCGCGGGCGCCCACAGGTACTTCCGCAGCCGCCACGACGTCTTCGCGAACTCGTCGTCGGCGAACCGGCGGCCGGTCTCCAGCACGCCGACGCGGTAGCCCTTCTCGGTCAGCCGCAGCGCCGTGACGCTCCCGCCGAAGCCCGATCCGATCACCAGGACGTCGTAGTCCATCACGCCACCACCTGGTAGTCGCCCACGTCCAGCCGCCGGGTCCGGCGGTCGTACTCGGTGACCAGGCCCGGCCAGTTGGTCGTCACGCGGCCGTCGGCCTGGCGGTACCAGCTCGTGCACGCGCTCCACACGCTGTGACCCATCCGCCGCTGCACCTCCCGGTCGTAGCGCTCCTCGACCTCCGGCTTGACGTCCACATAGGACACACCGGGCCGCGCGAGCTGCTCGACCGCCTGGCGGATGTAGCGCGCCTGCCGCTCGATCATGTAGATGATGGACCCGGCGCCCAGGTTGGTGTTGGGACCGTAGACGCAGAACATGTTCGGGAACCCGGGCACGGTGATGCCCAGGTACGCCCGCGCGCCGCCGGCCCAGGCGTCCCGCAGTGACTTCCCGCCGAGGCCGAGCACCTTCAGCCGGCCGAGGAAGTCCGTCGCGGCGAACCCGGTGCCGTACACCAGGACGTCCGCCTCGAGCTCGGTCCCGTCTTCGACGCGCACGCCGCGTGACGTGATCGACGAGATCCGCCGCGTCTCGACGTCGACGTTCGGCTGCGCCAGCGCGGGCAGGTACTCGTTGGTGAACAGGATCCGCTTGCAGCCCAGGGGATAGGCCGGCTTCAGCTTCGCGCGCAGCTCGGGGTCCTTGACGTGCCGGCGCCGCAGCTGCGCCGTCCGCAGCTCGAACACCTTCGCCAGCAGGGGGTGCTTCGTCATCGCGTACGTCGCGTATTCGGCGAGCAGGAAGATCCGCAGCCGGCCGAGCAGCTGCGTGGGCGGCAGGTGCTCGAACAGCCAGTGCTGCCACCGCCGGTAGGTCGGGTCGGACTTCGCCATGACGTACGGCGGCGTGCGCTGGAAGACCGTGACGTGCTTCGCCCGCTTGCGCAGCTCGGGCACGAACTGGACGGCGCTGGCCCCGGTCCCGATGACGGCGACGCGCTTGCCGGCCAGGTCGGCGTCGTGGTCCCAGCGCGCCGAGTGGAAGGCGTCGCCGCCGAAGCTCTCCCGCCCCGGGATCTCCGGCAGCACCGGCCGCGACAGCTGGCCGACGGCGGGGACGAAAACGTTTGCCTCGTACGTTTCGCCGCTCCGCGTCTCGACGCTCCAGACGCCGCGCCCCTCGTCGAACGCGGCGCCGGTGACCTCGGTCCGGTAGCGGATGTGCGGCTCGAGCCCGTACTTGGCGATGACGTTCCGCAGGTAGCCCAGGATGTCCGGCTGGTGCGAGAACCGCTTCGGCCAGCGCGGGTTCGGCTCGAACGAGAACGAGTAGAGCGGCGACGGGATGTCGCACGCGGCGCCGGGGTAGGTGTTGTCCCGCCAGACGCCGCCGGGCCCGTCCGCGCTCTCGAGGATCGTGAAGTCCGTGAACCCGGCGCGCTTCAGCTCGATCGCCGTACCGATGCCGCCGAAGCCGGTGCCCACGATCAGCACCGACGGCCCCTTCGCCGAACTACTCATGCGAAAAAGCTACGCAGCCGAGGCCTGTGACAACAGGCCACGAACGGTCACCCGATCGAGAATTCCGGCCAGCTCTCACTCTGGTGGGTTGATGCGCACCTCCTGACCCTTCGCGGCCGGCTCCGCCCAGGTCAGCAGCCGCTCGGCCGCGCTCTCCAACGCCGCGAGGTCCCGCTTCGGCAGCTTCTCGAACAGCGACAGCTCCAGCACCGCGGCCTTGCGCTCCCAGAAGCCCCGGACGTACCCGCCGACCAGCAGCGTGCCCTTGACCAGGCCGTTCTGGGTGATGACGCGCTTGCGGCAGTCGTCGGAGATCACTCGGGTGCGGTCCGCGTACGACAGGATCGTCTGGTCGAACGGACCCAGCAGCCGGGGCGGCGCCGGGACGTCTTCGTCCGGCACAGTCAGCTCCGGCAGGTCCAGCAGCTCGCGCCCGTCCTCGTCGCGATACCGCTGGAGGTCCATCGAAGCCGCCACCTCGCCCAGCCGGGTGATGCCCGCCCACGTCTGGACATCGGCCACCGTCGCCGGGCCGAACGCGCGCAGGTAGCGCGAGATCAGCGAAGCGGGCGAAGGCGGAGGTAGCGACGCGCCCACCCACTGGTCGAGACACGCGTACGTCGTCTGCCCGGCCTTGCCCCAGATCGCCCGCGGCGGAGTCTGGACCAGCGGCAACCGCCCCCGGGCCAGGTGCGTCAGGGAGGCCGCGGGGACGTCCCAGCGCCGCGCCAGCTCGGCACCCAGCGCTGTGCCGGACAACGCCGAAGCGGCCAGTAGCTCACGCGCCGCCGAGGCGACGACGTCGTGATCAAGGCCGGCCAGCGCCTTCGCGTGCAGCGTGTTCGTCTTGAGATCGCGGTCGTACAGCACCTGGACCACCGGCCGCCACGCCAGCGCGTCCGCCGCCGTCACCAGGTGGACCGTGCCGCGCATCAGCGCGATCCGGACCACCTGCCTGCTCTCCAGCAGCGAGGCCAGGTCCGCGGGCCGGAAGCCGTGCAGCCGCGCCCACAGCGCGTAGTACGGCGGGAACGGCGCCTGCGCCTGGAGGCCCGCGAGGTGCTCGACGGCGTCGAGCGCGGACATCTTCGCGCGGCGAAGCAGCAGCTGGCGCTCCAGCGTCGCCCGGTTCAGTGCCTGTCGGCTCACCGTCGTGGTCACCGGGCCACCCTAGCGAGCGGCACCGACAGTTCCGGGTCCATAATCCGGCCATGGCCGAGCTCGCCGCGCCCGCCGTCGGGGACTGGGACTTCCCGCGCGGCACCGCGAGCATCGAGCTGATGACCCGGTTCGCCGCCGACCGCGGCCTGCCCGCCGGAAAGCTGCTCGCCGCGACGACGCTCTCGCCGGAGCTCCTCGCCGACCCGTCGGTGCAGGTCGACGCGCGTCAGGAGCTGGCTGTCGTCCGCGCGCTGGCCGAGCTGGACGGCTCGGACGCGACGGCCATGGAGCTCGGGCGCCGCTACCGCGTCACCACCTTCGGCATCTTCGGGTTCGCCTGCATCAGCAGCCCGACGTTACGGGACGCGATCCTGTTCTCCCTGCGCTACTTCGACCTCAGCTTCGCCTTCTGCATCCCGCACGTCGAGCTGGAGCGCGACCGCCTGACGCTGGAGCTGGACGACAGCCGCGTCCCCGCCGACGTCGCCCGGTTCCTCGTGCTGCGCGACCTGGCGGCGATCTTCTCGGTGATGCGCGACCTGCTGCCGGAGATCGCGCTGGACGACCTCTGCTTCCGTCACGAGGCGTCCACAGTGGACGGATACGGGACGACGTTCGGCGTGCTGCCGCGGTTCGGTGCCGACGCCTGCCGCGCGACGCTCGACGCCGCGCTGCTCATGCTGCCGCTGCCGCAGGCCAACGAGCAGACCGTCGCCCTGTGCGCCGCACAGTGCGAAGCGCTGGTCGCGCGCAAACGCCGGCGTTCGGGCATCTCCCAGCAGGTCCGGGAGCGGCTGGTCCGGCTCGGCGGCGTCGACGCCGGGATGGACGAGATCGCCCGCCAGCTGACGCTCAGCACGCGCACGTTGCGGCGGCGGCTGACCGAGTCCGGCACCAGCTACCGCGCGCTGGTCGACGAGGTCCGTCAGACGCTGGCCGAAGAGCTGCTCGACACCGGCGTCCTGTCGGTCGAGGACGTCGCGTACCGGCTCGGGTACGCGGAGGCGTCGAGCTTCATCTACGCGTTCAAGCGCTGGACCGGGATGACGCCGGCGGCGTTCGCCCGGCGCTTCCGGGCCGCTCGGCAAGCACCGCCGGGTAGGTGAGCTTCAGCAGGTTGAGGATCGAATCGGTGAGAAAGGTGCGCAGGGCGGCGCGGTCGAGCGTGCCGCGGATCAGCCATTCGCGCGACGCGGCCCGCAGCAGGCCGCCGAACGACCGGATCATCGCGCGCAGCTGCTCCCGGCCGTCGGTGACGTCGGTCATCAGCGCGGCTTCCAGCACCCGGTCGGCGGCGATCTCGTCGGCCTCGAGCATGATCCGCTCGATCTCGGGGTCGCGGCCCGCGGACTCGGGGCCGATCACGGTCAGCCAGGCGTCGCGGTTGCGGTCCACGACGTCGATCCACCGTTCGACGCCGATCGCGAGCCGCTCCTCCATCGTGGTGTCCGGAAGCGCTTCGGTGACCGGTGCCGGCACGATCATCATCTGCCGCACGACTTCCAGGTAGAGCTCGCGCTTGCCGCCGAAGTAGTGGTTGATGAGCGGGCGCGCCACCCCGGCCGCCTCGGCGATGTCCGAAGTGGACACCGAGGCGTAGCTGCCCGCGCCGAACAGGTGCCGGGCGGCGGCGAGGATCTCCGCACGCCGTTCGGCCGGTTCGAGGCGGCGTCGCCGCGGCCGGGTCCCACTGGTCACCCGCTCAGCCTCGCGGGGGAGCGGCACGCTGTCAACAAGTAGTTGACCTGTCGTCAAAAGAGTGACTCCGGTGGCGGGCAACGGGTGTTTCGCGCCAACCTTTGTCGTTACGCAACCGGAACAACCGGCCGGTAACTTCCCGGCGCCCGGATGCGACGAGACGGCAGGGACCCGCGACCGGGGGCAGGAGCAGATGAGCGAAGAAGACGCGCCGATCCGGCCGGCCGGACGCTGGGTGAGCGTCCGCCTGCAGCATCGTCACGTCAGTTTCGACGACGGCTTCGAAGCGGACGAGCCCCTCCCCGACGGCGACTGCGCGGACGAGGAGTCGTTGTCGTACTCGGGAATCGTGATCACGGGCTACGACGAGGGGTCGAAGGTTTCCGAGCGCTGGATCCCACTGGGCGTCGACCCGTCCGAAGCGGACGACGAGCAGCTGATCGAGCAGCTGCGCGAAGCCCTTCTCTGGCAAGCGGGGCGGCCGCCCCAGGTTGCCGAGGACTGACGCTACGACGTGGTGCGCAGGCCCTCGAAAGCCACCTTGCACACCGCGTCCGCCACCTCCGTCGCCGACGATCCGCGCCGCGGCTTGTACCACTCGATCAGCGAGTTCACCATGCCGAAGATCAGCCGCGCCGTCACCGCCGGGTCGACGTCGGGGCGGATGTCGCCCTCTGCTTCCGCCTGCTTCACCAGGTCCGTCACCAGCAGGTCGAACTCGCGCCGGCGGGTCAACGCCGCGCGCTCCACCTTCGTGTTGCCGCGCACCCTCAGCAGCAGCGTCACGAACGGCAGCCGGTCGGCCAGCACCAGCACGCTGCCGCGCACCAGGTGCTCGAGGCGGTCGATCGCGCGGCCGTCGAGGCGGTCCGTCGAGGCCGCCACCTCGAACAGCCCGTCCAGTGCCCGGTCGACCGCCAGCCGCAGCAGTTCCTCCTTGCTGGGCACGTGGTGGTAGATCGCCGACTTCGTGATGCCGAGCTTGCGGGACAGGTCCTCCATGCTCGTGCCGTCGTAGCCGCGCTCGTTGAAGAGCTTCACCGCCACCTGCAGCAGTGATTCGAGGTCGTAGCCGGGGCGCCCGCGCCGGGGCGCCGTCACGGCTTCTCCCGCTGGTCGACGATGCGCCGCATCTTGCCCATCGACCGCTCGAGGGTGTCCGGGTCGACGACGTCCACCGACACCGTCACCCCGACGCCGTCCTTCACGCCCGAGATCAGCGCGGCGGCGGCCTGCTCCCGCGAAGCAGCCGAAGCGTCGTGACGCGCCTCGACCAGCACCGTCAGGTGGTCGAGCCGTCCGCGCGTCGACCGGACGAGCTGGAAGTGCGGGCTCAGCGATTCCGTGCGCAGCACGATTTCCTCGATCTGCGTCGGGAAGACGTTGACGCCGCGGAGGATGATCAGATCGTCCGTGCGGCCGGTGACCTTGTCCATCCGGCGGAACGCCGGGCGCGCGGTCCCCGGCGACAGCGCCGTCAGGTCGCGGGTGCGGTAGCGGATGATCGGCAGCGCCTGCTTCGTCAGGGACGTGAACAGCAGCTCGCCGGTTTCCCCGCTGCCCAGGACCTCTTCGGAGTACGGGTCGATCACCTCGGGGAAGAAGTGGTCCTCCCAGATGTGCAGGCCGTCCTTCGTCTCGACGCACTCCTGCGCGACGCCCGGGCCCATCACCTCGGACAGCCCGTAGATGTCGACGGCGTCGATCGCGAACCGCTCCTCGATCTCGGTGCGCATCTGCTCGGTCCACGGCTCGGCGCCGAAGATGCCCACCTTGAGCGAGCTGGCCCGCGGGTCGACGCCCTGGCGCTCGAACTCGTCGAGCAGTGTCAGCATGTACGACGGCGTGACCATGATGATCTCGGGCTCGAAGTCGGTGATGAGCTGCACCTGGCGGGCCGTCATGCCGCCCGACGCGGGGATCACCGTGCAGCCCAGCTTTTCGGCGCCGTAGTGCGCGCCGAGACCGCCGGTGAACAGGCCGTAGCCGTACGCGTTGTGCAGCTTGTGGCCCGGACGGCCGCCGGCGGCGTGGATCGACCGGGCCATCACCGTCGCCCAGGTGTCGATGTCCTGCTCGGTGTAGCCGACGACGGTGGCCTTGCCGGTGGTGCCGCTGGAGGCGTGGATGCGCCGCACCTGGTCCTGCGGCACGGCGAACATCCCGAACGGGTAGTTCTCCCGCAGGTCCTGCTTCGTCGTGAACGGGAACTTCGCCAGGTCGGCGAGCTCCTTGCAGTCGTCCGGGTGGACGCCGGCCGCGTCGAACTTCCGGGTGTACGCGGGCACGTTCGCGTAGGCGTGCCTGAGCGTCCACTGCAGACGCTCCAGCTGCAGGGCGGCCAGCTCGTCCGCGCCGATGTTCGCCTCGATCATGGTCAGTCCCGTTTCGCGGAGAGGACGCGGCTGCGGCCGCGGAATTCGGCGACGACCTCGGGCCCGCCGGGGGTCTCCCGGTGCACGGTGACGTCGTAGATGCCGTTGCGGCCGTAGCGGGTGCGCTCGGTGGCCGTGGCGACGAGGTGGTCCCCGAGCCGGCCGGCCGCGACGAACGAGATTTCGGCGCCGGAGGCGACCGTCACCGGCCCGTGGGTGTTGCAGGCGCAGGCGAAGGCGGTGTCGGCGAGCAGGAAGACGTAGCCGCCGTGCGCGATGTCGTGGCCGTTGACCATCGCGCCGGTGATCGTCATGGTGGCGACGGCCCGGCCGTCACCCGCCTCGACCAGTTCGATGCCCAGCGCGCGTGAGGCCTCGTCAGCGGCGAACATCGTGTGGGCGGCGTTGGTCATGGACCCTCCGTGCCTGACTTACCGAATGGACGGTCACCTCGCGGTGTCGCTCAGTAAAGGCAGTGGCCGGGGGCCGTGTCAAGCGTCCGCCCCTTCCGATCTAGGGGCCCGGCAGCTACCATGCAAATAACTGAACGTCCGGTAGGTAATTCGGTGGAGGTCGGGACCTGATGGCAGTGCTGCGCAGCTACGTCTCCGGGGAGTGGCACACGGCGGACGACGGCGTCCCGTTGCACGACGCGGCCACGGGCGAGGAGGTCGCCCGGATCTCGTCGGCGGGCGTCGACTTCGCGGGCGCGCTGGAGTACGGCCGCCGGGTCGGCGGCCCGGCGCTGCGGGAGCTGACGTTCCACCAGCGTGCGGCCCTGCTGAAGGCGCTGGCCTCGCACCTGCGTGAGCACCGCGAGGAGCTGTACGCACTCTCCGCGCGCACCGGCGCGACGCTGGGTGACTCGAAGTTCGACATCGACGGCGGCATCGGCGTCCTGTTCAGCTACGGCTCGAAGGGCAAGCGCGAGCTGCCGAACGACACCGTCTACGTCGAGGGCGCCGTCGAGCCGCTGAGCAAGGGCGGCACGTTCGTCGCCCAGCACATCGCGACGCCGCTGCGGGGCGTCGCCGTCCAGATCAACGCGTTCAACTTCCCGGTCTGGGGTCCGCTGGAGAAGTTCGCGCCCGCGTTCCTCGCCGGGGTGCCGAGCCTGGTCAAGCCGGCCAGCTCGACGGCGTACCTGACCGCGCGGCTGGTCGAGCTGATCATCGAGTCCGCGATCCTGCCCGAGGGCTCGCTGCAGTTCGTCGCCGGCAGCGTCGGCGACCTCCTCGACCACGTGACCGCGCAGGACCTGGTGTCCTTCACCGGTTCGGCGTCCACCGCCCAAAAGCTGCGCGCGCACCCGGCGATCATCCGCAACGCCGTCCGGTTCAACGCCGAGGCCGACTCGCTGAACTGCTCGATCCTCGGCCCGGACGCCGTCAGGGGCACCACCGAGTTCGACCTGTTCGTCAAGCAGCTGACCAGCGAGATGACGGTCAAGGCGGGGCAGAAGTGCACCGCCATCCGCCGTGCGTTCGTCCCGGCTTCGCTGCTCGACGACGTCGCCGAAGCTGCTTCGGCGCGCCTCGCGAAGGTCACCGTGGGCAACCCGACCGCCGAGGGCGTCCGGATGGGCGCGCTGGCCAGCCTGGAGCAGCGTGAGGAGGTCCGGCGGTCGCTGAAGGCGCTGCTGGACGCCGGGAGCGTCGTGTTCGGCGACCCCGAGCGGGTCGACGTCGTGGACGCCGACGCCGAGCGTGGCGCGTTCATCTCGCCGGTGCTGCTCAAGGCAGACCCGGAGCGCTCGGAGCCGCACGAGGTCGAGGCGTTCGGCCCGGTCTCGACGCTGATGCCCTACACGTCCACCGAGCAGGTCGTCGACTTCGCCGCGCGCGGTGGCGGCAGCCTGGCCGGATCCGTGGTCTCCGCGGACAGGGAGTTCGTGCGCGACGTCGTCCTCGGCGCGGCGCCGTTCCACGGCCGCCTGCTGGTGCTGGACGCCGAGGACGCCAAGGAGTCCACCGGGCACGGTTCGCCGATGCCGCAGCTGGTCCACGGCGGCCCCGGCCGCGCGGGCGGCGGCGAGGAGATGGGCGGCATCCGCGGTGTGCTGCACCACATGCAGCGCACCGCCGTCCAGGGCTCGCCCGCCGTGCTCAGCGCCGTGACCGGCCGCTGGGTGACCGGCGCGCCGCGCACCGAGGGCGACGTCCACCCGTTCCGCAAGTCCCTGGCGGAGCTGAAGATCGGCGACTCGGTGGTCGCCGGGCCGCGCACGGTCAGCCAGGAAGACGTCGACCACTTCGCCGAGTTCACCGGCGACACGTTCTACGCCCACACCGACCCCGAGGCGGCGGCCGCGAACCCGCTGTTCGGCGGGATCGTCGCGCACGGCTACCTGGTCGTCTCGTTCGCCGCGGGTCTGTTCGTCTCGCCCGAGCCCGGCCCGGTGCTGGCCAACTACGGCCTCGAAAACCTGCGGTTCCTCACGCCGGTCAAGGTCGGTGACTCGCTGACCGTGACGCTCACCGCCAAGCAGATCACCCCGCGGATCGACCAGGAGTACGGCGAGGTCCGCTGGGACGCCGACGTCACCAACGCCGACGGCGAGTCCGTCGCGAAGTACGACGTCCTGACCCTCGTGTCGAAGGAGCAGCCGTGACCGCTGTCGCTTCCCTTGAGGAGCAGTTCGAAGCTGTCATCGAGCGTGATCAGCGCATCGAACCGCGCGACTGGGTGCCCGAGGGCTACCGCAAGACGATGATCCGGCAGATCGCGCAGCACGCGCACTCGGAGATCATCGGCATGCAGCCGGAGGGCAACTGGATCACGCGCGCGCCGTCGTTGCGGCGCAAGGCGATCCTGCTGGCCAAGGTCCAGGACGAAGCCGGCCACGGCCTCTACCTGTACTCGGCGGCGGCGACGCTGGGCGCCGACCGCGCGGACCTGACCGACAAGCTGATCACCGGCAAACAGAAGTACTCGTCGATCTTCAACTACCCGACGCTGACCTTCGCCGACGTCGGCGTGATCGGCTGGCTGGTCGACGGCGCGGCGATCTGCAACCAGGTGCCGCTGTGCCGGTCGTCCTACGGGCCGTACGCGCGGGCGATGATCCGGATCTGCAAGGAAGAGTCGTTCCACCAGCGGCAGGGCTACGAGCTGCTGATGACGATGATGCGCGGGACCCAGCAGCAGCGGGACATGGTCCAGGAGGCCGTCAACCGCTGGTGGTGGCCGTCGCTGATGATGTTCGGCCCGCCGGACGCCGACTCGCCGAACACCGCGCAGTCGATGGCGTGGAAGGTCAAGCGCCACACCAACGACGAGCTGCGGCAGCGCTTCGTCGACATGTCGGTGCCGCAGGCGGCCGCGCTCGGCGTCTCGTTCCCGGATCCTGCGCTGAAGTGGAACGCCGAACGCGAGCACTACGACTTCGGTGCCGTGGACTGGGACGAGTTCAAGAACGTGTTGAAGGGCAACGGCCCGTGCAACGCGTCGCGCATCGCCCACCGGCGCCGCGCGCACGATGACGGCGCGTGGGTCCGGGAAGCCGCGGTGGCACACGCCGAGAAGAAGGGTTCGCGATGAAGCACGACTGGCCGTTGTACGAGGTGTTCGTCCGGGGCAAGCGCGGGCTGAACCACGTGCACGTCGGCTCGCTGCACGCGGCCGACGACGAGATGGCGCTGCACCACGCGCGTGACCTCTACACGCGGCGCAACGAAGGCGTGTCGATCTGGGTCGTGCGCGCGTCGGACATCACGGCGTCGTCGCCGGACGAGAAGGACCCGTTCTTCGCGCCGAGCGGCGACAAGGTCTACCGGCACCCGACGTTCTACGACATCCCCGAGGAGGTGCCGCACATATGAGTTTCGACAACGTCTACGAGTCGCTGACCGAGGAGAACGACGCCCGCTGGGCGTTCGGCACCGGCTTCGAGGACCCGCTGTCCGGTGTGGACACTTCGGTTCCGTCCGGTGTGGACGGCGCTCAGCTCGCGGCGTACTGCCTGATGCTGGGCGACGACGCGCTGATCTTCTCGCACCGGCTGCAGGAGTGGTGCACCAACGCGCCCGAGCTGGAGGACGAGGTCGCGATCGCGAACATCGGCCTCGATCTGCTCGGCCAGGCGCGGCTGCTGCTGGCGCGCGCCGGCAAGGCCGACGGCTCGTCGCGCACGGAGGACTCGTTCGCCTTCGACCGCGTGGAAAACGAGTTCCGCAACATCCGGCTCGCGGAGCTGGGCGGCGGCCACTTCGGGCACCTGATCGCGCGGCTGTTCGTGTTTTCGACGTGGCGGCTGGCCCTGCTGCAGCGGCTGGTGTCGTCGGTGGACCCGGTGCTGTCCGCGATCGCGGACAAGGGCGTCAAGGAGGTGACCTACCACCGCGACTACGCGGCGCAGTGGCTGGTCCGCCTCGGCGACGGGACCGAGCTGTCGCACGAGCGGATGCAGGAGGGACTCGACGCCGTCTGGCCGTACGTGGGGGAGCTGTTCCGCACGCATGCCTGGGAACTCGTCGACGCCGCCTCGTTGCGGCCGGAGTTCGATGCGGTGCTGGACCAGGCGCTTTCCGCGGCAACGTTGGTGCGGCCGTCTTCGGGCGAGCTCGCCGGCGTGTCCGGGCGGACGGGCCGCGACGGCGTCCACACCGAGCAGATGGGGTTCCTGCTGGCGGAGCTGCAGAGCGTGGCCCGGGCGATGCCGGGCGCGCAATGGTGACCGCCGAGGCCGTCGCGGCCACGGTCACCGACCCCGAGCTGCCGATGCTGACGCTGGCGGACCTGGGCGTGCTGCGCTCGGTGTCCGAGTCGGAAGGACGCGTCGTCGTCGCGATCACGCCGACGTACACGGGCTGCCCGGCGATGGACACGATGCGCGACGACCTGGAGCACGCGCTGGTGTCGGCGGGTTTCGCGGACGTCGAGATCCGGACGCAGCTGTCGCCGGCGTGGACGTCGGACTGGATTTCGGCTGCGGGGCGCCGGAAGCTGGCGTCGGCCGGGATCGCCCCGCCGGGCGCGGCCCCGCGGCGGAGGGGCCCGATCCCGCTGACGCTGTCGGCGCCGGTCTCGCGGGTCGCGTGCCCGCTGTGCGGGTCTTCGGACACCGAAGAGCAGTCCCGCTTCGGCGCGACGGCCTGCAAGGCGCTGCGGCGCTGCCGGTCGTGCGCCGAGCCGTTCGAGCACGTCAAGGAGATCTGAGGTGGCTTTTCACCCCTTGAAGGTCGCGGGCATCGCGCGCCTGTGCGACGACGCGGTCGCGGTGACGTTCGACGTGCCCGCTTCTCTTGCGACGGAGTACGACTTCAAACCGGGCCAGTCGCTGACCCTGCGGCGTTCGATCGAGGGCCGCGACGAGCGCCGGTCGTACTCGATCTGCGCGGCGGCGGGCACGGCACCCCGGGTCGGCGTCCGCCTGGTCCCGGACGGCCTGTTCTCGTCGTGGCTGGTGAACGAGGTCCGCGCGGGCGACACGATCGAAGTGGCCACGCCGACCGGGTCGTTCACCCCGGATCTGGCGGCGGGCGGCCACCACGTCCTGATCGCGGCGGGGTCGGGCATCACGCCGGTGCTGTCGATCGTGTCGTCGTTGCTGGCGACCCCGGACGCGACGGTGACGGTGCTCTACGGAAACCGCCGCACGGACACGGTGATGTTCGCGGACGAGCTGGCGGACCTGAAGGACCGCGCGCCGTCCCGCCTGGAGCTGATCCACGTGCTGTCGCGCGAGCCGCGCGAGGCGGAGCTGTTCACGGGCCGCCTGGACGTCCCGAAGCTGCGTTCGCTGTTTTCCTCGCTGATCCCGGTGTCCTCCGTGGACCACTGGTGGCTGTGCGGCCCGTTCGAGATGGTGACGGGGGCGCAGGAGCTGCTGGCTTCGCTGGAGGTCCCGGCTTCGCGGGTCCACCAGGAGCTGTTCTACGTGGACACCCCACCGGACCCGGTCGCCCACCTGGACCCGGCGGTGGCGGGGGAGTCGTCGGAGGTTTCGGTGGTCCTGGACGGCCGCTCGTCGACGATGACGTTGCCGCGGTCGTCGTCGGTGCTGGACGGCGCCCAGAAGTTCCGGCCGGACCTGCCGTTCGCCTGCAAGGGCGGCGTGTGCGGCACGTGCCGGGCCCGGGTGACGGAGGGGAAGGTCGACCTGCGGCGGAACTTCGCGCTGGAAAAGGCGGAGGTGGAAGCGGGGTTCGTGCTGACGTGCCAGTCGTACCCGGTCTCGGAGACGATCACGGTGGACTTCGACGCTTAGGACCCGGCGTTGCCCACAGGCTAATCACCTGTGGGCAACGCCATTGGTTGCGTTACTACTCACCGCCACCGGACGCTGGTTCCCGGGCCGCCTTCTGTCGGCGCATCCGCCAGCGTTTACCCACGATGTAGGCGCCACGCGAGGCAGCGATTCCACCGAGACCGGCTGCCGACCAAGGGGCCGGTGACTTCCAGTTCATCAGCACCTCTACGTCGATGCCGTGGGCTACCAGAACCGCACCCATGAAGTAAACGGTGAGCAGAAGCACGACGGCGCGAAAGGTTCGACGATCGTCGTCGAGAATCCAGCATAATCTGCTCTTCGGCGGTTCCACTCGCTCCGCCGGAGGGGGTGCCGCGCCGGGCGGGCCAGCAGGGCCGGTTGCTACGGGGTGGTCGGAATGCACAGTGCCTCTCCAGAGCGTCTGAGGGCATGTCCGCTGTGAGCGGAAGCCCGATGTTGTTGCTGCTGGGCGAAACGAAGTGGGATGGATGCGTCTGGCCGCTCCTGACTTTGGGACCGATGGGACCTACGGCCGGTCGGGCTCGATGAGTGACCGGAGTTTTTCGCGGGTCTCCGCGTCGGTGGAGTACAGGATCACGCCGGTTCGAGCGCGGATCATCAGCGCGTAGTAGGTGCGCCGGATATAGGTGTGGAACAGCTTGTCGTCAGCTCGCCGTACCGCGGGATCGCGCGAGGCCTCGCGGTTCGCGATCCAGCCATCGCCGCGCCAGATCAGGTCCGGGCCGAGGATGACCCCCGTCCAGCCGAATTCGAACCCCTGGGCCGTGTAGATGTTGCCGACCTGCTCAGACCCGGCCGGGTCGACGGCCCACAGCGCGCTTGACGGCGCTCCGTTCACACCGCGGTCCCCTTTGACGGTCCACGGTCGTTCCCAGTCGCCGATCACCAGGTCGAGGGGTAGCGGCTGGTGAGGAACAGCATCCGACCAGGGCCAGCACATTCCCGCGACCAGGCGCGCTGAGTGGCCGTGCTCCGCTTCGGCGGCCAGCCGGTCTTCCAGCTCTTGGGGCGTGGAGGCGGTGGTGAGGGTGAACCCGGTTGTCCTCGGCCAGGTCGTTGCCCCCAACCGGTTTTCGTCGAGTCCGAGCAAACGCCGAGCCCAAACGTCGTACTCCGGGTTCCCGTCTGCCCGGAATTGTCCATCAAGGTCGATGTGGTGGACGGGCCAGCCGTGCCTGATCGCCGTCGACTCGATCAGCTCGGCCGTGCCTGTCTCCCCAGGACGGACGATCTGGTGGGGATCGACCAGGAAGACCGTCACCCGAGCAGCCTGCATCAGCTCTTCCACTTGGGAAGTCCGTGTGCGAGATTCACGTGGTGTGTAGCGATTCGCCGAGCTGGCGCGGATTCGCTGGGCTTCGTCGCAGATAAGGACGTCGAGCCCGTCGGGCTCGGCTCCGATGAAGCTGTTGAAGTAGCCGAACAGGTTTTTCGTACCCGGCGCGCGGGAAGCAGTCAGTTTCCGCAGGCTGGTCGTGAACGCTCTCGAACCGGTGGCGTGCCGCACGGAGCAGCCGCTTCGGTGAAGCTCACCCAGCAGTGAGACGGAGAGCAGGCTTTTCCCGGTTCCCGCTCCTCCTGACACCACGACGATTTCTTTGGTGCCGCTGTCGACGGCGCGTCGCAGGGCAGCCAGGATCAGCGAGTACGCGCTTTGCTGTTCACCCAGCAGGACGAATTGGCCTCCCTGCCCGATCTCCTCCGCAACGGAGGTCGATAACTGACGAGCGGGAGTGTTATCGCTCTGCATGAGCAGTTCCGTGCTCTTCCGCGTGGGATCGGCGGCGAGCCGCGACCGCAGGAAAGCGCGTAAAGCGACCTGGTCTTCACCGGTGAAGAGGCGTTCATGTTGTTGCGGCTTGCTTGCCGCCTGCGGAAGGTAAGCGAGCCCGGTCACGACAGCGGGGTGTTCCGCCGAGGCCGGAAGGTAGTCGGCGAGATACCGGGCGTATTGCTCGGCTCGTTCGACCGGGGTGAGGCCCGTCGTGCTCCAGCCGGTGTCAGTACTGGTCCAGGTCTTGATCTCGACGACGGCGTACGAGGGGGAACCGGTGTTCGGATCGACACCGCACACGATCAGATCGGGCTCGTGGCTGGTGTGCGGCAATCGGTGCTCGCGGAGGACATCCGCGGAGCCGAGGCCTGCCTCGACGAGTTCGCGTGCGAAAAGCTGAAAGGCGGCCTCATAGGGCGACCGCGCTTCGGTGGCCTCAGCCAGCGTCTGCGAGTCGGAACGCAGAGTCGTCATGTATAGCTCCATACAGTGTTGGCGTGTCCGCGAACGGAAGCCAGGAGTTTGTATGTCGAAGGCATCCTAGCCGTACGTGACGAAGAGCGATACCGGCTCGCCTGGCAGCCATGGCCCCGAGCGGCGCCTTCGGGCGATTGTGTCCGGCATCCGGTTCAGCGCGTTCGACGGCGGCGGCGCCGTCCGCGGGGTTGCGGCGAGCCGTCCTCCGACTCGGCGTCGGGACTGGACGACGGGTCTGTCAGGCCCAGCATCTCCGCCGCCAGCTGCTGAGAGCTCGCGAACATCCCGCTCGGCGCCTCGCTCGCCCGCCTCAGCGCCGCCGGGCGGAGGCGGTTGTAGCCCCGGACCGTCACCGGCCTGCGCTGCCGCAGTTCGTACGCCTTCTCCTCCGCAAGCTCCGAAGCCAGCTCGCGGTCCACCAGGATCGTGCCCGGGCGGGCCACCGAGGTCAGGCGGGCCGCCAGGTTGACCACCGAGCCGTACACGTCGCCGAAGCGCGACAGGATCCGGCCCGACGCCATGCCCGCGCGGACCGCCGGCAGGCTCTCGTCCGCCGATGTGCGCTCCGTCAGCGCCAGGGCGATCTCCGCCGCGTCGACCGCCGCGTCCGCCACGAACAGGACCTCGTCGCCGATCATCTTCACCACGCGGCCGTGGTGCTCGGCGATCGTCTCCGTCGCCAGCAGCTCGAACGCGTCGAGGACCCGGCTGAGCTCTTCCTCGTCGATCTGGCGCGTCAGGCGCGTGTAGCCGACCATGTCGACGAACCCGACCACCTGGGTGCGCGCCTCCAGGCTCTCGTCCGGCGCCGCGAACGCCCGGCCGGCGTACGCCGCCAGGTGCCGGCGCCAGACGAAGTTCTGCACCCGCTCGAGCTCCGGCAGCAGCCGGTCGACCAGCCGGGCCACCTGACGCTCGCTGCGTCCCAGCTCCGGCTGCTCCTTGATCAGCTGCCAGAGCATGTCGACCTGCCACTCGGCCAGCCGCGACAGGTGCTGGCCGAGCGCGCGCGTCACCGACACCTCGATGCTCGGGTCGATCAGCCCCGACTGGACCAGCTGGTCCGCCGTCCGCATCGCCTCGACGTCCGCGTCGGTGAAGACGACCTCGTCGTCGGGCACCGTCGCGAACCCCAGCGCGCGCCAAAGCCGGCGTGACCGCTCTTCGGGCACGCCGGCTTTTTCGGCCACTTCGAGCCGCGTGTACTTCCGCCTGCCGCCGAGCAGGACGCGTTCGAGCCGCTGCTGGAGCTCTTCGCTCGAATCGGTCACGAGCTCAGGTCGTGTGGACGATCAGCACGTCCACGCCGGACTTGCGCGCCACCTCCGACGGCACCGAGCCCAGGATCCGGCCGGCGATCGTGTTCAGCCCGCGGTTGCCGACCACCAGCAGGTCGGCCTCGCGTTCGTGCACGACCTTGCGCAGCGAGTCGACGGGGTCGCCCTTCACCGCGAGCGTGTCGATCTTCTCGGCCCCGGCGCGCACCGCACGGTCGCGCGCCGACTGCAGCGTGTCCTCGGCCGGCGCCGACCCGACGACCTGGTACGCCTCGTCGCCGAGGACGTCCTGGGCCTTGTCGACGTCGGTCTTGCTGGCCGGGTAGAACGCACACGCGATGACGAGCGTGGCGCCCGCGTCGCCGGCCACCGCCGCCGCGCGGTCCACCGCGGCGAACGAGGACTCCGAGCCGTCCGTGCCCACCACCACGGTCCGATATGCCGCACCCATGCGCAAAACCTCCACGTGATCCCGCGTGAGCAGGGACGATAGCCGAGCGTGCCGGCTCGTCCGCGCCGTGTCGGGTGGAAGGTTACTCGCCAGTCGCTTTCCGCGCTCCGCTTGGCCGCGGAGTGGGTTTCGGAGCCGGCTTCGGGGTCGGCTTGGGGGCCTGCTGCGGCTTCGGGACGTCGGACGCCTTGATCCGGATGGTCTCCTCGACGTCACCCACCGGCGTCGTCTTCCCGGTGTCGGCGTCCGCCTTCAGGTCTTCGGCCTTCAGGTCCGCGGTGACGTCCGCGGGCACCTTGACGTCGTCGCCGAGGACGGTGTGGGCCTCGGCCAGCACCGCGCGCGCGGCGCGGACCTGCTCGGCCAGCCCGCCGCGCACCTTGCGCAGGCTGTCGACGCGCTCGTTGGCCTGGGTGATCCGCCGGTTCGACTCCTCGGTCGCCGTCGTCACGCGGCGCCGCGCCTCGTCGGCGGCCTCCGCGAGCCGGGCGTTCGCCTCGTTGATCGAGTCCTGACGGCGCTTGTTCGCGTCCGCGACCGACTCCCGCTGCCGGCGGTCGATCTCGGCCTTGGCGGTCGTCTCCTCGTCGAGGATCTTCGCGCGGATGTCGGCGGCGTCCTGCGTCGCTTCCTGGACGCGGCGCGCGGCCTCGGCCTTGCTCGCCGCCTCCTGTTCGGCCAGCACTCGCATCGCCTCGGTGCGGCGCGCGGCCATCGCGATCTCGAAGTCTTCTTCGACCTTCGTGCGACGTTCCGACGACTCGGTGTCGAGCTTCGTGCGCTCGGCCTCGGCCTTGTCGGTGATCTCCTTGGCCTGCGCGCGGGCGTCCTCGAGCACCTTGCGGTGCTCCGCCTCCATCTCCTTGCGCCGCAGGTCGAGCTCGGTGAGCAGCTGCTCGTAGCGGGCACGCATGGCGCTCGCGTCCGTCTCGGCCTTGGCCCGGATGTGCCCGGCCTCGGCTTCGGCGCGGGCGCGCGTGTCGGCGGATTCGTCCTGCGCGAGGCGCAGCATCCGCTGAAGACGTTCGGAGAGGCCTTCGACGCTCGTCGGCGGCTGGGCGAGCCGGTCGACCTGCCCGCGCAGGTCCGCGATCTCCCCGCGCGCGATCTCCAGCTGCCGCGCCAGGTCGCCGGACTGCGCGATGGCCGCGTCCCGGTCGGCGGTGAGCATCTTGAGGTCGCCGTCCAGCCGCTCGAGGTGCTCGTCGACCTGCGCTCGGCTGTACCCGCGCTTCGCCACGTCGAAGCCGGCTCCCAGCGGCACAAGCTCCCGTTCATCGCCAAGGCTCATGCGCCTACCGTAGTCGCAGCCGGGTCACGGAAGGGTGAGCACCCGTGCGGTGCGCCGAACGTGCCCTGTGATGCGGCGAAGGGATCTTGCCGGATCCGGGCCCATCCCGGTGGATTCCGACGCCGGGAGCGGGAGCCGCCCCCGGCGTCGTGGATCAGGCGCCGTCGATCAGGCGTCGTCGATCGTGCGCTGTCGATCAGGCGCTGTGCATCAGGCGCCGCGGAACGCGTTGATCCCCTCGATGTGCTTCGCGCGCTTCTCCTCGTCGCGGACGCCGAGGCCTTCCTGCGGGGCGAGCGCGAGCACGCCGACCTTGCCCTGGTGGGCGTTGCGGTGGACGTCCAGCGCGGCCTGCCCGGTCTCTTCGAGCGAGTACGTCTTCGACAGCGTCGGGTGGATGAGGCCCTTCGAGATCAGCCGGTTCGCCTCCCAGGACTCGCGGTAGTTCGCGAAGTGGGAGCCGATGATCCGCTTCAGGTTCATCCACAGGTAGCGGTTGTCGTACTGGTGCATGTACCCCGAGGTCGACGCGCACGTGACGATCGTCCCGCCCTTGCGCGCGGCGTAGACGGACGCGCCGAACGTCTCCCGGCCCGGGTGCTCGAACACGATGTCCGGGTCGTCGCCGCCGGTCAGCTCGCGGATCTTCGCGCCGAAGCGCTGCCACTCCTTCGGGTCCTGCTCGGTCTCGCTCTTCCAGAACCGGTAGGCCTCGGCGCTGCGGTCGATGATCAGCTCGGCGCCGAGCTTGCGGCAGATCGCCGCCTTCTCGGGGCTCGAGACGACGCACACGGGGATGGCGCCGCCGTTCAGCGCGTACTGCGTCGCGTAGGAGCCGAGGCCGCCCGAGGCGCCCCAGATCAGGACGACGTCGCCCTGCTTCATGTCCGCGCCGTTGCGCGAGACGAGCTGGCGGTAGGCGGTGGAGTTGACCAGCCCGGGGGAGGCGGCTTCCTCCCAGGTCAGGTGGTCCGGCTTCGGCATCAGCTGGTTGGCCTTGACCAGCGCGATCTCGGCGAGGCCGCCGAAGTTCGTCTCGAAGCCCCAGATCCGCTGCTCGGTGTCGAGCATCGTGTCGTTGTGCCCGTCCGGGCTCTCGAGCTCGACGTTCAGGCAGTGCGCGACCACCTCGTCGCCCGGCTTCCAGTTGTGCACGCCGACACCGGTGCGCAGCACGACGCCGGACAGGTCGGACCCGACTACGTGGTAGGGCAGGTCGTGCCGCTTGGCCAGCGGCGAGAGCTTCCCGTACTTCTTCAGGAACTTGAACGTGGGGATCGGTTCGAAGATCGACGTCCACACGGTGTTGTAGTTGATGGCGCTCGCCATCACGGCGACCAGCGCCTCGCCCGGGCCCAGCTCGGGCACCGGGACGTCGTCGAGGTGCAGCGACTTGCGCGGGTCCTTGTCCCGGCTCTCGAGGCCCTCGAACATGTCGACCTCGTCGGCCCGCACGGTCACCCCGCGGTAGCTCTCGGGCACGGGCAGGGAGCCGACCGCGGCGGACTCGCCGTTCAGGATGGCTTGCTGGATCTCGCCGAGCTGCGTCATCGGTTCCTCCGCGGAGATGGGGGTCAACGGCGTTGGCGGCAGAAATTACTCGCCGGTAACTCGCGCACACAACTGTACGAGACGGACAGCACGATTACACGTCGAACTGTGACCGACCAGTCTTGACCGGCTGGCCAGTCAAGCGGATCATCGGCCGTGGGAACACCCACCCGACCAGCAGTTTCACCGACGGAGGTGAGCACGAATGAGTGAAGTCTCTACGCGCGCATGGACCCGGCCCCACGATTGGGCCGAGGTCGTCATCGGGGTCGTCGCCGCTCTTTCACCCCTTTGGCTGAGCATGGACACGACCGCGATGTGGACGATGGTCGTCCTGGGCGCCTTGATCGCACTCGACGGACTGGTCTCCCTGGCCATGCCCGGCATGGTCTACGGCGAGGGCATCCAGATCGCACTCGGCGTGCTGCTCTTCATCGCGCCGTGGGTGATGGGGTACACCGAGTTCAACGGCGCGTCCTGGACGTCCTGGATCGCCGGGGTGCTGACGGTCATCGCCGGCGCGGCGGCGATGCCGGTCGCGAGCGCCGCGCACCGCACGGCAGGCCAGCACTGAGCGACCAGGAGGCACCCGCATGACCGAGGATTCGGCGAAGGAGCGCATTCTCCGCGCCGCCGAGGCGCTCTTCGCCGAGTCCGGCTTCGACGCCACCCCGACCTCTCGCATCGCCGAGCGGGCCGGGGTGCCGAAGGGGCTGGTGCACTACTACTTCCGGCACAAGGCGGACCTGCTCACCGCGCTCGTCGAGCGGCTGCCCGACGAGCGCATCGAGCCGGCCGTGGTCGTCGTCCCCGGCGACCTCGTGGGCAGCCTGCGGCGGCTGGTCCGCGAGCTCGACCACCGCTTCAGCCGGTCGCTCGGGCTCTCGCACCTGCTGTGGCGCGAGGCCGACACCCACCACGTCGTCCGCGACGCCCTCCACGAGCGCTTCCAGGTGCTCGTGCGCCAGGTCCGCGCGGTGATCCTGGCGGCGACGGGCGGCGGCGTCCCGGCGGCCGACATCGACCGCGCGTCGGGCCTGCTGGCCCGCGCGGTCAGCCACCGGCACGCCACGGCCCGCCACTCGGACGACGACCTGCCCGCCGAGTTCGACGGCGAACTGACGTTCATCGCCGACGCCCTCGTGTCGAAGACCTCGCCGGCCTAGCCCCTGTTCTTGGCCCTGTTCTTGGCACGGACGTGCGGCCCCGGCGCGCGGAAGTCGTTACGCCGGAACGGGTCGGCGGTGCTCAGTGCGCGGCGCCGTCCTTGGCCGGCTCGACCAGCTCCACCAGCACGCCGCCCGCGTCCTTCGGGTGGATGAAGTTCACCCGGCTGTTCGACGTGCCGCGCTTGGCCGCGTCGTACAGCAGGCGCAGGCCCTGCTCGCGCAGTGCCGCCGACGCCGCGTCCACATCGGACACGCGGTACGCCAGCTGCTGCAACCCCGGGCCGCTCCTGGCCAGGAACTTGCCGATCGCCGAGTCGTCGCGCAGCGGGGCGAGCAGCTGGATCTGCGTCTCCGTGCCCGCCGTACCGGGCGCGCGCAGCATCGCCTCTCGCACTCCCTGCTCCTCGTTCACCTCCTCGTGCGCCACTTCCAGGCCGAAGTGCGTGCGGTGGAACTCGATGGCCGCGTCCAGGTCCGGGACCGCGATGCCGACGTGGTCGATGGCCGTCACGAACGGCCGCAGGGCGTCATCCATGGGGGCAGGATAGGGGGCGCCCGCCCGGCGTTCTCCCAGAATCGTCGCGTGCCCCGCCTCACACTGGCTCCATCAAGAAGCCCGCCCTCCGGGTATGGTCGGAAAAACTGCCCATGCGCCGAAGCTTGGAGGACGCCGTGTCCGGTTCCGTGATCCTGGGTGCCGCCCGTACACCGATCGGGCGCCTGCTCGGATCCCTCAAGGACTTCACGGGGGCACAGCTGGGCGGGGTCGCGATCAAGGCGGCCCTCGAACGCGCCGGGGTCTCGCCGGACGCGGTGCAGTACACGATCATGGGCCAGGTGCTGACGGCCGGCGCCGGCCAGATCCCGGCCCGCCAGGCCGCGGTCGCCGCGGGCATCCCGATGAGCGTGCCCGCCCTGACGATCAACAAGGTCTGCCTTTCGGGCCTCGACGCCATCGCGCTCGCCGACCAGCTGATCCGCGCCGGCGAGTTCGACATCGTCGTCGCCGGCGGCCAGGAGTCGATGACCCAGGCACCGCACCTGCTGCCCAAGTCCCGCTCCGGCTTCAAGTACGGCGACACCACGCTCGTCGACCACATGGCCTACGACGGCCTCTTCTGCGCCTTCGACCAGGTGGCCATGGGCTCCTCGACGGAGAAGTACAACTCCCGCTACGGACTCACCCGCGAGCAGCAGGACGCGTTCTCCGCCCGCTCGCACCAGCGCGCGGCCGAGGCGATCAAGAACGGCTGGTTCGCCGACGAGATCGCGCCGGTCTCCATCCCGCAGCGCAAGGGCGACCCGGTGGTCTTCGACACCGACGAAGGCGTCCGCGCCGACACGACCGCCGAAGGCCTCGCCAAGCTGCGTCCCGCCTTCGCCTCCGACGGCACCATCACCGCGGGCTCGGCCTCGCAGATCTCCGACGGTGCCGCCGCGGTCGTCGTGGCCAGCAAGGCGAAGGCCGAGGAGCTCGGCCTCACGGCGATCGCCGAGATCGGTGCGCACGGCGTCGTCGCGGGGCCGGACGCCAGCCTGCACGAGCAGCCGTCGAACGCGATCCTCGCCGCGCTGGCGAAGGCGAACCTCGGCGCCGACGCGCTCGACCTCGTCGAGATCAACGAGGCCTTCGCCGCGGTCGGGCTCGTCTCGACCGAGAAGCTCGGCCTCGATCCGGAGAAGGTCAACGTCAACGGCGGGGCCATCGCGCTCGGCCACCCGATCGGCGCTTCCGGGGCCCGGCTCGCCGTGCACCTGATCCACGAGCTGCGCCGCCGCGGTGGCGGGCTCGGCGCGGCCGCGCTGTGCGGTGGCGGCGGCCAGGGCGACGCCCTCCTGCTGCGGGTGCCGTCGGCGTAAGTGGCCGGTGCACTCGACCTCGACGACCTGGTCGGCCGCGCGCGGGACGGGCAGCCCCGTGCCGTCGCGCGGCTGCTGTCGCTCGTCGAGGACGCCCATCCCCGCGTCGCCGAGATCGCCCGGGCGCTGACCCCGCACACCGGGCGGGCCCGGGTGGTCGGGCTCACCGGACCGCCGGGTGTCGGCAAGTCGACTTCGACGTCGGCCCTGCTCACCGCGTTGCGCGCGGCGGGCAAGCGGGTCGGGGTGCTGGCGATCGACCCGTCTTCGCCGTTTTCGGGCGGGGCGCTGCTCGGCGACCGGATCCGGATGACCGAGCACGCCACCGATCCCGGCGTGTTCATCCGTTCGATGGCCACGCGCGGACACCTCGGCGGGCTGTCGTGGGCGACCCCGCAGGCGGTGCGCGTGCTCGACGCCGCCGGCTTCGACGTGGTGCTGATCGAGACGGTCGGCGTCGGACAGTCCGAAGTGGACGTCGTGAAGCTGGCCGACACCACGGTGGTGCTGCTCGCGCCGGGCATGGGTGACGGCATCCAGGCCGCGAAGGCCGGGGTGCTCGAGATCGCCGACGTCTTCGTCGTGAACAAGGCCGACCGCGAGGGCGCGGACGCGACGGTGCACGACCTCAAGCAGATGATCTCGCTGGCGCGCCGGGAGATCCGGGGCGCGAGCTGGCGCCAGCCGATCGTGCGGACGGTGGCGGCGAAGGGCGAAGGCGTCGACGAAGTCGTGGCGGCGCTGGCCGCGCACCACGCCTGGCTGGTGGAGCACGACGAGCTGGCCCGGCGCCGGGTGGCGCGAGCCCGCGACGAGGTCGAGGCCATCGCCGTGCGGCGGTTGCGGGCCGAGCTCGCGGACCTGCGGGGCGGGGGACGGCTGGCCGGGGTGGCCGAGCGCGTCGTCGCACGGGAGATCGATCCGTTCGCCGCCGCGGATGAGCTGATCGCGGACCTGCGGGAGTAGCGCGGCCCGGACCGCCGACGCGAGCCGCGTGAGCAGAAACCGTGCCACGGCAACGGGTCTTCGCCGGAATGTCATGACGCTCTCCCCTCGGGTGCGGCGGGTTTGCCGCGTGCTGACCATCGTGCGCCGGGGGTCCGACAGTTTCGGGGGTTCCGGCGTCGAGGTTCACCCGACCGCGTGACGCGAGCGACTTTCGCCGGTTCTTGTTGTCGGTGCCGGGCCCTAGACTGCGGGGCGCTCCGGAACCGGGCGATCACTGGGAGGGCGTGCAGGATGAAGAAGACACTCGTCACCGCGCTGGCGGTCGGCGCGTTGTTCGTGGCCGGCAACGGCGTCGCCACCGCGGCCGACGCGCCGCCGCCGAAGACGACGCACGGGCCTTGCCAGTACACCGAAACCCCGGACGAACCGGCGTCGCGGCCGGTGCCGCTGCCGCCCGACCCGCGGCACACGCCGAGCCACGGCAAGGTCGACGTCGCCGTCCCGACCAGCCAGGGCGCGCTGCCGCTTCGGCTCGACCGCGCGAAGGCGCCGTGCACCGTGCAGAGCTTCCTGCACCTGGCGAACCACCGGTTCTACGACCACACGGTGTGCCACCGGCTGACGTCCTACCCGACGTTGAAGGTCCTGCAGTGCGGCGACCCGAGCGCGACCGGCGAGGGCGGGCCGGGCTACAAGTACAAGGACGAGCTGCCGGTGGACCTGCCGCCGTCGCCGACCGACCCGACCGGCGCGCGCAAGGTGTACGCGCGCGGGTTGCTGGCGATGGCCAACGCGGGGCCGGACACGAACGGCTCGCAGTTCTTCGTCGTGTACGGCGATTCCGCGCTGCGGCCGAACTACACGGTGTTCGGCACGGTCGGGGCCCAGGGGCTGAAGACCCTGGACCGAGTGGCCGCGGGCGGGATCGTGCCGACCGCGGACGACCCGGCGCCGGTCGACGGGACGCCCGCGCTGCGGACGGAACTGCTCCGCGTCCGGCCTGACTGCTGGTTCTGACGGTGAAGGCGGGCCACTCCCGGTTCGGGGGTGGCCCGCTCGGGGCATCACACGTGATTGAGGGGGCATCACGTGTGTCTGGGGAGGCATCACGTGTGATTGGAGGGGCATCACACGTGATTGGGTGGGTCTGGGGGTTAGGACGTGATTTCCCAGAGGGCCTCTATCAGGGTCTGGGTTGCGCCGGCGAAGGCGTGTTTTGGCGTTGCCGCGTAGCCGACTATCAGGCCGCCGGGGCCGTTGGGGGTCATCCAATAGTCCGTCAGGCCCTCTAGGCCGAGTGCGCGGCGGCCGCAGGCCGCCATGGCCGTCGCCTCGGACGGGCCGTCGGGCGGGAGCATCAGGAGCAAGTGGAGGCCCGCCGCGATGCCTTGGGGGCGGACCGAATCCGGGAGGGCAGCCATGAGACGCGCGCGGCGGGAGCGGTACTCCGCGCGGCTGCGGCGGATGTGCTGGTCGTACGCGCCCGAGTCGATCAGCTCGGCCAGCGCCAGCTGGTTCAGCGTCGCCGGCCGGGAGCCGCTGCCGGCCATCGCCGCGCGGACCGGCTCCACCAGCGTCCGCGGCAGCACCAGCCACGCCAGCCGCAGGGCCGGGGCCAGGGTCTTGCTCGCCGTCCCCGCGTAGATCACCCGCTCCGGTGCCAGCGCCTGCAGCGCCCCGACCTGCTGGCGGTCGAAGCGGAACTCGCCGTCGTAGTCGTCCTCCAGCACGAACGCCCCCGAGCGGGCCAGCTCGGCGCGGCGGTGCGGGGCCAGCGTGACGCCGGTGGGGTACTGGTGCGCCGCCGTCACGACCACCGCCGGACTGTCCAAAGCGGACACGTCGAGGCCGTGCTCGTCCACCGGGACGCCGACGACCCGCTGGCCCTGCGCCGCCGCGATCGAGCGGTACATGTCCAACGACGGGTTCTCGAACGCCATTTCGCCGACGCCGAGCGAGGAAAGGGCCCGGGACACGACGGCGATGGCGTGCGAATACCCGTGGCACACCACGATCCGCTCCGGGTCCGCGACCACCCCGCGGGCGCGGGCGAGGTAGCCGGCCAGGGTGTCCCGCAGCTCGGGCGCGCCCAGCTCCGACTCGTAGCCGAACGCCGACGCCGGGGTCCGCAGCAGGGCGCGGCGGGTCGCGGTGATCCACGCCTGGCGGGGGAACGCCGTCAGGTCCGGGCGTCCCGGCCGCAGGTCCCAGCGCGGCGCCGGCTCTCGAGGCGCCGGCCGCGGTGCGGACTGGGGCAGCGAGCCCGCCGTCGCCACGCGGGTCGGCGCGCCCTGAGCCGTGCGCAGGTACCCCTCGGCCGCCAGGTCGGCGTACACCCGCGTGACCGTGCCGCGGGCGATACCCAGGTCGTGGGCCAAGGAACGGGTCGACGGCACCGCCGCGTCCGCCTGCCAGCGGCCCTCGCGGATGGCCGCGCGGATCGCGTCCGCGAGGCCGCCGCGGCCGGTCGAAGGGTCCCAGCCGAGGTGGACGTCGAGCCCGGAACTGGACCACGAATCCGTCATGTGACTGGACCATACCCGTGGACCAGTTCGGACTAGCGTGGACGGCATGACGAAGCGAATCGGACTCGGGCGCGCGCCCGAGATCTACCAGGCGATGGCGAACCTGCAGGCCGAGGTCGAGAAGGCCGCCGCGAACGCGGGCGTCGACCCGAAGCTCCTCGAACTGGTGAAGATGCGGGCCTCCCAGCTCAACGGCTGCGCGTACTGCCTCGACATGCACAGCCGCGACGCCCTCGAGCTGGGCGAGTCGGCCCGCCGGCTGTTCGTGCTCGCCGGCTGGCGCGAGACCGACCTGTTCACCGAAGAGGAAGAGGCCGCCCTCGTCCTCACCGAGGCGATGACCAAGCTCTCGGCGACCCAGAGCGTGCCCGACGACGTCTACGAGCAGGCGACGAAGGTGCTCACCGAAGACCAGTACCGGGCGATCGCGTGGGAGATCATCGCGATCAACAGCTGGAACCGCATGGCGGTCACCTCCCACAGCCCGCTCCCGAAGCGCGACGCGTGAGCGCCGCCGGGCTCAAGGCGCTGCACGTCCCCGGCAAGCCGCTGGTGCTGCCGAACGCGTGGGACGCCGACACCGCGAGGCTCGTCGAGGCCGCCGGGTTCCCGGTCGTGGCGACCAGCTCGGTCGCCGTGGCGTCCGTGCTCGGCTTCCCCGACGGCGAGAAAACCCCGGTCGACGAGATGTTCGCGGCGGCCAAACGCATCGTGGCCGCCGTGCGGATCCCGGTGACCGTCGACGCCGAGTCGGGCTACGGCCTGTCCGGCGCCGAGCTGGCGGGGCGGCTGCTCGACGCCGGCGCCGTCGGCTGCAACTTCGAGGACACCGACCACGCCACCGGCGACGTGCGGCCGGTCGCCGAGCAGGCGGAGCGGATCGCCGCCCTGCGTGAGGCGGCGGGTGACGGCCTGGTGATCAACGCTCGCGTCGACTCGTTCCGCGGCGTCGATCCGAAGGACCACCTGGCCGACGGCATCGCCCGGGCGAAGGCCTACTTCGAGGCGGGCGCCGACTGCGTCTACCCGATCCACCTGCGCTCACCCGAGGTGCTCGCGGTGTTCGTGCAGGGGGTCGGCGGCGCTGTCAACGCGCCCGCGTGGCCGGGCAGCCCTGGCCTGGACGGTCTCGCCGAACTGGGCGTGGCGCGGATTTCGCTCGGCGGCGGGCTCTGGCAGTACGCCCGCAAGCACCTCGAAGCGACTCTCGCGAGCGTCGCCGAGGGGAAGCTGCCTTACTGACCGGGGAATGGCCGAAGGCCGCCGCGAGGATTACTCACGACGGCCTTCGGTGTCTTCGGGGGGTTAGTGCGCGACGGCCTTCTCGGCGCCCGCGCCGGTCAGGGAGCGGACCTCCATCTCGGCGTACTTCTTCTCGTCGTGCTCCTTGGACAGGATCGTGCCCAGCCAGCCCAGGATGAACGCGGCCGGGATCGAGACCAGGCCCGGGTTGCTCAGCGGGAACCAGGCGAAGTCCGCGGTCTTGATCATCGACGTGCTCTTGCCGGACACCGCCGGCGAGAACACGATCAGCACGATCGTGATGGCCAGGCCGCCGTAGATCGACCACAGCGCGCCCTGGGTGTTGAACCGCTTCCAGAACAGCGAATACAGGATCGTCGGCAGGTTCGCCGACGCCGCCACCGCGAAGGCGAGCGCCACGAGGAACGCGACGTTCTGCCCGTTGGCCAGGATGCCACCGCCGATCGCGAGCGCGCCGATCACCACCGCGGTGATCCGGGCGACCTTGACCTCCGAGTTCGGCGACGTCTTGCCCCGCTTGATGACGTTCGCGTAGACGTCGTGCGCGAAGGACGCGGACGCTGTGATCGTCAGGCCGGCGACCACCGCGAGGATCGTGGCGAACGCGACCGCGGAGATCAGGCCCAGCAGCACCGGCCCGCCCAGTTCGAGCGCGAGCAGCGGCGCCGCGGAGTTGACCCCGCCCGGTGCCTTCTTGATCGTGTCCGGCCCGACCAGCGCACCGGCGCCGTAGCCGAGCACCAGCGTGAACAGGTAGAACACACCGATCAGCACGATCGCCCAGACCACCGAGCGGCGCGCGTCGCGGGCGGTCGGCACCGTGTAGAAGCGCATCAGGACGTGCGGCAGACCGGCCGTGCCCAGCACCAGCGCGATGCCGAGGGAGAAGAAGTCCAGCTTGGACGTTCCGGTGGCGCCGTACTGCTTGCCCGGGCCGAGCAGCGTCTCCCCGGCCTTGCCCGCCTTGTCGACGGCGGCCTGCAGCAGGCTGGAGAAGTTGAAGTTGTACTTGCCCAGCACCCACAGCGTGATCACGAGCGCGCCGACGATCAGCAGCGCGGCCTTGATGATCTGCACCCAGGTGGTGCCCTTCATACCGCCGATGAGGACGTAGGCGATCATGATGATGCCGACCACGGCGATCACGATGGCCTGCGCGCCACCGCCTTCGACGCCGAGCAGCAGCGCGACGAGACCGCCGGCGCCGGCCATCTGGGCCAGCAGGTAGAAGAAGGACACGATCAGCGTCGACGTCGCGGCCGCGGCCCGTACCGGGCGCTGCTTCATCCGGAACGCCAGCACGTCGCCCATCGTGAACTTGCCGGTGTTGCGCAGCAGTTCCGCGACCAGCAGCAGCGCGACGAGCCACGCGACCAGGAAGCCGATGGAGTAGAGGAAGCCGTCGTAGCCGTTGATGGCGATCGCGCCGGCGATGCCGAGGAACGACGCCGCCGAAAGGTAGTCACCCGAGATCGCGATGCCGTTCTGGGGACCGGTGAAGGCGCGGCCGGCGGCGTAGTAGTCCGACGCGGTCTTCGTGTTGCGGCTGGCGCGGAACACGATCACCAGCGTGATGAGGACGAAGGCGGCGAAGATGAGGATGTTGAGAAGCGGGTTGCTGCCTTCCACGCCCGCGGCGATGTTCGTCGTCATGCCTGCTCCTTCGCGGATTCGCCTTCGATGTCCTCACGGATCTTCTCGGCGACCGGGTCCAGCTTCCGGTTGGCGTACCGGACGTAGAGGCCGGTGATCACGAACGTCGAGACGAACTGCAGCAGGCCGAAGATCAAGCCGATGTTGACGTTGCCGAACACCTTCGTGCTCATGAAGCCGTGCGCGTAGTCCGCGAGGAGCACGTAGAGCAGGTACCAGATGAGGAAGACAGCCGTCATCGGAAAGACGAACCGGCGCAGGCGGCTGCGCAGCTCACGGAACTCGGTGCTTTCGTGCGCGCGTTCCCAGATGGTTTCTGACGTGTCCGGGGGCCCGCCGCCAGTGTCGGTCGTGCTCATCGCTGCTCCCTGCGACGTTGCGGAAAGTGACCTGCGACACCGTAGGGAGCTGTGAGTCTCGTGTGAAGATTCAGCGGTTCAACAGCCGGGCGAGACGACGAACGGTTGACGAACGGTCGCGCGGTCCGGCCGAACGGGGTTCGTCCAGGTGCAGGCGCAGCATCGCGGCCGTCGACCAGGTGGGTGGCCTGCCCCTCAGGGAGACCAACGCCATTACGCCGAACGCCAGCGGTACCGACCAGGGTGCCGGTTGCTGCACCAAGATCGCCACCCAGCCGCGCAGCGGTGGCCCGGCGAGGGCGTACAGGATCGAGCCGGACGACGCGACGAGCCCGGTCAGCACCCCGGCGATCCCGCCCGCCGCGGTCAGCCGCGGCCACCAGATGCCGAGCACGAGCAGCGGGCAGAACGTCGACGCGGCCACGGTGAAGCCCCACGTGACGAGCACCCCGGCGTCGAGCTCGGCCGACCGCAGCGCCAGCAGCACCATCACGCCGGCGACGCCGAACACGGCGATCCGCAGCCGGCGCAGGCCGCCGGGGACGAGGTCGTGCGCGATCGCGCCGGACATCACCAGCAGCAGCCCGAGCGACGTCGCCAGGAACGCGGCGAACGCGCCCGCGGTCAGCAACGCCGTGAAGAGGCCGCCGGCCCAGCCACTGTCCACTTGGTACGGCAGCGCGACGACGACGGTGTCCGTGGCGCCGGAGAGGTAGAGCCCCGGCACGAGGACGCGGCCGAGGACGCCGTAGACGCCGGGGAAGAGGTAGAAGATCCCCAGCAGGGCCACGGTGATCGCGGCGGTGCGGCGCGCGGCGCGGCCGTCCGGGCTGGTGTGGAAGCGCATGAGCACGTGCGGCAGGCCCATCGTGCCGAGCATCGTCGCGATGAGCACCGCCCACGTCCCGAGCAGCGGGTAGCCCTGGTCGCCGAGGTCGAGCAGCGGGCGCTGCCAGTCGTGCCCGCCGAGCGGGGCGCCGCCGCGCACGGCGGGGACCGCCGCGCCTTCGCCGAACACGACCTCGTCCTGGCTGTGCGCGGTGAATTCGCCGGGGGACAGGGTTTCCGCGACACCGTTGCGCCGCACGGCGGTCGGCTCGCGGATCTCCATGGTGACGTCGACCTCGAACTTCACCGGCGTCTCGCGGGCGAAGTGGGTGAACTCGACCGGGTTGAGCGCGTCGGTCCGGTTGACGGCGCCGGCCTGCAGCACCAGCCAGATCGCCGGGATCAGGAACAGCAGCAGCTTCAGCACGAACTGGAACGCCTGGACGTACGTCGCCGCGCGCATCCCGCCGAGGGCGAGGGTGATGCTGACCGCGGCGCCGGCCAGCACGACGCCGACCCAGTACGGCGTGCCGCCGACCGCGGTGAGCACCAGCCCGGCGGTGCGGAACTGCGGGACGACGTAGATGGTGCCGATCACCAGGACGACGACGGCGGCCAGGCGGCGCAGCGCCGGGGAGTTGAGCCGGGCTTCGGCGAAGTCGGGGACGGTCAGCGCGCCCGAGCGCCGCATCGGCGCGGCGACCAGCACGAGCATCGCGATGTAGCCGGCGGTGAAGCCGACCGGGTACCAGAGCGCCCCGATGCCGTCCTTGACCACGAGCCCCGCGACGCCCAGGAACGAGGCCGCGGACAGGTATTCGCCCGAGACGGCGGCCGAGTTCACCAGCGGTGAGATCCGCCGGGAGGCGACGAGGAAGTCCGACGTGGTGCGCATGGCGGCGACCCCGCGGACGCCGATGAGCAGCGTCACGAGCACGACCGGCGCGACGGCGAGTGCGACACCCACTAGCCGTCGTCCTCGAGGCGCTCGGCGCGGCGCAGCTGCCAGCGGGCCAGCAGCGCCATCGCCGGGTAGGGGAGGACCGCGATCATCAGCCAGGAGACCGGGATTCCCAGCAGCCGCAGGGTGTCCAGGCCCGGGAAGATCGCGAAGAGGCCGGGCAGGCCGAGGAGGAGGGCGAACATGAGGACGAGCGCGGGCACGCCGCGGCGGCGCTGGGCGCGGTAGAGGGCGGTGGCGCGCTGGGTGTCGCCGACGGGGAGGCGGGTCTGCCGCCAGCGGTGCCGCGAGCGGCGGCGGGCGTGGGCGAGCCGGGTCTGCGGGCTGGTGACGGCGACCCGGCGGATCTTGCTCATCGCTGGCCTGCCTGGCGGTGGGTGGCTTCGGCGCGGGCGTTCATCGCTGGCCCGGCCCGAGTTGGCCGCGCTGGGCAGCCTCGAGCAACCTGTCCCGCAGGTCGCGCGCGTGGCGACGGCTGACCGGGACGTCGCCCGCCTCGGTGTGCGCCAGCAGGCCGCCCGCCGAGTCACTCCGCAGCTCCAGCACCGCCCCGACGGACAGCAGGAACCCGCGGTGCACGCGGCTGAACCCCGTTCCCTCCCAGTACTCCTCCAGCCGGGAGATCGGCATCCGCACCAGGTGGACGCCGGAGCGCGAGTGCAGCCGGACGTAGTCGCCGTGGGCCTCCACGAACAGCACGTCGTCGCGGCGGACGTACCTCGTGCGGCCGCCGGACTCGACCGGGAGCGCCGCCATCGCGTCCGGGGTCGAGCGCGATGACGGCGTCGCCATGCGCGTCACCTTGGCCAAAGCAGCGGAAAGCCGTTCCGCGCGGACCGGCTTGAGCAGGTAGTCGACGGCGCCGATGCCGTACGCCGTCACCGCGTGGCCGTCGTGGGCCGTGACGAACACGATCACCGGCGGCTCGCTCAGCTTCGCCAGCAGCCCGGCCAGCTCGAGCCCGTCGAGGCCCGGCATCGAGATGTCGAGGAACACCGCGTCGAACCTGTCGGCCTGAAGCAGCCTCAACGCCTTCAGCGCGTCGGCCGCGCCCACGACTTCGCCGACTTCGGGTGCTTCGCGCAGCATGCGGCACAACTCGTCCAGGGCCGGCGGCAGATCGTCGACAGCGAGCACGCGGAGCCCGGTCACGGCAGCACCCCCGGCTGGAACCGCGGCACCCGCACGACCACCCGGGTGCCCGCGCCGACCTCGGTTTCGACGGTCAGCCCGTACCAGGCGCCGTAGACGTCGCGCAGTCGTCTGTCCACATTGGCCAGTCCGAGACCGGCGGGGTCGTCCTCGCCTGTGCGCCCCGCCAGGATGTCCGCCGCGCGCTTCGGGTCCATGCCGACCCCGTCGTCCTCGACGAAGATCACGCAGTCGTTCCCTTCCGCCTGGCCGTGCACCTGGACCAGCCCGGTGCCCGACCGGGGCTCGATGCCGTGCCGGATCGCGTTCTCCACCAGCGGCTCCAGCACGAGGTAGGGCACCGCGACGGCGAGGATCTCCGGCGCGACCCGCACCTGGACGCGCAGCCGCTCGCCGAGCACCGCCCGCTGCAGCGCCAGGTACGTCTCGATCGCGCGGAACTCCTCGGCGACCACCGTGTACTCGCCGTGGCGCGCGAGGCTGTAGCGCGTGTAGTCGGCGAAGTCCAGCATCAGGTCGCGGGCGCGGTCGGGGTCCGAGCGCACCAGCGACGCGATGACGGTCAGCGCGTTGTAGACGAAGTGCGGGGACATCTCGGCCCGCAGCGCCCGCAGTTCGGCCTGTGCCGCCTGTTCCGCCGACGCCTCGAGCCGGCCGCGCTCGAGGGCTTGGACGACGAGGTCGGCGGCCTGGCCGGCGACGGCGTCCCGGACGTCGCCGACGACCAGCAGCGCCCCGGCCAGTTCGTCGCGGACGTGCAGCGGCAGCACGAGGACGTCGGGTGCTGAGCCGGGTTCCTCGGTGTGGAGGACGCCGTCGAGCACCGTCGCGACGACCGCGTCCGGCCCCGGCCGCCCCGACCAGAGCAGCGAGCCGGACAGGTCGGTGAGGCCGAGCCCGGGGAAGCCGAAGAGCCGCCGCAGGCTGTGGGCGGCGCGGCGGGCGCGGGTGCCGGACAGGCCGTCGCGCAGGTCGTCGGTGATCCGGCGGGCGGCGGCGAGCACCGGCAGCGGGTCGGCACGGGAGGCCGGACGCAGGTGCACGGTCATCGGGCCTCCCCTCGGCGGCGGTGTCCAGGGGACCAGATCCTACGGCTACGCGGGCCCGTCACGGTCGGCCAGCACCTGGGCGTGGCGGCGGTGACGGCGCCAGGTCCGGTAGTCGTCGAGCGCCGTGCCGCGGCCGCGCAGGAGGGCGTTCGCCGGGTACGGCCGGTCCGGCAGCGAGATCCAGCCGGTCGTCCGGGTCTCCTTGACCGCCACCGGCACCGGCCGGAACGTCGCCGGGTCGAGCGCCTCGCTGTGCCGGACGACCTCGTCGAAGAACCAGCCCGACGTGATCAGTGCCAGCACCCCGCGCGAGGACTTGAGCGCCTCCTTCAGCGGTGGGGCCTCCAGCAACCGGAACGTCTGGTTGATCGCCGGCGCCGTGACGCCGAAGTCGTCGTAGGCGACCTCGCCCGCGTGCAGGGCCATCCGCAGCCGGATCCGGGCCTCGGCGTGGTGGGTCAGGTTGTGCCGGTGCAGCGCCACGGCGAGCGCGTTGGGCAGGTATTCGACGAAGGGCCCCTTGGGGATCTCCGCCGGGGCGAGGACGAAGACGCCGTCCCCGCAGTCCTCTCTCCGGCAGTTCAGCCACGGGAGGCCGGCGTCCTCGAAGGCCCGGAACAGCGCGCGGTACAGCCCCTTGCGCAACGCCAGGCGGTGGGGCGTCGTCCTGCGCTGGTCGCCGTAGCCCTCGACGTCCACGGCGAGGATCGTCCGGTGTTCCGCCGGCCGCTCGTAGTTCATCGCACCCTCCCCGCGATCATGCATGTGCTGATGCATGTGCAGATGAGTGTGACGTGGAACACTCGGGGAAGGGAACCGGCTGTGCGGTGAGCGGTGCCTGGGCCGCGGTGACCGGCAGTGAGCGATCGGCGTTGGTGAAATCGCCTGGTGAGCGGATTGACAAGCATCACCGGGGAAGCTGACGGACAGAACGTGAAAGCGGCGGAGCCGTGCCGGGTCGCGGCACGGCCCCGCCGCCGATCAGGGGGTCAGCAGGACTGCTTGTAGAAGTACTGCGAGTTGGCGTCCATGTCCGCCTTGGTGATCGAGTGCAGCTCGGCGGTCAGGTTCCGCGTCACCGGCCTGCCCTCGATGGCCGCCACGGCCTGCTGGACGCCCTGGGTGCCGATCGAGGCCGGGTCCTGGGCGATCAACGCCTGGTACTGGCCGTTCTTGAGGCCTTCGACCTCGGACGGGCTGGCGTCGAAGCCGATCAGGTTGACCGCGCCGACCTTGCCCGCGTTGCGCAGGCCGGTCGCCGCGCCCTCACCGGTGTTGAGGTTGGTCGCGAAGACGCCGATCAGGTCCGGGGTCGAGGACAGCGCCGCCGTCACCTTGGCCGCGGCCTGCTCGGGCTCGTTCTGGGTGAACTGCACGCCGATCGACTTCAGGCTCGGGGTGTTCTTCAGCTCGTCCTCGAAGCCCTTCACGCGGGCCGCCGTGGTGGACGTGCCGGCGATCGTGTCGAGCACCAGGACCGAGCCGCTCTTGCCGTTCGCGAGCTTGGCCATCGTCTGCGCCGCGAGCTTGCCGCCCGCGGCGTTGTCGGAGGAGACCGACGACGCGGCCACGCTCGTGTCCTTCAGCGAGGTGTCGACCTCGACGATCTTCGTGCCGCGCGCCTTGACCTGCTGGATCGGCGCGAGCATCGCCGTGTCGTCGGTCGGGGCGATGAGCAGCGCCGCCGGCGGGTTCGAGCCGAGGGCGTTGACCAGCTGGGTCTGCAGCGGCGCGTCGAACTTCTGCGGCGCCTGCGTGGTCAGCTCGTAGCCGAGCTTCTTCGCCTCGGCCTCCGCGCCGCACTGCAGCGAGATGTAGAACGGCTCGGCCTGCACGCCCGGGATCAGCGCCAGCTTCTTGCCGCCGACCGGCTGGGCGGCGTCACCCGACCCGGTCTGCCCGACCGTGCCGGACCCGCACGCGGTGAGCAGCGCGGCGGCCGAGGCCAGCGCGCCGACGGCCACGAAAGTCTTGGTGAGCTTCATAAGCACCTCTTTGTACTCGAATCTTATTCTGGTTAGGGCGGCGCTACGGACTGCAGCGCGCCCACCTGCGGTGACCTTCGCGCCGCCCGACGGCTGAATAAGGTTCGCAGGGGGAACTCAGCGGGAGTTGCGGCGGCTGCGGCGCCGCTGGTCGAACCAGACCGCGGCGATCAGGACCCAGCTGACGATGAACATCTGCCAGAAGTCCTGGACGTGGATGATGTTGAAGCCCTTGCGCAGCACCGCGGGGATGAACACCCCGATCACCGTGCCCAGGATCGTGCCGACGCCGCCGAACAGGCTGGTCCCGCCCATCACGACCGCGGCGATGGCGTTGAGGTTGTCGGTGGTGTGCCCGGAGATGGTGGTCGAGTTGTAGTAGGCCAGCGAGAGGAACCCGGCGATCCCGGCCAGGAGACCCGTCAGCGTGTACACCTTCAGCAGGTGGGCGGTGACACCGATGCCCACTCGCCGCGCGCCCTCGGCGTTGGAGCCCACCGCGAAGGTGTAGCGGCCGAACTTCGTGGTCCGCAGCAGCCAGGCCCCGATGACGGTGATCACGATCGCCACGATCACCAGGTTCGGCACCACGCCGAAGGAGGTGCCGTAGCCCAGCGTCTTCGTGAGCTCGGCCGGCACCGTGCGCAGGTCCGAACCGCCGTTGAGCAGGTAGGCGGTGGCGAGGGAGGCCCCCATGGTGCCGAGCGTGACGATCAGCGGCGGGAGCTTGGCCAGCGCGACCAGCGCGCCGTTGATCAGGCCCCAGATCGTGCCGGTGACCACGGCGACGACGAGGCCGACGACGATGACGCCCCAGCCCGCGTCGGACGCGTCGCCACCGGACAGCGCTTCCATCGTCTTGCCGCCGACCATCCCCGAGAGGATCAGCACCGAGCCGACCGAGAGGTCGATGCCCGAGGTGATGATCACGAACGTCATGCCGACGGAAAGGATGAGCAGGACCGAGGACTCGATGAACAGCGTCTGGAAGGTGAACAGCGTCGGGAACGTGTCCGGCGCGATCACGCTGAAGAGCACGACCAAGGCCAGCAGGACCAGCCCGATCCAGAACGTGTTGGCCTCCACCAGGCGTTTGCCCAGCGGCCGCTTGCCGAAACCCGCTTCGGGTGTTTCCTGGATGTCCTGGGTGGGTGCGCTCACGCGGCCTCCTCCTGCACGAGTGCCCCGGTCATCGCGGCGACGAGGTCCTCGAGCTTCGTGTCCGGCCCGGTGAACCGGGCGACGCGCTTGCCGAGCCGCAGCACCTCGACGCGGTCGGCGACCGACAGCACCTCGGGCATGTTGTGGCTGATCAGCACGACGGCGATGCCCTTGTCGCGCACCTTCTTGATGACGTCGAGCACGCGCTCGCGCTGCACGACCCCGAGCGCGGCGGTCGGCTCGTCCATGAACACGACCTTGGACGCCCACACGACGGACCGCGCGACCGCGACGCTCTGCCGCTGCCCGCCGGACAGCGAGCCGATCGGGACGTCGGTGCTCTGCAGCGTCACGCCGAGGCGCTGGAACTCCTCGACGGCCTGGCGCCGCATCTCGGCCTTGTCGATCATGCCGAGCTTGCCGAGGATGCCCTTGCGGTGGATTTCGCGGCCCAGGAACAGGTTCGCCGCCGGATCCAGCTCGGGCGCGACGGCCAGGTCCTGGTAGACGGTCTCGATGCCCAGCCGCCGCGCCGTGGTCGGCGAGTCGAAGTGCGCTTCCTCGCCGTCGAGGAGGATCGTTCCCGACGTCGGCTGTTCCGCGCCCGAGAGGCACTTGACCAAAGTGGACTTGCCGGCGCCGTTGTCGCCGATCAACGCCGTCACTTCGCCCGCGCGGGCCTGGAAAGCAGCTCCGCGCAAGGCTTCGACCGACCCGTAGTGCTTCGTCAGGTCGACCGCTTCCAGGAGGATTTCGCTCATCCGTGCCTCTCCTCCGGTGCCGGTGGCCGGCAGCGGATCACCGTCGACGTGCCCGACAGCTCGGTCTGGCCGGCGTCGAACGGCACGACGTAGGTGTCGCCCTTAGCCAGCGCGTGCTCACCGCCGTGCTCGGTGCGCAGGGTGCCTTCCCCGTCGAGGACGACGAGCACCGCGAACGACGGGTCCAATGACAACGTTGTCGTCTTGTCCGTACGCAGTTGCTCGGCTCGAAAGAACCGCTCCGATCCGCCGGCCAGCAGGTCGACGGTGGACGCGCTGTCGCCCGCGGTGCGCTTGATGATCGTGTCCAGCCGCCCGGCGTCCCAGCCGGAAGTGTCGAGCGCTTCGATGGCGGTGTCGAACCCGATCCCGAGATGGCCCTTCTCCGGCGACGCGAGAAAGTCACGCCACTCGATGGTGAGCGAGAAGTCCGTCGGCTGCTGCAGCTCGACGACGAACACGCCCTCGCCGATCGCGTGCGGCAGCCCGGCCGGGATGTAGACGGTGTCGCCGGCGGTCACCGGGACGCTGTTCAGCGCGCCCAGCATCGACGGCACGTCCTGCTCGCGCGTCCACTCGGACACCGTCGCCTTGGACAGCGTCTCCTTGAAGCCGGGGTAGACGCGCGGGTCGTCGCCGTAGGTGCCGACCACGATCCACGCCTCGGTCTTGCCGAAGTGCGAGTCGAAGTGCTGCTTCGCGAAGGCATCGTCGGGGTGGAAGTGGACGGGCAGCCGCTGGCCCGCGTCGAGCAGCTTGACCAGCAGCCCGGTCGACGTCCCGAGCGCCTCGACGTGCTTCGCGCCGAGCCAGCCGGCCGGGTTCGCGACGACGGCGTCGCGCAGCCAGTCGCCGCCGGGGAGCCGGGTCAGGCCGTTGGTGTCCTGGCCGAACATGGTGCTCACCGAGGCGACCCAGTCCTCCGGGCCGAACTTCTTTTCCGGCGACGCTCCGCGCAGTGCCGCGATGGCGTCGCCGCCGCGGTAGAACTGCGGCGGCTGGTTGGCGGGGAGCCGGATGGGTTCGAGGGTCACGGGGCGACCTCACCGGAGCCGCGGGCGACGAGATGCACAGGCAGGACGACCTTTCTGGGCGGGGACTGATCTCCTTGGACACGGGCGAAGAGCAGCTCGGCCGCGGCGTGGCCGAGCGCGCTCACGTCGTGCGCGACGACGGTGACCGGCGGGTCGAGCAGGTCCGCCAGCTCGAAGTCGTCGAAGCCGACCATCGCCGGGCGCTGCTCGGCGTGGGCCAGCGCGCGCAGCACGTGCACGGCGACCCGGTTGTTGCCGGCGATCACCGCGGTGGCCGCGTCCGGGCCGTGCAGCAGGCGCTTCACGGCGTCGCCGATGTAGTCCTGGGTCGGCGTCCGCATGGAGACCAGGGACTCGTCGTAGGAGATCCCGTTGCGGACGCAGCCTTCGCGGAACCCGCGCAGGCGCTCGGCCGCGGTGAAGATGTCCGGGCTGTCGCCGAGGAACGCGATCCGCCGGTGCCCGTGCTTCGCCAGGTGGGTGACGGCTTCGATGGTGCCGCCGAGGTTGTCGACCAGCACTGTGTCGGCCACGATGTCGCCGGCCGGGCGGTCGATGAACACCACCGGCGTGCCCGCGCGCATCTCCGGCACGAGATAGCCGTGCTGCAGACCGGCCGGGACGACGAGGATGCCGTCCACCCGCCGCGCGCAGAACTCCAGGACGAGCTCGCGCTCGCGGTCGGAGTTCTCCTCGGACGAGCCGGTGAGCACCTGGCGCCCGAACGACGTCGCGATGCGCTCGACCGCGCGGTTCAGCTCGGAGTAGAAGGGGTTGCCGACGTCCTCGACGATCAGCCCGATGGTGCCGGTCGTCGACCCGCGGCGCAGGTTGCGCGCGCCCAGGTTGCGCCGGAACCCCAGCTGCTCGATGGCCGCCATGACCCGCTCGGCGGTGTCCGGGTGCACCGCCGGTTCGTCGTTGACCACGCGCGAGACGGTCTTGATGCTCACGCCGGCCAGCCGGGCCACATCGCTCATGGTGGCCCGCCTGCTCGCGGTGCGCGGTGCGCCGTCGCGGTCCCGGCCGGGAGGAGACAACGTTGTCATAGTGACCGGGATTGAACGCCACCCGCCCGTGGCTTGTCAACGGTCTGCGCGCGGATTGTGCCGATTCGGCTACCGACGTCGTAGGTCAGACGGCTGATCATGCTGTCCCGAAGTGGACAGGTCTTGACGGGACCCTTGACTGTCTGGTGAGCCGCTGCCCAAGGTGGCCCGGTTCGACCGACTGCGCGACAAGGTTGTCATTCCGGTCGCGCTGACGACGTGAGAGGCGATGGCCATGGCGCGATTGCGCTTAAGAGCCGGTTTGACCTTTTTGGCATTGGCGGTAACGGCAGCGGTGGCTCCCGCTGTCCCCGCCGCGGCAGCTCAGAGCACCGATTTCGCGAAGTGGGTCAACCCCTTCGTCGGCACCCGCCCCGGCGGCGCCGACCACGGCACCGGGGGCGGTGCCGGCAACACGTTCCCGGGCGCGGTCGCGCCGTTCGGCATGGTCCAGTGGAGCCCCGACACGGTGAAGTCCCAGCCCGGCGGGTACTTCTACGACGACGACGCCCTGACCGGGTTCAGCCTCACGCACCTTTCGGGCGCGGGCTGTTCGACCTATCAGGACATCCCGTTCATCCCTTATGTCGGTGAAGTGACGACTTCGCCGGCCACCGACCCGTCGCACTACACGTCGAAGTTCTCGCACGCCAACGAACACGCGACCGCGGGCGCCTACGACGTCACCCTCGACAGTGGAGCGAAGGTCGAGCTGGCCGCGACCCAGCGCACCGGCTCCGCGCGGGTGTCCTACCCGGCCGGCGCGTCCTCGACGCTGCTGGTGAACACGTCCGGCTCGGTCAACGGCACCGACGACGCGTCGATCACCATCGGCAAGGACACCATCAGCGGCTGGGCCACGAGCGGCCGGTTCTGCGGCGCGAAGAACAGCTACCGTGTCTACTTCTCGGCCAAGTTCGACACGCCGTTCGAGTCGATCGGCACGTGGAAGAACGGCGCCGTGACGCCGGGCAAGTCCGCCGAAACCGGTGGTGCGAAAGCGAAGGTCGCGCAGCCCAACGGCGTCAACGCCTCCATCGCGCGCCCGGCCAAGGCCAAGACGCAGGACACCACCGTGTCCGGCCCGGGCAGCGGCGGGTACGTCACCTTCGCGAACCTCAACGGCGCGCAGGTGAACGTCCAGGTCGGACTGTCCTTTGTGTCCGTGGACGGCGCGAAGGCCAACCTCAAGGCCGAGAACACGAAGAAGTCCTTCGACACGGTGGCCGCGAGCGCGCGCAAGGCGTGGAACGACCAGCTCGGCAAGATCGCCGTCACCGGCGGTTCGGACGCCGACATGACGACGTTCTACACCTCGCTGTACCACTCGCTGATCCAGCCGAACGTCTTCTCCGATGTGGACGGTCAGTACCCCGGCTTCGACGGGCGGATCCACAAGGCCGACAAGGGCCACGCGATGTACACCAACTTCTCCGGCTGGGACATCTACCGCTCGGAGGTCCCCCTCCTGGCGACGATCGACCCGAAGGAGACCTCGGACATCGTCCGATCGATGATGGCCTACGCCGAGCAGGGCGGGTCGTGGGACCGCTGGACGGTGGCCAACGACTACACCGGCGTCATGAACGGCGACCCGTACCACATCATCGTGTCCAGCGCGTACGCGTTCGGCGCGCGTGACTTCGACGCCCAGAAGGCGTTGCTGCTCATGATCAAGGGCGCCACCCAGCCGACGCAGGGCTACACCGAGCGGCCGGGCCTCGACGACTACCAGAAGCTCGGCTACGTGCCGGGCGCAGGCGCGGACACGCTCGAGTACACCAGCGCCGACTTCTCCATCGCCGAGTTCGCGAAGCGCCTCGGCGACAGCGCGACGTACACGACGTTCATGAAGCGCGCGCAGAACTGGCAGAACCTCTACAACCCGGGCACCGGCCACCTGCAGCCGCGCAACGCGGACGGCTCGTTCGCCGGCACCTACGACCCCGCCAGCTCGCAGGGCTGGGTCGAGGGCAACGGCGCGCAGTACGAGTGGATGGTGCCCTACGACCTCGGCGGCGTCGTGACGGCGTTCGGCGGGAACACGGCGACCCAGTCGCGGCTGGACACCTTCTTCACCCAGCTGAACGCGGGCACGCAGGAGCCGTACGCCTTCATGGGCAACGAGCCGAACTCCAACGCGCCGTACGTGTACTCCTACGCGGGCGCGCCGGCCAAGACCCAGTCGATCGTGCACCGCTCGATGGACGAGCTGTACAACCCGCGTCCCGAAGGCCTGATCGGCAACGACGACCTCGGCCAGATGTCGGCCTGGTACGTCTGGTCGGCACTCGGCGTCTATCCGGAGATCCCGGGCCGCGCCGAGACGCTGCTCGTCACGCCGCGCTTCGAGCACGCCGTGCTCACCACCGGCGCGGGCAAGAAGATCACCATCAACGCGCCGGGCACCGGCGACTACGTGGGCAGCCTGAAGGTCAACGGCGGCGCGGCTTCGAAGGCGTGGCTGCCGGAGGCGCTGATCTCCAGCGGCGGCACGCTCGACTACACCCGCTCCGCCACCGCGACCGCGTGGGGCAGCGCGGCGGCCGACGCACCGCCGTCGTTCCGCGAGCAGGAGAAGCCGAGCCTGTCCTTTGTGGACCCGGCCCGCGCGGTGACGCCCGCGGGGTCGACGTCCCAGGCTTCGGTGGGCGTCCAGGACCTCTCCGGCACCGCCCGGACCTGGACCTACAGCGCGGCGAGCGTCGACGGGATCACGCTGACCCCGGCGTCGGGCAGCATCGCTGTCCCGGCGGGCGGCAAGGCGCACGCCGATCTGACGGTCTCGGTCCCGGCGGGGCTGGCCGACGGTGCGCGTCGCATCCCGGTGACGTTCTCGGCTCCTGGTGTGGCCTCGTCGCAGGCGGTGCTGACCGTGCTCGTGGCCCAGCCGAACAGCTGGCTGGCCACGGTGGACAACGCGGGCATCTCGCCGGACTCCGACTCGTCGGCGGCGAACTTCGACGGCGGCGGCTGGAGCTACTCGGCGAACGCGCTGGCCGCGGCCGGCGCCACTCCGGGCGGCACGGTGACCAGTGACGGCATCAAGTTCACCTGGCCGTCGTTCCCGGCCGGCGACCCGGACAACGTCGTCTCCAACGGCCAGAAGGTGAACGTCACGGGTTCCGGACGGCTGGCGTTCCTCGGTTCGGCGTCCAACGGCAACGCGTCCGGCACACTGACGATCACCTACACCGACGGCAGCACGTCCACCGCGACCATCGGGTTCTCCGACTGGACCCTAGGTGGCGGCGGCGCGCAGCCGGCGTTCGGCAACCGGATCGTGCTGTCCACGCCGTACCGCAACGCCGCGGGCAGCGACCCGCAGCAGATCCGCACGATGGTGTTCGGCACCAACCCGATCACCTTGGACGCGGGCAAGACGGTGGCGAGCGTGACGCTGCCGTCCAACGTCAGCGGCGGCGCGCTCCACGTGTTCGCCATCGGTATCGGCGCATAACCCACGAAGACGACGGCCCCCTCCCACACGGGAGGGGGCCGTTCCCATGCCGGCGGAATGGCCGGATCCGGCCAGTGTCATCCCCCGTTCGGCCCCTTACTCGCGATGATCTCTGCGTTACGTTGGTCCGGCCCAAGGGGAGTGGGGAGGTGGGGTCGCGCGTGCCGGTTTCGCCGGAACCGTTGGTGTTCCCGGACGTCGAGCAGGCCGTCGCGGAGTTCCTCCGCGCCCGGCCCGAGCTGTCCGGCATCCCGGTGGGCTCCTCGGTCCCACCGGACTTCGACGGTACCCAGCGCGCTGTCGTGCTCACCCGGCTCGGCGGCGTCTACCTCGACGACGACCGGCTCGACAACGCGGAAGTGCGGCTGGACTCCTACGGTCCGGACAAGACCGCCGCGCACGCGGTCGCGCTGGCCGTGCGGGGTGTGCTGCCGCTCCTGGGCGTTTCCGGCGGCACGGTGTTCCCCGACACGACCGAGCTCCAGGGGCCGTGCTTCGTGCTCGACCGGAGGCATTCCGACGCGAACCGGTACGTCATGCGGTACCGGTTCGTCGCGCAAGTCGTATCCAGACCGGCCTGACCGGCCGGCGGCGCAGTGGGAGGGCTGCTCATGCCAGGACTGAACGCCAGCGAAATCCGGGTGGCCGGAACCGGAGCCGTCTACGTGGCCCCGGCGCACACCCCGATGAACTTCACCGGTGAGTGGGCGTCGCCGTGGACCGACCTCGGCTACACGACCGCGGACGGGGTCAAGTTCGTCAAGAAGGACAAGCTCGACCCGGTGGACACGTGGCAGTCGGTCGCCGCGATCCGGTACGTCTTCAGCGATCGCGACTTCTCGGTGAAGTTCTCGCTGCTGCAGATCAACAGCGACACGCTGCAGTTCTTCTTCAGCTCGCCCCCGCCGTCGGGCGGTGTGTACAACATCGCCGCCGCGCCGAAGGTGGAAGAGCGCGCGCTCGGCATCGAATTCTCCGACGGTGCCGTCAAGAACCGCTTCTACATCCCGCGCGGCGTGGTCACCGAAACCGACGAAACCGCGATCACGCGGACGTCGGCGATCAAGCTGGGCGTGACGTTCACGGCGATGACGCCGATCAACAGCGCGTCGGAGCCGCTGGCGCAGTGGTCCATCAGCGAGGCGGCCGCCGCGGCCGCCGGGACGTCCGAGTGACGGGGGAACGCACCACATGGCGAAGTACGACGTCAACGCCGCCCGGGCGCAGCGCCTGGAAGCGCTGGGGGAGCGCTGGGAGTTCGAGCTCGACGGCGACACCTTCAGCCTGCCGACCGAGCTGCCGAGGGACGCGGTGAGCAGGCTGGCGGCGCTCGATCCGTCCGATTTGGACGGTCTGCTGCAGGTCCTGCTCGGCGACGAGCAGTTCAAGCGGCTGGACGACCACTCGCTCAGCGTCCAGGACGTCCAGGCGCTGCTGGAGGCCTACGGTCGCGACACCGGTATGGCGCTGGGGGAATCCTCGGCCTCGACGCGCTCCTGAGCGAGCACGGCGAGGCCGTCGAAGCCGACCTGCTCCGGTTCTACCGGGTCGACCTGCTCGACTACTACCGCGGCCGGCTTTCGCCGCGGCGGCTACGGGTGCTCATCCGCCACCTACCCCGGGAGTCCGCGCTGGTGCGCGCGCTGCACGGGGACGCGGCCGAGTGGGGCCTGACCGAGCACCTGCTCGCCGGCGCCGTCGACGAACTGGCGGTCGGCAACTGGCTGTTCGTCACGGCCAACTCCGGCGAGCAGGCCGATCCGCCGCCGCGCCCGCGGCCGGTGCCGCGGCCCGGCGTCGAACCGGAGCCGGACCCCGCGGCCACCCCGGCCGAGATCGCCGCGTTCTTCGGCGCGCCCGCACGAGGAGGTGACTGATGCCCGAACCCGCTTCCGCCGTCACGGGCGCGCAGGCGCAGACGAACGCCTTGGTGGCCGGCATCCAGAAGTCGATCACCGACGCCGTCGCCGGCGCCGCGAACAAGATATCCACGAAGTTCGCCGAGCGTGTCGACAAAGAGCTCGCCGAGATGACGACGAGCTTCAAGGCGACGCACCCGGCGGTCACCCAGGCCGTCACCGACGTCGTCGGCTACACGGACGCGGTCAAGACCACGTCGGTCGCGATCCGGGACAGCGCCAAGCAGCTCAAGGAGACGAGCGCCGCGGTCAAGCAGCTGCCGGCGTCCATCCGGGACGTCCGGACCGGCCTGCGCGACAGCGCGACGGAGGCGGCGAAGTTCGGCCGCGACCTGAAGCAGATGGTCGCCGGCGTGCCCGGCATGGTGCGGGACCTCGCGACCGCCATGAAGACGAACCTGATCCAGGGCTTCAACGCCGTGCGCCAGGGGGCTGTGCAGGGCGCGAAGGCCGTGCTCGACTTCGCCAAGTCGACGTTCACGTTCTCGAACATCCAGAAGGCCGCGGCGGCCATCACCGGCATCTTCAAGATCGCCGTGAAGGGGCTGGGCGACGCGTTCCGGGCCAACCCGATCGGGTTCGTCGTCACGATCATCACCCTGCTCGTCGGGGCGCTCATCCTCGCCTACCAGCGAAGTACGACGTTCCGGAACATCGTCAACGCGGCCTTCGCCGCGGTGCGGTCGGTCGTGACCGCCGCGATGGGCAAGGTCCGCGAGATCATCAACGCGGTCTGGCCTGCGGTGTCCAAAGTGGTCCAAGTCGCGGCCAAACTGGTCCGCGACTACGTGAGCACCTACTTCGGCGCGGCCCGCAAGGTGGCCGAAACCGTGTGGAACGCCGTGAAGACGGTCGTCACCGGCGCGGTGAACACCGTGGTCGGCACGGTCAAGGGCGTCGGCAAGGTGGCCGGGATCGTCAAGGGCGCGTTCGACCAGGCGAAGACGGCGGTGAGCGGCGCGCTGTCCGGCATCGTCGGGTTCGTGAAGGAGCTGCCGGGCCGGATCGTCAAGGCGCTCGGCAACCTGGGCCGGACGCTCTACGACGCGGGCAAGTCGGTGATCGAGGGTTTCCTCAACGGCATCCGCGACATGGCGGGCAGCATCGTTTCGACGCTGCAGAACTCCGTGATCGACAAGATCCCCGGCCCGATCCGGAAGGCGCTCGGGATCAGCTCGCCGTCGCGGGTGATGGCGCAGATCGGCACCGACATCGGCGCCGGGCTCACCACCGGCATCGACTCCACTCGCGACCGGGTGGCCGAGGCGATGACGAAGCTGGTGCCGCTGCCGAAGTCGGCGACCATCGCGCCCGCGCTCGCCACCCTGCGCACGACCCTCGCGGCCACGGTGACCGGCCCGCTGGCCCGCGCGGTGCCCGCCGCGGCGGCGGGTGCGGTCACGGTGAACGTGCACCCGCGGGCCGGGCAGTCGGAGTACGAGATCGGGCGCATCGCGGCCAGGGAGGTGGCATGGGCGGCGAAGCGGTGACCCTGGTCCTGCCGGTGTACGAAGTGGACGGCTGGGCGGGCAACACGATCGACCCCGACGGCGTCGAGTGGTGGGTGACCAAAGAGGACGGCTGGTCCGGCGGCCCGGGGGTGCGGCTGGAGCTGTCCGACCGCCCGCAGCGCGACGGCGGTTTCGACGCGCCGTCGTTCCGGTCGGCCCGCGTGATCACCTTGGAGGGGACGGCGATCGCGCCGGACGGCTCGGCCCGAGAGCGGGCCAAGGACCGCATGGCCGCCCTGCTCGCGGACGGCACCCGGTTGACACCGCTCGTGGTAGCCGAGCGCACGGTACGCCGGAGCGCCCGGGTGCGGCTGTCGTCGGCGATCAAGATCGTGGACACGACGCCGGTGAGCTTCGACTGGTCGGTACAGGTCACCGCCCCGGACCCGCTCCGCTACGGCGACCAGCACCGGCTGACGTGCGGGCTCCCGCGGCCGGGGCCCGGCATCGCCTTCCCCGTGCGGTTCCCGGTCCGGTTCGGCGATCCCTCGGACGGCCGGCTCGTACTGGCCAACCAGGGCACGGCCACGGCGTGGCCACTGTGGACGATCACCGGCCCCTGCGTGCGCCCGGTCATCCGGAACACCGCGACGGGCGACCGGCTCGAATTCTCGCTTTCCCTGCTCGAGGGCGACCTGCTGACCGTCGACACGGTGGCCCGGACGGTGATCTACAACCAGGCGTCCCGGCGGGCCGCGCTGGTGCCGGGGTCCCGCTGGTTCGGGCTGAAACCGGGGGCCAGCACGGTCACCTTCGGTGCGTTCGACGAAACCGCGTCCGCCACGCTCACCGCGAGCTGGCAAGACGCTTGGATCTAGAGGGGGACGGAGAACCATGGCGGAACGGAAACCGGTGTGGGTGGACGGCGTCCAGGCGAGCGAGGCCCGGCTCGCCAACGCCGCGTTCCTGCAGGGCGAAAGCAAGGGGGACGCGCTGGACGCGGTGCGCGTGCGGGCTGGAGTGCGCCCGGCGGGCGCGGATCCCGGGAAGGTCACGGTGAGCCCGAACCTGGTGACCGTGCAGCCGTTCCAGGCCGTGGTCACGGATCCCGCCGACCCGGCTGCCGGACCGTACGTGGTCACCCTTGATGCCGTGCAGACGATGCCGCTCCCGGCCGCGCACGCGTCGCTGGCGAGGATCGACTTGGTGGTGGCCGAGGTCGCCGACGAAATCTTCGCGGTGAAGCTCTACGTGGGCGAGCCGCTGGCCAGCCCGGTCCCGCCCAAGCCTTCGACGACTCACCTGCCCCTGGCCCAGATCTCGGTCAAACCGGGGCAGCAGCCGGCGGTCACCGATCTGCGCAGGTTCACCGCCGCCGCGGGCGGCATCCTGCCGGTCCGGGCGGCCACTGAACTCCCGACGGCAGGAGAGGCGAGCCCCGGCCAGTTCGCCTACCGGCTCGATTCCGGTGAGCTGCAGGTCTTCCGCGCGGGCGGCTGGCAACGGTTCAAGCAGCCCCGCAACCAGTGGCAGCCGCTGGTGCAGAACATCGGCGGCTGGCCGGCCTACACCGCAGGCGGGGTGGACTACCACCCACCGGGCTGCCTGGTCGGTGAGGACGGCTGGGTGCACCTGCGGGGCATGCTGAAACGGCCGGATGGCAACATCACGGCCACGTCGATCCAGATCGCCGCGCTGCCCACGACCGGGCCTGGAACTCCGGTCAGCGCGCCCGCGGCGCAGGCGGTGCTCATCGCCATGGGAGGCGGTGCCGCTTTTCGAGTGGAGGTGTCGACCGCGGGCAAGGTGCTCCTGTACTCGTCCACCGCGTCGCCGGTCACGTACCCCAGCTGGCTCTCCCTGGACGGGTTGTCCTTCCCGAACTCGACGATCTTCGACTAGGCGAACCGGATGGGCGCGACCTACACCTACCTCATCGCCGATCTCCGGACCGGCACCATCCTCGACGAGCTCCCCCTTTCCGGGGTCTCCTTCGACAAGAAGCTCAACGACGCCGGCTCGTTCCGCGGCCGGCTCCGCGTCGACGACCCCGAAATCCGCATCCGCGAACCCCGCGTGCTCGCCGAGCCCGGGCGTTGCGCCGTCTACGTCGACCGGGACGGCGACCTCCTCTGGGGCGGCATCGTCTGGACCAGCCGCTACAGCGCCGCCGGCGGGGTGCTGGAGCTCGGGGCCGCCGACTTCCTGTCCTACTTCGACCACCGGCTCGTGCTCAACCCCGCGGACCTCACGGCGACCGTTCCCCTCGTCGGTGACCAGCTCGGCGTCGCCCGGCAGCTGGTCGGTCTCGTGCAGTCCCACGTGGACGGTGACCTGGCCGTGCGGGTTACCGGCCCCGCGACCTCCGGCGTGACCCGCGCCCTGAGCTACGCGCCCGCCGATCTCAAGGTGGCTGGTGAGGTCCTGCGCGACCTGGCCAACACCGACGACGGGCTCGACTTCGCCTTCGACGTCCGCTACGACGCCGGTGGGGTCCCCGAACGCCTGCTGAACCTCGGCTACCCCCGGCTGGGGTCCGCGGCCGGGGCGGACGCCTACGTCTGGGAGTACGGCGCGAACCTGGTGGACTTCGTCTGGCCGAGCGACGCGGCGAACATGGCCACGCGCGTGCTGGGGACCGGGGCCGGCGGGGTGGTCGTGCGGGCCGATCCCGCCGCGCACGATGCCGGCTGGCCGTTGCTGGAAGCGGCCGCCGCTCCGGTGGACACGGCGGACGCGGCGATGCTGACCGCGCACGTCGCCGGCGAGCTCGCCGCCCGGCGGCGGCCGGTCGCGCTGCCCGAGCTGACCGTGCGCGCCGACCTCGATCCCGTCGTCGGCTCGTACTCGGTCGGCGACGACGTGCGGGTGGTCGTCGACGACCCGTTCTTCGCCGGCGACCAGCTCGACGTGACCGTCCGGCTGCTCGGCTTGGCGGTGACCCCCGGCGACGACGCCGGGCAGGAAGAGGTCGTGCTGACCGTCGCGCCCCTGCTGGCGGCTTCGTGAGCCGCGTCAACCAGCCGGACACGCTGGTTTCGGTGCTGCGGGAGATCCAGCGGCGTCTTCGCGTGCTCGAAAGCACGCGCCGCACCACGACGTTCGCCGCCGCCCGCGCCCCGGCGCCGGTCACGGCGTTCCAGCCCGCGCGGCCGCAGGAGTGGCCCGGTACGGATTCCGCCGAGTGGACGCCGCTGGTCCGGCTGCTCACCCGGCCCGGCGAAGTCCTGGTCGTCCTGGACGTCGTGGCGGACACCTCGGGCGAGGCCCAGGTGCTGGTGGACGGGGAAGCGGTGGCCACCGTCGAGGTGGGCCGCCACGAGGTCACCGTCACCGCGAGCGCCGCGCTGACCGAGCTGGTGGTCGAAGCGCGGCGGACCGGAGCCGCGGGGACGGTGCGGGTGGCGGCCTTCGCGCTCGCCGGCTGACCACTGTCCGGAACGAGACAGGTATTCACCGCCCTCTTGACCGGTTCGTCGGGCGTTGCCGAAGGTGTCCTCGGGGATGACATCGTTGGCAGGAGGAAGATCGGTGAATAGCAAGGTCCTGGCGGGCGCGCTGACGCTCGCCGTGGTGGCGACGGGGGTGAGTCCTGTCGTGGCAGAAGCTTCCGGTGGGGACGCCCTCGACGCCGTCAACACGTTCATCGGCACGCAGGACGAGGGCAACACGTTCCCCGGCGCGTCGGCGCCGTTCGGGATGACGCAGGTCAGCCCGATCACCTCGCACTACGCCGGCTACCGCTACACCGACACGGCCATCCGCGGCTTCGGCCACTTCTTCCTCTCCGGCGCGGGCTGCTGGGAGCAGGGTGGCCTCGTCTCGACCCTGCCGACGACCGGCGAGATCGGGCCCGGCAAGGCGTTCGACACGACCAAGCCCGCCACCTTCGACCAGAAGCAGTACGCGGCGCCGTTCACCCACGACGGCGAGGTCGGCAAGCCCGGCTACTACAAGGTCCACCTGACCGGCTACGGCGGCGTCGACGTCGAGACGACCGCGGCCACGCGCGCCGGTGTCGAGCGGTACACCTTCACCAAACCCGGTGATGCCAACGTCTTCGTCAACGTCGGGCAGGCCAACGACAAGGAACCGGTCACGGGCAGCAGCATCCGCGTCGTCGACGACCGGACCGTCGAAGGAACCGTGGAGTCGCAGGCCTTCTGCGGCGGCAAGGCCTACACGACGTACTTCACGACGAAGTTCGACAAGCCCTTCAAGTCCTCGGGCACGTGGTCGCCGACCGGTGGCACGCCGGGCAGCCGCTCATCCGAAGGCGGCGCCGGACTACGCGGCGCGTGGCTGACCTTCGGCGGTGGGGGACAGGTCACCGCGACCACCGCGATCTCCCAGGTGGACGCCCAGGGTGCCCGGGTGAACCTGGCGTCGGAGCACATCCGGTCGTTTGACGCGGCGAAGGCCGACGCGCAGCGCACCTGGCGCCGTGAGCTGTCCACCGTGGACATCAAGGGCGGCTCGACCGACGACCGCACGGTGTTCTACACCTCGCTCTACCACGCGCTGCTGCAGCCGCTGACCGCGAACGACGCCGACGGCCGCTACTACGGCTTCGACAAGAAGATCCACCGCGCGGTCGGCTGGACCTACTACGACTTCTTCTCGCTGTGGGACACCTACCGCACGCAGAACCAGCTCCTGGCGCTGCTGCGGCCGGACCGCGCGAAGGACGTCGCGAAGAGCATCCTCGCCATCCACGACCAGGGCGGCTGGCTGCCGCGGTGGGCGTACGCGAGCCAGGAGACGAACACGATGACGGGTGACCCGGTCACGCCGTTCCTCGTGGACCTTTGGCGGTTCGGTGCGCTGTCGGGCAACGAGATGCGCGCCTACCAGGCGTTGCTGCAGAACTCGACGCAGATCCCGCCGGCGTCGTCGCCGTTCCAGGGCCGCTCGGGCAACGCGAGCTACCAGCAGGACGGCTTCGTCCAGTACGACCCGAACTTCCCCAAGAAGGGTCAGGACACCGACCCGAACCACGGCGCTTCGGCGACGCTGGAGTACGCGCTCGGTGACTGTTCGCTGTCGGTCATGGCGGCCGCACTCGGCAAGAAGGACGACGCGGCCGCGCTGGCCGCGAAGGGCCGGACCTACCGGACGCTGTGGGACGAAACGCAGACCGACCGCGGCTTCACCGGCTTCTTCCGGCCGAAGGTCGCCGGCGGGGACTGGTTCACGCCCGCGTCCGGGCCGTACAGCCCGCAGAGCCAGGACGGCTTCCACGAGGGCACCGCGTGGCAGTACCAGTGGCTGGTCCAGCAGGACATCCCCGGCCTGGAGCAGCGGATGGGCGGCGCGGCGGCGACCGGGAAGCGCCTCGACGACTTCTTCGCCTACGACGAACTGGTGAAGAACCCGGCGACGGCGGTCCGCGAGAACTGGGTCGTCGGCCCGTACGACTACTACGACCAGTTCCGCTACAACCCGAACAACGAGCCGGACCTGCACTCGCCGTGGATGTACGCGCTCACCGGGCAGCCGGCGAAGACGTCGACGGTCGTGCGGGCGGCGCACACGCTGTTCACCAACGCTCCCAACGGCGTCACCGGGAACGACGACCTCGGCACGATGTCGGCCTGGTACGTCTTCAGCGCGCTGGGGATGTATCCCGCCGTCCCAGGGACTGGGAACTTCGTGCTGAACGCGCCGCGGTTCGAGAAGTCGGTGCTGCACCTGGAGAACGGGCGCGACGTCACGATCAAGGCGCCGGGCGCGGACGGCTCGAAGCTGCAGTACGTCTCGGGCCTCAAGGTCGGCTCGAATCCCAGTGACCGCGTGTACGTCAACGTGGACCAGCTGAAGCGTGGCACGACGCTCGACTTCGGTCTCACCACGGACGCGGCGAAGGCGACGTGGGCGACATCACCGTCGTCGGCCCCGCCTTCGCCCTGCGCGGGGTAGTCACCGACCCTCACGGCCGTGGTCCAGACCACATCGGACCACGGTCGTGAGGAGGGTCACGGGCCCCGGTGTTCCCGTGAGGGCCGTCACGCCTCACACTGGGTATCAGCACGTCCGACAGCGCCGTTGACGTCCACAGGCAGTCCGCCTTGGACGGTGCGTCGGGCGTTTGTTGTGTCAGTACCAAAACGTGGTGAGACCCCACAGGAGGAAGAAGTGTCCAACAAGGCCGCTCTAGTTTTCCGCGTGGCCGCGGTTGCCGAAGCCCTTTCCTGGGCGGCACTGCTTGTCGGGATGTTCCTCAAGTACGTCGTCCACTCCTCCGGTGAGGGCGGCGTGCCCGTCATCGGCATGGTGCACGGCGTGATCTTCGTCCTCTACGTGGTCGTCTCCCTGTCCGTGGCGAAGCCCCTCGGCTGGCGCCCGAAGACGCTGGTCCTCGCTCTGCTCGCGAGCATCCCGCCGCTGTTCACGTGGCTGTTCGAGAAGTGGGCGCTGCGCAACGGCAAGCTCGACGGCCCGCAGCGGCTGTCCCACGGCGGCGTCGGCCTGTTCCAGGTCGAGGCCCCGGAGGCCGTGGCCGTCTGATCCCAGTACGTGAGAAGGGCCCGCACCGGCAGGTGCGGGCCCTTTCTCGTCCGGCGGCTATTCCGTGAAGTCGCCGGCCGCGCGGCGCACCTTCGTCAGCAGGTCGGTGAGCTGCTCGGTCTGCCGGTCGGTGAGCCCGGTCAGCCCGAAGCCGATGTCGTTGACGGCGACGGTCGCGGACTCGCGGCGCTTGCGGCCTTCGTCGGTGATCTCGACGAGCGTCGTGCGGCGGTCGGTCGGGTGCGGGACGCGCTTCACGAGCCCGTCCTTCTCCAGCCGGTCGACTATGTTGGTGACACTGGTGGGGTGCAGCTGGAGCCGTTCGCCCATCACCCGCATCGGCAGGCTGGCGCTGCGGGCGAAGGTGAGCAGCACCAGTGCTTCGTACCGGGCGAAGGTCAGGCCGTGCGGCTTGAGCGCGCCGTCCACCGCGGACTGGATGATCTGCTGGACCCGCATCACCCCGGTGACCGCGGCCATGGTGCCGGAGGGCCCGATCCGGGCCTCCCACAGCTGCGCCGCGCGGGCGATCGGGTCGAACGGCAGCGGACGGTTCATGACACGCGAAGTTACCAGCGGGTACCGGCGGGTGTCGCCCGACCGGCGGAAAGAACACCGAAGAAGGGACTTCCGACATGATCGTCGCGTTCAGCGTGAGCCCGTCCGGCGGGGAGCCCGACGGCGGGGTGAGCGAGGCCGTCGCCCGCGCCGTCAAGGTCGTCCGCGAGTCGGGGCTGCCCAACTCGACCAACGCGATGTTCACCAACATCGAAGGCGAGTGGGACGAAGTCATGGACGTCGTCAAGCGCGCGGTCGAGGCGGTGGGGGAGGGCTCGGCCCGCGTCGGCCTGGTCCTGAAGGCCGACATCCGCCCCGGCTTCGAAGACCAGCTCGAGGCCAAGGTGGACCGCGTCGAAGCGCACCTGCGCGAATCCTGATCACGGAAGCGGCGGGGTGAAGGCGACCGTCCAGCGGCCGTCTTCCGTGCTCACCGTCAGCGGGTAGCTGAACGGCCTGCCGTCGCCGAGCGCGCCCGTGACCGTGGCGCGAGACGGCGCTGCCGCGTCCGGCCCCAGCTCCACGCGCACGTCGTGCACGCCGTGGTCCGCCAGCACCGTGACGTAGTCCTTCGCGAAGTCGCCGCCGCCGGAGCCCGGGTAGTCGAGCAGGCCGGCGAAGGCGTCGGCGTCGTGCCCGGACAGGGCCGCCGCGAGGCGGTCGCGCAGCTCGCCGGGTGACGCGGCACCCGGGTCCGGCTCGTGCACGATGAGCAGCGTCACGGCGCCGATCCAGAGGACGGCGGCCGCGATGGACAGGCCCACCTTCACGTCACGCCGGATGTGCACCCGGCCGAGCCTGCCCCAGCGGCGCCGTCCTGCCAAGCGGACCGGCCGGGCACCCCGTGAAACTCCTCCGGCGCGCGTGCCAGGATGGAGGCGTGAGCCAACCACGCGGATCTGCAGCGAAGTCAGCGGCCTTGTCCGCCGCCCTTTCCGGCGCGGTCGACCTGTCCGCGCTCAAGGCCCGCGCCGAAACGGCGCAGAGGCAGCCGGCCCCGTCCGCCGGCCCGGCCGGTGGCGACGCCCCGCCGCCGCCCGCCCCGGGTTCGTCCGAGGCCGTGATCGATGTCACCGAGGCCACCTTCCAGACCGAGGTCGTCGAGCGATCCCTGCACCAGCTGGTGATCGTCGACCTGTGGGCCGAGTGGTGCGGCCCGTGCAAGCAGCTGTCCCCGGTGCTGGAGCGGATGGCCGCCGAGTCCGGCGGCGCCTGGGTCGTGGCGAAGGTCGACGTCGACGCGAACCCGCGCATCGCGCAGCTGTTCGGCGCGCAGTCCATCCCGACGATCGTCGCCATCGGCGGCGGCCAGCCGGTCGACGCCTTCTCCGGCGCGCTGCCCGAGCCCGAGATCCGCAAGTGGATCAACGCCCTGCTCGACGCCCTGCGCGACAAGCTCCCCGGGATCCGCGAGGCCGAGGCCAACGGCGAAGGCCCGGTCGAGGAGCCCGAGGACCCGCGCTTCACCGAGGCCGAGGAGGCCTTCGAGCGCGGCGACTTCGAGGGCGCGCAGGCCGCGTACGAGCGCATCCTCGACGTCGAACCGGCGAACGAGCTGGCGAAGAACGCCCTGGCCCAGGTCAAGTTCACCGCCCGCGCCGAAGCCGCCGACCCGGAAGCGCGCGCGAAGGCCGACGCGGACCCGGCCGACCTGTCGGCCCAGCTCGACGCCGCCGACCTGGAGATCGCGGAGAACAACGTGGAGGCGGGCTTCAAGCGCCTGATCGACACGGTCCGCCGCACCGCGGGCGACGACCGCAACCGGGTCCGCGAGCACCTGGTGGCGCTGTTCGAGCTGTTCGACCCGGCCGACGACCGCGTCATGAAGGCCCGCCGCGACCTGGCGAGCGCCCTCTTCTAGACCGCACGAAAAAGGCCCTCCACCGCGCGGTGGAGGGCCTTTTCCCTGAACTCAGGCGTACTGCTTCGAGCAGACCGACGAGCCTTCGAGGTATCCCCGGCGCAGCGACTCGACGCGGTCGAAACCGCTGTCCGGGCGCTTCCCGTTGACGTCCGCGGAGATCAGGCTTTCCGGCTGCAGCAGGTCCGCGATGGCCTCGTCGAGGTCGCCCGCCGAGAGCCGGAGGTCCCCGGGCCGGTTCGTGAACGCGGCCCACGCGCCCACCAGGCACGCCGTCCGCAGCCCCGCGTTGGCGTTGTCGATCGACGCGCCGACGCCCTTCTGGATGCCCAGCGCGTACCGCGACGCGACCTCGGAGAACGCGGCGAAGTCACCCATGCCGCCCGGGTCTTCGCCCTTCATCTCGGCGTCGCGGTCGATCGGCTGGGCCAGCTCCGCCAGCTTCGCGAGGTCGATGGCGACCGTGTTGTTGTCGGGGCAGTACGACGCGGGCGGCGTGGTCTGGCAGCTGCCGCCGTCGGCGATCTCCGGCGCGGCCACCCCGGCGCCCTTGAACGCCTCGTCGAGGCTCTTCTTCAGCAGCTCGACGGCCTGTTCGGTGAACTTGGCGTCGCCCTTGCCCTTGTCGCCCGCGTCGAACGGGCGCTCGGTGAGCCGGGCCTTGACGTTCTCGGTGTTCATCGCCGCGCACTCCTTGGGGCCCTTCTCGAACCCGGTCTGGAACGCGAAGGTGCGGTCGAACGCCGTGCCGTGCGCGCCGCGGTCGGCGCCGCTGGTGCCCGCCTGGTCGCGGATCAGGAACATCGCCGCCATCACCTGGTTGAGGCCTTCGGACGTCGACACCTGGTAGTACTTGCTCTTGTTCTCGGCGACCCAGCGGAAGTAGCCGCCGGCGAAGCAGTCGGCCTGCTGCTCCTTCACGACGGTCGGGGTGCTCTTGGTCATGTTGGCCTTGTCGCCGAGCCGGTACTGGACGGCGTGGCCGAACTCGTGCGCGAGCACGACGACCACGGACATCGGCCCGAACCGCTGGCGCAGCATCGGCAGCAGCACGCCGCGGTCCCACGCCACCGAGTCGTCGACCGAGCAGTAGAAGGCGTTCACGAGCTTCTTGACGCTGCCGCAGCCGGTCTTCTCGGTGTCGGTCTGCGAGTCGTAGGACAGCAGCGACTTCACCGGCTGGAACTGCTCCCCGAAGTCGGCGGGCAGCCGCTCGTTCCAGTACGTCTGGACGTCGTCGATCGCGGCGGTGGCGAGCTTGTCGTCCTCACCGCCGTCGGCGTTCTTGACGTCGATGGTCGGCGTGGGCGCGTCGGGCTTGAGGCCGCTCTCGAAGTGCGTCACCGGCAGCCCGGCGACGGACCCGGCGCCGGTGTCCTTGCTCGGGTCCCCGCTCGCGCCGCCCTTGTCGTTGCACCCGCTCACGGCCACCGCCGCGACGGCCAGCAACGCCACCAGCGCGCGCCGTCCTCCCCCTGGGGTCATCTTCACGTGCTCCACTCCCGACCTGCGCGTACCCGACGGGCAGGACCATACCCAGCGCTTACGGGGCGTGTGCGCGTTATCCCCGAACTACTCCCTGCGCAGGCGGAGCCTCGGCCCGATATCGTCGCTTCCCATGCGTGCAGTCCGCCGGTTCACCGTTCGCGCCAGCCTCCCGGAGTCCCTGTCCGGCCTCGGCGCGCTGGCCACCAACCTGCGCTGGACGTGGCACCCGCCGACGCGCGACCTGTTCGCGTCGATGGACGCCGAGCTGTTCAACGCCGTGCGCGACCCGCTGCGGATGCTCACCGCGCTGCCGCCGTCGCGCCTCGACGAGCTCGCCGTCGACGACGACTTCCTCGCCCGCGCCCGGGACGCGGCCGCGGACCTGGAGAACTACCTGTCCGAGCCGCGCTGGTACCAGCGGCGCGAAGACGCCGAGCTGCCGCCGGCGGTCGCCTACTTCTCCATGGAGTTCGGCGTCACCGAAGCGCTGCCGAACTACTCCGGCGGCCTCGGCGTGCTGGCCGGCGACCACCTCAAGGCCGCGTCCGACCTGGGCGTGCCGATGATCGGCGTCGGGCTGCTCTACCGCAACGGCTACTTCCGGCAGTCGCTGTCGCTCGACGGCTGGCAGGTCGAGCACTACCCGGTGATCGACCCGAACGCGTTCCCCCTCGAGCTGCTGACCGCCGGGGGACGCCCGGTGCTGATCGGCGTCGCGATGCCGGGCGGGCGCGAGCTGTGCGCGCAGATCTGGCAGGCCCGCGTCGGGCGGGTGCCGCTGCTGCTGCTCGACACCGACACCGAGGCCAACGACGACGACCTGCGCGGCGTCACCGACCGGCTCTACGGCGGCGACGCCGACCACCGGCTGCGGCAGGAGATCCTGGCCGGCATCGGCGGGTTCCGCGCGGTCCGGAAGTACTGCGAGCTGACCGGCCACCCGCAGCCGATGGTGTTTCACACGAACGAGGGACACGCGGGCTTCCTCGGCCTCGAGCGTGCCCGCGAGATCGTGCAGGCCGACGGCCTCGCGTTCGACGAGGCCATGCCCGCGGTCCGCGCCGGGACGCTGTTCACCACCCACACCCCGGTCAGCGCGGGGATCGACCGCTTCCCGGTGGACCTGGTGCAGCGCTACTTCAACGACGGCAGGCTGGTGCCGGACATCGACCCGAGACGCGTGCTCGCGCTCGGCGCCGAGGACAACCCCGGCCTGTTCAACATGGCGCACATGGGCCTGCGGCTGGCGCAGCGCGCGAACGGCGTCTCGCAGCTGCACGGGCGCGTCACGCGCAAGATGTTCTCGCGGTTGTGGCCCGGGTTCGACCACGACGAGGTGCCGATCTCGTCGGTGACCAACGGCGTCCACGGCCCGACGTGGGTCGCGCGCGAGCTGAGCACGCTGCTCGGCCGCGAATGGGGTCTCGACGTCGGTGAGGGCCCGCTGCGCGACGGCGTCTCGGACGCCCAGCTGTGGGGGCTGCGGCGCGAGCTGCGCGAGAAGCTCGTGTTCGAGGTGCGGCGCCGGGTGCGCGCGGCGTGGCTGCAGCGCGGCGCGTCCCCGCTGGAGCTGGGCTGGGTGGACTCCGTGTTCGACCCGGACGTGCTGACCGTCGGGTTCGCCCGCCGAGTCCCGACGTACAAGCGGCTGACGCTGATGCTGCGCGACCCCGAGCGGCTGCGCACGCTGCTGCTCGACGACGACCGGCCGATCCAGGTCGTCGTCGCCGGGAAGTCGCACCCGGCCGACGAGAACGGCAAGCAGCTGATCCAGCAGATCGTCCGGTTCGTCGACGGCGCGGACGTGCGCCACCGGATCGTCTTCCTGCCGGACTACGACATGTCGATGGCGCGCTACCTCTACCGCGGCTGCGACGTCTGGCTGAACAACCCGGTGCGGCCCCTCGAAGCGTGCGGGACGTCGGGGATGAAGTCCGCGCTGAACGGCGGCTTGAACCTGTCGATCCGCGACGGCTGGTGGGAGGAGTGCTACGACGGCAGCAACGGCTGGGCGATCCCGACCGCGGACGGCGTCACCGACCCCCTGCGTCGCGACGACCTCGAGGCCGCGGCGCTGTACGAGCTGCTCGGCCAGCAGATCTCGCCGCTGTTCTACGACCGGTCCGCCGACGGCGTCCCCACGGGCTGGCTGTCGATGGTGTGGCACACGCTGGAGACGCTCGGCCCGCGCGTCCAGGCGTCCCGGATGGTCCGCGAGTACGTCGACAACGGCTACCTCCCGGCATCCCGCATGGTCGCGGCGGCAACCGGCGACGGCTACCGCGGCGCGCTGTCGCTGGCGGACTACCGCACCAAGCTGGAGGTGTCGTGGCCGCGGCTGCGGATCTTCGACTCGGAGCTGCTGGTGGAGGCGACCGAGCCCCTGGTCGTCGGCACGGAGGTGACGATCCGGGCCCGCATCGACCTGGCCGGCCTCGACCCGTCCGAAGTGGACATCCAGGCGGTGGTCGGCCAGGTCGGAGACGACGACGAGCTGCGCGAGGCGGTGACGGTCCCGATGAGCGGAGACGGCATCGGCGCGTTCGCGGCCCGGCTGAAGCTGCCGAGGCCGGGATCGATCGGGTACACGGTCCGGGTGCTCCCGAAGCACGGGCTGCTGGCAACCCCCGCCGAACTGGCGCGCGTGGTGCTGGCCTGACCTGGAGTCACTCCACCTCGAAATCGCTGCGCACCAGGGTGCGAGCGGCGTTAAGTTGAACGCATGCGCTTCGGAATTTTCGTCCCGCAGGGGTGGCGGCTCGACCTGGCCGGCATCGATCCCGCGGACCACTGGAAGACCATGCTCGGCCTCGCGAAACACGCGGAGGCCGGGCCCTTCGAATCGATCTGGGTCTACGACCACTTCCACACCGTGCCCGTGCCGACCGAGGAGGCCACGCACGAGGCCTGGTCGCTGATCTCGGCGTTCGCCGCCGCGACCGACACCGTGCGGCTCGGGCAGATGTGCACCTGCATGGGGTACCGGAACCCGGCCTACCTCGCCAAGGTCGCCGCCACCGCCGACACGATCTCCGGTGGCCGCGTCGAGATGGGCATCGGTGCCGGCTGGTACGAGCACGAGTGGCGGGCCTACGGCTACGGCTTCCCCAGTGCCGGTGAGCGCCTGGGCCAGCTCGACGAGGGCGTGCAGATCATGCGCGACCTCTGGACCACCGGAACGTCCACACTGGACGGCAAGCACTACCAGACCGACGGCGCGATCCTGCGTCCGCTGCCGCCGCAGGACGGCGGTATCCCGCTGTGGATCGCCGGCGGCGGTGAGAAGAAGACACTCAAGATCGCCGCCAAGTACGCGAAGTACACGAACTTCGCCGGCGACCCCGAGACGTTCACCCGCAAGTCGGAGATCCTCGCGCAGCACTGCAAGGACGTCGGTACCGACTTCGACGCGATCGTCCGCTCGGTCAACCACAACGTGGTCATCGGCGAGACGGAGAAGGACGTCCAGGACAAGCTGGCCTGGCTCAAGTCCCACCTCCACAAGTACGCGCCGGCGGACGCGGCGGACCGGTGGCACGGCGTCTTCGCGAACAGCCCCACCACCGGCACGCCCGAGCAGGTCACCGAAAAGCTCGCCGAGCTGGGTGAGCTGGGCATGTCCTACGCGATCTTCAACTTCCCGGAAGCCGCGTACGACCGTTCCGGCATCGACCTGTTCACCGAGAAGGTCGCGCCCGCCCTCGCCTAGGGCACCGCGGGGCTGCCGCCGGTCTCCACTGGGAGGCCGGCGGCGGCCCAGGCGCGGAAGCCGCCTTCGAGGTCCGTCGCCCGCGGCAGCCCCAGCCGCTGCAGGTCCGCCGCCGCCAGGCTCGACGAGTAACCCTCGTTGCACAGCACGACAACCGTCGTGTCCGCGGTCACCGACGGCAGCTTCCACTCGCTGTCCGGCGCGAGCCGCCACTCCAGGTGGATCCGCTCGACGACCACCGAGCCCGGGATCTCGCCCTCGGCCTGCCGGTTCGCGAGGGGACGGATGTCGACGAGCAGCGCGCCCGCCTCCTGCAGTTCGAGGGCCCGCGGCGGCGCGACCCGGTCCAGTCCGGACCGGGCCTTCTCCAGGAACGAGTCGATGGCGCTCATCGTCCGACGATAACCGGCAGCGGCGGGATCTCGGCCGGGACGTCGGCGAGTGTCGCGTACTCCCGCGTCGGCACCAGCGGCGGCGAATACGCGTGGACGCTCGCCGCGGGCGCGTCCCCGATCCCGGTGACCTGGTGCGCGCGGCCGGCGCCGAAGCCGATGCCGTCGCCGGCGACGTGCGTGCGGCGCCGGATCGGGCCGCCGGGGTAGCGGTACTCCTCGCCCAGCTCGCCCTGCAGGACGGTGAACGAGCCGGACGCGCCACCGTGGTCGTGCGGCTTCGTCTGCTGGCCGGGCAGCCACGACAGCAGCCACAGCTCGACGCCGTCGGTCAGGGCCAGCCGGGCCCACCAGCGGCCATCCTCGTCGAACCGCAGGATGTCCTGGACGTTCGCGGTCAGCTCGGTGGTCACGGTGGCGGTCAGGTCCGCCAGCTCACGCGGCGTCCACAGCAGCCGCGACGGGTGCAGCAGCTCGGGCAGCAGCGGGTCGGTCAGCTGCGGGTGGATCTCGGCGGCGGGGCGGGTGAGGGAAGTGGTCAACGCGGGTGCTCCTCGGGCGCGAAGGTGATCGGGACGCGAACCAGCGCGGCACCGCACCCGCCCGTGAGGACGCGGGGGATCAGCGGAGCCGCGCCCGCGTACACCCGGCCGAAGCGACGAGGAGCAGGTCGATCGCACGACGGCGCCAGAACGAACCCCGGGTGACCGGGGCGGCGTGCACGTCGGCTGACATGCCCGCGATCCTGCCACAAGAGAGTGGGCAACGGCACTTCCGGCGTGCGTTGTTCCACGTCGTGGACGCCCTCCGACCAGCCGGTTCGCCTTCTCGCCCGGGCGGGTGCGCACGCGCGCGCGTCGGCAGACAGAATGGGCTTCGTGAGCGAGCCGATCCAGCCCAGCGAACTTGACGATCTCGTGGTCCGGATGGCCGGTGTCGGCGTCCGCCGGGGGACCAACGACCTCCTCGCCGGCCTCGACTGGTCCGTGGAACTGGACGAGCGCTGGGTGGTGCTCGGCCCGAACGGCGCGGGCAAGACCACGCTGCTGCGTCTCGCCGCGGCCGAGCTGCACCCGACCACCGGCGAGGTCGACCTGCTCGGCGAGCGGATCGGCCGGGTCAACATCTTCGACCTGCGCCCGCGCATCGGCTTCACCTCGGCGGCCATCGCCCAGCGCGTGCCGGGCGACGAGCTGGTCAAGGACGTCGTGGTCAGCGCCGGCTACGCGGTGCTCGGCCGCTGGCGTGAGGAGTACGACACCCTCGACACCGCCCGCGCGACCGAGCTGCTCGACGCGATGGGCATCGGCAACCTGGCCGAGCGCACCTTCGGGACGCTGTCCGAGGGCGAGCGCAAACGCGCGCTGATCGCCCGTTCGCTGATGACCGACCCGGAGATGCTGCTGCTCGACGAGCCGGCGGCCGGGCTGGACCTCGGCGGCCGTGAGGACCTCGTCGCGCGGCTCTCCGCGCTGGCGCTGGACCCGGACGCGCCGGCGCTCGTGCTGGTCACCCACCACGTCGAGGAGATCCCGCCGGGGTTCACCCACGCGCTGCTCCTGCGCGACGGCCGCGCGGTGGTGTCCGGGCTCGTCGACGACGTCATCACCAGCGAAAACCTCTCGAAGACGTTCGACCAGGACCTCGTGCTCGAGCGTTCCGGGGATCGCTTCTTCGCCCGCCGTCGCTAAGCTGTCGCTTACCCGCCGGTAGCGTGCTGGCAGATCGTCAACGAGGAGGATGGGCGTGGGAGAGTTCGTAACCCTTGAAGTCAAGGACGGGGTCGGCACGATCCGGCTCGACCGGCCGCCGGTCAACGCCCTGAACGCCCAGGTCACCGCCGAACTCGCCGAGCTGGCGAAGGAGGCCACCGAGCGCGACGACGTCCGCGCGGTGATCCTCTACGGCGGCGAGAAGACCTTCGCCGGCGGCGCGGACATCAAGGAGATGGCCAGCCGCACCTACCCCGAGATCGCCAAGTTCGGCGCGAACCTCACCGGCACCCTCGCGGCCATCGCGAACATCCCGAAGCCGGTCGTCGCGGCCATCACCGGCTATGCCCTCGGCGGCGGCCTCGAGCTCGCGCTGACCGCGGACCGCCGGGTCGCCGGCGACAACGTCAAGGTCGGCCAGCCCGAGATCCAGCTTGGCGTCATCCCCGGCGCGGGCGGCACCCAGCGCCTGGCGCGCCTGATCGGGCCCAGCAAGACCAAGGACATCGTCTACACCGGACGGTTCGTCAAGGCCCAGGAAGCCCTGGAGCTGGGGATCGTCGACGAGGTCGTCGCCCCCGACGACGTCTACGCGGCCGCGCACAAGTGGGCGGCGCAGTTCGCGAACGGACCGGCCGTCGCGCTGCGCGCGGCGAAGGCGGCCATCGACGGCGGTCTCGACACCGACCTCGCGAACGGCCTCAAGCTCGAATCGCACCTGTTCGCCGCGCTCTGGGCGACCGAAGACCAGAAGAACGGCATGAAGTCGTTCATCGAAAACGGGCCCGGCAAGGCCACTTTCGAAGGGAAATGACGCCTTGACCGACGTGAACGACCCGGCCCCGAACCCGCACGCCACCGCGGAAGAGGTCCAGGCGGCCTACGCCGACCCCAAGCTGGCGAACGTGCTGTACCACGACTGGGAAGCCGGCACCTACGACGAGAAGTGGTCGATCTCGTACGACGAGCGCTGCATCTCCTACGCCACCGACGTGTTCAACGCCGTCGCGGGCGACGACGGCCAGCCCTACCAGCACGCGATGGAGCTGGGCAGCGGCACCGGCTTCTTCCTGCTGAACCTCATGCAGGGCGGCGTCGCCAAGAAGGGCTCGGTCACCGACCTCTCGCCCGGCATGGTCCAGGTCGCGCTGCGCAACGCCGAGAAGCTCGGCCTCGACGTCGACGGCCGGGTCGCCGACGCCGAGCGCATCCCGTACGAGGACAACACGTTCGACCTCGTCGTCGGGCACGCCGTGCTGCACCACATCCCGGACGTCCAGGCGGCGTTCCGCGAGGTGCTGCGCGTGCTCAAGCCGGGCGGCCGGTTCGTCTTCGCCGGCGAGCCGACCAAGGTGGGCGACTTCTACGCCCGCAAGCTCGGCCAGTTCACCTGGTTCCTGACCACCCGCGTGACGAAGCTGCCCGCGCTGAGCGGCTGGCGCCGTCCGCAGGAGGAGCTCGACGAGTCCTCCCGCGCGGCCGCACTGGAAGCCGTCGTTGACATCCACACCTTCGACCCGTCGGAGCTGGAGTCGTGGGCCCGCGGGGCCGGCGCGCAGGATGTCCACGCGGTCACCGAGGAGTTCGCGGCCGCGCTCGCGGGCTGGCCGATCCGGACGTTCGAGGCCGCGGTGCCGCAGGAGAAGCTGACCGTCCGCTGGCGGCTGTTCGCCTACAAGCTGTGGCTGCGGCTGTCCGCTGTGGACAAGAAGCTGCTGTCGAAGATCCTGCCGCGCGAGCTGTTCTACAACGTGATGATCACCGGGACCAAACGGCCGTCCTGAGTGTCCTTCGCGTTCACGGTCGACGACGTCGCCTACCTGCGCTCCGGCGCCGGGACGGCGGCGCTCGCCGAGGTGTCGGCGCTGCCGCTCACCGACCACATCGCCGCCGTCGCCGCTGTTCGTCGCCTGGTGGGTGAGGAGCATGCGGCTTCGGTGCTCGAAACCGTGCTGCTGCGCCGGAAAGCCGTCGGCAAACTGTCCGGTGTGGACTGGCTGTTCACCTCGGACGCGCTCCAGCAGGCGAGCGCGTCGCCGGTCGCCCGGCACCGGGCTTCGCGCCTGGCGGGGCTCGACGTCCACGACGTCACGTGTTCCGTGGGCGCGGACCTGGTCGAGATCGCCCGGGTGGCGCGGCGGGCGCTCGGGTCCGATGTGGACCCGGTGCGGCTGGAAATGGCGCGGCACAACGGAATCGCCGCGGGTGTCTCGTTCGGGCTCGCCCACGCCGACGCGCTGCGCCCGGTCAGCCGCGCCGGGGTCGTCGTCGCCGATCCGGCCCGCCGTGACTCCGCCGGCCGCCGGGCGTGGAAACCCGCGGACTTCACGCCGCCGCTGGACGAGCTGGTCGCGGCGTACCCGGGGCGCGCGCTGTCCGTGAAGTGCGCGCCGGGCCTCGACTTCGCGATCACCCCGTGGGCCGAAGAGGTCGAGCTGGTGTCCCTCGACGGCCAGGTCCGCGAGTCCTGCCTCTGGCGCGGCCTGGGCACCGGCGTCACCCGACGGGCGACCGTGCTGCGCTCGGACGGGACACAGTGGACGGTCACCGATGCCGAACCGGACGAACTGCCCACGCGCGAGCCGGGGGAGTGGATCGTCGACCCGGACGGTGCCGTCGTCCGGGCCGGGCTGGTCCGCCACTACGCGGCGCGGCACGGGCTGTGGCAGCTGGACGAACGCATCGCGTACCTGACCGGTGACACCCCGCCGCCGGGCGTGCGGGCCTTCCGCGTCCTGGAGCACGGGCCCTACACCGAGAAAGCGCTCAAATCCGTCCTCAAGCGACACGACGTCGGCCGGCTGGAAATCCTGGTCCGCGGCCTCGACGTCGACCCGGATGCCTTGCGGCGGCGACTGAAACCCCGTGGCGCCGCGGAGGCGTCCGTCGTGCTCACGCGGATCGGGCGGTCTCCGGTGGCTTTCCTCTGCCGCGCCGAAAGATGACGCGCCGAAAGGTGAACGGAAACTTTCGAGGGGTGGAACTCCGGGTGAACGTGACGTAGGTTCCCCGAGTCGTCAAGTCTTCACTGGAGGGTCGCCGTGTCCGGAAAATGGTCAGGTCTCGTCAAGCTCGCCGCCGCCGCGGCCATCGGCGCCACCGTCGCCTCGGGGGCCACCGCGCTGGCCGGCTCGGACGACGCGACCGCCGCCCGCTCGAAGGAGCCGGCCAACATCGGCCAGGTCAAGCTCGACGTCAAGGCCTACTACGGCGACTACCTCGACGCCGCCGGCAAGCACCACTACTCCGACACGAGCCGCTTCGTGAAGGACACCAACCGCGTGGTCACGGACGCGAAGCGCTACCTGCAGCAGCAGCTGGGCCGCGTCAAGAACCCGGCGATCGTGCTGGACGTCGACGACACCGCCGAGGTCACCTACGGCTGGGAGGCCGACAACGACTTCGGCTTCGACCCGGTCAAGCAGCAGCAGGCCATCGACAACGGCACGTTCGTCTCGAACAAGCCGGTGCTGGAGCTGGCCAACTGGGCCGTGCAGCACGGCGTCAAGCTGTACTTCCTGACCGGCCGCAACGAGCTGCAGGGCCCGCAGTCGCTGAAGAACCTGGCCAACGAGGGCTACCCGGCCCCGGCCGGCGCGTTCTTCAAGCCGAAGGTGACCGTGCCGGACTACCTGCCGTGCGGGCTGACCTGCACCACCGTCCAGTACAAGTCGGGCACGCGGGCGCACATCGAGGCGACCGGCGCGAAGATCGTGCTCAACGTCGGCGACCAGTTCAGCGACCTCGAGGGCGGCTACGCGCTGCACCCGACCAAGCTGCCGAACCCGATGTACTACCTGCCCTGATCCTCCGGAATAACCACCGGGTCCCGGGTGCTGCTCCTTCTACACGACTTTTTCGAGGAGCTGACATGCCGGAGAAGAAGGTGCTGGTCCCGGGCCCGGACCACCCGATCACCGTCGAGCCGACCAAGGCGCGCGTGGTGGTCAAGGCGGGCGGGCGCGTCGTGGCCGACAGCCGCAACGCGCTGACGCTGCAGGAGTCGAACTACCCGGCGGCGCAGTACATCCCGCGGGCGGACGTCGACTTCAGCGTGCTGGAGCGGACCGACCACGAGACGTACTGCCCGTACAAGGGCGACAGCAGCTACTACAGCCTGAACGTCGGTGACGTGAAGGCGGAGAACGCGATCTGGACGTACGAGAAGCCGTACGACGCGGTCGCGGCGATCAAGGACCACGTCGCGTTCTACCCGAACGTCGTGGACTCGATCGAGCTGGTCGAGGACTGACCTGGACCTCGACCTGCTGAGGACGTTCCTGGCCGTACACCGGGCGGGATCGCTGACCGGCGCGGCGCCGTCGCTGGGGTTGTCCCAGCCGACGGTGACCGCCCAGGTCAGAGCCCTCGAAGAGCAGCTCGGACGGCAGTTGTTCGTCCGGCGCGCCCGCGGCGTCACGCCGACCCCGGCGGCCGACGAACTGGCCGCCCGGGTGGCCCCGCACGTCGACGCGCTGTCGTCGCTGACCGTGGGCGAGATCGATCCGTTCGCCGAGCCGGTGCACCTGGCCGGGCCGGCCGAGCTGACGACGGCTCGTGTCCTGCCGGCGTTGGCGGGTCTGGTCGCTTCGGGGCTGAAGCTACGGGTGACGTTCGGCCTGGCCGACGACCTGCTGGCGGGTCTTTCGCAGCGCCGGTTCGACCTGGTGGTCTCCACGATCCGTCCGCGCGGCCGCGGCCTCACAGCGACGCCGCTGACGGACGAGGAGTTCGTCCTGGTCGGCCCGCGCGGCTTCACCGGCGACCCGCGTACGGCGCCGCTGGTGGCCTACGCCGAAGACCTGCCGATCATCCGGCGTTACTGGCGTTCGGTGCTGGGGGTGCGGCCGCCCACCGGACCCGCCGTCGTGGTGCCGGACCTGCGCGGTGTCCTGACGTGCGTGCTGGCCGGGTTCGGCGTCAGTGTGCTGCCGAAGTACCTGTGCGCGGCCGAGCTGGCGTCCGGCTCGCTGGTCGCCTTGCTCGAGCCGGAGGAGCCACCGATCAACACGTTGTTCGTGGTGAGTCGTGCGGAACCCTGCCGGGCGGGGCCCGCGGCGGTGCGGGACGCTCTGCTCGCGGACGCCGCCCGATGGTGACCCGGTTCAGTGGGCGGTCGGTCCGGAACCGGAGTTCGCGAGCCCCAGCGCGACGTCGACGAGCAGCTTGTCCCGCAGATCTTGGTCGGACACACGATCGACCAAGCCGATGGCGTCCCGCCGTCCTCGGTCCGCCCACATGTCCTGCTGCAGGCTGGAGGTCTGCTTCTCCATGTGCGCCAGCGCCTTGGTGGCCTGGCGGTGGAACAGGACGCCCACCGCGTTCGTGACGACCCCGGCCGCACTCACGATCAGCGAGATCTGCACCCCGTTCCCGAGCGCGTCGCTCGCCCCCGAGACCACGGCCAGGACGACGCCGATCACGATGACCGACATGCCGAGCCAGGACGATCGCCGGCTGTCGGCGGAGCTGCTGCGCGCTTCGACCAGACCGTGCGCGTAGTACTCGATGAGCAGCTTGGTGAACCGGACTTCCTGGGGGGCGGTGGCGGCAGAGGTGCCCCCGTCGAAGTTCGCGAGCTGTCGCAGCCGCTCGCGCTCGGAGTTCACCGCCCGCGCGTGGTTCTCCTCGGCGTTGAGCGTCGACCTCATGGTGAGGGCGAGGCTCCCGACCGCGAGGATCAGGCCGGCGCAGGCGACGAAGACGGAGACTTGCTTCCCGAAGTCCGACGACGTCTTGAAGACGTACGTGGCGCCTGCCGCGACGAATCCGGCCGCCAGTGCGGCGGCGATGATCCGGGTCAGGGGAGGCCGTGCCCGGTCGGGCTCGGCTTCGGGCGAGTCGGGAATCGCGGTCGGCATGGTTCCCCAGTCGGACCGCCCGCGTGTCGCGTTACCGACGATCACCCCTCGAGGGGCCACCACCGGGCGGGGTCTGCGGGACGCACCCCGCCCGGTGGTGGCTCAGCGTCGATTCAGCCGGTGTAGCCCGCGAAGATCTTCGCGAACTCGTACTTCGACTGCGGAACGTTGGTGCACTTGTAGAGCGCGCCGGTGCACGCGTTGGCGTCGCGGCCGGCCTCCCAGAACGACAGCATGCCGAGGTGCACGGTCTTCGCGAAGGCCACCAGCGCCTTCGCGTCCTTCTGGTAGAAGATCTCGTTCTGCGAGTCGTTGACGCCGATCATCGGGGTCACGCCGACCTTCTTCCACGCCGCCGCGTCGCTCAGCCCGTACAGCGACTTGAGCTGCGCCTGCGTGGCCTTGGCCGCGGAAATCGCTTTCGCGCCCTGGTCGCCGGCACCCTGGTAGTAGTCCATGGCCATGATGTTGACCAGGTCGAGGGTGACGCCGGCGTTCTTGGCGGCCTTGACGACGTTGAGCCCGTTGGCGTCGAGGCCGGTCGGCAGCGCCGGCAGCGTCAGCGAGATCTTCAGGCCCGGGTTGTTGGTCTGAAGCGTCTTCATGGCTTGAGAGCGGCGGGTGATCGACGCCGGGTCCGCGACGGCCGCGCCCTCGATGTCGAAGTCGGCGTACTTGAGGCCATAGGCCTTGACGACGGCGTCGTACTCGGCCGCGACCTGCGCGGACGTGCTGCACGCCTGGGCCAGCTCGATGCCGGACGCGCCGCCGAAGGAGATCTTGACGTCGCCGCCGGCGTTGCGGATCTTGGTGATCTCGTCCTTCTGCCAAGCCGTGCGCGGGTCGTAGGCGCCGAACCAGCTGGCCTTGCAGCCGTAGGAGTTGACGAAGGCGAGCGTGAAGCCCTTGACGCCACTGGCGGCGGACATCGCCGAAAGGCTCGGGGTGGGCCAGGCCCCCATGTCGACATAGGGCCCGACGGGAATCGGCGACCCGGCGGCGGCTTCGGCGGGGGAGCCGAGCCCGGTGCTCACGAGCGCGAGACCGGCCAGGCCGGCCAGCAGGGAACGAAGACGCATGGTGGAACCTCCACGACGACGAGCGCGGCGGCGGGGATTTCCGGACATAATTGGTATAGACCATTAACGTGGTCCGAACCATAGGCCGAACGGGCTACCTGGGTGACCGCGGGTAACGGGCGGCCTAGAGTTCCGGTGGTGCTGATCACCACGGAAAGGCTCACGCTCCACGCGTGGGCCGAGGAGTACTTCGACGGGTTGTTCGCGATGGCGCAGATCCCGGAGACGGTCCGGTACGTCGGAACGGGCGAGCCGTGGACCCACGAGTACACACTGGCCAAGCACCAGGCAACGCTCGCCCACTGGGCGACGTACGACTTCGGCTGGTTCGCGATATCGGCGGCCCCGGGCTCGTTCGACGGAGTGGTGTCGTTGGTCCACCGCAGCCCCATCGAGTCCGGCGTGGGATCCCCGGCGGTGGAGATGGGCTGGTGGATAGCCCCATCATCCTGGGGCCGCGGCTACGCAACCGAAGCCACAACGGCGGTCCGCGACCACGTGTTTTCATCGGGGTTCGCAGACCGTCTGATGGCGGTGTACGAGCCGGCGAACAAGGCATCGGCGCGGGTGGTGGAGAAGCTGGGGTTTACGCCGCACAGCCGTTTCACGCTTGATGGACGGGTCGAGCAGCGGGCGGTCCTGGATCGCCCGAGCTGACCTGTCCACAGGGTGGCCCGGATGTGGACAACTCGGTGCCCACCGAGCGATCCCGGCGGATTTGACCTACCTCACCGATAGACTGGACTCGGGGACGCCCCCCAGGGAAGGGCGGGGGCTGCTGCGAGTTCGGCGCGTTCCCATCGGCGGGTTGTGAGCGTTCTGACCTCGGTCTCACCCACGCCCAGCCGCTGCCTTCGCAAGTCCTGCCAACATTGCCGCGGTTCCGCCGGTCAGCGTCGCCGAGGCCGGACCGCGGCTCGGTTCAGCCCGCGGGCCGGAACCCCGGCGACCGTGTGCCAATGCCGATTCTGATGCGCTCAACCCCCAAATCGGCATTGCGCTCACAATCGACGAGCGCCGACACTCGGTTCCCCCGATGCTCACCGCGAAGGTCGCGACACTGCCGGCGCGGATCCGCCCCAATCACTCACCGCCGACCAACAGACCCCCGGAAGCCGTCGAAAGAGCGGAGGCCGCATCACCGATCCACCGGTGCACCGCCTCCGCCAGCCCCTCGTCGCCCGAGCCCGGCGTACCCACCCAAGCCACATGCCCATCCGGCCGCAGCAACACCGCATCAATGTCCGAAATGGACGGAGCCACCGCGAAGATCACCTCAACCACCGACGACCATCCGGCCAAGGCCCCCGTCAGATCAAGCAAAACCGGACGCCCCGAGTGCAGCAACGCGGCCAACTGCGTCTCGGTCGAAGAGACCACCAACGGCACATCCGGCGCCAACCGCCCCAACCACGGATGCCCGCCCGGCTCGTAACACGCGTCCAACCCCGTGATGATCTCGGCCAGCGCCCGATTCCCCGCCGGGTGCGCGGCAACCCGGCGCATCAGGTCGGCCCACGGCGCGTCGCCGGCTTCCTCCAGCTCCACCTGCGCCCGCGTGTTCGCCAGAATCCGCGCGCCCGCCGCGTGCCGCTCGGTGTGGTAGGTGTCCAGCAGTCCTTCCGGGGCCGTCCCGTGCACCGTCGCCGCGAGCTTCCAGCCCAGGTTGAACGCGTCGTCGAGTGCCACGTTCACCCCGATCGCCCCGGCCGGCGGGTGGATGTGCGCCGCGTCGCCCGCCAGTAGCACCCGGCCCTCGCGATAGTGCGTCGCCAGGCGTGCCGCGTCGCCGAAACGCGTCAGCCAGCGCGGCGAACGCAGCTCGACGTGCCGGTCGAGGACCGCGTCCACCTGTGCCTGCAGCCGTTCGAGCGTCACCGGCGCGTACTTGTCGGCCGGCGGGTCGTCCTCGCGCACCACGATCCGGACGTACCCCGGCCGCGGGATGACGAACAGCGTGCGCCCGTCCGGTCCGGTCGAAACCCCGTACGGCAGCTCGCATTCGACGTCGCCGAGCAGCGCGTACCAGCGCGCGTCGACGCCCGGGAAGCCGATCCCGGCCTGCTTGCGCACCTCGCTGCGCCCGCCGTCGCACCCCACCAGGAAGCGCGCGGAGATCGTGCGGCCGAACTGTCCGTTGTGGACAATGCTGGAAACGCTTTCCGGGGACTGCGTGAACGACCGCAGCTCGTGGCCCCGCAGGATTTCGACGCCGAGGTCGGCGGCCCACCCCTCTAGGACCTCCTCGACGCGGGTCTGCGGGATCCCCAGCGAAAACGGGTGATCGGTCGCGGCGTCGGCGAGCAGCAGCGGGCCGGGCAGACCCGTGACCGGCGCGTGCGGCACCCGGTGGCCTTCGGCGACCAGGCCCTCCGCCAGCCCGCGGCGGGCGAGCAGGTCCAGCGAGCGCGAGTTGAGGTTGAAGCCGCGGCAGTACGGCGGCCGCGAGGGATGGCGTTCGACGATCGTGGTGCGGACACCCGCCAGCGCGAGCTCCGCGGCCAGGAACAAGCCGGCGGGACCGGCGCCGGCGACGAGCACATCAGTTTCGAGCACGAGTTTCCCCTCAGGAGTGGTCGGGCCAGGGCAGGGAGCCGGCGCGGATTTCGGCGGCGGTGGCGCGGGCCCAGTCGAGCTCGGCCTGCCACGCGTGCCGGACGAACTCGACCTCGATCATGAACAGCCGCGGCGCGCCCTTGCCGACGGTCTCGTCGAGGGCGGTGTTCGCGCCGTCGATGCGGTCGGCGAGGTGGCGGGCGCGTTCCTCCAGCGCGTCGGCGGCGCGCTCCGGGCCGAGCGCGCCGAGGTAGCTCACCGCCGCGACGAACTTCGGGTACTCCGCGACCGGCTCGCGGACCAGCTCGTCGAGCCACGCGACGAACTCCTGACGGCCGAGCTCGGTGTGCGCGTAGACCGTCCGCTCCGGCCGGTTGCCGTCCCGGACGGTCTCGACGGGCTCGATCCAGCGGTGCTTCGCCAGCGACTCCACGGTGTCGTAGAGCGAGCCGGGGTTGATCTTGAAGCTGGTGTCCTTGAAGCGCTCGCGCAACGTGGATGCCATTTCGTACGGGTGCATCGCGCGTTCCAGCAGCAGGCCGAGCAGGGCCAGTGCGAGGGTGTTGCGGATCTTGCGTGGTGGCACTAGTCGCTCCCTATTGGTCGGAACCGACTATACGACGTTCGTCAAGTCAGGTTCTCGACGCAGGTGCGCAGCAGGCCGGCCAGGTAGCGCCGCTGGTCGGCCGACAGGTCGCCGAGCATCTCTTCCTCGACCTGCGTGACCAGCTCCTCGGCGGCGCGCAGCTTCGCCCGGCCGGACGTCGTCAGGGCGACCGGCCGCGCCCGGCCGGTGCTCGCCTGCTCGGCCACGGTGACCAGCCCCGCCGACCGCAGTCCGCTGAGGACGTCCCGCAGGGACTGCCGGGTGACGAACGTGATCCGCGCGAGCTCGGCCGACGACGCGCCGGGGTGGTCGTCGAGCGCGCGCAGCACGGCGTACTGCGACATCGACAGCTCCATGGGGCGCAGACGATCGGTGCAAGCCTGGTGCAGCGCCTGCTGGGCGCGTTTGATCAGGTAACCGGGGCGGTCGCCGGTCAGGGGTTGACTCATGACAGGAACCTTACGCAAGCTACCTACGTAAGGATCCTGACGTCAGCGCACGTCGAGCGCGGTCACCTCGGAAACGTAGCGGCCACCCTTGACGTCGCCGAGCGGGACGAGCCTCGGCAGCGCGAGTGGAACGCCGTCCTCCGCCGTGGACAGCAGGAGCGGACGGCCGCCGGTGCGCTCCTCGGCGAGCGTCACGGCGGCGCCGTAGCCGTCTTCGCCGACGGCGACCACCGCCGTGTCCGGTCGCGGGACCACGCCGGCGATCAGCAGCACGAGCGCGAGCGACGGCCCGGTCTCGGTGTGCGTCTGCTGGCCGGTGCCCGAGGCGAAGGTCGCCGTCACCGTGTGGGACGGCAGGTGGGCCAGCAGCGCCGGCGGCAGCGTCACGGACCGGTGGCCGGTCGTGATCCGCACCGCTCGCTCGGCAGCGGTCGCGGCGGAAACGGCGACGTGAACCCGCCGGACGTCGCCGACACTCCGGCTGCGGTCTTGGTCGCCGGGGACGACCAGGTCGATCCCGTGGTCCGTCGTCAGGACAGCGGGGTGGTTCCCGAACGCCGGGTCCAGCTCCGCGAGGGCGAACGTCACCGCCCGGTGGGCCGACCCGGTGACGGTCACCGTGACGCGCAGCGCGGTGTTCTTCCCGGGCGGCAGCAGCGGCGCCGCCGCGGTGACGAGCTTGGCCAGATCGCCGCCGAAGGTCTTCAGCTGTGAAGCGGTGTACGGCGCCGGGGTGGCGACCGCGCCGTCGACCGTCACTGTCCGGGTCGACGCGCCGGCCGGTGCGACGGTCCCCGCCAGCAACGCGGCGGAAAGGGCGAGCACACGGATCAGCATCCGGCCTCCTCGGGTCCGCAGGTGCGGAAGGAACGCCGAATTCTAGCCGAGCGCGCGGTTCACCAGGTCGTGTTCTCCCGCCAATGCCCGAACAGCTTCGCGTCGCCCGAAATCGTCAACCGCGGGTCGTCCTCGGCGATCCGGCCGGTCAGAGCCAGGAGCAGGTCGATGGCGCGACCTTCGACGACGACGTCGGCCTCGGCGGCTTCGAGACTCACCTCGACGCTCGACGGCGTCCGTCGCGCGAGCCAGCGGACGTCGGGTTCGGTCGACCGGAACAGCAGGGTCTCGCCGGTGCCCCGCAGCGCGGTCCGGTCCATCGCCGGGTGCTCCAGACGCGAGAAGACGGACACGAGGTCGAGGCCCTCGGAGATCCCGTCCGCGGCGAGGTCGCCGTCGACTTCGTACGGCGCGCCGGTCGCGAACGCCGCGTCCGCGCGGTGGACGACGGTCTCGTGGGTGAGCCGGCGCGTCCAGAACCCCGCGCGGCGATCGGGGGTCCAGGTCGACGTCGGCGTCTCTGGTCCGACATCGGCAACGGCTTCCACCAGTCGTTCCGCCCCCTCGACCAGCCAGCCGCCGAGGGCGTCGAAGCCCGGCGGATCGCCGACCTCGACCGAGTCGAACGGCACGTACCCGGTTGGTCGGCTTTCGACGATCGCGGCGGACTTGTGGTAGGCCAGCCCGACGTGACAGGTCAGGTCGCGCAGGGTCCATTCGGGACAGGTCGGGACGCGGACGTCCGGGGCGGCGCCCTCGATCGCCATCCCGAACTCTTCCGCCTCGGCGATGAGCGCCTCGGCCAGCCGATCGTGGCTCAGGGACTTCACCCGGCCACCGTAGTGGGAACCGAGGCGTCCGCGGGAGGGTTTTCAGCTGCTCCGGCCCGATTTCCGCAGCCGCGCGGCGCGCGTCAGGAGATAGCGCTGTTCCGGGGTGTTGGTGGTCCGCGCGGCCGCGGCGTCGTAGTGCCGGACGGCGCCGTCGACGTCCCCGGCCAGCTCCAGCAGGTGCGCGCGGACGGCGTCGGGCCGGTGCCCGCTCAGCTCGAGCGTCTCCAGCAGCGCTAGTCCGGCGTCGGGCCCGTGGACCATCGCCGTCGCGATCGCGCGGTTGAGCGTGACCACTGGGTTGTCGCTCAGCCGCTCCAACAGCCGGTAGGTCCCCAGGATCCGGTCCCAGTCGGTGTCTTCGACGCGCGGCGCGATGTCGTGCGCGGCGGCGATCGCGGCCTGCAGCCGGTACTCGCCCGCGTCGCCGAGCGCGAGCGCCTCCGTGACCAGCGCGACGCCCTCCCGGATCTGCGCGCGGTCCCACTTCGCCCGGTCCTGCTCGGCCAGCGGCACCAGTTCGCCGGACGGCCCGGTCCGCGCGGGGCGCCGCGCGTCCGTGAGCAGCATCAACGCCAGCAGACCGGTGACTTCGCCGTCTTTCGGCAACGTCGCGTGCAGCAGCCGGGTCAGCCGGATCGCCTCGCCGGAGAGCTCGGTGCGGTGCAGGCGGCTGCCCGCGCTGCTCGTGTAGCCCTCGTTGAACACCAGGTAGAGCACGTGCAGGACCGACCGCAGCCGGGCTTCGCGCTCGTCGTCGTCCGGCAGCCGGAACGGCACGTCCGACGCCTTGATCCGCGCCTTGGCCCGGCTGATCCGCTGGGCCATGGTCGCTTCGGGGACCAGGAACGCGCCGGCGATCTCGGTCGTGGTCAGGCCGCCGACCGCGCGCAGCGTCAACGCGATCGCCGACGCCGGAGTCAGCGCCGGGTGGCAGCACAGGAACAGCAGGACGAGGGTGTCGTCGCGATCCGGGACATCCGGCGACGGCGGTTCGAGCGCCGCCGCGTCCTCCCGGCGGCGACGGGCCTGGTCGCTGCGGAGCTGGTCGGTCATCCGGTTGACGGCGGCCTGGAGCAGCCACGCGCGCGGGTTGTCCGGCAACCCGTCGGACGGCCAGTGCCGCGCGGCCGCGAGCAGCGCCTCCTGCACGGCGTCCTCCGCGGCGCCGAAGTCGCGGAAGCGCCGCGCGACGACGCCGAGGACCTGCGGCGCGAGCGTCCGCAGCAGGTCCTCGACCCCTTCGGCGGCCATCAGGCGGGCGCGCTCATCACCTGGCGGACCTCGATCGGCTGCCGGATCGGCACGCCGCCCGGCCCGGGCGCGGCCGACGCCTTCGCCGCGATCTCCAGCGCGCGCTCCTCGCTCTCGACGTCGACGACCCAGTAGCCGGCCAGCAGCTCCTTGCCCTCCGGAAATGGTCCGTCGGTGACCACGGGGCTGGTCCGGCCGTCGGAGACCACGGTCTTCGCCAGGTCGGGCCCGGCCAGTCCCTGCGCGTCGACGAGCTCGCCCTTGTCCCGCAGTTCGGCGTCGAGGGCGTGCTGGAAGTCGATGTGCGCGCGGATGTCCTCCGGCGGCCATTCGCCCATCGGCAGGTCGCAGTCGGTGCCCCCGCTGTAGCTCATCAGCAGCATGTACTTCGCCATGATCGGCTCCTCTCGTCGCGCCCCGGCGGCGCGTTCACGGGAAAGGACGGAGTCCGGCCCGCGGTCTCTACACAGTTCGCCGATTTTCCAGCCACGTTTTCGCCAGCCGCTTCGGCGCCCGGCATAACCAGGCCTCGACCAGCACTTCTTCGAGCGTCGGCAGGTCGATCCGGTCGAGCTCGACGAGGATCGCGGGGAAGCCGCGGAAGTGCGGGGTGGTGAAGAAGACGGCCGGGTCGTCGGCGATCAGCGCGTCCTTGACCCCGACGTCCGGCACGTAGGCGCAGAGCACCGGCCCGGTGGGCGCCCGCGCGCCGAGCGCCTCGACGTCGCCCTTGCGCAGCGGGCGCTCCCAGGCGAACCCCTTCTTACCGATCTGCCAGGCCAGATGCCCGCGGGAGCTGTCCTCGACGACCTCGGGCAGCCCGCGCGCGATCCGGCCGGCGTCGTCCCAGCCGGCCATGGAGGTCAGGATAATCGCCGAAGTGACCGGGGAACTGAAACGCGCTCGCCTGGGAGTTTCCGTCGTCTTCGCCGTGTGCGGCGCCGCGTTCGCGACCTGGCTGGCGCGGGTGCCGGCGGTCCAGGAGCAGCTGGGACTGACCACCGGCAAGCTGGCGATGGGGCTCTTCGGCCTCGCCCTGGGTTCGGTGGTCGCGCTAGTGGGAGCGGGGGCGCTGCTCACCCGGATCGGCAGCCGCGCGGCCGTGACCCTCGGCGCGGTGATCCTGTGCGGCGGGCTGCCGCTGGTGGCGTTCGCGTGGTCCGCGCCGGTGTTCGTCGCCGCGCTCGTCGTGCTCGGCGTGGGCAACAGCCTCCTCGACGTCGCGATGAACGCCCACGCGGCCCGCGTCGAGGAGGGCTACGGGCGCCCGATCTTCGCCGGCTTCCACGCGTTCTGGAACATCGGCGGACTCGCGGGGTCCGGCGTCGACGCGCTGATGGAGGCCCTGCACGTCCCGGTCTCGGTGCACTTCCCGATCGCGGGCGCGGTGCTGCTCGCGCTGGCGCTGTGGGGCCGCGCGCTGTTCCTCTCCGGTGCCGACCGCGGTCAGGGTGACGCGGCGTTCGCGTGGCCGAGCCGGGCGCTGGTGCCGCTCGGTGCGATCGCGTTCTGCGGGTTCGTCGCCGAGGGCGCGGTCAACAGCTGGAGCGCGGTGTACCTCGCGGACGTCACCGGAGCGACGCCCGCGCTCGCGTCACTGGGCTACTTCGCATTCTCCGGGACGATGATCGCGGTTCGCCTGGTCGCCGACCGCGTGGTGGCCCGCACGGGCGCGGTGCGGTTCGTCCACGTGGCGACCACAGTCGCGGTGCTCGGTTTCGGCGTGGTCCTTTTCGCGCCATGGCCGGTCGCGGTGGTGTTCGGCTTCGCGGTGGTCGGCCTCGGCGTGGCCGGAATCGTGCCGATCGCGTGGAGCGTGGCGAGCCGCAAGCAGGCGGACGCGCCGGGCCGCGCGGTGGCCGCCGTCGCCGCGTGCGGGTACCTGGGGTTCCTGGTGGAGCCGGTGCTGGTGGGCGCGCTGGCGACGAGGGTCGGGCTGCACTGGGCGTTGTCGTCGGCGGTCGTGGTCACTTTCGCGATCGTGTTCCTGGCGCCGTCGCTGCGGGTGCGGGAAGGGGTGCTCACGCGCTGAGCGTTTCGCGCAGCAGCCGCCGGACGGCCTTCTTGTCCCCTTCGACGACCACACGGCCGTCGCGGATCGCCGCGTCCAGGTCGGACGGTACTTCGAGCAGCGCGTTCAACGTCGGCGGATCGGTCCGGATCGTCGCGTCCGGGTCGGTGGGTTCGCCCGGCTCGACCGTCAGCCGGCCCGGCTCGGTGCGGACCGTCCACACGCGGGCGTCCAGTTCGACGCGGTAGCGGGCGCTGGAGCGCGGACGGGCGAAGCCGCGGAGGAAGAGCAGCACGGACGTGGTGCCGAGGTGCGCCGCCGGCGGAAGGGAGAGCCGGCCGCCCCACGCGCCCAGCGCCAGGACGATCGGCTCCAGCTCGCGACCCCACTCGGTCAGTTCGTAGACCGTCGACGCCGCCGGGGGCGGCAGCTGCCGGCGGGTCACCACGCCGTGGCCTTCCAGCTCGCGGAGCCGATCGGTGACCAGGTTCGAGCTGGCGCCCGGCAGCGCGCGGCGGACGTCGGAGAAGCGCTGCGGCCCGAGCAGCAGCTCGCGCACGACGAGCAGCGCCCAGCGTTCCCCGACGACGTCCAGTGCGCGGGCGATGGTGCAGGCGTCCCCATAGCTGCGGCTCGTCGGCATGGTTCTAATCTACAAGTCTGAGGTTGTTTTTAACAACTACGACGGCGTACGGTGGCTGCCATGGGCAATCCGGTCGTGCACTTCGAGATCATCGGCACCGACCCCGCGGGACTGCGCGGCTACTACGGCGAGCTGTTCGGCTGGGAGTACGACACGTCGGGCCCGGTTTCGGACCAGGTGTCGGAAGCGGGCAACTACGGCTTCGTCGAAACGGAGACGATCCCGGGTGGCGTCGGCGGCGGCGCTGGACACGAGAGTCACGTGGTGTTCTACGTGGGCGTCCCGGACGTCGCGGCAGCGTTGGCCGAGGCCGAACGCCTCGGCGGAACGCGCCGGCTGGGCCCGGCCCGCGCGCCGGGGCGGGACCTGGTCGTCGCCCACTTCACCGACCCCGAGGGCAACCTGATCGGGCTCGCCGGCCCGGCTTAGAGGTCCGGCGCCGTGCCCTGGACATCGGCGCGACACGCTTCGAGGAACCGGTCGCCGGCTTCGCTGATGCCGGTCAGCACGTGGTCGAGACTGGCGCGCCGCACCGTGGTCTCGCCGGAGTCCAGTTCCGCGAGGATGGCGTTCACCCCGTTGCGGGCCACCTTCCACAGCTCCTTGCCGCGCCGGCGTGGTTCTTCGGTGCCGAACAGGGCGACCTGGTTGTGCGCCTTGCGCAGCTCGTTGCGCCGTTCGCGCCACCGGGACTCGATCTCGTCGCGGTTCTCCTGCAGCTTGACGAATTCCGACCGGATCAGCTGGAAAGCCTCTTCGCCCGCGTTCGACAGGCCCGCGTAGGCCTTGACCCGTTCGTCGCGCAACCAGTTGGCGTGATCGGCCGCGCGCTTCTGCGCCTCGGCGCGCCGGGTCGCCTTCAGCTTGCGTGCCTCCACGAGCGTGGTGGTCAGCAGCGTGAGCACGACGCCGCCGAGCGTCGATCCCACGGTGATCAGCTGCGTGGTCGTCCCCGAGTCCATGGCGGGATTGTCGCAGCACTCGCGGATCGGGCTTGACCTCGACCTTGCTGGAGCTTCAAGACTGGCGTCATGACGATCTGGATCTGCGGAACCTGCGGGGTCGAACACCCCGACACCGAACAACCCCCGGCCGGCACCTGCGCCATCTGCGCCGACGACCGCCAGTGGGTGCCCGCCTCCGGGCAGGTGTGGACAACGCTCGACAAGCTCTCGGCCGGCGGCCACGACGTGGTGCACGAGGAGCTGGAGCCGGGGCTGCACCGGTTCAACCGCGAACCGCCGTTCGGCATCGGCCAGTGGACGCACCTGGTCCGCACCCCCGAGGGCAACCTGTTGTGGGACCCGCCGAACCACCTGGACGAGGCGCTCGCGACCAAGCTCGAAGCCCTCGGCGGCGCCGCGGTGATCGTCGCGAGTCACCCGCACATGTACGGCTCCCAGGTCAGCTGGAGCCACCGGCTCGGCGGCGTCCCGGTGCTGGTGCACGCGGCCGACCGCCAGTGGGTGCGGCGCGAGGACCCGGTGATCCGGGAGTGGTCCGGCACGGAGCGGGTCCTCCCGGGCGTGACGCTCGTCGAGGCAGGCGGCCACTTCCCGGGCGCCGCGGTGGCCCACGTGGAGAACGAGACGGGCGGAGCTCTGCTGGTCGGCGACACGATGCTGCCGGTGCCGGCGGCGGGCTGGGTGACCTTCATGCGCAGCTACCCCAACAAGATCCCGCTGTCGGCCGGCCTGGTGCAGAGGATCGTGGACAGGCTGGAGCCGTACGAGTTCGACAATCTGTACGGCCTCCTGGGCGGCAAGATCCTGGGCGACGCGAAGGGCGCGGTCCGCAGGTCGGCCGAACGCTACATCGGCTGGGTAAGCGGGGCGAACGACCACCTCGGCTGAGGGAGCGGGCGAAGCTGCCGTCCTGTCCGGAGAACTGGGGGTCGGCCACGTCGGCGGTCGTCGAGCCGATCAGGAGCGTGGCGAGCTCGCTGGTGACCCGACGGCCGCGACCCCAGCCCAACGCGGGCATTCCCTCAGCCCCGCAGCCGCGTGTTGAGCCGGGCAGCCTGTTTGGTCAGATGAGTGCGCTCCGCGAGATTGGCCGCCTTCGCGCCCGCTTCGGCGTACAGCCGCGCCGCCGTTGTCAGGTCGCCGTCGCGCTCGTGGAGGTAGGCCGCCACCGCCGTGTGGCGGGGCAGCTTGTCGTCCAGCTCCGCGAGGGCCGCCAGCCCCGCGCGAGGCCCGTCTGCCTCGCCCACCGCCACCGCGCGGTTGAGCCGGACCACCGGGCTGTCGGTCAGCCGCGCCAGCTCGTCGTACCACTCGACGATCTGCACCCAGTCCGTCTCCCCGGCGGTCGGCGCGTCGGCGTGCAGGGCCGCGATGGCCGCCTGGGCCTGGAACTCGCCCAGCCGGTCGCGGGCGAGCGCCGTCTGCAGGATCCCGACGCCTTCGGCGATCGCCACGGTGTCCCACCGGCCGCGATCCTGTTCGGCGAGCGGCACCAGGCTGCCGTCGGCCGCCGTCCGCCCGGCGCGCCGGGCGTGGTGGAGCAGCATCAGCGCCAGCAGCCCCGCGACCTCGGGGTGGTCGATCGCCGACGCGAGCTGCCGGGTCAGCCGGATCGCCTCGGCGGCCAGGTCGACGTCACCGGAGTAGCCCTCGTTGAAGACCAGGTAGAGGACGCGCAGCACGGTCGCGACGTCGCCGGGCTGCTCGAACCGCACCTGCCCGACCGTGCGCTTGGCCCGGCTGATGCGCTGCGCCATGGTCGCTTCGGGGACCAGATAAGCCTGCGCGATCTGGCGCGTGGTCAACCCGCCGACCGCGCGCAGGGTGAGCGCGACCGCCGAAGACGGCGTCAGCGACGGGTGCGCGCACAGGAAGTACAGCTGGAGCGTGTCGTCCGAGTCGGCCGCCGGGCCGGGCTCCGGTTCGACGTCGACGACGTCTTCACGTCGCCGGCGCGCGGTGTCCGACCGGGCGGTGTCGAGGAACTTGCGCCAGGCGACCGTGATCAGCCAGCCCTTCGGGTCACGCGGCGGTTCGGCCGGCCAGACGCGGAGGGCCTCGACCAGCGCGTCCTGCACGGCGTCCTCCGCCGACGCGAAGTCGGCGCCGCGCCGGACGACGATCCCGAGCACGTGCGGCGTCAGGCTCCGGAGCAGGGCCTCGTCCACTTTCACCCGATCTTTTCGGCCAGCTCGACGATGATCCCCGCGGGGCCGCGCAGGTAGCAGAGCCGGAAGCTGTCTTCGTACTGCGCCACCTCGCCGACGAGCTCGGCGCCGTGGTTCCGCAGGCGGCCGACGACGTCGTCGATGTCCGCCACCTCGAACAGGATGTGCCGGATGCCGGGCGTGTTCGCGGGCGGACCCGGGTCGGCCGCTGGGCCCGACGGCGTCCGGTACCGGATCAGTTCGAGGCAGCCCACGCCGTCCGGGGTCCGCATCATCGCGACGTCCGAGCGGACCCCGTCGAGCCCGTTGATGAGGTCGACCACGCGGCCCTCGACCGTCATGTCACCCTCCGGCCGGAGCCCGAGCTCGGCGAAGAACGCCTTGGCGGCGTCGAGGTCCTCGACGACGACGCCGATGTGCTCGAGCCGCGGAAAGTTCCCCATGGTTTCCTCTCAGACAGGCTGGCGCTCGTCGCGTCGGCGGACGAGCTCTTCGACGGCCGACGGCAGCGTCGTCTCGAAGTCGATCAGCTTGGCCCACGTCGGCGTGACCACGATCCGGACCATGCCGTCGTAAAGCGACCGCACGCCCTCCTCCCACTCCACCCGCTGCTCCGGCGTCATCTCGTAGGTGCCGTTGAACTGCAGGTACTCGTCCGGGATGCCGTCGACGACGTCCAGCTCGACCGTGCCGCGGATCAGCAGCATCTTCGGCGGGTGCACCTCGGTGTCGATCGTCAGGGCGACCGCCGGGTTCCGGCGCAGCGCCGGCAGCTTCGGTGCGTTCGTCGACGTGCACAGGACGATCTGCGAGCCGTTCCAGGTGAACCCGATCGGGATCACGCGGGGCGTGCCGTCGAGGGCGGTGTAGGCCAGCCGGGTCAGATCGCGGGCCAGCAGCTCCCGGCTGTACGGACGGTTCAGGACTTCGTCGATGGCGTTCTGGTGCATGGTGGTCTCCTCGTCGATCGGCGGTGTCTTCGCGCCGGGGACGGAGCTGCAGGAGGTTTCTCGACCAGGTCTGATTGTGACGTGAGTCACTCTGTGATGGTCTGTGTCGCGCCCCAGAACGGACGCACCTCGAGCCACTCGCACACCGGCTTGCCGCCCGCTCCCGGGGCGGCCGACAGCTCCGCGGCCAGCTCGAGAGCGCGCTCGTAGCTGTCGACGTCGATGACCGTCCAGCCGGCGATGAGGTCCTTCGTCTCGGCGAACGGGCCGTCGGTGACCGGCGGGCGGCCCTCGCCGTCGAACCGGACGAACGTCCCCTCGGGGGTGAGCGCCTGGTGCTCGACGAACTCGCCGGTCTCCTCGAGCCGGGTCCCGAAGTCCTGCATGTACTGGATGTGGGCCGAGATCTCCTCCGGCGTCCACTGGTCCATGGGCGCGTCGTTGACGGAAGCCGGGGCGCCTCGGTAGTGCTTCAGCAGCAGGTACTTGGCCATCGTCGTTCTCCTCGGTTCGGGTGCGGCCCATCTTGGCCACGTCCGACCCGGGGACGCAGCCGATCGCGCGTTCTCGACATCGCCTTCGAACTTGTTTTCAGGCCGTCGGGCGGCCCGCTCCGGCGTAGTCGTCGCCGTCCCTGCGGTAGGAGTGCACCTGCACGGCCTGGCCGGTCTGCGGCGCGTCGATCATCTGCTGGTTGCCGATGTAGAGCCCGACGTGGTGGATCTTCGTCGCCGGTTCGCCGTAGAAGATCAGGTCGCCCAGCTGCGGATCGGTCACGTGCGGGACGCTCCGGAACTGCGTGTCGGCCGTGCGCATGAGCTTGAGGCCGGCACTCCCGTACGCCGCGGTCGTCAGGCCGGAGCAGTCGAAGCCCGGGTCGTTGCCGCCGGTGCCGTTGCCGCCCCAGATGTAGGGGAGGCCGATCTTGTCGATGGCGAAGTTCACCGCGCTCAGCACCGCCGGGTTCGGCGCTGCGGAGCCCTGGCCGACCGTGCCGTAGACGTTGACCGTGGCCAGCGTCCGGTGCAGGAACAGCGGCGCCGACTGCAGCTTCGCGACCGAGTCCCACCACGGCTGGCCCTGGGACAGGTCGGTGCCGCCGTCGCACAGCGCCCGGCCGGTGGTCAGCGCGGCGTCGTCGATGTTCTGGACATCGGGCTTCCCGCCCGCGTAGCTCGCCTGGTACTTCGCCCAGATCGCGGGGGAGACCTGCATCGGCCCGGCGGCGTTCGCCGTCGAGACGACCTTGTTGTAGAAGTCGCGCACCTCGATCGTGGCCAGCGGCTTGTCCAGCACGCCGGTGGTGCCGATCTGCCCGCCCTGGGCGCGGCCGTGGTCCGTGGTCACCTTTCCGACCGCGGCCAGCGTCACCCACGACAGGTGGCAGCCCGGGATGTCCTTGCCGATTTTCGTCGTCGCCTTCGCGTAGCCGACCATCGCACGCAACGGGACGTCGAGCCACTGGCTGGTCTTGGACGCCCAGGCGTCGAACTCGCTCGCTTCGGGCACCTTCGGCGGCGCCGACGTCTGCGGGGGCGTGGTCGATTTCGGGACGGACGTCGACTGCGTGACCGTCGCGGCGGCGTTCGTCGCCTCCTGCTGCTTCGGCGCGAACTGGACGCCGACCACGAGCGCGGCGGCGACCACGACCACCGCGGCGACCACGATGGCGGCCTTCCGGCGGCGTGGCCCGTCCTTCTCCACCGGTGCTTCTTCGGGCTCCTCCACCGGCACGACCTCGGACTCGTCGCTCACCGCGCGGCTCCGGTCAACCGGTCGAGGACGAAACCGCGCAGACCGTCGAGGTCGGTGTCCATCGCGACCTCGATCGGGCGGCCGGGACTGAACTGCGGATCGTCCTCGCCGAGTCGTCGCCGATCGACCAGGGTCTGCCCGCGTGCCGGGCCCAGCCCGCAGTCGACGTCGACGCGGTAGGTCTCGGTGTGAAGGATTCCGGGCGAAATCGCCTCCGCGACCGCGACGGCGTCGTGCATGACCATCCGGTCTTCGCCGAACACGCGTGTGTAGTGCTGCCGGTAGGTGGAGGTGAGGCCTTCGAGGGTGGCACCGATCGGCCCCGACGCCGCGAGCTTCGCCAGCCAGTCGGCGTCGACCGCGCAACGGTGGGTGAGGTCGAGCGGCACGAGCACGACCGGGACGTCCTCCTCGACCAGCACGCGGCGGGCCGCCTCGGGGTCGCTCCAGATGTTGAACTCGGCGGCGGTGGTGCTGTTGCCGAACGTCACCCCGCCGCCCATGATCACGAGCCGCCCGATCTTCGCCGCCGCGCCCGGGTGGGCCGCCAGCAGTGCGGCGATGTTCGTCAGCGGCCCGATCGGCGCGATGGTCACCGGCTCGTCGGAGGCTTCGAGCAGGTCCAGCATCAGGCTGACGGCGTCGCGCTCTTCGAGGGGACGGCTCGCCGCGGGCAGCGTGGCGGAATGACCCGACAGGCCGTCGCCGCCGTGGACCTCTTTCGCGTCACGCGGCTTCGAATAGACCAGCGGCCGGGCGGCGCCGGCGGCCACCGGCACGTCGGTGCGTCCGAACAGCTCCAGCAGCCGGCGAGCGTTCGAGGTCGTGCGATCCAGCGGCACGTTGCCGAAAACCGACGTCACGCCCAGCAGGTCGACGTCCGGGGACAGCGCCGCCAGCGCGATCGCCAGCGCGTCGTCGACGCCCGGGTCGGTGTCGATGATCAGCTTCGTGCCCATCCACGCTCCCCTTGCCTGTGAACCCGTCCCGCACACAGGTTACGGTCACGGGCATGACGTCGATGTGGGGTGCGCCCGCGCTGTCGCGGGTGCGGGCCTGGCGGCGCGCGCGGCGCGACCCGCGGCAGGCGAAGTTCCTGACCGCCGACTCACTGCGCTGGGTGCTGCGCAACCGCGCGTACACGCCCTGGTACCTCGTCCGGTACTACCGGCTGCTCAAGTTCCGGGTCGCGAACCCGCACATCATCCTGCGCGGGATGCTCTTCCTCGGGAAGGACGTCGAGATCCACTGCCGGCCGGGCTACGGGCGCCTCGAGATCGGCCGCTGGGTGCACATCGGCGACGGCAACGCGATCCGCTGCCACGAGGGTTCGCTGCGGATCGGCGACAAGTCCGTCTTCGGCCGCCAGAACGTCATCAACTGCTACCTCGACATCGAGCTCGGCGCGGCCACGCTGGTCGCCGACTGGGTGTACATCTGCGACTTCGACCACGTCATCGCCGACATCCACGTGCCGATCAAGGACCAGGGCATCGTCAAGTCGCCGGTGCGCATCGGGCCGGACACCTGGCTCGGCACGAAGGTCAGCGTCCTGAAGGGCACCCGCATCGGCCGCGGCTCGGTGCTGGGGGCGCACGCGGTCGTCCGCGGTGACATCCCGGACTACTCGATCGCGGTCGGCGCGCCGGCCCGCGTGGTGCGTAACCGCGAAGAGGACTACGCGGCCGACGCGGCCCGCCGTGAAGCCGTCGCCGACATGGCGCGGAAGGCGAACAAGGCGCTGCAGAAGACCCTCGAGCAGTAGATCTACTCAGGTCTTTCGTCTCCAGGCCGGCCATACTGGCCGCGTGGGGGAACTCCGGACCGCGTGGTCCTCGGTCGTGCTGGCGCTGTGCGCCGTGGGCTTGCTGCTCGTCGTCCCGCTTCTGGTGCTGCAGGGCTTCCTGGCGAGCGTCCCGGTGTTCGGCGAAGTCGGCGACGGCGCCCGCGGCTACCTGACCTGGGCGGCCTGGCTCGGCGCCGGGCTACCGCTGGTGGGGGTGGTCGTCGCCGCTCTCGGGCGGCGTCGCGGGTGGACGTGGTTCTTCGGGGTCTGCCTGGTCCTGGCCGTCGCGGTCGCCGGGATGAACTGGGTCGACCACGCCCGCCACGCGCCGCCGCCCCCGCCGGAGCCCCGCCACTGCGTCGAGCACAGCGGCGGCGGCACCGACTGCCCGGGCGGCTGACCTACTCCTCGAACGTCATCTCCGGCGGCGGCCGCCGGAAGCCGCGCGTGATCGCGGCCAGGACGACGATGCCGATCGCCAGCCAGACCAGCCCGAACACCAGCGCGATGCCGTCCAGGTTGACCAGCAGCCACAAATCGACCACGGCGCCGATCACCGGGAAGACCACCCAGGTCAGCACGCGTTTCCCGGCTCGGTCGCGTAGCCACGTCGCCAGGACGCTGACGTTGACGAACGTGAACGCCGTGAACGCCCCGAAGTTGATGAACGACGTCGACGTGCTGACGTCCAGCGTCAGCGCGACCAGCCCGACGAGCCCGGTCAGGACGATGCCGAACACGGGCGTCGCGAACCGCGGCTGCAGTTTGCCGAAAACGCGCGGCAGGACGCCGTCGCGTCCCATGGCGAACATCAGCCGCGACGCGCTCGCCTGCGCCGCGATCCCTGACGCGAACTGCGCGACGACCAGGCCGGCGAGGAAGAACGACGCGAAGAGGTTGCCGCCGATCGTCGTCGCGATTTCGAACGCGGCGGACGACTCGTCGGTGAACGCGCTGCCCGGGTGCGCGAGCTGGGTGAAGTAGGCGAGCACGATGAAGATGCCGCCGCCGATCAGCGCGGTCAGCAGGATGGCGCGGGGGATCGTCCGGCGCGGCTCGGTCGTCTCCTCGGTCAACGTCGTCACGGCGTCGAAGCCGAGGAAGGAGTACGTCGCGAGCGCGGCGCCGCCGGAGATCGTCCCCAGCGTGCTGCCCGCGTGGAAGAACGGCTGCGTGCTCGCCAGCGCGTCGCCGACGTGCAGCACCTGCTTGACCGAAAGAACGACGAAGAAGCCGATCACCAGGATCTGGAACGCCATGAGGACGAAGTTCGCCTTCTCGGCGATCTTGATGCCGAGCACGTTGAGGATCGTGGTCACCGCGATGAAAGTGATCAACCAGATCCAATTGGGCACGGACGGGAACTCGGCCGAGAGGTAGGCGCCGCCGATTAGCCAGATCACCATCGGCAGAAAGAAGTAGTCGAGCAGCACGGCCCAGCCGACGAGGAACCCGGCGCGCGCGTCGACCGCTTTCCGGACGTAGGTGTAGGCCGAGCCGGCGACGGGGTGGGTCGCGGCCATCTTCCCGTAGCTCGCCGCGGTGAACAGCATCGCGACCAGGGCGAGCAGGTACGCCGAGGGCACGGTGCCGTCGGTCGTCGTCGCGACGATGCCGAAGGTGCCGAGCACGATCAGCGGGGCCATGTAGGCGAGCCCGAACAGGACGACGCCGGGCAGGCCGAGCCGGCGCTGCAGGGCGGCCGGGGCCGCGGCCGTGGAGGTCATCGGTCGTCTCCTTCTCGTGGACGCCAGCGGTCCGGGTCGATGCGGCCCTGGTAGAGCGGCAGGTCGAGGGGTGCGTCGGTGGGGGTGAACTGCGCCCACATGCGGTTGGTGCCCGCGGTGCCCACGCGACGAACGCGCGCCACCTCGTCGAGGTCGATCGTGTGGGCGAGGACGTCTTGGCCGGTTCCCGGCAACGCGCTGAGCACGTCGCCTTCGGGGCCGACGAGCAGGCTGTCGCCCATCCCGAACGGCCCGGCTGTGTTCACGCTGGCGACGAAGACCTGGTTGACGATGGCGTTCGCCCGGGCCAGCACGAGCTCCTGGGCGCGGTCGGGCGTCGTGGTCTGGACGGGGTTGAGCACGATCTCGGCGCCCATCCAGGCGAGGTGCCGGGTCACTTCGGGGAACCAGGCGTCGTAGCAGATGGAGAACCCGACGCGGCCGGCGTCGGCCAGATCGGCGACGACGAACCGGTCGCCGGGGTCGTAGGGCTCGTACGGCCGCCAGGGGAAGACCTTGCGGTACCAGCCGGCCAGCTCGCCTCGCGGGGAAAAGACCAGGGCGGTGTTGAACAGTTCGCCGTGGTCGCCTTCTTCGCAAACGGTGCCGGGCGCGAGCCAGATCCCCAGGTCGCCGGCCAGTTCGGCGAGCTCTTTGGTCCTGGGGCCGCGCAGGGGCTGGGCGGCGGCCCGGAGCTGTTCGGTGCGTTCGTCGCCTTCGCCGTCGACGCCGCAGAGGTGCAGCTCGGGGAAGGCGGCCAGGCGCGTGTCCGGGAATCGGCCGAGGACGGCTTCGACCTCGCCCGCGAACCCGGCGTCGCCGACGGGCCGGGGCGGCGCTTGCACCAGGGCGATCGGCAGTGGTCGCGGCATGGACGAAAAATAGTCCATCTTGAACAGTTAAACAAGAGTGCTCAAGATGAGCAGTTTGTGCGGTACGGTCGGTTCATGGCGACGGCAGACCTGAGCGCGCCGGCGCTGACCGGCATCCGGCGGCTGTCCGCACTGGACACCGTCCGCGCCCGCATCGCGCTCGCCGTGGAGCTGGGTCTGTTGAAGCCGGGGGAGCGTTTGCCGGCGAACGCCGACATCGCGCGAGCGCTCGGGGTCGCGGAGATCACCGTGCGGAGGGCTCTGGAGTCCTTGGTCGGTGACGGCCTGATCGAGCGTCGCCGCGGCCGAAGCGGCGGAACGCTCGTGGCCGCGGATCCGCCGGCGGAGCGAGTCCGCGAGGTCGGTGCCTACCGCGAGTCGGCGGCGGAGGTCCGTGACCTGATCGACCACCGCCTGGTCCTGGAGTCGGGCTTGGTCCAGTTGGTGGCGAAGCGTTCACCGGACCTACCGCGCTTGCGGACATTGGTCGCTCGCATGGACACGGCGACGGGCTGGGCGGAGTTCCACGAACTCGACGCGGAGTTCCACCGAACGGTCGCTGCCCCCGCCCCGGCCGCGGCAGTCGCGCAGTACGAGACGGTGCTGGCCGAGCTGTACCGGTTCTACCTGCCGTACCCGATGGCGAAGCTGCGTGAGTCGAACCGCGACCACGCGCGACTGGTGAAGGCATTGGCAGCGGGCGACCCGGACGCGGCGTCGCGGGTCACGAGGAAGCACGTGCGCGGTCTGCACCAGACAATGTTCGTCGGTCTCGGTGCCGGGGATTCGGCAACGGCCGAAAACTGACGACGGCTCGGGCTGGGCTGGGCAGGGCGTGGTGATGGTCGGAAGTCGACCCACGGGTCGGCTGACCCGGCCGTGGTCGGCGGGGCTCGGCTGACCGTGGTCAATCTTCGACGACAGCCGCCGCCGGCGATCAGGCCAGGTTCGCCGCGGTGGCCCGGAAGGCGACCGTCGTCCCGGCCGTTCGGCGGTGATCGTCGGCTTATCGGCCGATCTTCGGCGAACACTCTCCCGGCAGCCTGGGCCCATGTCGATCACCCGGTTCGCCGTCCCGCTGCTCGCCGCCGCGGCGCTCGTCCCAGCTGTCCCCGCGGTCGCTGCCGCGGAGGGCGTCTCCTGGCAGCTCTGCGCCGCGGTCGCGAAAGGCTGGGACTCCGGCGATCAGCGCAGCGAGTGCGGTCTCGTCCCCGTCCCACTCGACTATGCCGACCCCGGTGGTCCGAAAATCGACATCGCCGTCAGCCAGATCAAGGCCACCGGCGCGAAGACGGGCACTGTCCTGCTGAATCCCGGCGGCCCCGGTCAGTCCGGCTTGGCCATGCCGCGCAGCATCGCCGGCAGTCACGCCGGTGGCATCGGCGTTCACCACGACCTCGTCGGGTTCGATCCGCGGGGCGTCGGCTACAGCGCCGACCTGCCGTGCGCGGTCGACTTCCCCGAGCCCGACCCCGGCGTCCCCGACAAGGAGAAGACCCGCGAAGCCGTGGAGCGCGCGGCCGCCGCGAACCGTGAGTGCGTCGCCGCGCACCCGGACTTCGTCCGCAACCTGACCACGCCGACCATCGCTCGCGACCTGGACCGGATCCGGCAGGCACTCGGCGAGGACAAGATCGGCTACTACGGCGTCTCCTGGGGCACCGCGCTCGGCGCGCAGTACCGGTCGCTCTTCGACGACCACGTCGACAAGATGCTGCTCGACTCCGTCATGGCGCCGGACCTGAATGTCACCGAAATGGACGACGACCAGGCGACCGCCGTTGAGAACACCTTCCACGAGTTCGCGTCCTGGATCGCTCGATACGACGCCGTCTACCACTTCGGGGCTACCGAGCCCGTCGTCGCGAACGCCCTCCTCGACCTGCGGGCGAAGTTCGGCGCGACCGTGAACGGCATGCTCGCCAACCCGCGCCGCGAGTGGGTCGGCCTCGCCGAGCAGCTCGTTGCCCTCCGAGACGGCGGCACGCCCGTCGTCGAAAAGAGGACCACGGGACTCGGCTGGGACGGCGAGCCGCAGGCGTTCAACCACTTCCAGCAGACGGCCCTGCTCTGCAACGAGTCGCCGAGCCCCCGTGACTTCGAGACCGTCTGGCAGCACCGCCTCGACCGGATGAAGCGACTGCCGGTCGCGGGCGGCTACGGCTTCTACGAACAGCTCTGCGTCGGCTGGCCGCTGGACGCGCGGCCGTGGTCGTTCTCCCAGGGCAAGAGCCCGTTGCAGCTCGTCGGCCACGCCTACGAGCCGGTCACGCCCATCGGCTGGGCGCTCCGGATGCGGCAGAAGATCGGCGGCGCGCTCTTGACCGTCGAGGACGACGCCCACGGCTCGCTGTCCTCACTGCCGTGCGCCGACGCCGCCGTCACTTTCTTCGACACGGGTCAGACCACGTCGAAGTCGTGCCCCGGGGCGCCGACCCCGAAGCCCTGACTCAGACGCGGGCCCGCAGCTGCTCGCGAACCTCCATCAGGGCGAAACCGAGCAGGTTCAGCCCGCGCCAGTAGTCCGGCTTGGTCGCGTTCTTCTCTTCGCGCGCGAGGCCCGTGCCCCACACGAGGTCCTTCTTCGACGCCTCGACGATCACGGCCTCGCCGGTCCCGAGCAGGAACCGGCGCAGGTCGCGGTGCGCCCCGAACTTGGCCAGGTTGCCGTCGACGACGATGTCGAACCGGTGCCGCTCCCAGACGGCCGCGTCGAACTCGGCGACCTCGCGACCGAGGACCTTCGCCGTCTTCGCGTCCGGCGTCTCGCGGATCAGCGCGGCCTTTTCGTGGTCACCGAACAGCGCAGCCTTGCCGGCCATCATGTAGTGCTCGGCGGTCGGGTAGACGACGCCGTCGACCTCGAACGGGTCGACCCACCACTGGCTCAGGCAGCTCGACGTCACCCGCCCGGACTTCGTGGGCGTGTGCCCGTAGAACAGCAGGTATTCGGGCTCCGCACCCTCGTGGACCTTTTCGCGCAACGCCTCGACACTGCGGACTCCGTCGACCTTCACCATCCGCCTAGTCCACCACAGGCGTCAGAGCAGGAAGTGGAAGAGGGGGCTGCCCGGCTCGATCCGCTCCACCTGTAGCGGGCTCGCGTCCATCCGCGCGAGCAGTCCCGGGAGGTCGGACGAGCGCGCGATCTCGATGCCGACCAGCGCCGGGCCCATCTCGCGGTTGGTGCGCTTGACGTACTCGAAGCGGGTGATGTCGTCCTCGGGCCCGAGGACCTGCTCGAGGAACCGCCGCAGCGCGCCCGGCTCCTGCGGGAACCCGACCAGGAAGTAGTGCTTCAGCCCTTCGTGCATCAGCGAGCGTTCGAGGATCTCGCTGTAGCGGCTGACGTCGTTGTTGCCGCCGGAGACCACGACGACGACGGTCTGCCCCGGCTCCACCTGGACCACGGAGCCGAGCGACGCCGCGGCGAGCGCACCCGCCGGCTCGGCGATGATGCCGTCGGACTGGTACATCGCCAGCATCTCGGTGCAGATCGCGCCCTCGGCGACCGCGGTCAGCTCGGCGCCGCTCTCGCGGATCAGCGGATACGTGACCGCGCCGGCCTCGCGCACGGCGGCGCCGTCGACGAACGAGTCGAGCTCGGGCAGCCGCACCGGCTGTCCCGCCGCCAAAGCGGCCGCCATGCACGCCGCGCCCGCGGGTTCGACGCCGACGACCCGGACGTCCGGGTGCCGCTCCCGCAGCCAGCTGCCGACGCCGGCGAGCAGCCCGCCGCCGCCGACCGGGACGACCACGACGTCCGGCACGAAGCCGAGCTGCTCGATGACCTCCAGCGCGACCGTGCCCTGGCCGGCGACGGTGCGGACGTCGTCGAACGCCGGCACGAGCGTCGCGCCGGTGCGCTGGGCGTCCTCGTTGGCCGCGGCGAAGGCGTCTTCGTACGTTTCGCCGACGACGATGACCTCGATGTGCGCGCCGCCGAGCGTCGCGATGCGTTCGCGCTTCTGCCGCGGCGTGGTGCCCGGGACGTACACGCGGCCGTTCGCGCCGAGCCGGCGGCACGCGTACGCGACGCCCTGGGCGTGGTTGCCGGCGCTGGCGCAGACGACGCCGAGCGCGCGCGTGGCATCGTCCAGCTGGACGATGAAGTTGTAGGCGCCGCGGATCTTGTACGACCGGACGGTCTGCAGGTCTTCGCGCTTCACCCAGACCTGGGCGTCCACCCGGGACGACAACCGCGCGCTCGGCTCCAGCGGCGTGCGGGTCACCACCCCGGCCAGCCGCTGGGCGGCCTTTTCGATGGTCGCCGCGGTCACCGTGTCGATGTCGTGCACCCCGATGAATCTACGACTCGCGCGTCCCGGGCAACCGTCCGGCCCTCCGCGCGCATCAAAGGGGTGACGAACAGGACAGGGGGCGCCGGTGAACGACTTCACCGAGTACGTGATGGCACGGTCGGGCTGGCTGCGCAAGGTCGCGTACCTGCTCTGCGGCGACTGGCACCGGGCCGACGACCTGGTCCAGACGGCGATCACCCGGCTCTACGCCAACTGGTCGCGGGCCGCGAAGGCGGACAACCTCGACGGCTACGCGCGCCGCACGCTGGTCAACGCGTACCTGGCCGAGCAGCGGACGTCGTGGTGGCGGCGAGTGGATTTGCGCGGTGCCGACCACGACCCGGCACCGCCGCCCGGCGCGGACGTCGATTCGGCGCTCGACCTGCGGGCCGCGCTGGACCGGCTGCCCACGCGCCAGCGGGCGACCGTCGTCCTTCGCTACTTCTGCGACCAATCCGTCGCCGACTCCGCCCGAGCCCTCGGATGTTCCGAAGGCACCGTCAAGAGCCAGACCGCGAAGGCCGTCGACACGCTGCGCGAGCTGCTGCGCGAGCCGATTTGGGAGGGACGGGCATGACCGACACCGAGCTGTCCACGATGCTGAAGGACCTGGCCGACGCGCCCGCGCCGCCGCCCCGGATCGACGTCGACCGCGCGCGCCGGCTCGGCGGACGTCGTCGTCGCGCGCGGACCACGGCCCTCGTCCTGGGGTGCGCCGCCGTCGTGGCGGCTGGGGGCGTGACGGCGGCCGCCGTGTTCCAGCCCACGCCGCCACCCGCGCCGGCGGCAGTCCTGCCCAAGCCCGCGCCCGTCGCCCCGGCGCCCACCGACGACCCGTTGGCGGCGAAGGCGAGCTTTGGCTGGCTGCCGGAGCCGATCAAGGGCATCGAGTACGGCGTCGGCGCCCACGGCGACTACGCGCTGGCCATCGGGCGTGGCGAGCTGGCGCCGATGATCTGGCTCGCGGTGTACGACCAGGAGCCCGCGTTGGACCGCAGGCACGACATGGGCGGGCGGGCGGTGCGCGTCCCGGTCCGGGTCGGCGACCGCGACGGCTACTGGGTCACGGCCGACGCCGGGGATCCGCTCAACCAGGGCAACAGCTACCTGCGCTGGCCGACCCCGGACGGCCGCTGGGCCGAGCTGAACGCCTACTACCTCGCCCTGCCCGATCTGCAGCAGGTCCTGCTGCGCGTCGCCGGGGAAGTGACGTTCGCGAACCGGCCGGTGCCGCTGCCGCTGCACGTCACCAGCCTGCCGGAGACGTTCCGCGTCGCCGACATCGCCTTGTGGCGCCGCCCCGACACCGACGGCGTCCCGTGGCGGGCGGTGCTGCAGTACTCGTCGAACGGCGCGCTCGCGACGATCACGGTCTCCCCGCCCGGCGGCCGGGCCGACGGTCTCGGCAAGCCGGTCTGCAAGACGAAGAACGGGCTCAAGGCGTGCGTCGCGATCGACCACCCGGCGGCCGCGGGCATCGACAGCCAGGCCCTGCTCGACCGCGTCACGCTGCTCGGCCCGGACGAGTCGAAGTGGACCACGCACGTCATCGGATGAGGGGATGATCAGCCCTTCGGCACCGCCGGGTAGGGGACGAAGGTGCTGGTGTTCTCGTCCACGGTGAGCTGCTTGCCGATCGTCGGGAACGCGCGCTGCGAGCAGGCCGGCCGTTCGCAGACTTTGCAGCCCATCCCGATGGGCGTCGCCGCGGCCGGCTCGTCGAGGTCGAGGCCCGTCGAATAGACGAGCCGGCCCGCGTGGCGCAGTTCGCAGCCCACCCCGACCGTGAACGTCTTCCCGGGGCTGCCGTAGCCGCCGATGTTGCGCGACACCGTCCGCGCGATCCAGAAGTAGCTCTTCCCGTCCGGGAGGGTCGCGATCTGGGTGAGGATCTTCCCCGGCTGGGTGAACGCCTCGTAGATGTTCCACAAGGGACAGGCGCCGCCCACCCGGGAGAAGTGGAAGCCCGCCGCGGACTGCCGCTTCGACATGTTCCCGGCGCGGTCGACCCGCACGAACGAGAACGGCACCCCGCGCTGCTTCGGACGCTGCAAAGTGGACAGCCGGTGGCACACGGTCTCGAAGCCGACGCCGTAGTGGTCGCACAGCCGCTCGATGTCGTAGCGGAACCGTTCGGCCGCGGCCAGGAACGGTCCATAGGGGAGGATCAGCGCTCCCGCGAAGTAGTTCGCGAGCCCGACGCGCGCCAGCGAGCGCGCGGCCGGTCCGGAAAACGCCCACGAGTCGGCCAGCTCGGTGATCAGGTCGTCGTACTCGAGCAGCGCGATCTGCGAAGCCATGCGAAACGCCTGCTGCCCGACCCGCAGGCTGGGCGCCAGCCGCAGCACCCGCGTCACCGGCTCGTAGCGGTGCTGCTCACCGGCGGATTCGTCGATCCCGTTGTTGGTCACTTCGACGCCGTAGCGCTGCCAAAGCCGTTCCTTCAGGGCGCCGAGCACCTGGCCGCGTTGCAGCGGGATGTCGGCCGCCATCTTCTCGGCGCGCTCGTCCAGCTCGGCGACGTAGTTCTCACGCTCGTAGAAGAAGTCGCGGACCTCCTCGTGCGGCAGCGGCGCCGCCGCGCTGCCGTGCAGGCCCAGGCCGTTTTCCGTGGTGAGCGCGGCGGTGCTCTCGACGGCGTTGCGGTAGCTGCGGTGCAGCTTGACCAGTGCCTGGGCGATCGCCGGCAGGTTCGACGCCAGCTCGTTGAGCTCGCTGGTCGTGACGTCGACGCCGAGGACCTCGTCGAGCAGGGCTTCCTTGACGTCGGCGACCAGCCGGGACGTGTCGTTGTTCGCGAAGAACTCGGTGTCCACCCCGAACGCCTGCGTGATCCGCAGCAGCACCGGGACCGTCAGCGGACGCGAGTTGTGCTCGATCTGGTTGAGGTAGCTGGGTGAGATCTCCAGCACACGAGCGAGGTCGGCCTGGCTCATCGCCCGGCTTTCCCGCAGATGGCGCAACCTCGCTCCGGCGAAAGTCTTCTCCATTCGAGCCCATCTCTCCGGAAGGTTTCCGGTCCTGAACGGTTACGTGAACGGTCAAGAACGCGGATTTTCGGTGTGGTTGCGAAACGGCTATTCGCAACCTTTGCAAAGAGCGTACGTACCCTTCGCACAAATTGGCAACTTGGACAACTGGACCGGATTTTCCCAGCCGTGCGAGGGTCGGATCAGGCAAGGCGAGCAATCGCAAACTTCGCAACACCGGGAGATCCGATGACGGAACAGGCCAAGCAGGCGGCCGCGGAGCTGGCGGCGCAGTGGGCGAACGACTCCCGCTGGGCGGGCGTGCAGCGCTCCTACTCGGCTGAGGACGTCGTCAAGCTGCGCGGCAGCGTCGTCGAAGAGCACACCCTGGCCCGCCGCGGCGCCGAGAAGCTGTGGGACCTGCTGCACACCGAGGACTACGTCCACGCGCTCGGCGCCCTGACCGGCAACCAGGCCGTCCAGCAGGTCCGCGCGGGTCTGCAGGCCATCTACCTGTCGGGCTGGCAGGTCGCGGCCGACGCCAACCTGTCCGGCCAGACCTACCCGGACCAGAGCCTCTACCCGGCCAACTCCGTGCCGGCCGTGGTCCGCCGCATCAACAACGCGCTGGGCCGCGCCGACCAGATCAACTGGGCCGAGGGCAACACCGACATCGACTGGTACGCCCCGATCGTCGCCGACGCCGAGGCCGGCTTCGGTGGCCCGCTCAACGCGTTCGAGCTGATGAAGGGCATGATCGCGGCCGGCGCCGCGGGTGTGCACTGGGAAGACCAGCTCGCGTCGGAGAAGAAGTGTGGTCACCTCGGCGGCAAGGTCCTCATCCCGACCAAGCAGCACGAGCGCACGCTGAACGCCGCCCGCCTCGCCGCGGACGTGCTGAACGTGCCGTCGCTGATCGTCGCCCGCACCGACGCGCAGGCCGCGACGCTGCTGACCAGCGACGTCGACGAGCGTGACCAGCAGTTCCTCACCGGCGGCCGCACCGCCGAGGGCTTCTACGAGGTCACCAACGGCATCCAGCCGTGCATCGAGCGCGGCCTGGCCTACGCCCAGTACGCCGACCTGCTCTGGATGGAGACCTCGGAGCCGGACCTCGAGGTGGCGCGCAAGTACGCCGAGGCGATCAAGGCGAAGTTCCCGGACCAGATGCTGGCCTACAACTGCTCGCCGTCGTTCAACTGGAAGAAGCACCTGGACGACGCGACGATCGCGAAGTTCCAGCGCGAGCTCGGCCACATGGGCTACAAGTTCCAGTTCATCACGCTGGCCGGCTTCCACGCGCTCAACTACTCGATGTTCGACCTGGCGCACGGTTACGCCCGCGAGGGCATGACCGCCTACGTCGACCTGCAGGAGCGCGAGTTCGCTTCGGAGAGCCGCGGCTACACCGCGACCAAGCACCAGCGCGAGGTCGGCACCGGCTACTTCGACAACGTCGCGACGGCGCTGAACCCGGAGAGCTCGACCACCGCGCTCAAGGGCTCCACCGAAGAAGCCCAGTTCCACTGATCCCGGCCGCGGCCTGACGGCGACCCCCCTCCGTCGTCAGGCCGCGTCCCTCCCCTTCTTTCCTTCCCTGCACAGCTCTGCTCGCGGAGGCACCCCATGGTTGATCGGCTGAACTACCGCATCGAGGTCACCGGCGAGGTCGACGGCCGGTTCGCGGAGATCCTGACCCCGGCGGCACTCGACTTCCTGGCCAAGCTGGACAACACGTTCGCCGGCCGCCGTCGCGAGCTGCTCGACGCCCGCCGCGTGCGGCGCGAAGAACTGCAGTCCGGCGAGAAGCCGCTCGGCTTCCTGCCGGAGACGCGCCGGGTGCGCGAGGACCACTCGTGGCAGGTCGCCCCGACCGCGCCGGGCCTGGAGGACCGCCGCGTCGAGATCACCGGCCCGACCGACCGCAAGATGACGGTCAACGCGCTGAACTCCGGCGCGAAGGTCTGGCTGGCGGACTTCGAGGACGCGACGTCGCCGACGTGGCACAACGTCGTCGACGGCCAGGTCAACCTCTTCGACGCCATCCGCCGCAACATCGACTTCACCACCGAAGCCGGCAAGCAGTACACGATCGGCGACGAACCCGCGACGATCGTCGCGCGCCCCCGCGGCTGGCACCTGGTGGAGAAGCACATCCGCATCGACGGCCGTCCGGTCTCGGCGAGCCTGGTCGATTTCGGGCTGTTCTTCTTCCACAACGCCCGCCAGCTGGTCGCGCGCGGCGTCGGCCCGTACTTCTACCTGCCGAAGCTGGAGAACCACCTCGAAGCGCGGCTGTGGAACGACGTCTTCCTGCTGGCGCAGCGCGAGCTCGGCATCCCGCGCGGCACGATCCGGGCGACGGTGCTGATCGAGACGATCACCGCCGCGTTCGAGATGGACGAGATCCTCTACGAGCTGCGTGAGCACGCGGCCGGGCTGAACGCCGGCCGCTGGGACTACATCTTCAGCATGATCAAGAACTTCGCCGCGCACGGCGCCGACTTCGTGCTGCCGGACCGCGCGCAGGTCACGATGACCGTGCCGTTCATGCGCGCCTACACCGAGCTGCTGGTGAGCACCTGCCACAAGCGCGGCGCGCACGCCATCGGCGGCATGGCCGCGTTCATCCCGAGCAAGGACCCGGAGGTCAACGCGACCGCGGCCGAGAAGGTCCGCGCCGACAAGGAACGCGAGGCCGGCGACGGTTTCGACGGCTCCTGGGTCGCGCACCCGGGCCTGGTCCCGATCTGCCGCGAGGTCTTCGACGACGTGCTCGGCGGCTGGCCCAACCAGCTCGGCAAGCTGCGCGACGACGTCCACGTCACCGCCGAGGACCTGCTCGACGTGGCCAGCGCCGGCGGCGAGGTCACCGAAGCGGGCGTGCGCGCGAACATCAACGTCGCGCTGCGCTACGTCGACGCGTGGCTGCGCGGCACGGGCGCGGCGGCGATCCACAACCTGATGGAGGACGCGGCCACGGCGGAGATCGCGCGCTGCCAGGTCTGGCAGTGGATCCGCAACGGCACGAAGCTCGAGGACGGCACGGCGCTGACCCGCGAGCTGGCCGTCGAGTTCCTGGACGACGAACTCGCGTCGGTGCGCGCCGAGCTCGGGACCGGCAACCGCCTCGACGACGCGTACGAGATCTTCACGGAAACCGCGCTGGGCGAGAAGCTGCCGAGCTTCCTCACGACGGGTGCCTACGCGCGGTACCTCACAGACGCCCGGTAGCAGGGGCCCCGCCCGCCCCTACCTGACGAGGGGCGGGCGGATTCCACACCGTTTGGGATGGTGTGGGTCCGGACCGGTCCGGCGACGGTGGCTCCCCGTCGCCGGACCGGTTCGATTTCAGCCCACCGCGTACGCCCGGATCACCGTCTGCCGCACGGTGTTCCCGGCGTTGTCGGCCGCGCTCGCCCGCAGGGAGACGAACCCGCCCGCCGGGTTCCGCACGGCGACCGTCCAGTGGTCCCCGGTCCGGAGCACCGGCGCGGGCTGCCAGCTGCGTCCGTCATCCGTGGACGTCTCGACGGTCAGCTTCGTCCCGCTACCACCGCCTTGCCGCTCCACGAACGCCGGAAACGTGAAGACGCGGTTCGCCGGCGCGCTGTTGCGCAGGTCGACCGCCGGCGCGAACCGAGCCGTCAGCAGGGGCAGCGCCTGGCCGTCCGCGGCCGCCGAGGAGCGGAATCCCCACTCCGCGGAGACGTCCGTCCACAGTGGCCACCAGTCGGTGTGCCGGTGCGCCTCGGCGGTGAGCCGGTACGCGCCGTCGGCGTCCGGCACCGGGATCGTCGCGAGCGTCGGTTCCCCGGTCGGCTCCACGGGAATCGCGACGCCGTCCCTCGTCAGGGCCACCGAACCCGTGTCCCCGGCACCGGATTCGGGCCGGCGCGAGCGGCCGGCGGCATCGCCGAACAGCGGCAGCCACAGGTCGAAGACGCCGTCCTTGCGCCACGCCCACGGCCGCGGCTGCTCACCCGAGTGCGTCACGGTCAGCCCGCGCAGCGACGGCCCGGCCACCGCTTTGTTCCAGCTGAGCTGGTACTTCTTGCCCGCGGCGAGGTCGAGCTGCTCGGTCAGTTCGCCGCGGTAGCCTGCCGTCCACACCGAGTCCCACTTGCCGGGGGAGTAGTACTCGAGGCGTTCCTGTTGCGCGGCAACGGGTTCGGTGTAGCCGTACCCGACCAGCCGGCCGAAGAACTCGTGCCCGGCAACGTACCGGACCTGGCCGGGTGCGTTGTCGTGGTAGGCGGTGCGCACCTCGGCGAGGTCGCGGGTCTTCGGCCGCTGCACGCGCGGAGTCGTCACCTGCTTTTCGACGCCGTCCGCGAGTTCGTAGCGGAATCGCGGCGACGGACGGCTGACCACGGTGGCCGACCCCCGGCCCGTCTTCGCCAGCTCCGTGAACCGCTGCCCGGTGACGCTCAGCCCACTCCACACCACCGGCAGGTGCAGCGTGGGCAGCTCGCCGCCGAGGACCGTGGTCCCGGCCGGGCCGCCGTCGAGCGCGACGACGCCGAGTTTCGCGCCGGCGTTCTCGACGTTCACCAGCCGCTGGTACGCCTCGTCGATCCGGATGCCGAGCGGCAGCCGGACGACCACGAGCTTGCCGCGCGCGTCGATCCCGGCCAGGTCCTCGGGCGTGCCCCCGCCACCGAACACGACCGGGAGCGTGCTGGTTCCGGCCGGCGCGGCCGACTCCAGCCACATGCCCCGGACGGCGAACGGCTGCCCGTCGTCCGCGGTCAGCTCCAGGTCCGGCTCGGTGGCGCGGCGTTCCTGGCTGAAGGCAAAGGTCGCCGAGGACGTACCCGGGACCGTCGCGGCGAACGCCTCCTGGAAGCGCGGGTCGAGGTCGAAACCGTCGGCGAAGACGCACGAGCAGCTCGTGATCCGGCTCAGCCGCTCGACGCTCTGCATGCCACCGTGCGCCGCCGGGTTGTCCGGCTCCAGCGACACCGGCTTGCCGTCCCGCGCGTCCAAGGTCTGCGTGACGGCGTGGTCCAGGACCAGCTCGGGGTGACTGAGGAAGCTGTACGACGGTTCCTGCCCCGGCCGCGGCGTCTCGATGACGCCGTTGACGACGTAACGGCCGCGCGGCAGCCGGAAAGTGCCCGGTTCGCCCTGGGTGAGCGCGCCGGTGTCCAGGTCGAAGATCGACACCGGCGGGTAGCCCGTCGGCGCCCACGGCTTGCCGTCGCGGTCGACGAGGCCGACGGTCAGGTCGTAGGTCTCGTCTTCCTGCCGCATCGACAGCGCGGTCCGCGTGGTGACGCCGTCGCCGCTCGCGGTCAGGATGCCGGAGCGGGTGCCCGGGTGGCCGTCCTGCGCGGTGAAGGTCAGCTCGACGGGCGTGCTGCCCTCGGCGGGAACGGTGACGCTCGGCGGAAAGCTCACTCCCTCGACCGCTGCCCCGAGCGTCAGCGTGACCGGCGTGGCGCCGGAGTTGTACCAGGTGACGGTGGCTTTTTTGGTCGTCCCGTGGTTCGGCCACGGCAGGTACGCCGACGCGCTGCCGGTGGCGGTGACCGCCGAGGTCGTCGCGTGGGCGACGTCGACGCGGCCGGTGCCGACCGCGGCCGGTCCGGCGTCGACCTGCGTCGCGGTGCTGGTGAGAGCCGCTTTGAGGCGGTCCGCGGTCCAGTCCGGGTGCTGCTGGGCGAGGATCGCGGCGGAGCCCGCAACGTGCGGCGTCGCCATCGACGTCCCGCTCAGCGCCTGGTAGCCGCCACCGGGCCAGGCCGCGGTGATCGACTCGCCGGGTGCCGCGACGTCCGGCTTCGCGGCGCCGTCGCCGATCCGCGGGCCCCGGCTGGAGAACGGGCTGAGGACGTCCTTTTTGGACACACTGGCCACGGCGAGTGCCGCGTCCGCCGCGGCCGGGCTCGACACGGATTCGTCCGCGCCGAAGTTGCCCGCGGCGACGACGAAGAGCGTGCCGTACTGCCGGGACAGGGTGTTCACGGCTTCGGAGACCGGGTCGGTCCCGTCGGACGGACCGCCGCCGAGGCTCATGTTCACGACGCGGGCGTGCGCGTCGGCCGCCGCCCACTGCATGCCGGTCAGGACCATGTCCAGCGTGCCTTCGCCGGTGTCGTCGAGGACCTTGCCGACGGCGAGCGACGCGTCGGGTGCGACGCCCTTGTACTTGCCGGCGGAAGCGGCGCCGGAGCCCGCGATCGTCGAAGCGACGTGGGTGCCGTGCCCGTCGCCGTCCTCGACGGTGCCCTTGCCGGTGAAGTCCTTGCTCAGCGAAACGTGGCCGGCCAGATCCGGGTGGGCGGTGGCGATCCCGGTGTCGAGCACCGCGACGGGCACGCCGCGGCCGGTCAGGCCCGCCTGCCACGCCGTGGGCGCGCCGATCTGCGGCACGCTCTGGTCGAGGCTCGCGCGCACCTTCGCGTTCAGCCACACCTTCGCGCCGCCCGCCGCGAGCGTGGCGGGTTCGGTGGTGAGCCGGTTCCAGAACGCCGTCGCGCCGGACTTCGGCTCGTCGAGCGCGGTGTAGCCGAGAGCGGCGGCCTTGGCGGCGACGCCGGTCCGCGCGGCGAGCGCCGGCCCGGCCTGGCGGACCAGCAGGGGCACGTGTGGGGTGTGCGCGTCGTCGTAGCCCTGGCGCAGCAGGCCGGTGACGTTGAACAGCTGCTCGTCGAGCCGTCCGGCGCGGACCAGTTCGGCGGCGTCGCCGGGCAGGACGTACCGGTCGCCGTGGCGGACGTACTGCCGGAACGGCACCGGCCGGTCGCGGCGGGCCGGCAGCACGCGGACGTCCGCGCCTCCGGCCAGCACCTGGTCGCCGGTGACCAGCGTGATCTTCGTCGGTGTGCCGGGTGGGCCGCCGGTCGGGGCGGCTGCCGCGCCGGGTGCGGTCAGGCCGCCCGCGGCCAGAGCCACCGCGACGAGCGCGGTGATCGATTTCCTCATGGGATGGTTCCTCACTGTCGGGGTCCCTCGGCTCGTGGAACGGCCCCGGCGCGCCCGCGGGTTGCCCGGATTTCGATCTCGGAGCAACCCCGGAGGTCGTGCACCCCGTTCGACAGGGTGTGGGGGCGACGAGGAGGAATCGGTGAAACGGTCCGAAGAAGCGGGGTACCGCGACTACGTGACGGCGCGGATGGAGGTCATGCGCCGCACGGCCTTTCTGCTGTGCCGGGACTGGCACCTCGCCGACGACCTGGTGTCGATCAGCATCGGCAAGCTGTACCGGCACTGGCCGCGGGCCCGGCACGTCGAGCATCTCGACGCGTACGTGCGCCGCATCCTGGTGCGGACGTGGCTGGACGAGAAGGCCAGGGCGTGGCGGCGCGAGGAACCGGCGGACACGCTGCCGGAGCCGGCGGTGCTGCCGACCGACGACGTCGTCGAGCGGCTCGGCCTGCTGGAACTGCTCGACGCGCTGCCGCCGCGGCGCCGGGCCGCGGTGGTGCTGCGGTACTACTGCGACCTGTCCGTCGAGGAGACCGCCGAGGTCCTCGACTGTTCTCCCGGAACCGTGAAGAGCCAGACCGCGCGCGGGCTCGACTCGCTGCGCGCGCTCGTCGCCGCGAGCCAGAGCTGAAGGAGGCGTTGTGAGCAAGGACCAGTTCGACGCGGCGATCGGCGTCGTGCCACCATCCACAGTGGACGTCGAGGCGGTGCTGGACCGCGAACGCCGCCGGGCGCGGGTGCGCCGCGTGGCGAACCCGTGGACCGCCGCGGGCGCGGGGGTGACGGCGATCGCGGCCGGGGTGGCGGTGGCGTTCGTGCCCGGGGATCCCGCGCCGGTACTCGTGCCGCCGGCGGCGAGCACGGCGCCGACGGACGATCCCTGCGCCGTCCGGCCCGGCCCGCCGCAGACCGGCGCACCGATCCCGGAGACGTCGGCGGCCGCGTCGAGCCGGCTCACGGCGGTGCTGACCGCCGCCGTCGAACAGCGGCTGGCCGCCGGCTCGACGCTCGGTCCCCACGAACACGGCGTCTACCCGAAGGGGGTCGCGCACGGTCCGCTGGAGTTCTTCCACGTGTTTTCGGCGCCGGTTCCCTTCGAAGGGGCGTGCAGCGGCGGCGAGGACTACTTCATGTCGTCGGCCACGACGGCGAATGGGGAACTCAAGGGCAACGTCATGGCCATCGTCACCCGGATCGGCGGCGTCGCGACGCCCAGCACCGAGTGCATGCCCCCGCCCGAGCGCTCGGAGGGGTCGTGCCAGCGCCGGACCGGGCCGCACGGCGAAACGATCCTCGAGTCCACGGTGCTCCAGCCCGGCGGCCCAACGATGTACCGATCGGACGTCACCAAACCCGATGGCACAGGCATCATCCTCGATGCGGAGAACGTGGCCGGGGACGCGAAGCGGGGCGGCGAGCCCGACATGCCGTCGCCGCCGCTGAGCCTCGCGCAGTTGACGGAGATCGCGCTCGACCCGGGGCTGACCCTCTACCCCTGAGCCGTCAGCAGCACCTTTGCGGCTTCGCGGGCCGTGCTCGCCTCGCCCGGGTCACCGGTGATCGCGGCGAGCACGGTCGCGCCTTCGACCAGCGAGAACAGCTGGTCGGCGAGCTTCTGGTCCGGAACGAGACCACGCAGGTACGCGCGGACTTGGTCCTTGTGCAGCCGGATCGCGGCGGCGATGCCCGGCGCCGGTTCGCCGAACTCGCCGAAGGAGTTGATGAACGCGCAGCCGCGGAACCCGGGTTCGGCGAACCAGTTCGCCAGCCAGCCGAAGACGGCCAGCGGGTCGTCGCCACGGGCGTGGACGAATTCGCGCAACGACCTCCGCCAGCGCTCGTCGCGGCGCCGGAGATAGGCCTCGACCAGGTCGTTCTTCGCCGGGAAGGACTGGTAGAGCCGTTTGAGCGAGACGCCCGAGCGCGCGCGGACGGCGTCCATCCCGACCGCCTGGACGCCGTGGGCGTAGAAGAGCTCCTCGGCGGCTTCCAGGAGCCGGTCGGTCGCCTCCGTGGGAGTCATGTCACCTGCCTCTGGTGCGGAGAATGAGCGTTCTCTAGTCTAGCGAGGAGACTTGAGAACGCGCGTTCTCCCCATGGCTAAGGAGCTCACATGACCCCGCGTCCGCCGTTCCCGCCGTTCGACGAGGACACCGCCCGCCAGAAGGTCCAGGCCGCCGAGGACGCGTGGAACACGCGCGACCCGGAGCGGGTCTCGCTGGCCTACACGGAGGATTCCGTGTGGCGCAATCGCGACCGGCACGTCGTGGGGCGCGCGGAGATTGTCAGGTTCCTGACGGCGAAGTGGGAGCGCGAGCTGGAGTACGCGCTGCGCAAGGAGCTGTGGGGCTTCCGCGGCAACCGCATCGGCGTCCGGTTCCAGTACGAGTCCCGCACCGCCGACGGCCAGTGGTTCCGCAGCTACGGCAACGAGCTGTGGGAGTTCAGCGACGAAGGCCTGATGCGCCGCCGGGAGGCGAGCATCAACGACGTGCCGATCGAGTCCTCGGACCGTCGGATCTTCGGCGCACGCCCGGAGTCGGAGCACGGCCTCCTGCTGCCGATCTTCTGAGTCCGCTTCACGCGTAATCGTCCCTGGCCGGGCGTCGTCGTGGGCAAGCTCGGGCGCATGACGGCACCGGCGTTCGGCGGCGAAGTGAGCGAGTTCTACCAGCGGTTCCGCCGCGGCTACCCGCCCGCGGTGGCGGACGCGCTGACGGCGGCGTTCACGCTGACGCGCGACGACGTCGTGCTCGACCTCGGCTGCGGCACCGGCCAGCTCACCCGGGTCCTGGCGCCCCGGGTGGGCGCGGTGCTGGGCATGGACCCGGAACCGGCGATGCTCGACCAGGCCCGCCGGGCGGGTTCGCCGCCGAACGTGAGCTGGCTCCTGGGCGCGGACTCCGACGTCGGCGCGCTGACGCCGGCTCTCGGCCCGGGCCGGCTGGGCGCGGTGACGGTCGCGCAGGCGTTGCACTGGATGGACCACGCGACGCTGTTCGCGGCGGCGCGCCCGCTGCTGCGCGAAGGTGGCGGCGTCGCGGTGGTGACCAACGGCGAGCCGCTGTGGCTGCAGGACACGGCGTGGTCGACGGCGCTGCGCGAGGTGGTCTCGTCGTATTTGGGGACACCGCTGCACCGGACGTGCGGCACGGACGAGACGAGCCAGTCGCGCTACGCGGACGCCCTCTCGGCGGCGGGGTACGCGGTCGATTCCCGGGTCGTCGCGTACGACGCGCCGCTGAGTGTCGAGGAGATAGTCGGTGGCGTGTTTTCGGCCATGAGCCCGGCGCAGCTGCCGGCGGTCGAGGCGCGGGCCGCGTTCACCGAGCGCGTCCGGTCGGCGTTGTCGCCGCACGGGCCACTGCGGGAGCAAGTCCGGGTGCGCCTCCTGATCGGGGCCCGCTGACCGGTCACGCAAGGCGAATGGGTACCGACCCCTAGTGTTCCGCTGATTGTTTACCCGGGGGCCGGCGCGGATGCTCGCTGCGAGGCGCGAGCCTGCGCCGATCCTCCGAGGAGCACCCATGACCAGCAGGTTGAGATCTGTCGTCGCCGCCGTCTTCGTCGTGTTGTCGTTCTCGTTCGGCGCCACGGTGACGTTGCCCGCGCCGACGTCGGCGCACACCGACTGCTTCCGGCCCTGCCGTTTCTGAGCGGGCCGCTACCTACAGTTCGGCTCGCACGTCGGCGACCTCAGGCGCTCCGAAGGTCGGCCGCGGCGTCGCGCATTCGACGTCTTGTCGGCATCGCGACCACTACCTACAGTTCCGGCAGCCCGGCCGCGACCGGCTCGAAGGCGTTGCCGGTGGCGATCTTCGGCCGCGGCAGCTCGACCGGCTCGCCCGGCTTGGTCCGTTTGTAGACCGCGGCGGTCGCCTCGGCGATCCGGCCCCAGTCGAAGTCCGCGGCCAACCGCGACTGCGCGGCCTTCGCCCGCTTCGCCGCCGCCGGCGCGTCGTCGAGCACGGCCGTCACCGCGTTGGCCAGTTCCGCGACATCGCCGGGGCTGAACGCGAGCCCGGTCTCGCCGTGCACCACGACCTCGCCGAGCCCGCCGGCCGTCGACGCCACCAGCGGCGCCTTCGCGGCCGCGGCCTCCAGCGCGACGATCCCGAACGGCTCGTACCGGCTGGGCAGCACGACGGCGTCGGCCGCGGCCAGCGCCGCCCGCAGGTCACGGTCCGACAGGTGCCCGACGAAGTCGACCGCGCGCCGCACCCGCAGCTTCCGCGACTGCTCGACCAGCTCGTCGAAGTGTCGTCCTTTTCCGGCGACGACCACGCGCGTGCCGGGGTGGCGGCGCCGGATGCGGGGGAGCGCGGCCAGCAGGTCCTGCACGCCCTTCTCCCACTCCAGTCGTCCGAAATAGAGCAACAGCGGCGCCCCGGCCGGGCTGTAGACCTCGCGAGCGCGGGCGATCTCCTTCGCCGGCACCTGCCAGCCGCGTTCCTCGATGCCGTTGTGGATCACCGTGACATCGCCGGCCTCGACCTCGAAGAGGTGCGCAACCTCGCGTCGCATCGCCTGTGAGCAGGTGATGAGCGCGTCGGCGCGGTTCGCCAGCCACCACTCGACCGAGTGAACCTGCTGGTTCAGCGGGTGCGACAGCCAGCCGGAGTGCCGCCCGGCCTCGGTCGCGTGGATCGTGCCGACCAGCGGCACCCGCGCGGCCTCGGCGATCGCGATGGCCGGATGCGCGACCAGCCAGTCGTGCGCGTGGACGACGTCCGGCTGCCAGCTACGCAGCAGGTCCTGCGCCGCGCGGATCATGGCGTGCCCCATGGCCAGCGTCCAGGCGACGAGGTCGCGTTCGAACGTCACGTGCATCGGGTCCTCGGCGACCCGGATGATTCGCACGCCCTCGACGACGCGATCGGTCCGCGGGTGCGTCCCGGCGTCGGTGCCCGCGGCGTGCCGGCAGAGGACGACGACCTCGTGACCCTGGCGGGCCAGGTGGCAGGCGAGTGCGTGCACGTGCCGCGCCAGGCCACCGATGGCCACTGGCGGGTACTCCCAGGACAGCATCAGCACACGCATGCGCAGAGGTTACTCGCGAGTCGGAAGGGCTTGGCGGCGCCCGTGCCAGCCGACCGGCCAGATCCGTCGCCGAATGTGGTCCGACTCACTGGCGAGCCCGGCGATCTCTGCCACCATCGGCCGGGATGACATCACCAGAGGACACCGCCTGGCGCCGGCTCGACCCGCCACTGTCCACCCCGTGGACCGGCGAGGTCGGCCCGGACAACGCCCTGCCCGAGTACCCACGACCCCAGCTGACCCGGCCGCGCTGGCTGAACCTCAACGGCGTCTGGGAGTACGCGGGCTGGCCGTCGTCGCCGGACGAACCACGGCCGTCCGGCTACGCCGAGCGGATCCTGGTCCCGTTTCCGCCGGAGTCGGCGTTGTCGGGAATCGGGCGACGCGACGAGGTCCTCTGGTACCGGCGCCTGGTCGAGATCCCCGCCGACTGGAGTGGCTCGCGGGTCCTTCTGCACTTCGGCGCGGTCGACCAGACGGCGAAGGTCTGGGTCAACAACCAGCTCGTCGCGACGCACGAAGGCGGCTACACGGCGTTCAGCGCGGACATCACCGACGTCCTGCGCGCGTCGGGGCCGCAGGAGCTGACCGTGCGGGCCGAGGACCGCACCGATATCGAGCCCTTCCCGGTCGGCAAGCAGCGCAACGCGCCCGGCGGCATCTGCTACACGGCGTCGTCCGGAATCTGGCAGACGGTGTGGCTCGAGCCGGTGCCCGAGACCCGCGTCGAACGCCTGGACCTGACTCCGGACCTCACCGGCGTGACGGTGTTCCCGCAGGTCACCGGAGGTGCCGAAGTCGTGGTCGTCGTTTCGACCACGGACGGCGAAGTAGCGCGCGGCTCAGGCTCGGCGGGGACGTCGGTCCGTGTGGACGTTCCCGAACCACGCCTCTGGACACCCGACGACCCACACCTCTACTCGGTGCGCGTCCGCCTGCTCGACAAGCATGGCGCGGTTCTGGACGAAGTCGGCAGCTACGCCGGTCTCCGGACGATCAGCCTGCTCCCGGATTCCGAAGGCCGTCCGCGGATCGCGCTCAACGACCGGCCCACGTTCCTTCACGGCCCGCTCGACCAGGGCTACTGGCCGGACGGCATCTCGACCGCGCCCACCGACGACGCCCTGCGCTTCGACCTCGAGAAGACGAAGGAGCTGGGCTTCAACTTCGTCCGCAAACACGTCAAGGTCGAGCCGGCGCGCTGGTACTTCTGGGCCGACACGCTGGGCCTGGTCGTCTGGCAGGACATGCCGTCGCTGACGGTGTCGTTCGACGGCCCACCCGGCATCGCGCCGGACCCGGTCCCGCGGGCGCGCGAGCGGTTCGAAGCGGAATTAATCACAATGATCACACAGCTGCGGGCCGTCCCGTCGATCGTCGGCTGGGTGCCGTTCAACGAGGGCTGGGGCGAGTTCGACACGGCCCGTGTCGCGGAACTGGTCAAGGCCCTCGACCCGACCCGGCTGGTGATCGCCAACAGCGGTGTCAACTGCTGCTTCTCCCGCCCGGACACAGGCGCGGGCGACGTCTACGACGACCACACGTACGTGGGCCCGGGCACGCCGACGGTCACCGATGGCCGGGCGATCGTCGACGGCGAGTACGGCGGCCTCGGTCTGGTGCTGGACGACCACCGCTGGCCGGGCCCGCCGAACGCGTACGAAATGACGCCGACGCGGGACCGGCTGACCGAGCGCTACGCGGAGGTGAGCGCCGCGCTGGAGCGAGTGGTCGTCGAGTGGGGCCTGTCCGGCGCGATCTACACCCAGACGACGGATGTCGAGAACGAGGTCAACGGCCTGCTGACGTACGACCGCCGAGTGGTCAAGGTCGACCCGGAGGTGGTCGCGAAGTGCGTCCGAGCGGTGATCGACGCCGGCTCGGCTTGAGCTGCCCTGGTCGATTCCCGGCAACCGTCCAGGGCGACGACCTCGCCCGGGACAGTTCCGTGGTCAGCTTTCAGCGACGGCCTTGACCAGTCCGTCCCGCCCGTGGTCGAGCGCCGACAACAACGCGCCGCGCAAGGCCGCCGAGTCCGTCACCGCCCCCGTCTCCACCCGGACCGGCCCCGGCGCCGCCGCGCGGACCGTCCGCCGGATTTCGGCAACAAGGCCGGGCCGGCTCCCCGCCGGGCCGCCCAGCAGCACCAGATCCGGATCGACGATCGTGCAGATCGCGGCGACGGCCCGTCCGAGCGTCGCGCCGAGCAGCCGTAGCCGTTCGGCGGCCACGGCGTCGACGGCGGCCTGGTCGAGCGTGGTCAAGATCGCGTCGACGTCCAGCGAGGGCGCGTCGGACCTGCCGAAACCCTGGTCGGCGAGCGCCGACGCGAGCGTCGACCCCGAACTGTCCAGGTACCCGATCTCGCCCGCGAGTCCGTGCGAGCCCCGCACGAGCTGGTCGCCGACGTAGAGACTGACACCGAGCCCGGCGCCGACGTAGACGTACGCAAAGCTCTTCGCCTCCCGCCCGGCGCCCTCCCGTCGTTCGGCGAGCGCGGAAAAGTTGACGTCGTTGTCGAGCAGAACGTCACGCCCGATCTCCTCGGCCCGCAGCGCCCCCTCGGGAAACGGTGACCCCGGCAGCGCGACGACCTCGTGCGTGACCGGGTCGACCGGGTTGGCCACCGAGATCGCGATCGCCCGCACCGGACCCGAGCCCACTCCGCTCGCGGCGGCGACGACGTCCCGGACCGCGGCCGTCACCGGCCGGTCGCCGGGCAGGTGCCGCTCGGTGGCCAGGACCGTCCCGGTGAGGTCGGTCGTGATCGTGCGGACGCCCTGTTGGTTGACCTCCGCGGCGACGACGCGACCGGCGTCCGCGGCCAGCTCGTAGAACGTGGCGATCCGGCCGCGGCGGCCGGTCTGATCGGTGCCGGTGGCCCGCAGCGCGCCGGCCGTCTCCAGTCGGCGGACCGACTCGGAAATCGTCGGCTTCGAGATCCCGGTGGTCGAGGCGAGCTCCGCGCGCGTGGTACGGCCGTGAACGAAGACCTGGTCGAGCACCGCGCGGTCGGTCATGGCCCGCAGCATCGCCAGGCGCGGAAGCGGCCGGTCGGGGTCGGACATCGCACCTCTTGTGGCGGGAGACGGACAGGGGTTACCGTAGCCGGGACATTCTAGTAAGGAGTCCTAACCAAAGATCAAGGAGACCGATGACGACCACAGAGCTGCCCACGAACATGTCCGAGGCCATGTCGCGGACCAAGCACGAACTGCGCGCCCGGATCGGCGACGTCGCCGGCGTGTTCGCCGAGGTGCGCGACGCGATGCGGCGGGAGGTCGATGCCGTCGCCGCCGACCCGGACGCCTTCCCCGTGGTCCGCTACCGCGACATCGCCGGCGGGACCGTGCCGCAGCGCACGCTCGACGCCGTCCGGCGCCGTGGCTGTGCCGTCGTCAAGGGCACCTTCGCGCGCGAAACGGCCGAAGCCTGGGACGCCGAACTGGCCGCGTACCTCGCCGACAACGACTTCGCCGGGACCTACCAGGGTCCGGCCGACGACGTCTTCGCCGGCCTCGCGTCGAGCCAGCCGCAGATCTACCCGGTCTACTGGTCGAAGCCGCAGATCCAGGCCCGGCAGCACGAGCACATGGTCGCCGTCCGGCGGTTCCTCAATTCTTTCTGGCGGCACGAGTCCGAGGGCCGCGTGTGGTTCGACCCCGATCGTGACACGGCCTACCCCGACCGCATCCGCCGGCGCCCGCCCGGCTCGGCGTCGCTCGGCCTGTCCGCTCACACCGACTCAGGCTCGGTCGAACGCTGGCTGCTGCCCGCCTACCAGCAGGTCTTCCGTCACGTCTTCGCCGGAAACTGGCACCAGTACGACCCGTGGGACGGCGCCTACCGCGCCGAAGTCGACGAATACCCGTCGACGGTCATGTGCTCGGCCTTCCGCACCTTCCAGGGCTGGACGGCGTTGTCGGAAATGCACCAGGGCGACGGCGTGCTGCACGTGGTGCCGATTCCGTCGGCGATGGCGTACGTGCTGCTCCGAGCGCTGCAGGACGACATCCCCGACGACGACCTCTGCGGCGCCGCCAACGGCCAGGCCCTGCCGGTGAGCGACAAGTACCACGACGACCTGTTGCCCGCCCTGACCTCGATCCCCGCGATCGAACCGGGCGACACGGTCTGGTGGCACGGCGACGTCGTCCACGCGGTCGCCGACGGAACCAATCCGGAGCGCTGGGGAAACGTCATGTACATCCCGGCGAGCCCGCATTGCGCGAAGAACGCCGCCTATGCCGAAAAATGCGGACGCGCATTCCTGGCCAGCGCGAGTCCGGGCGATTTCGCGCCCGAAGACTACGAGGTGAACTGGACCGGTCGCGCCACGATCGACGACCTCAACGCGGTCGGACGCGAGCAGTTGGGCCTCTGAACGGCGCCGTGCCGGGGCGGCCGCACTCCGCCCCGGCGCGACCGGGATCTACAGCCAGAGTCCGAGGTGCAGACCCAGCAGGTGAATGTGCCCGTGGTGGTGATGGTGGTGGTCCACGCACAGGATGCAGTGGCGGGCCTGGCCGGCGTCGGACGACGGCGCGGCCGACGCGGTGCCCACCGCGGGTCCGGCCAGCAACAGCCCGAGTGCCACAGGGAGCGCGGCCAGCGTGACCCGTCGTCTGGAGGTACTCATCCCATGATCCCTTCTCCGCACGATGGCGCCGGAATGGCGTCCACAGAAGTATTCGGCGTGCGGATGGGAAAAGGGCAGGCTGATCACCCTTGATTCGAGCCAAAGGCTCATGGGAATCATTTCCGGATCGGTTTCCGTGATACCCGGATGGCCGCAGCAGTCAGTCGATCCGGTGAATTCCGGGGGAGGCGGGGGACAGCCGTCCCCCGCCCTCGTCACGCCGGAAGCGCAGCCTCGATGGCCTTGACGACCGCGTCGTCCTCCGGCTCGGTCCGCGGCCGGAACCGCGCCAGGACCTCGCCGTCGGCGCCGACCAGGAACTTCTCGAAGTTCCACTGGACGTCGCCGGACGCGCCCTCGGTGTCCTCCGTCTTCGTCAGTTCCGTGTACAACGGGTGCCGGTCCTCGCCGTTGACGTCGATCTTCTCGAACAGCGGGAAGGTGACGCCGTAGGTCGTCGAGCAGAACGTCTGGATCTCCTCCGCGCTGCCCGGCTCCTGACCCGCGAACTGGTTGCACGGAAAACCGACAACGGAGAAGCCCTGGCCGCCGAACCGCTCCTGCAGCCGCTCGAGGCCGGAGTACTGCGGCGTCAGGCCGCACTTCGACGCGACGTTGACCACGAGCAACGCCTTGCCCGCGAGCGAGGCCAGCGAGCTGTCCTGCCCGTCGAGCGTCTTGACCGGAATTTCGTGGATCCCCATGGAGTCCCTTTCAGTCGTGCTTCAGCGCCCGGGCGTCGAGGTGCCCGAACGGTCCGTCGTCGGCGCGGTAGGCGGCCGCCAGCTCCTCGGCCCGTGCGCGGTCGCCGCGTCGCAGCGATCCGGCCAAGGCGTCGAAGCGCTCGGTGTGCACCGCCGCGCGGCGGCGCGCGTAGTCCGCGGCGGAGTCCTTAGTGACCATGAAAGCCCAGTCGCTCTCCAGCGCTAGCATCGCCTCGGCCACGGCCTGGTCGGCGACGGTGTCCCGCGCCGTGGTCGGCAAACCGGCAACGAGCGAGAGGAGCCGCTCCTGCAGCGCGGTGTTGGCGTCGACCATGTCCTTGACCTGCTCGCCGTCCCAGACGCGCCAGTCCTTGCCCGACCCCCACGACGACGCGGGCAGCGCGATCGGCTCCCCGACGAGCCCCGCGTCGAGCGCGCCCTTCAGCGTCGTCACGCGGACGCCCGCCTCGGGCAGCGCGCGCAGCACGCCCTCCAGCCAAGCAGGCCCTTCGTGCCACCAGTGCCCGAACAGCTCCGTGTCGTACGCGGCGACCACGAGCGCCTCGCGTCCGTGTTGCTTCTTCAGCGAACGCAGCCGCGTCACCACGGTGTCGACGAAATCCTTGACGTGCAGTCCCAGCACGTCCGCGGCCAGCGACGGGTCGTACGGCGCCTTGTCCGGCGGCTCGACCGTCTTCCCGGTGACGCGCGACGCCTTGAGCCCGACCTCGTGCGCCCAGGTGTGGAAGTCGCGGTACGCGGCGTGGCCGGGGTAGCCGGCCTTCGGCGACCAGACGCGGTAGGTGACCTCGAGGTCTCGCCCGAAAGCGACCACGTCGCTGTCGCCGACCGGGCGCGCGGCCCAGGTGTCGCCACGCAGCGACGGCCCGTCGACCATGAAGCGCCGCACGCCGGCGGCCGCGTAGTCCGTTTCCATACCAGGCGCGTAGCCGCACTCCGGCGCCCAAATCCCTTCCGGCCGCGAGCCGATCCGCAACGCCGTGTCGTCGAGGCCGGCGTTCAGCGCGAACTCGCGCACCCGCGGGTCCAGCAGCGGCTGGAACGGGTGGGCCAATGGCCCGCCGAGCAGCTCGATCGTCGAGTTGTCGACCAGCGAACGAAGGATGGGGGAGAAGCCGTGGCGCCAGCGGGTGCCCAGCTCCTCGGCCGCGCGGACCGCGGTCCGGTGTTCGGCCGCCGCCAGCTCGCGCAGGACCGGGTCGCCCCGCCACAACGTCGACGCGTGCTGGGCCCGCAGCTGCCAATGGCCGAGCCAGTCGTGGAACGCGCGGATGCTGTACGGGTCGTCGAGCTGCGCGGCGAGCACCGGTGTGACACCCAGCGTCAGCACGTCTCGTCGGCCTTCGGCGGCCAACCGCTCGAGCAGGTCGACCATCGGCAGGTACGAATGCGCCCACGCCTGGTAGAGCCATTCCTCGCCGACCGGCCAGCTCCCGTGGTGCGGCAACCACGGCAGGTGGCTGTGCACGACGAGGCAAAAGGTGCCTTCGTTCATCGGCGCACCGCCACGGCGACCAGGTCGAGGCTGGCGTCGAGGTCATCGCCGTGGATGTCGAACCCGGTGGCCTCGATCGCGGCGACGTCGGCGAGCAGCGCCTGCGGCCAGACGGCCTGGCCGGGCAGCGAGCCCATGACCACGTCGAGCTGGGCGTCGATGATCGACCCGCCGTAGCGCTCGTCGAGCGTGCGGACGGCCTCGCCGTGGTGCAGGCCGTGGAGCGCTTCGACGTCGAAACCGGCGTCGACAAGCAGTCCCTCGAGCTCGGCCGGCGCCAGCTCCCGGGTGTGGAACGGGTTCAGCGGCGTGTCGCTGTCCGGGGTGAATGTCAGCCGGTTCGGCGTCGTGACCAGCAGTTTGCCGCCCGGCGGCAACACCCGCCGGCACTCGGCGAGGAACCCGGCCTGGTCCCACAGGTGCTCGATGACCTGAAAATTGGCCACGACGTCGACAGCGCCGTCGCGCACCGGCAGGAACGCCAGGTTCGCCCGCGCGACGGCGAGCTCGGGGTAGCGGCGGGTGACGTGCTCGGTCGTCGGCACGTCGTAGTCGAGCGCGAGCACCCGGCGGGCGGTGGTCGCGAGGAGGCTCGCGCCGTAGCCCTCGCCACAGCCGGCTTCGAGCACCGTCGCGTCCGCGCAGTGGGGGAGCAGGGCGAGGTAGGCGGCCTCGTGGCGGCGGAACCAGTAGTTCTCCTCGGCGATGCCGGGGACGGTCCGTTCGCCGGTCAGGTGCAGCGCCTCGGCCCGGGTGGCTGGGGTGGTCACCTCCGCGACCCTAGCGGGTGTCACGTCCGGCCCGGCCGTCTCGTTCCGTGGTCATGCAACGGACAATCACCCGCGTTCTGCTCGTCCTCTTCGGCCTGATCGAGGTCCCGATCGGACTGTGGCCGCTGATCACACCAATGGGCTTCTACCAGGACTTTCCCGGCGTCCGCACGGGCTGGGTCTCGATGGACGGCCCCTTCAACGAGCACCTGCTGCGCGACTTCGGCGGGCTCAACCTGGCGCTCGCGGCGACGCTGATCGGCGCCGCCGTGATCGGCACCACAGCCGCGGCCCGGCTGGCTTCGGTGGCGGCGCTGCTCTACAGCGTTCCGCACTTCGTGTACCACCTCGGGCACGTGTCGCATTTCGAGACGATCGACCAGGTGCTCATCATCGCGCTCACGGGGCTCACCGTGCTGGTGCCGCTCGTGCTGCTGGTGATTCCGGGTCGCCGGGTCAGTACACCGGTGACACCGTGATGCCGAGCGCGCCCGGGCCGAGGTGCGCGCCGATGACTGTGCTCGCTTCGACGACCATGCTCTCGGCCATCGCCGGCACCCGGCGTTCGATCTGCCGGCCGATCTCGAGTTCGTGGTCGCTCGCGCCGAACCGGGTCACGGCGATGTCGGCGCGGAAGCCGCCGGACTTCTTGACCGCGAGATCGACCATCTTGGCCAGCGCCCGCCGCGTGCCGGGGACGCGGGCCAGCGGCGCGACCTCGCCGTCCTTGACCGTGAGCAGCGGCTTGATCGAGAACGCGGTGCCGACCATCGCCTGCGCGGCGCCGATCCGCCCGCCTCGGCGGAGGTACTCCAGCGTGTCGACGTAGATGAACTCGGTGCTGGTGAAACACCGACGTTCGGCGGCCTCGATGACCCGGTCGGCGTCCGCGCCCGCCGCGGCCGCGCGGGCCGCCGACACCGCGGCGAAGCCCAGGCTCATCCCGGTCGTGCGGCTGTCCAGGATGTGCACCGGGATGCGGACCTGCTGGGCGGCCTCCCGGGCCGCGCGGACGGTGTCGGACATGCGGCCGGAGATGTGGATGCTGACGATCGCGGTCGCGCCGGAGGCGGCCGCTTCCTGGTAGGTCCAGAAGAACGCCCCCGGATCCGGGGGCGAAGTGGTGATCACGTGCCCCTCTCTCATGGCGTCGATCACCTCGCCGCGGTCGAAGCGGTTTTCGTCGTCGAAGTGACCACCCAGGTTCAGCTGGATCTGGACGACTCCGATGGCCCAGCGGGAGGCGACGAGGTCGGGCAGGCAGGAGCTCGAGTCGGTGATGACGGCGATGCGCGAGGGCATGGTGGGGGAGGTTAATGCCTTACACCCACTGCGAGTAGGCCGTGGTTGGTCCGATCGGACGAACGGCAGTTCGGGTGGGGTAACCGGTCGACTACCGGGACGATGGTCCCATTAGGTTGCGCATCCAGGTGAATGGCGTCACCTCGGCGGGTCCTGAGCGCCGATTGGCCCTAATCTACCGGCCAGTAGAGCACTGACCCGTGGTGCGTCCGCGGGCCACAACCGGGAGGTCGAAGAAGACCCATGACCAACATCGTCGTCCTGGTCAAGCAGGTACCGGACACCTACTCGGAGCGCAAGCTCAACGGGTCCGACCACACCCTTGACCGCGAATCCGCCGACGCCGTGCTCGATGAGATCAACGAGAAGGCCGTCGAAGAGGCGCTTAAGATCAAGGAAGCCGGCGAGGGTGAGATCACCGTGATCTCGGTGGGCCCCGACCGTGCGACCGACGCCATCCGCAAGGCGCTGTCCATGGGCGCCGACAAGGCCATCCACGTCTCCGACGAGGCGCTGCACGGCTCCGACGCGATCGCCACCGCCAAGGTGCTGGCCGCCGCGATCGCGAAGGTCGAAGGCTACGACCTGATCATCGCCGGCAACGAGTCCTCCGACGGCCGCGGTGGCGCCATCCCCGCGATCCTCGCCGAGCTCCTCGGCCTGCCGCAGGTCACCTACGCCCGTGAGGTCACGGTCGAGGGCACGACCATCAAGGCCGTCCGCGAGACCGAGGACGGCCTGACCCGCCTCGAGGCGACCCTGCCCGCGGTGGTGAGCGTCGGCGAGAAGATCAACGAGCCGCGCTACCCGTCCTTCAAGGGCATCATGGCCGCGAAGAAGAAGCCGGTCGAGACGTTCACCATCGCCGACCTGGGTGTCGACGCGGGCGAGGTCGGCCTCGGCAACGCGTGGTCCACCGTGACCGAATCCTCGCCGAAGCCGCCGCGCACCGCCGGTGAGAAGGTCGAGGACGAGGGTGACGGCGGTACCAAGGTCGCCGAGTACCTGGTCGGCCAGAAGCTCATCTGACAACGGCTCTTCGAGGAGGAATCAAGAACATGGCTGAAGTACTCGTCCTCGTCGACCACGTCGACGGTGAGGTCAAGAAGGTCACGCTCGAGCTGCTGACCGCGGCCCGCGCGCTCGGTGAGCCGTCGGCTGTCGTCGTCGGCCCGACCGGGACCGCCGCCAAGGCGAAGCAGGCGCTTGCGTCCCACGGTGCCGCGAAGGTGTATGTCGCCGAAGGTGACGACGCCGCGAACTACCTGGTCACGCCGAAGGTGGACGTGCTCGCCGCGCTGGCGCAGCAGGCGTCCCCGGCCGCCGTGCTCGTCACCGCCAGCGGTGAGGGCAAGGAGGTCGCCGCCCGCCTGGCCGTGCGCCTGGGCTCCGGCCTGATCTACGACGCCGTGGGCGTCAACGGCGACGGCGTCATCGACCAGTCCATCTTCGGTGGCGCGTTCTCGGTGAAGTCGAAGTCCGCGAAGGGCGCGCCGATCGTCTCCATCCGCCCGGGTGCGGTCGAGACCGAGCCGGCCGAGGGCGCGGCGGCCGAGGAAGCCGTCGAGCTCCCCGCCACCGACGCGGCGAAGTCGACCAAGATCACCGGCGTCGAACCGGTGACCGGCGGTGACCGCCCCGAGCTGACCGAGGCCTCGATCGTGGTCTCGGGTGGCCGCGGTGTCGGCTCGGCGGAGAAGTTCGACGTCGTCGAGAAGCTGGCCGACTCGCTCGGCGCGGCTGTCGGCGCGTCGCGTGCCGCTGTCGACTCCGGCTACTACCCGGCGCAGTTCCAGGTGGGCCAGACCGGCAAGACCGTGTCGCCGCAGCTGTACATCGCGCTCGGCATCTCCGGCGCGATCCAGCACCGCGCCGGCATGCAAACGTCGAAGACGATCATCGCCGTCAACAAGGACGCGGAGGCGCCGATCTTCGAGATCGCCGACTTCGGCATCGTCGGCGACCTGTTCAACGTCGCGCCGCAGCTGACCGAAGCGGTCGAGAAGCGCAAGGGCTGATCGATCGCTCCGAAGGGCCTTCCGGGACCACCCCGGAAGGCCCTTCGCGCGTTTCCGGGACCTGAGAGAAGCCTGAGAACCCGCCATTAACTGAACGTGCACTAATCGGTCATCGGATGGCACTCTCCGCGGTTTCCTCCGCGCGGGTAAACCTTGACCATGACGACGTCACAGCTCCTCGTCAGCACTGATCAGGCGGGTGCCGACCTTCCCTCGGACGCTCCCCGGTACTCCCTTCTCGTCGCCCACGCGAACGAAGAAGTGGTCGCCGCGCAGAAGCTGCGTCACCGGGTTTTCGCCGAGGAGATGGGCGCGCGGCTGCACTCGCCGATCGCCGGCCTCGACGCCGACGAGTTCGACGAGTTCTGCGACCACCTCGTGGTCCGCGACGACAACACGGGCGAAATCGTCGGCACCTATCGGATGCTGCCGCCGGACCGCGCCGCGCAGGCCGGGAAGCTCTACGCCGACAGCGAGTTCGACCTGAGCGCGCTCGACGCACTTCGTCCGTCCCTGGTCGAAACCGGCCGGTCGTGCGTGCACCCGGACCACCGCAGCGGCGCCGTCGTCAGCCTGGTCTGGGCCGGCATCGCCCGGTACATGCTGCTGTCCGGCCACCGCTACCTCGCCGGCTGCGCGTCGGTCCCGCTGGTGGACGGCGGTTCGTTCGCCGCCGGCGTCTGGGACGTCCTGCGCACCAAGCACTACTCGGACGAGGCCACGCGCGTCTCGCCGCTGATCCCCTGGGACGCGTCGGGGATCGAACGTCCCGCCCGCTCGATCCTGCCGCCGCTGATCAAGGGCTACGTCCGGCTCGGCGCCAAGACCTACGGACCGCCCGCGCTCGACGCCGACTTCGGCGTGGCGGACTTCTTCGTCGTGCTGGACCTGCACAACGTCGACGAGCGGTACCTGAAGTTCTTCCTCGGAGTCCAGGTATGAGGCACGCCTGGATGCCGGCCTCGCCGTGCGGCGACGGATGTCTGACCGACGGCGAGCCGGTGGTCGGTTTCCCGCGGCGCGTGCTGCGCTTCACCGCGGCGATCCTCGTCGTTCTTTCGGCGCTGCTGTCGGCGCCCCTGTTGCTGGTGTCGTGGGGGCGCGAGCGCCGGATCCGGCTGATCTTCCGCGGCGTGCTGCGGGCGTTCGGCGTCCGGCTTGACGTTCACGGCGGCGAGGACTTCCTGACCGCGCCCGCCGGCCGTGGTGCGCTGGTGGTCAACAACCACATCTCGTGGCTGGACATCGTCGCGATCAACGCGTTGCGGCCGATGCGCGCGCTGGCCAAGAAGGAGATTGCCGGCTGGCCGGTACTGGGCGGCCTGGTCCGCCGCGGCGGCAGCATCTTCCTCGACCGCGAGCGGCTGACGACGCTGCTGGCCACGATGGCGTCGCTTGCCGACGCGCTGCGGACGGGCTCGCTGGTGAGCGTGACCCCGGAAGGAACCACGTGGTGCGGCCTGGCGTCTGGTCGATTCACGACGGCGACGTTCCAGGCGGCCATCGACGGCGGCGTCCCGGTCCGCCCGCTCGCGCTGAGGTACCGCCTCGCGGACGGCCGCGAGACGAGCCGCCCGGCGTTCATCGGCCCGGAGTCGCTGATCGCGTCCCTGCGCCGGGTCGCGGCGCTGCGCGGGCTGGTGCTCGAGATCCACATCTGCCCGGAGATCGCCCCTGGGCGCGCGGAGAACCGTCGTGAACTGGCGGCGCTCGCCGAGGCGTCGGTGCATTCGGCGCTGGGGACGGTGAAGATCCCGGCCCAGCAGCGGCGCCGGACCCCGCGTCCTCAGCCGGTCCCCCTGGCTTCGCCTCCCGCGAAGTGATCCGGGCCCTGTCGCCGCGATCCGGCGACAGGCCCGGGTTGGAAGGCGTTCGCGGTCTTGTGAGCGCGGGCCTGTCGTCGTGATCCGATGACAGGCCCGTTCGCCGCACTCGGGCGGTTCGGCCCCTGGCCTCCGCCGGCCGGACGGAGACGCTGGCTCGTTCAGCTGACAGCGAGCGTGAGCTTTCCGCCGGGATGCCCGTCTTCGCTCTCGACCTGTGCGGCGGCGGCTTCCGCGAGCGGATAGCTCTTGCCCTGGGCGATGCGGACCCCGTGGTCGGTCACCCAGCTCGCGATGCCGGTCAGGACCTCACGCGACTGCTCGCCTCCGCTCGAGAACGGAATGCCGAGCTCGAAAGCGGCACCGTCGGCGATGGTGACGATCCGGTCTTTCGTGCCCCGCAGCTCGACCGACCCGGGCAGCACCCCGTGTCCGGTCGTATCGAACACGGCGTCCACCGGTCCGGGCGCGGCCTCACGAACCCGGTCCGCCCAGCCGTCGCCGTAGAGCACGGGCACGACGCTTAGCGACTTCAGGTCGTCGAGGTTCCGGCTGCCGGCGGTGCCGATGACGGTCAGTCCCTTGGCGACGGCCACCTGCGCGGCGAACCGCCCGACCGTGCCGCTGGCGCCGTGGACCAGCAGCGTCTCGCCTTCGCGAACATCGAGCAGTCCGAGCACGCGAAGTGCCGTCTCGCCGGCGACCGGCAACGCCGCCGCGTCTGCCCACGAGATACCGGCGGGCTTCGGCGCAAGCGTTTTCGCCAGCGCGTACTCGGCGTATGCGCCGGTCTCGGACCAGCCGAACACCTCGTCCCCGACGGCGAAGTCCGCGCCCTCGCCGACGGCGTCGACGACACCGGCCACTTCGAGACCGGGGGTGTGCGGGAAGGAGACCTGGAAGTTCTGCTGCATGTAGCCGTTGCGGATCTTCCAGTCGATCGGGTTGATCCCGGCGGCCCGGATGGCCAGCCGTACTTGTCCCGGGCCGGGCTCGGGCACCGGTACCTCGGACAGCTGCAGGACGTCCGGCCCGCCGTAGGCGGAGAAGGTGATCGCTCGCATGGTGTTCTCGCGCTCCTCGGATTTGTGACTTCGAATGTCCTCCCCAAGGAGTCAACCCGCGCGGCTATTCCGCCGAACCACTCGGACGAGCAGTGTTCACTAGCCGGACGAGCAGGCCGCCGCGGCGCGGACGCGCCTACCTTGGGTCGCATGGACGCTTCCTGGTCGGATCCGCGACACGTGCTCGACGTCGTCGAACGGCTGCTGTCGGCGCCGCGGACCCATCTGCTGCTCCAGTTCTCGACCGAGCTGGGGAAGCTGATCCTGCACCGCGCGGCGGCCATGCAGACCGGTGACTGTCCGCGCAGCCCGCTCAAGGTCGTCGGTGACCAGGCGATAGCCGACGCCGTGACGAGCGTCGAGCTGCAACGGCTGGTCGACCGCAGTGAGCCGGGCAAGGCCCTGGTGGTCGACGGCGTGCTGGGCGGCGTCGAGCGCCGTCTCGTCCTGCTTTCGTCGATGCCGGCGGTCGGCCAGGGGGCAGTGCTAGCCGTCGTGCCCGAGGACACCGAGCTGCCGACGGCCGAGCTGGAGCTGGCCGCGCAGCTGTGGCACATCCTCAGCACCGACGCGGGCCAACGCGCGGCCGATCCGGGCCCGGACGTCCTGGCCAGCAACCTCGCGGCGGCCACTGCACGGGCCCAGGCGATCACGGACCTGGGCCAGACCCACGCGGCGACCTTGACCACGCTCCTGGCGGTGCTGCGCTCGGGACGCCTCTCCGACGCCGTCGCCCGCCGCACGGCGGTCGACCTGGCGACCGACGCGTTGCTCGACCTGAAGGTCGTCATCGACCGAGACCAGGCCCTTTCCGAGGAGCGAGCGGGCACGGCGTTCGCCTTGCTCAGGACCCAGCTCGCCGACCTGGTCCGGCACACCGAGGTCGACGTCGACCTGGTCGACCCGGCTAGCGACGCGTCGCTTCCGCAGGACATCGCCCACACGGCGCGGACGATGACCCGCGGGCTGGTGCTCGCCGCCTTGGACCGCCCGGCGACCACGCGCCTGCGGGCGTCGTGGCGGCTCGACGGCCCGGTGTTGCGGATCACGGTCCGCGACGACAGTCCTGAGGTCGCCGGCGCGATCCCAGCCCGCGGCTTGACCGAGCGGCTCACCGCCCTCGGCGGCCACTGGGAGGTCGACGCGGTGCCGGGCTGGGGCACTACGGTCACCGCGGTCCTGCCACTCGGCGTCGCCGAACCGCCGGAGCTGCGTCCGCTCGACCGGCTCAACCCGCGCGAGGTCGAGGTCCTGACGGGAATCTCGCAGGGCCTGCGCAACCGGCAGATCGCCGAACAGCTGCAGCTCAGCGAGCACACGGTGAAGTTCCACGTCCGCAACATCCTGGACAAGCTGGACGTGAGCTCCCGCGGCGAGGCCGCCGCACTGGCCCGCGACCTGCGGTTGGAGCCGGTGGCGCACCGCACGGCCTAAACCGGCTTGACCTCCAGCGGGCTGGAGGTTGCACGCTGCTGATCATGGCATCGACGCTCGACTCCGCTCCCCGTCGCCGCAGCGTGCTCTGGACTGCGGAACATCGCCTGACCACGATCGCGCTGCTGCTCGTGGTCACGTTGGTCGCGTTCGAGAACATGGGCGTCGCGACGGCGATGCCGACCCTGGTCGCCGACCTCCATGGATTGTCGCTGTACTCGTGGCCGTTCACGACCTTCCTCATTTCGAGCGTGGTCGCGACGGTGCTGTCAGGCCGGATCGGCGACCGCCTCGGCCCGGCGCCGGCCCTGCTGGCGGGGCCGGTGTTGTTCGCGGTGGGCCTGGTCGTGGCGGGTACGGCGAGCGGGATGCCGACGTTCCTCCTCGGCCGCGCGCTGCAGGGCTTCGGCTCGGGGTTGCTCCTGGTTTCGGTCTCGCTCCTGATCGCGTTGACGTTCACCGACCAGGAGCGCCCGGTGATCTATGCGGCGAACGCCGCCGCTTGGGTCTTGCCGGCAGTGATCGGGCCGTCCGTGGCCGGTGTGCTGACGGTCAGCATCGGCTGGCGCTGGGTCTTCCTCGGTCTCGTTCCGCTGGTGGTCATCGGTGTGACGATGCTGGTGGTGGTCGTGCGCCGCCTCCCTGCGCACTCGCCATCCACCAGCGGGCGCCGCGCGGGCGTGGTCCAGGCGATCGTCGCGGCCCTCGGCGTCGCAGCGCTGACGTGGGCAGCCCAGCACCAGTCGCTCCTCGCCCTCGTCTATGGCACGGCCGGGCTCGTCGCGCTGGGCTATGCCCTCCGGACGCTGCTCCCGACCGGAACGCTGTCATCCCGCCCCGGCCTCCCGACGGTCGTCGCCTCCCGCGCCCTGATCGCCGGCGCGTACGCCGGGATGGAGGCGTATCTGCCCCTGACGATGAGCGCGGTCCACGGCTACAGCCCGGCCCTTGCCGGCCTGCCATTGACCATCACGGCGCTGGGCTGGTCAGCGGCCTCGGCGGCGCAAGGCCGGTTCCTCAACTGGTCCAGGGAGGCATCGCTCCGCACAGGGTTCTGGCTGGTCGCGGCTGGTTTGGTCTGCTTCGGCCTCGTCTCCCAGCCCTGGTTCCCCGCCTGGACGGCGTTCATTGCCTGTGCGGTTGGCGGCGCCGGCATGGGGATCGCGATGCCGGCGATCTCCGTCCTCCTGCTCCGCTATTCACCTGAGGGTGAGCGCGGCTTCAACACCTCGGCGGTGCAGCTTGCCGACTGGGTGGGTTCCGCGCTGCTCATCGGTCTGGGCGGCGTTCTGTTCGGCGTGGTGGGCTCCGTGCTCGATCCCTCACCGGCGATGGCCCTGCTCACGGTGGCCTTAGTGACCCTCGCTCTGCTGGGGGTCCGGTTGACCGGACGTTGGCCGTCGAAGGTGTGACAGGCCACTTCGAGGCCCAGGGTGGGCTTCGTCACGCGGTGGAGCGGACTACCCTGATGGAGCGATGACCTATCTCGACCACGCGGCGACCACTCCGATGTTGCCCGAAGCCGTAGCGGCGATGACCGAGGCGCTGTCCAACGTGGGCAACGCCTCCGCACTGCACTCTTCGGGCCGCCGAGCTCGGCGAATGGTCGAGGAAGCCCGCGAAACCATCGCCGACGCCCTGGGCGCCCGCCCCTCCGAGGTGATCTTCACCGGCGGCGGCACCGAGAGCGACAACCTCGCGCTCAAGGGCATCTTCTGGGCCCGCCACGACGAGCAGGAACAGCGTCGCCGCATCCTGGTCGGAGCCGCGGAGCATCACGCCGTCCTCGACACGGTCGAATGGCTGGAATCCCACTGCGGCGCCGCGATCACGCTGCTGGAAGTCGACAGCCAGGGCCGCGTCTCGCCCGATACCCTCCGTGCCGCCATCGCTTCAGATCCCGACTCCGTGGCGTTGGTGACGGTGATGTGGGCCAACAACGAGGTCGGGACGATCAATCCGATCGCCGACCTGGCCGCCGTCTGTGCCGAGTTCGACATCCCGCTCCACACCGACGCGGTACAGGCCGTCGGCGCTGTCCCGGTCGACTTCGCGGCCAGTGGTGCCGCCGCACTCACCTTCACCGGGCACAAGCTCGGTGGCCCCTTCGGCGTGGGCGCCCTCCTGCTCGGCCGCGACGTAACGTGCGTACCCCTTCTGCACGGTGGAGGCCAGGAACGCAGCGTTCGCTCCGGCACACTCGACGTCCCGGCAATAGTCGGTTTCGCGGCTGCAGTCCGGGCAAGCGTCGCGACCCGAGCCGATTACGCGAAGCGTGTCGAGGAACTCCGCGACGGACTCGTCGAAGTCATCCAACGCGAAGTACCTGACGCCATCCTCAACGGCGAAGACGGCGAGCGGCTGCCCAGCCACGCTCATTTCACATTTCCTGGTTGCGCCGGCGACAGCCTGTTGATGCTGCTCGACGCCAAGGGCATCGAATGCTCGACGGGGTCCGCGTGCACGGCGGGCGTCGCTCAGCCGAGCCACGTCCTGCTCGCCATGGGTGCCGACCCTGCGGCGGCTCGGGGTTCTCTCCGTTTCTCCCTCGGTCACACCTCCACTGCCGCGGACGTCGAGGCGGTCGCCGCCGAGATCGGCGGAGTCGTCACGCGCGCCCGGCAGGCCGGCCTGGCCGGAATGCGCAAGCAGAACGAGAAGCAAGAGGTGTAGAGGCAATGCGGGTTTTGGCCGCCATGAGCGGAGGAGTGGACTCGGCGGTGGCTGCCGCGCGTGCGGTCGATGCCGGGCATGACGTCGTCGGCGTGCACCTGGCGTTGTCGGCCAAACCCGGCACCTTGCGGACCGGGTCACGCGGGTGTTGCACGATCGAAGACTCGCACGACGCCCGGCGCGCCGCCGACATCCTCGGAATCCCTTTCTACATCTGGGATTTCGCGGAGCGCTTCACCGAAGAGGTTGTTGAGACCTTCGTCGGTGAATACGCCGCCGGACGCACGCCGAACCCGTGTGTCACCTGTAACGAGAAGATCAAGTTCGAAGCTCTCCTCGAGAAGGCGATGGCGCTCGGCTTCGACGCGGTCGCGACGGGCCACTACGCGCGCCTCTCCGTGGTGGACGGCGTGCCTGAGCTGCGTCGCAGTGCTGACAGTGGCAAGGATCAGTCCTACGTGCTCGCCTCCCTCACCGCCGAGCAGCTCAGCCATGCCATGTTCCCTCTGGGCGACTCGTGGAAGACCGACGTGCGTGCCGAGGCGGAGCGGCGCGGTCTGTCTGTCGCCAACAAGCCGGACAGCCACGACATCTGCTTCATCCCGGACGGTGACACCAAGAAGTTCTTGGAGAACCGACTGGGCCAGCGTCCTGGCGAACTCGTGGACGCGGAGACCGGCGCAGTGCTCGGCCGGCACACCGGGGTGCACGGCTTCACCGTCGGACAGCGCAAGGGGCTCGGGATCGAGGCCCCGGCGCCTGACGGCCGTCCTCGATATGTCCTGTCGCTCGAACCGGTTTCCGGCTCCGTCAAGGTCGGTTCCGCAGCGGAGCTCGGGATCAAGACGATCGAGGCCGACCGCGCGATCTGGCCAGGTGGTGAGCCGCTGACCGAACCGACCGAATGCGTGGTACAGGTCAGGGCACATGGAGGCATCGCCGACGCGGTCGCCGACGTGGATTCCGACACCATGACGGTGCATCTTCGCGAGCCGCTGCGCGGGGTCGCCCCGGGCCAGGTCGTCGTGCTCTACCGGCCGGATGCCGAGGACGGGGACATCGTTCTGGGCAGTGCGAAGATCTCGGGTACGCGCTGACTGTCGGTCATAGCCGTGGCTTCTTGCGGCTTCGGTTCACTCGTCGGCCGGAATGCATTGACGGCGGTTTCGTCGAGTGGGTCCGGCCGGCTGGTGTCGCGACGTTCACCGTGCCATCAGATGTGACTTCGTAGTCCCAACCGGGCTGGCTCTTCAGCCTGCGGTGTCGAGGGCAGTACGTGATCGGCTGATCCGCGGTTTCTTTGGCCTCGCCTTGCGCACGGGTCGGTTCGATTGCGCAGTTCTGCGCAGGGCGCGTGCATCCGGGCTGCCGGCACTCACGGTCCCGGACCCGGATGAACTCGTCGTGCGCCGGATCCAGCGGGTACCGCGTCGGCGACAGCTCGATCGCTTGGCCGGTACGCGGATCGGTGAGGACTCGTCGGAGCGTTGTGTCGGAGCCGCTGATGATGCGACGGGCCACTGATGCCGCGATGGGGCCGCGTCCAGCCAGGGCCGCCGGGAAGTCGTTCACGCCGAGGTACGTGGCCAGGTCGACGTGTAGGAACACTTCGGTGCGCTCGCTTGCGCCACCTGTTCCGCTGAGCAGCAGATCCATGGCGACGTCCGCTCGGAGCTGGTCCAGTGTTCGAGACTCCTCAGGAGTCTTCAATGCTCGAGCTGCTCGGTCGATACGTGCGTACGCCGCAGTTGCCTTCTCGGTAGGCGCGTTGTTGATCGAAAGACTGGTCACGCCGGTGTCCTGGTGGTGCAGAGCCAGCCGCCGTTCGACGAGACTCCGTTCGGTGCGCTGCGCCGCTCCCTCCGGATCCGCTTTCGCGGCTGCGTAGGCCGCGGCCCGGCGGACCTGAGTGGCATTGCGTCCTGGGACGCGATCCTCGAGCGTAGCGTCGACGAGGAGTACGTGATCTCTGGACAGCCATGCCGTCGCATCCGTGACTTTCATGGCGCGGTAGAGGTCGAGCCGGCCGTCGTCCATGAGGTTGAGCATGCGGGGAAGGCGGGCGATCAGCGCGTTCGCCGCCGAGACCATGGCACCGGCCCGGTGTTCCGTGATGGACAAGGCCAACGCCACTTCGGAAGCGGTGCCGGGCGCCCGTCTCCGGCGCACGCTGAGGTCTGAGATCGCCCGTAGCTGCAGGGCTTGCAGCTTGGAGATCTCCGCATCGGTGACGCGGATCAGGTCGACGACCTGTTCGTCTTTCATGCGTTGCAACACATCCGGGTCAGCGCGGACCGTTGTCAGCACGAACGGGAGCTTGTCGTAGATGTTCGAGGAGTCAGTGGGAGGGGTGAGTTTGCGGAGCGGCTGGGAAGGTGACATGAGTCCGACGGTACGAGGACTCTCGGGAAATGTCACCGAGATTCAGAAGAATGGGTGGTAAAAGGGAGCGAACGGTCCGTTCGCGCCCTTCGCGACTTGACGTACTCGAATTGATTCGGAATGGTTCGCGTGGGTGGGCGTGCGCGTCACTGATTCCGGGAGGAGGATCGATCGATCTTAGGTCCTATATGGACGGATGAGAAACTTTATGTGCCAACGCCTTCGACGCTCAGAGCTTGAGCTTGAACCCGGTGTGGCTTGGGGCAAAGCCCAGTCGCTCGTAGAACCGGTGTGCGTCGGTCCTCAAGACATCCGACGTGAGCTGCACGAGCGCGCATCCGCGTCGTCTCGACTCGTCGATCGCCCAGCGCATGAGGTCGGCGCCGAGGCCGGAGCCGCGATGGTCGGCATGGATCCGGACAGCCTCGACCTGGCCGCGAAGAGCGCCGCGCCGGGCGAGACCGGGGATGATCGTCAGCTGCAAGGTTCCGACCGGTTCGTCGGCGGAGGTCACGACGACCAGAAGCTGGTTCGGATCGGCATCGATTTGCTCGAAAGCGTGCAGGTAGGGCTCGAGGTCATGGGGATCGTCGCGAGCCGCACCGAGCTGGTCGTCCGCCAGCATGCGCACTATCGCACCGATGTCCTCACGCCGTGCCTTGCGGATGGTGTAGTCGCTCACGGCGCCAGTATCACAGAACTCGGGTGAACCCTTGATAGCTCTGCTCGAACCCGAAGCGTGCGTAGAAGTCTCGCAGGTCGGCGCGCGCGAGACCGGAATCGAGGTGAAGACGGCTGCAGCCTCGTCGACGGGCTTCGTCGATACCCCAGGTCAGAAGTGCGCTGGTCACTCCGCGCCGAGCGGCTCGGATGCCTTCGAGCAAACCGCGAGTCGCGCCTTCCCAGGCGAGTCCTCGCAGCACCGTCAGTTGCGCGGTACCAGCGACGCCGTTGTCGTCCTCGGCGACGACCAGTGTGACGTACGGGGTGGTCATGAGTTCGCGAAGTGCGGCTGCCAGCGGCTCGCCCGGTGCGCCGAACAGACGCACGAGCGCCTCGATGTCCGTCGCTCTGGCACGTCTGATGACATCCATTTCACCCAGTATGCAGGACGCCGGTCGAGCGTCGTAACTGCGACGGCGTGGCTACCCGCGGTGCTGGCTGAGGTGCCGCTCAGGGTGTCGTGTAGTGGCGGACGCCATCGACGGCTTGGGCGGTCAGTTTGCCCTGGGATACCAGCAGGTCGAGGTGTGCCGCTGTCTCCAGGACTGCGAGCGTCTGGTTGAACGAGTCCATTTCGGACAGCTTGCGGTTGCGGCGGGTCCAGCCGATCCGGTGCGCGGCCTCGAATGCGGTGCTCGCGCCGGCCGCTATCTGGGAGCCGATCGTTTCGAGGCGTTGCCGATGGTGTTCCAGCAGTTCGTCGACCCGCGTGTGCACGCTTTCGGAGACGGGACCGTGCGCGGGAAGCATGCGGCGGTCGGGCATCGCGCGCACCAGGCGCAGTGAGTCGATGAAGTCGTTGAGCGGCAACTCGGCCGGCACGGGTTGGAATCCGATCGAAGGCGTGATGTGCGGCAGCACGTGATCGCCGGAGAACAGCAGATCGGCGGTGTCGTCGATGAACACGACATGGCCGGCCGTGTGGCCGGGCGTGGCGACGACGTCGAACGCGCGGCCGGGCAGGATCGAACGTCGTCCCGGAGTCAGCCACTCATCGGGCGCTTCCCAAAGATCGGCTTCCGTGTGCCGCCGGTCCGTGCCGAAATCGCGGGCCAGGGCTTCGACGACTTCGCGGGCGCCGGCCTGGAACAGCAGGTCGATCTGAGCTTCCATCGGCAGCCGGTCAGGGTTGCCGGAAGCCTTCAGCGATGGCTCTTCGTCCTGTCCCAGAGCGATCTTCGAGCCGAATTCTCGACGAAGGACGACAGCCTGCGAATAGTGATCGCGGTGCACGTGGGTCACGAGGAACTCGCTGACATCGGCGAGCTCCGCGCCGATTCCGCTGAGCGCGTCGGCGAGCTGTTGCCGCGCCACGGTCAACGCCCAGCCGGAGTCGATCAGGACCAGCTTCTCGCCGTCGGTGACCGCGTAGACGTTGACCGCGCGCAGAGCATCGTTGGGTAGGGGCAACGGGATCCGATAGACACCGGCCGAGACCTCGTAGATCCCGGGCTCGGTCCAGTTCCTGTCGACGCTTTCCGGCAACGGTTCCACGGTGACCTCCGGCCCGGCGAGACTGCGGTGTCCCGGCCTTCAATCACCCTGAGCCGTGCCGGGCGCGCTGTCCACCTGGAGCAGCTGAGACGCCGGTCACTCGCTCAGTTGGTGTCCTGCTTCAGGGCGGTGTCGATCGTGAGCGCCGCGGCGACCACCATGCTGGCGAGCGGATCGGGCAGCGGGTGGGGGACCTCGACGACGTAGTTGTCGGCGGTGGTGAAGGCGGCCTTGAGGAAGCCGCCCCACGTCTTGGTCACGCGGGCGACCTCGGTGTCGGTGTGGTCGCGGATCGAGAAGTTCCAGGCACGCCAGTTCTCGGCGAAGATCCCGCCCACCGTGTGGCCGTCGACGACGAAGCCGAAGCGGATCTTCCCGAAGACGTTCTCCTGGACGATCTCGCCGATCGGGGTCTCGTCGGCCCGCGTGACGAGGAACCGCGACTTGAAGACCTTGGCGGGCCGGGTCACCTTGAGCACGGTGCTGTGGTTGGCGTCCCGGACCTCGAACTTGTGGGTCAGGAACTGGTCGTAGTTGGTCAGGAGGCGGATCGCCTTCTTCAACGTGCTTTGCCCTACCTGGACGACTCCGCCGATCCGATTGCCGTGCTGGTCGAAGACGCCGAACTCGTTGGCCATCTCGATCAGCTTCGCGCGCTGGTTGACCACCAGGACCGGCTCGGTGAACAGAGTCCCACCGCCGGCGCGTGCGGCGCCTCGGCCGCGGGTCGCGCGATTGACCTGGTCTTGGACACGCGCCGGGTCGTGGGCCCGCTCGATGTCCAGCTCGATCCGCTCGGAGTCGCTCGTTGGTGGTGTCTGCTGGGCGGGCCTGGTGTTGGCGGTCCAGACCCGGCCGTCCCACCAACGGTGCAGACGGGGGTCCCGCGCGTCGGGATACCAGCCCGGTTGCGGTGGCGAACTCGTCATGGCGGGTGAGCCTAACCGCGTGGACCCCGTCACGGTGCCGGTAACGGCAAATGCGGCGTATGTCTGTCTCCGGGCGGCCCGGTGCGGCAGCCCGGTCGGCGTCACCGGCGGGTGGTCGACCAGAATCGGTGGTCGTGAGTGAGCGAGTTTGGCCCAGCGGTGCCGCGACGGCGATCGGATCGATGCCGGGCACGGACCCCGCGGAAGCGGCGGCGATCGTGTTCGGCGAGCTGCCGGACTTCCCGCACCTGCCGGAGCTGCCGGCCCGCGGCGTCGGTGCCGACATGCTTGGCCGGACCGCCGCGCTGCTGGTCGACCTGGCCGTCGAGGTCGTCCCGAGCGGCTACCGCGTCGCGGCGCGGCCGGGGCACGAGCACCGACGGGCCGTCGACCTGCTGCGGTGGGATCTCGACGCTCTGCAGGAGGCACGGGAGAAGGCCGGAGCAACCCCGCCGGTCTTCAAGGTCCAGCTGGCCGGTCCGTGGACACTGGGTGCCGGGATCGAGCTGCCCCGGGGGCATCGGGTCCTCACCGACCACGGCGCCTTGCGGGACTTCACGTCCTCCCTGCTGGACGGCCTCGCCGGGCACGTCGCGGAGGTCCAGGCCAGGACCGGGGCGCCCGTGGTCGTCCAGTTCGACGAGCCGTCGCTGCCCGCGGTACTGGCCGGTGGCCTGTCGACGCCGTCCGGTTACGGGAACGTTGCTGCCGTGCCGGAGCCCGAGGCACGTGACCTGCTCTCGACGGTGATCGACGGCGCGAAGGCGATCACCGGCCGGCCGGTGATCCTGCACTGCTGCGCCGCGAAGCCGCCGCTCGGCCTGCTGCGCGAAGCCGGTGCCGACGCCCTGGCGTTCGACCTCGCCGCGCTCGACGGCGCATCCGCTGCGTTCCTCGATGAGATCGGCGAAGTCTGGGACGGCGGGGCGACGCTGTTCCTGGGCGCTGTCCCGACAACGGAGCCCGCGTCTCCGTTGACCTTGAAAGACGTCGGCGAGCCGGCGTTCCGGCTGGCCGACCGGCTCGGCTTCAACCGGAGCGTCCTCGCCGAACGCGCGGTGCCGACGCCCGCCTGCGGCCTCGCCGGCGCCACGCCCGATTGGATGCGTCGCACCCTCTCGCTGACGCGTGATCTCGGCAAGGCCTTCGTGGAGCCCCCCGAAGGCTGGTGACGGAATTCGGCAACTCGCCGACGTCCACTCCGCCCGGCCAGTAGCGTGGCGGGTAGCCGACCGAACGAGGACCACCCTTAACCATGCGCCTGTTCCGCCGCAAGAGCACCGTCGCCGATCCGCCCGACCCGCGCACCGCGTGGCCCGAGCAACACGTGCCGGAGGACCCGGCGGCCGCCGGGGCGGCGTTCTGGCACGGCTGGTACGACCTGCTCCCGATGGTCAGCGCGGCGCTCGGCGAGGGTGAACCGCACCGGGTCGAGCACGAGCTCTGCCAGCTGGTCGAGGCGCTGCACCCGCGGCTGCACTTTTCGCTCGAACGTGGTCGTCGGTCGATCTACGCCCTGGTCGTGACCGGTCAGGAGGACCCGGAGCTGCGGCCGTTCACCGACGCGTGGCGGGCCGCCGCACCGCCGGCCGACGCGATCTGGGAGTACCACGACTCCGTCCCGCCCGTGCCCGATCCGACGGAGGTCACCGTCAACCTCGGCGAGCACCGGATCGCGCTGGCCGACGTCCGGGTCGTCGCCCAGGTCGACGAAGACGAGCACGTGGTCGACGTCGCCGTCTTCCACCCCGGCTTCGGTGACCTCGACGAGGCCGCCCGGCAGACCATGACGTTCCTGCCGCTCGACGCCACATTGGGTGAACGGCTCGCCGCCGAGCGGCTACGGCGCGTGGAGACCGCGGCGGTCGAACCGGCCGGCGCGATCACCCTTCTGGAGTTCCGTGAACTGGTCCGCGGACTGGGCGACGGCACCGCCGAAAATGTCGGTCCTGCCGACTAGAGTTACTGCCCGTGAGCAGCACCGAACTTCCCCAGGACCAGGTCGCGGCGGTTGACGCCCCGGTGGCCGCCGAGGACGTCACCGACGTCCCGGCCGAGGTCCGCGAGCGGCACGCCGCCCTCGCGGAGGAACTGCGTAACCACCAGTTCCGCTACTACGTCCTGGATTCGCCGATCATCTCCGACGGGCAGTTCGACGAGCTGCTCGGCGAGCTTCAGGGGATCGAGGATGCGCACCCGGCGCTGGTCACGCCGGAGTCGCCGACCCAGCGCGTCGGCGGCACGTTCTCGACCGAGTTCACCGCGCACGACCACCTCGAACGCATGCTCAGCCTGGACAACGTGTTCGACCGGGACGAGTTCCTGGCCTGGGTGGAGCGCGTCGAGAAGGAGGTCGGGCGCACCGAGTTCCTCGCCGAGCTGAAGATCGACGGCCTGGCCATCAACCTCTTGTACGAAAACGGCCACCTCACCCGTGCGCTCACTCGCGGTGACGGGCGGACCGGCGAAGACGTCACGCTGAACATGCGCACGCTGGACCAGGTGCCCGAGACGCTCACCGCGACCGAGCAGTTCCCGGTGCCCGCTCTGGTCGAGGTGCGCGGTGAGGTCTACTTCCGCGTCGAGGACTTCCTCGAGCTGAACGCGAAGATGGTCGAGGCGGGCAAGCCTCCCTACGCGAACCCGCGCAACACCGCGGCCGGTTCATTGCGGCAGAAGGACCCGAAGATCACCCGCGAACGCCGGCTGCGGCTGATCTGCCACGGCCTCGGCAAGCGCCAGGGCTTCGAACCGCAGCGTCAGTCGGAGGCGTACGACGCGCTGGCCGCGTGGGGGCTGCCGGTGTCGCCGCACAGCAAGGTCCTGACCACGGCCGAGGAGCTCACCGACCACATCACGTACTGGGGTGAGCATCGGCACGACGCCGAGCACGAGATCGACGGCGTCGTCATCAAGGTCGACGAGGTCGCGCTGCAGCGACGGCTGGGTACGACGACGCGCGCGCCGCGGTGGGCGATCGCCTACAAGTACGCGCCGGAAGAAGCGATCACCACGCTGCTGGACATCCAGGTCGGTGTTGGGCGAACCGGGCGGGTGACCCCGTTCGCGGTCACCGAGCCGGTCACGGTCGCGGGGTCGACCGTCGCGCGCGCCACCCTCCACAACCAGGAGGAAGTGAAGCGCAAGGGCGTGCTGATCGGCGACCGGATCGTCATCCGGAAGGCCGGCGACGTCATCCCCGAGGTGCTGGGGCCGGTCGTGGACGCGCGCACGGGCGACGAGCGCGAGTTCGTCATGCCCACCCACTGCCCGGAATGCGGTACCGAGCTCGCCTACCAGAAGGAAGGCGACAAGGACATCCGCTGCCCGAACACGCGGTTCTGTCCCGCGCAGCTGCGGGAGCGGCTCTTCCACCTGGCCGGGCGCGGCGCCTTCGACATCGAGGTCCTCGGGTACGAGGCCGCGGTCGCGCTGCTCGATGCGCGGGTCGTCGCCGACGAGGGTGACGTCTTCGACCTGAACGAGGACAGCCTTGCCGAGGTCGAGCTATTCCGCACGAAGGCCGGCGAGTTGTCGGCGAACGCGCGAAAGCTGCTCGCGAATCTCGACGTGGCCAAAGATCGACCTTTGTGGAAGGTGCTGGTCGCTTTGTCGATCCGGCACGTCGGGCCGACCGCGGCGCAGGCGCTGGCCCGCGAGTTCGGCTCGGTCGAGCGGATCGAGCAGGCCACCGAAGAGGAGCTCGCGGATGTCGACGGCGTGGGCCCGACCATCGCGCATGCGACGCAGGAGTGGTTCGAGGTCGGCTGGCATCGCGAGATCGTCGAAAAGTGGCGACGCGCCGGTGTGCGGATGGAGGAGGAGCGCGACGAGTCGATTCCGCGCAACCTCGAGGGCCTGTCGATCGTGGTGACGGGCTCGCTCGACGGGTTCTCCCGCGACGAGGCCAAGGAGGTCATCATGGCCCGCGGCGGCAAGGCCGCCGGGTCGGTCTCGAAGAAGACCTCGTTCGTTGTCGTCGGGGATTCGCCTGGTTCGAAATACGACAAGGCCGTGCAGCTCAAGGTGCCGGTGCTCGACGAAGCCGGCTTCCGGGTCCTGCTGGAGCGGGGGGCCGAGGCGGCGCAGGAGGTGGCGTTGCCGACCGGCGACGAGACCGCCTCAGAGGAGACAGCCGAAGGCGAGGCCGGGGAGTCGGATGGGTGATGTCGAGATTCGGCCACCGCGGCCCGAGGAGTACGCCGCGGCGGGCGAGGTCACGGTTCAGGCTTACGACGTCGATGGTCACTTGGCCGACGACGTCGGGTACGACGCGAAGCTGCGTGACGTCGCGAGCCGGGCCAGGCTGGCCGACGTGCTCGTCGCCGTCGATGCGGCGGGGGAGGTGCTCGGCACCGTCACCGTCGTGCGGCCGGGGTCGCCGTACGCCGAGATCTCGCGTCCCGGGGAGCTGGAGTTCAGGATGCTCGCGGTGGTGCCGTCGGCGCGTGGTCGTGGTGTCGGCGAGGCGTTGACGCGGGCCGTGCTCGACCGTGCGCGGGCGCTGGGCGTCCCGAAGGTCGTGCTCAGCAGCCTCGACCGGATGCACGCCGCGCACCGGCTCTACGAGCGTCTCGGGTTCGCACGGCTGGCCGAACGGGACTGGCGGCCGTTCCCGGGCATCAGCTTGATCGCCTACCAGATCGACGTCTGACCTGGCGTTCGTCGAAAAGGGGACGCGGCCTCGTCCCCTTTCGGCAACGCACGGGCTAGCCGTCGAGGACGACCGCGACGATCCCCGCGAGGTGGGCGAGCCGGGCGACCTCGGCCGCTCGGAAAGCCGGGCCGCCGGGGCGGGCGACGAGCAGCGCCTTGCCCGGTTTGCCCAACGGCGTCGCCGCCAGCTCGGTGCCCAGCTCCTGCCACGTCTCCGGGATCCAGGCTTCTTCGCTGTCGAGAACCGTCGCGCGCTCGAGCGGTAGCCAGGGCAGGTCCGTGATCGGGGTTTCCGGGGCGGCGCTCGACGACGCCAGCCGGAGGGCGCCGGTCTCGGAGTGCTCGACGATCATTGCCCAGCCGGCGCGCACGATGCGGGGCACACCTTCGGCCAGGATGTCGAGGCCGGACTTCGGCTGCGCGGCGATTTCTTCGACAAGTTCGAGCTCGCGATGCGTGTCCAGCACGCCCGCGTAGGGGCGGACCGCGTCCACTTCGACGCCTTCGACACTCTCCGCCGCCGTGATGAGCGCGTCGGGCAGCCGGCCGGACGGGAGCTCGACCACCAGGTCGTCCACCGCCACTCCGGTACCGCGCTCGACGACGTCCACGCTGAGTATGTCGGCGCCTACCGTGCCGAGCGCCGTGGCGACCGCGCCGAGGGTCCCCGGGCTGTCCGGAAGGAGGACCCGGATCAGGAACGACACCACGCGCCCCTCTCGCCTCTGGCGTCCCAGCCTTGCCGTGGGACGCTTGATGCCGGTCGCCGATTGTGACAGACCCACCCGGCCCGCGGGACCCACTGTCCGCCGGGCGGGATGCCAGCGTCGCCGGACGGCACCCGGCCTGCGCCGGGCGTAACCCAGTCGAGTCCGCCGACGTCGTCACCATAGACTTGCAGCTTCCGAGACAACCCGCACAGCACAACCCGGGAGTCACCCGCGTGCCCAACATTTCCCGAGACGAGGTCGCGCACCTCGCGAAGCTGGCCAGGCTGGCCGTGACCGACGACGAGCTCGACGTCTTCGCCGGCCAGCTCGACCAGATCCTGGACTCGGTGGCCAAGGTGAGCGAGGTCGCCGCCGCCGATGTGCCGCCGACGTCGCACGCCGTGCCGCTGACGAACGTCTTCCGGCAGGACGTCGTCGTCCCCGGGCTCACGCAGCAGCAGGCGCTGTCCGGTGCGCCGGCCGCCGAGGACGGGCGTTTCCGGGTGCCGCGGATTCTGGGGGAAGAGCAGTGACCGAGCTCATCAAGCTGACCGCCGCGGAACTGGCGGAGAAGATCCACGCGCGCGAGGTGTCCGCGGTCGAGGTCACGCAGGCCCACCTGGACCGGATCGCCGAGGTCGACGACCACATCCACGCGTTCCTGCACGTCGACACCGAGGGCGCGCTGGCCGCGGCCAAGGCCGTCGACGAGGGCATCGCCGCGGGCAACGCTCCCGCGTCGGCGCTGGCCGGCGTGCCGCTCGCGCTGAAAGACGTCCTGACCACCGAGGGCATCCCGACCACCTGTGGTTCGAAAACGCTCGAAGGCTGGATCCCGCCGTACGACGCGACCGTGACGCGCAAGCTGCGCGAGGCCGGTGTCGTGATTCTCGGCAAGACGAACATGGACGAGTTCGCCATGGGGTCGTCGACCGAGAACTCGGCGTACGGCCCGACGCACAACCCGTGGGACCACGCCCGCATCCCGGGCGGGTCGGGCGGCGGCTCGTCGGCGTCGATCGCGGCGTTCGAAGCCGCCATCGCCATCGGCACCGACACCGGTGGGTCGATCCGGCAGCCCGGGTCCGTCACCGGCACCGTCGGGGTCAAGCCGACCTACGGCGGGGTGTCGCGGTACGGCCTGGTCGCGTTTTCGTCATCGCTCGACCAGGCTGGGCCCTGCGCGCGGACGGTGCTCGACGCCGCCCTGCTGCACGAGGTCATCGCCGGGCACGACCCGCTGGACTCGACCTCCATCGACGCGCCGGTGCCGCCGGTGGTCGCCGCGGCCCGGCAGGGCATGACGGGTGACCTCAAGGGCGTCAAGGTCGGCGTCGTGAAGGAGTTCGGCGGCGACGGCTACCAGCCGGGCGTGGAGCGGTCGTTCCAGGCCGCGGTCGAGCAGCTGCGTGCGCTCGGTGCCGAGGTCGTCGAAGTGTCGTGTCCGAACTTCGTCTACGCGCTGCCCGCGTACTACCTGATCGCGCCGAGCGAGTGCTCGTCGAACCTCGCCCGGTTCGACGCCATGCGCTACGGCCTGCGCGTCGCCGACGATGGCACGCACAGCGCCGAAGAGGTCATGTCGCTCACCCGCGAAAAGGGCTTCGGCGCCGAGGTCAAGCGGCGGATCATGCTGGGCACCTACGCGTTGTCGTCCGGCTACTACGACGCCTACTACGGCTCGGCGCAGAAGGTGCGCACGCTGATCACGCGTGACTTCGCGGCCGCCTTCGAAAAGGTCGATGTCCTCGTTTCGCCCACGACGCCGACCACGGCGTTCAAGATCGGCGAGCGCGTCGACGACCCGATGGCGATGTACCTCGCCGACCTGTGCACGATCCCGTCGAACCTGGCCGGCAACGCCGCGATGAGCGTGCCGAGCGGGCTGTCCGACGAGGACGGCCTGCCAGTCGGCCTGCAGATCATGGCCCCGGCGCTGGCCGACGACCGGCTCTACCGGGTCGGCGCCGCCTACGAGGCCGCGCGCGACGCCGCCGCCGGCGGGGCGCTCATCCACAAGGTCCCGGAGCTGGGAGGAACGAAGTGACTGCCGTGGCCGAGTTGATGGACTACGCCGACGTCATCGAGCGGTTCGACCCCGTGCTGGGGCTCGAGGTGCACGTCGAGCTGAACACGAACACGAAGATGTTCTGCGGCTGCGAAAACGAGTTCGGCGGCGAGCCGAACACGAAGGTGTGCCCGACCTGCCTCGGCATGCCGGGTGCGCTGCCGGCTCTCAACGGCAAGGCCGTCGAGGGCGCGATCCGGATCGGCCTCGCGCTGAACTGCGAGATCGCCGAGTGGTGCCGGTTCGCGCGGAAGAACTACTTCTACCCGGACATGCCGAAGAACTTCCAGACGTCGCAGTACGACGAGCCGATCGCCTTCAACGGCTACCTCGACGTCACGCTCGACGACGGCGAGGTCGTGCGCGTGGAGATCGAGCGCGCGCACATGGAGGAGGACACCGGCAAGTCGCTGCACGTCGGCGGCGCCACCGGCCGGATCCACGGTGCCGAGCACTCGCTGCTCGACTACAACCGCGCCGGCGTGCCGTTGATCGAAATCGTCACGAAGACGATCGAGGGCACCGGCGAGCGGGCGCCCGAGGTCGCGCGGGCGTACGTGTCCGCGCTGCGTGACCTGCTGCGCGCGCTCGACGTGTCGGACGTCCGCATGGACCAGGGCTCGCTGCGCTGTGACGCGAACGTCTCGCTGATGGCGAAGGACGCGACCGAGTTCGGCACCCGCACGGAGACGAAGAACGTCAACTCGCTGCGCAGCGTCGAGCGCGCGGTGCGGTACGAGATGACGCGGCAGGCGGCGATCCTCGCCGGCGGCGGCTCGATCAAGCAGGAGACCCGGCACTTCCAGGAGGCCGACGGCTCCACGTCGCCCGGCCGGACCAAGGAGACCGCCGAGGACTACCGGTACTTCCCGGAGCCCGACCTGGTCCCGATCGCGCCGTCGCGCGAGTGGGTCGAGGAACTGCGCGGCACGCTTCCCGAGATGCCGTCGGAACGGCGGAAGCGGATCCAGCAGGAGTGGTCGCTTTCCGACGAAGCCCTCCGTGACCTCCTGAACGTCGGCGCTGTCGACCTCGTGGCGGCCACGGTCGAGGCCGGCGCGTCGCCGGACGAGGCCCGCGGCTGGTGGGTCAACACGCTGGCGCAGGAGGCGAACGCCCGCGAGGTCGAGCTGGCCGACCTGCCGATCACGCCGAAGCAGGTGGCCGAGGTCATCGGGCTGGTTTCCTCCGGCGAGCTGACGAACAAGCTCGCCAAGGAGGTCGTCCAGGGCGTGCTCGCCGGTGAGGGCGAGCCGCGCGAGGTCGTCGAGAAGCGCGGGCTGAAGGTCGTCTCGGACGACTCGGCACTGCTCGCGGCGATCGACGAGGCCCTGGCGGGACAGCCGGACGTCGCGGACAAGATCCGCGGCGGCAAGGTGGCCGCGGCGGGCGCGATCGTCGGCGCGGTCATGAAGGCGACCAAGGGACAAGCTGACGCCAAGCGGGTCCGCGAGCTGATCATCGAGCGCGTCGGTTCCTGACCGTTTTCATGACACAGCCGTTTTCCGTCAAGAGCGTCACCTGGCGCGAGTGGCTCGGCCTGGCGGCCGGGCTGCTCGCGCTGGGCTCGATGTTCCTGCCGTGGACCACGCTCAGCACCAACAAACCGGACATCGAAGACATTCTCTCGCAGTTGGACCACAGCGATGTCGTCCGCGACGCGTGGCACTCGACCTTCTTCGCGTGGTGCCCGCCGCTGCCCTTGCTGCTGGCCGGGCTGGTCGTGGTCTTCTTCGGGCGAATCAGGAAAGCGCGGGTCAGTGGCCTGCCGCACCTGTGGCTGGCGGTCGCGTTGGCGTCGCTGCTGCTGATGGTGATCGGCTGGTTCACGCTGGACTGGGAGTTCGACGAGGACCAGCGTGGCATCTTCGAGGCCGCCGGCATCGCAATCGGCCCCGGCTTCGGCCGGTTCCTCGGGTTCCTGGCCGCGCTCGTGTCGGGCGTGGCCGCTTTCTTGGACATGCGAGCGGCGCGGGCCGAGAGCCGGCAGCCGCGGAAACGTGAGCCTCGTAGTAAGAGTCGCTGACCGGTTTCCGGCAACCTGCGCCGGTTGAGGTGATCGCGGGGCGCCGCCGGGGTTGTGCGGCGACGGCCGCGCTGTTGAGAGTCGCCGGCCGTGGGCGCATTTCGTGGTCGGCTGGGCGGGCTGAGTCGTCCGTTCCGGTCCATGGCCTCTGGTGACAACGTTGACATTCTTGGCGGCCGTTGCGTGAGAAAGCGCTTTCTGAGACGGTCGAGGGGCGAGCCACCAGAGGGAGTGGGCGAACGGTGGGAGGTGCCGGCGACGTCGCCGGGGGTCCGCGCGGCGATCGAAACGCGTCGGCGAAGGAGCTGCCCGAGGGAGGCGCGCGGGGGACTGAGGCGGGCGTCCGCGGAGCACATGTCGACGTTCCGAGGGGGCGAAGCTGGTGTGGAGGGAGTCCGGGTTGGCTCAGGGAAAGCTGCGGGTTGCCGTCGTCGGGACTGGGGCCATTGCCGACAGCCACCGTGCCGCCTATCAAGCCCACCGCGACGATGTCGATCTCGTGGCCGCCGCCGATGTCGATGAGGGTCGGGCTCTTGCCTTCTGTTCGACCACCGAGCACGCCAAGCCCTACCCGGACCTCGGCTCACTGCTCGCCGAGCAGGAACCTGATCTCGTCTCGATCTGCACTCCGCCCGGGCTGCACGTCGAACAGACCAAACAGGTCCTCGGGAGCGGCGCCTGGGTCTGGTGTGAGAAGCCGCCTTGTCGTTCGCTTGCCGAATACGACGAGATGACCTCCGTCGAAGTTGACGGTGGGCCGTACGTCTCCTTCGTCTACCAGCAGCGGTCCGGCTCCGCCGTTGCCCACTTTCGGGAACTGCTCGCGAAAGGGGAACTCGGGCGTCCGCTCGTCGCGCATTGTCAGACCACCTGGTACCGCGATGCCGCTTACTACGCCGTCCCGTGGCGTGGGCGTTGGACGACCGAAGGTGGTGGACCCGCCATGGGCCATGGCATCCACCAGATGGATTTGCTGCTCCACCTGCTCGCCGACGACGATGGCGGCGCCGGGGACGGCGAGTGGGCCGAAGTCCAGGCGATGACCGCGCGGCTCGTGCACGACGTCGAGACCGAGGACGTCTCCACCGCGCTCGTCCGGTTCGGGTCCGGGGCGCTCGCCACCGTCGTCAACAGTGTCCTTTCACCCGATGAGGTGAGCCGGATCCGGATCGACTGTGAGCGGGCCACCGTCGAGCTCGCGCACCTCTACGGTCACGTTGCCGAAAACTGGCGGTACACCCCCGCGCCGGACGTTGCCGGAATACTGACGACACCGGCCGAGGACGTCGGCAGCTCGCACGTCGCCGCCTTCAAGCCTGTGTTGGAAGCCTTCCGAGCCAAAAAGCGACCACCGTGCAGTGGCGCCGACGGGCGGCGGGTTCTCGAGTTCGTCGCCGCTCTCTACAAGGCCGCCTTCACCGGGCAAATTGTGCGCCGCGGTGAGATCGGGCCCAAGGATCCCTTCTACCTGGGAATGGCCGGGGTGAGTGCGGGATGAGCGCCGCGATCACCGTCACGCACCGGCACGGTGACCGCGTGACCGTCGAGGCCGGCGGGGTCCCGCTCATGTCCTATGTGTACAAGCCCGACCCCGTCGCCTACGAGTCGCGCAAGCCCTATACCCACCCGCTGCGCACCCTGCGCGGCCGGCGCGTCAGCGGGTACCGGCCCGCCGACCATCGGTGGCACAAGGGCCTGCAGATGACGTCGAGCCACCTGTCCGGCCAGAACTTCTGGGGCGGCCACACCTACGTCCCCGGCCGCTGGTACCAGGACCTGCCCGACCGCATCGGCTCGATGCGCCACGACGGGTTCGCCGGCTTCACCGTCGGCGGCGACCGGCTGACCTTCACCGAACGGCTCACCTGGGTGGCCCACCGCGGCGACGAGTGGGCGCGCGAGCGGCGGGACATCGTCGTCCACTCCGTCGAACCCGGCGAAGGCGCCTGGGCGATCGACTGGGGCATCGAACTGACCAACGTCCGGGACACGCCGCTCGTGTTCGGCAGCCCGACCACCGCCGGCCGCGAGCAGGCCGGGTACACCGGGCTGCACTGGCGGGGCCCGCGTGACTTCAGCGGTGGCCGCGTCTTCGGGCCCGGTGGTCTCGGCGGCGACGACATGATGGGCGCGCAGGCGCCGTGGCTGGCCTTCGTCGGCGAGCACGACGACGTCGACGCGCACTCGACGCTCGTCTTCGCGCACTCGCCGGAAAACGACGACGCCATCCACGAGTCGCACTGGTTCGTCCGAAGCAAGGAGACGCCCATGGTGGCGTTCTCGTGGGCGTTCTTCGAAGAATTCGTCCTCCCGCCGGGAGAAAGCTTCACGTACCGCTACCGGGTCGTTGTCGCGGACGGCGCGTGGGACCGCGATCAGGTGACCGAATACCTCGACAGGCACGGATGGTCATGAACGAATTCCCGCTACCGGGTGGCATCGGCGTTTCGCACTTGCGGGCCTACGACTGGGAAGCCGAGGATGGCGTGTGCGGCGGCAGCCCGCACCTGCACCTCGCTTGCACCGAGGCCTATGTCGTCACGGCCGGACGAGGTGCCGTCCAGACGTTGAGCGCCGACGGGTACGCCGAGACGCCGCTCGAAGCCGGCGTGATCGCGTGGTTCGCGCCGGGGACCGTCCACCGGATGGTGCAGGGCGGCGGCCTGCGCGTCACCGTTCTCATGCAGAACAGCGGCCTGCCCGAGGCGGGCGACGCCGTGTTCACTTTTCCACCAGACGTGCTCGCGGACGCGGAGACCTACGCCGAGGCCGCCGCGTTGCCGAAAACCGACGAGGGTGCCAAAAGGCGTCGTGACCTGGCGGTTCGCGGTTACCTGCCGCTGCGCGAAGCGCTGCTGGACGGCGATCCGGAGCCGTTGCGGACTTTTCACCGGGCGGCCGTCGCGCTGGTGTCGCCGAAAATCGGAGACTGGGTACCGCGCTGGCAGGCTGGGGCGCTCAAGGCCGCCGAACTGACCGGCGCACACCTCAAGGCACTCGCCGACGGCGACGGGAGCCACCTCGACCAGTCGGGCGTCCGCGTCGCGACGCCGTCGAACCCCGACGGCTACGGCATGTGCGGGCGTCGCGCGGAATACGACATCCCGGGTGTCACCTCGCCGTACGGCGAGGAAGCCCTCGATCAGGAAGGCCGTCAGCGATGAACCAGACCGCCATCGGAGTGCTGCTCAACGGCGTCACCGGCCGGATGGGTTACCGGCAGCACCTGCTCCGGTCGGTGCTGGCCATCCGCGAGCAGGGCGGCGTCGAGCTGCCCGACGGCACCCGCGTGCAGCTCGAACCGATCCTCGCCGGGCGCAACGCGGCGAAGCTGAAGGAACTCGCCGATCGGCACGGCCTGACCGCGTGGACGACCGACGTCGATTCGGCGCTGGACGACGTCCGGATCTACTTCGACGCGCAGCTGACGTCGGCGCGCGAACCATCGGTGCGGGCGGCGATCGCCGCGGGCAAGCACGTCTACGCCGAGAAGCCGCTGGCCGACACGCTCCCGGCGGCGCTGGAGCTGGCCGGGCTCGCGCGGGACGCCGGGATCTGTCACGGCGTCGTCCACGACAAGCTGTTCCTGCCCGGGCTGCGGAAGCTGCGGCGGCTGGTCGACGGCGGGTTCTTCGGCCGGATCCTGTCGGTGCGCGGCGAGTTCGGCTACTGGGTCTTCGAGGGCGACTGGCAGGAGGCGCAGCGGCCGAGCTGGAACTACCGCGCCGAGGACGGTGGCGGCATCGTGCTCGACATGTTCTGCCACTGGAACTACGTGCTGGAGAACCTCTTCGGCCGCGTCGAGGCCGTGACCGCGAAAGCGACGACGCACATCCCGCGTCGCTGGGACGAGCAAGGCGAGGCGTACGCGGCGACGGCCGACGACGCCGCGTACGGCATCTTCGAGCTCGAGTCGGGGGCCATCGCGCAGATCAACTCGTCGTGGTCGACGCGGGTGTTCCGCGACGAGCTCGTCGAGTTCCAGGTCGACGGCACCGAGGGCAGCGCCGTCGCCGGCCTGCGACGATGCCGCGTCCAGCACCGCTCGGCGACGCCGAAGCCCGTGTGGAACCCGGACCTGCCGGCCACCGAGCCGTTCCGCGACCAGTGGCAGGAGGTGCCGGACAACGCCGAGTTCGACAACGGCTTCAAGGCGCAGTGGGAGGAGTTCGTCCGGGACGTCGTCGCCGGGCGGCAGCACCGCTACGACTTCTTCTCGGCCGCCCGCGGGTTGCAGCTCGCGGAGGCCGGGCTGACGTCGTCGGCCGAGGGACGGCGGGTGGAGCTGAAGCCGCTGACGTAGGTCAGTCGACGGGGGTCCGGGGCGCTTCGAGAACGCGGTGGAGGTGGGAAGTGCTTCCCTCGTGGTCGATCCGTGTCCGGAACCCGGCTTTCGCCAGAACGTCCAGCAAGGCCTCGGCGACGACCTTCCGCGCGTCGAGAACGTACCTGAGCAGCGGGCTGCTCGCGTCCTGGGCCCGCAGTACCGCGCGGTAGTTTTCCGTTTCCGTGACCGGGGCCCGCCAGCTGATCTCCACGCCGAACGGGTGGGACTCGTGCACCCTGATGTGCGCCCCGGTGGGATAGGGATGGAAATCGGCTTCGCGGAGAACCGAGGCGGCGAATCCCATCCGGGTCAATTCGACTTCGACCGCCCGGGCGAGTTCGAGCCAGGAATCGACCGCTTCGGCCGGCGCGCGATAGTCCGGGTCGTTTTCCGAACGGGATCTCTCGTGGAACTGGAAAGGGTCGGTCACGTCGCGAGGTTAGCGCGGGCGATGTCGCCGCGGTCAGTCCTTGCCGTTGCCGCCGCCGGACGTCGCCGGCGTGATCAGCACGACGCGGTCGTCGCTCGAAACCGGTGTGCCGCCGTCCTTGTTGACCGTGCCCGCCACCGCGAGCTGGGGGTTGATCATGCTCATCCCGGCGAGCCGCCCGAACGTCTCCGGCGGCTTGCCGGTCTTCCCGTCGAGGCTCACCGTCGGCTTGCCGCTGATCGCGCCTTCCGCGGTCACCGGCAGGTTCTGCAGGTTTCCGGCCAGCGACATCCCGACCGAGACCGAGCCGTTCGCGTCGACGAAGTCGGCGCAGCCCGCGACCCCCGGCTTGTCCGGCCACGTCCACGCCGGCGTCGACATCGGCTGCCCGGCCTGGACCCGGTAGATGGCGTCCTTGTCGGCCAGCCGGTCGGTGACCCACACGCGGCCGCCGTCGGCGGAGGCGCACAGCCCGCCCGGCGCGTGCAGGCCGGCCGCCACGGTCAGCGAGCCCTGCGGGTTGCCCGCCGCGGCCTTGCCGGACGTGTCGATCCGCAGCACCTTCCCGGCGAGGGAGTTCGGGTCGGCGGCGGCGTTCGGGTTGCCCGCGTCGCCGGTGGCGACCAGCAGCGCGCCCCGGTTGTCGGCGCTGATCGTGCCGCGGTTGCCGGTCGCGCCCTTGGGGATGCCGGTGAGCACCGGCTTCGCCGCCTGACCCTTGGCGAAGCGCACGACGCGGTTGTCCGTCGCTGTCGTCACATAGGCGAACACGAGCTGGTCCTCGACGTACGACGGCGAAAGCGCGAGGCCCGTCAGGCCGCCGTCCCCGGCCGCCTCGACGTCGAGCTTCGCGAAGTCCGTGGCGTCCTTGCCCGCCGTCGCCAGCAGCACGCGGCCGCTTTTGCGCTCGCCGGCCAGCGCGCTCGGCGTCGAGCCGTCACCCGGCAGGCCGGCCACCGCCGCGACGGTGTCCAGGCAGGTCGCGATCACCGACGGGTCGAAGTCCTTGCAGCCCTGCGGCGGCGGCACGGGCGTGGCCGACTGGCCGGGCCGCGCCTGCCGGCCGTCACCGCCGGAGTCCGCGCCGGGGCCCTGGACCTCGGGCGGCGACTCGGGGCTGGGCACGGGCGCGGGGCTGAAGGTCTGGCCGGCCGCGGTGTCGTCGAACCGCGCGCACCCGGCGGGCAGCAGGACGCCGCAGGCCAGGATCGCCAGCAGGGTCGAGCGGTACCGGGTGCGCATGATCGCCCAGCCTAAGGGCCGGTGCGTGAACCATGGGTGAGTACTCCTCGATTACGGTGAGGATCATGACGCTGACCGTGCTGGTGCCCGACGACGAGGGCCTGACCGTGCTCGCCGAGGTGCCGCGGGTCCTGCCCGTCCGCCACCAGTGGGGCGAGCAGGTGCCGCCCGAGGCTGCGAAAGCCGCGGTGCTCATCCCCGGCAAGCACCCGCCGGGCGAGGAGCTGTGGCGCGCGCTGCCGAACCTGAGGCTGATCCAGCTGCTTTCCGCCGGCGCCGAAGACTGGGTCGGCAAGGTGCCCGACGGCGTCCTGCTGTCCACCTGCCGGGGCGCGCACGGCGGGAGCAGCGCCGAGTGGGTCGTCGCGGCGCTGCTGTCGATGTACCGGAAGCTGGACGTCTTCGGCGCGGCGCAGCGCGAAGGGCGGTGGGAGCGACAGAGCACCGACACGCTGCAGGGCAAGCGCGTGCTCGTCATCGGCGCCGGTGACCTGGGGCAGCACCTGCGGCGGCGGCTCGAGCCGTTCGACGCGCGCTGCACCATGGTCGGGATGACCGCGCGGGACGGCGTGCACGGCGTCAAGGAGCTGCCGGCGCTGCTCGGCCTGCACGACGTCGTCGTGCTGATGGTGCCGCTGACCTCGCGGACGCGCGGGATGGTCGACGCGGAGTTCCTCGCCGAGATGCGAGACGGCGCGGTGCTGGTCAACGTCGCCCGCGGCGCCGTCGTGGACACCGACGCCCTGGTCGCCGAACTGGCCACGGGCCGGCTGCGCGCCGCGCTCGACGTCACCGATCCCGAACCGCCGCCGCCCGGGCACCCGCTCTGGACGGTGCCGGGGCTGCTGCTCACCCCGCACGTCGGCGGGGCCGTGCGCGGGGTGCGGGGCCGGTCGTACGCCGTCGCCGCGGCCGAGATCGCGCGGTACGCCGGCGGGGAGCTGCCGGACAACCTCGTGCACGGGGAGTACTGACACGCGGCGCGGTCTCTCGCCAGGTCAGCCCGCATCCCCTACTCTTCGCGCGTGAGCAGTGGAGACGACTTTTCGCAGCAGCCCACCAGCCTCCTTTCGGACGTCCAGGACGACGGGCCCGACGACACCCCTCGCCAGGGCGGGCTGGGCCTCGGCCTGCTGATCCTGCGGGTGGCGCTCGGCGCGACCATGGGCGCGCACGGCCTGCAGCACCTGTTCGGCCTGTTCGGCGGGCCGGGCATCGGCGGGTTCGCGCGGGCGCTGGAGACGTTCGGGTACCACAAGCAGACGACGCTGCTGTCGTGGATCACCGGCATCACCGAGCTGGGCGGCGGGGTGCTGGTGATCGTCGGGCTGTTCACGCCGCTGGCCGCGGCGGGTCTGCTGGGGGTAGCGGCGAACGCCGTTTACGCGAAGTTCCACGGCGGGTTCTTCGAGGGACAGGGGCAGGGGTTCGAGTTCGAACTGCTGGTGGCGGCTTCGGCGCTGAGCCTGCTGTTCACCGGGTCCGGGCCGATTTCGCTGGAGCGGAACACACCTTGGCGGAAGCGGCCGTTGCCGTTGGCGCTGGTGTCGTTGTTGCTGGCGGCCGCTGCTGCTGTGGTGGTCATTGTTTTGACGCGGTAGTGGTTGTGGTGGCGAGGGCTGTGGACAACCTCGCTTCGCGGGGCGGGGCTGTGGACAACTCGGCTTCGCGGGGTCGGAAGTGTCGGTGCTCGCCGGTAACGTTGAAACCGGGGGTCCCCCTCGCGGCCTGAGGGGGTTCGGGCGCCGCGAAGGCCGCCCCGGAAGTGGGACGGCCTTCGCGGCTAGTGCCGAGACTTACTGCCCGGCTCGTGTCGAGACTTGCTGCCGCGGCTTGGCCGGAACACGCTGCCTCGATTCGAGCCGAGACTTGCTGCCCCGGCTCAAGCCGGAACTCACGGTCCCGAATCAAGGCGGGGCTTGCTGCCCCAGCCCGAGCCGGAACCCGCTGCCCGGCTTGAGCCGGAACTCACGTTTCCGGCCCGAAGCGGGATTTGCTGCCCGACTCAAGCCGGAACCGACGGTCCCGGCTTGAGCCGGACCCCATTGTTCCGGCTCGAAGCGGGACCTACTTGTTCACGTCGCGGACCGCGCCCGTGTCGGCGGACGTCGCCATCCGGGCGTACGCGCGCAAGGCCGCCGTCACCGGGCGCTGGCGGTCCTTCGGCTGCCAAGGCCGCTCGGATGCCTCCATCTTCGAACGGCGCTCGGCCAGCACCTCCGGGTCCACCAGCAGCTCCAAGCGGCGCTCATGGATGTCCAACAGGATCCGGTCGCCGTTCTCCACCAGGGCGATCAGACCGCCTGCCGCCGCCTCCGGGGAGATGTGGCCCACCGAAATGCCCGATGATCCGCCCGAAAACCGGCCGTCCGTGATCAGGGCGCACTTCTTGCCCAAGCCCGACCCCTTGAGGAAGGCCGTCGGGTGCAGCATCTCCTGCATGCCCGGGCCGCCCGCCGGGCCCTCGTAGCGGATCACCAGGACCTCGCCCGGCTGGATCTCCTTCTTGAGGATCGCCGACACCGCCTCCTCCTGGCTCTCCAGCACCCGCGCCGGGCCCTCGAAGTGCCACAGGTCCTCGTCGATGCCCGCGGCCTTGATCACCGCTCCGTTCTCGGCGAGGTTGCCGCGCAGGATGGCCAGGCCGCCGTCCTTCGTGTACGCGTGCTCGACGTCGCGGATGCAACCCCCGGCCGCGTCGGTGTCCAGTGACGACCACCGATTGGAAGTCGAGAACGCCTGGGTCGTGCGGACTCCGCCCGGTGCCGCGTGGAAGAGCTCCAGAGCAACCGCGGAAGGCGATGACGCCCGGATGTCCCACGAACCGAGCCACGACTCGATGTCCGGGGAGTGCACCGACCGGACGTCGGTGTTCAGCAGGCCGCCGCGGTACAGCTCGCCGAGGATCGCCGGGATTCCGCCCGCCCGGTGGACGTCCTCCATGTGGTAGTCCGAGTTCGGCGCCACCTTCGACAGGCACGGCACGCGGCGGCCGATCGCGTCGATGTCGGCGATCGTGAAGTCGACCTCGCCCTCCTGGGCGGCGGCGAGGATGTGCAGCACGGTGTTCGTCGAGCCGCCCATCGCCATGTCGAGGGCCATCGCGTTCTCGAACGCCTCGCGCGTGGCGATCGAGCGCGGCAGCGCGGACTCGTCGTCCTGCTCGTACCAGCGCTTGCACAGCTCGACGACCGTGCGCCCGGCCTCCTCGAACAGCGCGCGGCGCGCGGCGTGCGTCGCCAGCGTGGAACCGTTGCCCGGCAGGGAGAGACCCAGCGCCTCGGTGAGGCAGTTCATCGAGTTCGCGGTGAACATGCCGGAGCACGAGCCGCAGGTCGGGCAGGCCGAGCGTTCGACGATGTCGAGCCCGTCGTCGTCGACCTCGGGGCTGGCCGACGCGGCGATCGCCGTGATCAGGTCGGTCGGCGCCTGCGCGACCCCGCCGACGACAACGGCCTTGCCGGCCTCCATCGGGCCGCCGGAGACGAACACGACCGGGAGGTTGAGCCGCATCGCGGCGTTGAGCATGCCCGGTGTGATCTTGTCGCAGTTGGAGATGCACACGAGCGCGTCGGCCTGGTGCGCGTTGACCATGTACTCGACCGAGTCGGCGATGATCTCGCGCGAGGGCAGCGAGTAGAGCATGCCGGAGTGGCCCATGGCGATGCCGTCGTCGACGGCGATGGTGTGGAACTCGCGCGCGACGCCGCCGGCTTCCTTCACCGCGCCGGCGACGATCTCGCCGAGGTCCTTGAGGTGCACGTGGCCGGGCACGAACTGCGTGTAGGAGTTGGCGATCGCCACGATCGGCTTGCCGAAGTCGCTGTCGGTCATGCCGGTGGCGCGCCAGAGCGAGCGCGCGCCCGCCGCGTTGCGGCCGTGGGTGGTGGTCCGGGAACGGAGAGGCGGCACGGCGAACTCCCAGGTCGGAATGGTGGGCCAGGCGGAGGGCGGGGACGCTCCGGCGAAACTGGTCCTACCAATTTAGCCCACGGGTTCCCGAGGGCTACTCGCTGGGCGACGTCTCGGGCTTGGCCGGCTTGACGTCCTTGGCATCCAGCAAGCCGCTCGGGTCGGCGACGAGACCTTCGCTGACCAGCGAAAGCACCGGCAGGTGCCGGGTCCGCACGGTCGGCAGCGGCACCTTCGTGTCGTCCTCGAGCACCGCCTGCACGCGCGACTTCTTGGTGATCGCCAGTCCCTTGAGCGCCGACCACGGGACGTCGCGGTGGCCGAACATCGTGCGCGTCGCCAGCCCCGTGCGGGTCGCGATCGTGCGGGTCCGGACCACGAACACCGCGAGCGCGATCGGGAAGATGTAGAGCCACTGCAGGTACGGGATCTCGCCGAGCGCGATCGGCGTCACGCAGAGCGTCAGGAGCGCGATCGCCATGAACGACGTGCGGGGGATCCGGAAGACGGCCTTCCGGCCTTCGTCCTGCTCTTTTTCGGCCACCCCGAAATGGTGCACCGCGGCGCGGACCAGCCCGGAACCGGGTCGGGCGCGAGTGACATGCGCCGCGCCGGTGTCCACGATGCGGACACGTCATCCCGCAGAGTTGACACCTGAGAGACCTTCGGACTAGCGTCAGCGTCGTGACACCGCTGACCGGCCTCGTACTTCCCAAGCGCGTCGACGCTTAGGGAAGACTTTCCGCTGCGTCGACGCGCGAACCCTCGTGCGACCTTACGGTCGGCGAGGGTTTTTTGTTGCCCACGGGAAGAGATTCCCCGCCCCACCGCACCAAGCGAGCCCAAAAAAGACCCGAACGAGTGACACCGAGACCCACGAGGCAGAACCGATGACCAGTGCCACGTCGCGCAGCGACGCGAAACCCGGGCCGACGCCCGGAACGCCCGGAGCACGTCCGAAGCCGGCGCCACCGGCGGGAACCCCGGTGCGCGTCACCGGCGCGCAGTCCCTCGTGCGCTCCCTCGAGGCGGTCGGCGCCGAGGTGGTCTTCGGCATTCCGGGCGGCACCATCCTGCCCGCCTACGACCCGCTGCTGGACTCGACGAAGGTCCGCCACATCCTGGTCCGCCACGAGCAGGGCGCGGGGCACGCGGCCACCGGCTACGCGCAGGCCACCGGCAAGGTCGGCGTCTGCATGGCGACTTCGGGCCCGGGCGCGACCAACCTCGTCACCCCGCTGGCCGACGCGAACATGGACTCCGTCCCGGTCGTGGCCATCACCGGGCAGCAGTCCCGGGCGCTGATCGGCACCGACGCGTTCCAGGAAGCCGACATCTGCGGCATCACCATGCCGATCACCAAGCACAACTTCCTCGTGACCGACCCGGCGGAGATCCCGCGGACGATCGCCGAGGCGTTCCACCTGGCGTCCACGGGCCGGCCGGGCCCGGTCCTGGTGGACATCCCCAAGGACGTGCTGCAGGAGATGACCTCGTTCTCCTGGCCGACCGAGCTGCGGCTGCCGGGCTACCGCCCCACGCTGCGCCCGCACGGCAAGCAGGTCCGCGAAGCCGCGAAGCTCATCGCGAAGTCGCGTCGCCCGGTGCTCTACGTCGGTGGCGGCGTGATCAAGGCGGAGGCGCACGAGCAGCTGAAGCAGCTCGCCGAGCTGACCGGCATCCCCGTCGTCACCACGCTGATGGCGCGCGGCGCGTTCCCCGACTCGCACCCGCAGCACCTCGGCATGCCGGGCATGCACGGCACGGTCGCCGCCGTCGCCGCGATGCAGCGCGCCGACCTGCTGGTCGCGCTCGGCGCCCGGTTCGACGACCGCGTCACCGGCCAGCTGTCGTCGTTCGCGCCGGACGCCGCGATCGTGCACGCCGACATCGACCCGGCCGAGATCTCCAAGAACCGCAAGGCGGACGTCCCGATCGTGGGCGACTGCAAGGAGATCATCGGTGAGCTGATCACGGCCGTGCAGACCGAGTTCGAGCACGGCGGCAAGCCCGACCTCACCGACTGGTGGACCCAGGCCAACGGCTGGCGCGACGACTACCCGGCCGGCTACGAGTGGCCGGACGACGGTTCGCTGTCGCCGCAGTACGTCATCGAGCGGATCGGGCAGCTCGTCGGCCCGGACGCGGTGTACGCCGCCGGTGTCGGCCAGCACCAGATGTGGGCCGCGCAGTTCGTCAAGTACGAGAACCCGCGCACCTGGATCAACTCCGGCGGCCTCGGCACCATGGGCTACGCGGTGCCCGCGGCGATGGGCGCGCAGTTCGGCGTCCCCGGCACCCCGGTGTGGGCGATCGACGGCGACGGCTGCTTCCAGATGACCAACCAGGAGCTGGCCACCTGCGCCATCGAGGGCGCGCCGATCAAGGTCGCCGTCATCAACAACGGCAACCTGGGCATGGTCCGGCAGTGGCAGAACCTCTTCTACTCGGAGCGGTACTCCAACACCGACCTCGGCACGCACAAGCACCGCATCCCGGACTTCGTGCTGCTGGCCGAGGCACTGGGGTGCGCGGGCCTGCGCTGCGAGACGAAGGAAGACGTCGACGCCACCATCCGCCGCGCGATGGAGATCAACGACCGTCCCGTCGTGATCGACTTCGTCGTCGGGAAGGATGCCCAGGTGTGGCCGATGGTCGCGGCCGGCACCGGCAACGACGAGATCATGGCGGTCCGGGGCATCCGGCCGCTGTTCGACGACGACGAGGTTTCGGTGGAGACGACCGAGGCCGCCGCGGAAGCCGCCCTGGAAGGTGAGCGCTGAGATGAGCGTCCACACGCTGAGTGTGCTGGTCGAAAACAAGCCGGGTGTGCTCGCGCGCGTCTCGGGCCTGTTCTCCCGCCGCGGTTTCAACATCGAGTCCCTCGCCGTCGGGCCCACGGAAAACCCCGAGGTGTCCCGCATGACGATCGTGGTCGCCGTGGAAGAGCTACCGCTCGAACAGGTGACGAAGCAGCTCAACAAGCTGGTCAACGTGATCAAGATCGTCGAGCTGGAGCAGTCGACCGCCGTGCAGCGTGAACTGTTGCTGGTCAAGGTCCGCGCCGACAACACCGTGCGCAGCCAGGTCCTCGAAACCGTCCAGCTCTTCCGCGCCAAGGTGGTGGACGTCTCTCCCGAGGCGCTCACCGTCGAGGCCACCGGGACGTCCGACAAGATCGGTGCGCTGCTGCGGATGCTGGAGCCCTATGGCATCCGCGAGCTGGTGCAGTCCGGCATGGTCGCGGTGGGCCGAGGCGCCCGTTCGATCACCGCCACCTCCCCGCGCTAGAAGCAAGTCAGTCAGGAAAGGAAGCAGTAACCCCCATGGCAGTGGAAATCTTCTACGACGACGACGCCGACCTCTCGATCATCCAGGGGCGCAAGGTCGCCGTGATCGGCTACGGCAGCCAGGGCCACGCCCACTCGCTGAGCCTGCGCGACTCCGGCGTCGACGTCCGCATCGGCCTGCCCGAGGGGTCCAAGTCGCGGGCGAAGGCCGAGGAGCAGGGCCTGCGCGTGCTCACCCCGGCCGAGGCGTCGGCCGAAGCCGACCTGATCATGATCCTGGCTCCGGACACGAAGCAGCGCTTCATCTACGAGCAGGACATCGCGCCGAACCTCAAGGACGGCGACGCGATCTTCTTCGGGCACGGCTTCAACATCCGCTACGACCTGATCAAGCCGCCGGCCAACGTCGACGTCGCGATGGTCGCCCCGAAGGGCCCGGGTCACCTCGTGCGCCGCCAGTTCGTCGACGGCAAGGGCGTCCCGGCGCTCATCGCCGTCGAGCAGGACGCCACCGGCAACGCGCAGGCGCTCGCCCTTTCCTACGCGGCCGCCATCGGTGGCGCCCGCGCCGGCGTCATCAAGACGACGTTCACCGAGGAGACCGAGACCGACCTCTTCGGCGAGCAGGCCGTGCTCTGCGGTGGCGCGTCGGCGCTGGTGCAGACCGGTTTCGAGGTGCTCACCGAGGCCGGCTACGCCCCGGAGATCGCCTACTTCGAGGTGCTGCACGAGCTGAAGCTGATCGTCGACCTCATGTACGAGGGCGGCATCGCGCGCCAGCGCTACTCGATCTCCGACACCGCCGAGTACGGCGACCTGACCCGCGGCCCGCGCGTCATCTCGCCGGCGGTCAAGGAAGAGATGAAGAAGATCCTCGGCGAGATCCAGGACGGCACGTTCGCGCGTGAGTGGGTCGCCGAGGACGAGGCCGGCCGGCCGAACTTCACCAAGCTCGAGGAGCAGGGCAACCAGCACCCGATCGAGGCGACCGGCAAGAAGCTGCGCGACCTGATGTCGTGGGTGGACCGGCCGATCACCGAGACCGCCTGATCTTTTTCGGTTGGACGCTGAAGGGACGCCCGCTCGGGGCGTCCCCTTCAGTGCTTCCGGCGCTTGGTTACGCTATTCGCATGAGCGATGACAAGGCGCACATCCGGCACGAGCTGGACCTGTCGAAGGCGGAATGGGTCCGGGCCGAGCCGGCGGGCGTCACGCTCGACGAGGTCGTCGAATACGCGCACATCCCGCACACCGACGGCGTCACCTACACCGCGATGCGGAAGTCGACCGACCCCGGCGGCGTGGTCCTCGTCTTCACCCCGTCCGAGTGGGACGCGTTCCTCAAGGGCGTCCGCGACGGCGAGTTCGACCTGCCCGAAGACCTCGCGCAGGCCTAGAGCTTCGCCGCCAGCTCGGGGATCTTCCCGAGCTCGCCCGCGATGGCGAGGTGGTCGCCGTAGTCGCGGGATTCGACGACCAGGCCGTCGCGCACGCGCATCGAGAAGATGTTGGCGATCCGCACCGGCTTGCCGCCGTACTCGCCCTGGTAGGCGAACTCGCCGATCAGGACTTCCGGGTCGGTGCCCTGGTAGGTGACCAGGTCCGTCACCGAGAAGCCGGGGTTCAACGCCTTGCCCGCTGCGAAGTGCTCTCGCAGCTCGTCGCGCGTGCGGACCACGCTCGAGCCCGGCAGGAACGGGTGCGTCACGTGGGTTTCCTCGGCGTACAGCTCCGGCAGCTCGTCCCAGCGCCCGCCGGCGACGCCGTGCACGAGCCGCTCGAACACCGTGCCCGAGGTCTCCGGCGTGACCGGTGAAAGGACCCGCGGCGGCGCTTGCTCGTAGGCCTTGGCCAGCAGGTCGACGCCGTCGTGGAGCGCGGCGAGCCGCAGGAAGTCGTGGTAGTCGCGGGAATGGACGATCAGGCCGTCGCGCACGCGCAGCACCTGGATGTTGGCGGCCGTGGTCGTCCGGCCGGTTTCGACCGACTCGGCGTCATAGTCGTATTCGGCGACGATCACCTCGGGATCCGTCGTCTCGTGGACGACCACGTTCTTGGGCTTGAGCCGGACCGCCGTCGCGAGCGGGCCGGCGAACCGCTCGTGCACGGCCGCGCGGCCGGTGAGCCGCGTCGGCCGCGGCACGGCTTGGGGGTGTTCGACGACGGTGTCTTCGGCGTAGAGCGCGGAAAGCTCGCCGAACCGTCCGTCGCCGATGCCGTCGGACAGGGCGGCGAACACGTCGCGGGGTGTGGTCATGAATCCTCCCAGTGGCAAAACGGAGTCTGTAGTCCGCCTCCGACGATACGGACTACAGACTCCGGTTGTCTACAGGGAGCGGATGAGATCCCGGGCGGCCGGCTGCTCGCACACGTCGGCCCACGTCTCCGGGGTGCTGGTGAAGATCCCGTCCCGGGCGCCGAGGTCGGCGCCGTGCCCGACGAGGACGCGGATCGCGTCCAGGTGCCCGGACTGCGCGGCGAGGTGCAGCGCCGTGACGCCTTCGCCGTGGTTCGGGCCGCCGAAGGTGCCCTTCCGGTTCACGTCCGCGCCGAGGTCGAGCAGCGTCCGGATCGCGGCGATCCGGCCGGTGGCCGCCGCCCAGGCGAGGGCGGTGCCGCGGTAGACGTCCGCGTCGACGTCGGCGCCCCGCTCGACGAGCGTGCGGAGTGCGCCGACGCGGTCGTTGCGGGCGGCCCAGGCCAGTGCTTCGTTCTTGGCCTCGGTGAGATCGTCCGCCGGGTGCCAGGCCGGGAAACCGCTGTGCGGGCGGTAAAAGCCGCGGTGCGCGCCGGCCGCGGGGTGACCCGGTCGCAGGAGCTCGTCGAGGAGGTCCGGGTCGCCGAGCCCGGCCGCGACGCGCAGGTTGCCGGGCGCCCGGCTGTGGGGCGCCAGCTTCTCCGCGGCCTCGCGGTGACCCCAGAACAACGCGACGACCAGGGGAGTGCCGCCGTCACCGCGGGCGGAGACGTCGACCGGGGCGCCCGCGTCGAGCAGCATGTCGAGCAGGAGCGGGAGGTTGCTGTAGGTGGCCTGGTGCAGCGGCGTCCAGCCGTGGACGTTGCCGCGGGCCGGGTCGGCGCCGTGGTCGAGCAGGATCTTGCTGAGCCGCTCGTCGCAGGTGGCGCCGGCCATGCCGAGCAGGTCGTTGCCGTTGGTGCCGCGGGCGGTGACCAGGCCGGGGAACTCGTCGAGGAGCGTTTTGAGGGCTTCGGGATCCCGTGCTTCGACCGCGCGGTACGCCCGGGCAAACGGCTCCCCACTGTCCACAAGGGACTTGACGTGGTCGCGGAGGGTGCGCCAGGAAACGAAACCGTGTTCGCGGGCGACGACCACGAGTGCGCCGTCCCGGGTGAGCGGTTGTTCCCAGCGCTCGAAGGGCTTTCGCGCGCCGGGCGTCTCGTCCTCGGCCGAGGCGAGCAGGCCGAGCGCGCGTTCGGCGTAGTAGTGGACGTCCTGGTGGTACGGGTGCTGCAGGTTTTCGCCGTGCTGGGTGACGCGCCGGACGTACGCCTGGAGTTTCGGCCAGCTCGGGAAGCCGTGGTCGCGGGCGATCCGGAACTGCGCTTCGGAGAGTTTGACGCCTTCGGCGCGTGCGAGGTCCTTCGCGCGTTTGCGGAGCTGGTCCAGGCTGGGTTTGGCGGGCAACGTGCCCATGGTGCCTCCTTCCCTCGACGCCCGTGGTCCGCCGGCACCGGGCAGGAAAGAAGGTGCGGAGCTGGTGGTGCGGTGCTGCGGGGGTGGGCTCGGCCCTTTCCGCGGACGGGACGCGGCCCTCACCGCGTCCCGCCACCCTACTCCGGCGTGATCGAAGGGGCATCGCGCGTGATTGCGCGGGCATCACGCGTGACTGAAGGGGCATCACGCGTGATTGCGCGGGCATCGGACGTGATGCCTCTCCAGTCACAGGTGATGCCCGTCAGGACACGAGTGATGCCCCTCGGAGCACGTCCGCCAGGCGGCGGTAGGAGTCCGGGGTCCGGGCCAGGACCTGGACGCAGACGTGGTCGGCGCCCGCGTCGAGGTGGGCCTGGATGCGGTTCGCCGCCGCATGCTCGCCGGTTGCGACGATCGCGTCGACCAGGCGGTTGCTGCCGCCGTCGGCCAGGTCCTCCTCCGTGAAGCCGAGGCGGCGCAGGTTCTCCCGGTGGTGCCGTGCCTGCCGGACGTACGGGTCGACGTGCTCCCGCGCGGCCGACGGGGAAGCGTCCAGGAGAACCGCCTGCTCCACCGCCAGGTACTTGCCCGGCCCGAGCCGCTCCCGGGCCATCGCGGTGTGCTCCGGCGGGACGAAGTACGGGTGGGCGCCGTCGGCGCGTTCGGCCGCCAGGTCCAGCAGCTTCGGGCCCAGTGCCGCGAGCACCCGGCGCGGCCGCGGTGCCGGCTGGGGGAGTCCCGGCAGCTCGGCCGAGTCCATCCCGTCGAGGTATTCGCGCAACGCCGTCAGCGGCCGCGCGCCCGGCCGGTGCCCGCCCAGACCGGCGATGAAGCGGCCCGGGTAGGCCTCGCCCAACGCGCGGACGGCGCCTTCCGCCGCGAGCGGGGAACGCTGGTCGAAGCGCGCGACGCCGGTGGCGATCGTCAGCTTCGACGTCACCGCGAGGAGCAACGCCGCCTGCGTGAACGCCTCCCGCCCGGCGTATTCGCCGAACCAGATCGCGTCGAAACCCAGCTCCTCGATCTCCGCGGCCGTCTCGCGCACCGCGGAAATCGGGTCGCCGTCGAAGAACCGCCAGATCCCGACGCTCATCGGACGACCTCCGGGGCCAGCTCCAGCAACAGGTCCACAGTGGACTCGAAGGTCGCCGCGGACGGGGTCAGCAGCACGTGGTCCGCGCCCGCGTCGAGGAGCTCGTCCAGGCGCTTCGCGATGGTCGAAGCATCACCCCACAGGACGAGGTCGTCGACGAACCGGTCGCTGGGGCCCGCGATGTCGGCATCGGTGTAACCGAGCCGTTTCCAGCCCGCGAGGTAGACCGTGACGGAGTGTTCGCGCGACTGCGCCACCCGCCGCCGCACGCTCTCCCTGGCGTCCTCGCGACCGCCGAGCAGCACGGTCTGCTGCGGGATCAGCAGCTTGTCCGGCCCCAGGATGCCGCGGGCGTACGGCGTGTGCGACACGGGCTGGGCGAACGGGTGCGCGCCGTCGGCGAGATCGCGCGACAGCTCCAGCATCCGCGGTCCGACGGCGGCCAGCACGCGCGGAAACGCCACCGGAGAAGGGGTCTCCGTCGCCGCCGCGTCCATTTCGGACAGATACGCGCGCATCCGGTCGATCGGCCGGTACTCCTCGCCGAGCTTCGTGGCCTGGAACGCGTGCCCGATGCCGATGCCGAGCACGAACCGTCCCGGGTGGGCCTGGGCGAGGGTGGCGCCGCCCTTTTCGGTGGTCACCCCGCGCCGCAGCCAGGTGTTCGCGATACCGGTGCCGAGCACGACGTCCGGTACCGAGGCGAGCAGGTCGCCGAAGTGGGCGAACACCTCGCGGGTGCCGGGTCCTTCGCCGCTCCACACCGAGCGGTAGCCGGCTTCGGCGAGCCGGCGGGTGGCCGTGCGCTCGACGTCCGGGGGTGGTTGCAGGGGCGCGCTCGGCAGCCAGGCGCCGATGGCGCCGAGCCGGGCACGCGTGTCTTCGACCAGGGTCATCCTCGTTCCCTCCAGTAATGTGAGGCTGCCTCCGGTTAATATACGGAGGTAGCCTCCGATTGGCTACCCGGTAGGGTCGGAAGGGCGATGACCGAAGTCAAGCCGATGCGCGCGGACGCCCGCCGCAACTACGAGCGCCTCCTCGAAGAGGCCCAGCGCGCCTTCGCCGAGCACGGCGTCGAGGCGTCGCTGGAAGACATCGCGCGCCGCGCCGGCGTCGGCATCGGCACGCTCTACCGGCACTTCCCGACCCGGGAGGCCCTGCTCGAGACGCTGCTGCGCGCCCGGTTCGACGCGCAGGCCGACCGGGCGCGCGAACTGCTCACCCACCCTGAGCCGCTGGCCGCGCTGCAGACCTGGCTGACCGGGCTCGGCGTCGCCACCGGCACGTTCCGCGGCCTGGTGGAGCTCACCGCCGACGCCCTCAGCGACGAATCGTCCCGTTTGTACGCGTCGTGTCACGCGATGCGGGAGGCGGGTTCCCATCTGGTGGAACGCGCGAAAAAAGAAGGCGCACTACGCAAGGACGTCACCACGCACGAGCTTCTTCTCTTGCTGCACGCGGCATCCTGGGCGGGCGGGCACCTGCCCGGCCCGGAGGGCATGCAGCGCCTCCTGGCACTTGTTTTCGAGGGATTACGAGTGAGTTAACACCGTGGGAAGCCAGGGGGCGGCCCAGCGGGTTAAACTCCGCCTCGACCGGGGCACAACGACGTGCTGAGTCCGTCTGTCGACACAAAGCGTCCTGGAAATGACCAGATAGTGGGAGCCGCATCGTGAGCAAGCCCAGCAAACCCGTCGTCCTCATCGCGGAGAAGCTCGCCCCCTCCGTGCTGAGTGTTTTCGGTGACGAGGTCGAGGTCCGGCACGTCGACGGGACGGACCGCTCCGCGCTGCTCGAGGCGGTGAAGAGCGCCGACGCGCTGCTGGTGCGCTCCGCCACGAAGGTCGACGCCGAAGTCTTCGCCGCCACGACGCAGCTGAAGGTCGTCGCCCGCGCCGGCGTCGGCCTGGACAACGTCGAGGTGCCCGCCGCCACCGAGCGCGGCGTCCTGGTCGTCAACGCGCCGACGTCGAACATCGTCTCCGCCGCCGAGCACGCCGTCGCGCTGCTGCTTTCGGTCGCGCGCCGCGTCCCGGCCGCCAGCCAGAGCCTGCGCGCCGGCGAGTGGAAGCGCAGCTCGTTCTCCGGTGTGGAACTGCAGGGCAAGACCATCGGCGTGGTCGGCCTCGGCAAGATCGGCCAGCTGTTCGCCCAGCGCCTCGCCGCGTTCGACACGCACATCATCGCCTACGACCCCTACGTCTCGGCCGCGCGCGCGGGCCAGCTCGGCATCGAGCTCGTCACCCTCGACGAGCTGCTGTCGCGCGCCGACGCCATCTCCATCCACCTGCCGAAGACCCCGGAGACCAAGGGCCTCATCGACGCCGAGGCGCTGAAGAAGACCAAGCCGGGCGTCATCATCGTGAACGCCGCCCGCGGCGGGCTCATCGTCGAAGAGGACCTGGCCGACGCGCTGCGCTCGGGTCACGTCGGCGGTGCCGGCATCGACGTCTTCGTCACCGAGCCGACCACGGCCAGCCCGCTGTTCGAGCTGCCGAACGTCGTCGTGACGCCGCACCTGGGCGCGTCGACGGCCGAGGCGCAGGACCGCGCGGGCACCGACGTCGCGAAGTCCACGCTGCTGGCGCTGCGCGGCGACTTCGTGCCGGACGCGGTGAACGTCTCCGGCGGCGGCGCGGTGGGCGAGCACGTCCGCCCGTACCTGTCGCTGACGCAGAAGCTCGGCCAGCTGCTCACCGCCCTGAACCCGACGGCGCCGGCGTCGGTGACCGTTCAGGTCAAGGGCGAGATCTCCAGTGAGGACACCGGGGTGCTGCAGCTGGCGGCGCTGCGCGGGGTGTTCACCGGCGTGGTCGAGGACCAGGTCACGTTCGTCAACGCGCCGCAGCTGGCGGAGAAGCTGGGCGTGCAGGTCGAGCTGGAGACCGAGTCGGAGAGCCCGAAGTTCCGCAGCCTGGTCACGGTGCGCGCGGTGCACGCCGACGGCGCGGTGCTGACCGTGTCCGGTTCGGTCACCGGCAAGGACGAGGTCGAGAAGCTGGTCGAGGTCAACGGCCGCGGGTTCGACCTGCGCGCCGAGGGCACGGTCCTGCTGGTCGAGTACGGCGACCGCCCGGGCGTGATGGGCCGCGTCGGGACGCTGCTCGGCGAGGCCGGCATCAACATCGAGGCCGCGCAGATCAGCCAGACGACCGACGGCTCCGACGCGGTGATGCTGCTGCGCGTCGACCGCCACATCGACGCCCACCTGCTGGAGCCGATCGGCGCTTCGGTCGGTGCGCACACGATCCGCGCCGTCGACTTCAACTGACGCGAAACACCCGCAAAGGCCCCCTCGTCGTTCGCGGCGAGGGGGCCTTTGCGCGCAATCACATCTGGATAACGGAGTCCTTTGCCTACGTAAGTAGGTGTTTTGGGGCATTAGGTTCTCTCCGCGAGGTCGAACCACGCGCCGTCGAGGGCACGGCGCGGTCGCCGTGGCTTCACCGTCGGGGGTGCTAGGAGCGGCAGGCAGGTTCGGGTCCAGACCTCGAGTAAGGGGCCGACTCATGAGCAGATCCCGCTTACCCGCTCGCGTCACGACGGCGTTCTTCGCCGTCGTGCTGGCGGCCGCGCTCGGGGCGCCGGTCGCGAGCGCCGCCGACGCTCCTCTGGCCGACGGAGTGGCGCCGGCGAAGATCGACGACGCCAAGCTGCAGGGCAAGGTCGCGCCGCGGCTGGCCGCCGCGCAGGGCCGCGTCACCGCGTTCGTCGAGCTGGCCAAGAAGCCCGCCGTGGACGCGTTCACCGCCGCGCAACCCCAGGGCAAGGAAGCCGCCAAGCGCGCCGCCCGGGTCGCCAAGGACGACACCGCCGCCGCCGTGAACTCGGTTCTCGGCCAGCTGCGTTCGGTCAACGCCCAGCCGCAGGTCGTCACGCAGACCGCCAACGCCGTCCCCGGCGTGGTCGTCACGGCCGACGCCGCGAAGCTGCGCGAGGTCGCCAAGCGCGCGGACGTCGTCGCGGTCCGCACGGTCGTGCCGAAGACCCGTACCAACGCCAGCGCCGAGCAGCTGACCAACACGCTCGCCGCGTGGCAGCAGACCGGCAAGTTCGGCGACAACGTCCGCGTCGGCGTCATCGACGACGGCATCGACTACACCCACGCCGACTTCGGCGGCCCCGGCACGCCGGCCGCGTACAAGAGCGTCGACAGCACCAAGCCGACCCCGCTCTTCCCGAGCGCCAAGGTCGTCGGCGGCACCGACCTCGTCGGCGACGACTACGACGCCGCGACGGCGGGCAAGACCACCCCGAAGCCGGACCCGAACCCGCTGGCCTGCGGTGAGCACGGCACGCACGTCGCCGGCACCATCGGCGGCTTCGGCGTCACCGCCGACGGCAAGACCTTCAAGGGCGACTACAAGAAGCTGGACGCCAAGAAGGTCGACGCGATGCAGATCGGCCCGGGCACGGCGCCGAAGTCGCTCCTCTACGCCATCAAGGTGTTCGGCTGCGCGGGCTCGACGAACGTCACCTCGCAGGCGCTCGACTGGGCGCTCGACCCGGACGGCGACGGCGACTTCACCGACCACCTCGACATCGTCAACCTGTCGCTGGGCTCCGACTTCGGCGCGCCGGACGACCCGGACTCGCTGTTCGTGCGCAAGCTCGCCGCGAACAACGTGCTGCCGGTGATCTCCGCGGGCAACGGCGGCGACATCAACGACATCGCCGGCTCGCCGGGCAACACCCCCGAGGCGCTCACCGTCGCCAGCACGCGGGACGCGGGCATCCTGCGCGACGCCGCCGAGGCCACCGCGCCGACCGCGGCGAAGGGCCAGAAGACCGGGCAGTACAGCCAGAACTACGCCGGCTACGACACGCTCAACCTGACCGCACCCGTCGTCGCGTTGTCGGCGGCGAACAACGCGGGCTGCGCGCCGTACTCCGCCGAGGACAAGGCGAAGGCCGCCGGCAAGTTCGTCTGGCTGGAGTGGGACGACAACGACTCGACCCGCGCCTGCGGTTCGGCGGCCCGGGCGAACAACGCCCAGGCGGCCGGGGCGAAGGGCGCGCTGCTGTCCTCCACTTTGGAGCACTTCAGCGCGGGCATCGCGGGCAACGCGGCGGTCCCGATGTTCCAGTTCACCGGCTCCGCGACGAAGACGCTGCGCGCGGCGCTGACCGCGGGCACGCTGCAGATCCGGCTCTACGGCACCGGGCGCGCCTCGGTCCAGACCTACGACAAGACCATCGTGGACACCCCGAGCTCGTTCACCTCGCGCGGCACCCGCGGCCCGGCTCTCAAGCCGGACGTCGCCGCGCCGGGTGACACGATCACCTCGGCGTTCCGCGGCAGCGGCAACGGCCGGACCGTGCTCTCGGGTACGTCGATGGCCGCCCCGCACACCGCGGGCATCACCGCGCTGGTCCGCCAGTCCCACCCGGACTGGTCGGTCGAGGAGGTCAAGGCGTCGGTCGTCGACACCGCCGGTCACGACGTCGGCGACGGCGCCGGCCACACCTACGCGCCGCAGCGCGTCGGCAGCGGCCGGATCGACGCCAAGGCGGCGCTGGACAACCAGGTGCTCGCCTACGTCCAGGACGACCCGGGCGCGGTCAGCGTCAGCTTCGGCACGGTCGAGGCCCCTGGGCCGGTGACGCTGTCGAAGACGATCAAGCTGGTCAACAAGGGTGTCACGCCCGCCGAGTACACCGTGGCCTACCAGGCGGTCAACGCGCTGCCGGGTGTCGAGTACACAGTGGACAAGCAGTCGGTGAAGCTGACCCCGCGCGGCACCGCCAAGGTCAAGGTGACGCTGAAGATCACCGACCCGAAGGCGCTGCGCAAGGTCATGGACCCGACCATGCAGGCCACCCAGGCCGGCCTGGCCCGGCAGTTCGTCGCCGACGCCTCCGGCCGCGTCGCCTTCACGCCGACCAGCGGGGCCAAGGTGCCGCTGCGGGTTTCGGTCTACGCCGCGCCCAAACCGGTGTCGACGATTTCGACGCCGCAGTCGGTGAAGTTCGGCGCCGACGCCACCCAGGCCGTGCTGAACCTGAGCGGCAAGGGCGTCGACCAGGGCTCCGGCGCGCAGCGGTACCGCTCGCTGATCAGCGTGCTCGAGCTGCAGGCGGAGTCCCCGCAGCTGCCCGAGTGCGACGCGGACGTCGTCACCGACTGCACGGTGAACAAGACGGCCAAGGGCGGCGACCTCCGCTACATCGGGGCGGCTTCCACCGCGCCGCTGGCGAAGGAACAGGGTGAGCCGGAGAACGCGATCCTCGCGTTCGGTCTGTCCACGTGGGGCGACTGGGCGAACATCGGCAGCAACACCTCGCCGTTCGTCGACATCGACACCACCGGGGACGGGACGCCGGACTTCGAGACCTACGTGACCAAGGCGACGTCCACGGACGTGCTGCTGGCCGTCACGGTCGCGCTGACCCCGGGCTTCCCGCAGGTGGACGTCCAGGCCGTCAACGGCCAGCTCGGCGACGTCGACACGAACGTGTTCGACACGAACGTGCTGACGCTGCCGGTTTCCCTGGCGGCGCTGGGCATCGACGCGAACGCCGACAGCCACCGCATCTCGTACACGGTGGGTGTGAGCGGTTTCTACGTCGCGCCGGGCACGACGAACGGGCTGATCGACTACGTCGGCACGCCGCTTTCGTTCGACGCGCTCGCGCCGGGCTATTCGGTGCAGGGCGGCGGCGACGCCGCGCTGGGCTACGTCGCGAAGCCGGGAACAGCGCTGGTCGTGAACCGGAACGCGGCCTCGGCCGCGGCCGACAACGCGCTCGGGCTGCTCGCCATCGAGCACCACAACGCCGCGGGCAACCGCGCGAACGTGGTCAAGGTGGACGCCGCCCAGGGTGCCCGGCCAGGCAATGACCATCAGCCGATCGGGGCCGGTCAGCGCTAGTTCGAAGAAAGATCGATCTGTGCAGGAACAGGGGCGTCTCCGGCGGGATTCCGCCGGGGGCGCCCCACCCTTGTTCACCCGATCGGGTGTCTCACCCTGCGGGAGGATGCGGCATAAGGGTGGTGCGGCTACGGCCGTTTGTCTACGGCCGGTAACCTTCCGGCTGCTGGCGTTTTGTTGCGGTGGGCCATCGGTGCATCCGGTGGCCTCGTCGACGGAGGTGTGTGGATGCGGCTCGCGGTGATCCCAGGAGACGGGATCGGGCCCGAGGTGGTCTCCGAGGCGCTGAAGGTGCTCGGCGAAGTGTTACCGACGGCGGAGATCACGAACTACGACCTCGGCGCCGCTCGCTGGCACTCGACCGGTGAGCTGCTTCCGGAGTCGGTGCTCGGCGAACTGCGTCAGCACGACGCGATCCTGCTGGGCGCGGTCGGCGACCCGACGGTGCCGAGCGGCATCCTCGAGCGCGGCCTGCTGCTGCGCCTGCGGTTCGAAATGGACCACCACGTCAACCTGCGCCCGGCGCGGCTGTACCCGGGTGTCCGGGGACCGCTGGCCGACGCCGGTGACGTCGACATGGTCGTCGTGCGCGAAGGCACCGAAGGCCCGTACGCGGGCACGGGCGGCCTGATCCGCAAGGACACCGAGCACGAGATCGCGACGGAGGTCAGCGTCAACACGGCGTTCGGCGTCCGCCGCGTCGTCGCGGACGCGTTCAACCGCGCCGAGCTCCGCCCGCGCAAGCACCTGACGCTGGTGCACAAGACCAACGTGCTGTCGTTCGCCGGCTCGCTGTGGTCGCGGATCGTCGAAGAGGTCTCGCTGGAGCACCCGGACGTGACGGTCGCGTATTCGCATGTGGACGCGGCGACCATCCACCTGGTGACCGACCCGTCCCGGTTCGACGTGATCGTGACGGACAACCTGTTCGGCGACATCATCACCGACCTCGCGGCGGCGGTCACGGGCGGCATCGGCCTCGCGGCGAGCGGCAACCTGGACATGACCCGCCGCAACCCGAGCATGTTCGAGCCGGTCCACGGTTCGGCGCCGGACATCGCGGGCCAGGGCCTCGCCGACCCGACAGCGGCGGTCCTGTCGGTGGCCCTGCTGCTGGACCACCTGGGCCAGAAGGAATCGGCGCGGCGGATCGAGGCCTCGGTGGCGTTCGACCTGGCCACGCGGGACCAGGCTTCGCCGGGCGCGACGACGGCGATCGGTGACCGGCTGGCGGCTCTGGTTTCTTCCAACGTGCGCACGGCCGGCTGAGCCGCTTTCCGCTTGCGAAAGGCCCCGCACCCTGGTGGTGCGGGGTTTTTCGTGTTTCCGTGTGTGGTCCCTTCGCACGACAGCGGTGCGCTGGTGACGCGTGTGGCCTTTCGTGCTCGCGGTGCTGACGGGCCAGGGGTGCGGGTCTTGCTGCGAACGGTCCGTTCGCGCGGACGGTGTGGCGAGCAGTCTGTTCGTCGTGGTGCGAGCGGTCCATTCGCGCGCAGGCGGCGGTGCGAACGGTCCGTTCGTGACGTGTGAGGCCGTGGCGCCACGACCGCGTAGCCAACCGGCCTGCGAAGGGCGTTGGCGGCTACGGTCGCGGGGATCACCCTTGAGCTTCCGTGCGAACGGTCCGTTCGTACGCGGTTGGTGCGCGAACGGCCCGCTGGTGCAGGGCATCGGTGCCCGAGCCGGGCGTCCTGCGTTCACGGCTCCACCGTTTCCACGGCGCCACCGGCTTCCGCAGCGCCACAGCGCCTCGGTTTCCACAGCGCCACCGTGATGTGGACAAGCCGGCCGCCGAGCGGCTTTCCAGCCGGTTCGGTCGGTGGTCGCCGATAGACTGGACCCAGGGCCTGCCCCCAGGGAGGGCGGGGCTTTCGCGTCCGGGCCGATCCCGGATGGTGGGAGCTTGACCCAGCTTGTGGACTTCCGGCGAAACCCTGTGGCATGATGCGACCGTGACCAGCTTCGCGATCATTATCGTTGAGCGCGCCGGACGATAGCTCCACAAGAGCTCCCGGCGCGCAACCTCTCGCACCCTTGCGGGAGGTTTTTTTGTTGCCCGAAACGCCTCGAGACGCTGCATTAGGAGACCACCGTGACCCGCCAGGAGCCCGCCGATACCCCGCTCGGCGACGCCTTCCACCTCTACGACACGACCCTGCGCGACGGTGCGCAGCGCGAGGGCGTCTCCTACTCCGTCCAGGACAAGCTGGCCGTCGCGCGGCTGCTGGACGAGCTCGGCGTCGGGTTCATCGAAGGTGGCTGGCCGGGGGCGCTCCCCAAGGACACGGAGTTCTTCGCCCGCGCCGCGAAGGGGGAGCTGACGCTGAAGCACGCGGCCCTCGTCGCCTTCGGGGCGACGCGCAAGGCCGGCACCACCGCCGACGCCGATCTGCAGGTCCGCGCGCTGCTCGACAGCGAAGCACCCGTCATCACCCTCGTCGCGAAGTCCGATCTGCGGCACATCGAACGCGCTCTCCGGGTCGACGTCGACGAAGCCTGTGCCATGGTCCGGGACACCGTCGAATTCCTGACGAAGGAAGGCCGGCGGGTCTTCCTCGACGCCGAGCACTTCTTCGACGGCTACGCGCATTCGCCCGAAACCTCGCTCAAGGTCCTCGACGCCGCCGCGCACGCGGGCGCCGACGTCCTCGTGCTCTGCGACACCAACGGCGGGCAGCTGCCGCTCGGGCTCGCCGAAACGGTCAGGACCATCAAGGAAAAGACGGGATTCCGCCTCGGGATCCACTGTCAGGACGACACTTCCTGCGCCGTGGCGAACTCCGTCGCCGCGGTGCAGGCCGGCGTGACGCACGTCCAGTGCACCGCCAACGGTTACGGGGAGCGGGCCGGCAACGCCGACCTCTTCGCCGTGACGGGAAACCTGGTGACCAAGCTCGGGATGGAGGTCCTCCCGACCGGAGGTACCGCCGAGCTCACCCGGGTCTCCCATGCCCTTGCCGAAATCGCCAACCTCGCCCCCTACACCCACCAGGCCTACGTAGGGGCGTCGGCTTTCGCTCACAAGGCGGGACTGCACGCGAGCGCGATCAAGGTGGATCCGTTGCTGTACAACCACATCGATCCGTCTTCCGTCGGCAATGACATGCGGGTACTGGTCACCGAGATGGCCGGCAGGGCCAGCCTCGAGCTCAAGGGACGTGAGCTCGGGGTCGACCTTGCCGGCCGGCCCGAGGCGCTGACGAGCGCCATCACGAAGGTCAAGCGCCTCGAATCGGAGGGGTGGTCCTTCGAGGCCGCCGACGCCTCCCTCGAGCTCCTGCTGCGCCAGGAGGCCGACGAACCCGTCGAGGCGCCGTTCGAGCTCGAGTCCTACCGCGTCGTGCTCGACCACCGCGCCGACGCCGAGGTCGTCTCCGAGGCGACGGTCAAGGTGCACGTCGGCGGCCGGCGCGTCATCGCCACCGCCGAGGGCATCGGCCCGGTGCACGCGCTCGACGCGGCGCTGCGGAAGGCGCTCTCCCCGCACCTGTCCTGGTTGGACAGTGTGGAGCTCGCCGACTACAAGGTCCGCATCCTCCAGGGCCACCCGGGCACCGACGCGGTGACGCGCGTGCTGGTCGAGAGCACCGACGGCGAGCGCGAGTGGACCACGGTCGGGGTGCACGGCAACATCGTCGAGGCGAGCTGGCTGGCCCTGTGCGACGCGCTGGTGCACAAGAGCACCACCGTGGCCCCGGTCACGAGCACAGCGCACGTAGACTGACGTCGTGCGCCTAGCCCGTATTGCTCATCCCGGTGGAGTCGCGTTCGCTTCGGTCGAAGGGGACGGTGACGACGCCCAGGTCCTGGAAATCGCCGAGCACCCGTTCGGCCAGCCCAACTTCACCGGCAAGCGGTGGCCGCTGGCCGACGTCCGGCTGCTCGCGCCGATCCTGCCGTCCAAGGTGATCGCCGTCGGCCGCAACTACGCCAAGCACGCGGCCGAGTTCGGCAACGAGGTGCCCGGTGCCCCGATGCTGTTCCTCAAGCCGTCCACCACGGTCATCGGCCCGAACGCGGCGATCCGCCGTCCGTCGAACGTCGGCCGCGTCGACTTCGAGGGCGAGCTGGCCATCGTCATCGGGCAGCCGGTGAAGAACGTGCCCGCCGCCCGCGCCGCGAGCGCGATCCTCGGCTACACGATCGCGAACGACGTCAGCGCGCGCGACCTCCAGAAGGCCGACGGCCAGTGGGGACGCGCGAAGGGCTTCGACACGTTCTGCCCGCTCGGGCCGTGGATCGACACGTCGATCGACGCGTCCGACCTGTCGCTCAAGGCGTCGGTGGACGGCGAGCTGAAGCAGGACGGCCGCACGTCCGACCTCGTCCACAAGATCCCCGAGCTGGTCGAGTTCGTCTCCGGCGTGATGACGCTGCTGCCGGGCGACATCATCCTGACCGGCACCCCCGAGGGCGTCGGCCCGATCGAGGGCGGTCAGAGCGTCTCGATCACCATCGAAGGCATCGGCACCCTGACCAACCCCGTCGAGAACATCTAGTTCCCGCTTTTCGAATCAGCGCTGTGCCGGCTCCATCGGCCGCCGGGCGTACGCCGGAGCGTGCTCCGGCCGCAGCCCGAGGCCGAGGAGCCGGGCCGGGAAGTACGACAGCCGCGGGAACCGCGCGAACGCCTTGATCATCGGCATCGGCGGGCCGTTGCGCTTGCCGCTCATCACCCCGCGCACGACGGTCCGGTGCATCAGCCGTTGCAGCCCTTGCACCATCAGCGTCGGTGCGAGCCGCCGCGAGCGCACCTTCGCCAGGTCAGCCTGCGACGGGCGACCCCGGCGCAGCGGCTCGGCCAGCAGCGTCGCCGCCGCGACCGCGTCCTGCACCGCCAGGTTGATGCCGACGCCGCCGATCGGCGACATCGCGTGCGCCGCGTCGCCGATGCACAGCAGCCCGTCGACGTGCCACTTGCGCAGCAGGTTGAGCCGCACGTCGAGGAACTTGACGTCGTCCATCGTCTTCAGTTCGTGCACGCGGTCGTGGAACTCGGGGCAGACGTGCGTCACGTTCTCCCGGAACGCCTCGATGCCCTGCTTGCGCAGGTCCTCGCCCTTCGGCGCGAGGTAGGCGACCTGGTAGAAGTCCGGGCGGGGGAGCGGCACCGCGAAGCGACGGTCGCGCATCTTCGGCAGCAGCATGTTGCCGGCTTCGCCGTCGCCTCGCGAGAGCCGGAACCACCAGACGTCGAACGGGCAGTCGTACTCGCGCGGCACGAGGCCGGCCTCACGGCGAGCGAGCGACCAGCGTCCGTCGGCGGCGATCACCAGGTCGGCGCGGATCTCGCCGGTCTCGCCCGCCGTCGTGCGGTAGGTGACGCCGGCGACGCGGCCGTGCTCGCGGACCAGGCCGGTGCACTCGGTCTCCATGCGCTGGACGAACGTCGGCTCCTTGCGCGCGCTCTCGGCGAGCAGGTCGAGGAAGTCCCACTGCGGCACCATCGCGATGTACGGGTGGGGGACCTTCAGCCGGGTGAAGTCGGCCAGCTTCATCAGCGTGCCGTCCTCCTCGGGGAAGCCCGCCGCGGTCAGCTCGCTGTGCGGCAGCGCGTGGAACTTCTCGCCGAGGCCCAGCTCGTCGAGCAGCGTGAGCGTGGACGGGTGGACCGTGTCCCCGCGGAAGTCGCGCAGGAAGTCCGCGTGCTTCTCCAGCACCGTCACCTCGACGCCGGCCCGTGCCAGTAGGAGTCCCGTGACCATCCCGGCCGGCCCGCCACCGATGACGACGCAGCCCGTGCGCTCGGTCATCTCCACCATCTCCCCATCTATTCATCGCTTGTTGAATAAACTGAGGATGCACCCGGCCGGTCCCCGGCGTCAAGCGATGTGGCGACGGATACGCTGATCGGGCTATGAGTGAGACATCGGTGGTACGCGCGCGCTTCTGTCCTTCGCCGACCGGCACCCCGCACGTCGGGCTGATCCGCACGGCGCTGTTCAACTGGGCCTTCGCCCGGCACAACCAGGGGCAACTGGTCTTCCGGATCGAAGACACCGACGCCGCCCGCGACTCGCAGGAGTCCTACGAGCAGCTGCTCGACGCCCTGCGTTGGCTCGGCATCGACTGGGACGAGGGCCCCGAGGCCGGCGGCGAGTACGGGCCGTACCGCCAGAGCGAGCGCCGTGCGATCTACGCCGACGTCGCCGCGACGCTGCTCGAAGCGGGGGAGCTGTACGAGGCGTTCTCCACGAACGAGGAGGTCGAGGCGCGGCGCAAGGCGGCCGGCCTGGACCCGAAGCTGGGCTACGACAACTTCGACCGCGACCTCACCGACGAGCAGCGCGCGGCGTACCGCGCCGAGGGCCGCGCGCCGGTGCTGCGCCTGCGCATGCCCGCCAAGGACCTCGCGTGGACCGACCTGGTCCGCGGCGACATCAGCTTCCCGGTGGGCACGATCCCGGACCCGGTGCTGGTGCGCGCCAACGGCGAGCCGCTCTACACGCTGACCAACCCGGTCGACGACGCGCTGATGAAGATCACGCACGTGCTGCGCGGCGAGGACCTGCTGCCGTCGACGCCCCGGCAGATCGCGCTCTACGAGGCGTTGCAGCGCGTCGGCGTCGCCGAGTTCACGCCGCGGTTCGGCCATTTGCCGTACGTCATGGGCGAGGGCAACAAGAAACTGTCCAAACGCGACCCTTCGTCGAACCTCTTCAACTACCGCGACCGCGGCTTCATCCGCGAGGGCCTGCTCAACTACCTGGCCCTGCTCGGCTGGTCGATCGCCGACGACCGCGACGTCTTCAGCGTCGAGGAGATGATCGCCGCCTTCGACGTCACCAAGGTCAGCGCCAACCCTGCGCGCTTCGACGTCAAGAAGGCCGAAGCGATCAACGGCACCCACGTGCGGGCGCTGCCCGCGGCCGAGTTCGTGAAGCGCGTCACGCCCTATTTGGTCACCGCGGGTGTCCTTCCGGAATCGCCGAGCGAGGAACAGCTGGCCCGGTTGAACGCGATCGCGCCGCTGGTTCAGGAACGCGTCACGGTGCTTTCGGACGCGCCGGCGATGGTGCGTTTCCTCTTCGTTGCGGAAGACGCGTTCGCGCCAGAGGAGGACGCCGCGGCGAAGAACCTCGGCGAAGCCGCGCAGCCGGTGCTCACCGCGGCGGTCGCGGCGCTCGAGGCGTTGCCGTCCTGGGAGACCGAAGCCATCGAGCAGGCGCTCAAGGACGCCCTTGTGGACGGTCTGGGTCTCAAGCCCCGCAAGGCTTTCGCGCCGGTTCGCGTCGCCGTGACCGGGCGGACCGTTTCCCCGCCGCTGTACGAGTCGATGGAACTGCTCGGCCGTGATGTCTCACTTGGACGTCTTCGCCGCGCGTTGGTCGGATAACCGAAAGAAGACGGTTCGCCAACTGGGAGTAGAGCCGGTGCGCCGGAACGGGCGACCGGCAATCACCTCTTTGGCAGCGTCGCGAACGCTGCGGTTGCCCTAGCCTCACTGGGTGGATTTCGCCCTGGCACCCCGGACCCCGTCGCGAACCGCCCCCGTCGAGGCGGCGCCCGAGCCCTGGGCGCCGCCGGAACTCCGGCTGGTGTGCCTGGACATCGACGACACCCTGATCGACTGCACCGCCGCGATCCGCCGCAGCCTCCACATCCTCACCGGCCGGGGCGACCTGTGGCCGTTGTGGGACCTGATCACCGAGGAGCACGTCGCCCTCGTCGTCGCCGGCGAAATCGACTACGCGACGATGCACCAGCGGCGCACCGACTGCTTCCTCGCGGAGATCGGCATCCTCGCCGACGACGAGCAGGTGAGCTCGTTCGAGCGGCGCCGAAGAGAGCTGCTCGACCACTCGTGGCAGCTGTTCGGCGACGTCCTCGACTGTCTGGAGTGGCTGCGCGCCGCCGGTCTGATGCTGGCCGCCGTGACCAACGCCTCGGGTGTCCACCAGCGCAAGAAAATCGCCGACCTCGGGCTGGCGCCGTTCTTCGACCACGTCGCCATCGCCGGCGAGCTCGGGGTGGCGAAACCCGATCCGGTGATGTTCCACACGGTCTGCCTCGGCCTGGGCTGCGCGCCCGCCCAGACCGTCCACGTCGGCGACAAACTGGACACGGACGCGATCGGCGCCCGCGACGCGGGCCTGGGCGCGGTCTGGCTCGACCGCGACGACATCGGCGAGCGCGCCCCCGAGGGCGTCCACCGGGTGTCGGCCCTGACCGAGCTGCCTGAGCTGCTGGTTTCGGAGTACGCGACGATCGGTGTCCCCGCCCAGCGGGGAAGTGGCACCCCCGCGTTCACCGTCCGGAACAGCGTGCTCTAGTATTTCTCCTCGTGCGGTGCTGAACCGGCCGGGCCTGATCGGGTCGGTGGTACCTCACTGGGGTATGGTGTAATTGGCAGCACGACTGGTTCTGGTCCAGTTAGTCTAGGTTCGAGTCCTGGTACCCCAGCTGCGGAGAGCGACCCCCCTGTGGGGCGAGAAATCGCCTCTGGTAAGTTCTCTCCAGCAAGAAAAACAGAAAAGCCCCTGGGAAACCAGGGAAAGATCCTAAGCCCCCGTCGTCTAGCGGCCTAGGACGCCGGCCTCTCACGCCGGTAGCGTGGGTTCGAATCCCATCGGGGGTACCAGCAGTTACCACTGCGAGCCCGTCTGACCCAGGTCAGGCGGGCTTTTTGGTGCGCAAGCCCGCAGTCGGGTCGCCGGGCGATCGTGGCCGCCGGCGACGAAGGTGAACTGTCTTCGCCGCCGACGGATCGACCGAATGACCGCGGTGATCTTCTCCCCAGTGATCTGCCGTCGCCATTCTTACTTCTTGGCGGCGGCGACCTTCTTGCGCGGGGCGCGCTTGCGCGGAGTCGCCGCGGGAGCCGCCGCCTCCGCCGCCTGAGCCGATTCGTAAGCGGCGATCACCTCGGAGGAGAGGCGGCCGCGCTCGGAGACCTCGTAGCCGTTCGCGTTCGCCCAGGCGCGGATCTGCTGGTTGCGCTCGCGGTCACTCGTGCTGGTCGTCGTCGACTGGCCGGTCGCGACGCGGACCTTGCGGCCACCGGTGCGGCGGGCGGCGGCGATGTAGCGGGCGAGCTCATCGCGCAGGGCGGCCGCGTTTTCGTCGGAGAGGTCGATTTCGTACATGACCCCGTCGAGGGTGAACGGGACGGTGTGGGTGGCGGGGGTACCGTCGATGTCGTCGAGCATCTCGACGAGGACCTTCTGGGCCATTCCTGCTCCTTGAAACGGTATATACCAGTTGAGTGGCGGCGGTCACCGAGCACACGAATGCGGTGCTCTTCCGCAGAGTATATCCATACCGGCCGGTTTGCGGAGATATCTCCGCGCCGGTATCGAATACGGCAAGCCACACTGAAGCCGGGCCGCAGAATTGTCGGCCCGGCCGTCGAACCGGTATTCGCCGCGGGCGGAGTGTCCTATCCGGACACCGGGGCGGCGGGGGAGGCCGCCGCCGGCCGCCAGGAGCGCGGCACCCTCGTAGACGCCCGTCAAGGACACCCCGGTGCTCGCCAAGTTCGACGGCCGGAACGCGAGGTTCGGGACCAGGCCACCGCCCGAGCCGGTGCCCGCCTGACCGCCGGGGTTCGGACCGCCCGCTCCGGGCAGCGTCGCGCACTGCGCCGCGAGCGTGACCGCCGGCTCGTCCAGGACGTCCCCGGCTTGGTAGAAGTCCGCGCTCGTGAGCGTCGCCCTGATCGCCGAGATCGACAGCGCGCCCGCGCCCGGCGTCTTGGCCGCGGACGTCAGGTCCAGGTTCACCAGTGCCACGCCAGGCTTGCTGACCGGCGGCGACGGCGCGCCCGCGGTCGTCTGCAGGTCGACGTCGGCGTAGAGAGTGCCTTTGCCGCCCGCCACCGTGAGCTTCGGGTTCGCCAGGGTCAGCGTGAAGAAGTGCGCCGGGTAGCTGAAGACGACCTTGCCGGCGAACGCCGCGGTGAACTCCGTGTCCGAGGTGAGCGTCCCGCTGCCGATCGCGAACCGGTAGGCGCCGGTCGTGACCTCCGCGCCGTCGGACGCCGTGATCGTGTCCCCGGTCCCGCCGCCGACGTACGAACGGAAGCTCTTCTCGAAGCCCCACAGCAGGTTTCCCTGCGCGATGCTGCCGGGGGAGACGGTGCAGACGGGCGGGGTGGCCGACGTCGGGGGTGTGCTTGGGTCCGTGCCGCCGGGAGCGGGGAAGACGAGCTTGCCGGCGTCGAGGTCGATGCAGGCCGGGTAGAAGCCGGCGAACGCGCCCGCGTCCGCTTCCGTCAGCCTGGCCGAGGCGAGCTCGACCACGACGTCGTCACCGTCTTTGCCCACCGACTTGGCTGCCAAGTCCGCGAAATCCACTTCGGACGGCGGCCGGACCTGTGCGGTTCGAGGGTGAACACGACCCGCCCACCGAAAGCGACGCTGCCCTTTGCCCGTCCCAGGTCGCCGTCCCGGCCGGCCAGCGGTATGGGAATGGCGCGGTCTCGTCGAGGGTGGCGCCCTGGTCCGCGGCGATCGTGCCGCCGAACCGGGCGATGTAGGCGCGCCAGCCCTGCTTGATGCCCCACACCAAGCCGGTCGAGGACGTGTCGGGGTCGCCGATGCCGGTGAACTTCAGCGGCGTCGTGCTGTCCCACTTGACGTTCGGGGTGTCCCAGCCGAACACGTACACGCTGAACAGCTGCGTCTTCGCGCTGTAGGTCGTGCCGGCGGAGGTGTACTCGGCCTTGATGGTGACCGTCAACTCCCAGCTGCCGTCGTCCCTTGAGCGGGATCTGCGTGCCGACAGCGTCCTTCTTGACCAGCTTGCTCGCCTGGAAGCCGGTGGCGGTGCGGACGCGCACGTCGTCCTTGGCCGGGCCGACACCCTTGCCGTCGTTGGCCGCTGGGGCGAACCCGGTGCCCTTGACGGTGGTCGAGGTGCCCGCCGGGTCGAGCCCGGTCGACGGCGTGACCGTCACCGCCGGATCGGCGGCCGGCTCGGGAGGCGCGACGAGACAGCCGAGCAGCGCCGCGGCGCCGGCCGCGAGCCACCACCACGTGCCGCGCTCGGGTTCGGTGGCTGCGGCGAACGGCTACTACGTCGCGTTGTGCGTGGTACCCGAGGACTACTCGTACGGCACGAAGCCGAGCCCCTGTGTGGGCGGCAACGGTCAGGGCGGCACCGGCGTCGGCCCGTCGGCGTGGGTGACGAACCTGCCCAGCGGCACCGCGACGATCGCCGCCGGCGGCACTTTCACCGCGCGGATCCGGATCGCCCGGGCGAACAGCGGAATCGACTGTGGCGACGCCGCGGTGACGTGTGCGATCGTGTCCCGCCGCGACCACCTGTCGGCCGGCGACCGCACGGCCGACGTCTTCGTCCCGGCCGCGTCCGCACCCCGCGCTACTCGTTGACCCGCTTGGGTTTTCTCACGATTTCAGGTCGAACAGTTGAGCGACTGGGCGGCCTTGTCCTATATGGACATGACTCGCCATCCCGATGAATTCGCAGGTCAGCGGCCGCTCCCTCTGTTCGTGTGCCGAAGGAGCAGGCTCGGCCGGACGAGACTTCCTCGGCGACACAACGGAGTTCTCGACCACCCCTGTTTGGAATTTCGGCCCTCCTGGTAATACTCTGTGTGACGTCGGCCGCGATGGGCCTGACAAGTTCCACTATGGAGGACTGGAATGACGAACAAGGCCCAGCTGATCGAGGCGCTTTCGGAGCGTCTGGGCGACGACAAGAAGGTGGCTGCGCAGGCCGTTGACGGTCTGGTGGACATCATCATCCGGACGGTCAACAAGGGCGAAAAGGTCAACATCACCGGCTTCGGTGTGTTCGAGAAGCGCGCTCGCGCCGCTCGTACCGCGCGCAACCCGCGCACCGGTGAGGCCGTGAAGGTCAAGAAGACCAACGTTCCCGCCTTCCGCGCCGGCACGACGTTCAAGGACGTCATCTCCGGTTCGAAGAAGCTGGCGAAGATCGCCCCGGTCAAGCGCGCCACCGCCACGGCGACCCGCGCGACCGCGACGAAGGCCGCTGCCGCGGCTCCGGCCAAGGCGACGACGACCCGCACCACGCGGGCCACCGCCGCGAAGCCGGCCGCCACGCGCGCGACCACGACCCGCACCCGCGCGGCCGCCGCGAAGCCGGCCGCCAAGGCCACCGCCACCAAGGCGGCCCCGAAGACGGCGGCGGCCAAGCCGGCCGCTGCCAAGGCCACCGCCGCCAAGGCGACGACGGCCCGCGCGAAGGCCGCTGCCAAGCCGGCGGCGGCCGCGGCGGCTAAGCCGGCCGCAACCCGCACCGCGGCAGCGAAGAAGCCGGCGGCCGCCAAGGCCCCGGCCAAGCGCACCTCGGCTGCGAAGAAGAAGTAGTAGCAACCGCTTCTCTCCGAAGGGCTCCGCACCTGGTGGTGCGGGGCCCTTCGGCGTTCCCGGGGCGGGTGGTGGCTCAACGAGCTGGTGGGGAAGGGGATGGCCTCGGCGGTGCGCGGGATGGCGACGGCGGGAAGTGGCTCAGCTAGGCGACGTGGCTCGGGGATGGCGGCTGCGGCTGCTGGGAACGGGATGGCCTAGGCGGTGCATCCGGCCGCGATGGCGGCGAGTGGCTCAGCGAGCCGACGTGGACCGGGGATGGTGGCTGTGGCGTGAGCGAGTGCCGGGGAAGGGGATGGCCTCCGGCAGTGCACGCGACGGCGGCGAGTGGCCCAGCGAGCCGACGTGGCTCGGGATCGCGGCCGCAGTGTGGGCGGGTGCCGGGGAACGCGATGACCAAGGCAGCGACCGCGACGGCATCGCACGCCTACGCCGGGGCGAGGTTCATCCTGGAGGTCTCGGCGAGCCCGATGGCCGCCGGGATGTGCTGGGCGCAGGCGTCACGCAAGCCGCAGCCGTTCAGGAGTTCAGCAGTGCCGTAGGTGAGTACACCGGATCGGCCTTCGGGGCGATACAGCGCCCCGGTGGTGCACAGTGCGCGGGACAGGGGACCCGCGTCACCAGGCGGAAACGGCCTTCGTCGGCGGCGGGAACCGTTGTCCTCGCCGCCGACGGGCCTTGCCAAGCGCTCTGCCGGACACCGGCCTCACTTCCGGGCGGCGGCGACCTTCTTGCGCGGGGCGCGCTTGCGCGGGGCTGCCGGGGCTTCCGCCTCGGCCACCTGGGCCTGCTCGAACGCCGAGATCACCTCGGACGACAGGCGGCCGCGCTCGGAGACCTCGTAGCCGTTCGCGTTCGCCCATGCTCGGATCTGCTGGTTGCGCTCGCGGTCGGTGGTGCTCGTCGTGGTCGACTGGCCCGTTGCGACGCGGACCTTGCGGCCTCCGATGCGACGGCCGGCCGCGATGAAGCGGGCGAGCTCGTCGCGCAGGGCGGAGGCGTTGGCGTCCGAAAGGTCGATTTCGTAGGTGACACCGTCGAGGCCGAACTGAACGGTCTGGGCGGCGGTGGAGCCGTCGATGTCGTCCAGGATCTCGACGAGGACTTTCTGGGCCACGGGAATGCTCCTCAAGCTGGATGTGCGTCCGGGGAACGTGACGTGTGACAAGTTGCACAATGACCGACGTTCTTGGGTGGAGTGTATCCACCCGGGGATCGGTACGGCAATTTCCCCCGGGAACTTCCCGCGATTCCGCAGTCCTGATAGGACGTACCGCCGCAGCGTTTCCGTTTCCTGGCCTAGGTTCCGGACGGCGTCGAGTCCGGCTCTTCCCCTTCGGCGGGGTCCGCGAGATCCGCTTTCGCCGCGGCCTCCTTGGCCTCGTCGATGAGCTGCCGCGAGTGGGCGAGCTCCGCGTCGGGGTCTTCCTGCTTCTCGTTCGCCATCACAACTCCTCGCGAGGGTTTTTTCGGGCAATTCCGCACTCACGGGCTACCCACCGGAGCACGAGCGCAATCGCGGGGGCCGGGATCGTTTCTTCGACGCGTCAATTCGCGAACACGCGGTCTCAGCCCACCCGGCCCGGTGGTCCGCACGGCCGGCTCCGGGACCGGTTCCGGCGTTCTCGGGGCCCGGCAACGCCATCCGCCGTTGAACGCCGTTCCCCGCGCCGCCCCGGGAACGCCGAAGGGCCCCGCACCAGCCGGTGCGGGGCCCTTCGGAGAGAAGCTGGTGTTACTACTTCTTCTTGGCAGCCGAGGTGCGCTTGGCGGGGGCCTTGGCGGCGGCCGGCTTCTTCGCGGCGGCGGTCTTGGCGGCAGCCGGCTTGGCGGCGGCCTTCGCCCGCGTGGTGGTGGCCTTCGCGGTGGTGGCCTTGGCCGCGGTCGCCTTGGCGGGAGCCTTGGCCGCGGTCTTCGGGGCCGCCTTGGTGGCGGTGGCCTTGGCGGCCGGCTTCGCGGCGGCGGCGCGGGTCCGCGTGGCCGTGGCGCGAGCGGTGGCCGGCTTGGCGGCGGCCGCACGGGTCGAAGTGGCCCGCGTGCTGGTGGTCTTGGCCGGGGCGGAAGCCTTGGCGACGGCCGCGCGAGTGGTCGTCGACGCCGCGGTGGCGCGCTTGACCGGGGCAGCCTTGGCCAGCTTCTTGGAGCCGGAGATGACGTCCTTGAAGGTGGTCCCGGCGCGGAACGCGGGCACGTTGGTCTTCTTCACGCGCACGGCTTCGCCGGTGCGCGGGTTCCGGGCGGTGCGAGCGGCGCGGGCGCGCTTCTCGAACACACCGAAGCCGGTGATGTTGACCTTCTCGCCCTTGTTGACCGTCCGGATGATGATGTCCACCAGACCGTCAACGGCCTGCGAAGCCACCTTCTTGTCGCCCAGACGCTCCGACAGCGCCTCGATCAGCTGGGCCTTGTTCGTCATTCCAGTCCTCCATAGTGGAACTAGTCACGGCCCATCTCGGCCGACACTGCACACGGTATTACCAATACCGCACAAAATCCAACCGGAAGTCGAAATATTTCCTTGCGAGGGCGCTGGTTCCGCCTCTCGAAGAGCCTTCGTGAGAGATGAACCGGAATGGAAGCCGGACGTCGACCATGGCCCTGAGCAGGCAAAACCCTATATCCGGGCCGTCCACAGTGGTCGTCCATATAGGACCAGAGGCCCTCGGGAGACTTTTTTCCGCGACACGCCGGGCCGGAGCCCCCAGGCGTGTGGCCGGGGCCACTTCGACCCCGATCCCGCGCAGCGGCGGGGGTTCCCGGGCCCCGCGGCGGCCCCGTCGCGAGCCCCGGCGGGGCGCCCGGGAAGGCCCCGCGGAGCCACTTCGCCGTGGGGCCAACGCAGTAACGCCCCGCCCGCCCCGAGCGACCTCTCCGGGGTGCGGCGAGGTCCGTTGCGGCGCAACCGGTGGCGGCCGCGCACGAACACGGTGAGGCGAAAAGGATCTTCCCCGTAGGGTGAACTCACTCGTTCGGCCCAGCCGGACCGCTGGTGACGACTCCGGTACGCCACGGCCGGAACGCCGTGTTGGCCGCGGGACTGTCGGTCCGGCGAGCTAGTCTGCGGCCGGAGGAAGCCCCGGGTGCGACAGGGAGAACCGTGGACCAGGAGACGCTCACCACCGTGGTCGGCCGGGTGGCCGGCACCGAGGATTCGACGCCGCTGCAGTTCCACGTGGCCATCGATCCCGAGGCCTACCTGCAGCTCGACGACGTCGTCGTCACCCGGCGGGAACTCCCCGGCCTGGGCGAAGTCACGTCGTTCGGGGTCGTGACGCAGGTGAGCGCGCGGCACGAGGGCGCCAGCTTCGGCAGCGACGTCTTCCTGATCTCCGACGGTGTCCTGCCCGCGCAGGTGCAGGAGATCGCCGAGATCGCGACCACCCGCGTCGAGCCCGAGTGCTACGTGCCGCCGCGGCCGGGGGCCGTCGTCCAGCGGGCCGTGGGGGAGGATCGCGCGCAGGCGCTGTACTTCGACAACATGACCCGCCAAGTGGCGGTCGGCCTGGGGCGCGACGGCGAACCCGTCTTCCTCAACATGGACTTCCTCGACGGCACGCGCGGCGCGCACGTCAGCATCAGCGGCGTCTCCGGCGTCGCCACCAAGACGTCGTTCGCGTTGTTCCTGCTGCACTCGATCTTCCGCGGCGGCGCCCTGCCCAACGCCCACAACGCCAAGGCCCTGGTGTTCTCGGTCAAGGGCGAGGACCTGCTGTTCCTCGACACCCCGAACATCCACCTCGACGAGAAGCTCAAGGCCGAGTACGCCAAGCTCGGCCTGCCCGCGGAGCCTTTCGCCTCGACCGGGTTCTTCGCGCCGCCGACGCCGTCGGACACCACGGGGAAGCCTTACGTCACCGGGCGCACGTCCGGGGTCGGCGCCTTCTGGTGGACCATCGCGGAGTTCTGCGCCAAGGACCTGCTGCCCTACGTCTTCGCCGACGCCGAGGACGAGCGCAACCAGTACACGATGGTCATCCACCAGGTCGCGAACCGGTTGCGGCTGGACAGCGAGCCGGCCGGGAAGGACGGCGCGGCCAAGGTCGACGGCGTGCTGTGCCGCACCTACGCCGAGCTCGTCGACGTCATCTGCGAGCGCGTCACCGACGAGGAAACCCGCGCCAGCTGGGCGGGCGCGGTCACCGGCGCCGGCACGGTCAACGCCTTCATCCGCCGCCTGCGGTCCAGCCAGCGCGCGCTCAACGGCCTGATCCGCGGCGACCTCACCGATCACCCCGCCCGTCAGCTGTCCACGGAAAACCAGCAGGTGACCGTGGTGGACATCCACAACCTCGTCGAGCGCGCGCAGCGGTTCGTCGTCGGTGTCACGCTCGCCGCGGAGACCGCGCGCAAGGAAGCCGCCGGCCCGGGCGGTCTCCTGTTCACCATGCTGGACGAGCTGAACAAGTACGCGCCGCGCGAAGGCAGCAGCCCCATCAAGGAGGTGCTGCTGGACATCGCCGAGCGCGGGCGTTCCCTCGGCGTCATCCTGATCGGCGCGCAGCAGACGGCCAGCGAGGTCGAGCGCCGCATCGTCAGCAACAGCTCGGTGCGGATCGTCGGGCGCCTCGACGCCGCGGAGGCGTCGCGCCCCGAGTACGGCTTCCTCCCCACCAGTCAGCGGGTCCGCGCGACCCTGGCCACGCCCGGCACGATGTTCGTGAGCCAGCCGGAGATCCCGGTGCCGATCGCCGTCGGCTTCCCGTTCCCGGCCTGGGCCACGCGGCTTTCCGAGGCCGGGAAGGTCCCGACGACGACGGTGGCGTCGAAGAAGTCCGATCCCTTCGCCGGTCTGCCGACGGGCAGCAGCGACCCGTTCGGCGACGACCCGCCGCCGTTCTGAGCCACTGCCCGCTACCTGAACGGAAGGACGAAGTGTGAAGTTCCTGCACACCTCCGACTGGCACGTCGGCAAGACGCTCAAGGGCCGCAACCGCCTGGACGAGCAGCGGGCCGTGCTCGGCGAGATCGTCCGGATCGCGCGCGACGAGGCGTTCGACGCGATCCTCGTCGCGGGCGACCTCTACGAGACGTCGGCGCCGTCGGCCGCCGCGCAGGAGCTCGTGGTCCAGGCGCTGATGGCGTTGCGCGACACCGGCGCCGAGGTCATCGCGATCGCCGGGAACCACGACCACGCGGCGACGTTCGAGGCGTACCGGCCACTGCTGCGCAAAGCGGGCATCCACCTCACCGGGAACCCGCGGCCGGTCGCGGACGGCGGGGTCGTGTCGTTCGACGCCCGCTCGACCGGCGAGCGCGTCAACGTCGCCGTGCTGCCCTTCCTTTCCCAGCGCTACGCGGTCCGCGCGGCCGAGCTGCTCGCCGGGACCCCGGCGGACAACGTCGGCGAGTACGACCAGCGCGTGCGCGACATCCTGGAGCACCTCAAGTCCGGGTTCTCCGCCGGCGCGGTGAATCTCGTCATGGCGCACCTGACGGTGACCGGCGGGACGATGGGCGGCGGCGAGCGCGCGGCGCAGTCCATCTTCGAGTACCACGTGCCCGCGACGGCGTTCGGCGCCGACCCGCACTACGTCGCGCTGGGCCACCTGCACCGGCGCCAGTCCCTGCCCGCCGCCTGCCCGGTGCACTACAGCGGCTCACCGTTCGCCGTGGACTTCGGCGAGCAGGACAACAAGAGCGTGGTACTGGCCGTCGAGGTGACGCCGACGACCCCGGCGAAGATCACGGAACTCCCGATGACCGCCGGACGCCGGCTGCGGACCGTCCACGGCACGGTGGCCGAGCTGATCGGCCGCGCGGAGGAGTTCGGCGAGGACTACCTCCGCGTCTACATCCGCGAAGCGACCAGGGCCGGGCTGCGCGAGGAGATCCAGGAAGCCCTGCCCAACGCCCTGGAAATCCGCATCGACCCGGAGTTCGCCGCCCCGGTGACGACGGCGGGCGGCGACCGCGCGATCGCGGACCGTTCGCCGGGGGAGCTGTTCGCGTCCTATTGCGAAGAACGCACGGTCGAGGACAAGCGGGTCCAGTCGCTCTTCGCGCGGCTGCACGACGAAGAGACGAGCGAGGTGTGACATGCGGCCTGTGCTGCTGGAGATGACCGGTTTCGCGTCGTTCCGCGACAAGACCGAAGTCAGCTTCGAGGACACGGACTACTTCGCGCTCGTCGGCCCGACCGGCGCCGGCAAGAGCACGGTGATCGACGCGCTCACCTTCGCCCTCTACGGGTCCGTCGCGCGCTGGGACCACGAAGGGCTCGTCGCGCCCGCGCTCGCCCCGACGGCGAACCGGGCGACCGTGCGGCTGGTCTTCGACGCCGGCGGCACGCGCTACCACGTCGTGCGGGAAGTCCGGCGCAGCGGCGGGAAGAAACCCACGGTCAGCGTGAAGAACGTCCGCCTGGAACGGCTCGCCGACCCCACCGCGCTCGGCGGCCCGGAGGACGACGCCGACCCGGTCGCCGCGGACTCCGAGGTCACCCCGGCCGTCGAACGCCTGCTCGGGTTGACCTTCAAGCACTTCTGCACCTGCGTGGCGCTGCCCCAGGGCGACTTCGCGGAGTTCCTGCACGCCAAGGCCGCCGACCGGCAGAAGATCCTGATCAAGCTGCTGGGCCTGGAGGTCTACGAGCGGATCGGCCGCCGCGCCGGCGTCACGGCGGAGCAGCAGAAGCAGCGCGCCGCCGTCCTCGCCGAACAGCTCGGCAGCTACGCCGACGCGACCGAGGAAGCGGTCGAAGGGCTTTCCGCGCGGATGACGGCACTTGCGGACCTCGACGCGCGGGTGAGTGCGGCCCTGCCGGGGTTGTCCGACGCCACCCGCGCCCACGACGAAGCCCGGCAGCTGGTCGCGACGGTGACGCGGGAGCTGGGTGTCCTCGACGCGCTGGAACGTCCGGACGGCGTCGAAGACCTCGAATCCCGGCGCCGCACGGCGGCGGACGCGGCCACGACGGCCCGGACGGGGCTGGAGACGGCCGAGACGGCGGACGAGGCCGCCCGTGCCGCGCTCGCCGCCGCCCCCGCTCGCGCTGAGCTGGAACGGATCCGCGCCGCCCGCACCGAGCTCGCCGAGGCCGAGAAGGCCCTCCCTCGCCTGGAAGAGGCCGCGAAGACGGCGTCGCAGGAGAAAGAGGTGGCGACCGCCGCGGTGGCCGAAGCGGTGTCCGTCGTCGAAGCGGCCAGGAAGAACAGGGACACGACAGCCCGCGCCGCCGAGGACGCCGCCGCCGAAGCCGCGCGGGCCCGGCAGGTCCGCGACCGCCTGGCCGGGCTGCGTCCGCCCGCGAACCTCGGGGACCTGTCGGCGGATTCGGCGCGGGTGGCGAAACGCACCGAGGCCGCCGACGCACGCCTGCGCGAGGCCGAGGCCGCCGATGCCGGAGCGCGCGAGGCGCTGGGCGCGCAGCCGGACGTCGCTCCGCTGGCGTCGGCCCGTTCCGACGCTCGCACGCTCTACGCGTTGTGCGAGGCGCAACGGAAGGCCGCGCCCGAGCAGGTCGCCCGCCGGAAGGAGCTCGAAGCGGCGCGTAGTTCCTTCGCGAGCGCCGATGCGGAGCTGGTCGCGGCGAAGACCGCGCTGACCGATGCCGAACGCACCGGGCAGGCACTGGTGCTGCGGGCCGGGCTCGCCGTCGGCCACGCGTGCCCGGTGTGCGAGCAAGAGGTCTCCGCGCTGCCGGACGCGGGCGGGCACGCCCACCTGGCCGAGGCGAAAGAACGTCTCGAGCGGGCGGAATCCGGCCGCGCCGCCGCCGAGTCCGCGCTGCGCAAGCTGGAACGGGCCGCGGACCGCGACGCCGACTCGGCCGTGTCCGCGGCCGCGCAGGCGGAAGAGCTGCGCGTGGTGCTCGCCGACGTTGACGGTCCGCCGGAGTCGCCGGTGCTGCGGCGCCCGGTCGAGGCCTCTTTCTCCGAGCAGGACTACGCGGACCTCGTCGCGGCCGTGCGCGAACGCGGCGAGTGGCTGTCGACGACGATCGAGGGACGCACCCGCGTCGCCGAAGCCGCGCACGCCGCCGACAAGGAACTGGCGGCGGCCCGTGCCGACCGCGTGGCGGCGCGGCACGAGGCCGACGTCGTGGAGAAGTCGTTCGCGGCAGCCCGGGAAGCACTGCGGGCGGCCCGGGATCCCCTGGTGGAACTGGGCGCGCCGGCGATCGACGGCGACGACGTCCCGGCGGGCTGGCAGCGGCTGACCGCCTGGGCGGCGGCCGCGCTGGAAGAACGGCGCACGGCGCTGGCCGCGCTCGAGGCGGCCGCCGAAGCCGCGGGCAAGGAAGCCGTCGTCGCGGCGGACGACCTCGCCTCCGCCGAGCGGAACGCCGAACAGCGGCGGAAGCGGGCTTCGGAGGCGGCGCTGGCCGAGCAGTCGGCGAGCACGGTGTGGGCGAACACCCGGCGCCGGCACGGCGAACTGGCCGAGACCCTGGCCGGCGCGCCCGCCGCCGAGGTCGTCACCGAGCAGCTCGCGCAGGTGGCCGGACTCGAACTGGCCGCGAAGACGGCCGACGCGGACCTCAGGACCGCCCGCGCGGCCGCGAAACAAGCCGCCGAAGCCCAGGCGCGGATCGCCGACCAGGTCGAGGCCGAGCGCCAGCGGCTGTCCCGGGCGCGCGACCCGCTGGTCGGCCTCGGGGCTCCGCCGATCGACGGCGAGAGCCTGCTGGACGCGTGGTCTGCGTTGACGGACTGGGCGGCCGGGCAGGCGAAGGAACGACGCGAACGGCTGACCGTCGTGACGACCGCCGAGGGCGAAGCCGCCGAAGCGTTGCGAGTGGCCGAACGCGCGGTCGCCGACGACGTCACCGCGCTCGGGGTCGAACTACCCGAGGGGCCGGTGCGCGACCGCGTCCCGGTGGCCGTCGCCGCCGCGCGGGCGCGGGCCGAGGGCGACCACACGGAGCTGAAGCGGCGCGTGGCGCACGTGGCGGGCCTGCACGGCGACATCGCGGCGGCCGAGTCGGAGTCGCAGGTCGCGCGGCTGCTCGCGGATCTCCTGCGCTCGGACAAGTTCCCGCGCTGGCTGATCGCCGGGGCGCTCGACACGCTCGTCGCCGAGGCGTCCGCGTCGCTGCTGGAGCTGTCCGGCGGTCAGTTCGAGCTGACCCACGACAAGGGCGACTTCCTGGTGGTGGACCACAACGAGGCCGACGCCCGCCGGCCGGTGAAGACGCTGTCCGGCGGGGAGACGTTCCAGGCGTCGCTCTCGCTGGCCCTCGCCCTGTCTTCGCAGCTGGGCGCCATGGCCGCCGAGGGCGCGACCAAGCTCGAGTCGATCTTCCTCGACGAGGGGTTCGGCACCCTGGACGAGGCCACCCTCGACGTCGTGGCGTCCACATTGGAGAACCTGTCGGCCACCGGCTCCCGGATGGTCGGGGTGATCACGCACGTGCCGGCGCTCGCCGAGCGCGTGCCGGTGCGGTTCCTGGTCACCCGGGACGGCACCGGCTCGCACATCAGCAGGGAGGGCGCATGACCGCCGTGGCCGGGATGAACTTCAGCGTCGACTCGTGGGACCCGGGTTACGGCAGTTCGATGGAGGCCGAGGAGCTGGCGCGGTCCGGAGCCGAGGTCGAGCTCGAGGTCGAGGTGCCCATGGAGGAGTGGGCGCCGATCGACCCGTCACCGGTTTCGCCGCCCGAGGCCATCCTGTTCGTCGACGGCGTCCGCCGGATCGACGCCCGCGTCTGGATCGACGACCCGGCCGGGATGAACTCGGCGTCGATCGGCTTGTGCGCGTCGTACGCGGCCGGGGTGGTGTGCTGCTGTTCGGGCCGGGCGCACGTCGTCGCGTCGGATGTCCGGCGCGGGGTGTTCACGGTGGCCTCCGAGGCGGCCGGCATCTCGACTTCGGCGGGGCTGTACGAGGCCTTCTCGACGACCGCCAAGGACGACAAACCGCTGGCGGTCGTGCTGTCGTCGTTGCTGCAGGAGCGACTGGCCGAGACGGAGCTGGACACGGCGACCGCGGCGCGGGAGGCGATCCGGGGCCACGTCGGCAGCGACCTGCTCGTGGTGGACGGACCGTTGAGCGGCCGCACGCACCTGTCCCGGGCGGTCGGGTTCATCAAGAGCCACCAGACGACGTACCTGCCGGGCGACCTCAACGCGATGGTCGGCCGGCTGACCCCGCACCAGCGCACCCCGGTGTTCCTGATGGGCACGACGTGGGTCCGGCATTCGTGGTACCTGCGGCTGCCGTCGGTGGGCGGGCCCCCGTGGTCGGGAGTGGTGCGGGTCGAGGCGGCGCCCCACCTCGGCCGGGCGGAGGTGGCCGAGCTGGCGAACCTGACGCAGTCGGTGCTCGGGCGGTTCGCGTCGGTGGAGTACAAGGACTCGCGGGCGCCGCAGAACCTCTACCCGATCGCGGGGCTGGAGCGGGACCTGCGGCACCGGCTGGGCGACCAGCAGTTCGTCTACCGGGCGTTGCGGCTGGCCGCGGCTCGCTGAGGCCGGCCCGTTTAGACCGGCCCGGCGGCGTGAACCGCCGGGCCGGAATCCGCCCTCTGGGGGTGGGCGGCCCCGGGACGGCGGGCCTGGGGACCCGCACCTTCCCGAGGTGTCCTTTGTGGAGGGTCAGCTCGGTGAGCCGTCCGCGGTGGGCTCGCCGGCTCGGCCGGTGGGGTGCCGCCCGACCCTCGTTAGTCCGATCAGTGCTTTCTTCGGCATGTTCCGTCCCCTCTGCCGCGTACCTTCTCCACGCTTGAGCCGCGAAAACGGTTGAGCCCGCGAAATATTCAAGTACGTGAACGACTATCGAGTCTATGTTTACTGCTCACGTATGCGTTAGCTTGTCCGCCGTTGATCCCGTTCGGTGACGAGGGAGACTCGATGCGCAACGGCCGGCTCGTTCTTGCCGCGGTACTGGGACTTTCGCTCGCGGCCCCCGTGACCGCCGCCGCGGCCGCGCAGCCCTGGCGCGACGCCCGCCAGTCGCCCGACCGCCGCGCCGCGGAGCTCGTCGCCGCGATGACCCTCGACGAGAAGATCTCCCAGCTGCACCTGCAGCCCGACGCCGAGCACCAGCGGTTCGTGCCGCCGATCCCGCGGCTCGGCGTGCCCGGCTTCCGGATCGCCAACGGCCCGGCCGGCATGGGCCCGGCCGACGACAAACCGCAGAAGCCGGCGACCGCGCTGCCGGCCACGATGGCGCTGGCGTCGACGTTCGACACCGGCCTCGCGCGCCGCTACGGCCGCCTGATCGGCGACGAGACCCGCGCGCTCGCGCACAACGTGTCCGAAGGTCCCGACATCAACATCGCCCGCGTCCCGCGCAACGGCCGGACGTTCGAGGGGATGGGCGAGGACCCGGTGCTGGTCGGGGACATGGGCGCCGCCGATATCCGCGGTATCCAGGAGAACGGCACGATCGCCGAGGTCAAGCACTACGCGGCGAACAACCAGGAGACCCAGCGCCAGAGCATCGACGAGCACATCGACGAGCGCACGCTCAACGAGCTGTACCTGCCGCACTTCGAGCAGGCCGTCACCGAAGGTCATGCGGGCTCGGTGATGTGCGCCTACCCGAAGATCAACGGCGTGTTCACCTGCGAGAACCCGGCGCTGCTGCAGGACAAGCTGCGCGACGACTGGGGGTTCAAGGGGTTCGTCCAGTCGGACTGGGGTGCCGCGCACAGCACCGTGGGCTCGGCGAACGCGGGCATGAACCTCGAGATGATCGACGGCACCTGGTACGGCGAGAAGATGAAGCAGGCGGTGCTGGCCGGGCAGGTGAGCGAACAGCGCGTCGGCGAGCTGCTGCTGCCGCGGTTCCGCACGATGTTCGCGTTCGGGCAGTTCGACCACCCGCCGACGCTCACGCCGCTGCCGACTGCCCAGCACGACGCCGCCGCGAAGGACTTCGCCGAACGCGGCATGGTGCTGCTGCGCAACGACCACGCCCAGCTCCCGCTCGACGACCGGACGGTCAAGTCGATCGCGCTGATCGGGCCGTTCGCGACCAAGGCCAAGACCGGCGGCGGGGGCAGCTCCGCCGTCATCCCGACGTCCACAGTGGACCCGTTGCCGGGGCTCCAGCAGCGGGTTCCGGGCGCCGCGGTAACGCTGGACGACGGCAGTGACCCGGCCCGGGCCGCGGCCCTGGCGGCCGGTTCCGAGGTCGCGGTGGTGATGGTCGGCGACAACGAGGCCGAGGGCAAGGACCGGCCGAGCCTGGCCTTGGACGGCAACCAGGACGCCCTGGTGGCGGCGGTCGCCGAGGCGAACCCGCACACGGTCGTGGTGGTGAAGAGCGGCGGTCCGGTGCTGATGCCGTGGGCGTCGTCGGTGCCGTCGATCCTGCAGGCGTGGTACCCGGGCCAGCAGGACGGCGCGGCGGTGGCGGGCGTGCTGTTCGGCGACGCCAACCCCTCGGCGAAGCTCCCGATCACGTTCCCGGCGGCGGACGCGGACACCCCGGCGAACACGGCGGCGCAGTTCCCGGGCGTGAACGGGGTGGCGACGTATTCGGAGGGCCTGCAGGTCGGCTACCGCTGGTTCGACGCGCAGGGCAAGACGCCGCTGTTCCCGTTCGGGCACGGCCTGTCGTACACGACGTTCGCGTTCTCGGGGCTGTCGGTGCACAACACGGGCAAGGGTGCGACGGCGACGTTCACGGTCCGGAACACGGGGAAGAGGGCGGGAGCCGAGGTGGCACAGCTGTACGTGGGCTTCCCGTCGGCCGCGGGCGAGCCGCCGCGGCAGTTGAAGGGGTTCTCGCGGGTGGAGCTGGCACCGGGCCAGTCCCGCCGGGTGACGATCGACTTGGACGCGCGCGACTTTTCTACTTGGGATGTGGGGAGTCATGCGTGGCGGCCGGTTAAGGGCGGGTTCACGGTTCAGGTGGGTGACTCGTCGCGTTCGCTGCCGTTGCAGGCTCCGCTGGTGCGGCGCTGACCAGGTCTCTCAGGCCTTGCAACCCGGTGCACTAGCCGCTGCGGTGAGCAGGTCCGTCGATTCCGCCAACGGCGCCAGCGGGTCGTACGTGCCGTCGACGTCCCGCTGGGCCTGCTGCAACGCCTGCATCGCCGGATCCTGCGAAGCCGCGTCGCCCGGCTTCGCCTGGTCCAGGGCCGTCTTCGCGTCGCGAGCGCGGTCGCGGGCCGTCGCGTACTTGCCGGCGAATGCCTTCCGGACCGTCTCGGCCAGCGGTACCGGGGCCGGCGGGAGCGCCTTCAGACGGTCGACCACCTCGCCGGCGCGGTCCGCGATGCCGCCGAGTGCTTCGCTCAAGGCCTTCTGCGCTTCCTCGACCGAGTGCGGCTGGGACGTCCCCGGTACCGCCTCCTCGCCGGTGCGCGTCCGGTAGGCGCGGATGGCGGAGCAGAAGCCGTTCAACCAGTCGAGCGTCGCCGGGTCGACCGCCGGTGCCGGGGCGGTCGTCGGCGGGGCCGTCACCGTCACGGTCGGCGCCACCGGCTGCGGCTCCGAACACGCGGCCAGCAGCAGGCAGGCGCCGAGCAGTCCCGTGACGATCTTCATCGCTTCCCCTCACGCTTTGCGAGTACACGCGCGAGGCATTCTGACGGTTGCCTCAGGCCGCGGCGAGCGTCCCGCCCAGCGCCGTCCTGCCGTCGTCGGTCAGCTCCGCCCGCGTCCACTGCCCGACGGCCACCACCGGCCCCCGCGCCGGCCGGATCAGCCCGGCCCGCGCCAGCTCGTGCGCCGTCGCCTGGTCGCAGCACGGCAACCCGTCGACCCGCAGGTCCGGCTCGCAGCTGCAGGTCAGCTCGGCCCGTCCCGCCCCGACGGCCCGCAGCATCGCCAGTGCCCTTCTGTTCAGCATGGTCGTTCCCCCTCCGTGGTGCTGTCCTGAAGGAGACGTGACCGCCGTCACCGAATACGCGGCTTTCGCCAGGTTCCCCCGAACGGTGCACCATGACCCCATGACGGATTCGATCGGCGACCCGGCGGTGCGCGCGTTCATCGACGCACTGAACGCGGGCGACCGCACAGCGTTCCAGGCCGCGCTCACCCCCGACGCGACGATGTCCGACGACGGCACCGACCGCGACCTCGCGGCGTGGACGGAGAAGGAGATCTTCTCCAGCCAGGGCCGGCTCGAGGTGGAAACCGCCGAAGACGACGGTCGGAAGTTCATCGCGAACTACTCGAACTCGACTTGGGGCGCGATGCGGACGCGCTGGGCGTTCACCGTTCGCGACGGCAAGGTGGCGCGCTTCGAAACGGGTCAGGCTTAACCGCCGGCGCGGTTCTAGAGTCGTTCCTGCAACGCGTCCGCCGCCGCGAGGAGGTCCGCCGCCCAGCGCGCGCCCGGCTTGCGGCCGATGCGCTCGATCGGGCCCGACACCGACACCGCCGCCACGACCGTGCCCGCCGAATCGCGGACCGGCGCCGAGATGCTCGCCACACCCGGCTCGCGTTCGGCCACGCTCTGCGCCCAGCCGCGGCGACGCACCTCCAGCAGCGTCCGCTCGCCGAAGACCGCGTCCGCCAGGATCGTGCGCTGCGTGTGCGGATCCGCCCACGCTGCCAGCACCTTCGCGCCCGAACCGGCCGTCATCGGCAGCCGCGAGCCCACCGGGACGGTGTCGCGCAGGCCACTCGGCGGCTCCGCCGTCGCGACGCAGACGCGCTGCACGCCGTCGCGGCGGTAGAGCTGCACGCTTTCGCCTGTGACGTCCCGCAGTTTCGGCAGGACCACGCCCGCCGCGTCGAGCAGCGGGTCCGTCGAACCGCCGGCCAGTTCGGCCAGCGCCGTACCGGGACGCCAGCGGCCGTCGGGACCGCGGCGCAGCAGCCGGTGCACCTCGAGGCCGACCGCGAGCCGGTGCGCGGTGGCCCGGGGCAGGCCCGTCCGCGTGCACAGTTCCGCCAGGCCGCAGGGGTCGTCCGCGACCGCCTGCAGAACGGCCACTGCTTTGTCCAGTACTCCGATACCGCTATGCTGTCCCACGACCCGATACTAGCGTCCCGCACTTTGGGAAGTCCAGTATCTGGGAAACCCCGAACTCGAGCTGCGCCCTCCCTTCGCGGCTCGCACCAGTTCCGCAGGTGTGCGCCCGAGTTCCACCACCACAACGCACCGTGGAAGGAGCCGGAGATGACCAGCCCGACCGGCAAGGCCCGCACACTGGCGGAGAAGGTGTGGGAAAGCCACCTCGTGCGCCGCGGCGAAGGCGCCGAACCGGACCTCCTCTACATCGATCTCCACCTGCTGCACGAAGTGACCAGCCCGCAGGCCTTCGACGGCCTCCGCCTGGCCGGGCGGCCGCTGCGCCGCCCCGACCTCACCATCGCGACCGAGGACCACAACGTCCCGACCGTCGACATCGAGCTCCCCATCGCCGATCCGGTCTCGCGCACCCAGGTCGACACCCTTCGCCGCAACTGCAAGGAGTTCGGCGTCCGGCTGCACCCGATGGGCGACGCCGAGCAGGGCATCGTGCACGTCATCGGCCCGCAGCTCGGCCTGACCCAGCCCGGGATGACCGTGGTCTGCGGCGACAGCCACACCTCCACGCACGGCGCGTTCGGCGGCATCGCGTTCGGCATCGGCACGTCCGAGGTCGAGCACGTCATGGCGACCCAGACGCTGCCGCTGCGTCCGTTCAAGACGATGGCCATCACGGTCGACGGCGAGCTGCGGCCCGGCGTCACGGCGAAGGACATCATCCTCGCGGTGATCGCCAAGATCGGCACCGGCGGCGGCCAGGGCTACATCCTGGAGTACCGCGGCAAGGCCATCGAGGCCCTGTCGATGGAAGCCCGGATGACCGTCTGCAACATGTCGATCGAGGCCGGCGCCCGCGCCGGGATGATCGCCCCGGACGAGACGACCTTCGCGTACCTGAAGGGCCGTCCGCACGCGCCGAGCGGCGCGGACTGGGACGCGGCGCTCGAGAACTGGCGGCAGCTGCGCACCGACGACGGCGCCGAGTTCGACGCCGAGGTGCACCTCGACGCGAGCGCGCTGACGCCGTTCGTGACCTGGGGCACCAACCCCGGCCAGGGCCTCCCGCTGGGCGCCGACGTGCCCGACCCGGAGCAGATCCCGGACGAGAACGATCGCATCGCCGCTGAAAAGGCCCTGTCCTATATGGACCTGAAGCCCGGGACGCCGCTGCGGGAGATCTCGGTCGACACCGTCTTCCTCGGCTCCTGCACCAACGGCCGGATCGAGGACCTGCGGGCCGCGGCCGAGGTGCTGCGTGGGCGGAAGGTGGCGGACTCGGTCCGCATGCTGGTGGTTCCCGGCTCCATGCGCGTCCGCAAGGCCGCCGAGGAGGAGGGCCTCGACGAGGTCTTCACCGCCGCGGGCGCCGAGTGGCGCCAGGCCGGCTGCTCGATGTGCCTGGGCATGAACCCGGACCAGCTGAAGCCGGGCGAGCGCAGCGCGTCGACGTCGAACCGCAACTTCGAGGGCCGGCAGGGCAAGGGCGGCCGGACGCACCTGGTCTCGCCGCTCGTGGCCGCCGCCACGGCCGTCCGGGGCACGCTGTCGTCCCCGGAAGACCTGCAGACCGCCGCCCGCTGACCCACCCGAGGAGCTACAGCCATGGAACCGTTCACCCAGCACACCGGCGTCGGCGTCCCGCTGCGCCGGTCCAACGTGGACACCGACCAGATCATCCCGGCGGTCTACCTCAAGCGGGTGACCCGGACCGGCTTCGAGGACGGCCTGTTCGCCGCCTGGCGCGGTGACCAGGAGTTCATCCTCAACTCCGAGCCGTTCAAGAGTGGCAGCGTGCTGGTCGCGGGCCCGGACTTCGGTACCGGTTCGTCCCGCGAGCACGCCGTCTGGGCGCTGATGGACTACGGCTTCCGGGCCGTCATCTCCGCCCGGTTCGCCGACATCTTCCGCGGCAACTCCGGCAAGGGCGGCCTGGTGGCCGCGCAGTGCGAGCAGCACGACGTCGAGCTGCTCTGGAAGCTGCTCGAAAACGAGCCCGGCACCGAGGTCACGGTCGACCTCGAGACCAAGACCGTGCGCGCCAAGGACTTCACCGCGCCCTTCCAGATCGACGACTACGTCCGCTGGCGGCTGCTCGAAGGCCTCGACGACATCGCCCTGACGTTGCGCCATGCCGGTGAGATCGACGGCTACGAGGCGGCCCGCCCGTCCTGGAAGCCGACGACCACGCCGGTCGCCACGAGCTAGTTCCACGCGGAGGCGGGATCCCTTTGCTTCCAAGGGATCCCGCCTCTGTTCGCTTTCGCCAGACGGATCTCCGAAGGCCTCCCAGGGGGCGCTTCGCGAGGCGGAACCCGTCCCCCGGCAAGGGAAGGATTCCGCGTCCCGTCTGGAATTTGCGCTGTGTTGGTAATACCGTGTCGCTAGTCGGCCCGTCGCGGCCGTGGACGAGTACTTCCTTCTTGGAGGACTGGTATGGCCAACAAGGCCCAGCTGATCGAGGCGCTGACGGAGCGCCTGGGCGACAAGAAGGCCGCTTCCGAGGCGGTCGACGGTCTGGTCGACATCATCATCCGGACGGTCAACAAGGGCGAAAAGGTCAACATCACCGGCTTCGGGGTGTTCGAGAAGCGCGCCCGCGCGGCGCGGACGGCCCGGAACCCGCGCACCGGTGAGGCCGTGCGGGTCAAGAAGACCAACGTGCCGGCCTTCCGCGCCGGGACCACCTTCAAGGACGTCATTTCCGGCGCGAAGAAGCTGGCCAAGGCGGCACCGGTGAAGCGCGCGGCCGCGGGCACCCGCGCCTCGACGACAACGCGGGCGACCACACCCCGCGCGGCGGCGGCAAAGCCGGCAGCGGCGCGCGCGACGGCAACACGAACCCGCGCGACGGCGGCCAAGCCCGCGACGACAACGAGGGCGACGGCGACGAAGGCGGCCCCGAAGACGACCACGACCCGCGCGAAGGCGGCCCCGAAGGCAGCGGCGCCGAAGGCGACGGCGACCAGGTCGACGGCCGCGAAGTCGACGGCAGCCAAGCCGGCGACGACGGCGAAGGCCCCGACGACGCGTCGGGCGACGGCGGCGAAGGCGACGACTACGACGGCTGCGAAGACGACGACGGCCCGGAAGACGACGGCCGCCAAGGCACCTGCCCGGCGTACCACGGCGGCGAAGAAGAGCTGACCGCCCGAAACTGTCGGACCCCTGCGGTAACGTGAAATTCGGGGATCCCCCGGGGGGTTACCCCCGCTGGGCGAGTGACTTTTCCGGCCAGGGCCCCGCGCGTCGCGCGGGGCCCCGCCGCGTTTCCGGCGCCGGTGGGGGAGAAGCGGTCCGGCGGACGATCGGGAGCTGCGGTACTCAGGAGCCGGGCCAGGCCAGCAAGTCGGCTCGCGCGTCGGAAGGCAGGTCACGTGCGGCGGAAGTCGGCTCACGTACCCGGAGGGTCGGCTCGCGCACCCAAGGAGTCGGCTCGCGTACGGCGAAGTTGGTTCGTGTGCCCCGAAGGTCGGCTCGCGTACCTGCGGAGTGGGCCTGAGCGTCCGGAAGCGCGCGAGCCGACCGTCCAAGTACGTGAACCGACTGTGCGGGCCCCAGCCCCGTTACCCACTGCCAAGATCGGCCGTCCGAACGGGACCCGTGCACCACCCGCTCGGACCACTCTCCCACCCCGGGACCGGTTCCGCCCAATTTCGCAAAGTTGCTTGAGCGCCCGGCCGAGTGATGCCACGCTGCCCTCCTCGGGGTCCGCGTCCGGCGGTGCCCGGCGGCGTGCGCGAAACCTGGGGGCGACCACCATCGACATCCGGCTGCTCGGCCCGTTCCAGGTGCTCGTCGGCGGCTCGCCGGTCGTGCTGACCAGTTCGCGGCAGCGTGCGCTGCTCGCGACGCTGGCTTTGTCCTCGGGTCGCCTGGTGTCGATCGACGCGCTCGCGCGCGGCGTCTGGGGCGAGGAGCCGCCCGCGCACATCCGCGGCAGCCTGCAGACCTACGTCATGCGCCTGCGCCGGCTGTGCGGCGAAGAAACCGTCGTCACCGAACCGGACGGGTACCGGCTGGTCGTCGACCCGTCCCGGGTGGACGCCCTGCGCTTCCTCCGCACCCTCGACCAGGCCGCCGCCGCGTCGGAACCCACCCGGCGCCGCGCCCTGCTCACCGCCGCGCTCGCCGCCTGGGGTGGCGCGCCGCTCGAAGGCGTCGGGTCGCCCGCGCTGGCCGCGGAATGGGGGCCGCTGCTGACCGAGCGGTACCTCTTCGCCGTCGAACAACGCATCGACCTCGACGCCGGGCTCGTCCCCGATGCCCGGCTCGTCGCCGAGCTCACCGACCTCGTCGCCCAGCACCCGCTGCGGGAATCGTTGTGGGAACGGCTGGTGCGCGTCCTGGCCCGGTCCGGCCGCCGCGCCGAGGCGCTGGCCCGCTACGCCGGGCTTCGCTCGTTGCTGGCCGACGAGCTCGGCGTCGAGCCGGGGGAGGACCTGCGCCGCCTGCACGCCGAACTGCTCACCGCCGACACCGGACCCGCCGGTCACACCGTGCCGCGGCAGCTGCCCTTCGACGTCGCCGGGTTCACCGGACGCGGCCCCGAGCTCGCCGAACTCGACCGGCTCCCGCCCGGCGGCGCGTCCGGCATCGTCGTCATCGAAGGGACCGCGGGCATCGGGAAGACGTCGCTGGCCGTGCACTGGTCGCACCGCGTCCGCGACCGCTTCCCCGGTGGCCAGCTGTTCCTCGACCTGCGCGGTCACTCCGTGGGCACGCCCGTCACGCCGGACGCCGCACTGGCCGGCTTCCTCCGCGCCCTCGGCGAGCCACCCGAAACGCTGCCTTCCACAGTGGAGGAACGGTCGGCGCTCCTGCGCAGCCGGCTGGCCGGCAGTCGCACGCTCATGCTGCTCGACAACGCGCGCGACGCCGACCAGGTCCGTCCGCTCCTGCCCGGTCCGGGCAACCTCGTCGTCGTGACCAGCCGCAACCAGCTGCGCGGGGTCGTCGCGCGCGACGGCGCCCGCCGGATCGCCTTGCGCTCCTTCGACGACCAGGACGCCACGGCGCTGCTCGCCGGGAGCGTCGGGCCGCAGCGCCTCGCCGCCGAACCCGACGCCGTCGCCGAACTCGTCCAGCTCTGCGGCCGGCTCCCGCTCGCGCTGGCGCTGGCCGGCGAACGCGCGTCGCGGTTTTCCGGCGTCTCGCTCGCGGGGATCGTCGAAGAGCTGCGCGACCAGCGCCTGCGGCTCGACACCCTGCGCGACCCGCAAGACGCCGGCACCGACCTGCGGGCCGCGTTCTCGTGGTCGTACAAGGCGTTGCGCCCGGCCGCCGCGCGGTTCTTCCGGCTGCTGGGCCTGCACCCCGGCCACGGCTTCAGCCTGTCGTCGGCCGCCGCGCTGGCCGGGGCGGACCTGCGCGAGGCCCGCGAGCTCGCCGACCAGCTCGCCGCCGCGCACCTGCTCAACCAGCCCAGCACCGACCGCTACCAGTTCCACGACCTGCTGCGCGTGTACGCCGCCGAGCTCGTCGAAACCGAGACGACGGCGGCCGAGCGCGCGGCCGCGCGGCGCCGGCTCCTCGACTGGTACCTCGCGAGCGTCGCCGAAGCGACCAAGCTCGTCCGCCCCGACCTGCTCACCGACGACATCACGCTCGGCCCCGCGCCGGTGCCCGCCGTCCGGTTCACCCAGCACGAGCAGACGATCGCCTGGTACACGACCGAACGCGTGGCCCTGACGGCGCTGGTCGGCGTCGCGGCGGAGAACGGCTTCACCGCCCACGCGTGGAAGCTCGCGTGGCTGCTGCGCGGGTTCTTCGCCGAACGCCACGACCGCGACGACTGGATCACGACCGCCCGGTCGGCCGTCGCCGCCACGCGCGACGCGGGTGACAACACCGGCCTGCAGTACAGCGCCAACAACCTCGGCTCGGCCTACCTGCGCACCCTCCAGCCCGACAAGGCGCTCGAAGCCTTGGAGGAGGCGCGCGCGGCGTCCGAGGCGGGCGACGGCACCGCGCTGGCGGTGGCGATCCTCTCGAATCTCTCCGGCGCGTACTACGTCCGCGCGGAGTATGCGGAAGCCGAGCGCTACGCCCTGCAGGCGGTTCGTCTCGCGCGCGACCACGGCCAGCGGACGTTCGTGCCGCACGCGCTCCTCAACGTCAGCGCCAGCCGCATCGGCCTGCGCAACTACGACAACGCCGCCGAAGCTGCACAGTCCGCGCACCAGGCGTTCGCCGACCTGGGCGACCGCTATCACGCGGCGTTGGCGCTGGGGAACGTCGCCGAAGCGCTCGAAGGAGCCGGGCGACAGGACGAAGCGGAGAAGGCGGGCCTGGAAGCGCTCGCCGAGCTGAAGGAGCTGAACGCCGACTACGGCACGATCGACGTCCGCATCACGCTGGGCCGCCTGAAGCTCCGCACCGGCCGTGGTGCGGAGGCGCGGGCGCATTGGGCCGAGGCGCTGACCGTCTGCCAGCGCCTCGGCGACCCCCGCATCCCGGAGATCCGAGCCCTGCTGGCGACGGTGCCGACAGACGGGTCCCCGTCCCGGGATGCGCCGTACCCCTAGCCCGGCGCAGCCCAGCGGGACCCGGATCCAGTACACCAAGATCGACTGTCACGCCGCTGTCTCGCGACGGCGCGGCTCGGAACGGCCCCGCCCTCCCTTGGGGGCGTGCCCTTGTCCAGCGTATCGGGGGTGTCCGACGGAAAGCCGGAAAGCCCGCCGCCGCTGCCTCGGTTGTCCACATCACGGCCGGCGTGTGGACAGCCTGCTCAGGAGCGGGTCGGGGAGGGGGTCGGCAGGGCGCTCGGGTGGTAGTCGGCCGCCAGGAGGACTGGGCCCTCCTCGGCCGTCGGTGCGCGGAACGACAGCACCCAGAACGAACCCTTCTTGCTCGGGACCACGCCGCCGCGGGCGGCCGGGAGCTCGACGCCGTCGCGGTCGGCCAGTGCGCTGATCAGGTCCGGGATCACGCCGCCCTGGCTGCACACCACCGGGGTTCCGCCGTCGCCCGCGACCGCCAGCAGCCGCGCCACGCCCAGAACCGGGTCCGGCCAATACCCCTCTTCCGACAGCAGCGGCTCGTGGCGCACCTCGATGCCCGTGTCGTCGGCGATCCCGTGGACCGTCTGCACGCACCTCAGCCGCGGCGCCGACAGCACCCGGTCCGGTCCGTACAGCGCCAGCACCCGCCGCAACGCCGACGCCTGCCGCAGTCCCGCCTCCGACAACGGCCTGAGGTCGTCGTCGCCGTTCCACTCGTCGCGCTTGCCCGCCTTCGCGTGGCGCACCAGCACCAGCGTCGTCAGGCCCACCGGTACCTCGCAGAAAGTGCGCAGCACCCGCACGTCCTCCGGCCGCGTCAGCAGCTTCTCCGCCGCCGTCGGGTCGAGCCAGCGCAGCTCGTCGACCTCGTCGTTCACGGTGAACCCGCCGGACACCGCTTCGGCGCTGAAGTAGTCGACCGTCTTCGGGACCGTGCCGGAGCCGTTGCGCGCGGGCACCGGGTACGCCGTCCGGGCCAGGTACCGGCCCAGGACCGCGTCGAACCCGGTCTCTTCCTTCACTTCCCGGACGGCGGCTTCGGCGGTCGTCTCGCCCGGGTCGAGCTTTCCCTTGGGCAACGACCAGTCGTCGTACCGCGGGCGGTGCACCAGGGCGACCTCGGTCGCCTTGCCGGCGCCGCGCCACAGCACCGCGCCGGCCGCCCGTACCTCCTGGGTCATCCGGCGGCCCCGTGCAGCTTCGCCAGCTCCAGCTGGTGGTCGCGCACCCGCGAGCCGTCGGCCGGGAACGGCGACCACTCGCCGCTCGCCGTCAGCACCCAGCACCGCGTCGCCGGGTCCAGCGCCGAGTCGAAGATGTTGTCGAGCTGCGCGGTGAGCTTGGGGTCCTTGACGCGCACCAGCGCCTCGATCCGCCGGTCCAGGTTGCGGTGCATCATGTCCGCGCTGCCGATCCAGTGCGTGCCGCCGGCGCGGAAGTTGAAGATCCGCGAGTGCTCCAGGAACCGGCCCAGGATCGACCGGACGTGGATGTTCTCGGAAAGCCCTTCGACGCCGGGCTTCAGCGTGCAGATCCCGCGCACCACGATCTCGACCGGCACCCCGGCCTGCGACGCGTGGTAGAGCGCGTCGATGATCTGCTCGTCGACCAGCGAGTTGCACTTGATCCGGATGCCGGCGTGCTGCCCGGCCCGCGCCAGCTCGATCTCCTCGCCGATCGCGCGCACGATGCCCCGGCGGATGCCGTGCGGCGACGTGAGGATCGTCCGGTAGGTGTCCTGGCGGGAGTAGCCGGTCAGCACGTTGAACAGGTCGGTGACGTCGGCGCCGATGCTCGGGTCGGCGGTGAACAGGCCGATGTCCTCGTAGAGCCGCGCGGTCTTCGGGTTGTAGTTGCCGGTGCCGATGTGGCAGTAGCGGCGGATGGTCGAGCCCTCCTGGCGCACGATCATCGACACCTTGCAGTGCGTCTTCAGCCCGACCAGGCCGTACACGACGTGGACGCCGGCGCGCTCCAGCGTGCGCGCCCAGGTGATGTTCGCCTGCTCGTCGAAGCGCGCCTTGATCTCCACCAGCGCGACGACCTGCTTGCCCGCCTCCGCCGCGTCGATCAGCGCGTCGACGATCGGGGAGTCGCCCGACGTCCGGTACAGCGTCTGCTTGATCGCGAGGACCTTCGAGTCGGCCGCCGCCTGCTCGATGAAGCGCTGGACGCTCGTCGAGAACGAGTCGTACGGGTGGTGCACCAGGACGTCGCCCTCGCGCAGCGTCGCGAAGACGCTCTTCGGCGTCTCGCGCTCGCCGAAGGCCGGGTGCGTCGCCGGCACGAACGGCCGGTCCTTCAGCTCCTTGCGGTCCACACTGGACAGCTGGTGCAGGCAGGTCAGGTCGAGCAGGCCGGGCACCTCGACGACGTCCGCCGGGTCGACGTCCAGCTCGCGCAGCAGCAGTTCGAGCATGTGCTCGCTCATGTCCTGCGCGACCTCGAGGCGCACCGGCGGGCCGAACCGGCGCTGCGCCAGCTCGCGCTCGAGGGCCTGCAGGAGGTCTTCGTCGCGGTCTTCGTCGACCTCGAAGTCGGCGTTGCGGGTGACGCGGAAGACGTGGTGCTCGGTGACGTCCATCCCGGTGAACAGCTCGCCGAGGTGCGCCGCGATGAGCTCTTCGAGGGGCAGGAACGTCGCCGTCCGGCTGGTCCGCTCGGTCTCGACGCGCATCAGGCGCGCCACGTTGCTCGGCACCTTCACCCGGGCGAAGCGCTCGGTGCCGCCCTCCGGGTCGCGGACCGTGACCGCGAGGTTGAGCGAAAGGCCCGAAATGTACGGGAACGGGTGCGCCGGGTCGACGGCCAGCGGCGTCAGCACCGGGAAGATCTGCTCGGAGAAGTAGCTGGACAGCCGGAGCTGGTCGGCGCCGGAGAGGTCGGCCCAGCCGACGATGTGGATGTCGTGCTCGGCCAGCTGCGGGCGCAGGTGCTTCTCGAACGCGCCGGTCTGCCGCTCGACCAGGTCCTGGTTGCGCTTGGCGATGTAGTCGAGCTGCTCGCGCGGGGTGAGCCCGTCCGCGCTGCGCACCAGGAGGCCGGTCTCGTCGCGGCGCTTCAGGCCGGCGACGCGGACCATGTAGAACTCGTCCAGATTGGACGCGAAGATGGCGAGGAACTTCGTCCGTTCGAGCAGCGGCTGCGACTCGTCCTCGGCCAGCGCGAGCACGCGGGCGTTGAAGTCCTGCCACGAGAGCTCGCGGTTGAAGTACCGGTCGTCCGGCAGCGTCTCGGTGGCGGTCGGGGCCGTGGTGACCGCGGGCGGCGCCGACGGGCCGGCGCGGAACTCCTCGCCGGGGCGCTCGCTGGCGCGGCGCCGGGGCGTGGCCGCGGCGGCGGTGCTCTTGCGGGTTCTCGGCTTCCCGGCGTTGGCACGGGCGGCGGTGTCACGCGCGGTCGACTTCGACGGGACCTTCTTGGCGGCGGCCGGTTTGGCCGCGTTCGCCCGGGCGGTGGTGGTCTTCTTCGCCGCCTCCGAAGATCCGTCCGCCGGGTTCCGTCGCCTCCGCGGTGCGGGTGTTCCGCCGTCGTCTGTGCTCACGGCCCCCATTCTTCACTAAGCCCGGCCGAATTGCGCAGGGCGCGGTGAAGGTCAGATGAACAGCTCCGCGGTGTGTTTCCCGACACCCAGCGCGCGCACGTGGGCGAGGTCTTCCGGGGTGTCGACGTCGCTGCGCAGGCTCGGGAGCGGGTTTTTCAGCGGAACGGCCCCGGAGGCGGCGTGTTTTCGCGCCGAGCCCAGGCCGAAGTGCGGGTCGAGGGGGGCGCCGGGGGCCGACAGCAGCAGGGTGGTGCCGGTGCCCTGGCGATCGGCGACGAAGGCGCGTTTTCCCGCCGCTTCGGCGAGGGCGTCGGCCAGGTCGCCCGCACGCAGGGCGGGGAGGTCGGCTTGAAGCGCGCCGACGATCGCTTGCGGGTCGTCCTTCCGGAGGAGCTCCGCGCCGTAGCGGAAGGCGGCGTTGAGAGTCTTTTCGGCGGGTTCGGCGACGATCTCGACCCCGAGCTCGGCGAGTTCGGCGACGGCCCCGGGATCGGCGGCGACGAGCAGGACGCGCCGCACGTGCGCCCCCGACGTCACGGCGGCGAGGGTGTCGGCGGCGAGGGCGAGCACGAGGCCGGGGTGCCGCTCGGCCTCGACGGCGCCACGCAGCCGCGACTTGCCGTCGCGGGGGTGTTTCATCGGCACGACCAGGTCCACGTCCACCCATCCATCTTTACCCGAAACGCCGGGTGGGTGTCGGCCGGAGGGGCAGGTTGTCCACAGGCGACGGGTGTTGTGGACAAGTCGGGGGTGGGAGCGCTTTCGGGAGGGGTCTTGTCGGTGGGCGGCGGTACGTTCGAGACGGGGTGGCCCCCAGGGAGGGTGGGCTTGCGTTGTGGGGGTGTTGCTCGGCTGGGCAGAGGTGGGGCTCTGTGCGGTCAGCGGCGGACCTGGGTGGGCCCGGACCGGCGTGGGCACGGAGCTGGGTGCGCTTGGACCTGGGGCGGCGGGCGGCGTGCGTGGGGCGGCCCCGCCTGGTGGGCGTCGTGAGGCGGCCTGCATCGTGGACGTGGCGCTCAGCAGGGACATCGGCGCGGATCGGCGGCGCCGGTGTGGCTCGGTCGGGACCCGGTCCAGGCGCGGCGGCCCGCTCGGCGAGGTCGACGCGCGTCCCCACACCGACCCACACCGGCGGTATGCCGCCGCCACGAACCGCCCCGGCCCCCACAGACCGACGTCGTGAACGATCTGTTCACCTCACGAACGACTCCTTCACAACATCCCGACCACCCGCCGGATCACCGGCTCGACCTCGGCGAAGGCACCCTCCCTGGACTGGCCTCACCCCGGCGCGGCAGGATCTGGGGCGGACGTGACGCGTGGAGGAGGAAGATCGTGGCCCGGCGTGAGAAGGGCGGCTTCTGGGTGGGGTTGGCCGCCGCTGTGTTCTACCCGGTTACCGGCATTGCGCGGCGGGTCTACGTCGGGGATGAGAAGGTTCCGCGGCAGGGGCCCGCGCTGCTCGTGCTGAACCACATCTCGCACCTCGATCCCGTCGTCGACGCCGTGTTCGTGCACCGGGCGAAGCGGGTGCCGCGGTTTCTCGGCAAGGAGAGCCTGACCCGGACCCCGATCTTCGGGAAGGTCTTCGTCGGCTCCGGGCAGATCCCCGTCTCGCGCGGGTCGGCCGCCGCCGGGGACAGTCTCAAGGCCGCGCACCAGGCCCTGCAAGAGGGCAAGATCGTCGTGATCTACCCCGAAGGCACCATCACCAAGGACCCGGCCGGCTGGCCGAAGGAGTCCTTCACCGGCGCCGCGCGGCTCGCGATCCAGAACGACGTCCCCGTGATCCCCATCGCGCGCTGGGGCACCAACCAGATCTTCAACGGCTACACCAAGAAGTTCACGCCGTTCCCGCGCAAGACCATCACCCACAGCGTCGGCGACCCGCTCGACCTCTCCGCCTACCGCGGCGGCAACACCCGCAGCGCGTCGAAGCTGCGGGAGGTCACCAAGGTCATGATGGACGAGGTCACCCGCCTGCTCGGCGAGATCCGCCACGAAGAACCGCCGTCGGCGAAGCCGGGGGATCCCGTCTGATGCGCGCCGACGTCCAGCGGGTCACCGTGCTCGGGGCCGGTTCCTGGGGCACCGCCTTCGCGAAGGTGCTCGGTGACGCCGGCCGCGACGTCACGATGTGGGCGCGCCGCGAACAGGTCGCCGAAGACATCCGCGAGCGGCACGTCAACAGCGGCTACCTGCCCGGCGTCGGCCTGCCGGAGAACATCACCGCCACCAGCGATCCCGAAAAGGCACTGGCACAAGCCCAGGCCGTCGTCCTGGGCGTCCCCAGCCAGAGCCTGCGGGAGAACCTCACGTCGTGGCGCCCCCTGCTGCCGCCCGACGCGATCCTCGTCAGCCTCGCCAAGGGCGTCGAGCTCGGCACGCTCAAGCGGATGAGCGAGGTGATCGGCGAGATCGTCGGGATCGATGCCGGCGACGTCGTCGTCGTCACCGGGCCCAACCTCTCCAAGGAGATCGCCGCCGGGCAGCCGGCCGCGGCGGTGCTCGCCTGCGCCGACCACGAACGCGCCGTCGCGATCCAGCGCGCCTGCGCCAACTCCTACTTCCGGCCGTACACCAACACCGACGTCGTCGGCTGCGAGCTCGGCGGCGCCTGCAAGAACGTCATCGCGCTCAGCACCGGGATGGCCGCGGGCCTCGGCCTCGGCACCAACACGATGGCGACGCTCATCACCCGCGGCCTGGCCGAGATGGCCCGTCTCGGCGCGAAACTGGGCGCCGACCCACTGACCTTCGCCGGGCTCGCCGGTGTCGGCGACCTGGTCGCGACGTGCTCATCGCCGCTTTCGCGCAACCGGACGTTCGGCGAACGCCTCGGTCGCGGCGAGACTCTCGAACAGGCGCAGGCGGCGGGCGGCGGGCAGGTCGCCGAGGGCGTCATGTCGTGCTCGTCGATCCGGGCGCTGGCCATGAGCGTCGGTGTCGACATGCCGATCACCGACGCGATGCACCGCGTGTGCCACGAGGGCGTCGACCCGCGGCAGGCCGGCGCGGAGCTGCTGGGCCGCTCGCAGAAGCACGAGTGGTCCTGAGGACGACGTTCTTCCCGGTTGCTGAGACGTCTTGACCGGGTCCTGGCCGCCTGCGACTCTGGTCGCATGTTCGCGCACGACATGACCGAGCCGCGGGGTACCTCGTACCTCAGCGCTGTCATGTGCGCGTGTCGCTGTTGTCGGTGAACCCCGCCCCGGCCCAGTTCGACACCCCTTTCTCTTCCGTGAGGACCCTCATGTTCGCCGTTCCCGACAACACCCTGCTGCGTCCCGAGAACCCGGCGCTGCGCCACCCGGTGCGCGTCGCGCTGGAGGTCGCCGCCGATCGCGACCGCTGGAAGCACCTGCTGCGCTACGACCCCGACGAGCGTTTCGCGACGCTCGTCCAGAAGGACGCGCAGCAGGAGGTCTGGCTGATGAGCTGGCTGCCCGGCCAGCGCACCGACCTGCACGACCACGCGTTCGCCAGCGGTGCGTTCACGCTGGTCAGCGGCCACCTGACGGAGGCGGTGGCCCGCCGTGCGCCGGGCGGCCGCGCGGTCACCGAGCTGCACGCGCTTTCGGCGGGGCAGTCGCGGGTGTTCGGCCCGGGGTACGTGCACGAGGTGCGCAACGACGGCCCGGACCCGGCGATCTCGATCCACGTCTACCGCGACGCCGAGCGCGAGATGCGCTCGTACCACCTCGACCCGCTGGGCGGCCCGGTCCTGGACTGAACCACTCAGTCCAGGTCGCCGCGGGCCCGGAACTCGCGCTCGATCGCCTCCCGGTCCGCGCCACCGGCCAGCAGCGTGTGCAGCAGGATCCGGGACTTGCGCGCGTCCAGCCAGCCGGCCATCGTCGCGCCCAGCTTGATCAGGCTCGACTCCGAACCGTGGAAGCCGTACGTCGACCGCAGCGTCGGGCCCGCCCCGGTCCGCGAGGCGACGACCACCGGCAACGACGGCACCAGCCGCGCCACCGCGTCGGCCGTGCCGGACGACACGTGACCCGCACCCGTCGCCGCCAGCACGATCCCGCGGACTCCCGGCTGCGAAGCCGCGTACGAGAGCACCGCGCCCGAGTCGTCCAGACCGGACTCCACCACCGGCACCAGCCCGGCGAAGTCCCGGCCGGCCAGGGAAGGCAGCCGCGGCGGCGAGGGGTGGAACCAGTGCACGGCCCGCTCGACGACCATGCCGAGCGGACCCGCCGGCGCCGACGAAAACGCCTCCAGGTGGCTCGAATGCGCCTTCCGCACCCAGCGCGCCGCGTGGACGTCGTCGTTCAGCGTCACCAGCACGCCCCGCCCGCGGCTGCGCGGATCGGCCGCCACGGTCAGCGCGTTCCGCAGGTTCGCCGGGCCGTCCGGGCTGAGCAGGCCCGCGTTGCGCATCGCCCCGGTGACCACCACCGGGACCTCCGACGGCCAGCACAGCTCCAGGAAGAAAGCGGTCTCTTCCAGGGTGTCCGTGCCCTGCACGACGACGAACCCGTCGGCGTCCTGGGCCAATCCCCAGTCGCGGCACCGCAGCAGCGTCGCGAAGTCCATCGACGCGCTGCCGATCCCGGCGAGGGTCTCGGCGAGGACGTCCATCGGCAGGTCGCCGAGGCCCCCGAGCAGTTCCGCGGCGCCGAAGCGGGGGACGGCGCCGCCCTCGCCGGAGACGGGGGCCATCGAGATGGTGCCGCCGAGCGTGGCGACCGCGATCAAGGGACGTGCCATGCCGTCACCCTATTCAGCCGCCCTTGACCGCCTGGAGCGTGTAGCTCGCCGCGACGCGGGACGGTGTGTCCGTCATCCGCCACTCGTCCACGGCCTCGTCGCGCGTCATCTGCCCGGGGATCGCGTTCCACGGGACGCTGTCGTGCTCGGTGAACGCGGTCAGCGCCAGGCCGTTGTCCAGCAGCGCCGTGATGATCTCGCCCAGCGAGTGGTTCCACGAGTGGCTGATGCTGTTCTCCAGCTTCCGTTCCACCTTGACGTACGTCTCGGGCTCGTCGAACACCAGCGGTTCGGCGTGCTCGAAGTACGGGTAGCGCGGCCACGCCGGGTCCGCCGTCTCGTCGAGCGCCCACAGCATCGGGTGGCCCTCGCGGATGAACAGCCGCCCACCCGGCCGCAGCAGGCCGGCGACGACTGACGCCCAGCGCGCGACCGAAGGCAGCCAGCACAACGCGCCGATCCCGGTGTAGACCAGGTCGAACCGCCCGGCGCCGAGCACGTCGACGGCGTCGTAGACGTTGGCCTCGTGGAAGTCGACCGAAGCGCCCGTGGCCGTCGCGAGCCGCCGCGCCGCCGCGATGGCCTCGCCGGAGAAGTCCAGGCCCGTCATCGAAGCGCCCAGGCGGGACAGCGAAATCGTGTCCGTTCCGATGTGGCATTGCAGGTGCACCGCCCGCAGCCCGGTGATGTCGCCCAGGCGCGGCCGGTCGAACCGCACGACGCCGCTCAGGTACGCCGGGTCCGCCGCGAGGGCCGCGAAGCTGTAGTCCGGCGACGCCGCGTGCAGCACCGCGCGTTCGTCCCAGTTGGCCTTGTTGACGGCGAACGAGTCCGTCACGGCGTCGCGGCCCGCTCGGCGGCGCTGCGCAGCACGCAGAACTCGTTGCCCTCGGGGTCGGCGAGCACGGCCCAGCCCCGGCCGTCCGGCTTGCGGAGGTCGTTCACCAGCGTCGCGCCCAGGCCCAGGATCCGTTCGACCTCTTCGTCGCGCGGGACGTCCGGCTGCAGGCAGACGTGCAGGCGGTTCTTGACGGTCTTCGGTTCGGGGACGCGCAGGAACAGCAGGTCGATGCCGCCTTCGAGACCGATGCCGCACTCGTCGTCCCCGGGCTGGTCCTCGTCGGGGATCGGCTTGCCGGTGACCTCGCTCCAGAACTGGCACAGCTTGTAGGGGTCGGCGCAGTCGACGGACACGTGCAGGACGGACGAAGGCATGGCACTCCTCGAAGACGGGTGGCTCCGAGTCTGGCCGAGTACCCGCGCGAGGGCGAACCGATTTCAGGAAGCCAGCGCCAGGCCCGCCGTCCGGTGCACGCGGCGGCTGTCGTCGACGATGAGGATCTCGCAGTCGGGCCGGTCGGCCGCCCAGGCGATGCCCTCGGCGCCCATCGCGAAGGCCGCGGTGGCCAGCGCGTCGGCGGTGACCAGGTCGCGGGCCATGACGGTGACGCTCATCAGCCCCGTCGCCGGCGTCCCCGACCGGCCGTCGACGATGTGCGAGCCGCGCTCGTAGGCCGCCGACGTCGCGATGGCGCCGTTGCGCGACTCCAGCACCGCGCACACGGCCAGGGGCTGTTCGGGGTGGCGCACGCCGACCCGCCACGGCCGTCCGGGTTCCGGCTCGCCGGCCGTGACGACGTCGCCGCCGGCGTTGAGGCAGAACGTCGTCGCGCCCTCGGCCTTGAGCATGTCGGCGGCGCGCTGCACGGCCCAGCCCTTGACCACCGCGCACGGGTCGAGGCCGCGTCCCGGCAGCCGCGCGCGGAACGCGCCGCCGGAGAGCTGCTCGTAGTACGCGCAGAGCTCCAGGACCTCCAGCAGGTCGTCGGTCAGCTCGGCCGCCGTGAGCTCGCCGCGGTCGTACCGGCTGACCTCACTGTCCTCTTTGAACGGGCTGAACTTCGCGTCGACGTCGCGGAACCACGCGAAGACCTCGTCGACGATCTCGGCGAAGTCGCCTTCGTCCCTCAGATCGAGGGAGATCGGCAGGCCCATCACCTGTTCGACGCGCGTGGTCATCTGTTGCCCCTGGCGTCGATGGCCGCCTGCAGCGACGTCTTGTACGACTCGCTCGTCTCGGTCGCCCCGGTGATCGTGTCGATGTCGGCGTTCTGGGCCTTCATGGCTTCTTCCTGCAGGCGCGGCAACGCGGTGAGCGCGCGGCCGTCGTCCGGCGCCTGCAGCAGCGTGACCGCCACCATCCGGGAGCCGGTGAACGTCACCTCGACCTGGACGGTCCCGTAGCTGCTCGACTCCGGCGTGCCCTGGGTCGTGACTGTCGCGTTCGCACTGTCCGGAGTGGACGGAGTCGCGCCCGTCGAGGCCGGCGGAGCGGGCGCGGTGGACGGTGCGGCGACGCTCGGCGGCGGTGCCGCGACGGCGGTGTTGTGCACCGGTCCCGGCTCGAACCGCCAGACCGCGATGAAGCCCGCGATCGACAGCGCGACGACGAAAATGGTCCTCTTCACTGCACCATCCCCCTTTAGGCCGCGAGGCTGAAGCGTTCGGCGTGGACCTGGGCCTTGGGCACCTTCAGCTCGCGCAGGCTGCGAAGCACGGCCGACGTCATTCCCGGCGGGCCGCAGACGAACACGTCCCGTTCGTGCACGTCCGGCACCATCATGTGCAGGTTCGCCGGGCCGAGCATCGCCCCGCGCGGGCCGACCGCCTGGTCCGATCCGGCGAGGACGCTCACCACCGCGCCGCGGGCCTTGGCGAGCCCGTTGAGCTCGGGCAGCAGCACCGCGTCGGCCTGGGTGCGCACCCGGTAGAGGACGACGACGTGACCGTCGATGTCCTCCAGCAGCGCCCGGATCGGCGTGATGCCGACGCCGCCCGCCACGAGCAGCGCGTTGGGACGCTGCTGGTGGATCGTCGTGAACGCGCCGTACGGACCTTCGGCGAACACGCGCGTCCCGATCCGCAAGCTGCGCAGCGACGCGCTGGAGTCGCCAAGCGCCTTCGCGGTCAGGCGCAGCGTGCGGCCGTCGGGCGCGGCGGACAGCGAGAACGGGTTGGCCTGGTACCAGCGGTCCTTCGTGAGGAACCGCCACAGGAAGAACTGGCCCGCCCGCGCCGGCATCTTGTCGAGGTTCTTGCCCGTCATGTAGACCGAAACCACGTCCGGGGCCTCGGAAACCACCGCCGTGACGCGCAGCTGGTGGCGCAGGTTCCGCCACAGCGGGAGCACGACGCGCCCGGCGAGCACGGCGGCGCCGGCGCCCAGCCACATCGTCCACCAGTAGGCCTTGGCCGTCGGCGCGCTCGCGAACGACGTCCCGAGCGCGATCTGGTGCGTGAACGCCAGCACGATGGCGGCGTAGGTGTAGAGGTGGATGAAGTGCCACGTCTCGTAGGCCAGCCGCTTGCGCGCGAACTTCGCCGAAGCCGCGCCCACGATGAGGATGACGGCGAACGCGACCAGCGCCCGCAGGATCCCCTCGAGCGTGTTGGCCATTTCGACCAGCTCGTCGACGACGCCCTTGTCCGACACCTCCGCGTACCCGAACGCGATGAACACGAGGTGCGCCAGCAGCGTCCACAGGATCGTGAAGCCGGTCCAGCGGTGCCACGTCGTGAGCCGGTCCATCCCGATCCGCCGGTCCAGCCAGGGCAGCCGCGCGATGAGCAGCAGCTGGACGGCCATCGCCAGCGCGCCGTACATCCCGGCGAGCCTGCCGATGCTGATCAGCACGTTCTGGGAGAGCCCGGCCTCGGCGAAGAGCACCGTGACGACGGCCACGTTGGCGCCCAGGAAGAGGAAGAGGCCGGATTTCGCGGCGATCCGGGGGCGGATCGCCGGGCGCGTGGCCTCGGCGGTCTGCGTCATGCTGGTCACACGGATTCCCCTCGGGTTCGGTTCACGACGCTCAGCTTCGCCACGCAGCCTGTGGCGAGTCTGGGTACGGGCTGTCGGATTCCTGTCGGCCCGCGTCACGGGTCGCCGCTCGCCCGGGCGCCGGGAGAAGATGGGGTGGTGCAGCCCTCCGAACCCGTGCGCCTGCTCGTCGTCGACGACGAGCCGCACATCGCCGACCTCGTCGCGACCGTCGCCCGGTACGAGGGCTGGCACGCGGTCACGGCCGGGTCCGGCCGGGCCGCGCTCAGCCAGGCCGCGGACTTCGGGCCGGACATCGTCGTGCTCGACCTGATGCTGCCCGACCTGGACGGCTTCACCGTGCTCGACCGCCTCCGGGAGAACGGCAGCACGGTGCCCGTGGTGTTCCTCACGGCCAAGGACGCGACGGCCGACCGGATCGCCGGGCTCACCCGCGGGGGTGACGACTACCTCGTGAAACCGTTTTCCGTCGAGGAGCTGATGGCGCGGCTGCGGGCGGTGCTGCGGCGCAGCACCGGCCTCGCGCAGCAGACCGTGACGCGCGGTGCCGTGCTGCAGGTCGGCGACCTGACGCTGGACGAGGACACCCGCGAGGTCCGGCGCGGTGACCGGCCGGCCGAGCTGACGCCGACCGAGTACGAGCTGCTGCGCTACCTCATGCGCCGCTCGCCCGCGGTGCTGACGAAGGCGCAGATCCTCGACCACGTCTGGGAGTACGACTTCGGCGGCCGGTCCAATGTGGTCGAGCTCGTCATCTCGCACCTGCGGCGCAAGGTCGACGCGGGCGACGGCGAACCGCTGATCCACACCGTGCGCGGCGTCGGGTACGTCGTGCGCCGGGTCAACCGGTGACGCGCTTCTTCCGCCGGTGGTACGCGGCCTGGCAGCGGACGCGGCTGGGTACCCGGATCACGCTGGGTCTCGGCGCGCTCGCGCTGGTCGTGTTCGCCGCCGTCGGCGTCACGATGGTCGGGATCATGCACGGCTACCTCGACCGGCGGCTCGACGACCAGCTGACCAAGAGCCAGAACACGCAGCTGCCGCAGCTGCGGGAAACGCACGGCTCGCCGCAGTCGGTGTACTCGTGGTACTCGGCGCTGTACAAGGTGCGTGACGGCGTCGCGACGCCCCAGCCCGGCGGCCAGCTGCCCGGCGACGCCGAGCAGCTGGCGAAGATCGCGGCCGACGCGGTCGGCGGCGACGTCACGCGCAACATCTACCTGTACGACGACGGCCCGTACCGGGTGCGCGCGTGCCCGGTCGACAACGGTTCGGTGCTGCTGTCGGCCGCGCCGCAGAAGGACCTCGACGGCACGGTCCAGCAGCTGATCTGGGTGGAGGTCGGCGCGTTCGCGTTCGCGCTGGCCGTGCTGGTGGTCGTCGGGCGGCTGGTGCTGAGCCGCGGCCTGCGCCCGCTGGCGGACATGGCCGGGACCGCGCACGACATCGCGTCCCACGACCTCACGGCGAACCCCGCCCTGCCGGCCCGCGCGGCCGGCACCGGTGGCGGTGCCGAAGTCGACGAGCTGCGGACGGCGTTCAACGTGATGCTCGCGCACATCGACACGTCACTGGCGGCGAAGACCGAGGCGAACGAGCGGCTGCGCCGGTTCGTCGCGGACGCGTCGCACGAGCTGCGGACGCCGCTGACGTCGATCCGGGGCTACGCCGACCTTTTCCGCTACGCGGCGGCGAACGAGCCGGCGGAGCGGGAGGCGCACCTGGCGAAGATCCGGTCCGAGACGGCCCGGATGAGCGTCCTCGTCGACGACCTTCTGCTGCTCGCCCGGCTCGACGCGCGCGCGGCCGAGACGCCGTTGCGGCCGGAGCGAGTCGACCTCGCCGAGCTGGCCGGGGACGCGGCGGACGCCTTCGCCGCCGGGCGGCCCGACCACCCGGTGACGTCGTCGTTTTCGCCGGCTTTCGTCTCCGCGGATCCGCTGCGGTTGCGGCAGGTGCTCGACAACCTGCTGGCCAACGCCGCCATCCACACCCCGCCGGGGACCGCGGTGCACGTCTCGGTGGAGTCCTCGGAGTCCTCGGAGTCCGAGGCGGTCGTGCGGGTGGCCGACGCCGGGCCGGGCATCGCCGCCGCCGATCAGGAGCGGATCTTCGACCGGTTCTTCCGCGTCGACGACTCGCGCACCCGCGGCAACGGCGGCACCGGGCTCGGGTTGTCCGTGGTCCAGTCCCTGGTGACGGCGCACGGCGGCACGGTCTCGGTGACCTCGGAGCCGGGCCGCACGGAGTTCACGGTCAGGTTGCCGCTCGCCCGGTGACGTGCGGCGGCGTCGTCCAGCCGGGGGAGAGGTCGTCCGACGGCTCGGGCGCGCCGAAGACGGTCCGGACCGGGAGGACGCCGGCCCACGCGGCGTCGGCGTCGAGGTCCTCCGGCTCGTCGTCCGGGCCCTCGGCGCGCACCTTCACCGACGCCTCGGCGAGGTCGAGCGCCAGGACGCTCACCGCCGCGAACTCCTTCGCGTTGACCTCGCGCGCGTGCTCCCACGAGCCCGGCGCGAGGTGGTCGGTCAGCACCTTCAGGCCGTGCATCTTCGCCTCGGGGTCGGTGACCGCGTCGGCCTTCCCGAAGATGACCGCGCTGCGGTAGTTCATCGAGTGGTTGTTCACCGACCGCGAGTAGACGACGCCGTCGAGCAGCGTCACGGTGACGCAGACGTCGAGGTCCTGCGACGCCGTGCGGAGGCTGGACGCGCCGGTCGAGCCGTGCAGGTAGAGCGTGTCGCCGTCGCGGCCGTAGCCGGTCGGCAGGACGAGGGGCGCGCCGTCGCGGACGATGCCGAGGTGGCAGATCAGGCCCTCGTCCAGGACGGCGTGGAGCGCGGAGCGGTCGGTCACGGCCCGGTGCTTCTTGCGGCCGAGCGTGGTGCGGGGCGTGGTGGACAGCATGCGACCAGCGTCTCCCAGCACAGTGGCATCGGAAAACGGCCACTTCTCGTACACTTGGGAAGTCCACTTGAGGAGGTCCCGTGACCCACGCCGACACCGCGCTCCCGGTCAGCCTCGACCGCTCGGCCGTGACGCCCCTGGCCGTCCAGCTCGCGGACGCGTTGCGCGAAGCGGCCGCTTCAGGCCACCTGCGGGGCGGCGACCGGCTGCCGTCGACGCGGGCCTTGGCGGGACGTCTCGGCGTCAGCCGCACGGTGACGTCGGCGGCGTACGAGCAGCTGCACGCCGAGGGCTGGATCGCGGGGCGGCACGGCTCCGGCACGTACGTGACGACGCCGCCTTCGTTCTCGGCGTCGGAGGTCCCGGCGCCCGCTGTCCCGGCGCCCGAGACCGAGGTGCCGTCGCTGCTCGACCTGGGCCCCGGCACGCCGTGGGCCGACGGCCTGGACCGCTCGGCGTGGCGCCGCGCCTGGCGTGCGGCGGCCGACCCGGACCCGCTGGTGCGCGCGCACCGCGCCGGGCTGCCGGAGTACCGCGCGGCGGTGTCGGAGCACCTGCTGCGCCACCGCGGCCTGGCCGCCGGCTCGGTGCTGGCGACGGGCGGCACGACGGCGGCGGTGGTGGAGCTGGCCGCGGCGGTGCTCGAACGCGGGGACGTCGTCGCCGTCGAGGAGCCCGGGTACCAGCGCGCGGTGCAGGCGTTCCTGCGGGCGGGCATGCGGGTGGTGGGCGTGCCGGTGGACGACGAGGGACTGCGGCCGGACGCGATCCCCCCGGGTGCGAGGGCGGTGTACTGCTCGCCGGCGCACCAGTACCCGATGGGCAGCCGCCTGAGCGCGGCACGGCGGGTGTCCCTGGTCGAGCGGGCGCGAGCGTCGTCGATGCTGGTCATCGAGGACGACTACGACGGCGAGCTGCGTTTCGACGTGGCGCCGTTGCCGATGCTGGCGTCGCTGGCACCGGACGTGGTGGCGCACCTGGGGACGACGTCGAAGATCCTGACGCCGACGCTGGGGGCCGGGTGGATGGTGGCGCCGGAGGCGATCACGTCGGCGGTGCTGGCGTATCGAGATCTGACGGGGACGCGGCCGTCGCCGGCGGGGCAGCGGGTGTTGTACGAGTTCGCGCGGAACGGAGATCTGGGCCGTCACCTGCGGAAACTGCGTCGGGAGATGGCCGAGCGGCGGACGTTGCTGGCGGGGGCGTTGGCGTCGGCCGGGGTCCCGGTTCGCGGGGATGACGCGGGGGCGCACCTGGTGGTGCCGTTTTCGTCGGCTTCGGTGGAGGTTTCGGTTCTCGCGGCGGCCGAACGGCGGGGGATTCGGTTGGACGGGCTGGCGCGGCACTTCGCCGGTTCGCCTTCGGCTCATGGGGTCGCGATCGGGTACGCGGGGTGTTCGCGGGAGGCTTTGGTGGCGGCGTTGCCGACGCTGGTGTCGCTGCTGCGGTGAGGTCGCGGTAGTTCTTGCGTGATGTGGACAACGAGGTCTGGCTGTGTTGACCCGTGAGGTTGGGGACGCGGCTGGCGGGTGGCTGACCTGCGAGTGAGGTGTGTCCTCGGTGGTGGTTGCAAGTGTGCGGCCAGTTCGGTAGCGCTGCTCGGCGTTCGGTTTCGGTGCGGTAGGGCTGGCTGTAGGCCCATTCCTCTGGGTGCGTTTGTGGACGATGCCTGCCTCGCGCAGCGTGTCGCGCCGGAGAAGTGAGTGGTAGCAGGATCCGTTGTCGGTCAGGACCCGCGCGACGGTGATCCCGCAGCTGTTCGCGGCGATACGCTCAGTGGGGTGGCGGTCCCCCCAGGGAGGGCGGGCTCCGCCCTGGCCCGGCGCGGGGGCCCACCGGTCCCTCGACCTACCAGACGCGACACCGCCCGCGCAGGTTGCGCTCGCCGCTCGAGGCCGTCCTCCCGGCGCACGGGGCTCGGCTGTTCGTCGAGGTCACCGGGTACGGTGGCTCACCATGAGCGAGAAGATCCGGGTCGCGGTCGTGTTCGGTGGGCGCAGCAGCGAGCACACCATCTCCTGCCTCTCCGCCGGCAGCGTCCTGGGGAACCTCGATCCGGAGCGGTTCGAAGCGGTCCCCGTCGGCATCACGCGCGCGGGGCGCTGGGTGCTCGGTACCGGGGACTCCGCCCAGCTCGCCATCCGCGGCCGCGAACTGCCGTCCGTCGACGACGGCAAGGGGCTCGTTCTCGCCGGTGATCCCTCCAGTCAGGGCCTCGTCGCCGTCGAGGCCGGGCGGGAGAGTGAACTCCTCTCCCAGGTCGACGTCGTCTTCCCCGTGCTGCACGGCGCCTTCGGCGAGGACGGCACCATCCAGGGCCTCCTCGAGCTCGCCGGCATCCCCTACGTCGGCCCCGGCGTTCTTGCCAGCGCGGCCGCCATGGACAAGGAAACCGCGAAGAAACTCCTTGCCGCCGAAGGGCTTCCGGTCGGGACCTTCGCCGCGCTCAAGCGCAGTGAGTCCACTTTGGACGACGAGGCTCAGGCCAAGCTCGGCCTGCCCGTCTTCGTCAAGCCCTCGCGCGCCGGGTCTTCCGTCGGTATCAGCCGGGTGACGTCGTGGGGTGACCTCGATGCCGCCATCGAGCTCGCGCGGGCCACCGATCCCAAGGTCCTCGTCGAAGCCGCCGTCGTCGGGCGGGAGGTCGAGTGCGGGGTCCTCGAGTTCCCGGACGGGCGCGTCGAAGCTTCGCTGCCCGCCGAGATCCGGGTCCTGTCCGAGGACGAAAACGCTTGGTACGACTTCGAAACGAAGTACCTCGGCGACGACGCCGAGCTGGACATCCCGGCCAAGCTCGACGACGCCCTCACCGAGAAGCTCCGCGCCATGGCCGTCAAGGCCTTCCAGGCACTCGACTGCCAGGGCCTCGCCCGCGTCGACTTCTTCGTCGGCGCCGACGGCGAGCTGACCATCAACGAGGTCAACACCATGCCCGGCTTCACGACGAAGTCCGCGTACCCGAAGATGTGGGAGGTCACCGGCGTGGACTACTCGACGCTGCTGACCACGCTCATCGAGACGGCCATCGCCCGCGGCACGGGCCTGCGCTAGCCGAAGCGCAGCGGCGTCGGCGGCAGCTTCGCCGCCACGGTGTCCGAGATCTGCTGCAGCGGGCCCGTCCCGGCGCTGTCCGGCACCGTCAACGCCGCGTAGACGTCGCGGTCCACGACGTACCACGTCGACGCGCCGTCGCCGGGCACCTGCAGCCACTGCACCTTGTTCACCAGCCGCAGCGCCGCCGTCGGCGTCAGCTCCGGGGGACGATCCAAGCCGCAGCGCAGCACCAGCGGGTCGTCCGAGCCCCACGCCACCGTGGCCGGCGGGGCCGGGTCGGCCAGCGCGCGCACCTTCAGCGTCTTGCCGTTGGACGTCAGTTCGGAGGGCACCGCGCTCATCAGCGTCGTGCAGCCCGGGGCCGAGGCGAAGGGCGCCGGCACGGAGACCAGCGGAAGCGGCCCGGAATCGGCGGAGTCCGCGGAGCGCTGGGTCAGCGCGAAGACGGCGACGGCGACCGCCAGGGCGACGGCGAGCGCGGCCGCGGTGACGAGCACCACCCTGGGTGGGGCACCGGTGTCGGAATCTGGCACCCGACCACTACACCACTGCTCAGAGATGCACGACCGGGCAGGTCAGCGTCCGGGTGATGCCTTCCACGTTCTGGACCTTGGCGACCACGAGCTGGCCCAGCTGGTCGACGCTGTCGGCGGCGGCGCGGACGATCACGTCGTACGGTCCGGTGACATCCTCCGAACTGGTGACGCCCGCGATACTGGAGATCTCGGCCGCCACCGCGGCCGCCTTGCCGACCTCGGTCTGGATGAGGATGTATGCGTGGACCACGGCGCGCCCTTTCGTCGGGATCGGTCAGCTCAGGTAGGAACGTATAGCCAGCTCACCGAAAAACATAGGGCATCCGACTATCGGTGATCGATCTTTGTCCCGGTAGAGAAAGCAGAGGTGACCGGTGTCACCGAACGACGCAACGGTCGCCGAGACCGGCGAGTTCGCGCTCATCCGCGCGGTCACCGAAGGGCGCCGCCAGCCGCCGGGCACGCTGCTCGGCCCCGGCGACGACGCCGCCGTCCTCGCGGCCCCCGACGGCCGCGTGGTCGCCAGCACCGACGTGCTCGTCCAGGGCGTCCACTTCCGGCTCGACTGGTCGCCGCCCGAGTACGTCGGGCGCAAGGCCGTCGCGGTCAACCTGGCCGACATCGCCGCCATGGGCGCCACCCCGACCACCGTCCTGGTCGGCCTCGCCTGCCCGCCCGACACCCCGCGCGACCTGGTCACGGCGCTGGCCGACGGCATGTGGGCCGAGGCCGAACGCGCCGGCATCGGCGTCTCCGGCGGGGACATGGTCCGCGCCGACCAGCTCGTGATCAGCGTCACCGCGCTCGGTGACCTCGGCGACCGCGAGCCCGTGACGCGCTCGGGCGCCCGGCCCGGCGACGTCGTCGCGGTCTGCGGGAAGCTCGGCTGGGCCGCCGCCGGCCTGGCCGTGCTCGGGCGCGGGTTCCGGTCACCGGTCGGCGTCGTCAACGCGCAGCGCTGCCCGGAACCGCCGTACGACGCCGGTCCGCGCGCCGCCCTCGCGGGAGCGACGGCGATGATCGACGTCTCCGACGGGCTCCTGGCCGACCTCGCCCACATCGGCGAGGCCTCCGGCGTCGGCCTCGACGTCCGGACCGCCGACCTCGACATCCCGGCGCGGCTCACCGAAGTCGGGGCCGCGCTGGGCGCCGACCCCCTGGACTGGGTGCTGACCGGTGGTGAGGATCACGCTCTCGTCGCGACCTTCCCGCCGTTCGCCGAACTGCCCGAAGGCTGGCGCACCATCGGCGTCGTGACGATGGCGGACTCCGGGATCACGGTGGACGGGAAACCGTTTTCGCGAGAAGCGGGATGGACGCACTGGCGCTGATCTAGGCTCGGAAAGCGTGAGAATCGTTCCGGTCCCCTACGACCATCCCGACGCGGTCAAGCTCATGGCCGCGGTGCAGCAGGTGTACGTCGAGCGCTACGGCGACGAAGACGCCACCCCGATGAGCCCGGCGGACTTCGATCCCCCGCAGGGCGTCTTCCTGGTCGGCTACCAGGGCGAGGAAGCGGTCGCCTGCGGTGCCTGGCGCGCGCACGACGGCCCCGCGCCGGACTTCCAGGACGGCGACGCCGAGTTCAAGCGGATGTACGTCGCCGATTCCGCCCGCGGCCGCGGGTTCGCGCGGATGATCCTGTCCGAGCTGGAACGCACGGCGGCGCTGTGCGGCCGCAAGCGCGCGGTGCTGGAGACCGGCACCAAGCAGCCCGAGGCGATCGCGCTCTACACGTCCTCCGGGTACGCCGAGATCCCGAACTTCGGCGTCTACAAGGACGAGCCGGAAAGCCGTTGCTACGGCAAGGACCTCACCTCGGTGTGAGCTTCAGCAAGGCCGCCGCGTGCGGGCGCAGGGACGCCGCGATGGCGCCGACGGCTGGGCCGGTTTCTCGGTGGGCCCAGAGATCCCGGACGGTCCACGACCCCGGGATCGCCGCGGAGACGGTCGCGGTGGTGGTGCCGGTGTTGAGCAGCACCACCGCGAACCCGCCGCCGGTCAGCGGTTTCCCCCACACCTGGTAGCCGGGGCCCGCGGCGAGCTGCCGCCCTTGGCCGCCCGCGAAGTCCTGGTCGACGGCGATCGCTTCGGCGTTGCCCAGCGTCGCCAGGTCGCTGTCGCTCAGCTTCGCCGGGTCCGTCCCGGCGAACAGCGGCGCGTTCAGCACGGCCCAGACGCTGAAGTGCGCGCGGGCCTCGTCCGCGGTGAGGGTGCCGTTGCCGACCTGCAGCATGTCCGGGTCGTTCCAGCCGCCCGGGCCGCCGCTGTGGGTCGCGACGGTGGCCTGCTGGTCGATCGTCGCGAGGACGGAGTCCCAGGTCGCGGTGAGGTCGTAGGTGGTCCGCCACAGGTTGGCCACCGGCCGCGCCCAGGTCCAGGGGCTGGAGACGCCGTATTCGGAGATCGCGTAGACGATCGGGCGGGGTAGCGCGGCGAGCTCGTCGCGCATCTTCTCGAACGCCGCCTCGCGGCCGAGGCCGTCGACGGTGTCGGCGTTGCACCAGTCGTACTTGAGGTAGTCGACGCCCCAGCGGTCGAACGTCTCGGCGTCCTGGCGTTCGTGGCCGAGCGAGCCGATGCCGGTGGCGGGGTAGGCGTCGTTGGCCATCGCGCACGTGCGGCTGCCGGGGACGGCGTAGATGCCGAACAGCAGGCCGCGCGAGTGGACGTAGTCGGCGAGGTCGGCGATGCCGTGCGGGAAGCGCGTCGGATCGGCCTGCAGCGATCCGTCGTCGGCGCGCTTCGGGGCCTGCCAGCAGTCGTCGACCACGACGTAGCGGTAACCGGCGTCGCGCAGGCCGGTGTCGGCCAGCGCGTCGGCCGCCTTCTTGACGACGTCTTCGGTGAGGTCGTAGCAGCGGACCTGGTTCCAGCTGTTCCAGCCCATCGGTGGGGTCGCGGCCAGGCCGTTCGCCAGCGCGGGCGACACGGTCGGGAGGCTGAGCACCCAGGTCAGCACGATGAGGAGGAGCACGAGACCCGTGCTCCCGGTACTGGCGTTCCGGTTCGCGGCGATGCCGTGATCCAATCGCACGGGAAGTGAAACCGCAGTCACCCCGGAGGCGGCATGCCGATCTACGCACTCGGTTCGCTCGAGCCGACGATCCACCCCGACGCCTACGTCCACCCCGACGCGACGGTGATCGGCGACGTCCGGATCGGTGCGTTCGCGTCGGTGTGGCCGCAGACCGTCCTGCGTGGCGACCACGGCTACATCGAGATCGGCGAGCGCTCCAACGTCCAGGACGGCTGCGTCCTGCACTGCACCGAGCGGCATCCGACGATCCTCGGGCCGTCGTCGGCGATCGGGCACGCCGTGCACGTCGAGGGCGCGACGATCGGCACCGGCTGCCTGATCGCGTCCGGCTCGGTGGTGCTCAACGGCTCGGTGATCGAGGACGGCGGCATGGTCGGCGCGGGCGCGGTGTTGTCGTACGGCTCGCACGTGAAGACCGGGGAGATCGCGCTGGGCGTGCCCGCGAAGACGCGGGAGAACAAGTCGTTCAGCGCGGAGAACATCGCCATGGTGGTCGATTCCTACGTGGAGCGCGGGAAGCGGTTCCGCGTCGAACTGCGGCGGCTCGACCCGCTCGGGTGATGCCGGCCACGCCCGGTAGGCTTGCGCGCCGTGACCGCACGACCGCTGCAGGACATCGTCGAGGCAGGCTGGGCCGAGGCCCTCGAACCGGTGGCGCCGCAGGTGTCCGCGATGGGGGAGTTCCTCCGCGCGGAGATCGCCGCGGGCCGCACGTACCTGCCGGCGGGTGAACACGTGCTGAGGGCGTTCAAGCAGCCGTTCCACGACGTGCGCGTGCTGATCGTCGGGCAGGACCCGTACCCGACGCCCGGGCACGCGGTGGGCCTGAGCTTCTCGGTGGCGCCGGACGTCCGGCCGATCCCGAAGAGCCTGGTCAACATCTACAAGGAGTACGCCGAGGACCTCGGCCACCCGCTGCCGTCCAACGGCGACCTGACGCCGTGGGCCGACCAGGGTGTCCTGTTGCTGAACAGGGCGTTGACGGTGCAGCCGGGCAAGTCGAACTCGCACCAGGGCAAGGGTTGGGAAGAGGTCACCGAGCAGGCGATCAAGGCCCTCGCGGCCCGGTCGGAGCCGATGGTGGCGATCCTGTGGGGCCGCAACGCCCGCAACCTGCGCCCGATGCTGGGCGAGGTGCCGTGCATCGAGTCCGCGCACCCGAGCCCGCTCTCGGCCCACAACGGTTTCTTCGGGTCGAAGCCGTTCAGCCGCGCCAACCAGCTGCTGGAGCAGCAGGGCGCGGCGCCGGTCGACTGGAAACTTCCGTAAGTTCGGTGTCCGGATCGGGGTGACGGCTCCGACCAGGGGGAAACGGAACCTTGGAGGACACCATGAACGTCACGTCGGCCGACGGCACGACCATCGCTTTCGACCAGCGCGGATCGGGCGCGCCGGTGATCCTGGTCGGCGGTGCGTTCAACGACCGGACGACCGTCGCCGGCCTGGCCGAAGTGCTGGCCGGCGACTTCACGACGATCGCCTACGACCGGCGCGGCCGCGGTGACTCCGGGGACGCGGCCGAGTACGCGTTCGAGCGGGAGATCGAGGACATCGCGGCGCTGATCGCCCACGCGGGTGGCTCGGCGTCGGTGTTCGGGCACTCCTCGGGCGCGGTGCTGGCCCTGGAAGCGGCGGCGGCCGGGCTCCCGATCGACAAGCTCGTGGCGTACGAGCCGCCGTACGCGACTCCCGAACAGGCGCGGGGTGACGTCCTGGGGCAGGTGCGGGCCCAGCTGGCCGCGGGTGACCGCGACGGCGCGGTGAAGACGTTCCTGATGGTCGCGGGCACCCCGGAGGAGATGGTCGAGGGGATGAAGCAGGCGCCGGTGTGGGGCTGGTTCACGGGCCTGGCGCACACGCTCCCGTACGACCTGACGATCTGCGGCCCGGGCGCCCACCCCCGCTTGGACCACCTGGCGAAGATCGCGGTCCCGACGCTGGTCATCGGGGGCGGCGCGAGCCCCGAGGAGCTTCAGGCGGGTGCCCGTGTGGCGGCCGAGGCGGTTCCGGGAGCCCGCCACGCGACGCTGGAGGGGCAGGACCACGGCGTGCTGCAGTACCCGGAGACGCTGAAGCCGCTCCTGCTGGACTTCCTGAAGTAAGCGAAAAAAATGGCGGGTGCTCCGAGGAGCACCCGCCATTTTCGAACTCTTCTCGCCTCAGCCGCGAACGACCTTGCCCGCCTTGATGCACGAGGTGCACACGTTCAGGCGCTTGCGCTGGGAAATACCCACCTTGGCGTGGACGGTCTGGATGTTCGGGTTCCACCGGCGGTTGGTACGCCGGTGGGAGTGCGAGACCGACTTGCCGAAGCCGGGTCCCTTGCCACAGACGTCGCACACGGCAGCCACGTCGAACTCCTTTGGATCTGGGTCATAGAAATGAGCCCAGATGCACTGGGCAACTCGACCATAGTAACTACTGCGGTCGAGGCCCCGAGCACCGGGTCGATACGCTGCCCGGGACCGGGTAGGAGGTTACGGGGTGCGGGTGCTGGACGTGGCTGCGGTGTCGGCCTGGGCGACGGGCTGCGTGCGCAGTCTCGCGAGCCTGCGGCCGGCCATCGACGAGATCAACGTCTACCCCGTCGCCGACTCCGACACCGGCTCCAACATGCTCTTCACGATGACCGGCGCGGCGAAGGAACTCGAAGCCGCGCAACCGGAAGACGCCGCCGAAGCGCTGAAGATCCTCGCGCGCGGCGCCGTCGCTTCGGCCAAGGGCAACTCCGGCGTGATCCTCTCCCAGGTCGTGCGCGGGCTGGCCGACAGCGCCCGGGGAGAGCTCGACGGCGAGTGGCTGGCCACGGCGCTCGGGCACGCCGACGAAGTCGCCACCGGCGCGGTCAGCCGCCCGGTCGCCGGGACCATCCTCACCGTCCTGCACGCCGTCGCCCTCGCTGTGCGCGGCGACACGCTCTCGCTCGGCGAAGTCGCGCAGAAGGCCGCGAAGGAAGCCGCGCACGCTCTCGAGAAGACGCCCCTGCAGCTGCCCGCGCTGGCCAGGGCCGGCGTCGTCGACGCGGGCGCCCGCGGGCTCGTCGCCGTGCTCGACGCGCTGGTCGGCGTGCTCACCGGCGTCCCGCTGCAGCAGGAGCACCCCCTCGAGGTGCACGCGATCCCGCAGGCCGAGGCCTACGCCTGGGAGGTCATGTACCTCCTCGACGGCGTCGACGAGCTGAGCTTGCCGACCCTGCGCAAGGAGCTGAGCGGCCTCGGCGACAGCGTCACCGTGGCCGGCGACGGCTCGGGCAGCCACGCCGTGCACGTCCACTGCGCCGACATCGGCGCCGCCATCGAGGCCGGGCTCGCCCTGGGCCGCCCGCGCAAGATCCGGGTCGAGCCGCTGCTCACGCCCACGCCGATCGAGCCGGGCGGCGGGATCGACCGCACCGTCGTCGCCGTCGTGCACGGTGGTGAGCTGGCCGAGCTGCTGCGCGCCGAGAGCATCCCGGTGCTGGCCGTCGCCGAAGGGGAAACCCCCAGCATCGAGGACGTGATCGGCCTGCTCAACGAGGCCGCGGGGCGGCACGTCACGGTGCTGCCGGGCAGCGTCGCGCTCACCGCGGCGGTCGACACCGCGGCCGGGCACGCGATGGCGGGCGACCGGGACGTCGTGGTCATCCCGTGCGTCTCGCCGGTGCAGGTCCTGGCCGCCCTCGCCGTGCACGACGCCGGGCGCCGCACCAACGACGACGTCGTCGCGATGGCCGAAGCGGCCGCCGCGACCAGGCGTGGCGAACTGCGGATCGCGCGCGAGGAGTCGCTAACCTGGGTGGGCCGGGCCCAGTCCGGCGACGTGGTCGGCCTGGTCGACGACGAGGTGGTGCTGATCGAGCCGGCACCGGCGTCGGAGACGAACCTGGTCGCGGCCGCGATGAACGTGCTCAACCGGATGCTGGCGCTCGGCGGCGAGCTGGTGACGGTGCTGAGCGGGGCCGCCGCCCCGCCCGGGGTCGTCGAGGAGCTCGCGGAGCAGCTGCGGGTCGAGCACCCGGAGGTGGAGCTGACCAGCTACGCCAGCGGCCAGGCGGAAGCCGTGCTGCTGATGGGAGTCGAATAGCCGATGGCCGGACTGCGCGACAAGCTGCCGCTGCTCCTGGGCGCCAAGACGGCGAAGGCGCTCGCCACGGCGTTGGACATCGAGACGGTCAGCGACCTGCTGCGCCACTACCCGCGCCGCTACGCCGAGCGCGGCGAGCTCACCGACATCGCCGGCCTCGAGCTCGGCGAGCACGCCACCGTGCTGGCGCGCGTGGAAAAGGTGAGCAAGCGGCGGATGAAGTCCCGCAACGGGACCATCCTCGACATGGTGATCACCGACGGGAAACGCCGGCTCACCTGCGCCTTCTTCAACCAGGCCTGGCGCGAGAAGGACCTCGTCCCCGGCAAGACCGGCCTGTTCGCCGGCAAGGTGTCCGCCTTCCGCGACACGCTGCAGCTGACCAACCCCGAGTACGAGCTGTTCGACGCCGAAAACGAAGCCGCGGCGATGGACGACTTCCTCGCCGCGATCATCCCGGTCTACCCGGCGGCGCAGGGCATGCCGACGTGGTCGATCGCGAAGTGCGTGCGCCAGGTCCTCGACGTCCTCGAGGTCGACGACGACCCGATGCCGGCCGAGCTGCGGCGGCTGCACAAGCTGTCCGACCTCGACACCGCGCTGCACGGCATCCATCGCCCGGCCAACTGGGCGCACCTGGAGGCGTCGAAGAAGCGGCTGAAGTGGGACGAAGCCATGGCCGTCCAGCTGATCTTCGCGCAGCGGCGCCACTCGGCCATCTCGCGGCCGGCGAAGGCGAACCCGCACGTCAGCGGGGGCCTGATGGACGCCTTCGACAAGCGGCTGCCGTTCGACCTGACCGCGGGCCAGCAGGCGATCGGCGACGAGATCGCCGCGGACCTCGCCTCCGAGCACCCGATGAACCGGCTGCTGCAGGGCGAGGTCGGCTCCGGCAAGACGATCGTCGCGCTGCGGGCCATGCTGCAGGTCGTCGACAACGGGCGGCAGACCGCGATGCTCGCGCCGACCGAGGTTCTGGCCGCCCAGCACGCGCGGTCGCTGCGCGAGATGCTCGGCGACCTCGGCCAGGCCGGCGAGCTGGGCGCGGCGGAGAACGCCACCCGCGTGACGCTGCTCACCGGGTCGATGGGCGCGAAGGACCGCAAGAAGGCGCTGCTGGAGATCGTCAGCGGCGAAGCGGGCATCGTCGTCGGCACGCACGCGCTGATCCAGGACCACGTCGAGTTCGCCGACCTCGGCCTCGCCGTCGTCGACGAGCAGCACCGCTTCGGCGTCGAGCAGCGGGACGCGCTGCGCACCCGCGGTGCCGGCGACACCAGCCCGCACGTCCTCGTCATGACCGCGACGCCGATCCCGCGCACCGTCGCGATGACCGTGTACGGCGACCTCGAGGTCTCCGCGCTGCGCGAGATGCCGGTCGGGCGGTCGCCGATCAAGACCACCGTGGTGCCGGTGGCGGAGAAACCGGCCTGGTTCGACCGGATCTGGCAGCGCGTCCGCGAAGAGGTCGGCAAGGGACACCAGGGGTACGTCGTGTGCCCGCGGATCGGCGACGAGCCGCCGTCGGACAAGAGCGACAAGCGGCCGCCGCTCGCGGTCCTCGAAGTCGCGCCGGAACTGGAGCATGGCGCGCTTCAGGGGCTGAAGATCGGCGTGCTGCACGGCCGGATGCCGCCCGATGAGAAGGACGCCGTGATGCGCGCGTTCTCGGCGGCGAAGCTCGACGTCCTCGTGGCGACCACGGTGATCGAGGTCGGCGTCAACGTCCCGAACGCGACCGCGATGGTGATCATGGACGCCGACCGCTTCGGCGTCAGCCAGCTGCACCAGCTGCGCGGCCGCGTCGGCCGGGGCAGCGTGCCGGGGGTCTGCCTGCTGGTCACCGAGGCCCTCGACGGCACGGCGACGCGCGAGCGGCTGGCCGCGGTCGAGTCGACGACCGACGGCTTCGAGCTGTCGCGCCTCGACCTGGAGCTGCGCCGCGAGGGCGACATCCTCGGTGCCGCGCAGTCCGGGAAGCGGTCCGGGCTGAAGCTGCTGTCGCTGCTGCGGGACGAAGACGTGATCGCCGCGTCGAGGGAGAGCGCGCAGGAGATCGTCGAGAAGGACCCGGACCTGAAGAAGTACCACGGCCTGGCGCAGATGGTCGCCGACGTCGTCGACGTCGACCGCGCGGAGTACCTGGAGAAGAGTTGAGCATTCGCGACGCGACGGTGGCCGACGCACAGGGGATCGGCGAGGTCCACGTGGCGTCGTGGCAGGCGGCTTACGCGGGCCTCATCCCGGAGGACTTCCTCGCGCGCCTTACGGTCGAGCCGCGCGCGGCGTCGTGGGCACGGCAGATCGGCGAGGGCGCCGGCCGGGTGCTGGTCGCCGAGGAGGACGGCGTCATCGCGGGGTTCGCCGCGTTCGGCGACGAACAGCTCTACGCGCTGTACCTGCTGCCGCGGTTCTGGGGCCGCGGCCTCGGCCGGGCGCTCCACGACCGGGTCGTCGAAGGACTGTCCGGCGACAGTGCCGTGCTGTGGGTGCTCTCGACGAACGAACGCGCGAAGGCCTTCTACGTCCGGCAGGGCTGGGTGGACGACGGCGCCACCCAGACCGAGACGATCGACGAAGGCCGCGTCACGCTGGAGGAGACGCGGTTCCGGCTTCAGCTGTCGTGAACACCCCGGCTGCCGCTGCCGCTGCCGCCGCCGCGGCCGCGACTCCGGCGTCCCGCGGTGTGACGCCTTCGCGGGAGACGAACAGGCGGTAGAAGATCGGCCCGCACGCGACCCGCACCACCTCGACGGCGTCCGTGCCGGGCGGGACCTCGCCGCGTTCAACGGCCCTGTCGACGACCACTGCCGAGCGCGCGTGGCGGTCGACGTAGAACTCCTGCAGGGCGTCGGCCGCGCGGGTCGAGAGGAAGGCGGCCGAGATCGACGCCGTTGGCAGCTCGCGCTCGCCCGGCGAGGTGAAGTAGTGGACCAGCTCGAGGTTGATCCCGTGCAGGTCGCCTTCCAGGGACCCGGTGTCCGGGGGCGTCCACTCCTGCTCGGTCCCCATCAGCAGGGCCGCCGCGACCAGGCCTTCAGCGGACTCCCACCGGCGGTACAACGTCGTCTTGTGCACGCCGGAGCGCTCGGCGACCGCCTCGACGGTCAGTTCGGCGTACCCGCGTTCGCCGAGCAGCTCGAGGGTGGCGTTCAGCGCGGCGAGGCGGGTCCGCTCGGTGCGGCCGCCCGGTCGCTTGGTCCCGGAAATCTCGGTTGCCAACTGCTACTCCTGTTGCGTTAGTGTGCCCAGTATGCCAGGACCCGTCGCCGTCACCGAGATCGCCGAGCTGATCGGCGCCGCCGAAGTCGTCGCCATCGGCGAAAACAACCATCACATCCGCGAGTTCGGCGTGCTGCGCGACCAGCTCCTGCGGCACCTCGTCACCGAGTGCGGGTTCACCGTCCTCGGCTTCGAGGGTGGGTACCCCGAAGGGCGGCTCGTCGACGCGTGGCTGTCCGGCGGCCCGGGTGAGGTGGCCGACATCGCGCGGGACGGCTTCACGTTCGGCCTGGGCGACTCGGCCGAAGTGCACTCGATGCTGACCTGGCTGCGTGGCCGCGGCGTCCGGTTCGCCGGTCTGGACGTCCCGAGCTCCGCGGGTTCGCCGGTGCCGTCGCTGAAGGCGGTCCGCGAAGTCCTGTCGCGGGTGGATCCCGCCAATGTGTCCCTTGTGGACACGGCGATGGCGGCCTGTGAGCCGTACGCGTCGGTGAGCAGTGCGGTCGCGCCCGGACGGTACAAGGAGATGAGCGTCGAGGCGCGGGACGCGGCCACCACGGCGCTGACCGTCCTCAAAGGACACGTCGAGTCGCTGGCACCCGAAGCCGCGCACGACGCCGAGGGCGCGTTGCGGATCGACCTGTACCTGCGTGAGCTGGACGCGCTGATGGCCGGGCAGGCGCCGGAGCCGCAGAGTTCGTCGCGGGACACGTACATGGCGGCCACTGTCCGGTTGCTGCGCCGGCGGTTTCCGGGTGAGAAGATCGTGCTGATGCTCCACAACGGACACCTCCAGCGCGTGCCGTTCTCGCCGATGCCGGGCATGACGGCACCGTCGGCGGGCACGCACCTGGCCGCGGAGCTGGGGGACAAGTACTTCGCGCTCGCTTTGACCGCGGTCTCGGGGACGACGGCCGGCCTCGCGCCCGACTCGGACGCGCGGCTCGGTTTCCGGATGTACGAGCAGGCTCTCGACGCGCCCGCGGAAGGCAGTGTGGAGGCGGCGCTGGCTTCTCAGGCGCCGTGCGTGGTCGCGCGGCCCGAGGCTGCCGGCATCCGGCACGCGCACATGTCGGTGTCGGTGGACGTCGCGGCCGCCTTCGACGCGGTCGTCTGCCTGAAGGGGCAGGAAACGATTTTCCGGGCCTGAACCGGACAGGTGTGCCCGTTCGGCTGATTGCCGTAGTGGGTTCGTGGGCGTTTCCTACCGGTATGGCCGGGCGGAGGCGGGCGCTGATCGTCGCCAACGGCGAGTACGACAACGCGGGGCTGCAGCAGCTGGGCTCCCCCGCGGCGGACGCGGACGCCCTCGTCGAGGTGCTGTCCGACCGGGCGATCAGCGACTTCGAGGTCCGGGTGGTCCGCAACGAGACCGCGCACGTCGTGCAGGCCGAGATCGAGGACCTGTGCGCCGAGGGCCGTCCCGATGATGTCCTGCTGATGCACTTCTCCTGTCATGGCTTGAAGGACGACTCGGGCGGGCTGTACTTCGCCGCGCGCAACACCCGGCCCGACCGGCTCCGGTCGACGGCCGTGCCCGCGCAGTTCGTGCAGCAGTGCCTGCGGCAGAGCCGCTCGCGCAGCGTCGTCCTGCTGCTGGACTGTTGTTACGGCGGCGCGTTCGGGCAGGGCGTGGCGGTGCGCGCGTCGGGCGACGCGAACGTGCTCGACAGCTTCCGCGGCGGCCGCGGCCGCGCGGTCATCACGGCGTCGAACTCGATCGAGTACGCCTTCGAGGGCGCACGGCTGGCCGAGGGACAGCCCGCACAGCCGTCGGTGTTCACGTCGGCGCTGGTGGAGGGCCTGCGCACGGGCGAGGCCGACCGCGACGAGGACGGCTGGATCGCGCTGGGGGAGCTGTACGAGTACCTGTTCGACCGCGTCCGCGAGCGCAACCCGAAGCAGACCCCGAGCCGCGACATCGAGATGCAGGGCGAGCTGTACCTGGCGAAGAGCAGACGCCGCCGGATCAAGCCGTCCCCGATCCCGGCCGACCTGGCGGGCGCGATCGGGGCGGAGAACCCGTTCACGCGCCTGGGCGCGGTGGCGGAGCTGCGCAGGCGTCTGGCGAGCGACAACCTGCCGGTGGCGATGGGCGCGTTCGAAGCGCTGAAGTCCATGGCGGCTACCGACATCCAGCACGTCGCGGCGGCGGCCTCGGACGCACTGGGGTTCGCGGTGGTGCGGGTGGACGTGCCGTCGGTGCGGTTGTCGGCGGTCGCTGGTTCGCATGCGTCGGCGGCGCTGCGGGTGGTGGGGCCACCGGTGGCGCGGGAGGTGCGTTTCGAGGCGTCGCACGCGTGGATCCGGGTGGTCGAGGTCGCGGGCGGCGCGGAGCTGTCGGTGACGGCGGGGGAGACCGGAACGCGACGCGGGAAGGTCGTGGTGACCGGGCCGACCGGGGACGTCGTGGTGGCGGTGGAGATCGAGACGGAGCCGGAGCCGGTCGCGGAAGTCAAGCCGGCGCCGGTCGCCGCGGAGGTCGAGCCGGAGCCGGTCGCCGAAGTGCCGGAGTCGCGGGCAGCGGCGGCCGCCGCACCTGAGCCGCTGGTCGAGCCGGAGCCGGTCGCCGCGGCGGAGGTCGAGCCGGAGCCGGAGCCGGAGCCGGTCGCCGAAGAGCCGGAGCCGCGAGCTGCGGTGGCCGCCACGCCAGAGCCAGAGCCGGTCGCCGAGGAGCCGCGACCGGCCGGACCCGTCGAGCCTGACCCCGTGGCGGCGGCGGATCCGGTGGCCGGCACCGCCGGTGTCACGGCGATCGCCGGTGTCGTCTTCGCCCTGCTCGGGCTCGGCCTGAACTACCGCTACGACGAGTACACCCTCGGCCAGTACCGGCCCGGGATGCCGTTCTACGTCGTCTTGGTCGCGGTCTGCGCGCTGGTCGGCGGCGTCCTGGCCCTGGCGCCGCGAACCAGGCAGCGAACCGGCCCGGCCATCCTGGTGGGCGCCGGCTTCGCGGCGCTCTTCGGGCTGCTGCGCTTCATCGGCGAAGGGATCACCCTCGGCTCGGGCGATTCGGAGACCAGCCTCAACGCGGGTTTCGTCTTCGAACTGATCGCCCACGCCGCGGTGGTGATGGCCGCGGTGCTCGCGCTCGTGGCGCTGCACCGCAGTCCGGGCCTCGCCTTCGGCGCCGGCTGGGTGCGGGGATGGCAGCCCTGGGTGGCGATCGCCCTCGCCGGGGTGGTCTCGGCCGGGTGGATCGCCCAGCTGTCCGAGCTGGACTACCTCGATCCGAGCGAAGCCGGCCGGGCCACGGCCTACTTCACCCTCGGCCCGCTCCTGGTCCTCGTGCTGGTGGTCACCGTGGCGGCCCTGCGCCCGCCGGTGGTCGCGTGTGCCGTGCTGGGCGCCGGGACCGCGGGGCTGGCGGGCGTGCTGGGCCCCACGTATTCGACCCTCCGCGAAAACACTTCGCTGACTCTCGCCGGTGAAATCCTCGCCGGGGCGGGGCTCGCCGGGCTGCTGGTGCTCGCCGTCGTCTGGGGCGTCAAGCTGCGGAATCAGCCGATCGAGCGACAGTCCTGAGTTGTCGCCCGGGCACCGCCGGGGTACCACGACGATCATGAGGATGCTGCTCGCCGCCGTGGCCATCGTGTTCGCCGGACAGACGCCGGCGGTCGCCGCCGGTGGGGTGCAGCCGGATCCGCCCAGCTGGGGGCTCGACCGGATCGACCAGCGCGCCGGGCTCGACCACGCCTACCACTACGCGAGCGACGCCTCGGGCGTCACCATCTACGTGATCGACAGCGGCGTCGACGCGAAGCACCCGGACTTCGAGGGCCGCGTCGCGCCCGGGCGGGACTTCCTGAACGGCGGCTCCGACACGTCCGACACCAACGGCCACGGCACGCGCCTCGCCGGGATCGCCGCGGGCAAGGCGTACGGCGTCGCGAAGGGCGCGCAGATCGTGCCGGTGCGGGTGCTCGACAAGGACGGCGGCGGCGCGACCGACCAGATCATCGCGGGCATCGACTGGGTCGCGCAGAACGCCCAGCAGCCGGCGGTCGCGGTCTTGGGTATCGGCGGCGTCCCGAACGACGGGCTCGACGCGGCGGTCAAGCGGCTGGCGGCGGTGGTCCCGGTCGCGGTCCCGGCGGGCAGCGAGACGGCCGACGCGAGCGGGTTCTCCCCGGGCCGGGTGACCGAAGCGCTGACCGTCGGCGCGACGGACGCCCAGGACCACCCGGACAAGGCATCGAACTTCGGCGAGGATGTCGACCTGTACGCGCCGGGGGTGGAGGTCCCGTCCCCGACCGCGGGCGGCACGGGCGCGGGCGCGGAATCGGGCACGTCGATGGCGGCGGCCTTCGCGGCGGGAGCGGCGGCGCTCTACCGCGCCCAGCACCCGGAAGCGGCGCCCGACCAGGTGGACCAAGCGCTTGTTCAGGCGGCGACGCCGGACGCGCTCAAGGGGGTCCCGGACGGCACGGCGAACCGGCTGCTTTACGCCGCGCCGGGATCCTGACAAGCTGCCCAGCCGCGGACCGGACGAATCCCCTGGTCCGCATGACGTCCATCACCCGGGACACCGCTCCCGCAGAGCGGGAAGAACCGGGTAACGTGCGTTGACTTACCGATCCAACCGGGAAGGACCGGGCATGTTCCGCAAGGTGCTGGTGGCCAACCGCGGGGAGATCGCGATCCGAGCGTTCCGCGCCGGCTACGAACTGGGCGCGGGGACCGTCGCCGTGTTTCCGCACGAGGACCGCAACTCGCTGCACCGGCTGAAGGCCGATGAGGCGTACGAGATCGGCGAGCCCGGTCACCCCGTGCGGGCCTACCTCTCGGTCGACGAGATCGTCGCCGCCGCGAAGAAGGCGGGGGCCGATGCCGTCTACCCCGGCTACGGCTTCCTCTCCGAGAACCCCGACCTCGCGCGTGCGTGTGAAGAAGCGGGCATCACCTTCGTCGGGCCGAGCGCCGACATCCTCGAGCTCACCGGCAACAAGGCCCGCGCGGTCAAGGCCGCTCGCGAGGCCGGCGTGCCGGTGCTCGGGTCGTCCGAGCCCTCCAGTGACGTCGACGCGCTGGTCGCGGCCGCCGACGAGCTGGGCTTCCCCGTCTTCGTCAAGGCCGTCGCCGGTGGTGGCGGACGCGGGATGCGCCGGGTCCAGGATCCGGCCCAGCTGCGCGAGTCCATCGAGGCCGCCGCGCGCGAGGCCGAGTCCGCCTTCGGCGACCCGACCGTCTTCCTCGAGAAGGCCGTCGTCGAGCCGCGGCACATCGAGGTGCAGATCCTCGCCGACGGCGCGGGCAACGTCATCCACCTCTTCGAGCGCGACTGCTCCGTGCAGCGGCGCCACCAGAAGGTCGTCGAGCTCGCCCCGGCGCCGAACCTCGATCCCGAGCTGCGCGACCGGATCTGCGCGGACGCCGTCAAGTTCGCGAAGCAGATCGGCTACCGCAACGCCGGCACCGTCGAGTTCCTGCTCGACAAGCAGGGCAAGCACGTCTTCATCGAGATGAACCCGCGCATCCAGGTCGAGCACACGGTCACCGAAGAGGTCACCGACGTCGACCTCGTGCAGTCGCAGCTGCGGATCGCCTCCGGCGAAACCCTGGACGACCTGGGCCTGTCGCAGGACAAGATCTACCTGCGCGGCTTCGCCCTGCAGTGCCGCATCACCACCGAGGACCCGGCCAACGGCTTCCGCCCGGACACCGGGATGATCTCCGCCTACCGCTCGCCGGGCGGCTCCGGCATCCGGCTCGACGGCGGCACCGCCTTCTCCGGCACCGAGATCAGCGCCCACTTCGACTCGCTGCTGGTGAAGCTCACCTGCCGCGGCCGCGACTTCAAGACCGCCGTCGGCCGCGCGCGCCGCGCCGTCGCCGAGTTCCGGATCCGCGGCGTCGCGACGAACATCCCGTTCCTGCAGGCGGTTCTCGACGACGACGACTTCCGCGCCGGCCGCGTCACGACGTCGTTCATCGAGGAGCGCCCGCAGCTGCTCACCGCGAGGCAGTCCGCCGACCGCGGCACGCGCCTGCTGACCTACCTCGCCGACCAGACGGTCAACAAGCCGCACGGCGAGCGCCCGAAGACCCCGGACGCCACGCTGAAGCTGCCGAAGCTCCCGAAGGACGCCCAGCCGGCCGACGGCTCGAAGCAGAAGCTCGTCGAGCTCGGCCCGGTCGGGTTCGCGGAGTGGCTGCGGAAGTCGCCGCACATCGGCGTCACGGACACGACGTTCCGCGACGCGCACCAGTCGCTGCTCGCCACCCGCGTCCGGACGAAGGACCTCCTCGCGGTGGCGCCGGTCGTCGCGAACACCCTGCCGCAGCTGCTGTCGCTGGAGTGCTGGGGCGGCGCGACCTACGACGTCGCGCTGCGGTTCCTCGCCGAGGACCCGTGGGAGCGCCTCGCCGCGCTGCGCGAGGCCGTCCCCAACATCTGCCTGCAGATGCTGCTGCGCGGGCGCAACACCGTCGGGTACACGCCGTACCCGACCGAGGTGACCCACGCCTTCGTTCAGGAGGCGACGAAGACCGGCATCGACATCTTCCGGATCTTCGACGCGCTCAACGACGTCGAGCAGATGCGCCCGGCCATCGAAGCCGTACGCGAGACCGGCTCCGCCGTCGCCGAGGTGGCGCTCTGCTACACCTCGGACCTGTCGGACCCGGGCGAGAAGCTCTACACGCTCGACTACTACCTCAAGCTGGCCGAGCAGATCGTCGGCGCCGGCGCGCACGTCCTGGCGATCAAGGACATGGCCGGGCTGCTGCGCGCGCCCGCGGCGACCAAGCTGGTCACCGCGCTGCGCAAGGAGTTCGACCTGCCGGTGCACATCCACACCCACGACACCGCGGGCGGCCAGCTGGCCACCTACCTCGCGGGGATCAACGCGGGCGCGGACGCCGTCGACGGCGCGGTGTCGTCGATGGCGGGCACGACGTCGCAGCCGTCGCTCTCGTCGATCGTGGCGGCCACCGACCACTCCGACCGCACGACCGGGCTGAGCCTGGACGCGATCGGCGAGCTGGAGCCGTACTGGGAGAGCGTGCGCAAGATCTACGCGCCGTTCGAGGCCGGGCTGGCCTCGCCGACCGGGCGCGTCTACCACCACGAGATCCCCGGCGGCCAGCTGTCGAACCTGCGCACGCAGGCCATCGCGCTGGGCTTGGGCGACCGGTTCGAGGACATCGAGGCGATGTACGCGGCGGCGGACAAGATCCTCGGCCACCTGGTGAAGGTGACGCCGTCGTCGAAGGTCGTCGGCGACCTCGCGCTGCACCTGGTCGGCGCGGGCGTCTCGCCGGCCGACTTCGAGGCGGAGCCGAACAAGTTCGACATCCCCGACTCGGTGATCGGCTTCCTGCGCGGCGAGCTCGGCGACCCGCCGGGCGGCTGGCCGGAGCCGTTCCGCACCAAGGCCCTCGAAGGCCGGGCGGCGGCCAAGCCGGTGGCGGAACTGTCCGAAGAGGACCGTTCGGCGCTGGCCGAGCACCCGCGCCGGACGCTCAACCGGCTGCTGTTCCCGGCTCCCACCAAGGAGTTCGAAACGCACCGCGAGGCCTACGGCGACACGTCCGTGCTGCCCAGCAAGGACTTCTTCTACGGGCTGCGGCCGGGGGAGGAGTACGCGGTCGACCTCGAGCCGGGCGTGCGGCTGCTCATCGAGCTGGAGGCGATCGGCGAGGCCGACGAACGCGGCGTCCGCACGGTGATGTCGACGCTCAACGGCCAGCTGCGGCCCATCCAGATCCGCGACCGCTCGATCGCCTCGGACATCCCGGCGACCGAGAAGGCGGAGAAGGGCAACCCGAAGCAGGTCGCGGCGCCGTTCGCCGGCGTGGTGACGCTGCAGGTCTCGGAAGGCGACACGGTCGAGGCCGGCGCGACGGTCGCGACGATCGAGGCCATGAAGATGGAGGCGTCGATCACCGCGTCCGCAGGGGGCAAGGTCGGCCGGCTGGCGATCAACTCCGTCCAGCAGGTCGAGGGCGGTGACCTCCTGCTGGTGCTGGAGTGACGCTGGTCAACGCGGTCCCGCAGCGCCAGGGCGCGGTGGGACCGCGGGCGGCGGAGCTGCCGGACGGCTGCCTGGCGCTCGCGGAGCTGGCCGGGCACGTGCTCGGCCGGCCCGTCCACCACGTCCGGCAGTCGCGGGAAGTGTCCGAAGTGGACCGCGGGATCGCGTCCCGTGCGGTGCTGACGGGCCCGAACCGCGCGGCCCAGCTGGCGGCGCTGGAGGCCCCGGGCGGCCCGGTCCTGACGATCGGCGGCGACTGCGGGGTCGAGCTGGTCCCGATCGGCGTCGCGCGGTTCCGGTACGGCCCCGGCCTGGGCGTCGCGTGGTTCGACGCGCACGCCGACCTGAACACGGCTTCGACCTCGCCCTCGGGCGCGTTCCACGGGATGGTGCTGCGGTCGCTGTTCGGCGAGGGCGACCCGGAGTTCGCGGCGGACCCGGCTCTGACGCCGGGCCAGGTGGCCCTGCTCGGGACGCGGGTGTTCGACCCGGAGGAGCGGGCGGCGGTTGCGCGGGGGCTGGCGGTCACGTCGGTGGATGCACTGGTGGGCGTGGAGAAGCTGTACGTCCACGTGGACCTGGACGTGCTGGACCCGGCGGAGTTCGCGGGCCTCAACTACCCGGAGCCGGCCGGCTGGACCATTCCGCAGCTGGTGAGCGCGCTCGATGCCCTCACGGCGTACGAGGTCGTGGGCGCGGGGATCACGGAGTGCGTGGGGACTTCGCGCGAGGTCGAGGTGCTGGAGCCGGTCCTGGCCGCGATCGGCCGTCTGCTCGCCCCCGGCTAACCGGCTTCGTAGGCGGCTCGGAGCGCGGTCGCCGCCGCCTCGACGTCCGCGCCGAGGTCGCGCGCCCGTGACGCGTACTCGATCGCCGCGGTGAGGAGCAGAGCCGTCGGGTCCGGGCGGTCCTTGGGAACCGTGACCACCGTGCCGCGCGCGCGGGCCGTCACCACCCAGCCCGCCGTCTCCAGCTCGCGGTACGCGCGGGCCACCGTTCCGGACGCCAGTCCCAAGTCACGGGCCAGCTGGCGGATCGGCGGCAGGCGCGTCCCGTCCGGGAGCGCCCCCGCCGTCACCGCGCGGACGATCTGGTCGTGCACCTGCCGCCAGGGCGCCAGGCCGTTTTCGGTGTCGACGACGATCTTCACGTCCGGGCCGGCTGCCGTTTCACCGGGGCGGTCACCGCCAGGAACGCGGCCAGCCCGGCGACGACCGCCAGCAGCGACCCGAGGTCCCCGCCCGGCCAGCCGATCGCCGCGCAGGCGGCGATGCCCAGCCCGATCGCGACGCGCCCGCTGCGGCGGCGCAGGGCCAGGTCGACCCGCGGCTCGCTGACCGCCGGCCGGCGCACCGCCAGCGCCGTGATCGCCCAGCAGACGACCGTGGTGCCCGCCGCGGCCGCCAGCAGCGTCCACTGCGCGGTCCAGGCCAGGCGCACGATCGCGCCCGCCGACGCCAGCACGCTGAGCACCAGCGCCCAGACGGGGACGACGTCGGCCAGCGTCCGCGGGGCCAGGACGGCCTCGCGACGCGGAGTGCGCGACGGCCGCTGGGCGAACAGCTCCGCGATCAGGCCGCCGACCAGCAGCGTCGTGATGATCGTGCCCGGCCCGGTGTCGCCGAGCACGGGCGGGATCGCCAGGTAGAGCCACGGGTACCAGAGCCGGCGCCGCTTCAGGTACCGGACGGCGAGCGCCACCTCGCCGGCGTCCGGGTCCGGGACGCCCCAGCGTTCGAGAAGGCGCTTTCCGTGCTTCTCGCCCGGCCAGAGCACGATCAGGATCGCCAGGCCGATCAGCCCGCCGAAGAGCGCGACCGCCAGCACGTTGTCCCACGGCATATCCGGACCTCCTCGCTTGTATCAACCACACGATACAAGCGTTCGGCGCGGCGTGCGAGACGGCTTCGGGGTTCGCCCGTTCGTACGTACAATCGTGAGCAGTCGGCGGGGTACTTGTCAGCGAATCGCAGCCCGGCCCTGTGAACTTGTCACGAAGATGACAAGAAATCGGTTTCCCTTCGAAGGTGTGACACGTTCGGGACTACTTTTTCGATGTGTCCGGTGTCACCCCGCACCAGGCTGGGTGCCCGGTGCTCGCGTGCCGGGGTCGCGGGGCGGAGCGAAGGAGCTGCGATGTCGGTGGAGCGCGGACTCGATCACGCTGCGCCGCCGCCCGCCGCACTACCCCGCAAGCTCGCCGACATCCTGCGTCCCGAGCTGGCCAGCCTCGCGGCCGAGATCGTCGACGAGATCCGCGCGACCATCCCCGCCTACGCCCGCCCGCTCGACGGGCCGTACGGCAAGTCGATCCGCGCCGGCGTCGAGTACGCGATCACGCTGTTCGTCGCGCAGATCGCCGACCCGACGGTGTCCAAAGAGCAGTCCCACGAGGTGCACCACCGCTTGGGGCAGAACGAAATGCGCGAAGGCCGCAGCCTCGACACGCTGCAGTCGGCGTACCGCGTCGGCGCGCGCGTGTCGTGGCGGCGCATCATGCGCGTGGGGCGGCGAAGCGGGCTTTCGTCGGCGGTGATGTCCCAGCTGGCCGACGCGATGCTGGCGTTCATGGACGAGCTCGCCTCCGTCGCGCTCGACGGCTACCTGGAGGCGAAGGCGCGCACGGCGGGAGCGCTCGACACGTGGCGCCGCAAGCTGCTGCACCTGATCCTGGAGACGCCGCCCGCGTCCCCCAAGGCGATCGCCGAGCTGGCCCAGCTGATCGGCTGGCCGGTGCCCACCGACGCGACGCCGGTGGCGGTCTGCCCGGCCGACGGCGTCGCCCCGGCCCGCCGGCACGCCGGGCTGGACGCGGACATCCTCGCCGAGCTCGACACCCCCGACCCGAAGCTGGTGGTCCCGGGCGAGCTCGGCGGCGCCCGGCTGGCGACGCTGCAGGTGGCCCTGCCGGACTGCCGGCTCTCGATCGGCCCGTGCGTCCCGCTCGCGTCGGTGGCGGACTCCCTGCGCTGGGCCCGCAACGCCCTCCACCTGGCCGAGCGCGGGGTGCTGGTGCCCCGCCCGGTGCTGCGCGCGGAGGAGCACCTGGCGACGCTGCTGGTCAACTCGGACACGGGCCTGGTCGGCACGCTGCGGCACCGCCTGTTCGCCCCGCTGGCGGACATGACGGGCAAGCAGCAGGAGCGGCTGCTGGAGACGCTGCGGGCCTGGCTCGACAGCCAGGGCAACGTGGTGGAGATCGCGGAGCGCCTGGGCGTCCACCCCCAGACGGTCCGCTACCGCATGAGACAGCTCCAGGCGACGTTCGGCGAGAAGCTCCGCGACCCGGCGGCGCGCTTCGAGATGGAGCTGGCATTGCGCGCGGGTGCGGCGCCGTTGCCGCTGCGGTACCCGGTCAGCGAGCTGCTGCCTTCACCGCGCACCGGGGTTTCGCGTCCACAATGGACGTCCAATTAGGTTCGGGTGCCGAAGCCCGCTCAGGTGATCGGGACATTCGGCTGGAAAGCCCGGTCCTGCACCGGGTTGGTGACCCGCAGCGTGCACGTCAGCGCCCAAGGCGTCCACGCGCCGGTGGACGTCTTGTGGACCTCGAGGCCTTCGGTGAAGCTCACGCCGACCGTGAACCCGACCGAGCCCGACGCGCCCGCCGTGAACGTCTGGGGTGAGCCGGTCACCGGCAGCGTGGTCGCGCCCGTGCCGAGGGGCGTCTCCGGGAAGCCGCCGCTGATCGTTCCGGCCGCCGGCCCCGCGTTCTTCACCGCGAACGGTACGGCGAAGGTCCCCCGCACCGCGTCGTAGCCGGCCGCGCGCAGCAGCGCCGTCAGGCCGATCGGGAAGACGTGCTGCGCCGAGGGGGAAACCGTGAACGGCTGCCCGGGGTGCGGATCGGTGACCGCCAGCTGGGCGGTCAGCGTGGTCGACGGCGGGGAGATCCCGGGGAACGTGCAGGTGTAGGTCAGCGTGCCGGTGGTCGTCGTGGTCGTGGCGTGCGCGGTGCCCACTGCCAGGCCGGTGACGAGCAGCGCCGCCGCGATGGCCGGTCCGATCCTCATGCGTCCCCCTCAGTTCGAGTGCTTGACCGCCTTCTTCGCCGCCGGGGTCTCCGGGGGCGGTCCGTCGGACCCGGGCGGGCACTGGGTGGAGTCCGGGTCGGTGCAGACGATCAGGTTGTACGTGTCGACGAAGGCCTGGTTGCCCTCGCCCGAGCTCATCCCGGAGAGCAGCGGGCTCAGGTCCTGGCCGCCGTCGCCGCACCCGACGAACTCGGGGAGCTTGAACCCCGTGTTCTCGTCGGTCCGGATGTGCCCGACGCCGAAGGCTTCGTACGGGCCGCTCAGCGTGAGGGTCACCGTCTCCCGGGTGACGCAGTCGGGGCCGAGGTCGAGCGGGACGCCGTTGACCTTCGCGTTGCTCAGCCGGGCCATCACCTGCAGCGTCGTCTCCAGGTGCGTGCCGTCGGGCTGGTCGGTGATCTTGCCGGCGACCTCGATGATCTTGCTGTTCCGGTAGTCGACCGGCAGGAACTCGACCGTCGCGGTCACCGGGACGAACCCGAAGCCGAGGAACGTGGTCGTCGCCGGGTTGAACGTCGTCGAGCCGGTGACGCGCGAGGTGCCGTCCACCAGGTTGAGGATGAACAGGCCGTTGAACAGGAACGCAGGATCGGCGGTGACGGTCGCGCCGAGCTTCCGGACCGTCGACTTCGTCATGATCGTGACCAGGCTCAGCGGCACCGCGAACTCGTCTTCGGTCGGCGGATCGCCGGGACCGGGAGCGTCGGCGGCCGCGGCCTGCTGTTCCTGCTTCGCGTCCGGCACCACCTTCGGCAGGACCATGATCTTGCCCAGGACGGTCGGCTGGTCGGGGTCGAGGGTGCACGCGATCTGCGGCGCCGGCTGCGTGGCCGCGGTGTCCGGTGGCGGCACGGCTTCGAGGGCCAGCGTCGGCGCGGCGACGTCGAACGTGACGGCGCCGACGGTGTTCAAGGCGATCTCCGGCACGGTGCCGGTGGCCGTCAGCGTGAGGTCACCGGTGTCCGGCAGCGGGGTGGCCGGGACGGTCAGGTCGACCGGCACCTTGTCCGCGCGGTCGTCCTGGTGCACGGCCAGGTCGACGTGCACGCTGCCGCGCAGCGACCCGGCGGTGGCGCCTTCCGGCAGGAAGGACAGCGCGACGTCGCGGGGGAGCGTGAGCTTCGCCGAGAACCCGCCGATCGTGGCCGACGTCCCGGTCTTCGCCTGCGAGGGCAGCGTCGCCGCCGTCTCGGCCGTGAGCTTGCGCGCGCCGAGCGGGTCGGCGAACGGGCAGGTCACCGAAACCGACGCCGTGGCCTCCGTGTCCGGCGGGACCGCGGGCGCGGGAGCGGCCGAACCGACCCCGGTCAGCGCGCCGTTCACCGCGGAGAGCAAGCCGACGGCCGCCAGCGCGGAAACGGTGAGGGTGCGAGGCCGGGCTCGACGTGGCATCAGGGTCCCTGGGTGTGTTCGGAACGGACAGGACGTCCCGGTGCGGGCCGGGAAAACCGGCCCGCACCGGGAAACCCGGTCAGGAAACGGTGATGCTCGGGCTGAACGAGGTGTTCTGCGCCGGGCTCGTCACCTTGAGGGTGCAGTTCATCGTCCACGGCGCCCAGGCGCCGGTGGACTTCTTGTGGAACTCCAGGTTCGCCGACAGCCCGCTCGTCAGCGACAGGGTGGCGCTGCCCGCGGAGGCCGGCGCGGTCCAGTCCGGGATGCTGGACCCCGCGTCCTGCGAGATGACCACCGTGATCGGCCCGCCGGTCGGGTAGATCACTTCCGGGATGTCCAGCCCGGAAGCCGACGGCTGCGACAGCGTGCCCGCCGACGCCGTGACCGGCACCGTCGCCTTGCCCCGGATGCCGTCGTAGCCGACCGCGGTCAGCAGCGAGTGGACCGTCGAGCTGATCGTGGCGCTGCCGCCGACGTTGGCCGGGGTGACGGTGGTGCTCGCCGGGACGACGTCCGGCGCGTCCAGGTGCGCGGTGATCGCGACCGGCTGCGGCGAGATGCCGGGGAAGGTGCAGTTGTAGGTGACGCCCGCCGTGCCCCCGGCGGTGTAGGTGGTGGTGGCGGCGGCCGCGGTGCCCGCGGTCAGCACCGCGATGGCGCCGATGGCGGTCGCGGTGGTGGCGAAACCGGCGGACAGCCTGCTGAGTCGGGACATACCTGTCATCTCCTTTGATTCAGTTCAGTCTCGGCTTTGGCTGATCGATTGCTCGCCGCCGTGAGCCCCCATCGCGTTCACCGTCCCCATTGCCCCGGGCGGCGGGTCGCGATTTCATCGGCGTGCGAGGTGGAGGTCCATCTGCCGGAATCGAGGCTACTCGCCAGTTCAGTAAGGAACAAGACTTCGCACCGTCGCGGGTGAGGCGGTCTCGGGCCGTCTCGATTTCTTGTGCGCGACGGCGTAGGTGCGACATCGGATTTGGCGGATTTTGACAAAGAACGGCCGGCGCGGCGAAGTGCCGTGCGCACCGGTCTACCATTTGTGATCTTGCCGAAGCAATCCCGGATAACAAAACCGGAGAAATGAGGCTACCGTGCCGGGTACTTCCCGTTGTGGACGGGTATCACTGAAGGGCGCCGCATTCGCGGTGACGGCCGCGATGGCCGTCTCGGTGTTCCCCCAGCCGGCGTCCGCGGCCACCGTCGGCGGCGTGATCGCCTGGGGCAAGCCGGACTACGACGTCACCATCCCGCCGCCGGACGCGCTGACCGGGGTCACCGCGGTGTCGGCGGGGAGCACGACCGCGCTGGCGCTGAAGGACGGCGCGGTCCTCGCGTGGGGCGCGAACAACTGGGGTGCCAACCAGATCCCGGCCGCGGCGACGTCCGGGGTCAGCCAGATCGCGTCGGGCTGGGGGCACGAGCTGGCCCTCAAGAACGGCAAAGTCCTGGCCTGGGGCAACAACTGGTACGGCCAGACGACCCTGCCGGCGTCGGTGTCCAGCGGGGTCGTCGCGATCTCGGCGTCCAACATGCACAGCCTGGCGCTGAAGCAGGGCGGGCTGGTGGTGAGCTGGGGGTCGCGGACCGACGTGCCGGCGACCGCGCAGTCGGGGGTCACCGCGATCTCCGCCGGGGGCGACCACAACCTGGTCCTCAAGAACGGTGGCGTGCTGGCCTGGGGCAGCAACACCTACGGGCAGACGACGGTGCCGGCCGGGCTTTCTTCGGGGGTCACGGCGGTGTCCGCCGGGTTCTTCCACAGCCTGGCGCTGAAGGACGGTCAGGTCTACGCCTGGGGCCGCGACAACTTCCACCAGACCGAGGTGCCGCCGGAAGCGCTTTCGGACGTCGTGGGCATCGACGCCGGGTTCAACCACAACGTCGCCCTCAAGGCCGACGGTTCGGTGGTGACCTGGGGCTCGAACCTCGTCGGTGAGACGTACTTCCCTTGGTGCGGCCCGGTGTTCGCCGTCTCGGCCGGGGACAACGACAGCTTCGCGCTGAAGGAAGATCCGTCCGCTCCTTGCTGACACCGCGCGGGTGGCGGGCACTGCGCCCGCCACCCGCGTCGGTCACTTCAGGGTGGCGTCGCTGGCCAGGTCGAGCGAAATGGTGTTGCCCGGCCCCGAAATCAGGGCGCCGAGGGCGATGTCGGCGATGAAGCAGTTGTTGAACTCGGGGATCGTGTAGGTGCCGGTGACCCGGATGGCCGGCGCGGTGATGTCGATGTCCTGCGCGGACAGCGTGAGGTCGAGCGGGGTCTTGGTCTTGCAGCTGCCGGGGACGGTCGGCAGCGGGATGATCGGGATGATCGGGCCGGCCCAGATGTCGTAGATCTCCATGTTGGCCTTGGCCTTGGTGACGAGGTTGCCGTCGGCGATCGTGCCGGTGGCCGGGCCGAGCGGGGTCACCTTGACCTTGGCCTTGATGCGGAAGATGCCCGAGAGCAGGGAGATGTCGGCCTGGGAAGGCGGCAGCGCGAGGTCCGCGCTGAGCCCGACCGAGCCGGTCTGGTCGTCGATGAGCAGGTTGCCCTTGAGCGAGCCGGGGCCGAGCGCCATGGCGCTGCCGGTCTTCTTCACCGTGGTGCTGCCGGTGACCTTGTAGGACACGGGGATCGGGATGACGTCGGCCGAGGCCGGGGTCACGACGACCCCGGTCAGCACGACGGCCGCCGTCGAGGTGAGCACGGCCATTCTCCTCAGCTGCGTTGCCACGGACATGGTTGTCCTCCTTGTGCGTTTCCCGTCCGTTCCGGGTGCTCCCGGAAACGGTGAAGTGTTCGTTGTTCAGCGGGGTTCGAGCTCGGTGACGACCCAGCCGTCGCCGGCGCGTTCCGCGGTCACGGAAAGCTGCGCGGCGGCGCTGTCGGTCGCATTGTTGTCAGCCCGGACGGCTGATTGATCGAGAAAGACGAGTAACCGCGCGTGACCATTCTGGAGTTCTTGCACGGCGATCGCGGAAACGCGCGAAGTGAGCACGAGTTTCTGCTCGGGAGCCTTCTGCCGCACTTGGGCGAAGAGCTTGTCGTAGGAATCCTTGGCGGACCCGCGCAGCACGGCGGCGGCGGCCTTTTCGGTGACGTCGGTCTTGTCGTAGGAATAGGAGAAGATCCGGTTCATCGCGAGGGTGACGGAAGAGGTGACCTCGGAGGTCTGGCCGACATCGGTGAGCGCGAGGTTGTCGGCGGCGGGGTTGCTCGAGGCGGAGTGGGCTTCGAGGGTGAACCAGACCCCGGCCCCGGCCAGCACGAGGGCGGCGGCGAGGAGGAGAGCGGGCAGGCGAAGCCAGGCGGGGCGGGGCTTGGGGGGTTGAGCTGCGGGTTCGCCTTCGGATTCGTCTTCGGCCTCGGCCGGCTCGGCGTTGGCGTCGGCTTCAGCGGAAGCGGCTTCGGGCTCGACTGACGCTTCAGCGGCCCCGGCGGGCTCGGCTACGGCTGGCTCGGCGGCCTCGGATGCCCGGTCGGCCTCGCCATCAGCCGCGGCTTCGTCGGCGCCGGGCTCGGTCGCGAGTGAGTCGGCAGCAGGTTCGGTAGTGGCCGAGTTGCTTCCGGCCACACTCGCGGGGGAGCCGGCCTCGGCCTCCTCCACCTCGACCGGAGCCTCCCCAGCCTCGGCCACCGTCCGCGCGCGGTTCATCGGGCACCCACCGGCAGCTGGTCCAGCGCGCTGAGCTTCCAGCCGTCTGGCGTCCGTGACAGCGCCGCCGCGAAACGGTTGCGCTTCACCGCCGGGGCCGTTCCCTGCTTTGCCATCGTGATCTCCACCGAAGCCAGCATCTTCGCCGTGCCCGCGTGTTCGTCCAGCTCGCTCAGGGCCGCGTCGAGGACCCGGCCCGTCGCCACCGTCGCGTTCGCCGTCAGGGCTTCCTTCGTCTTCGAGTCCGTGCGGGCCAGCTGGTCGTGCAGGGGACCCGTCGACGCCGACAGCCAACGACCCAGACCACCGTTCACGTCGTGGTAGTCGAGGGTGTTCAGCTCCGCCACCAGCGTCCGCCCGCTCGACAGTGCCTCGTCGCGGGCCACCCCGTACGTCAGGGACGCGTCGTGCGATGCCGCGTACCACGAGTAGCCCGACCAGCCCGCGAAGATCGCGGCGGCCGCGAAAACCACCACAGCGCCCTGCTTCAGCGCAGCCACAGCATCTCCTCGAGGCTCGTCGACGTCGCCTGCCCGTCGAGTCCGGTCAGGCCGCCCGGCAGCGCCGGCTCCGGGACCGGTGGGTGCGGCGCGTTCTGCACGCCGCGCACCGAACTCTCGTTCCCGTACGGCAGCGTGCAGGCCGCGTCCGTGTTCAGCGGCAACGGCGAGAGGTCGTTGCTCGGCCGGTGCTGCGTTCCCTCGTAGCCCTGGCTGCACGGCGGTGGGTTATTGAAGTTCAGCACCAGCCCCATCCGCAGCGCGTCGCCCTGGGGGTTCAACGCCGACCCCACCCCGGCGACCGCGCGAGGCAGGTTCGCGAACAGCGTCTCCTCCGCCGCGGTGCGGGTGCCGAACACCCGGGCCGTCGTCAGCAGGTTGGCCAGCAGGATCGGCAGCCCCGGGTCGTTCTCCTTCAGCAGCGAAGACAGCTCCGTCGCCGCGGGCGGCGCGGTCGCGATCAGCCGCCGGAGGTCTCCGTCGGACTTGGCCAGCTGCTGGGCGAACACCCGGGCGTTGCTGCTGAACGAGCGCCACTCCGCCGACGAGTCGACCTGCGTCCGCAGCACCGTCGCCCCGTCGTTGATCAGCTTCGACGTCTGGGGCAGGTTCGCGCTCGCCTCGTGCGTGAACGTCGTCGCCGAGTCCATCAGCGTCTGCAGGTCCGGGCCGGCGCCGCGCAGGGCGTCGTCGAGCTCGTCGACCACCGTGCGCAGGTCCTGGGTCGGCACCGACGCGGTGAACGAGTCCAGGTCCGTCAGCAGGCTATTGACCGGCAGCGGCAGCGTCGTCGACTCGCGCCGGATGACCGAGCCCGCCGTGAGGTAGGGCGCGTCGCCGGTGCGCGGCTGCAGGTCGACGTACTGCTCGCCGACGGCCGACCGGTTCGCCACCACCGCGCGGGAGTCCTCCGGGATGGGCGGGGCGCCGTCGTCGATCAGCAGGTCGGCCTCGGTCCCGGTGACGGTGAGCCGCAGCTCGCCGACCCGGCCGACGGCGACGCCGCGGTAGGTCACCTCGCCGTTGGTGAACAGCCCGCCGCCTTCGGCCAGCTCCAGCTTCACCGTGTAGCTGCCCGAACCGAAGAGCCGGCCGAGCCCGGCGTAGTTCGCGCCGACGAACGCCGTCGTCGCCAGCGCGATCACGACGAACAGCACCACCTGGACCCGCACTCTGCGCGTCAGCATCACTGGCCTCCCGAGGGGAGCGGGAGCTGCGGCAGGTCCGGCGGCACGCCCTCGCCGGGTGCGGGCAGCGGCACGCCGGGCGCCGGGATCATCGACGCGTAGGCGTTGATGTAGTCGCCCTTGATCGCCGGGAGCACCGAGTCGGGGAACGGGAACGTCGGCAGCATCTGCAGCGACTTCGGCAGGTCGGCCCCGGCGTCGGCGAGCTGGTCCAGGATCGGCGCGAGCGCCCGCAGGTCGGCCACCATGTCGTCGCGGCTGCGGTCGACGACGTCGGTGGCCACCGTGGAAAGCCGGTCCAGCGCCTGCAGCATCGAGACGAGCTGGGTGCGCTGGTCGGTGAGCGTCTGCAGGCCGGGCGTCAGGTCGGTCAGCGCGCCGGAGACCTGCTCGTGGCGGTTCGCGAGCGTCGAGGACAGCCGGTTCAGCCCGTCCAGCGCTTCGGTGATGTCCGAGCGGTGCGCGTCCAGGTCCGTCATCAGGGTGTTCACCCCGCCCAGGAACGAGCGGATCTGCGCCTCGTTGCCGTCCATCACCTTCGACAGCTCGCGGTTGATCGTCTGCAGCTGGCCGATCCCGCCGCCGTTGAGCAGCAGCGAAAGGGCACCGAAGATCTCTTCGAACTCGGGGTTGCGGTTGGTGCGGTCCAGGGTGATCACCGCGCCGTTCACCAGCCGCGCGCCGCCCGCGGCCGGCGCCGCGCCGTCGGGTGCGGCCAGCTCGACGAACTTCTCGCCCAGCAGGCTGGACTGGCGCAGCCGCGCGACGGCCCCGGCCGGCAGCACGACGTCGCCGTTGACGTCCAGCACGGCTTCGGCCGTCCAGCCGTCGCCGCCCAGCCGGACCTGCCGCACCCGCCCGACCGGCACGTCGCCGACCTTCACGGCGGCCTGCGGCACGAGGTCGAGGACGTCGGTGAACTGCGCGGTCACCGCGTACGGGTGGTCGCCGAGGTCGGCGCCGCCCGGCAGCGGCAGGTCGTAGACGCCCTTGAACTCGCCGGGCGAGCAGCCCGCGAGGGCCAGGCACCCGATGGTCACGGCGGTCAGGACCCGTTTCATCGCCCGCCCCCGTTCGTGTAGACGTCGCCGGTGGCCGGCAGCGGCATCGGCGGGTAGTACTCGAGGGCGTTGTCGCGGCCCAGCAGCTGCCCGGTCGCCGGGTCGATCGCGTTGAGGACGTTCGTCACGGCCAGCGGGACCCCGTCGAGCGTCTCGGCCAGCGACTGACGCTGTTCGACGAGCGTCCGCGTCGTCGTCACCAGATTGTCCACAGTGGACTTGATCGCGCCTCGGTTGTCCCGGATGAACGCTTGGACGTCGCCGAGCGCCTGGCCGAGGCTGTCGAGGGCGTGGGCCAGCTCGCCGCTGTTCGCGGCCAGCGTGCCGGAGATCTGCGACAGCTGCTGGTTGACCCCGCTGACCTGCTGGTCGTTGGTGGCGAGCATGGTCGTGAACCGCTGCAGCTCGTCGACGGTGCCGAACAGGTCACCGGAGTTGCCGGCCAGCGTCCGGGCGAGCTGGGCGAAGTTGCGGACGCTGTCGTTGAACGCCTGCCCGTTGCCCCGCAGGTTCTGCGCGCCGGTCTTGAGCAGGTCCGACAGCGCGCCCTGGGAGTTCGCGCCGTTCGGGCCGAGTGCCTTCGACAGCGTGTCGAGGCTGGCGTAGAGCTGGTCGAGCTCCACCGGGGTGGCGGTCCGCCGCGCCGGGATCGACGCGCCGTTCGGCAGCCGCGGCCCGCCGCGGGCCGGCTTGGCGAACTGGACGTAGCGGTCGGCGACGACGCTGGGGGCGATCACCAGCACGGTGGTGTCCTCGGCGATGCCGACCGAGCCGTCGATGCTCATGTCCACCTGCACCTGCTCGCCGCGCGGGGTGACGGCGTCGACCTGGCCGATGCGGACGCCGAGCACGCGGACGTCGGAGCCGGAGTAGACGCCGACCGCGCGGGTGAAGAACGCCGTGACGTGGTGCTGGCCGGTGCCCGAGAACACCCACCACAGCGCGGCCGTCACGACCAGCGCGAGCAGGATCGCGGCGGCGACGAACCGGGTGGTCAGCACCCCGGCGCGGGTGGTGGTCAGCGCGCTCACCTGGTGCCTCCCGGCGTCGTGCAGGGGTTGTGGTTTTCCGGCACCAGGCCGCAGAGGTAGGCGTCGATCCAGCGGCCGTTGCCGGTGGTGTTGGTGACCACGCGGAAGTACGGTCCGGCCAGCTGCAGGCCCTTGGTGAGGTTGTCGTTCTGCCGCTTCAGCAGGTCGGTCACCTGGCTCAGCGACTGCAGCGCCTTCTTGAGCGGGTCGGAGTTCTCCGCGACCAGGCCACGCAGCTGGTCGGCCAGCCGCGCCGAGCCGGTGAGCAGGTCGTGGATCGCGTCGCGGCGGCGGTTCAGCTCGGTCAGCAGCAGGTTGCCGTCGTCGATCAGCTTCTCGAAGTCCTCGTTGGAGTTCGCCAGCGTCGTGGTCAGCTTCCGCGCGTTGGCCAGCAGTTCGGCGATCTCGCCGTCGCGGCTGGAGACCGTCTTGGACAGCTGGGACAGGCCGTCGAGCGCGCTGCGGACGTGCTCGGGGGAGTTGCGGAAGGTGTCCGACAGCGTGGTGAAGCTGTTCGCGAGCTGCTTGGTGTCGATCGCGCCGACCGTGTCGGCCAGGCCGTTGAACGCGTCGGTGACGTCGTAGGGCGTGACCGTCCGGGTGCGCGGGATCGCCTGGTCCGGGTTCTGCACGCCGTCGCCGGTCGGGTTCAGCGCGAGGTACTTGCGGCCCAGCAACGTCTTGATCTTGATGTCGGCCGTCGTGCGGTCGCCGATCCACGCGTTCTTGACCCGGAAGGACACCAGGACGTGGTCGTCGGCCAGCGCGACGTCGCGGACCTCGCCGACCTTGATGCCGGCGATCCGGACCTCGTCGTCCGCCTGCAGGCCGGCGGCCTCGGAGAACTCGGCCTCGTAGGTGGTGCCGCCGCCGACGATCGGCAGGTTGTCGTAGTTGAGCGTGACGGTCAGCAGCGCGGCCAGCGCGACGCTGCCGACGACGCCGAGGGCGATCGGGTTGCGCTCCTTGAAGGACTTCACGAGTCGCACCTCGCCGTCGGGATGTACACACCGCGCGGGGGTGTGGTCTGCAGCGTGGCGCGGCAGAGGAAGAAGTTCATCCACGTGCCGTAGGAGGCGACGCGGCCGATTTCGGTGAACTTCACCGGGAGGTTCGTCAGGAAGCTGTCCACATCGGACTGCTTCTGCACCAGCGTGCCGGCGACCTCCTGCAGGTCGGCGATGCTCTCCTTCAGCGGCGGGCGCGCCTGCTCGAACAGGCCGGCCGTCGACTGCGTCAGGTCCCCGATCCCGCTGATGGCGTCGCCGATCGCGGCGCGGTCGCCGGCCAGCCCGGACACCAGCTGCCGCAGCGTGGACACCAGGTTCGCGAGCGCGTCGCCCTTGCCGTTGACGGTCTTGAGCACCGAGTTGAGGTTCCCGATCACCTCGCCGATCACCTTGTCGCGCCCGGCGAGGGTGGTGGTCAGCGAACCGGTGTGGGCCAGCAGGCTTTCGACGGTGCCGCCTTCGCCCTGCAGCACCTGGACGATCTCGCCGGAGAGCTCGTTGACGTCGTTCGGCGACAGCGCCTGGAACAGCGGCTTGAAGCCGTTGAACAGGTCGGTGAGGTCCAGGGCGGGAGTCGTGCGGTCCAGCGGGATCTCGCCGCCCTCGGGCAGCTGGTCGCGGGTGCCGGTGGTGCCGCGTTCGAGGGCGATGTAGCGCTGCCCCACCATGTTGCGGTACTTGATGACCGCGTGGACGTCGGCGGGCAGCCGGCGGCCCTGGTCGAGGGAGAACCCGACGAGCGCGCGGTTGTGGTCGCTGATCTCCAGCGTTTCGACCTGGCCGACGCGGACGCCGGAGATGCGCACGTCGTCACCGGCGTTGAGCGAAGTCGCGTCGAGGAACTTCGCCGTGTAGTGCTCGCCCGCGCCGACGCCGGAGTTCGTGATGGACACGGCCAGCAGCGTCGTCGCCAGGACGGTGATGACGATGAAGATCAGGCTCTTGATGAGCGGGGAGGCGATGTTCCTCATTTGAGCTTCACCTCCGTGCCGCGGTAGAGCGGCCCGACGAGCACGCTGCTCCACTCCGGGACCTGCCCGGCGGGCACGCCGATCGACGGCGCGACCAGCGTGGCCAGCAGCTGCTCCTCCTGCGGGGAGTTCGCGACGCCGAGGTCGCCCTCGCCGCCGGTGAGCAGCGGGTGCCCGGCGCTGCCCGGGGCCGCGGCGGCGACGCCGGTGGTCGGGGCGACGCCGGAGGGGTAGCAGCGCGGCTCGCCGCCGCCGGTGAAGCGCGGGTCGTCCCGGCCGGGCAGGTACTTGCCGCTGTCGGCGGTCACCGAGACCTCGGCGTGCAGGCCGGGCTCCTTCCGGGTGACGCCGAGGACCTTGTCCATGGATCCCTCAAGGGCGCTGAGCGAACTGATGGTGCAGGCGAAGCTGGGGGAGTACTTCGCGGCGACCTCGAGCGGCGCGCGGCTGTCGGCGGCCAGCGCGATGAGGTTGTCGCGGTTGTTCTGCAGGAAGTTCGTGACCTCCTGGGACGACGACGTCACCTGCTGGTAGACCCCGGCGAGGTCGTCCTGCTTCTCCTTGACCGTGGTGAGCGTGACGGCCGAGGACGTGAGCGCGTCGAGCAGGTCGGGGGCGATGTCGCCGTAGAGGTTCGAGACGGTGGCCAGGTCGTGGAGGTCCGACGTCAGCTGCGGGAGCTCCGGGTTGAAGTCCTTGAGGTAGTCCGCGGCGGTGCCGATCGTCTGCCCGAGCTGTTCGCCGCGGCCCTGCAGCGCCGTCGACACCGCGGTCAGCGTCGTCGCGAGCTTCTGCGGCTGGACGGCCTTGAGCAGCGGCAGCAGGTTGTCGAAGACGCGTTCCAGCTCGATCGCGTTGGCCGAGCGGTCCTGTTCGATCGTGTCACCCGCGGCCAAGTGCGGGGCACGGGCACCGTCCGGGATGGACAGCTGGACGTACCGCTCGCCGAACAGCGTCTTGGGTACCAGCAGCGCGGACACGTTGCGCGGCAACATGTCCACTTTGCCCGGCTCCAGGGCAAGCGCTATCTCGGCGCCCTGCGGCGTCGCCCGGACCTCGCGGATCTCGCCGACGAGCACCCCGCGGGCCTTGACCTGCCCGCCAGGGGAAAGCTGGTTGCCGATCCGGCTCGCCTTGAGCGTCACCGGGACCGTGCTGACGAAGTCCTTGTCGTACACCTTGATGGAGAGCGTCACGAGCACGCCCATCACCACCAGGAACAGCACCCCGGCGGTGCGGACCCCGGCCTTGTGGCGGGTCTCCCGTCTCATCCGGCCACCTGCACGGTGGTCGTCGCGCCCCAGATCGCCAGCGAGAGGAAGAAGTCGAGGACGCTGATCGCGACGATCGCGGTGCGCACCGCGCGGCCGACCGCCACGCCGACGCCGGCCGGGCCGCCGCTCGCGCGGAAGCCGTAGTAGCAGTGGGCCAGCACCACGACGACGCTGAACACGAGCACCTTCCCGAACGACCACAGGACGTCGCCGGGTGGGAGGAACAGCAGGAAGTAGTGGTCGTAGGTGCCCGCGGACTGGCCGAAGAACCAGACGGTGACCTGCCGGGAGGCGAGGTAGCTCGACAGCAGCCCGATCGCGTAGAGCGGGATGACGGCGAGGAAGCCGGCGATCACCCGGGTCGTCACCAGGTACGGGACGCTGGGGATGCCCATGACCTCGAGCGCGTCGATCTCCTCGGAGATCCGCATCGCGCCGAGCTGCGCGGTGAACCCGCAGCCGACGGTGGCGCTCAGGGCCAGGCCACTCACCAGCGGCGCGATTTCGCGGGTGTTGAAGTAGGCGGAGACGAACCCGGCGAACGCCGACGTCCCGACCTGGTTGAGCGCGGAGTAGCCCTGCAGGCCGACGACCGTGCCGGTGGCGACGGTCATCCCGATCATCACGCCGATCGTGCCGCCGATGACGGCGAGCGCGCCGCTGCCGAAGCTGACCTCGGCCAGCAGGCGGACGATCTCGCGCAGGTACCGGTGGATCGCCCGGGGGATCCAGGCGATCGCGCGGAGGAAGAACAGGATCTGGTCGCCGAGGGTGTCGAGGAAGCCGAACCGGCGGTCGACGGCTTCGCGCACCCGCGCGGTCTTGGGGACTTCCGTGGTCGTCACGATCAGCTCCCCTTGGGCGGCACGAGTTGCAGGTAGACGGTGGTGAGCACCAGGTTCAGCACGAACAGCAGCAGGAACGTGATGACCACCGACTGGTTGACGGCGTCGCCGACGCCCTTCGGGCCGCCCTTGGGGTTCAGCCCCCGGTAGGCGGCGACCACGCCGGCGACGAAGCCGAAGATGACCGCCTTGATCTCGCTGATCCACAGGTCGGGCAGCTGCGCCAGCGCCGAGAAGCTGGCCAGGTACGCGCCCGGCGTCCCGTGCTGCATGATCACGTTGAAGAAGTAGCCGCCGAGCACGCCGACGACGCTCACCATGCCGTTGAGGAAGACCGCGACGCCCATGGCGGCGAGCACCCGCGGCACGATCAGCCGCTGGACGGGCGAGACGCCGAGGACCTCCATCGCGTCGATCTCTTCGCGGATGGTGCGCGAGCCGAGGTCCGCGCACATCGCGCTGCCGCCGGCCCCGGCGATGAGCAGTGCCGTCACGATCGGGGCGGCCTGCTGGATGATCGCTAGCACGCTGGCCGCGCCGGTGAACGACTGTGCGCCGATCTGCGTGGTCAGCGACCCGATGTGCAGCGCGATCACCGCGCCGAACGGGATGGAGACCAGCGCCGTCGGCAGGATCGAGACGCTCGCGATGAACCAGAACTGCTGGATCAGCTCACGCACCTGGAACGGGCGGCGGAACGTCAGCCGGACGACGTCCAGCCCGAGCCCGTAAAGCCGTCCGGTCTGCCGCAGTGCGGCGGCCCCGGGGAACGACGGCGTCGTCGTCCGTTCGGCCATTCGTGTGCCTCCCCAGCGGTTTCGACGGCACGTCGAATACACCCGAGTCGAGCAAGGGGAAATGGTCCGAACGGGGTAACAATTGTCGGCCATTCACGGTCTCGGGGGACACCGTGCCGGTTCCTACTGGTCGGTACGTTAACCACGGCCTTGTTGGGAGACAAGAACTTGAGCAGGATCACGCGGTCACGGGCTGGTAACCGCGCATTTCTTGTCAGTCGTTGACAAACGGACCTGATCTTGTTGTCAGAGAAGGAAAAGAAAATCCCGTACCGGATGCGGGAGTGGGTGCACCGCTATCCATTCGCGCGGGGAGGGAACACCGCCGAACGGAGGACACGCCAGGGGGGAGAGTAGGCCCGGCGGTGCCCTCCGTCCAGGGGGATCAGGACTTGAGGCCGGCCAGCAGCTCGTAGGAGCGGACGCGGTCCGCGTGGCCGTGGACCATCGTCGTGACCATCAGCTCGTTCGCGCCGGTGTCGGCCAGGAGCTGCTCGAGTCCCTTGTGGACCGTTTCGGGCGAGCCGACGATGCTCGAGCCGAACCGCTCGGCGAGGAACGCGCGGTCCATCTCGGTGTACGGGTATTCCGCGGCCTCCTCCGGCGTCGGCAGCGCGATCGGGCGGCCGCGGCGGAGGCTCAGGAACGTCAGCCCGGACGGCCCGGCCAGGAACTGCGCGCGGTCGTCGGTCTCGGCGGCGACCACGGACACCCCGAGCATCACGTACGGCTCGTCGAGCACGCCGGGCCGGAAGTTCTCCCGGTACAGCTGCACGGCCGGGATCGTGTTCTCGGCCGCGAAGTGGTGCGCGAAGGAGAACGGCAGCCCCAGCCGTCCGGCCAGCTGGGCGCTGAAGCCGCTCGAGCCCAGCAGCCACACCGGCGGCTGGTTGCCCTCGGCGACCACGGCGTTGACGCCGCGTGCCTCGGAGTGGGTGAAGTAGCCGATCAGCTCCTGCAGGTGCTCCGGGAAGTTCTCCGCGGACAGCCCGCCGGGGCCGCGCAGCGCCAGCGCCGTCCGCTGGTCGGTGCCCGGCGCGCGGCCGATGCCGAGGTCGATGCGTCCCGGGTGGAACGCCTCCAGGGTGCCGAACTGCTCGGCGACCACCAGCGGCGCGTGGTTGGGCAGCATGATCCCGCCCGAGCCGACGCGGATGCGCTCGGTCGCGTCCGCGACGTGCCCGATCAGCACGACGGTGGCGGAGCTGGCGATGCCGGGCATGTTGTGGTGCTCGGCCAGCCAGTAGCGGTGGTAGCCCAGCCGTTCCGCGGCGCGGGCGAGGTCCAAGGTGTTTCGCAGCGTCTCGCCGACACTGTTCCCCTCGGACACGGGGGACAGGTCGAGCACGGACAGCGGCACGTCAGGCAGTGAGCTCACAACCGGGGTCAACGCCCCGGTGCCGTCATTGCTTCCCGCAACGCCGCCGGATCGCCGCCTTGCCACGCCACGACGCCGTCCGGGCGTGCGAAAAGCGCGTCGGCCGGGGCTTCCGGGCACTCCGCCGTGACGATCTTCACGTCCGGGCCGGCGGCTTCCCGCAGGTCGGCGCGATCGGCGAAGTCGAACAGCACCGGCCGCGCCGCGCGCATGACCTCGGCCACGCGAGTGGTGCGGCCGCCGACGGTCAGCGGCAGGTCGGGGACGTACGGCAGCTCGTCGGCGTCCCGCAGCAGGCCGGCCAGGTGCCGCGTCGCCGGCGGAAGCGCCGCCAGCTCGCCGAACAGGGTCCGCAGCGCGTCGCCGTCCTCGCCGGTCAGGCGGTCGAGCACGGCCTGGACGCGGGTCTGGGTCAACGTCCGCGCCGCGACCGGGTGCCGTTCCGCGTGATAGCTGTCGAGCAGGCTTTCGTCCGCGGAATCGCGCACGACGGCGGCGAGCTTCCAGCCGAGGTTGACCGCGTCCAGCAGCCCGACGTTCAGCGAGGAGCCGCCCGCCGGGAAGACGTGCGCCGCGTCGCCGGCCAGCAGCACCCGCCCGGCGCGGTACCGCTCGGCGAGCCGGGCGGAGCTGACCGTCCGCGACAGCCAGAGGGGCTCGCCCAGCCGCAGGTCGGTGCCGAGCACGCGCCGCACGGCGTCGCGGAACTCGTCGAGCGTCGGCTCGCCGGCCGGCTCCGGCGCCACCTCCCGGACGCCGGCGACCAGGACGCCCGGCGTCAGCGACGTCACCAGCACCCGGCCGCCGGGCCGGCGGTTCCAGCCCTGCTTCAGCTCCGAGGTGAAGAGGGGCAGGTCCGCCCGGAAGTGCCCGAGGCGCATCAGCTCGTCGTCGGTGGTGCCGGGGAACCCGATGCCGGCCAGCTCGCGGACGCGGCTGTGCGCGCCGTCGCAGCCGACGACGTACTTCGCCTCCAGGGGATATTCGCCGTCCGGGCCGCGGATGGTGCCGAGGTCCAGCAGCTCGTGACCCCGCCGGATTTCGGCGCCGAGCTCGAGCGCGCGCCCGGTCAGCAGGGCCTCCATCTGCGGCTGCTGCAGCATCAGCCCGGGCAGGGGCGTGTTCAGCGGCACCGGTCCGAACGGGAAACCGGGGAGCGGCCCGGCGAACCCGGCTTCGGCCCGGAAGCGGTCCAGCAGGCCCCGGTGGTCCAGCTGCTCGACGATCCGGCCGACGAGGCCGTTCGCCCGCGGCCGCTCGTCCGGCGTCGCCCGCCGCTCCAGCACCACCACCTCGGCTCCGCCGAGCCGCAGCTCCGCCGCCAGCATGAGGCCCACCGGGCCCGCTCCGATCACCGCGACGTCCATGACGTCCTCCTCGCTGTCAGTTTGAACTGACGGATGAGCTGTCAGGCTAGACTGACGCACCATGGAAGCGGAAGAGCTTTCCGGGCGGATCTCGGAAACCGACCCCGCGGTCGCGCTGCGGGCGGTCGGCGCGCTGCACCGGCTCGCCGAGCAGGTCGAGGCGGCCGCCGTCGCGCACGCGAGGGAGCGCGGCTGGTCGTGGGAGCAGATCGGGGACGCTCTCGGCGTCGCCCGCCAGTCCGTGCACGCGAAGTACGGGAAGTGAGGCCGTGGTGCTCGACCGGCTGATCGCCAAGAGCCCGTTCGCCGTCGTGGTGACGGCGGCGCTGGAGGAGTCCCGCCGCCGCGGCGACCGGCGCCTCGGCACCGAGCACCTGCTGCTCGGCCTCCTCCACGACCCGGACAGCGCCCGCGCCCTCGGCAAGACCGTCGAGGAGGCCCGCGCGGCCCTCGACCGCCTCGACCGCGCGGCACTGGCGGCGCTCGGCATCGACGTGGAAGGACTGCGGCCGGCGGCGGTCCCGGCGAAGCGTGGGCGGTTGTCCCCGGGCGCGCTGACGTCGAACGCCCGCGCCGTCGTCAACCGGGCGAAACCACGGGAGCCCGCCGAACTGCTGCGGGAACTGCTGAAGGTGACCCCGCCCGATCCGGCCGCCGACCTGCTCGCCGAACTGGGTGTCGACGCCGCGGCCGTCCACCACCGGCTGGTTTCGCCGAACGAACCCTGACGCGTCGCGATACCCGATACGGTTGTCGGAAACCGGCGGACAAAGGGAGGACGGGGTGCCGCGTCCGGAGCGACCCTTGGATCCCGGCGACGACCCGCTGACCGAATTCGCCGCCGATCTCCGGCGTTTGCGGGAGAGCGCCGGGAATCCGACCTACCGCGAGCTCGGCCGGCGCGCGCACTACTCGGCCGGGACGCTTTCGGACGCCGCCGGCGGACGGAAACTCCCCAGCCTGGCCGTCACTTTGGCCTACGTCCGGGCCTGCGGCGGGGTTCCCGGCGAATGGGAAGAACGCTGGCACGCCGTCGCCCGCGACGGTGATGGTGCACCACCCGAGCCGGAAACCGGGGAGAAGCCGCCGTACATCGGGCTGGGCGCATTCGGCCCGGCGGACGCGAGCCGATTCTTCGGCCGGGAACGGCTGGTCGAAAAGCTCGTCTCCCGGCTTTCGAGACAGCGTTTTCTCGCTGTCCTCGGCGCATCCGGTTCGGGGAAGTCGTCACTGCTGCGCGCCGGCCTGCTGCCGTCGGTCAAGGACCCGGTCGTACTGCTCACCCCGGGCGCCCGGCCGCTGCAGGAGTGCGCCGTCAAGTTCGCCGCCGCGCTCGGCCTCGCGCCGGGCGCGCTGCTCGACGACTTCGCCGCGCACCCGCGCAACCTCGGGCTCGCCGCCCGGCAGCTGGCCGAAGCCGAAGACACCGACGTCGTCGTGGTCGTGGACCAGTTCGAAGAGGTCTTCACGCTGTGCCAGGACGACCAGGAGCGAGCGCGGTTCCTCGCCGCCCTCGTCACGGCGACGACCGAGCCCGGCAGCCGGACCCGGGTCGTCCTCGGCATCCGCACCGACTTCTACACCCACTGCGCGCGGCACGCGGACCTCGCCGAAGCCATGCAGGACGCCCAGGTCCTCGTCGGCCCGATGACCACCGAGGAGCTCCGGCAGGCCATCTCCCGGCCCGCGGTCGACGCCGGGTACCGCGTCGAGACGGCCTTGGTCTCCCGGCTCGTCGCGGACGCCACCGGCCGGCCCGGCGTGCTGCCGCTGCTCTCGCACGCGCTCCTCGAGACGTGGCGGCGGCGACGCGGCACCACGCTCACCCTGACCGGGTACGAGTCCACCGGCGGCATCGAGCGGTCGGTCGCGCAGACGTCGGAAGGCACCTTCGCGACGCTCTCGGCGCGTCAGCAGCGGCTGGCGCGGCAGATCTTCCTCCGGATGACCGCGCTCGGCGAAGGCACCGAGGACACCAAGCGCCGGATCAGCCGGGCCGAGCTCGACACCGAAGACGACGACACCGCCGTCGTGCTCGGCGAGCTGGCGGCCGCGCGCCTGGTGACCCTCGACGACACCGGCATCGAGATCACCCACGAGGCCCTCATCCGCGGCTGGCCACGCCTGCGCGAGTGGCTCACCCAGGACCGCGAGGGCCTGCGCGTGCACCGGCAGCTCACCGAGGCGACCGACGCGTGGGAGTCCGTCGAGGAGGACCCCGGCTGGCTCTACCGCGGCACCCGGCTGGCCGTCGCGCGGGAGTGGGCCGCGCGCCAGGACACCGCGCTTTCCCGGCGGGAACGCCGGTTCCTCGATGCGAGCCTCGCCGTCGAGCACGCCGAGCAGGAGCGCGACCGCCGGCGCACGCGGCGGCTGCGGCAGCTCGTCGCGCTGCTCGCCGTGCTGCTGGTCTTCGCCGTCGCGGCCACGGTGTACGCCGTGCGCGCCGAGAACACGGCCACCGGCCAGCGCAACAGCGCGCTCGCCCAGAAGGTCGCCGGCCAGGCGCTGGCCATGCGTGCCACCAACCCGGCGCTGGCCGCGCAGCTCGCGCTCGCCGCGTACCGCCTCGACCCGAGCGCCGAGGCGCGCAGCAGCGTGCTCGGCATGTTCGCGACGCCGTACTCGACCCGCGTCACCGGGCACACCGGCCGGGTCAACACCGTCGCCCTCCGGCCGGACGGGCAGGTCCTCGCCACGGCGAGCTGGGACGGCACCGCGCGCCTGTGGGACGTCCACGACCCGCACCACCCGGCGCCGCTGGGCGTCCTCACCGGGCACACCGGCAACGTCAACAACGTCGCCTTCAGCGCGGACGGCCGGAGCGTCGCCACCGCGGGGTTCGACGGCACCGTCCGGGTCTGGGACGTCGGCGACCCGGCGCGGCCGGGGCCCGGGGTGGTCGTCGAACAGCACGAGGGCAAGGCGTACGCGGTCGCGTTCAGCCCGGTGGCGCCGCTGCTGGCGACCGGCGACGTCGCCGGGACGCTCCGGCTCTACGACACCACCGACCCGGCCCACCTGCGGCAAGCCGGCGAGCTGACCGGGCACACGTCGTACGTCAACAACCTCGCCTTCAGCCCCGACGGCCGGCTGCTCGCGTCCGCGTCGGCCGACAAGACCGCGCGCGTCTGGGACGTCGGGGCGCGGAGTCCACTGGGTGTCGCGACCGGCCACACCGGCGTCGTCCACTCGGTGGCCTTCAGCCCCGACGGGCACACCCTCGCCACGGCGAGCGCCGACGAGACCGCGCGCCTGTGGGACGTCACCGACCCGGCGATGCCCCGGCAGCTGTCGTCGCTCGGCGCGCACAAGGCGATCGTGCGGTCGGTCGCGTTCGCCCCCGGCGGCCGCACACTGGCCACGACCGGGTTCGACCGCACCGCGCGGCTGTGGGACGTCGCCGACCCGCGGCAGCCGCGCGAGCTGGCGTCGATGCCCGGGCACACCGGCGCGGTCGGCTCCGCGGTGTTCTCCCGCGACGGCCGCACCCTCGCCACGGCCAGCGACGACCAGACCGCCCGGCTGTGGGACCTGCCCGGCCCGGCGATCCCGGCCCACACGGCGCAGGCGTGCCACGCCGCGTTCGGCCGCGGGCTGCTCGCCACCGGCGGCTACGACAAGACGGTCCGGCTGCACGACCTCGCCGACCCGGCCGCGCCCCGGACCGTCGCCACCATCGGCGGCTTCGACGACGCTGCCTGCGGCGTCGCGATCAGCCCGGACGGCCGGACGCTGGCCACCGGCAGCTGGGACCACACGATGACGCTGCGGGACATCACCGACCCCGCCCACCCCGGGCCGCCGGTGGTGTTCTCCCGGCCGCACGACGACATCGACGCGGTCGCGTTCAGCCCCGACGGCAAGGTGCTCGCCACCGCGGGCGACGGCCACACGGCCCGGCTCTGGGACCTCGCCGACCGCCTGCACCCGGTGGAGATCGCCCGGCTGGAGGGGCACGACGACGACGTCCACACGCTCGCCTTCAGCCCGGACGGCCGGACGCTGGCGACGGCGGGCTGGGACCACACCGCGCGGCTGTGGGACGTCTCGAAGCCCCGCGCGCCCCGGCCGCTCTCGAAGCTCGAAGGGCACACCGACACGATCTTCTCGGTCGCGTTCAGCCCCGACGGCCGCACGCTGGCGACCGCCGGCGCCGACCGGATGATCCGCCTGTGGGACGTCGGCGACCCCGCGGCGGCGCACGGGTCGGCGATCCTCGCCGGGCACGCCGACATCGTCATGTCGGTGTCCTTCAGCGGCGACGGCCGCGTGCTGGCCTCGGGCAGCTACGACCGCACCGTCCGGCTCTGGGACGTCGCGCGTCGCGAGCCGTACGCGGTGCTGCCCGAGGAAGACGACCGGGTCTACGCCGTGCAGTACGCCCCGGACGGCCATACGCTGGCCGGGACGGTCGCGGACGGCACGGTCCGGTTCGCCGAGACCGACCCCGACCGGGCGGCCGCCCGGATCTGCGCCGACGCGGCGCCCCGGATCACGCCGGCGGAGTGGTCGGCGAACCTCCCGGGCATCGGCTACGCGCCGCCGTGCCCATAACGAGTTGTCCGGCGTTGTTGTTCGGTGCGGGTGCGCGGACACCGAACAACTTTTGTCCAGTAGACATGCCCTCGGACCCGTTCGGTCCGAGAGACGTTTCTTCACCGGGGGTCTGAAGGGCTCCTTCAAGGGCACGGGAACCTGCCTCCCGCCCCTCGAAGGAGCCCTTCAGCGTGTCTTCGTCAGCCCGCCGGGATCCAGTCCGGGTTCGAGGCCAGCACGATCAGCTGCTGCGTCGCCCGGGTCAGCGCCACGTAGAGCACGCGCCGCCCGGTCGTCGACTCGGTGATCAGCTCGTTCGGCTCCACGAGCACCACCGCGTCGTACTCCAGGCCCTTCGAGTCCAGGCTGCCGACGACCTTCAGCCGCTCGTCCGCCTGCCCCGACACCCAGCCCTCGACCTCCGGCACCCGGTCCATCGCCGTGATGACGCCGACCGTGCCCTCGACCGCGCCCAGCAGCTCCTTGACCGCCGCCTGCGTCGCCGACGCGAGGCCCGCCGCCTCGACCGGGCGGACCTCCGGCTCCACGCCCGTCTTGCGCACCGCGATCGGCAGCTCGCCCGACTCCGCGTGCCCGGCGACGACCTTCGCCGCGAGGTCGAAGATCTCCGCCGAGTTCCGGTAGTTCGTCCGCAGCGTGAACCGCCGCCGTGCCGTCTTCACCCCGAACGCCTGGTCGCGCGCCTGGGCCGCCTCGGCCGGGTCCGGCCACGAGCTCTGCACCGGGTCGCCGACGACCGTCCAGCTCGCGTACTTGCCGCGCCGGCCGACCATCCGCCACTGCATCGGCGAAAGGTCCTGCGACTCGTCGACGACGACGTGCGAGTACTCGTCGTAGTGCTCGGGCCGGGTCGGGGCGCCGCCGGACCGCTGCGGCTCCACCTCGAGCACCTGACGGCGCTTGCGCTTCGGCGGGGTCCCGACCAGCACGCGCAGCTCGTCGAGCAGCGCCACGTCCGCGATCGACCAGCCGCGCGACCGGTCCGCGAAGTCCGCGGCCAGCAGCGAGATCTCGGTCCGGTTCAGGACGCCCCTGGCCACCGACGCCAGCCGCTTCTCCTCGCCCAGCCACTTCAGGATCTGCGCCGGGTACAGCTCCGGCCACCACACCACCAGGAACCGGTGGAAGTCGATCCGCTCGCCCAGGTCGGTGATCAGCTCGGCCCGCTCGAACGGCTTGCCGTCGGCCTTCGCGTACTCCTCGGCCTTCGCCGCGAGCGCGTCCAGCAGCATCTCGGCCGCCCGGATCCGCGACCGGTTCGGCGGCGCGCCCTGCGTGTGGGCCTTGCGGCGCACCTTCTCCAGGTCGCGCGCGGTCAGCTTCAGCACCTCGCCGCGGTAGACGATCCGCATCTCCTCCGGCGCTCCCGGCGGGGTGTCCCGCAGCGCCCGCAGCAGGATCTTCCGCATCCGCAGCGACCCCTTGATCGCGGCCAGCGGCGCCGCGTCCTGCCGCGTCGCCTCCAGGCCGTCGAGGACCTCGCCGAGCGCGCGCAGCTCGACGTTCGTCTCCCCCATCGAGGGGAGGACGCGCGAGATGTAGCTGGTGAACACGCCCGACGGCCCGATCACGAGCACGCCGGCGCCGCCCAGCTGACGGCGGTAGCGGTAGAGCAGGTAGGCCGCGCGGTGCAGGGCGACCGCGGTCTTGCCGGTGCCCGGGCCGCCGGTGATCTCGGTGACGCCGCGCCACGGCGCCCGGATGACCTCGTCCTGCTCCTTCTGGATGGTCGCGACGATGTCGCGCATCTTCTCGCCGCGCGAGCGCCCCAGCGCCGCCATCAGCGCGCCTTCGCCGACGATCTGCATGTCCTCGGGCACGGCGTCGGCGATGAGGACGTCGTCGTCGACGTCGAGCACGTTCTGGCCGGAGCAGCGGATCACGCGCCGCCGCACGACGCCCATCGGCTCTTCGGCGGTGGCCTGGTAGAACGCCGCCGCGGCGGGCGCGCGCCAGTCCGTGACGAGGTTGTCGAACTCCGCGTCGCGGATGCCCAGCCTGCCGACGTAGGTGCGTTCGTCGTCGTCGACGTGGTCGAGCCGGCCGAAGACGAGGCCCTCGTACTCGGCGTCGAGCGTCTGCAGCGTCTGGTTGGCGTGGTAGACCATCATGTCGCGCTCGAACAGCATCGACGCCTGCTCGAAGATCGCCTCGCGCTGCGCGCCCTGGCCGATCTCGTAGCCCTTGGTGCGCATCGCCTCGGCTTGGGCACGCAGTTCGTCCAGACGGGTGTACACGCGATCGACGTGGGCTTGTTCGATGGCGATCTCGGCCCGTCTGACCCGAGGTTCCGACACGCATGGCTCCTTGACAGCTCTGGATCGCCTCCGAGGGCGAAGAACGACTCTACGCGTTGGCTCCGGCGGGCACACCGATGTCCCGGCCATCAGTGCCGCGTGTCATCCCCGCACAATCAGGGGGTGACCAGGATCGTGGCCGGGACGGCGGGCGGGCGGCGGCTGAAGGTGCCGCCGAAGGGCACCCGGCCGACCTCGGAACGCGTGCGGGAGGCCCTGTTCAACGCGCTGGAGACGGCGGGGGAGCTGGACGGCGCCCACGTCCTCGACCTCTACGCGGGCTCCGGTGCCCTCGGTCTCGAAGCGCTCTCGCGCGGCGCGGCGGACGCGCTGTTCGTCGAGGCCGACCGGCGCGCGGTCGAGGTCCTGCGCGGCAACGTCGCGGCGCTGGGCCTGGGCGGCACGGTCCGCGCCGGGCAGGTCGAGGCGGTGGTCGCGGCGCCCGCGCCCCGGCCGTACGACCTGGTGCTGGCCGACCCGCCGTACGCCGTGGACGCGGCCGCGCTCGGCAAGGTGCTGGCGTCGCTGGCCGCGGGCGGCTGGCTGGGGGAGAGCGCGCTGGTCGTCGTCGAGCGCGCGGCCCGCGACGGCGAGCCGGACTGGCCGGCCGGCTTCGAGCTCTCGCGCGCGAAGAAGTACGGCGACACGGCGGTCTTCTGGGCGGACTACGGCCCTTCGTGACGTGGGCCACGCGCGGCAGAGCGGGCGCCGCGACCTGCGGCACGGTAGCGTCCGCGCCATGCGGCGTGCGGTCTGTCCCGGTTCCTACGATCCGGCCACCAACGGGCACTTCGACATCATCGAGCGGGCGAGCATCCTGTTCGACGAGGTCGTCGTCGCGGTGGGGGTGAACAAGAGCAAGAAGGGCCTCTTCGAGATCGAAGAACGCCTGGAGATGCTGCGCGAGATCACCGCGAAGCTGCCGAACGTGCGGATCGACTCGTGGGAAGGCCTGCTGGTCGACTACTGCCGCGACAACGAGATCGTGGCGATCGCCAAGGGCCTGCGCTCGGTCAGCGACTTCGACTACGAGCTGCAGATGGCGCAGATGAACCGCGAGCTGACCGGCGTCGAGACGCTGCTGATGGCGAACAACCCGGCGTACGGCTTCGTGTCCAGCTCGCTGGTCAAGGAGGTCGCGGCGCTCGGCGGCGACATCGAGCACCTCGTGCCGCCGGTGGTCTACGAACGCCTCACGGAGAAGTTCCCGAAGCTCGGGCGCTGACCCTCCGCCGCGTCCATCCACACAGGACTTCGCGCAACCCGGACGCCCGGTTCCCGTCGTTCGGCCCCCTACGTTCGTCGGGACTTCCGTTCCACACGGCCGGAGTTCACGTGCGCGCCTTCTGACGATCATCCGATCGGGCTACGGTCCGAAAATGACCAACTACCGATCACGCCTGGTCGCGGTCTTGTTCGCGCTCCTGGCCACGCTGTCCGTGTCGTTCTCGGGGGTCACCGCCGCCGAAGCGGTGACAGCCACACCGGCATCACCGGCCGTCGCCGCCCAGAACGCCTGCGGGAACCTCTCCGGGTTCTCCCACACGACGCTCTCGGCCCTGCCCGCCGAGGCGACGACGACGTACAACCTGATCCAGAAGGGTGGTCCGTTCCCGTACCCGCAGAACGACGGCGTCGTCTTCGACAACCGGGAAGGCATCCTCCCGTCCTGCGCGTCGGGCTACTACCACGAGTACACGGTCCCGACGCCCGGCTCGAGCAACCGCGGCACGCGCCGCATCGTGACCGGCTCGGGCGGCGAGTACTTCTACACCGGTGACCACTACGCGACCTTCAAGGTCATCGACATCGGCGGCGGCGGCACGACGCACGCCTGCGGCGACCTGTCGGGCCTGACCAAGGTCGGCTACTCCCAGCTTTCGGCGGCCGCCCGCACGGTGGTCGACAACGTCCGCGGCGGGGCGACCAGCAGCACGACCTACGAGAACCGCGAGGGCGTCCTCCCGGCCTGCGCGTCGGGCTACTACAAGCTCTTCAACGTCGGCACGAACGACCGCGTGATCTCCGGCAAGGCCGGCGAGCTCGCCTACACGCCCGACCACTACGTCACCTTCAAGCGGATCGATCTGAATTCCTGAGCTCCGTGCAACGCGTCGCGCCCCCTCGTCCGTGAGGTACACCGGAACGAGGACGAGGAGGCGCGATGCGGGCCGGTGACGACGCCGACTTCCGGGAGTTCGCCCGTGCGCGGGCACTGGTGCTCCGGCGCACGGCGTACCTGCTGTGCGGCGACTGGCACCTGGCCGAGGACTTAGTCCAGAACGCGCTGGTCAAGCTCTACCGGGTCTGGCCGAAGATCACCCGTCGCGGGCCGGTCGACAACTACGCCCGGCGGGTCCTGCTGCGCTGCTGGCTCGACGAGCGGCGCCGGCCGTGGCACCACCGCGAACGCCGGGACGGCGTCGTGCCGGACCAGGCCGCTCCCGAGCCGGAAGCCGGGATCTCCGGCCCGCTCCTGCGCGCCCTCGCCGAAGTTCCGCCGAAGCAGCGCGCCGCCGTCGTGCTCCGCTACTGCGCCGGCCTGCCGGCCGCGGAGGTGGCGGAAGTGCTGCGCTGCTCGGAAGGAACCGTCCGGAGCCAGGCCGCGCGCGGGCTCGAGACCCTCCGGGGCGTCCTCGAGCACGACGCGGAGAGGAGCGTGCGATGACCGACCTCGAGACCCGCCTGCGGGACGTGCGCCTCGCCGAGCCGCCGCTCGGCTTCGACCCGGACGAGGTCGCCGACCGGGCGGCGCGGCAGGCCCGCACCCGAACCGCGGGGATCGGCGGCACGCTCGCCGTCATCGCCATCGTCGTGGCCGCGTTCGTCTTCGCCCCGGCGCCCGCCCCGGTGTCCCCGGCGGCCGGCCCCGTGCCGCCGTCGCTCGCCGAGCAGGCCCGGATCCGCCAGGCGCTCACCGACGCCGTGACGCGGCTCTTCCCCGGGCTGCGGCACCTGAGCGTGGGAACCTCGCCCGCCGATGCCATCTCGCCGGCGCAGATGAGCGTGTCGGCCGAGTTCGTCGACGCGACCGGGCGGGCGGGCTGGTTCCAGCTGACCGTGCGCGGCCCGAAGGCCAGACCGTCGGGCCTGGCGCCCGGGCAGCCGTGCACCGGGACCGGGTGCCGCGGGGTGTCCCAGCCCGGCGGTGGCGTGCTGGACCCCAGCGGGGTTCTCTACCGCCCCGACGGCTCGACGGTGATGGTCATCGTGGGTCTCGGGTTTTCGCTGACCCCGGAGCAGCTCACGAAGCTGATCACGGATCCGGCCTTCAGGCTGCCGTAGGGGGAGGGGCGCCGGGCGTGGCCAGGGGGACACGCCCGGCGCCGGTGGCGTTCACCGGTTCCGCGCCGAACAAGGGCAGACTGATCTCAGCGACAGGGGATTGGAGTTGCCGTGTACCGGGTTTTCGAGGCGCTCGACGAGCTCGTCACCATCGTCGAGGAGGCGCGCGGCGTTCCGATGACGTCCAGCTGCGTGGTGCCCCGCGGCGACGTCCTCGAGCTCCTCGACGACGTCCGCGACGCACTGCCGGCGGAGGTCGACGACGCGCAGGACGTGCTCGACAAGCGCGACGACCTGATCCTCGCCGCCCGCAAGGAGGCGGGGGAGACGGTCACGGGCGCGAACGCCGAGGCCGAGCGCGCGATCGCCGACGCCACCGACGAGGCCGAGCGCATCCTGGCCGACGCGCGCGCCCGCGCGGAGGCGATGCTCGCCGACGCGCACGACCAGGCCGACCGCACGGTGGCGGCGGGCCAGGCCGAGTACCAGAACCTCACCGACCGGTCGCGAGCCGAGTCCGAGCGCATGATCCAGGCCGGCCGCGACGCCTACGACCGCGCGATCGAGGACGGCCGTCTCGAGCAGTCCCGGCTGGTCGCGCAGACGGAGGTCGTCCAGGCGGCCCACGCGGAGTCGGCCCGCATCGTCGACGAGGCCCACGCGGAGGCCGACCGCCAGCGCGCCGACTGCGACGCGTACGTGGACGGCAAGCTGGCGGAGTTCTCGGAGCTGCTGGCGACAACGCTGCGAACGGTGGACTCGGGCCGCAACCACCTGCGCTCCCCGGCGAACCTCCCGAACTCGGGCGGCCGCCCGACGCTGTACGACTACCAGGTGTGACGAGCCTCTCAGCCGGTGCCGGCGCGATGAGGTGAATGAGTCGTTCACCTCGCCTGAAGACAGGGCCACGGCACAGTCGGGGCTAAGCGATGCCGCGGAGGGCGAGCGAGCGGGCGTCGTCGCGGGCGGGTTGCGGAGTCCGGCAGCGATGTCGGCGTGCCCCGGCCATGGCTCGAGATGCGGTGCCGACACGGACCCAGTGCAGCCGGTTTTCGATGCCCCAGTGGCCACGAACGTGCCGGGTCAGCAGCGATGGCGGGTCGGTTGACCGGCGGACCTCGCCCGAACTGCGCACGCCGCCCGGCGGTGGCGGAGCGAGCCGGGTCCCGCGACTTTGCCGAGCACTGTCGTCCGACGACGTGAACGACCCGTTCACTTCGCCTGACGACATGAACGAGTCATTCAAGTCACCGGAAGAACCGCCCCGCACCGCCCGCCGCTCCCGCGCGGGTGCCTGCTCAAAAGGGGTGGCACCCGGTGCGTACCCTGGACTGGATGTCCGAGAACAAGACCCCCCAGCTCGACGACCGCAGCCCCTGGGTGCTCGACACCCGTGAGCTCGGTCGTCACGCCGGCCTCAGCCGCGCCGTCCAGCGCAGCGTGCCGGTGGAGACGCCGCTCGGCGTCCCCGATGTCATCACCATCGATGCCGGCTCCGAGCTCAAGCTCGACCTGCTGCTCGAGTCCGTCGTCGAGGGCGTCCTGGTCAGCGGCACCGCGACCGCGACCGCGAAGGGCACCTGCGCGCGCTGCCTCGACCCGGTGACCGAGGAGGTCGAGGTCGAGGTCCAGGAGCTGTTCGCCTACCCGGGCTCGGCCACCGAGGAGACCACCGACGAGGACGAGATCCCGCGGCTGGTCGACGACCGGATCGACCTCGAGCCCATCGTGCGCGACGCCGTCGTGCTCGCCCTGCCCCTGGCGCCGCTGTGCACCGAGGACTGCGCCGGGCTCTGCATCGACTGCGGCGTCAAGTGGGCCGATCTCGAGCCCGGACACGGGCATGAGAAGATAGACCCTCGGTGGGCCGCACTGGTCGAGCGCTTCGACGAGAATGCGGGCGAGAAGCCTGCGCCGGGTCCCGCCGAGCAAGCCTGACGAGCGCCCCAGCTCGTTGCGGAGGAAGTTCGCTCGCACCGCGAGCAGACCGTCTTAAGGAGATCTACTCGTGGCCGTCCCGAAGCGGAAGATGTCGCGATCCAACACGCGCTCCCGCCGCAGCCAGTGGAAGGCGGCTCCGGTGCAGCTGGTGCCCTGCTCCAACCGCGCCTGCAAGCAGCCGAAGCTCCAGCACATCGCGTGCCCGTCGTGCGGCCAGCACAACGGTCGCCAGGTCGTCGAGCCCGCCTGATCGGGTAGCCGATATGGGGGGCAAGACGCCCGGGGGACCACCAGCCGATCCGGCGCCGTTGCTCGACGCGCTCGGGGTCACTCTCGACCCCGAGCTGCTCGAGCTGTCGCTGACCCACCGTTCGTACGCGTACGAAAACGGGGGCCTGCCGCCGAACGAGCGGCTGGAGTTCCTCGGTGACGCCGTGCTCGGCCTGGTCGTCACCGATCACCTGTACACCACACACCCCGACCTGCCCGAGGGTCAGCTCGCGAAGCTCCGCGCCAGCGTCGTCAACATGCACGCGCTGGCCCGGGTCGCGCGCGGGCTCGGCGAGGGCGGGCTCGGGGCGCACCTGCTGCTGGGCAAGGGCGAAGAGCTCACCGGCGGCCGGGACAAGGCGAGCATTCTGGCCGACGGCCTGGAAGCGGTCATCGGTGCCGTCTACCTCGCGCACGGCATCGAGATCGCGCGCAAGCTCGTGCACCACCTCTTCGACGGCCTGCTCGCCGAAGCCCCGTTGCGCGGCGCCGGTCTCGACTGGAAAACCAGCCTGCAGGAGCTGACGGCGTCGGCCGGTCTCGGCGTGCCCGAGTACCGCGTCGAAGACACCGGTCCGGACCACCGCAAGGAGTTCACGGCCACCGTCCTCGTCGCCGGCCGCCCGCTGGGCAACGGCAACGGGTCGACGAAGAAGGAAGCCGAGCAGAAGGCCGCCGAGACGGCCTGGCGTTCGCTTTCCGCCGAGCTCGAAGCCGAGAAGAAGGACACCCCGGAGTCCTGATCACCGGGAACCTCCGTTGACGCCTCCGTCGGCCACTCAGTAGCGTGATGATCATCCGCCGCGCAACTACTCACTGAGAGGTCCGGCGGATGCGTCTTTTCCTGGTTCCCCTGATCGTGGCGGCGCTCGTCGTCGCACCCGGGCCGTCCGCGTCGGCGGCGCAGATCCGCGTCACCTCGCTGACGGCGCTGCAGTCCGCGCTGGACAAGGCGAACGCGGGCGACACGATCGTCCTGGCCGACGGCTCGTACTCGGCGGGCTCAACACTGTCGATCAAGCGGTCCGGCACCGAGGCCGCCCCCGTCACGGTCGCCGCCGAGCACACCGGCAAGGCCACGATCACCGGCTCGAAGACGTTCGCCTTCGCCGGCGGCGTCTCGAACGTGGTCCTGCGGGGCTTCAAGTTCCGGGGCGGCGCGTCACTGAGCATCCCCGCCGGCGCGTCGCACAACCGCCTGACCCGCAACGACTTCCAGCTCACCGGCGACGGGAACTGGGTGACCGTCAGCGGTGACGACACGGTGGTCGACCGCAACGTCTTCCAGAACCGCACCAGCCAGGGCGTGTTCCTGCAGATCCTCGGGCCGTCCGGTGCCATGGCGAAGCGCGTCCACGTGCACCACAACTACTTCTTCAACCACCAGTTCGCCGGCGCGAACGGCGGCGAGTCGATCCGGCTCGGGCTGAGCGACCGCCAGTCGTACACCGCGAACGCCCTGATCGAGAACAACCTCTTCGAGAAGGCCGACGGCGACAGCGAGGCGATCTCGGTCAAGTCGTCCGACAACGTGGTGCGGTACAACACGATCCGGGACAGCAAGGGCTACATCGTCCTGCGCCACGGCAACCGCAGCGTCGTCGAGGGCAACCTGCTGTTCGGCTCGGGCATCCGGTTCCACGGCAACGACCACAAGATCGTCGGCAACTACGTCGCGAACTCCGGCGACCGCGCGATCGTGTTCGGGTCCGGCGACGAGGCCGACAGCGGGCCGACGAGCAAGCTCCATGATCGACCCGATCGGGTGACGGTCGCGTACAACACAGTGCTGGGTTCGAAGAGCGTGATCGACGGTGACGGCGGCGACTTCAAGCCGAAGGACTGCGTCGTCGCGGACAACATCGTGAAGGGGACGTCCGGCCCGCTCGTGACGCTGCCCGGCGGGTCGACGGTGAAGTACGAAGGCAACATCACCTTCGGCGGCTCGGCGGGTGTGCCGTCTCGCGACGTGGACCCGAAGCTGGTGAAGGACGCGGCCGGGCTGTACCGGCTGGCCGCGGGGAGCCCGGCGATCGACGCGGGCGTGGGTTCGTACCCGTCGGCGGCGAAGGACTTCGACCTGCAGTCCCGTTCGGGTGCTTTCGACGTCGGCGCGGACGAGTACTTCGCCTCCGGCGCGACGCGGGTCCCGCTGACGAAGGCCGACGTCGGACCGACCGCGCCGTAAAGTGTCGTACCTCCCGGGCACAATGGGGGCATGCCCGAACTCCCCGAGGTCGAAGTCGTCCGCGTGGGCCTCCAGGCGCACATCGCGGGCCGGACCATCCGCGAGGCGGAGGTCCTGCACCCGCGCGCCATCCGCCGGCACGCGCTGGGCGCGGAGGACTTCACGAAGCGGCTGATCGGCAGCCGTGTCGAGGCGGCGCGGCGCCGCGGCAAGTACCTGTGGCTGGAGCTGTCCGACAAGGAGGCGCTGCTGGCCCACCTCGGGATGAGCGGGCAGATGCTCGTCCAGCCCGAGGGCGCGCCGGACGAGAAGCACCTGCGGGTGCGGCTGCGCTTCGACGACGACGGCCCGGAGCTGCGGTTCGTCGACCAGCGGACGTTCGGCGGCCTGGCGCTCGACGACGTCCACGACATCGGCGACGACATCCTGCTGCCGGACACGATCGCGCACATCGCGCGCGACCCGATGGACCCGGCGTTCGACCTCGGTGCGGCGGTGCGCGCGCTGCGGTCGCGGCGCACCGAGGTCAAACGGGCGCTGCTGGACCAGACGCTGGTTTCGGGCATCGGCAACATCTACGCGGACGAGGCGTTGTGGCGCGCTCGCCTGCACTGGTCCCGGCCGACCGAAAAGCTGACGCCGGCGAAGGGCCGCGAGCTGCTGTCGGCGGCGTCGGACGTGATGAACGCGGCGCTGGGTGCGGGCGGGACGTCGTTCGACGCGCTGTACGTGAACATCAACGGGCAGTCGGGCTACTTCGACCGTTCGCTGGACGCGTACGGCCAGGAGGGGCTGCCGTGCCACCGGTGCGGCACGGCGATCCGGCGGGAGCCGTTCATGAACCGGTCGTCGTTCTCGTGCCCACGTTGTCAGCCGCGGCCGAGGGCGAACTCGCGTTGATAAATGGTGTTCGCACTTCAGCTAGGATGAATGTGCCTGGTAGCTGAGGGAGTGCATCGTGGTCAAGGAGCCCGGAAAGTCGACGCTGGCCGACAAGATCGACCGGCTGTTCCACGTGGTCCGCAGGCCCGATCGGGAGCCGTACAGCAACGAAGAGGTCGCGAAGGCCTGTCGTGAGGCAACGGGCGAGAGCTTTTCGACGACGTACCTGTGGCAGCTGCGCACGGGCCGTCGCAACAACCCGACGAAGCGGCACCTGGAAGCACTGGCCCAGTTCTTCGGAGTGCCCCCGGCATACTTCTTCGACGACGAGCAGAGCACGAAGATCGCGGAGGAGCTGGCCCTGCTGGGCGCCCTCCGCGACGCGGGCGTCCGCGACCTGGCCCTGCGCGCGGTGACCCTGTCGGCGGACGGACTGGACACGATCAGCGACATGATCGACGCGATCGCCCGAAGGGAGGCCGGTCGCAGCGCACCGAAGAAGGAGGACTGAGGTGACGCCGTTCGCGAACCCGGCGGCGACTGCTGCCGCGGACTACCGGCCGCGCGTCCACCTGCCCGCGAGGGCGAGCGCTCTCGGCCGCCCACGGTGCATCGAACTGGCGGCGGATCGGCGCTCGGCCTGCCTGCCACGCGCTGCTGGTGTCGAGCCGGAGCCCGCGTCCGACGCCTGGTCCGCCTGCCGGCCGCGCGGCGCTGGTGGGTTGTCGGCGTCCGGCGCCGCTCGGTCCGCCTGCCGGCTGCGCGGTGCCGGTGGGTTGTCGGCGGCCGGCGCCGCTCGGTCCGTCCGCGGGCCGCGCGCCCCTCGTGAGTCGCCGACGCTCGTTCCCGATGGCGCTGTCCGGTTCGCCGGCTCGAAATCCGGGCGCCCGATCTTGCTCCCGTCGCGTATCCACGCCAGGCTCGTCGCGTTGAACCGGCTGGGGCCGTGGGGTCGCGGCGTGAGGGAGGGCTGACGTGGCGCATACACCGTGGCGCCGGCGACCGGGGCGGGCGCTGTGGAAGCGGGCGCGGGAGGTCGCCGATGCCGTCACGCTGCCCGAGCCCTTCGATGCCGAAGCGTTCGTCGCGAGCCTGGCCGCCGAACGGGGGCGCCCCATCGAGCTCATGCCCGTCAGCGCGCCCGAAGGTGCTCCCTGCGGGCTGCTCATGAGCACCGAACGCGCCGACTACATCCTCTACCCGACCACCACCACCGCCCTGCACCGGCAGCACATCCTGCTGCACGAGGTCGGCCACCTGCTCTGCGGCCACACCGGCCCGGCCGGCGGCGCGGACGGGGTCGCGATCGACGCCGCCGCCGGGCGGCAGCTCATGCCCAGCCTCTCGCCCGAGCTCGTCCGGCGCGTGCTCGGCCGCACCACCTACACCGAGGTCGAAGAGCGCGAAGCCGAGCTCGTGGCGAGCCTGCTCGCCCAGCGCGTCGCCCGGCACGAGGAGCCGCGCGAGCTCGCGCCCGACGCCCCGGACGGCCTGCGGCGCTTCGACTCCCTCTTCGGCCGGTCCCGCCGCCGGACGCCGTGATCGAAACCCTGGCCTACCACCTGTGCCTGGTCGGGTTCGCCGGGTTCGGGTACAAGATCGTCGAGGCGCGGCGCAGCCAGCCGGTGCGCACCATGTGGTTCCTCGCCGGGTTCGGCATCTGCATCGCCACCGGCATCCTCGTGCTGACCCCGGCGATGGCCGCCCTCGCCGGGCCGGGCCCGGTGGCCGAATGGGTCCTGAGCCTGGCCGGCGACGAGCTGAAGCTGGGCGCGATCGGGTTCGCCGTCGCGTTCACGCAGTCGGTGTGGCGCGGCGAAGGCGCCCGGCTCGCCCCGCACGCGCTGTTCACCGGCGTGGCGATGGTGCTGCTCGCGGTGTGCTTCACGCTCTCCCGGCCGCGGCGCGTCGGCGACGACACGGTCTTTTCGGACGCGGGCCTGCCGTTCGCGCTGGCCGACAAGCTCGTCTTCCTGGCGTACAGCCTGTTCAGCCTCGGCCTGCTGATCACGGTGTTCGCCCGCAGCGCGTGGCACGCGGAGCCGGGCCCGCTGCGCACCGGGCTGTGGCTGCTGGTGGTCGGCGTGGCCGCGGCGTTCGCGTGGACGTTCTGGGACATCGACGACGTCCGCCGCCTCGCCGAGGGCGCCCGGATCGGCGCCCGCGAGGACCTGCCGTCATCGGTGCTCGCCGCGACGACGATCGGTTTCGTGACGGCCGGCGCGACGCTCAGCGCGTGGTCGCCGGCGGTGTCGTCGGTGATCGGCCGGGTGCGGGCGTACCGGGCGTACCGCCGCATCGAGCCACTCTGGACGGCGTTGCGCGCGGCGGTCCCGGGCATAGCGCTGGACCCGGGCCGCGAGCTGTCGGGCGGCGCCGAGTTCGCGCTGTACCGCAGGGTGATCGAGATCCGCGACGGTCACCTGGCGCTCCGAGCCCACTTCGACCCGGACCTCCCGGCCCGAGCCGAGACGGCGGCCCGCCAGGAGGGAGTTCCGGAGGCGGAGGTGGCCCCGACGGTGGAGGCGGTAACCCTGGCGGCGGCGATCGAGGCGGGCCGCCAGGGGAGAAGGTTCGAGCCGGCCGAGCCAACCCCGGACCCACTCCCGGACGCGGACGTAGCGACGGAGGCGGCCTGGCTGGTCCGGGTAAGCCGAGCCTGGCAGCGCGACGCGGTGGTGGACCGGGTGAGGACAACCGCCGGTCAACGCGGGTAGCAAGGGCTGGCCCGCCGGCCTCGCCGATTCTCACGGGCGGCTGCCGGAGTGGGCGCAGCCGGCTGGGCCGATTCTCGCGGGGCCCGCCGCGCCGCCGCCGGCCTCGCTGATTCTCGCGGGCGGCTGCTGGCGTAGGTGCGGCCCGCGGCGCTGCCGGTTGGGCCGATCTGGTGGGGCGGCTGCAGCCGCAGGCTCAGCCCGCGGCGCCGCCGGTTGGGCCGATCCTCGCAGGCCGCTGCCAGCCCGCCACTCGACCGCCGGCCGCGCAGATTCTCGCGAGGCCGCAGCCGCAGGCTCAGCCCGCAAGTCCACGCGAGCGCCCGTCAACGTGGGTAGCGAGCCCCGTTCACCGTCACCCTCAGCGTGTACAGCGAGCTCGAAGCCGTGATGAACAGTTCGTTCCCCCTCGCGCCGCCGAACGTGAAGTTCGAGCAGATCTCCGGTACCCGCAGCTTCCCGATCAACGTCCCGTCCGCCGCGAAACAGTGCAGCCCGTCGTGTGCCGCCGCCCAGACCTGGCCTTCGCTGTCCACCCGGACTCCGTCGAACACGCCGTTGTCGCACGTTCCGAACACCGCTCCGCCGGTCAGCTCCCCCTCGGCGCCCACCTCGAACACCCGGATGTGGCTGGGCTTCTGCCGGGTGTCCACTATGTACAGCAGCGACTCGTCGGCCGAGAAGGCCAGGCCGTTCGGGCGGGAGAAGTCGTCCGCGACGATCCGTACGTCACCCGATGGGGACACGCGGTACACGTGACATGCCCCGATCTCGCTCTCCGCCCGGTACCCCTCGTAGTCGCTGTCGATGCCGTAACTCGGGTCGGTGAACCAGATTGACCCGTCCGAGTGCTCGACGACGTCGTTCGGGCTGTTGAAACGCTTCCCCTCGAACTCCGACGCCAGCACGGTGATCGAGCCGTCGTGCTCGGTGCGGGTCACCCGGCGGTGGCCCTGCTCGCAGCTGACCAGCCGGCCGGCGCGGTCGACCGTGTGCCCGTTCGCATAGGACGCGGGCTGCCGGAACACGCCGACCTGGCCCGTCGTCTCGTCCCAGCGCAGCGTGCGGTCGTTCGGGATGTCGCTGAACACCAGGTAGCGCCCGGCCGGGAAGTACGCCGGCCCCTCGGTCCAGCGGCACCCCGTGTGGAGGCGCTGCATCCACTCGTCGCCGTTCACGCGCGCGAACCGCTCGTCCAGTACCTCGAACTCCGTCTTGACCAGATCCATCTGTCACCCCTAATGATATTCTGCGTCAAGCATGGATCGCCGAACCTGATATGGTCAAGCCGTGGATGACGTGGACCGCATGCTGCTCTCCGCGCTGCAGCAAGACGCGACGCAGGCGTACGCCGCGCTGGGCAAGGCCGTCGGTCTGTCCGCGGGGGCGGCCCACGAGCGCGTCCGCAAGCTTCGCGAGCAGGGCGTGATCCGCCGGACCACCGTGGACGTCGACCCGGCCGCCGTCGGTCGCGGGGTCGCGGCGTTCGTCCTCGTCGAGGCCAACGCCTGGATGGGCGACGAGCCGGTGCGCGTGGCCCTCGAAGCTCTGCCCGAGGTGGTGGAGGCGCACGTCATCGCCGGACCGGCGTCACTGCTGGTCAAGGTGCGCACGCCGACGACCGAGGAGCTCCAGGCGTCGCTGCGCCGGCTGTTCGCGATCGACGGCGTCACCGGCACGCGGACCATCGTGATCCTCGAATCCTTCTTCGAGCGCCCGGTGGACACCGGGGCCTGAGCGGGCGAACACGCCCACTTGGCCCTCCGCTGTCCGCACTACTGCGCAATGCGTGGTACCTTTCCAAGCGTAGGACTGGAGGGTGCAGTGGAGATCAGTCAGCTGCTCAAAGGGGTGCTGGATCTGGCCGTGCTCGCGGTGCTCCGCGAGGAAGACGGCTACGGGTACGACGTCCTGCGAAGACTCAGGGGCGCGGGCCTGGACGAGGTGGGGGACGCGTCGGTGTACGGGACGTTGCGCAGGCTCTACAAGGCCGGCCTGCTCACCTCGTACGTGGTGCCCAGCGAAGAGGGCCCGCATCGCAAGTACTACAGCCTGAACGAACCGGGTCGGCTCCGCCTCGCGGAGTCGGGGAAGACCTGGCAGAGCTTCGCATCGACGATGAACGTACTCCTGGGAGACGCAGTGGGAGAGGCAGCATGAGCGACAAGCCGACCGCCGTGCGGGTTTATCTGGCGCGGGTCCGGACCGCGCTCGCCGACCTGCCCGCGAGCGAGATCGAAGAGATCCTCGAAGACGTCCGCCCGCACCTGGCGGAGCTGGAGGCCGAGCTGGGGGAGGGAGCCCGCGTCGAGGCCCTGATCGAGCGCCTCGGCACGCCCGAAAGCTACGCCGCCGAGCTGCGCGCGTCCGGTGGCTACCCGCCGGCGGCCGAAGGGGCGACGCAGGTGCTCGCCACGTCGGCGACCCCGAGCCTCGCGAAGCCGCGGATCGCGTTCTGGGGCCTGGTGCTCTGCGCGGTGGCGCTCGCGCTGTTCGCGTTCGCCGCCGCCGTGAGCGTCCAGCCGGACGCGCTCCTCGGCGCGGGGCTCTTCCTGCCCGTGTTCCTCATCAGCCTGTTCCTGCTGCTGCGCGGCGGGATCGAGCCGGTGCTGGCGCTGCCCGAGGTGGCGTGGCTGCGGCAGACGCTGAACAAGGGACGTCAGCAGGAGGACTCCGGGAAGGCGCTGAGCTACCTCGCTTCGCTCAAGCCGGCGTGGTGGATCGTGTGCGCCTTCGTGCTGATCGGCTTCGGGCTGCTGCTCATGCTGCGCTCGCGCGGTGCCGTCCTGCTGCTGCCGTTCCTGTTCGTCGCGGGCGGCGCGGCCGTGTGGGCGGGCCCGCGGCTGCGGCGCGACCGGCGGCTGCTGTGGGTGGCCGTGCCGATCTCGGCGTTCGTCATCGGCGGCATCCTGGGCGGGTTCGGCGCCGCGGTCGACCTGATCTCGAACCGGAACTCCTACTCGAGCTCGCCGTCGTACTACCCGTCGTCGTCCGACCGGTACGGCAACGAGCAGCTGAGCTACGGCAACCACGAGATCGAGAACGTCTACGCGTTCGACGCCGAGGGCAAGCCGCTGACCGAGGTCTACCTCTACGACGAGGAAGGCCGTCCGATCACGCTGACCCGCTACGGCTGCGAGCGGTCGAGCGGGTCCAAGGAGAAGATCGGCGAGGACAACCGGTTCCCGCGGCCGAAGATCGAGCAGGGCGTCACCGACGACCAGGGCAACTACAACGGCTACAACGGGTACCGCTCGGCCTGCCGCGAGAACGCGGGGGTGCCGTTCAGCGCGGCGATCCCGAAGGTGACGGTGCCGCCGACGACTTCGGCGACGCCGACGCCGACTCCGTCACCCACGACGAGCACCACGACGACGCCGACCAGGTAGAAGCCACCAGGAGCGGAGGTCGGGGCCGCTCCTGACGCGACGAAGGCCGCCTCCGGAGAACCGGGGGCGGCCTTCGATCTCGGTGGGTCAGTGGCCGAAAGCGCTGCGGGCCGCGAGGTCCGCCAGGAGAGCGCGGCCCTTCTCGGCGTTGCGGGGCTGGGACAGGACGTCGTAGCGGCGCGCCACCAGCTGGCTCTGGGAGACGAAGCCGCGCTTGTTGCGGTTGGCCGCGTACCCGAGGGCGCCGAAGAGCAGGTTGAACCCGAGACCGGCGACCAGGCCGATCACGATCGGGACCAGGCCCGCGCCCGGGTTCAGCAGGCTCAGCACCAGGCCGAGGAACACACCGAACATCGCGCCGGACGTCGCCGCGCTGCCCAGGACCTTGCCCCAGGACATCTTGCCGGCGATGCGCTCGACGAGCATCGGCTCCACGCCCACGATCGTGACGTCGGTGACCGGGAAGTCCGTGCCCGCGAGGTGGTCGACCGCGCGCTGCGCCTGCTCGTAGGACTCGTAGGAACCGATCGGCCAGCCGGTGGGCAGGGTGGGCAGCTGGGGCCGCGCCTGCTGCTGTCCGATCGTGCTCTGCTGCGTGAATGCTGTGGTCATCGATCTCACCTCTCCTGCCCCGTTCAACGTGGGAGTACCCCGGATTCCTCCCGCTCGCGCGGAATTCACAGACTCTTCTCAGCCGGGCAAACCGCGCAATCCGCCGCGCCGGACCCGGGCGGGCCATCGTGTCGTCCATCCGGGTACGCGTGTCGTCCGTCCAGGTGCGCGTGCGCGCCGGTCCGGTACCTCCGGACGCGTGCCTCGCGTACCCGGAGGGACGACACGCGCACGCAGGTGGACGACACGCGTACCTGGCTGGACGACACGGCCGGAGGGGGTGCGCGGCCCGCCGAATCAATGGTTCACAAAAATACCTTTGTTCCGGTTGACCCGTCCGGCGTCACCGGGTAGGAAGGACCCGCAAAGGATTCGCATCAAACCTTTGGGGCGGCTGATGGCACGCAGACGAGGCATGCTCACGCTCGACGAGCTCCGGGCGCGGGTGGACGCGGGCACGATCGACACCGTGCTCGTCGCGATCACGGACATGCAGGGCAGGCTCCAGGGCAAGCGCTGCTCGGCGGAGTACTTCCTGGACGAGGTCGTCGGGCACGCCACCGAGGCCTGCAACTACCTCCTGGCCGTGGACGTCGACATGAACACCGTCGACGGCTACGCGCTCTCCTCCTGGGAGAGCGGCTACGGCGACTTCGTGCTGCGTCCCGACTTCGAGACCCTGCGCGAGATCCCCTGGCACGAGGGCACCGCGCTGGTGCTGGCCGACGTCGAGCGCGTGCAGGGCGGCCCGGTGTCGGTGTCGCCGCGCCAGATCCTGCGTCGGCAGCTCGACCGGCTCGCCGAACGCGGGCTCACCGCCTACGTCGGGACCGAGCTGGAGTTCATCGTCTTCGACGACACCTACGAAGCCGCCTGGGACAAGCGCTACCACGGTCTCAAGCCCGCCAACCAGTACAACGTGGACTACTCGATGCTCGGCACCGCGCGGCTCGAGCCGCTGCTGCGCCGCATCCGCAACGAGATGTCCGGTGCCGGGCTCTACCCGGAGTCCGCCAAGGGCGAGTGCAACCCCGGCCAGCAGGAGATCGCCTTCCGCTACACCGATGCCCTGAGCACCTGCGACAACCACAGCGTCTACAAGAACGGCGCCAAGGAGATCGCGGCCCAGGACGGCAAGAGCCTCACGTTCATGGCGAAGTACAACGAGCGCGAGGGCAACTCCTGCCACATCCACATCAGCCTGCGCTCCACCGAAGGCCGGGCGGTGCTCGCCGGCGACCACGAGCACGGCTTCTCGACGCTCATGGGGCAGTTCCTCGCCGGCCAGCTCGCCGGGCTGCACGAGCTGACGTACTTCTTCGCGCCGAACATCAACTCCTACAAGCGTTTCGTGCCCGGCAGCTTCGCGCCGACCGCGATCGCGTGGGGCACCGACAACCGGACCTGCGCGCTGCGCGTCGTCGGCCACGGCGAGTCGCTGCGCGTCGAAAACCGCGTGCCGGGCGGGGACGTCAACCCGTACCTGGCCGTCGCCGCGCTGATCGCCGCCGGCCTGCACGGCATCGAAAACGAGCTGGAGCTGGAAGAACCGTTCAGCGGCAACGCCTACAACTCCGACCGCGGCACCGTGCCGACCACGTTGCCCGAGGCCGCCGCCGCGCTGGCGGGCAGCGAACTGGCGCGTGAGGCGTTCGGCGAAGACGTCGTCGAGCACTACCTGAACGCGGCGAAGATCGAGGTGGACGCCTACAACGCCGCCGTCACCGACTGGGAGCTCGTCCGTGGCTTCGAACGGCTCTAAGCCCGTCATCGGTCTCACCAGCTACCTGGAACCCGCGAAGTTCCTGGTCTGGGAGACCGAAGCCGTGCTGCTGCACCGGGTCTACGTCGACTGCGTCGTCGCGGCCGGCGGCATCCCGGTGCTGCTGCCGCCGGTGTCCGACGCGTACGACCGGCTCGTGTCCACTGTGGACGGCCTGGTGCTGACCGGCGGCGCCGACGTCGAGCCGGAGCGCTACGGCCAGGAGCGGCACCCCGCGACCTACACGCGGCCGGACCGGGACGCGTTCGAGTTCGGCCTGTTCGAAGCGGCGCGGAAGGCGGGCAAACCCGTCCTCGGCGTGTGCCGCGGCCTGCAGGTGATGAGCGTCGCCCTCGGCGGCACGCTCACCCAGCACCTGCCCGAAAGCGCGGGCACCACCGAGCACCAGCCCGCGCTCGCGACGTTCGGCCGCGGCACGGTCACGCTCGCCGAGGGCAGCCGGGCCGCCGCGATCCTGGGCTCGGAAACCAAGACGCTCTGCTACCACCACCAGGCGATCGACCGGCTCGGCACCGGCCTGGAGCCGGTCGGCTGGGCCGCCGACGGCACGGTCGAGGCCGCGGAGGTGCCCGGCGAGTTCACCCTGGGCGTGCAGTGGCACCCCGAGCAGGACAGCGACGACGTGCGGCTCTTCGCGGCCCTCGTCGACGCGAGCAAGGAGAGGGCATGACCAGCACCTTCGACGTCCTGAACCCCGCCACCGAGAAGGTGGTGCGGACCGTCCCGCTGACGAGCGCCGAGGAGACCGACGCGGCGATCGCCCGCGCGCAGGCGGCGTTCCCGGCGTGGCGCGACGTCACCCCCGGCGACCGCGCGCGGCTGCTGCGCCGCTTCGCCGACGCTGTCGAGACCGACATCGAGAACCTCGCGCGGCTCGAGGTCGCCAACTCCGGGCACACCATCGGCAACGCCCGCTGGGAGGCCGGCAACGTCCGGGACGTCCTCAACTACTACTCCGCCGCGCCGGAACGCCTGATCGGCAAGCAGATCCCGGTCCCGGGTGGGGTCAACGTCACGTTCCAGGAGCCGCTGGGCGTCGTCGGCGTGATCGTGCCGTGGAACTTCCCCATGCCGATCGCGGGCTGGGGCTTCGCGCCCGCGCTCGCCGCCGGCAACACCGTCGTCCTCAAGCCCGCCGAGCTGACGCCGCTGACCGCCATCCGGCTGGGTGAGCTGGCGCGCGAGGCGGGCATCCCGGAGGACGTCTTCCAGGTGCTGCCCGGCAAGGGATCCGTGGTGGGGCAACGGTTCGTCGACCACCCTGGCGTGCGCAAGGTCGTCTTCACCGGCTCGACCGAGGTCGGCAAGCAGATCATGGCCGGCTGCGCGGCGCAGGTGAAGCGCGTGACGCTGGAGCTGGGCGGCAAGAACGCGAACATCGTCTTCGCCGACTCCGACCTCGAGAAGGCCGCCGCGACCGCGCCCTACGGCGTCTTCGACAACGCGGGCCAGGACTGCTGCGCGCGGTCGCTGATCCTGGTGCAGGCGAGCGCGTACGACCGCTTCATGGAACTGCTGGAGCCCGCCGTGCACGGCGTCGTCGTCGGCGACCCCGGCGACGAGAAGACCGAGATGGGCCCGCTGATCTCGGCCGCGCACCGCGAGAAGGTCGCCTCCTACGTGCCGGACGACGCGCCGGTCGCCTTCCGCGGCAGCGCGCCCGCCGGACCCGGGTACTGGTTCCCGCCGACCGTCCTCACCCCGCCCGACCTGCGGCACCCGGCCGCGGCGGACGAGGTGTTCGGCCCGGTCGTCGCCGTCGTGCCGTTCGCCGAGGAGGCCGACGCGGTCCGGATGGCCAACGCCACCGAGTACGGCCTGTCCGGGTCGATCTGGACCCGCGACGCCGGCCGCGCGTTCCGGGTGGCGCGCGGCGTCGAAGCCGGCAACCTGTCGGTGAACTCGCACTCTTCGGTGCGCTACTGGACGCCGTTCGGCGGCTTCAAGCAGTCCGGCCTCGGCCGCGAGCTGGGCCCCGACGCCGCGGCGGCGTTCACCGAAACCAAGAACGTCTTTCTCAGCACGGAGGAGTAATGGTCCAGCGTTTCGAAGGCCGCGTCGCGGTCATCACCGGCGGCGCGAGCGGCATCGGGCTCGCCTCGGCCCGCCGCCTGGCGAGCGAAGGCGCGAAGGTCGTCATCGGCGACCTGACGCCGGCCGAGGGCAAGGCGGCCGCGGACGAGGTCGGCGGCGCGTTCATCCAGACCGACGTCACCGACGCCGAGCAGGTCGAGAACCTGTTCCACAGCACGGTCGAGCAGTTCGGCTCGGTCGACGTCGCGTTCAACAACGCGGGGATCTCACCGCCCGAGGACGACTCGATCCTGACCACCGGCATCGACGCGTGGGAGCGGGTGCAGCGGGTCAACCTGACGTCGGTGTTCCACTGCTGCAAGGCCGTCCTGCCGCACATGCAGCGCCAGGGCCGCGGCTCGATCATCAACACGGCGTCGTTCGTGGCGGTGATGGGCGCGGCGACGTCGCAGATCTCCTACACCGCGTCCAAGGGCGGGGTGCTCGCGATGAGCCGCGAGCTGGGCATCCAGTTCGCGCGGGAGAACATCCGCGTCAACGCGCTGTGCCCGGGGCCGGTGAACACGCCGCTGCTCAAGGAGCTGTTCGCGAAGGACCCGGAACGCGCGGCCCGGCGGCTGGTGCACGTACCGGTCGGCCGGTTCGCCGAGCCATCGGAGATCGCGGCGGCGGTGGCGTTCCTGGCCAGCGACGACGCGAGCTTCATCACGGCATCCCAGTTCCTGGTCGACGGCGGCATCTCCGGCGCGTACGTGACCCCGCTCTAACGTTTGGTCGGTTTCTTGACGCCGTAGACCTCCCGCAGGTAGTTCCAGGCGGCGTTGAGCTTCTTGCGCTCTTCGGAGACCAGCCGTTCGCGCCGCTTGAGCACGCGGACGGCGATCTCGGAGGCGAGGAAGGCGCCGGCGGCGAAGGTGAGGACGCCGACGATCAGGGTCAGGGCGATGATGGTGGTGGTCATGGTGACCAGCGTCGATCCCGCCTGGGCGATTCGTCCCTGCGCAAAGCTAGCGGGTTTCGTCAGCTTCGCGTGGAACTAGCGGCGCGAGCACACGTTGCGCTCCATGGACGCGACGAGCATGTCGGCCTTCGCCCGGTCGCCCACCGACAGGGTGGTGTACCCGACGACTTCGCTCCGCGGCATGTGGGCGAGGTTGTCGCACGCGACGTCGGTGGACCGCTTCGAGCTCGGCAGGAGTTCCTGCAGCTGGTCCGGGGACGCGACGCTGCCGGGGAAGATGATCGACACGGTGTCGCGGACGACCGCCTCGTAGTCGGGTTCGGCCCTGACCGGGCCGGCGCTCCGGTCCACGGCGAGCGCGATCGCCACGGCGCCGGTGACCAGCGCGGCAAGACCGACGAGCACGAGGCCGCTGATCACGAATCGCCGCCGTGTGCCTTGAGGTTCCGTCGTCATGGCCGGTCTCCTTCCGCGGTGGGACTGATGTCGCGCCGCCGGTGGCCGGTGTTGCTCGTGCAGCTGGATCGTTACGCGTGGAAGACACCCGCTGCTGCGTTAGCTTTGTGAGGTGACGCATTGGCGCGCCGACGAGTGGGCGGAAGCGGTCCGGGCCGGCATCCGGGCGAGGGGCCTCTCCCTGGACGAGGCCGCCAGACGCATCGGCGTCCCCACGTCGACCCTGCGCAGCTGGATCGAACACCGGCACGCGCCCAAGGTCACCGTCTTCGATCACTGGGCCCAGATCGCCGAGGTCACCGGGCTCTCCGAAGCCGAACTCCTGCGCGTCGCCGGCGTCCTGCCCGAAAGCCTCGCCAGCCCGGTCCACGTCGCTCAAGCCGCGAAGGCGCTGCGCGAAGGCATCGACCAGGCCGGGCAGTTCCTCCGGCAGGCCACGGCGCTCGTCTACTCCTCGCCCGGTACGCAGGTGGCCAACCTCATCGCCGCGTCGCCGATCGACTGGGAGATGCGGATCCGCTCCGCCACCCGCGGTGACGAGGTCCGCGTCACCTACCACCACTACGTCGGCATCGTGGCGCCGCGGGACTTCCCGCACGACGACGCCGAGGTGCGCCGGATCCTCGAGCACGACGTCCTCGGTGAGCTGTGGCGGCCGCTCGGGCTGTACTGGCGAGTCGCCGAGGTGCACGACTGGCACGAGCCGCCGCGGCTGGTCATCCAGGTGCCCGAGCAGGAGGCGACGCGGCCGCCCGCGCCGTCGCCGGTCGTCGCCGCGCCGCCCGTCGTGGTGCTGTCGCCGATCTGGGGGTACGGCGAGCTGCTCGCGTCGCTGGTCGCCGACGGGCTCGGGTTCGGCAACGTCGACTTCCGCTACTTCGGCCTCCCGGACGCGATGGCCGACCGCGTCCGGATCACCGCCCGCGAGCTGGCCGAGCCCGCGCCGCGGCTGGTGCACGCGGTGCCGCCGATCATGCTGCTGCACGGCCTGGCCGTGCCCGACCTGACCGGCCGGCTCCCGGTGGTGGTCCGCTACGGCCCGCGAATGCGGGAGCGGGCGGCCCGCATCTACCGCGAGCCGCTGCTCGAAGCCGGCTTCCCGGACGCCTTGGCCGGGGCCCGCGCGATCGAGGACGCGGTCTCGTCGGGGGTGCCACCGGGCTGCGCGTACTACGAGGTGACCCTGGCCGACTCCGACGTCTTCGACGGCGACCGCCTCTCGCTCGACCGGCTCAACGACTCGGTGGCGTGGCTGGCCGAGCAGATCGTGGAGCGGGTGCTGCTGGGGGCGGGGCACCCGCCGGTGCCGCTCGGCGGGCCGTTGAAACGCCTGGTCCTGCCGTCGGGCCGGGTTCGGCGGCCGCCGGCGCTGGCCGGGAGCGTGGTGCACCGGTTCGCCGATCGAGGCGCGGTCGAGGATCACTGTGGCGTTGGCCCGGTGAAGTAGACGGACCTCGGCGGCGGCAGGTACCGTAGCCGCCACAACTGCAGATCGGGCCGTCGAGCCGAGGCGGGAGAGCCCTCACGAACGTGGTGGGGCACCGAAGGAGCAAACTCCCCGGAATCTCTCAGGTACCTGCTACCGCTTCGTGCGAGGCCACTCTGGAAAGCAGGCGCACCCGCGCCTCACCCAAGGTGAAAGCTGTGCTCCGCACAGTGAAACTCTCAGGTGCCATGACAGAGGGGGAGTTCCCAGCGCACCGTTGTGCCCGGTGCCCGGCCCGAGGAGCTCCCATCACCTCCACGCAGTTCGACGCCCGCCACATCGGCCCGTCCGAGGCCGAACGCGCGAAGATGCTGGCCGAGTGCGGCTACGGCAGCCTGGACGCCCTCGTCGGTGCGGCCGTGCCGACCGCCATCCGCGCCACCGCCGACCTGCGGCTCCCGCCCGCCGCGTCCGAAGAGGACGCCACCGCGGAGCTGCGCGCCCTCGCCGCGCTCAACCGCCCGATGACGCAGATGATCGGCCTCGGCTACTCCGACACCGTCACCCCCGGCGTGATCCGCCGCAACGTCCTCGAGAACCCCGCCTGGTACACCGCGTACACGCCCTACCAGCCGGAAATCTCCCAGGGCCGGCTCGAAGCGCTCCTCAACTTCCAGACCATGGTCGCCGACCTGACCGGCCTGGCCACCGCGAACGCGTCCCTGCTGGACGAGTCGACCGCCGTCGCCGAGGCCGTCACGCTGATGCGCCGCGCGTCCAAGTCGAAGTCCAACAAGGTCGTCCTCGACGCCGAGTGCCTGCCGCAGACCATCGCCGTCGTGCGGACCCGCGTCGAGGCCCTCGGCATCGAGGTCGAGGTCCGCGACCTGCTCACCGGCCTGCCGGACGAGTTCTTCGGCGTCGTCGCCCAGTACCCCGGTGCGTCCGGCGTGCTGCGCGGCCGCGGCTTCTACCACGCGATTTCCGAGTCGGCGAAGGCCGCGGGCGCGCTGTTCACCGTCGCCGCCGATCTGCTTTCGCTGACGCTGATCACCGCGCCGGGTGAGTTCGGCGCCGACGTCGCCGCGGGTTCGACGCAGCGTTTCGGCGTGCCGCTCGGCTACGGCGGCCCGCACGCCGGGTTCATGTCCGTCCGCGCCGGGCTCGAGCGCTCGCTGCCCGGGCGCCTGGTGGGCGTCTCGGTCGACGCCGACGGCAACTCCGCCTACCGCCTCGCGCTGCAGACGCGTGAGCAGCACATCCGCCGCGAGAAGGCGACGTCCAACATCTGCACCGCGCAGGTCCTCCCGGCCGTGCTGGCCGCGATGTACGCGGTCTACCACGGTCCCGACGGCCTGAAGCGGATCGCCCAGCGCGTCCACGGCCTCGCCGCGGGCTTCGCGGACGCCCTGCGCAAGACCGGCGTCGAGGTCGTGCACGAGTCCTTCTTCGACACGGTCGTCGCGCACGTCCCGGGCCAGGCCGCCGAGGTCCACGCCGCCGCGCGCGAGGCCGGGATCAACCTCGGCCACGTCGACGCCGACCACGTCCGCGTCGCCTTCGACGAGGTCAGCACCCCCGCGATCGCCGAGAAGGTCCTGCGCGCGTTCGGCGTCGAGGCGGACCTGAGTGACGGCGTCGCGCTGCCGAACGGTCTCGCCCGCGAGAGCGGCTTCATGGGTCACGAGGTCTTCGGCTCGCACCGCTCCGAGACGGCGATGCTGCGCTACCTGCGTCGCCTCTCCGACCAGGACTACGCGCTCGACCGCGGCATGATCCCGCTCGGCTCCTGCACGATGAAGCTCAACGCCACCACCGAGATGGAGCCGATCAGCTGGCGCGAGTTCGCCGGCATCCACCCGTTCGCCCCGGCCGAGGACGCTGAGGGCTACCACGTCCTCGTGGGGCAGCTGGCGGACTGGCTGGCCGAGGTCACCGGGTACGACAAGGTGTCGCTGCAGCCGAACGCGGGCAGCCAGGGCGAGCTGGCCGGGCTCCTCGCGATCCGCGCCTACCACCGGTCCCGCGGCGACGAGGCCCGCGACGTCTGCCTGATCCCGTCGTCCGCGCACGGCACCAACGCCGCGTCCGCGGTGCTCGCCGGGATGCGCGTGGTCGTCGTCAAGTGCACCGACGAGGGCAACGTCGACCTGGCCGACCTGCGGTCCAAGGTGGACACGCACAGGGACACCCTCGCCGCGATCATGGTCACCTACCCGTCCACGCACGGCGTCTACGAGCACGACATCGACGAGCTCGCGAAGATCGTCCACGACGGCGGCGGCCAGGTGTACGTCGACGGCGCGAACCTCAACGCCCTGCTCGGCCTGGCCAAGCCGGGCGAGTTCGGCGGCGACGTCTCGCACCTCAACCTGCACAAGACGTTCTGCATCCCGCACGGCGGTGGCGGCCCCGGCGTCGGCCCGGTCGCGGTGCGCGCGCACCTCGCGCCGTTCCTGCCCAACCACCCGCTGCTCGACCAGGCCGGCCCGGCGACCGGCGTCGGCCCGATCAGCGGCGCGCCGTACGGCTCGGCCTCGATCCTGCCGATCTCCTGGGCCTACGTCCGGATGATGGGCGCGCCCGGCCTGACCGCGGCCACGAAGGTCGCGGTGCTGGCCGCGAACTACGTCGCCTCGCGTCTGGCGCCGCACTACCCGGTGCTCTACACGGGCCAGGACGGCCTGGTCGCGCACGAGTGCATCCTCGACCTGCGGCAGATCACCAAGGAGACCGGCGTGACGGTCGACGACGTCGCGAAGCGGCTCATCGACTACGGCTTCCACGCGCCGACCATGTCGTTCCCGGTCGCGGGGACGCTGATGGTCGAGCCGACCGAGTCCGAGGACCTGGGCGAGATCGACCGGTTCATCGCCGCGATGATCGCCATCCGCGCGGAGATCGACGAGGTGGCTTCCGGTCGCTGGAGCGCAGAGGAGTCGCCGCTGCGCGGGGCGCCGCACACCGCCGAGACGCTGGTCGGGGAGTGGGACAAGCCCTACGACCGCGAGCTGGCCGTGTACCCGGCCGGGGTGTCGCGCAAGAACAAGTACTGGCCGCCGGTCCGCCGCATCGACGGCGCTCGCGGTGACCGTAACCTCGTGTGCTCCTGCCCGCCCCTCAACGCTTACGAAGGCTGAACCCGTGTCACGAGAGACTTCCCTGCACGGAGTCCACAAGGGACTCGGTGCGCTGTTCACCGACTTCGCCGGCTGGTCGATGCCGGTCCGCTACGCCAGCGAGCTGGCCGAGCACAAGGCCGTCCGCGAGGCGGCCGGGCTGTTCGACCTCTCGCACATGGCCGAAATCCACGTCACCGGCAAGCAGGCCGCCGACGTCCTGGACTTCGCGCTGGTCGGCAACCTCACCGGGGTCAAGCCGGGCCGGGCGCGGTACACGATGATCTGCGACGCGTCCGGCGGCGTGCTCGACGACCTGGTCGTCTACCGGCTGGCCGACGAGCACTACCTGGTCGTCGCGAACGCGGGCAACGCGAAGGTCGTCGCGGACGCCCTGGCCGAGCGGGTCGCGGGCTTCGACGCCGTCGTGGACGATCGCAGCGAGACGACCGCGCTGATCGCCGTGCAGGGCCCGAACGCCGTCGCGATCCTCGGCTCGGTGACCGACGCCGACCTGGGTGCGCTCAAGTACTACGCGAGCGTCCCGGCGGTCGTGAAGGGCCACGAAGTCCTGCTCGCCCGCACCGGCTACACCGGCGAGGACGGCTTCGAGCTGTTCGTTCCGGCCGACGAGGCACCGGCGGTCTGGCGCATCCTCACCGAAGCCGGTGAGGGGCACGGGCTCGTCCCGGCGGGTCTGGCCTGCCGCGACACGCTGCGGCTGGAAGCCGGGATGCCGTTGTACGGCAACGAACTCACCCTCGACCAGAGCCCGTTCGAGGCCGGGCTCGGCCGCGTCGTCAAGTTCGAGAAGCCGGGCGACTTCGTCGGCCGCTCGGCCCTGGAGGAGCGGTCCAAGCAGGACGTTCCGCGCGTGCGCGTCGGTCTCAAGGGCGCGGGTCGTCGCGCCCCGCGTCACGGCTACAAGTTGCTGGCTGACGGTGTCGAGATCGGCGAGGTCACCAGTGGCGCGCTGTCGCCCACGCTCGGTTACCCGATCGCCATGGCGTACGTCGATCGGGCGTACGCCGAGCCCGGCACCGAGCTCTCCGTCGACATCCGGGGCAGGATCGAGCCCGTCGAGGTCGTCGCCCTGCCCTTCTACTCCCGCGCGTAAGGACTTTTGAGCCATGAGCATCCCCGAGAACCTGAAGTACACCAAGGAACACGAGTGGCTGAACGTCGAGGACGGCGTCGCCACCGTCGGCATCACCGCCTTCGCCGCCGAGTCGCTCGGTGACATCGTGTTCGTCCAGCTGCCCGAGGCCGGCGCCACGATCACCGCGGGCGAGGTGTTCGGCGAGGTCGAGTCGACCAAGTCGGTCAGCGAGCTGTACGCGCCGGTCTCCGGCGAGGTCGTCGAGGTGAACGGCACCACAGCGGACACCCCCGAGGTCATCAACTCCGACCCGTACACGGAAGGCTGGCTGCTGAAGGTGCGTCTGACCGGGGACGTGCCGGAACTGCTCGACGCCGCCGCGTACGCCGCGCTCACCCAGGAGAACTGATGACGACGTTCGACCAGCACCTGTCCGAAGTCGACCCCGAGGTCGCCGCGGCCGTCGCCGACGAACTGACCCGTCAGCAGTCCACCCTGGAAATGATCGCGTCGGAGAACTTCGCCCCGGTGGGCGTGCTCGAGGCGCAGGGCTCGGTGCTGACCAACAAGTACGCCGAGGGCTACCCAGGCCGCCGCTACTACGGCGGTTGCGAGCACGTCGACGTCGTCGAGCAGCTCGCCATCGACCGCGCGAAGGCCCTGTTCGGCGCCGAGCACGCCAACGTCCAGCCGCACTCGGGCGCGCAGGCCAACGCGGCCGCGATGTTCGCCGTGCTCAAGCCGGGCGACACGATCCTCGGCCTCGACCTGGCGCACGGCGGTCACCTGACGCACGGGATGAAGATCAACTTCTCGGGCAAGCTCTACAACGTCGTCGCCTACCACGTGGACAAAGAGACCGGGATCGTCGACCTGGCCGAGATCGAGCGCCTGGCCGTCGAGCACCAGCCGAAGCTGATCATCGCCGGCTGGTCCGCCTACCCGCGTCAGCTCGACTTCGCCGAGTTCCGGCGCATCGCCGACCTCGTCGACGCACGCCTGATGGTGGACATGGCGCACTTCGCCGGGCTGGTGGCGGCCGGGCTGCACCCGTCGCCGGTGCCGCACGCCGACATCGTCACCACGACCACGCACAAGACCCTCGGCGGCCCGCGCGGCGGGTTGATCCTCTCGCGTCAGGAGCTGGCGAAGAAGATCAATTCTGCGGTGTTCCCGGGTCAGCAGGGCGGGCCCCTCGAGCACGTCATCGCGGCCAAGGCCGTCGCGCTGAAGATCGCCGCCAGCGAGGAGTTCAAGGAGCGTCAGCAGCGCACCCTGGAGGGTTCCCGCATCCTGGCTTCGCGGCTGTCGCAGTCGGACTGCGCCGACGCCGGTGTGCGCGTGCTGACCGGCGGCACCGACGTCCACCTGGTGCTGGTCGACCTCGTCCAGTCCACTCTGGACGGTCAGCAGGCCGAGGACCGGCTGCACGAGGTCGGCATCACGGTCAACCGCAACGCCGTCCCGTTCGACCCGCGCCCGCCGATGATCACGTCGGGCCTGCGCATCGGCACGCCGGCGCTGGCCACCCGCGGGTTCCAGGCGGACGACTTCACCGAGGTCGCCGACGTCATCGCCGAGGCACTCAAGCCCGACTTCGACGACGCCCTGCGTTCGAAGCTGCGCGACCGCGTCGAGGCGCTGGCCGCGAAGCACCCGTTGTACGCGGACCTCTCCCGATGAGCGCGCTGCCCGAGGGCCGGAAGCTGCTGCGGCTGGAAGTCCGCAACAGCGAGACGCCGATCGAGAAGAAACCGCCGTGGATCAAGACGCGGGTGCGGATGGGGCCGGAGTTCACCGAGCTCAAGGGTCTCGTGCGTCGCGAGGGTCTGCACACGGTGTGCGAAGAGGCCGGTTGTCCCAACATCTACGAGTGCTGGGAAGACCGTGAAGCCACGTTCCTGATCGGTGGCGATCAGTGCACTCGCCGGTGTGACTTCTGCCAGATCGACACGGGCAAGCCCGCCGCTCTCGATCGCACGGAACCGCGGAAAGTCGCGGAGTCGGTGCAGGCCATGGGCTTGCGGTATTCGACGGTCACCGGTGTCGCGCGCGATGACCTTTCCGATGGCGGCGCGTGGTTGTACGCGGAGACCGTCCGGCAGATCCACGACTTGAATCCGGGTACCGGCGTCGAGCTGCTGATCCCGGACTTCAACGCCGAGCCGTCGCAGCTGGCCGAGGTCTTCGGGTCGCGGCCGGAGGTCTTGGCGCACAACGTCGAGACGGTGCCGCGGATCTTCAAGCGCATCCGTCCGGGGTTCCGGTATGCGCGTTCGCTTGAGGTCATCACGAAGGCGCGTGAGTTCGGGCTCGTGACGAAGTCGAACCTGATCCTGGGTATGGGCGAGACGCCGGACGAGGTCGCTCCGGCGATGCAGGACCTGGTCGACGCGGGGTGCGAGATCCTGACGATCACGCAGTACCTGCGTCCGTCGCCGCGGCACCACCCGGTGGATCGCTGGGTCAAGCCGGAGGAGTTCGTCGAGCACTCCCAGGCTGCCGAGGCCATGGGCTTCGCGGGTGTGATGGCGGGGCCGCTGGTGCGGTCGTCGTACCGCGCGGGACGGCTGTACGCGCAGACCAAGGGCTACCGTGGAGAGGAGCTGCCGGAGAACCTGCAGCACCTCGCCGACCAGGGCCCGGCCGCGCAAGAAGCCAGCTCCCTGCTGGCGCGATAGGAAGGGGCGGATCAATGGCGATCAGCGTCTTCGACCTGTTTTCCATCGGCATCGGCCCGTCGAGCTCCCACACCGTCGGGCCGATGCGGGCGGCACGGACCTTTGTGGACGGTCTCGGCGACGATCTCGGGCGTACGGCACGCGTCCAGGCCGAGCTGTTCGGCTCGCTCGGCGCGACCGGCTTCGGCCACGGCAGCGACAAAGCCGTCCTGCTCGGGCTTTCGGGCTCGCGTCCGGAAGAGATCGACACGGACACCGTCCCGGCGCGCATCGCGGCGATCCGCGAGTCCGGCCGGCTGCTGCTCGCCGGCACGCACGAGATCGCGTTCGACGAGGACAACGACCTCACCATGCACCGGCGCAAGTCGTTGCCGGCGCACCCGAACGGCATGATCTTCCGCGCGTTCGACGCGTCGGGCGCGCTGCTGCGCGAGCGGACGTACTACTCGGTCGGCGGCGGCTTCGTCCGCGACGAGTCGTACGAGACGGACGCGGTGTTCGTCGAGGATTCGACGCCGGTGCCGTACCCGTTCCGCACCGGCGCGGACCTGCTGGCGCACTGCGCGTCGACCGGGCTGCCGATGAGCGAGATCATGCTGGCGAACGAGCTGTCCTGGCGTACGCGCGAGGAGGTGCGCGACGGGCTCCTCGCGATCTGGGCGGTCATGGCCGAGTGCGTCCGCAACGGTTGCGGCCACGAAGGCGTCCTGCCGGGCGGGCTGAAGGTGCCGCGCCGGGCCAAGGCGCTGCACGAGAAGCTGCTGGCCGAGGACGGCGTCGGCGACCCGTTGTACGCGATGGACTGGGTGAGCCTGTACGCGCTGGCGGTGAACGAGGAGAACGCCGCGGGCGGCCGGGTGGTCACCGCGCCGACCAACGGCGCCGCCGGGATCATCCCGGCCGTGCTGCACTACTACCAGCGGTTCATCCGGCACTCGACCGACGACGGGATCGTGACGTTCCTGCTCACGGCGGGCGCGATCGGCTCGATCCTCAAGCAGACGGGCTCGATCTCGGGCGCCGAGGTGGGGTGCCAGGGCGAGGTCGGCTCGGCGTCGGCGATGGCGGCGGCGGGCCTGACGGAGGTCCTCGGCGGCTCCCCGGCCCAGGTGGAGAACGCGGCGGAGATCGGGGTGGAACACCACCTCGGGCTCACCTGTGATCCGGTCGGCGGCCTGGTCCAGATCCCGTGCATCGAGCGCAACGCGGTGGGAGCGTCGAAGGCGATCCACGCGGCCCGCATGGCGATGCGCGGCGACGGAAGCCACGTGGTGACCCTGGACAAGGCGATCAAGACGATGCGCGAGACGGGCGCGGACATGAGCGTGAAGTACAAGGAGACCGCCCGCGGCGGGCTGGCGGTGAACGTCATCGAGTGCTGACGGGGTCAGGTCCGCCGGTCTTCGTCCTCCACTGCCAGCTTCAAGCCCACCTCCACCAGGCGCCAGCCCAGCTGCTGTTTTCTCGTTCCCGGACTGCGGCTCGGCGTCGCCCGGCCTGGTGGGTGGCTGCGCACTCCGTGGCGCAGCTCGTTCTCCCGCTCGTGGACCAGATCTTCGGCCATCAGAAAATGCACCGGATCGCCCCCTGCGTCGATGTTCGGTGTCGGTGGTGTCATCGTCGCCGACCGTGGCCGTCCGCTTCCACCGGTTTTTCCGCGGGCGAACGACATTGTCACCGACAGCGACCGGCCGTGGCCACTCCGAAGGTGCGCCGCGCCGGGGTGATCCACGCGGTGCGGCCTAAACTCGGGGGATGGAACCGACCTCGGTGGTGAATGCCGGTGAAGCGCTGTTCCGGCCGGTCCGCGCGGGCAACGCCTTCGAGGAGACCGTCGAGCGGCTGCTCCAGGCCATCCGCCTCGGCGTGGTCGGTGCGGGGGAACGGCTGCCGTCGGAGCGTGAGCTCGCCGAGCGGCTCGGGGTCAGCCGCGTCACGCTCCGCGAAGCCATCCGGGCCCTCTCCGACGCCGGTTACGTCGAGTCACGGCGGGGGCGCTACGGCGGCACGTTCGTGAACGACACCCTCCCCGGACCGTCGGAACGGTCACCCGAAGACAAGGTCGAACCGGTCGCGCTGGAAGACGCGCTGTGCATCCGGTACGTCCTCGAAACGGGCGCCGCGGAGATGGCCGCCGCCCGCTCGCTGAGCCCGGCCGACCGCCAGCACCTCACCGGCACGCTCGCCGAGGCCGCGAGCGCGGGCCTCGACGACTACCGCCGCAAGGACTCCCGCCTGCACCTCGCGATCGCGGAGGTGACGGCATCCGGCTCCCTGACCACGGCGATGGCCGACGCCCGCTCCCGCGTCAACCAGCTGCTCGACCGGATCCCCCTGCTCCCGCCCAACCTCGACCACTCGAACGCCCAGCACGAGGCAATCGTCGACGCGATACTGGCCGGCGACGCCCCCGCGGCCCGCCAGGCCATGGCGGAGCACATCGAGGGCACGGCCTCACTCCTGCGCGCGTTCCTGGCGTGAGCCTGTCTTGGGGCCGTCGCGCCTGGCCGCGGTGAAGTGGTCGACTGCGAGTTCGGTGACCCGGGCCGATAGTCCAGCGATCGCTTCGTCGGCGAGGATGACCGCGGCGAGGCCATCCGCTACCTGTCCCGCGGGACGGCCTCGCTCCTGGCGTGAACCCGTCTTGACAGGATTCGAACAACCTCGTTAGTTCTCCACAGAACCTCCTCACCCGGTCGGCCGTCATCCATTCGTGACCTTGGCGAGCGAGGAAATAGACGAACAGGAAGAGCGACCGGACACCCCGCGCCGACGGCGGTGGCGGCGGATCCGGCGGGTCGGCTGCTGGAGCTTCGGGCTGCTCGTCGGTGTCCCGCTGATCGCCTTCTGGGTCGCCTACCTCGTGCTCGACGTCCGCAGCCCGCAAGAGGTCCTCGCCGGGCTCGACAAGACCGTAGTGCTCAAGTACTCCGACGGGTCAGAGATGTTCAAGGTCATCCCGGCCGACGGCGATCGGACCTTCGTGCCCTACACGCAGGTTCCCGAGAAGCTGCGGGACGCCATCATCGCCACCGAAGACCCGACCTTCTGGGACAACCAGGGCTTCGACCCGACCGGCATCGGCCGCGCGTTCCTCACCGGTGTCGGCGGCGGGTCCGGGATCACCCAGCAGTACATCAAGAAGTCCACCGGCGACGACGACGCCACGATCGGCCGCAAGTTCGCCGAGCTGGTCCTCTCCACGAAGATCACCCAGGAACAGAGCAAGGAACAGATCTTCGAAAGCTACGTCAACATCATCTCCTTCGGCCGCGGCACGTTCGGGCCCGCCGCCGCGATGAACGCCTACTTCGGCAAGAAGCTCGACGACTCGATGACGTGGAGCGAAGCCGCCTTCCTCGCCGGGATGATCCAGTCGCCGTCGGTGCACGACCCGGCCGCGTCCGGCGACGCCCACGCCGCCCGGCGCTGGCAGTACGTGCACGACAAGCTCGTCGCCCGCGGTTACGTGAAGCCCGCCGAACCGATGGCCTACCCCGGCGGTGAGATCCAGGCGCCGTCGGAGACCCGCGCGGGTCGCGTCACCTACGACGAGTTCCACATCAAGCAGCAGGTCCTCGCCGAGCTCGAACAGGACGGCTTCCCGCTCGGCCGGCTCCAGCAGGGCAACATGACCGTCGAGACGACCCTGGACCGCGGCATGCAGGACGCCGCGAAGAAGGCGTTGCAGGACAGGCTGAAGGGCGAGCCGAAGGAGTTCCGCGGCGCGGTCGTCGCCGTCGACCCGAAGACCGGCGCCGTCCGCGTCTACCAGGGTGGCGACCAGGGCGTCCGCGACTACGCGAGCACCCCGCACGCGGCCGGTTCGGCGTTCTACCCGTTCACCCTCGCCGCCGCCCTGCGCCGCGGCTACGGCCCCGACGTCCCGGTCCCGGCGCCCGAAGAGCAGGAGTTCCTCGGCGAGAAGTTCAAGTACCCGGAAGTCTGCGGCCTCAAGTGCACCCCGCGCACCGCGATGCAGGCGCACGCCGACGGCCCGTTCATCGCACTGGCGAAGAAGCTCGGCCCGGACGCGCTGAGCGACGCCGCGCGGCAGGCCGGCATCCCCGAGACCGTCGACGGCACCCCGACGATGCGGGAGAAGGACGGCTTCCTCATCGGGCCGGGCATCGCCATCGGCCGGTACCCGCTGCGGCCGATGGACATGGCCGGCGCCTACGCGACCTTCGCCGCGGACGGCCGCCGCACCACCCCGCACCTGGTGGCGAAGGTGCGCGACGAGAGCGGCGCGGTCGTCTGGGAGCACACCGACACCGCGCGCCCCGCGTTTGACGAAGACGGCGACGAAAGCCGCCGCATCGCCCGGGACGTCACGGGCACGCTGACGGACGGCACCGGGACCGCGCTGCGCACCGGCGAGGCCGAGCACGGCAGCAGCCCGGACAACCAGGACGCCTGGGCCGTCGGCTACACCCCGCGGCTGGCGACCGCGGTCTGGGTCGGCTCCGACGACGAACGGCTGCTGAAGGACGCGAACGGCGCGAAGCTCACCGGCGACGTCGTCCCGGCCGACATCTGGCGCGGGTTCATGGCGGCGGCGCACCAGGGCGTGCCGGCCCGGATGGCGACCCCGGGCCCGCCACCGGTGGTGCGGCCGCCGCGCTGAGTCAGCGGACCAGGGCCAGCACGAACCCGTCGTGCCCCTTGCTGCCCACGGTCTGGACGGCGGTCGCGTCCAGCCGCGGCTCGGCGGCGAGGAGGGCGAACATCTCGCGCACGCCCACGACGTCCGGGTCGGTGCTCGCGGCGTCGGTCACGCGGCCTTGGCGGACGACGTTGTCGACGACGATCGTCGTGCCCGGCCGCGAAAGCTCCAGCGCCGCGCGCACGTAGTTCGCGGAGTTGTTCTTGTCGGCGTCGACGAAGATGAAGTCGAACGGGCCGCTCAGCGCCGGCAGCGTGTCGAGCGCGGCGCCGACGCGGATGTCGACGACGTCCTCGCCGAAGCCCGCCCGCGCCAGGTTGGCCCGCGCGACTTCGGCGTGCTTGCGCTCGTATTCGCAGGTCACCAGCTTGCCGCCGGCCGGCAGCGCGCGGGCCAGCCAGATCGTGCTGTACCCGCCGAGCGTGCCGATCTCCAGGATCGACCGGGCCCCGGCCTGGCGGGCCAGCAGGTTCAGCAGCTTGCCCTGGTTGGGGGCGACGGCGATGCGCGGCAGCCCGGCGGCGGCCGAGTCGGCGAGCGCGTCGTCGAGCACCGGATCGGGCGCCAGCAGCGCGCCGGTGAAGTATTCGTCGACTTCGGCCCAGGTCTTGTCGGTCATGACACCTCCACCGCCAATCTAGCCGCCAGACAAGCCAGATACAGGGGGACAGCGGCGGTGGCGTCGCGCACCGGGCGTCCGGTCAGATCCGTGATCTTCGCCAGCCGGTGCAGCAGCGTGTTGCGGTGGATGTGCAGCGCCGCCGCGGTGTGCACCAGGTTCAGGCCGTGCTCGACCCACGCGAGCACCGTCTCGGACAGCGCCTCCCACGCCGGGTCGGTCCGCAGCGCGCCGAGCTGCCCGGCGGCGAACCGGTCGCGGGCCTGGTGTGCGGTCGTCTCCAGCAGTTGCTCGGTCCGCAGCGCCTCGATGGCGAAGACGGACTCCGCGGGGTGGCGCAGCGGGCCGAGCCGCACCGCGGCGGCGGCGTCCACATAGGACGCGTGCAGCCCCGGCACGTCCGTGGCCGGAGTACCGGACCCGGTGTGCGCGGCCAGCCCGTACCGGTCGCGCAGCTCCGCGACGAGCCGGGCGCACCGCCGCGCTGTCTCGCCCGGGTGCCGCGGGTGGTGCAGCACCGCGAAGCGGCTCGCGGTCATCTCGGCGACCAGGTCCTGCGGGAACGCGTCGCGGATCGCCCGCAGCGGTGACGCGGCAGGCGTGCCGCGCACCTCGACGAGCACCGCGACGCGCGGCAGACGCAGGTCCAGCCCGAGCTCGCCGGCGCGGGCGGCGATCGCGGCGGGCTCGACGACGTCGGCGTCGAAGAACGCGAGGTCGCGCACCAGGTCGTGGCGGGCCCGCTCGCCGAGCAACCGCGACTCGAGGCCGATCGCCTCGCGCAGCAGGATCTCCGTCTGGCGCCGCACGACCAGGCCGAACGGGCGGACGTGCCGGGGCGCGCCGGTGAGGCCGACCGTGCCGACCGCCGTCCCGTCGATGACGATCGGCAGCGTGATCCCGGGCCGCACGCCGTGGAGCGCGCGGGCCCGCTCGGCGGAGTGCTCCGCGGCTTCGAGCGTGCGCAGGACCTCCAGGGACGCTTCGTGGACGCTGCCGACGCGCGAGACGTCGCCGCTGCCGATGACCACGCCCTCGACGTCGGTGATGAGCACGTTCAGGCCGATCACGGCGCTCGTCTCGCCGGCGATCTCCTGGGCGAGCGCGGGCGTCAGTTGTGGATCAGCCATGGACGAACCGTACAACGCCAGTCGCCGGATGGGGTGATACTTCGGATGGTTCGTCCGATGACCGTCGCGATCGATGTGTCTAGCGTCACCTGCCAACCAGACCCCCGAAACCCCGGGAGCGGACCATGAAGGCAACCTCGCCGGAGCGGCAGTCCCTCGAACACAGCAGGCCGACGAAGACCCACTGGCTCATCACGATGTACGCCGGCGGCGGCGAGTTCTGCGACGGCTACATCCTGTCGATCATCGGCGTCGCACTGCCGCTGGTGACCGGCGCGTTCCACCTGAGCGGCTCGGCGGCCGGGCTGCTCGGTTCGGCTTCGCTCGTCGGGATGTTCGTCGGCGGCCTGATCTTCGGGTACGTGACCGACCGCGTCGGGCGGCAGAAGGTCTACCTCGCCGACATCGCGGCGTTCATCCTGCTGTCGGCGCTGCAGTTCTTCGCCACCGACCCGGGACAGCTGACGGCGCTGCGCTTCCTGATGGGTATCGCGATCGGCGCCGACTTCGCCATCGCGGCCACGATCGCCTCGGAGTTCGCGCCGCAGAAGTCGCGCGGGCCGTTGCTGGTGGTGCTGGTGACGATGTGGTCGGTCGGCGCCGCGACCGCGTACGTCGCGGGCTGGGCGATGCTCTCGCTGGGCGGCGACGCGTGGCGCTGGATGCTCGCGAGCAGCGCGATCCCGGCACTGGTGATCCTCGCGTTGCGCATCGGGACCCCGGAGTCGCCGCGCTGGCTGCTGAGCAAGGGCCGGACCGAAGAGGCGCACGCCGTGCTGCGGAAGATGCTCGGCCCGGACGCCGACTTCTCCGACATCGAGGCCGACACGGGGTCGAAGACGCGCTACGGCGACATCTTCCGCGGGGCGTACCGCAAGCGCACGGTGTTCGTCTGCCTCTTCTGGGCGTGCCAGCTGCTGCCGATCTACGCGATCACGACGTACCAGCCGACGATCCTGCACTCGCTCGGCCTCGCCGAAGGCAACGCGTCCTACTTCGGCGCGGTCGTCATCCAGATCTTCTTCGTGCTCGGCTCGCTTTCGGGTGCGCTCGTGGTGAACCGCGGCCGCCGGAAGCTGCTGCTGTGGAGCTTCGGGATCGCCGCGATCCCGTTGTTCCTGCTGGGGATCCTCGGGCACCCGTCGACGTGGCTGGTGATCCTGCTGTTCGCGGTGTTCGGCGTCGCGTCGTTCTCCAGCCAGTGCCTGCAGGCGATCTACCCGTCGGAGCTGTTCCCGACCGGCGTCCGCGCGACGGCGAACGGCTTCGCCACCGGGGTCAGCCGGATCGGCGCGGCGATCGGCACGTACGGCGCGCCGCTGCTGCTGGCGCAGAGCACGCGCCTGGCGATGCTCGTGGGCGGCCTGATCGCCGTGGCCGGGCTGGTGTCGTCGCTGTGGCTGGCGCCGGAGACCAAGGGCATGACCCTGGCGGAATCGAGTGCGGCGTGAAGGTGACGATCGCCGGCGGCGGGCTCATCGGCCTCTGCAGCGCCTACTACCTGGCCTCGGCCGGAGCGACGGTGACGGTCTTGGAACGCGGTCGCGTCGGCGGCGGCGCGTCACGGGGGAACGCGGGCGAGATCTGCCCGGACCTCGTGACGCCGCTGCCCGCGCCCGGCGTCATCGGCCCGGCGCTGCGGGGACTGCCCCGGCCGGACAGCGCGCTGTACGTGCGGCCCCGGTTGGACGCGTCCCTGGCGCGGTTCCTCCTGCGGTTCGGGCTCAACACCTCGCGTCGCCGGTACACCGCCGGCGTCCGGACCCTGGCCCGGCTGGCGCGCGGCACGTTCGGGCTGTTCGGCGAGCTGGAAGCGGCGGGCGTCGACGGCGACGCCGTGAAGTCCGGTTTCGTGTTCGCCTTCGCTTCCGATGCCTCGGCGCGGGCGGCGTGGGAAGGGCAGCGGGACATCGGGGCTCCGGTCGAGCCGGTGCTGTCCGCCGGTGACCTGGCTGCGCTGGAGCCGGCGCTGGGCCCGGCCGCGCGGGCCGGGTTCCTGGTGCGGGAGCAGTGGTCGGTGGACCCGTCGCTGTTCGTCGACCGGCTGGTCCGCCGGCTGCGCGCGCTCGGCGTGTCCATTGTGGAGGGAGCGCGGGTGACGTCGGTGGGCGAGCGCGGCGGCGGCACCCGCGTCCGGACGACGGTGGGCGACTTCGACGCCGACGTCACGGTGGTGGCGGCCGGCGTGTGGTCGCGGGAGCTGTGCCGGGCACTGGGCGTGCGGACGGACCTGTTCCCCGGCAAGGGGTACAGCTTCTCGGTGGACGCGGACCCGGTGCCCCGGCAGGTGGTGCACCTGGGCGACGCGCGGGTGGTGCTGACGCCGATGGGCAAGCGGGTCCGGGTGGCGGGCACGATGGAGTTCGACGCGGACCCGGAAGCGTTCCACCCGCGCCGCGTCCAGGCGATCGTGGCGGCGGCCTCGGGCTACCTCCGGTCGGCGGACTGGGCCGGCCGCCAGGACGAGTGGGTCGGCGCGCGGGTGCTGACCCCGGACGGCCTCCCGGCGGTGGGGCGCCTCCCCGGGCACGACCGGGTGCTGCTGGCGTCGGGGCACAACATGCTGGGCCTGATGCTCGGCCCGGCGACAGGCCGGCTGGTGACGGACTTCGTGACGGGCTCGCCGGACCCGGAGCTGGCCGCGGCCCTCGACCCGGCTCGCCTCTCGCGCCGGGCGCGGTGAACGGCCGGCGCGGTGGGTCTGCCGCGGCTTGTCGTGAGTGAGAAACAGTGTTCTAACCCTGTTTCTCACTCACGACCCCCCTGAGCTGCGCCGATCCGGTGGGCTGGGATCATGGCCACGACGGCGTTCCGGCGGGAAGCGAAGGTGGGAATGGACGACTACCGCGTCGTCGCGGACGCCCTCGCCGCCGACATCGAGGCCGGCCGCCTCCGCCCCGGTGATCGGCTCCCGCCCCAACGCCGCTTCGCGCGGCAGCGCGGGCTCGCGAACTCCACCGCCGCCCGCGTCTACGGCGAGCTCGTCCGGCGCGGCCTGGCCGTCGGCGAGGTCGGGCGCGGCACCTTCGTCCGGGCCGCGAAGCCGCCGCCGGAACCGGCGCTGGCCGAGCCGGGGGACGCCCGCGTCGACCTCGAGCTCAACTTCGCCGTCCTGCCCGACCAAAGCGCACGGCTCGCGAAAGCGCTCCAACCCCTGCTGCGCGACGACGTCCTGACCGCGGCCCTGCACCCGATCGGCGCCGCGGGCACCCCCACCGCCCGCGAAGCCGCGGCCACGCTCCTCACCCGCGGCGACTGGCGGCCGGACCCCGCGACGCTCCTGTTCACCGGCAACGGCAGGCAGGCCATCGCGGCCGCGATCGCCGCCTTCGTGCCGGTGGGGGAGCGGCTCGCGGTCGAGTCGCTCACCTACCCCGTGGTCAAGGCCGTCGCGTCGAGGCTCGGCGTCGAGCTGGTGCCGATCGAGACCGACGAGCACGGCCTCGTCCCGGACGCCCTCGTCGCGGCCGGGCCGGTGCGCGCGCTGTACGTCCAGCCGACCCTGCACAACCCGCTCGGCACGACGATGCCGCCGAAGCGCTGCGAAGAGCTGGCCGCCGTCGTCGCCCGGCTGGACCTGCCGGTGATCGAGGACGGCATCTACACGTTCCTGCGCGACGACGTCCGGCCGTTCGCCGCGTACGCGCCGGAGCGGACGGTCTTCGTCGACAGCCTCTCCAAGCGCGTCGCACCCGGCCTGACCGCGGGATTCCTGGTGACGCCGCCGGCCTGGACCGCGCGGCTGGCGTCGTCGGTGCGGTCGGGCGCCTGGGCCGCGTCGCGCTTCGCCGTCGAAGCGGCGACGCAGTGGATCGTGACGGGCACCCTCGCCGACGTCGAAGCCGCGAAGCGCCGTGACGCCGCTACGCGGGCGACGGTGGTCGAGGCGAAGCTGCCCGGGCTGCGGGGCGATGCGGCGTCGTACCACCGCTGGTGGGAGCTGCCGGAGCGGTGGCGGGCGGAGACGTTCGTCGCGGCGGCGGGCCGTCGCGGCATCGCCCTGTCCCCGGCCGCGGCGTTCGCGGTGCTGCCGGGCCACGCGCCGAACGCCGTGCGCATCGCGGTTTCGGCCCCGCCGGTGGAGACGCTGGCCGCGGCCCTCGACGTCCTCGCCGCGCTGGCGAACGGCAGCCCGGACGACCTGCTGGCCGACTGACAGCGGGTGCCAGCGGGGTGCCAGTGCGGTGTGCGGCCCGCACCAGGGACCCGCGCCACTCTTCGGTCGTCGCGAAACGAACCGAAGGAGCATCCATGAACGTCACGATCATCGGCGCCGGGCTCGGCGGCCTCACCCTGGCCCGGGTGCTGCACGTCCACGGCATCCCGGTCACGGTCCACGAGGCCGAGCCGTCCCCGATGGCGCGCACGCAGGGCGGGATGCTCGACATCCACGACTACAACGGGCAGCTCGCCGTCGAAGCCGCCGGCCTGGTGGACGAGTTCCGCGGTCTCGTCCTGGACGGCCGCCAGGCGATGCGGATCCTCGACCAGGACGGGAACCTCGTGTACGAGAAGGTCGACGACGGCACCGGCGGCCGTCCCGAGGTGCAGCGCGGCGAGCTGCGGCAGCTGCTGCTCGACGCGCTCCCCGAAGGCACCGTCCGGTGGGGGCACAAGGTCGGTGGCGTCCGCACGCTCGACGACGGCTGCCACGAGGTCACCTTCACCGACGGCAGCACCGTCGTCACCAGCCTGCTGGTCGGAGCCGACGGTGCCTGGTCGAAGGTCCGGTCGCTGCTCACCGACGCCACGCCGGAGTACGAGGGCACGGCGTTCGTCGAGACCTACCTGTTCGACGCCGTCGCGAAGCACCCGGCCACCGCGGCGGCAGTCGGCGGCGGGTCGATGGTCGCGCACGGCGGCTCGCCCGACGACGGGATCAACGCCCACCGGGAAAGCGGCGACACCGTGCACACGTACGTGGCGCTATCCCGGTCGCTGGACTGGTTTGCCGCCATCGACTTCACCGACCCCGCCGCGGCCGCCGCGCGGATCGCCGCGGAGTTCGACGGCTGGGCCCCGGAGCTCACGGCGCTGATCACCGACGGCGACACCGACCCGGTCCTGCGCCCGCACTACACGTTGCCGATCGGGCTCCGGTGGGCCCGCGTGCCGGGCGTGACCCTCGTCGGCGACGCCGCGCACCTCACGGCTCCGAACGGCGAAGGCGCCAACCTGGCCATGCTCGACGGCGCGGAGCTGGGGCAGGCCCTCGCCGCGCACCCGGGCGACGTCGAGGGCGCCATCGCCGCGTACGAGGAGGCCATGTTCGTCCGCAGCGCGACGCCCGTGGACGACGCCGTCCTGCTCGAGAGCCTGTTCGGCGACGACGTCCCGGAGAGCCTGCTCGAGCTGGTCCGGGGCGAGCGGAACTAGGGCGCGTACTTCCCGACGAAGCTGCCGCAGGTGACGGCGCGCCCGGTGAGCCGGCTCTGGATCGCCTTCTCCAGGCCCAGGTAGTCGAACACCGGCGTGTCCACCGGGATCGACTCCGGCACCGGGCCGCCCGTCGCGAGCATCCGGATGGAATCCGTCTCGAACAGCACCAGGTAACCGCCCTCGCGGTTGAGCTGGTCCGCCGTCGCGAGCATCCGCTCGGGCGCGTCGCCGACGATCTCCAGCGGCAGCGGCCACTCCAGCGGGAACGGGTTGCGCAGGCCGAACGCCGGGTAGGCGAACGGGCTGTCCGGCAGGATCGCCGTCCGGGCGGCCGGGAAGCGGTCCAGGCAGTCGCGGATCTGCCGGACGAACGTGTGCGTCGAGGGGTTCGTGCGGATGCCCGCCATCGCCGGGCTGACGTCGCCGAGGTCCTCGGTCAGCCGGTCGTGCCCGAGGTCGAGGTAGGCCGCCTGGTCGTGCTGCGCGACGACGACCCAGCCGCACACCGCCACCGCCGTGACGCCCGCCGTCGCGGTCACCCAGCGCCGCGCCAGCCGCGGCCGCGCCGGGACGACGTGGCTGAGCAGCAGCAACGCGGTCAGGGCGAGCGTGCCGGTGAGCAGCGTCGGTGTGTCGTTGCCCCACGACAGGCTGGTCATGAAGCCCGTGGCGAGCACGAGCAGCCCGGCCCACGGCACCTTCCGCCGCACGGCCGCGTTCACCGGCACGCTGACCGCGACGATCCACCACAGGACGTCCGCCCAGCGCGAGGAGCCGGTGAACCGGCCGTCGACGACCGTCCAGACGATCGCCGCCGCGCCGGCGAGCACGAGCACCCAGGACGCGGCTCGCCCGGCCGCGCCGAGCCGGTCGCCGGGCAGCCGGACGGCCAGCAGCACCACGGCGATCGCGGCGAAGAAGGTCAGCTCCCGGAACGGTGCCTGCGTCAGCACCTCGGGGTCTTCCAGCCAGAGCCCGAGCAGCCGCTGGCCGTACGCGGGCACGCCGCCGGTCAGCTGGTCGACCATCTCGGGGAACCCGCCGCCGAGGCTCACCCACGCCACGTAGGCGAGCCCGGGCGCGCCGAGCGCGAGGAGGTCGAGCAGCACCCGCAGCACGCGCCGGGTCCCCGCGCGGGTGGCCGGGTGCAGCAGCAGCCACAGGACGCCGATCACCGCGGCGAGGGCGAAGCTCTGCTTGACGAACACCGCGCAGCCGAGCAGCACCAGCCCGCCGCGCCGGGCGAGCGCGCGGTTTCCGCTCAGACCGGCGTCGAGCGCCCAGGCGCCGCACGCGGTGAGCGCGATGCCGTCGACGGTGTGCCAGGCCATCAGCGGGAAGGCGTTGAGGTTGATCAGCGACGCCGCCGCGACCATCGCGGTCATGCCCGGGCCCCAGTCGAGCACCCGGCGACGGGTGACGAGCGCGGCGAAGGCGATGGTGGCGACGATGATCTCGATCATCGAGAGGAAGCTCGACCCGAAGAACAGCGGCATCGGCAGGGCGAAGTCGACGACGTGCAGCACCGCGGACCCGAGCGGGCGGGCGGAGATGATGTCGGCGTGCGGGACTTCGCCGTGGAGCACGCGCCACGCCTGCGCGAGGATGAAGCCCTGGTCGGAGGGATGGAACCCGAAGCGGCCGACGCGCAGTTCGGTGGCCAGCGCCAGCAGCACCACCCAGCCGGCGTGGATGCCCCACCGCAGCAGCGGCCGGGCGCGTTTCGCGGGCACGGGCTCCGGCGCGGCGACGCGCGCCGGACTCGCCACGTCCACGCCTGCCCGCCTTCCGCTCCCCGATCACACCCGGGAAGCGATGGTAGCGGCCCGGCCCGGGACCGGCGCGAACCGCACCTGCCGCGGCCGGGTCGTGAGTGGGAAACAGCGTTAGAACACTGTTTCCCACTCACGACCGCGGACCTGCGCCGGTGCTAACCGATGGTGTGCCTTGCGGTGCCGATAGCGGCCGTCTCGTCGGCCACCGCGGATCGTTCCCCAGTACTGCTGATTTCCGGCATTCCGAACTCCCCAGTTCACGCCCGTACCGATGTACGGGACTCGCGCGAGGGTAGAAGTACCGTCGTCGTGAATCCAGGGTTTCGGCGGAATTCGCGGGGATCAAGCACGACGGCGCCAGAACAGGCGGGTCACCGCCGCCGCGACGGCCGCCGGCGCGGGCCGGCGGGGCAGGTCGCGCGCCTCGGGCGCGGACTCCCGCACCGCCCGGTAGGCGAGGTGCGCGGCGAACCGGGCGAGCTTCGGCGCGGCGAGCGTCGCCAGCTCGGCGGCCCGGCCTTCGGGCAGGGTGAGGATCTCCGGACGCTCTTCCAGTGCCTTCACCACCAGCGCGGCCGCGCGTTCCGGGCTGCTCGACGGGAGGCCGCGGTAGCCGGTCGGCGCGATCATCGGCGTCCGGACCAGGGGCATCCGCACCGAGGTGAACGTGACGCCGTCCGAGAGCGTCTCGCGCCCGGCCGTTAGCCCGAACTCCTCCAGCGCCGCCTTCGACGCCAGGTAGGCCGAGAAGCGCGGGGTGTCGGTCTGCAGGCCCATGGTCGTCACGTTGACGACGTGGCCGAACCGGCGCCCGGTCATCGACGGCAGGAAGCCGAGGATCAGCCGCACCGGCCCGAAGTAGTTGATGGCCATCGTGCGCTCGTAGTCGTGGAAGCGTTCGGTGGACAGCGCGACCGAGCGCCGGATCGACCGGCCGGCGTTGTTCACCAGCATGTCGACGGCGCCGTGGTCGCCGAGGACGTCCTTGACCAGCGCGTCGACGGCGTCGCCGTCGGTGAGGTCGCAGGGGTACGCCGCCGAGACGCCGCCGGCCGCGGTGATCTCGTCGCGGACCTCTTCGAGCTCCGAAGCGCGCCTGGCCACGAGGATCACCTTCGCGCCCTTGCGGGCCACGGCGAGCGCCGACGCCCGGCCGATCCCGGACGACGCGCCGGTGATCAGCACCGTCCGCCCGGCCAGGCCGGGCCGGCGACGCGCGCGGTCGGGGTCGAGGTGGGCCTGCCAGTACCGGTAGAGCGGCCCGGCGTAGTCGCGCAGCTCCGGCAGCTCGATGCCGCTGCCGTACAACGCGGTCGTCGTGCGCGCGGTGTCGAAGACGACGTCCGTGCTCAGGTGCGGCAGCACGTCGAGGGGGATGCCCAGCTCCTCCAGGACGGCGGCGCGGGTGGCCCGGCCGCCGGGCAGGCGGTCGACGCCGGCCGCGGCCGCGTGGGCCAGCCGGGTGCCCGCGCGCCGCACCACGCCGGACGGCCGCGCCGGCAGCACGGCCCGGATCGTCGGCCCGCCCGCGGCGCGCGCGAAGGCGTTGTAGACGGAGTTGAGCGACTGCGGCCGCGCGGCGGCGAGGTGGTAGGTCGACCCGGACGGCGCGTCCCGGTGCATCAGGTGCTCCATCGCCTCGACGACGTAGTCGACGGGCACCAGGTTCGTCGCGCCGAGGCCGGGGGCGGCGAGCGGCAGCCGCGCGGGCAGCGCCGCCAGCCGCGAGATGGCGGGGAGGAAGTAGTACGGGCCGTCGACCTTGTCCATCTCGCCGGTGCGCGAGTCGCCGACGACGGCCGAGGGCCGGTAGACGCGGAAGGGCAGGGACTGCTCGCGCACGAGCTTCTCGGCCTGGAACTTCGTCGCGTGGTACGGCGAGCCGAAGTGCTGCCCGAGGTCGAAGTCGGCCTCGGTGAACCGCCCGGCGTGGTCGCCCGCGACGGCGATCGAGGACACGTGGTGCACCAGGCCCGCCTCCGCGGCCAAGGCGAAGGCGAGCAGGTGCCGGGTGCCCTCGACGTTGGCGCGCCGGTTGGCGTCCTCGCCGGCGGTGAGGTCGTAGATCGCGCCGAGGTGGACGACGTGGTCGAGGTGCGGCAGCCCGGCGGGGTCGACGCCGAGGCGCGGTTCGGCGAGGTCGCCGACCACCGGGTGGAGCTTGCCCGCGCCCGGCAGGCCCTGGACCCAGGTCGCCAGGCGCTCGCGGGAGGTTTCGCGGACCAGTGCGTGCACCGCGGACGTCTCCGGCCGCCGCAGCAGGCGGGCGACCAGGCGTTTCCCGATGAAGCCCGTCGCGCCCGTCACGAAGTAGGTCGTCATGGCCGGTCCCTTCGGTAGTCGGGCCGACTCTAACCTACTGGAAAGTAGGAACGGTAGTTGTCAGTGTCTTCGGCTCACGGTTCGGCCGTCTCGTCCGCCGTCGCGACGACAGCGTCACGCAGGGCGGCGCGCAGCCGTCCGACGTCCAGCGGGCCCAGTACGGCCGCCTCGCCCGGCGGTGCGACCAGCACCACCTTGTCCTGACTGACGAACACCGTCACATCCCTGCGCCTGCCGGCCAGATCCCGGCAGCCCACCGACCATTCGCCCCGACTCATGGTCGCCGCCCTCCGATTTCTCCTCGTGGTCGTGCTCCGTGCGAGGGTGGGAGGGAGGCGTGCGGGTGCTATGACGCCGGTTCACCCGATCTGCCTACTCGTCAGTTTTCTCTTGCGCTTCGCGGATTTCCGGCGTATCCCCCGGTCGTGGCCGAGCCCGTTCGGGAGTACCGTCCGCACCGGACTCGTCGACGTGGGAGGTCACTGATGCCGGAGCCGCACAAGATCGTCATCGTCGGGGCGGGCCTGGGCGGCGCGTCCGCCGCGGCCGCGCTGCGCGAACGCGGCTACACCGGCGAAGTGCTGCTGATGGGCGCCGACCCGCACCGGCCGTACGAGCTGCCGCCGCTGTCGAAGGGCGTGCTGCTCGGCACCACCGACGAACCCGACTGGGTGCACGAGGAGAAGTACTACGAGGGACACGACATCCGCTTCAGCGCGGGTGTCACGGCGACCCGGATCGAGCTGGGCGCGCGGCTGGTGCTGGACGACGCGGGCGGCGAGCACCGCTACGACCGGCTGGTGCTGGCGACGGGCTCGCGCCCGCGCACGCTCCCGGTACCCGGCGGCGACCTGCCCGGGCTGTACACGCTGCGCACCCTCGACGACGCGCTCAAGCTGCGGTCGGCGTTCGCGGCGGCGGAGCGCGTGGTGATCATCGGCGCCGGCTGGATCGGCTCGGAAGCCGCCGCGGCGGCCCGTACGCACAACGCCGACGTGACGGTCGTGGACCCGGTCCCGGTGCCACTGGCGAACGTCCTCGGCGAGACGGTCGGCGGCGTGTTCCGCGACCTGCACACGGAAAAGGGCGTTCACTGGCGCCTCGGCGAGCAGGTCACGGAGATCACCGGCGGCCCGGACGGCGTCCGCGGAGTCCGGCTGAGCGGCGGCGACGAGCTGACAGCGGACGTGGTCCTGGTGGCGGTCGGCGCGGCACCCCGGGTGGAGCTGGCCCACGCGGCGGGCCTGGAGCTGTCCGACGACGGCGGGGTGTGCGTGGACGCGGGCCTGCGCACGGCGGCCCCGGACGTGTACGCGGTGGGCGACATCGCGGCCCACTTCCACCCGCGTTACGGCCACCGCATCCGCGTCGAGCACTGGTCGAACGCGAAGGAGCAGGGCACGCACGTGGCGCAGAACCTGCTGGGGGAGAACGAGCCGTTCTTGGCTTCGCCGTACTTCTTCACCGACCAGTACGACTTGGGGTGCGAGTACCGGGGTTTGGCGGACCCGGTGACGGACGAGCTGGTGGTCCGAGGGGACTTGGCTTCCCGGGAGTTCACGGCGTTCTGGCTGCGCGACGGCGAAGTGTCGGCGGCGATGAACGTGAACATGTGGGACGACGGGGATGCGTTGAGCGCCTTGGTGGACGGCCGGACGAAGGTGACGGCGGAGCAGCTGAAGACGGCGGATCTGGCGTCGCTCACCTGAGACGTTCGCGGAGCAGGGTGTCGAGCCGCGCCCAGGCGGGCGAAGACGCGTTCACGGCACCCTGCACCAACGCCGGGATCGCCGAACCTCCTTCGTACGCAGGCAAATCCGGCCCATAACGTGCCCGTGTCGCCGAGACGAGCTTCTCGGCGAGCGCGTCGACGCGGGGGTCGTCCGGAAGCACGTCGTGCACCCGGTCGTACTCGAGGACAAGGGAAAGCAGCGCCGGATCCTCCAGCATCGACGACTGGTCGCGGAAGTTCGCCCGCGCCGTCTCGGGGTGGGTCGCGAACACCAGCAGCCACAAGTCGTTCTGCAGTGTCACCCACCGTTCGCTGAACCCGAGGTCGCGCAAGCGGGACAGGAACGCCACCACCGGCTCCGGCAGCGCGGACAGCTGACCGTTGGCGAGCTGCCGCAACCGTTCCTGAGTGGCGCGCAGGCCGTCGATGCGGGCGGACAGGTCGTCGTCGATTCGCTGGAGCGCGGAACGCAGCTCGCCGCCGGACCGCAGCTCGCGGATGCGCGCCAAGGGCACGCCCGCCTCCGCCAGCGTGCGGATCTTGATCAGCTCGACCGCGTCGGCCGCGCTGTAGCGGCGGTAGCCGGACGCGTCGCGCGGGGGCTCGGGGAGGAGCCCCTTCGCGTGGTAGACGCGGATCGTCTTGGCCGTCACCCCGACGTACCCGGCGAGCTGTCCGATGGTGAGCACCCCGCCATCGTCGCACTTGACCTTGCCCCAAGGGCAAGGTTGCAGGATGGGCGGCATGGCGGACTACGAGACCCTGCGCGCGCTGGCCGACGAGGGCAACGAGACGGCCCTCGACCGGCTCGCCGACCTCGCCGACGCCCGCGGGGACGTCGAAGAGCTGAGCGAGCTGCTGGACGAGGGCTGCGACCACGCCGGCGAGCTGCTGACCCGCCGCGCGGTCGCCGGAAAAGACCTCCTGGCGCTGCAGCGGATCGCCGACGCCGGCCACGAGCCCGCCGGTGAAGAGCTGGAACGCCTGCTCAGGCCGTGACGGGCCGCGTCAGGGCGAGATAAGCCACCAACGCCAAAAGCGCGAACCCGGCCATGGTCGCGGCCATCGGCACCGCCGTCCCCGGCCCGCCCAGCCCGACCAACGGCGTCGCCAGCGCACCCACCACGAACTGCAGCACCCCCAGCAACGCCGACGCCGCCCCGGCGGACCGCGCGTGCGAAGCCAGCGCCAGCGAACTCGCGTTCGGCGTCACCAGCCCGATGCTCGACACCAGCAGGAACAGCGACACGAGCAGAAAGGCCAACGGCGCCCGGAAGAAGACCGATGCCAGCACCGAGGCTCCGCCGAAGACGCCGAGCAGCAGCCCGGACAGCAGCAGCGCCCGCTCGGGCACCCGCCCCACGAGCCGCCCGTTGAGCTGTCCCGCCAGCACGATGCCGACGCCGTTGACGCCGAAGACCACGCTGTACGCCTGCGGGCTGAGCCCGTACACCCCCTGCAGCGCGAACGACGAACCCGAGATGTAGGCGAACATCGACGCGAACAGCAGCCCGGACGCCAGCGCGTAGCCCGCGAACGACCGGTCCCGCGCCAGCCGCCCGTAGGTCCGCATCACCTGGCCGAGCCGGGCCGGCGACCGCGTCGAAGAAGGCTCCGGGAAGAAGAACACCACCACGGCCAGCAGCAGCGCGCCGAACGCCGTCAGCACGACGAACACCCCGCGCCACGACGTCCAGTTCAGCAGCTGCCCGCCGATCAGCGGCGCCAGGATCGGGGCCAGCCCGCTCACCAGCATCAGCGTCGAGAAGAACTTCGTCATCGCGGTCCCGGAGAACAGGTCCCGCACCGTGGCCCGCGCGATCACGATGCCCGCCGCGGCACCGAGGGACTGTACCCCGCGCGCCGCGACCAGCAGCCACGCGTCCGGGCTCACCGCGCACAACACCGAGCCCACGACGTACAGCACCAAGCCCGCCAGCAACGGGCGACGCCGTCCCAGTGAGTCGGACAACGGCCCGAGCACCAGCTGGCCCAGTGCCAGGCCGGCGATGAACGCGGTGAGCGTCAGCTGGACCGTCGTGTCGGCCGCGTGGAGGTCGTCCGCCATCCGCGGCAGCGCGGGCAGGTACATGTCGATGGACAGTGGCCCGAAAGCCGACAGGCCACCCAGGACGAGCACGAACTTCAGCTGCGCCCGCCTGCTCGTCGCGGTACGTTCCGCCGTGATGGTCATCCGCCTCCTCAGGCCTCCGACTCCGACCAGCGACGCGGTGACCTGCGCTATTCCGGCTGTGAGCGGTGACACCCCGTGCTCAAACGAGCACTGAACCGGTACTGATCCGATCAATTTCCGGTCGATTGGGCGACGGCTCTGGATCCAGGCTCAAGACTGCGATATACATCGGATGTCTGGTCGGGCAGGTGAAGGGAAAATCCGTGCAGCTGGTGCGTCTCGGGGAGCCGGGAAGTGAGCGTCCGTTCGTGCGTGCCGACGACGGCGCGACCTACGAGCTGGGCGGGCTGACCGCCGACATCGACGGCGGCTTCCTCGCCGCGGACGGGATCGCGCGGGCGGCCGCCGCGCTCGCCGCCGGGGAACTGCCCGAGGCGGACGTCGAAGGGCTGCGCGCCGGTTCGCCCATCGCCCAGCCCGGCAAGGTCGTCTGCATCGGCATGAACTACCGCCGCCACGCCGAGGAGACCGGCGCGACGCCGCCGACCGAGCCCGTCGTCTTCATGAAGGCGCCGGACGTCGTGGTCGGGCCGTCCGACGACGTCCTCATCCCGCGCGGCTCCACGAGCACCGACTGGGAGGTCGAGCTCGGCGTCGTCATCGGCAAGACCGCGCGCTACCTCGGCAGCGTCGACGAAGCCCTGGAGTACGTCGCCGGCTACGTCGTCTCGAACGACGTCTCCGAGCGGGAGCTGCAGTTCCGCACCGCCCAGTGGGACAAGGGCAAGTCGTGCGAGAACTTCAACCCGCTCGGCCCGGCGCTGGTCCCGGCGAGCGAGGTGCCGAACCCCCAGGACCTGGGCCTGCGGCTGTGGATCAACGGCGAGAAGAAGCAGGACTCGAGCACCAAGGACATGATCTTCTCGGTGGCCGAGATCATCCACCACCTGAGCCAGGTCATGGTGCTGCGGCCGGGCGACCTCATCAACACCGGCACCCCCGAGGGTGTCGCGCTCGGCCAGCCCGACCCCAAGCCCTACCTGCGCGACGGCGACGTGATCGAGCTGGAGATCGACGGGCTCGGCCGGCAGCGCCAGACCGCGAGGCAGGCCTGACCATGGCGAAGATCATCGGCATGGAGGTCCTCGACGTCCGGTTCCCGACCTCGCGGGAGCTGGACGGCTCGGACGCCATGAACCCCGACCCGGACTACTCCGCCGCCTACGTCGTGCTCCACACCGACGGCGGCCCGGACGGCTACGGCCTCGCGTTCACCATCGGGCGCGGCAACGACGTCCAGGCCGCCGCGATCCGCGCGCTCGCGCCGCACGTCGTCGGCCGGGACGTCCCGGAGGACGCGGCCGCCCTCGGCGGCCTGTCGCGCACGCTCGTCGGCGACTCGCAGTTCCGCTGGCTGGGCCCGGAAAAGGGCGTCGCGCACATGGCCGTCGGCGCGGTGGTCAACGCCGCGTGGGACCTCGCCGCGCGTCGCGCCGGCCTTCCGGTCTGGCAGTTCGCGGCGCGTATGACGCCCGAAGAGCTCGTCTCGCTCGTCGACTTCCGGTACCTGTCCGACGCGCTCACCGAGGCCGAGGCCCTGGAGATCCTGCGCCGGGCGGAACCCGGCCGGGCCGAGCGCGCGAAGCAGCTCGAAGCGAACGGCTACCGCGCCTACAGCACGTCACCCGGCTGGCTCGGGTACGCCGACGCGAAGCTCGTGCGGCTCGCCGAACAAGCCGTCGCCGATGGCTTCGAGATGATCAAGCTCAAGGTCGGCGGCAACCTCGAGGACGACGTCCGCCGCATGAAGCTCGCCCGCGAAACCGTCGGCCCGGACGTCCGGATCGCCGTCGACGCCAACCAGCGCTGGGACGTCCAGGCCGCGGTCGACTGGATGACCGAGCTGGCGCCGTACGACCCGTACTGGATCGAGGAACCGACGTCTCCGGACGACGTCCTCGGCCACGCGGCGATCGCGAAAGCGCTTGCGCCGATCCGCGTCGCCACCGGTGAGCACGTCCAGAACCGTGTCGTCTTCAAGCAGCTGCTGCAGGCGAATGCGATTTCGGTGCTGCAGCTGGACGCCGCCCGCGTCGGCGGGTTCAACGAGAACCTCGCGATCCTGTTGCTGGCCGCCAAGTTCGGCGTCCCGGTGTGCCCGCACGCGGGCGGCGTCGGGCTCTGCGAGCTCGTCCGGCACCTCTCGATGTTCGACTTCGTGGCGGTGTCCGGCACCGACGCGGACCGCAGCATCGAGTGGGTCGACCACCTGCACGAGCACTTCACCGACCCGGCCGTCGTCGAACGCGGCCGGTACCTCGCCCCGACCGCACCCGGGTTCTCCGCGCGCATGCACGACGCCACGCTGCGCCGGTTCCGCTTCCCGGACGGTCCCGAGTGGACGGAGACCGCAAGTGAGTGAATTCGAGGGCCTGGTGGCCGCCGTCACCGGAGGCGCCTCGGGCATCGGCAAGGCCACCGCGGACTTGCTGGCCGAGCGCGGCGCGCAGGTGGCGGTCCTCGACCTGAAACCGGACGACGACGGCTTCCGGTGTGATGTCGGTTCGGATCAGGAAGTCCGTTCGGCCATCGACGCCGTCGTGGAACGCTTCGGGCGCCTCGACATCCTCGTCAACAACGCCGGCATCGGCGCGCAGGGCGACGTTACGGCCAACGACGACGACGAGTGGCACCGCGTGTTCGACGTCAACGTCGTCGGCATGGTCCGGCTCGCCCGGGCCGCGCTGCCGCACCTCAAGAACTCGCCGTCCGCGGCGATCGTCAACACCTGCTCCATCGCGGCCTGGGCCGGCCTGCCCAACCGCGCGCTCTATTCGGCCAGCAAGGGCGCGGTGCTCTCGCTGACCCTGGCCATGGCGACCGACCACCTGCCCGACCGGATCCGCGTCAACTGCGTGTGCCCGGGCACGGCGGACACCCCCTGGGTGGGCCGGCTGCTCGACGCCGCCGACGACCCGGCGGCCGAACGCGCGGCCCTCGCGGCCCGTCAGCCGATGGGCCGGCTGGTGACCGCCGAGGAGGTCGCGAACGCCGTCGCCTACCTCGCTTCCCCGCTTTCCGCGTCAACCACCGGCACCGCGCTCGCGGTCGACGGTGGTATGTACGGCCTGCGCCCGCGCGGCCCCGTTCAGCAGTAACAGACTTGATTTCCGCTGTCATCAAGGAGGATGCGGTGCGTAACAGGGTGATCCAGGTGGCCGCCACGGCCGCCGTCTGCGGCCTCGTACTGGCCGCCTGTGGGTCCACAAAGGACAACGCCGCGGCCCCCGCGGCGGGCGGCGGCGACACCGGTGGCAAGGTCGGCGCGACCCTGCCGCTGCTGACCTCGCCGTTCTGGCAGGCCTACAACAACTACGTGCCGCAGATGGCGAAGTCCGAGGGCGTCGACGTCCTCCCGACGGTCAACGCCGACAGCGACCCGGCGAAGCTGATCACCGACATCGGCACCTTTCTCAACCAGGGCGTCAAGGGCCTGGTCGTGACGCCGCTGGACTCGGCCGCCATCGTCGCCGGGCTCAAGCAGGCCGAGAACAAGGGCGTGCCGGTCGTCGCCGTCGACGTCGCCCCCGAGAGCGGCAAGGTCGCCATGGTCGTGCGGGCCGACAACAAGGCCTACGGCACCAAGGCCTGCGACGCGATCGGCGAGAAGGTCAAGTCCGGCAAGGTCGTGCAGATCATGGGCGACCTCGCGTCGGTCAACGGCCGCGACCGCTCGGAAGCCTTCCGCGACTGCATGAAGTCCAAGTACCCCGGCGTCCAGGTGCTGGAGATCCCGGCCGAGTGGAAGGCCGACAAGGCGTCCTCCGGGCTGGACAGCATGCTGACCGCGAACCCGGACATCAAGGGCGTCTACATGCAGGCCGGCGGCGTCTACCTGGCCCCGACCGAGCAGGCGCTCAAGCGCAAGAACCTGTTCTTCCCGGTCGGCGACCCGAAGCACATCGTGCTGGTGTCGAACGACGGCATCCCGCAGGAGCTGGCCGCGATCCGCGCCGGCGAGCTCGACGCCACCGTGTCCCAGCCGGCCGACGCGTACGCGAAGTACGGCCTGTACTGGCTGAAGAAGGCCATGGCGGGCGAGACGTTCAAACCGGGCCCGACCGACCACGGCAGCACGATCGTCGAGATCAGCCCCGGCATCCTCGAGGACCAGCTGCCCGCGCCCGTCATCACCAAGGCCAACGTGGACGACAAGGCCCTGTGGGGGAACAACCTGTGACCGCGCTGCCCGTCGGCGAATCCGCCGTCCCGGTGGTCAGCGCCGTAGGAGTCGGGAAGCGCTACGGCCCCACCGTGGCGCTCCACGACGTCAGCCTCACCGTCCACCCCGGCGAGTCGCACGCGCTCGTCGGGCGCAACGGGGCCGGCAAGTCCACGCTCGTCACCATCCTCACCGGCCTGTCCGCCACGGACACCGGGCACGTCGAGTTCGGCGGCGAGCCGGCCCCCGCACTGTCCAAACAGGACGACTGGAAGGCGCGCGTCGCCTGCGTGTACCAGCACGCGATGGTCGTCCCGCAGCTCACGGTCGCCGAGAACCTGTTCCTCAACCGGCAGGCGGGCGGCGGGTTCTCGATCGGCTGGAAGTCGTTGCGGCGCAAGTCCCGCGAGCTGCTCGACTCGTGGGACGTGCACGTCGACGTCGACACCCCGGCCGGCGAGCTGTCGGTCGAGGACCGGCAGTTCGTCGAGATCGCCCGCGCGCTGTCCTACGGCGCCCGGTTCATCGTCCTCGACGAGCCGACCGCGCAGCTCGACAGCCAGGCCATCGAGCGGCTCTTCGAGCGGATGCGCCAGATGCAGGCGGGCGGGGTGACGTTCCTGTTCATCTCGCACCACCTGCACGAGGTGTACGAGGTCTGCCAGGCCGTCACGGTGCTGCGCGACGCGAAGCACGTGCTGACCGCGCCGGTGTCCGAGGTCGGCCGGGCCGAGCTGGTCGACGCGATGACCGGCGAACCCGGCGGCCTGTCCGTCCGCGACGCCGCTTCCCGGGAGTCCCTCGAAGCCGACGCCGCCGAGATCCTCGCGGTCGACGGGCTCTCCGGCGACGGCTTCCGCGACGTCTCGTTCCGGCTCCACCAGGGCGAGGTCGTCGGGCTCGCGGGCAGCAACGCCAGCGGGAAGCACCAGGTCGCCGAGACGGTCTACGGCCTGCGGACGCCGTCGGCGGGCACGGTCCGCGTCGACGGCTCGCCGCTGCGGCCGGGCGACATCCCGGCGGCGCTCCGGGCGGGCATCGGCTGCGTGCCGCGCGACCGGCACCACGAAGGCCTGGTGCTGGAGCACTCGATCGCCGACAACGCCACGCTGTCCATTTTGGACCGGATGGGCCGCGGCGGGATCGCCTCGCCCACCGCCCGGCGCGCGAAGGCGTCGCAGGCGTTGAAGGACTACGACATCGTGGCCGCGAGCGCCGAGCAGCCGGTGTCGGACCTGTCCGGCGGCAACCAGCAGAAGGTCGTGCTGGCGCGGGCCCTGATCGGCGACCCGCGGGTGGTCGTGCTGATCAACCCGACCGCGGGCGTGGACGTGAAGTCGAAGGAGGCGCTGCTCGCGGTCGTCGACCGGGTGCGCGCCGAGGGCAAGGCGGTGCTGATCGTCAGCGACGAGCTCGACGACCTGCGCCTGAGCGACCGGGTCCTGGTGCTGCGCGCCGGGGCCGTGGTCGCCGAGCACCAGGCCGGGTGGTCCGACGGCGACCTCGTGGCCGACATCGAAGGAGTCGAGCTTTCGTGACCGACGTGATGACCTCTCCCCAGACGGAGCTGCCCGCGCCACCCCGGCGTCGCAAGGCCGGCTGGCTGCGCGAACTCGCCCTCCTGCCCGCGCTGATCGTGGTGTTCGTCATCGGCGGCCTGGTCGACGACACGTTCGTCGGCTGGAGCAACATCGTCAGCATCCTGACCGCGTCGGCGGCGCTGTCGCTGGTCGTGCTCGGCGAGTCGCTGGTGCTGATCACCGGGAAGTTCGACCTGTCGCTGGAGTCCACGATGGGCCTGGCGCCGGCGCTCGGCGCGATGGTCGTCATCCCGGCGGCGTCGGCGGGCTTCGGGGTCGAGCTGCCGGCGGCGATCGGCCTGCTGGTGATCCCGCTGTGCGGTGCGCTCGTCGGGTTCGTCAACGGCTTCCTGATCGTGAAGCTGAAGCTGAACGCCTTCATCGTGACGCTGGCGATGCTGACCGTGCTGCGCGGTGTCCAGGTCGGGTCGACCAAGGGCAAGACGCTGTTCAACCTGCCGGACTCGTTCACGAACCTGGCGACGACGACGTTCGCCGGGCTGCCGATGTCGGTGTGGCTGGCGGCGGTGCTGTTCGCGATCGCCGGCTGGGTGCTGCGCTACCACCGCGTCGGCCGCGCGCTGTACGCGATCGGCGGCAACCGCGAAGCCGCGCGGGCGGCCGGCGTCCGCGTCGACCGGATCGCGTGGGCGGTGTTCGTCGTCGCCGGCATCCTGGCGGCGATCGGCGGGCTCGCGTACACGGGGTACGTCGGCGCGCTGGGCGCGAACCAGGGCTCCGGGCTGATCCTGCAGGTGTTCGCGGCGGCGGTGATCGGCGGCGTCTCGCTCGACGGCGGCAAGGGCACCCTGGTCGGTGCCCTCACCGGCGTCCTGCTGCTGTCGTCGGTGTCGAGCCTGCTCAACTACGCGCACGTGACGGCGGAGTGGCAGGGCGCGATCTACGGCGCCATCATCCTGGTCGCGCTGATCATCGCCCGGTACGCGGGCGGAAAGCCCCAGACCTGACGCACACGCTGTGATCATCCGACCACTGCGAGGAGAAGAAGCGTGTCAGGAGGCTTCCGCGGCCGGCTCGGCGTCCGCGTCGGGCGTGGTCGGGTCGTCCGCGGTGCCCAGGGCGTTGCGCAGCCACTGCTCGACGCCCGCGACGTGCACGGTCGCCCACGAGCGCGCCAGCTCCGGCTCGCGCGCCGCGATCGCCTCGTAGATCGCCGAGTGCTGCTCCCGGGTCTTCGCGACCGCGCCCTCCTGGGTGAGGCCGCGCCAGATCCGGGCGCGGGCCGTCGGCCCGGAGAGGCTGTCGAGCAGCGAGCAGAGCACCGGGTTGCCGGAGCCGTCGGCGATCTTGCGGTGGAACTGGAGGTCGTTGGCGACCAGCGCCTCGACGGTCGGCGAGTCCTCCAGCTCCCCGAGCAGCGTGCCCAGCTCGGTGATGTCGTCGTCGCTCATGTGCAGCGCGGCCAGCGCGGTCGCGGCCGGCTCGAGGATCCGCCGCACGGCGAGGAAGTCGAGCACGGTGTCGTCGCGGTGGAAGTCGACCACGAACGTCATGGCGTCGAGCAGCAGGTTCGGCTCGAGGCTGGTGACGTACGTGCCGTCGCCCTGCCGGACGTCGAGCACCCTGATCAGGCACAACGCCTTGACGGCCTCCCGCAGGGAGCTGCGCGAGAGACCGAGCCGCTGGGCCAGTTCGGCCTCCTTCGGCAGCCGGTCGCCCGGCGCCAGCTCGCCGGAGATGATCATGTCCTTGATCTTGTCGATCGCGACATCGGTGACGGGCATCGCGTCCGCCCTCCCTGCAACAGACCTCGGATGTTTCGGTGTTCCTCCCCAGCGTGCCATGTCCCGGCGAAGGAGTGGTGATGACCCACCAGCCCGCACCTCAAAGAGTGGCGCTCCATACCCGCTTGAAGCCGGGGAAAGAGGCCGAGTACGAGTCCGTCCACGCGGTCATCCCGCCCGAGCTGGACGTCGCCCTGCGCGAAGCCGGCGTCCGCACCTGGCGGATCTGGCGTAACGGTCTCGACCTCTTTCACGTCGTCGAAGTCGACGACTACGCGGCGATGCGCGCGGCGTTGCGGGACCACCCCGCGAACGTCCCGTGGCAGGCCAGGATGGCAGAGCTGCTGGCCGTCGAAGACGACTACTCCGGCGGTGACACCGGCATCGGGCTGGTCTGGGAACTGCCGGTGAAGGAGTGACGGCGTTGGAACTCTCCCTGTCCCCGCTCGGTCTCGGCTGCGCGCAGCTGGGCAACCTCTACCACGCGATCAGCGACGAGACCGCGGCCGCGACCGTGCGCCGCGCGTGGGACGAAGGCGTCCGGTACTTCGACACCGCGCCGCACTACGGTCTCGGCCTCTCGGAGACCCGCCTCGGCGCGGCGCTGCGGGCGTACCCCCGCGACGAGTACGTGCTCTCGACCAAGGTCGGCCGCGTGCTGGAGCCGAACCCGGACGGCGCCGGCGCCATGGACGACCAGGGCTTCGCCGTCCCGGCCGCGTACAAGCGCCGGTGGGACTTCAGCCGCGACGGCGTCCTGCGGTCCTTCGAGGACAGCTTGGTGAGGCTGGGGCTCGACCGCGTCGACATCGTCTACGTGCACGACCCCGACGACCACTTCGAGGAAGCCCTGCGCGGCGCCTTCCCCGCGTTGCGCGAGCTGCGGGACCAGGGCGTGATCGGCGGGTTCGGCGCCGGGATGAACCAGGCGTCGATGCTCACGGAGTTCGTCCGCCGGACGGATCTCGACGTCGTGCTGGTGGCGGGGCGCTACACGCTGCTCGACCAGCCGGCCCTCGACGAGCTGCTGCCGCTGTGCCTCGACCGCGGCGTCCGGGTGGTCGCCGGCGGCGCGTTCAACGGCGGCATCCTCGCGACCACCGAGCCGGGCCGGCTCTACGACTACGCCGAAGCCCCGCCCGAGCTGGTCGAACGGGCCGCGCGGATCGCCGCGATCTGCGCGCGGCACGGCGTCGAGCTGCCGGAGGCCGCGCTGGCGCTGCCGATGGCGCATCCCGCGGTGGTGTCGGTCGTCGTCGGCGCGCATGATCCTTCGCAGGTCAGCGTCAACGCGCGACGCGCACGGGCCGCGGTGCCGCCGGAGCTGTGGACGGAGCTGGTGGACGCGGGCCTGCTGCGCGCCGACGTCGTCATCGCCGAAGGAGTCTCATGATCGACGCCCACCACCACCTGTGGGACCCGTCGCGGCGCGAGTACCCGTGGATGGCGGGGGCGGCGCTCGACCCGATCCGCCGCCCGTACACGGTGGACGACCTGCGCGCGGTCACCAAGGCGGCCGGCGTCCACGCGACGGTGCTGGTCCAGACGGTCTCGTCGGCGGAGGAAACCGCGGAGTTCCTCTCGATCGCCGAGTCCGAGCCGGTGATCGCGGGCGTCGTCGGCTGGGTGGACCTCGCGGCCCCCGACGTCGCCGACCGGCTCGCCGCGCTGAGCGGGCCGCTGGTGGGGATCCGGCACCAGGTCGAAACCGAGCCGGACGACGAGTGGCTGCTGCGTCCCGCGGTGCTGGCCGGATTGCGGGCGGTGGCGTCCGAGGGGCTGGCGTACGACCTGCTCGTGCGCGCTTCCCAGCTGCCCGCGGCGGCGTCGCTGGCGGCGCGGCTGCCGGAGCTGCGGCTGGTGCTGGACCACGCCGCGAAGCCCCCGATCGCGGCGGGGGAGTGGGAGCCGTGGGCGTCCGGCGTCGCGGCGCTGGCCGCGCACGAGAACGTCGTGTGCAAGCTGTCCGGGCTGGTCACGGAGGCGCACTGGACGGGATGGGAGGTCGCGCACCTGCGCCGGTACGTCGACCACGTGCTGGACGTGTTCGGTCCGTCGCGGCTGCTGTTCGGCTCGGACTGGCCGGTCTGCGAGCTGGCGGCGTCCTACGAGCTGGTCCTGGACGCGGCGATCGCGCTGACCGGCGGGCTGTCCGACCCCGAGCGGCTGGGCGTGTTCGAGTACAACGCCCGCCGCGCCTACGGTTTGGACGCGGACGGGGAAACGTCTTCCAGGGGGTAAAAGAGGTTTCCCCGCCCGCCGCTGGGGTGGCTCAGAACTCGTCGTCGTGGATCATGCCGCGCAGCCGGGTCAGCGCGCGGTGCTGCGTCACGCGCACGTTCCCCGCGGAGATCCCGAGCGCTTCGGCGGTCTCCTGCGCGGAGAACCCGACGGCGATGCGGAGGGTCAGGATTTCCTGCTGCACGCGCGGCAGGGAGGCGAGCAGGCGGCCGAGGCGGGCGCCGAGGTCGAGGTGCAGCGCGTGGGACTCGGGCTCGTTGCCGGCGACGAGCGGGCGCTCGGGGAGCTCGGGGACGGGCTCGGAGCGGTCACGGGCGACGGCCCGGTACGCGTCGGCGACCTTGTTGGCCGCGATCGCGTGGACGAGGTAGAGGAAGGAGCCCCCGCGGTCCTGATAGTCCGGAAGGGCCTTGAGGACGGCGAGGCAGACCTCCTGCGCGACGTCGTCGGCCGAGAGGTAGGAAAGGTCGCGGCCCCCCATGCGCGCCCGGCAGTACCGCACCACGACCGGCTCGATCATCTGGAGCAGGCGGTGGATGGCGGCGGGGTTGCCCTCGCCCGCGTCTTTGACGAGCGGGTCGAGGTCCTCCTTGGTGAGCCGTCCGCTGGGCCGTGGCAATGACTCAGGGGTCCGATAATCGCGAACGCCGCTGTCCGATTGCTCGGTGGTCCTCGTCGGTGCTGTCATGAGTCGTCTCCCCGGCCGACCCCAGACCGTCGCTGCTGGGGGCTCAACTCTCTGTGACGTTCCGGTCGCAGATACTCCGGGAGACCCGGGCTTACCTGCGTTCCGTGCGACGCTGGGTAATCGTAAGCACCTCATGCCGCATCAGTCCAGATTTCAACGACCAATACCCCGTTAGCAGCAGCGACCGTGATGTTCCCGCGACCAGCCCCCGCACATTGCGATTAATCGGTTTCAGGATGTGCCGAGTTCACTCGTCAGTGGAGAACGGCCACGGAAGCGGCAGTCATGGTCACGGCGAGCGACGCGACCGCGGGCAGGACGGCGCTCATGACGGCCGGCCGAGCGGTCCGCAGCGCCCGTTCGCGGGCGACGCCCACGCCCGCTAGCAGGGCGGATGTCACGGCGGCGAGCAGTACGGGGACCAAAGAGACACCCCAATGGCGCTGGGCTGCGGAGTGCAGGAGAAGTACGGTGCAGGCGGCGGAGGCGAGAGCGGTCCGCCGCCAGGCGAGCCCGGTCCGCTCGGCTTGGGCCCCATCGGGGGCGGTCACGGGATTACCCACAGGTGGATGACGGTACTTCTGACGTCGTCATAATCGCGAAGCAGCGGTATTCGGGGGACGACGAGGGGCTGGGCGGCGTTGGTCCGAATGGCTCGAACGGCATCCGGCGAGGTCCGGCGAGGGTGTTCGGACGGCCCAGTGGCATGTGCGGTCCGTGTCGGAGCGTGCGGGCGGGGTTCCGCCGGGACGGGTGCCGCCGGGCGCTGGGCGGCGGCGGTTTGGCCGGTTCGGAGCGGCTTGGCCGGCTGGTGGTGCTGGGGCCTTGTGGCTCGGATCGCCGGCCCGGCTGCCGCGGCCCGGCCGCAACCTGCCGGCGCGATCGCCGTCCCCCGGCGGCCCGGCTCGCTCACGACAGCACCAGCAACACCGCCGCCGCCACGGTCAACGCCAGCAGACCTACCGTCAACGCCACGATCGTCCAGCTCCGTGGCAACGGCTCCCCGGCCCGCATCGCGATCTGCACCCGCCGCCACCGCGGATAAGCCGTCGCGGCCAACGCGGCCGCCAGCACCACGCACAACCCGGCGAGGACCGCGCTGGCCGCCGCCGGAGCCGGGACCAGCTGGTGGACCGCCACCCCGCCCGCCAGCAACCCCAGCGCCGTCCGGAGCCAGGCCAGGAACGTCCGCTCGTTGGCCAGCGTGAAGCGATAGTCCGGTTCGGTGCCACCCGAGTGGGGCTTGATGTCGTCCGAGGCCACGCCCAGACGCTAGCCGCTGTGTGCCGCCGCGGCCGCTTCGGAACGGTGCGCGAACACCCACCAGCGCAGCACCGCGAACCGCACGAACCCGCCGACCAGGCTGGCCAGCAGCAGCGCGCCCGTCTCCTCCCACGACGTCGGCCGTTCGACGACGGCGTCGAGGATCGCCAGCACCGCCGAGCCGTACCCGGCGTAGAACGCGAACGTCAGCAGGTCCTGCAGGTGCCGCTTCCCGGCGTTGCTGGGCCGGCCGGCGAAGGTGACGCGGCGGTGGAACTCGGTGTTGCCGATCGTCGTCAGCGCGATCGCGACCAGGTTCGCGACCTGGGAGCCGAGCTCGTCGCGCAGCAGGAGGAACAGTGCGGCCTGCAGGCCGGTGGTCACCACGCCGGCCACGACGTACCACGCGGCGTGCGTGCCGAGCTCGTGGTGCCGCTCCGGGTCGGTGGCGAGCAGCCGGTGCCCCGGTGCGCACCTGGTGGTGGCCATGATCCCGAACCTACTCCGCGTTCACAAACTTGTGAATATGTTAAACCCGTTGAAGAAATGTGATCCCGGTGACACCGCCCGGGTTTGAAGCCCCCGACGGCCCGGGTAGGTCACCGGCGATGACGGGAGAGAACCAGTGACCGAACCGGGAAGCCTGGAGCCCAGCGAAGCGCTGGACGAGGACGAGCTGCGCGTGGACCCGCTCGAAGCGGGCATCGAGCCGCCCGAGCAGTGGAGTGGCGCCGACCGCTTCGGCACCACGCCCAGAGAAGCGCGCGAAGGCGAGCCGATGGCGCAACGCCTCGCCGAAGAGGTGCCGGACACCGAGCCGGAGCCGGTCCCGGAGCGCCCGCTCGCGGCGACCCCGGCCGACCAGCTCGACGAGACCGTCGAGGACGCCCCGGCGGACTTCGAGCCGGTGGTCCCGGCCGACGAGATCCCGCGCCGCCACGCCGACCCCGATCCGCGCGAGCACGCGGACTACGCGGGCGGGTCCGTGGCGGACGCCATCCGCGAGGCGCGGCAGGGCTGATCCGCTCAGACTGCACGCCCGGACGGACGCCCCTAGCGTGGGGCACCAGAGTGCATCGGACCGCGACGAAGGGAAGGCCGAAGATGCTGACCGTGACCGAAGCCGCCGCCGAGGCGATCACCGCGTTGACCAGCCAAGGGGAGGGCGAAGCCGGACTCCGCCTGGCGGTCCAGAACGCCGACGGCGAAAGCGCCCAGCTGGCGCTGTCCGTCGCCCCCGAACCCGCGGAGGGCGACAGCGTGCTGGGCGTCGACGAAGGCCCGAAGGTCTTCCTGGAACCGCAGGCCGCGGCGTTGCTCGACGACAAGGTGCTCGACGTCCAAGAGGACGAAGCCGGCGGAGTCGCCTTCGCCGTGTTGCCGCAGCACACGAGCTGACCGCGGCGGACGGGCCCTCCTCATCGTCGCGGAGGGCCCGTTCGTCAGCGGGACAGCCAGTCGCGGACCAGCTCCGCCGCTCGCGCCCGGAGCAGTTCCGCCGCGTTCGCCTGTGCGTGCTCCACCGACGGCGCGTGGTCGATCAACGCGCTGCTCCCCACGACTCCGAGCCGGGCCAGCCCCTCGGCGTCGAGCTGGATCCGGCCGGCCAGCGCCAGCAGCGGCACTCCCCGCGGCCGCGTCCGGTCCGCGATCCCGGCCGGCGCCTTGCCGTTCAGGCTCTGCTCGTCGAGCGAACCCTCCCCGGTGATGACGAGGTCGGCGCCTTCCAAAGCCGCGTCGACGCCGGTCAGCCCGGCGATGAGGTCGAACCCGGATTCGACGGTCGCACCCAGCGCGATCGCCCCCGCGGCGACCCCGCCACCGGCACCCCCGCCCGGGATCCGCGAGACGTCCGGAGCGCCACCCACCTGGAGCGCGTGCACCCACCGGGCCAGCGCTTCGTCGAGCAGCGTCACCTCCGCCGGCCCCGCACCCTTCTGCGGCCCGAACACCGCCGCCGCGCCCGACGGGCCCAGCAACGGGTTCGTGACGTCGGTGGCGACCGCGACGCGCACGCCGTCGAGGCGTTCCCGCACCGGCCCCAGTTCGGCCGACGCCACCCGTGAAAGCGTGCCGCCGCCCAGTCCGACCGGCGCGCCGAACGCGTCCAGCACACCGCCGCCGAGCGCGCCCAGCATCCCGGCGCCGCCGTCGGTGCTGGCCGTGCCGCCGACCGTCAGGACGAGCCGACGAGCGCCGTGGATCAGCGCGTCCGCGAGCAGCTCGCCGACGCCCCAGGTGTGCGCGCCCAGCGCGGTTTCCGGGCTGGGCTCGACGAACTCGATCCCGCACGCGCGCGCCGATTCGACGTAGGCGGTGCCGTCGAGCACCGCGTAAGAAGCTTTGACCGGCTCCTCGAGCGGCCCCCGGACCGTCAACCGGACGATTCGCGCGCCCGCCGCTTCGAGGACGTCGAGGGTGCCTTCGCCGCCGTCGGCGACCGGGCAGGAGACGATCTCGGCGTCCGGCAAGGCGTCTCGCACGCCGAGCCCGATGGCCGCCGCGGCCTCGACCGCGGTGAGACTGCCCTTGAACTTGTCGGGCGCGATGACGACGCGGGTCACGGCTGCACCTCCGTCAGCGGGGGACGCCCGGCGAGCACCGCCGCGACGTTGCGGGCCGCCAGCACGGCCATCGCGGTCCGGGTCTCGACCGTGGCGGACCCGAGGTGCGGGCTCAGCACGACGTCGTCCCGGCCGAGCAGCCGCGGTTCGACGTCGGGTTCCTTTTCGAAAACGTCCAGCGCGGCGCCCGCGATCTCCCCGGCTTCGAGGGCGTCCGCGAGCGCGGCTTCGTCGACGACCGGGCCGCGCGTCGTGTTCACCAGGTAGGCACCGGGTTTCATGGCGCGCAACGCGGCCGCGTCGATGAGGTGCCGCGTCTCGGGTGTCAGCGGGCAGTGCAGCGAGACGACGTCCGAGCGGGCCAGGAGTTCCTCGAAGGAAACGGAACCCTGGTTCGACCGTCCCGAGTGGACGATCGACATCCCGAACGCCTCCGCGCGGCGAGCCACCGCGCGGCCGATCTGGCCGTACCCGACGATCCCGAGCGTCTTGCCCTGCAGGCCCGAGCCGAGGAGGAACCCGAGGTGGAACGACCAGGGCGTCCGCGAGCGCAGCAGCCTTTCACCTTCGCCGATCCGCCGGGTGACCGCGAGCAGCAGGCCGAAGGCGAGGTCGGCGGTCGCGTCGGTGAGTACGCCCGGCGTGTTCGTGACGACGACGCCGCGCCCGGCCAGCGCCGGGACGTCGACGTTGTCGTAGCCGACGGCGACGTTCGCGACCACCTTCAGCTCCGGCCCGGCGGCGTCGGCCAGCGCGCCGTCGAGCCGGTCGTGCAGCATCCCGACGACGGCCGCAGCGCCGGCCACGAACTCGTGCAGCTCTTCGGGCGTCAACGGGCGGTCGGCGGGCGACACCACCACGTCGCCCGCCTCGGCCAGGACCTTCACCGCGTCGTCGGGAATCCATCGGGTCACCGCGATCTTGGGCACGCCGACAGCCTAGTTCACGGCACCGGCAGTTCAGCCCCGCTGGACCGCGTCGAGGACGATCTCCGACTGCGCGGCGGCCCCGGCACCGTTGGGGTGGAAGGGGAACGCGAGCAGCAGCGGGTTGCTGACGGAGATCGGGATCAGGCCCTCGGCGTAGCGCACGGTGGGCGCCTGGCACGCGTCGTGCCCGACGGTCGGGGTGTAGGTGTCGACGAGCTCGGCGCCGTTGTCCGCGGCGACCCGCGCGAGCATGGCGTTCATCTGGAGGAACTTCGCCTGCAGGTAGGCGATGTCGCCGTCGGCGACCGGGATCACCGGCCAGCACCCCTTGCCGCTGGCGGGCAGCCCGGCGAGGTAGTTGACCAGCAGGATCCGCGCGTTCGGGGAGCGCTCCTTGATGGCCTGGAGCGACGCGGCGACCTTCGGCGCGGTCGCGTTGACCGCGTTTTCCAGCTGGTCGACGCCGCCCGCGGTGAACTTCGCCTTGCAGGTGCTGACGGGCAGGAGGTTGAGGCACTTCGTCACGGCCGAGGCGAGCCCGATGTCGTTGCCGCCGATCCCCACGGTCACCAGGTCGGTCGACGGCGTGAGCCGGTCGAACTGCGGCGGGTTCGTCCCGCCCAGCGGCAGCTTCTGCGGCTGCGTGAAGTCCGTCGTGGTCGCGCCGCCGCAGCTCGCGTCCCGGAAGGTCTCGACGCCCAGCGCGCCGGCGACCTCGTGCGGGTAGTCCGAAGTGGACTGTGCGCAGTCGAGCGGGGTGAACTCGGTGGTGGGCGGGAAGGTGACGAAGACGTCCGCGGTCCAGGAGTCACCGAGGGCGACGTATTCGTGGTACCGCGCGCTGGCCGACGCCGGAGCGGCGAAGGCGAGCATGGCGAGCGCGGGCACGACGAGCAGAGCGGACAGGCGCTTGCGCATGCTGCCTCCGTTGGCGAGCGTAGTGAAGGACTTTCACATTCGGCTCGCGTCCGGTGAAAAGTCAATCCGGCTCACCCGTCCTGGTGACGCCGGTCGGCGTGGGTAATCAGACCCTGGTCAGCCGCACCACGGCGCTCGCGTAGCCGCTCCCGGGCAGGTCGACGTCGAGGCCGTGGCTCAGCAGCACCGCGCCGTCGTGCACGACGCCGTCCTGGTCGCGGTACCGCGCGGAAGGATCGAGCCCGGCCAGCCGCGGCGGGGTGACCGGCCGCGCGAACTCCGCGGGCCGCCGCCAGAAGAGCACGACCACACGGTCGTCCAGGAGGTACTGCACCGCGGTCAGCGCCGACGTCGCCGGGTCCGCCAGCCGGTACAACGCGCCGTGCTGCACGACCGGCCGGATCTCCTTGTACAGCGCGACGAGTGACGCCGCTTCGGCCAGTTCGTCCGGGGACCACCGGGGCAGGTCGCCGCCCAGGCCGAGCACGCCCGCCATCGCGACGTGGAACCGGAAGCTCAGTGGCGCCGCGCGGCCGGTGGTCGGGTTCGGGCTGTCGGTGACCCACGCCGACATCGTGCCGGCGGGGTAGAGCTGGCCGTAGCCGTGCTGGATGGTGATCCGGTCGGCGGCGTCGGTGTTGTCGGACGCCCAGATCTCGTCGGTGCGCGCGAGGATCCCGAGGTCGGTGCGCCCGCCACCGCCCGCGCAGCCCTGGATCCGCAGCGCGGGGTGGTCGGCGCGCAGCCGGTCGAGGATCGCGTGAACGGCCCGCACGTGCTCGACCCAGAGCCGTCCCGCGTCGTCGCCCGCCGCCGGCCAGCCGGCCTCGGTGAACGCGCGGTTCATGTCCCACTTGAGGTAGTCGATCCCGTGCTCGCCGACCAGCCGGTCGAGCCACTTGTGCGCCCAGTCCGCGACATCCGGGCGCGCGAAGTTCAACACGAGCTGGTTGCGCAACGTCGTCCTCGAACGGTTGGCCATGTGCAGCACCCAGTCCGGGTGCGCGCGGTAGAGATCGCTGTCCGGGTTGACCATTTCGGGCTCGACCCACAGCCCGAACTTCATCCCGTGCGCGTGGACGGCGTCGACCAGGGGCCGCAGGCCGGCCGGGAAGCGCTGCTCGTTGGCGGTCCAGTCGCCGAGCCCGGCGGTGTCGCCGGTGCGGGCGCCGAACCAGCCGTCGTCCATGACGAACAGCTCCGCGCCGAGTTTCGCCGCGGCCGCCGCGAGGGACGTCTCGGTGGCTTCGTCGACGTCCCAGCCGGTCGCCTCCCACGAGTTGTAGACGATCGGCCGCAGCTCCTGGGGGTGCGGCTGGACGAACTCGCGGACGTAGGCGTGCCATCGCCGGCTGGTACCGCCGAACCCGTCGGCCGCGTAGAGCCCGGCGAACACCGGCGTCTCCCAGGTTTCGCCGCGCAGCAGCCGCCAGCCGACGTGCTCGTGGCCGAACCCGCCGGTCCACGTGACGCGGCCGGTGTGGGTGTGCTCGACGGTGATCCGCCAGCTCCCGCTCCACGCGAGGGCGGTCGACCACACTTCGCCGGACGTCTCGGTCGCGTCGCCCGCGTCGAGCATCACCCAGGGGTTGACCTGGTGACTCGACACGCCGCGGCGGCTGGTGAGCGTGGTTTCGCCGACCGGCAGCGGTTCGCGCAGCGCGCCGTACTCGGCGCTCCACGCGCCGGACGTCCGGGTGAGCCGCGCGCTGTCGCGGCGGGGGAGCGTCCACGCCGCGGAGTCCGTGCGCAGCAGGGAAATCGGGGCTTCGCCGGTGTTGCGCAGCGACGTCCAGCGCTCGACGACCTCGCCGCGGAGGCGGTAGTGCAGCGAAAGTTCGAGAGGGTAGTGCCGGTCTTCGAGCCGCACGACCAGGGAGTCCTCGGTGCTGGTGTGCCCGGCGTAGCGCCACTCGAGGGCCGACGTCCCGTCCTCGTACCGCACGGCCAGTGCCGCGACGCCGAAGAACGCGCCGCCCTCGGCCGGGAGTTCCTGCCGCTCGTCGCCCGGCTCGTCGAAGCTGCTGTCGGCGGGGTTGCGGCGCGCGGCGACCTGCGTGGCCTGCGCCAAGGTCAGCGGCGGGCCCCAGTGGACGTGCCGCGGGCGGTCGTCGGCGTCGAGCCGGAAGGCGTAGGAGCTCTCGGGGGTGCGCAGCAGCCAGAGCCGGTGCGCGGGGTCGTGTTCGACGAGCGACATGATCCCGAGCGTAGGCATGACCAGCCGAAAAATAAATTCTTGACGAAGTTAATTAATCCTGCCTACCCTTCCGGCCATGCCTCGTAGTGCACCGGCAAGGGCGCCGATCACCAGTCCGGCGGCAGCGACCGTGTTCACGACGGTCCTGACCGAGGGGCCGGTTTCCCGCGTCGACGTCGCCCGGCGCACCGGCCTGTCGTCGGCCGCGGTCACCAAGGCGGCCCGGCCGTTCATCGAAGCCGGCTACCTCGAAGAGCTCGCCTCCGAAGGCCGGACCGGTCCCGGCGCCGGCCGTCCCGCCAACCCCCTCGCGATCCGCCCCGACCGCGAGTACTTCGTCGGCGTCAAGATCACCGGCGACGACCTCATCGGCGTCGTCACGGACTTGCGGGCGGACGTCCGGGCCAGCGCTCACCACGCGCTGACCGGCCACGACGTCGAGCACGTCGTCCGCGCGCTGGCCGACCTCGCCGGCGAGCTGCTGGCCGGCCCGACCCCGGACGGCACCAGCAACCTCCGCGAGCGCGCCTACTGCCTGGGCGTCGCGGTCTCCGGCGACGTCGACCGCGCGTCCGGCGTCGTCCGGTACTCGCCGTTCCTCGGCTGGCGGGACGTGCCGCTGGCTTCCCTTCTGGAAGACGCCACCGGGCTCACGGCGACGCTGGAGAACGACGTCAAGGCCCTCGCCGTCGCCGAGCAGTGGTTCGGCGAAGGTGTCGGAGCGTCGTCGTTCGCGCTGGTCACGGTGGGAACGGGCATCGGCAGCGCGCTCGTGGTGAACGGCGACCTGGTCCGCGGCGCGCACGGCGTCGCCGGCGAGATCGGGCACGTCCCGGTCGCCGACGGCGGCCCGTCCTGCCACTGCGGTGGCCAGGGCTGCGTCGAGGCGATCGCGTCCACCGAAGCGATCCTCGTCCGCGCTCGCGAGGTCTCCGGAGATCCCGCGCTGACCATGGAAGACGCCGTGCTCCGCGCCCGCGGCGGTGACGAGCCGCTGCGCGCGGTCTTCGCCGGCGCGGGGCACGCGATCGGGCTCGGCCTGGCCGCGCTGGTCAACCTGTTCGGCCCGGAACGAGTCGTCGTCTCGGGTGAAGGCGTCGCGACCTACGACCTGTTCGAGGACCAGATCCGCCGGACCTTCGCGGTCCAGGCGTTCGGCAGTGCCGCCCGCTGCGGCCTGGTGATCCGGCCGCTGCCGTTCGAGGAGTGGGCGCGGGGCGCGGCCGCCGTCGCCATCCAAAGTCTTTTCGTCGCCGAAAGCGTCTAAGGAGTCCCTGTGAGCCCCATGAATCGCCGAAGCTTCCTGGTCGGTTCCGTCCTCTTCGCCGGGGGAGCGGCCCTCGCGGGCTGCACCTCCGACCCGCTGAACAAGAACGCGGGCGCCGCTTCAGGCGCGAAGGTCACTCTGCAGCAGTGGTACCACGCGTACGGCGAATCCGGGACACAGCAGGCCGTCCAGCGCTACGCGCAGGAGTTCACCAAGGCCAACCCGGACATCGCGATCAACGTCAGCTGGATCGCCGGCGACTACGAGACCAAGCTCAACTCGGCGATGCTCACCGCGCAGGCGCCGGACCTGTTCGAGCTGGGCGACTTCCGCTACCAGAACGTCAAGAACGGCCTGCTCGCGCCGCTCGACGACGTCATCGCGCCGGCCAAGGCCGACTTCAGCCCGGCCGCGCTGGACACCGTGACCGTCGACGGCAAGATCTACGGCGTCAAGATGATCGACGACGTCATGATGCTGTATTTCCGCAAGAGCGCGTTGCAGGCTGCGGGCGTCCAACCGCCACAGACGTTCGCCGAGCTGCTCGAAGCGACCCGGAAGCTCAACACCGGCAAGCAAAAGGGTCTCTACGTCGGCACCGACGGCGTCGGCGAGGCCGCGACGCTCCTGCTCTGGTCGTCCGGCGGTGACTTCTTCGACAGCAGCGGCAAGAAGGTCGCGTTCGCCTCGCCCGAAGCGATCGCGGCGATCGCCGGGCTCAAGCAGCTGCACGACACCGGCGGCCTGCTCCAGGGCTACCCGACCGACTGGTCCGACCCCGGCGCGTTCGCCAACGGCGCCACCGCCATGCAGTGGGGCGGCCTGTGGTCGCTGCCGGACATCAAGAAGGCGCTCGGGGACGACTTCGGCGTCGTCGCGTGGCCGAAGTTCGGCGACGCCGGCAAGCAGGTCGCGCGCGTCGGCGGCTGGTACCAGCTGGCGAACGCGAAGAGCCAGAACCTCGACGCCGTCAAGAAGTTCATCGACTGGCTCTGGATCAAGAACGCCGACCTGCAGAAGGACTGGTGCGTCAAGTACGGCTTCCACATCCCGGCCCGCAAGCCGGTCGCCGCGCAGACCACCGAGTTCTCCAGCGGTCCCGCGAAGGACGCCGTGACGATCTCGCAGCAGGACGGCAAGTCGTACTCGGGGCTGTGGAACAAGGCGTCGGCGACGCTGTTCCTGCAGGCCGCGACGAAGATCGCGAACGGGCAGGCCGACCCGGCCGCCGAGCTCGGCGACGCGGCGAAGAAGGCGCAGGCCGAAGTCGACAAGCAGCTGGCATGACCGCCTTGATGGAGGCTCCGGCGGTGCCGGTGGCGGCTGCGAAGAAGCGTCGCCGCCGGGACTGGCGGGCGATCGGCGCGTTCGCCGTGCTGACCGGGCCGGTGGTGATCGGGCTGGGGCTGTTCAAGTACGTCGCGATCGCGTGGAGCTTCCTGCTCAGCTTCAACGACGCGCGCGGCACCATCACCATCGGCCACTGGATCGGCTTCGACAACTACGCGTTCCTGCTCGGCGACGACGCCTTCCTGACGTCGCTGTCGACGATCGCGCTCTTCACCGTGTTCATCGTGCCGATCACGTTCGTCGCGTCGCTCGGCCTCGCGGTGCTGATCAACAGCATCAAGCGCGGCAAGGCGTTCTTCCGGACGATCTTCCTCATCCCGGCCGCGGTGTCCTACGTCGTCGCGGCGCTGGTGTGGAAGATGGCGCTGTTCAACGGCCTGCCGTCCGGCGTCGCGAACGTCATCGGCGGGCTGTTCGGCGCCGACCCGGTGCCGTGGCTGTCGGAGACGAACCCGCCGGTGTACTGGGTCGCGGTGGTGACGCTGCGGCTGTGGCTGCAGGTCGGGCTGTACATGATCCTGTTCCTGGCCGGGCTGCAGGCGATCTCACCGTCGCTGTACGAGGCCGGCGAGCTGGACGGCACGACCAAGTGGCAGGCCTTCCGCTACATCACGCTGCCGCAGCTGCGGAACACGTCGGTGGCGGTGCTGCTGCTGATCGTGATCGCCGCGTTCCAGGCGTTCGACGAGTTCTACAACCTGTTCGGCACCGGGCTTTCGGGCACGGCGACCGCGCCGGTCAAGCCGCCGCTCGTCTATCTGTACGACTCCGCGCTCGGCGACCAGAACTACGGCGTCGGCTCGGCGGGGGCGTTCCTGCTGACCGTGCTCATCGTCGTGATCACCCTGCTGCAGGGCCGGTTCGTCGGCTTCGGGAAGAAGGACTGATGGCCGTCCTCGCCGCTCCCCGCGCGCGGAAGGCACCGAAGTACGTCCTGGCGTCGATGCTCTCGCTGATCTTCCTGCTGCCGTTCTACATCATGCTGCGCAACGCTTTGATGACGCGTCAGCAGGTCAGCTCGCCGGACTGGTCGTGGCTGCCGGACCCGCTGTCGTGGGTCAACTTCGGCGACCTGTTCGCCGACGCGTCGGTGCCGATGGCGCATTCGTTGTGGAACTCGTTCCTGGTCGCGATCGTGACGGCGCCGGTCGGCACGTTGTTCGGCTCGATGGCCGGGTACGCACTCGCCCGGATCAACGTCCCGGGACGCCGCGCGGTGTTCACGTACGTGCTGGTCACGCTGATGATCCCGCAGTCGGTGACGTTCGTGCCGACGTTCGTCGTCGTCGGCTCGATGGGCGGGGTCAACACCGAGTGGGGCATCATCGCGCCGAACCTGTTCAGCGCGTTCACCGTGATCCTGTTCCGCAACTTCTACCTGCGGTTCCCCGTCGAGCTGGAAGAGGCGGGACGGCTCGACGGGCTCGGCTACCTCGGCGTCTACCGGCGGCTCGTCCTGCCGAATTCGGGGAGCATGATCGCCTCGCTCGGGGCGCTGATGTTCATCGAAAGCTGGAACGCGTTCCTGTGGCCGCTGGTGATCGGGCAGGACCCGTCTTCGTGGACCGCGCAGATCGCGCTTTCGACGTTCCTGACCGCGCAGTCGGTCAACCTGCCGGCGCTGTTCGCCGGCGCTCTGGTCACCATCGCGCCGCTGGTCGCGATGTTCCTGGTCGCCCAGCGGTTCATCGTCAGCGGAATCGCCGCGAGCGGGCTCAAGGAGTAGGTCCCCTACCGAGGAGTGTTCAGTGAAGCGCCTCCTTTCCGTGTTCCTCGCTGTCCTGGGTCTTTCGGCGTTCCTGGTGCCGGTGGCCGACGCGCGGACACCGTTCGTCCGGCCGTTCATGGGCTGGAGCAGCTGGAGCCTCGAGTCGTCGACCCGCGCGGGTTACGGCACTTCGTGGCTGAACGAAGGCCACATCCGCGACGCGGCTTCGGCCGTGGCGTCGAAGCTCAAGTCCGCGGGCTACACCTACGTCAACATCGATTCGGGCTGGAACGCGGACCTGTCGTGGGTGTTCCACACCGACGTCAACGGGATCCCGGCGCCCGATCCGGGCCGCTTCCCGTCCGGCATCCCCGCCTTGGCCACCTACGTGCACGGGCTCGGACTGAAGCTCGGTCTGTACGCCGTGACCGGGCTCGAGAAGGAGGTCTACGACAAGAACGCGCCGATCGCCGGGACGTCGTGCCACGCCCAGGACATCGCGTACCGGCCGTTGACGCCGTCCAACGGCTGGGGCGGCAACTGGAAGGTCGACTTCACGAACCCGTGCGCGCAGAAGTACTACGACTCGATCGTGGCCCGCTTCGCTTCCTGGGGCGTCGACTTCGTCAAGGTGGACGGGACGACCGCGGACAACGTCGCCGACATCAAGGCGTGGTCTGCCGCTGTCGACCATTCGCGGCGGCCGATGTGGCTGACCGCGAGCGCGTGGCCGGTGCCGCGGTCCATCGGTTCCTCGCTGGCGCCCTACGCGAACGGCGTCCGGATCGACACCGACATGGAGTGCTACTGCGAGACGGTTTCCTCGTGGGACAGCTCGGTGAAGGCACGCTGGGCGGACCTGCCCGGCTGGCAGGGCGTGTTCGGCCCGCAGTACCGGCCGGACCTGGACTCCATGCCGATCAACAACAACACGGGGTCCGGCATCCAGGACGGCATCTCCGACGTCGAACGGCAGAGCGTGATGACGTTCTGGTCCATGGCGTCCTCGCCGTTGTACGTCGGGGGAGACATCTACTTCCTGGACGCCTCCGCGGTGTCGATCCTGACGAACCCCGAGGTCATCGCGGTCGACCGGTCGGGGACGTACGCGACGCAGGTGTCCGGCGGCGACCACCAGGTGTGGACGAAGCGCGCGCCGGACGGGAGGACGTACGCGGCCGTCTACAACCTGGGGTCCACGCCCGCGGACATCACGGTGGACCTCGGCGGGCCGGTCCGTGACCTCGTCGCGCGGAAGGACCTCGGGCGGTTCCGGGGCTCGTGGACGGCTTCCGCGGTGCCGCCGCACGGCTCCCGCCTGGTGCGGATCGGCTGACGTCGTCTTTCGAAGGGGACTTTCCTCGCTGCTCACGCGAGGAAAGTCCCCTTCGTCGTGCCTGCGTCATCCATTGGGTGGAAGACGTCTGGTCGGACGCCGGGACGCCGTGCTATGTTCGGTTGCAGAACGAGTGTGCGTCATGCGAACGGATGCGAGGGAGTGGGATGGCGGAGCTGCTGTCACTGGAGGAGGCCGTCGGCCGGCTGGTGCACGACGGCGACACCGTCGCGCTCGAAGGCTTCACGCACCTCATCCCGGTCGCGGCCGGGCAGGAGATCATCCGGCAGGGCCGTCGTGGTCTCACGCTGGTGCGGATGACCCCGGACATCGTGTACGACCAGCTGATCGGCGCGGGCTGCGCGAGCAAGCTGATCTTCTCGTGGGGCGGCAACCCCGGAGTCGGCTCGCTGCACCGCTTCCGCGACGCCGTCCAGCACGACTGGCCGGTGCCACTGGAGATCGAGGAGCACAGCCACGCGGGCATGGCGAACCGCTACGTCGCCGGCGCGTCCGGCCTGCCGTTCGCGGTGCTGCGCGGCTACACAGGCACGGACCTGCCGGCCCAGACGGACACGATCAAGCCGATCACATGCCCGTTCACCGGCGAGCGCCTCACGGCGGTCCCGGCACTGAACCCGGACGTCACGATCGTCCACGCCCAGCGCGCGGACCGGGCCGGCAACGTCCAGATGTGGGGCATCACCGGCGTCCAGAAGGAAGCGGTCCTGGCGGCGAAGCGCTCCCTGGTGACGGTGGAGGAGATCGTCGACGAGCTGGAGCCCCGTCCCGGAGCGGTGATCCTCCCGGCTTGGGTGGTCACGGCGGTGGCGGAGGTCCCGGGGGGCGCGAAGCCGTCGTACGCGGCGGGGTACTACGAGCGCGACAACTCGGCGTACCAGGCATGGGACGAGGTGGGCCGCGACCGCGAGGGCTTCACGAAGTGGCTGAACGAGCTGACCGGGGTGACGGCATGAGCGCGCTTCCCGCCCTGCCTGGTCGCACCGCGACGCTGAGCTTTTCCCCGGTGCGGCGGGCCCGAGCGGCCCACCCAGCGCCCATCCCGCGCCCGATCCACCCCACCACCGGCAACGCCCGCAAGACCGCGGAGGTCCCGGCATGAGCACCGACTACACCGCCGACGAGATGATGAGCGTCGCGGCGGCCCGCGCCCTCGGCGACGGCATGTCCTGCTTCGTCGGCATCGGCCTCCCGAGCAAGGCGGCGAACCTCGCCCGCCGCGCGCACGCCCCGAACCTCACGCTGATCTACGAATCCGGCTGCCTGGGCGCGAAGCCGTCGAGGCTGCCGCTGTCGATCGGCGACGGCGAGCTGGCCGACACCGCCGACGCGGTGGTCAGCGTCCCGGAGGTGTTCAACTACTGGCTCCAGCCGGGCCGCATCGACGTCGGCTTCCTCGGCGCCGCCCAGCTCGACAAGTTCGGCAACATCAACACGACCGTGATCGGCTCGGACTACCACGACCCGAAGGTCCGGCTGCCGGGCGCGGGTGGCGCCCCGGAGATCGCGGCGTCGTGTGGTGAGGTGTTCATCGTGCTGCGCCAGAGCCCCCGCGCGTTCGTGGAGAAGGTCGACTTCGTCACGTCGTTCGGCCACGGCTCCGGCAAGGGCGACCGCGAGAAGCTCGGCCTCCCGGGCCGGGGCCCGACGCTGGTCGTCACCGACCTCGGCCTGATGCGTCCCGACCCGGAGACCTCGGAGTTCGTCCTCACCGAGCTCCACCCCGGCGTGGAGCTCGACCAGGCCATCGCCGCCACGGGGTGGAAACTGAAGGTCGCGGAAGACCTGAAGACCACCCCCGCCCCGACGGAGCAGGAGCTCACCCTCCTGCGAGAGCTGGAGAAGGCATGACCGACGTCTACGTCCTCGACGCGATCCGCACCCCGTTCGGCCGGTACGGCGGCGCACTGGCCGGCGTCCGCCCGGACGACCTGGCCGCCGGCGTGCTCAAGGCCCTGGTGGCCCGCAACGACCTCGATCCGTCCACAGTGGACGAGGTGACGCTCGGTGACGCGAACGGCGCGGGCGAGGACAACCGCAACGTCGCCCGCATGGCCGCCCTCCTGGCCGGCTGGCCCACGAGCGTCCCCGGCAGCACCGTCAACCGCCTCTGCGGCTCCGGCCTCGACGCGGTGATCCAGGCCAGCCGCGCGATCCAGGTCGGCGACGCGTCCCTGGTCGTCGCCGGCGGTGTCGAGTCCATGACCCGCTCGCCGCTGGTCATGCCGAAGCCGGAGAAGGCGTTCCCGGCCGGCAACCAGACCCTCTACAACACCGCGCTCGGCTGGCGCATGGTCAACCCGGAGATGCCCTCGCAGTGGACGATCTCCCTCGGCGAGTCCACCGAACAGCTCGCCGAGCGCTACGGCATCGGTCGCGACGAGCAGGACGCCTTCGCTGCCCGAAGCCACGTCAATGCCGCGAAGGCGTGGGACGAAGGTTTCTACGACGAGCTGGTCGTCCCGGTCGACGGCGTGGACCTGGCCCGTGACGAAGGCATCCGCCCGGACTCCAGCGCCGAGAAGCTGGCCAAGCTGAAGCCCGTCTTCCGCAAGGAGAACGGCACCGTCACGGCGGGCAACGCGTCCCCGCTGAACGACGGCGCGTCGGCGCTCCTGCTCGGCGACGAAGCGACCGCGAGCCGCCTGAACGCGACCCCGCTGGCCCGGATCGCCGGCCGCGGCGCGGCGGGCGTCGACCCGGACGTCTTCGGCATCGGCCCGGTGCGCGCGGCGGAGATCGCCCTCGAGCGCGCCGGCATCGGCTGGGACGACCTGGCCGCGGTCGAGCTCAACGAGGCCTTCGCCGCCCAGTCGCTGGCCTGCCTGCGCGACTGGAAGAAGCTCGACCCGGAGATCGTGAACACCCACGGCGGCGCGATCGCGATCGGCCACCCGCTCGGCGCGTCCGGCGGCCGCATCCTCGGCACCCTGGCGCACGACCTCCACCGCCGCGGCGGAGGCTGGGGCCTGGCCGCCATCTGCATCGGCGTCGGCCAGGGCCTGGCCGTCGTCCTCGAAGGCCGGTAAGGGAGAGAAGACGTGGTTACTCCGACCGAACTCAGGCTGCCCCGCTACGGCGAAGACCCCGAAGGCACGCACCCGCCGCTCGGCTTCCCCGGTTACCGCTCCACGGCGCTGCGCCACCCCAAGCAGGACCTGGTGCTGCTGCCGCAGATGCTGACCGAGGTCACCGGCCCGCTGCTCGGCCCCGGCCGCCTCGGCGAGCTGGACAACGACCTCACCCGGCAGCACGCCGGCGAGCCGCAGGGCCAGCGGATCATCGTCACCGGCCGGCTCCTCGACGGCGAAGGCCGCCCGGTGCGCGACTCCCTCGTCGAGATCTGGCAGGCGAACGCGGGCGGCCGCTACCGCCACACCGGCGACCGCTGGCCGTCGCCGCTCGACCCGAACTTCGACGGCGTCGGGCGCGCCCTGACCGACAGCGACGGCCGCTACACCTTCACCACCATCAAGCCGGGCGCGTACCCGTGGAAGAACCACGACAACGCCTGGCGCCCCGCGCACATCCACTTCTCGGTGTTCGGTTCGGCGTTCACCCAGCGGCTGGTCACCCAGATGTACTTCCCGGACGACCCGCTCTTCTCCCAGGACCCGATTTTCAACTCGATCCCGGACGAGAAGGCCCGGCAGCGCATGGTCTCGCGCTACGACCACGAGATCACGCAGTCGGAGTGGGCACTGGGGTTCCAGTTCGACATCGTGCTGCGCGGGCGTGACGCGTCGGTGTTCGAAGAGGAAGAGGACGAAGACGAATGAGCACACTGCTTCCCACCCCGTCGCAGACCGTCGGCCCGTACCTGTCGATCGGGCTGCCCTGGCCCGACGGCCCGCACGTCGTGCCCGAGGGCACCCCGGGCGCGTTCTGGATCCGCGGCATCGTCCGCGACGGCAACGGCGACCCGGTCCCGGACGCGATGATCGAGACGTGGCAGGCCGACCCGAACGGCGGGTTCCGCCACCCCGACGACCCGCGCGGCGAGGCGTCCGGCGACTTCCGCGGCTTCGGCCGCTGCCCGACCACCCCCGACGGCACGTACGGGATCCTCACCCTGCTCCCGGGGGTGGTGCCCGGCGAGGGCGGCACCGCGCAGGCCCGCCACATCGACGTGTCGGTGTTCGCGCGCGGCCTGCTCAACCGGTGCGTCACGAGGATCTACTTCGAGGACCAGGACAATTCTGCGGACCCGGTGCTGGCGACGGTCCCGGAGGAGCGGCGCGGCACCCTGATCGCGGCGAAGACCGAGGACGGCTACCGCTTCGACGTGCGCCTCCAGGGCGACGGGGAGACGGTGTTCTTCCGGGTATGACGAACGCGAACGGAGGTGACGGCGTGGGTGCCGTCCGGCTGCACAGGGTCGTCGAAGGGCCCGAAGACGGCCCGGTGGTGGTGTTCGGCGGCTCGCTCGGCAGCGACCTCCGGATGTGGGAACCCCAGGTCGTGCCGCTGCTGGAGCGCGGCTTCCGGGTGGTCCGCTACGACACGCGCGGCCACGGCGCCTCGCCGGTGCCGCCGGCGCCCTACGACCTCGAAGACCTCGGTTTCGACTTCCTTGCGCTGCTCGAAGACCTCGGGGTCGCGAAGGCGCACCTCGTCGGCCTGTCGCTCGGCGCGATGACGGGCATGTGGCTCGGCGCGCACGCGCCGGACCGGATCGCGAGCCTGGTGCTCTGCTGCACGTCCGCGAAGCTCGGCCCGCCCGAGATGTGGGCTGACCGGGCCCGCACGGTCCGCGAGAAGGGCACCGGTGCGGTGGCCGCGGCCGGCGTCAGCCGCTGGCTGACGCCGGGCTACGCCGAGCGGCATCCGGACCGCGCCGCGTACCTCCGGTCGATGATCGCCGCCGTCCCGGCCGAGGGCTACGCGGCCTGCTGCGGCGCGATCGAGCGGATGGACCTGCTCGACGTGCTGCCGAAGATCACCGCGCCCACCCTGGTCATCGCGGGTGCCGAAGACCCGGCCACCCCGCCGGAGGGCCACGCCGACCTGATCGCGGCGGGCATCCCGGGCGCGCGGCTGGAGGTCGTGCCGGACGCCGCACACCTGGGCAGCTACGAACAGCCCGAAGAATTCACGAGGCTGATCCTCGAGCACTTGGAGGCGCTGTGACACCGAAAGACATGAGCGAAGACCGTCACGAGCAGGGCATGAAGGTCCGGCGCGAGGTGCTCGGCGACGAGCACGTCGACCGCGCCGTCGCGGGCACCACGAACTTCAGCCGCCCGTTCCAGGACTACATCACCGAAGGCGCGTGGGGGTCGGTCTGGTCCCGCGACGGTCTCGACCGCCGGACGCGCAGCTGCGTCACGCTGGCGGCCCTGACCGCGCTGCAGGCGCACAACGAGCTGGCGATGCACGTTCGAGCGGCGATCCGCAACGGCCTCACGGCGGCGGAGATCGGCGAGGTCCTGCTGCACACGGCGGTCTACGCGGGAGCCCCGGCGGCGAACGCGGCGTTCGCCATCGCCCAGCGCACCCTGGCCGAGCTCGGCGAGCCGAGCGCCCTGCCGGCCGACGCCGGATAAGGTGCCGGGCATGGACACGGGGAGGCCCATCGAAGTCGAGCTCGCCAGCGAGCCGGCCCACCGCGGCGCCCACCACGTCCAGTCACTGGAGCGCGGTCTGGCGGTGATCAAGGCATTCCACGCGGACGCGGCCGAGCTGACCCTGAGCGACGTCGCCCGCGCGACGGGCCTGACCCGCGCCGCGGCCCGGCGTTTCCTGCTGACGTTGACCGACCTCGGCTACGTCCGCACGGACGGCAAGTACTTCTCCCTCACGGCCCGGGTGCTGGAGCTGGGGTACGCGTACCTGTCGAGCATGACGCTGCCCGAGGTGGCCCAGCCCCACCTGGAGCACCTGTCGGCGGGAGTGCACGAGTCGAGCTCGGTATCGGTCCTGGAGGGAACGGACATCGTCTACGTGGCGCGGGTGGCGGTCTCCCGCATCATGACGGTGAGCATCAACGTGGGAACCCGCTTCCCGGCCTACGCGACCTCGATGGGTCACGTCCTGCTGGCCGGCTTGAGCAAGGCGGAGCTGGAGGCGTACTTCGTGGTGGCAAAGCTCGACCGCATCACGGACCGAACGGTCACGGCCCCGGACCGCCTCCGGACCGAGCTGGCCAAGGTGACGGGCCAGGGCTGGGCAATGGTGGACCAGGAGCTGGAGGAAGGCCTCCGCTCGGTAGCGGCCCCCATCCACGACCGCAAGGGCCGAGTAGTGGCAGCGGTGAACCTGTCGACGCACGCGAGCCGCACAACGGCAGAGTCAGTGGAGAGAGACCTGGTACCGCCGTTGCTGGAGACGGCCCGAGCGGTAGAGGCCGACCTGGCGGCAGGAGCCCCCGGCCGAGCCCATGGCTGAAGCAAAAACCACCCCACGACCCGCACCGCGGCCGCCCACCGCACCGCGCCGAACCGCCGCATCGCCGGAGTTAGCAGAGCGGCCGCCGGCGGCCGCGCGATCCCGGGCAGCCGTGCCGGAGTTCGCGGTGTGGCAGCCAGCCGTCGCGCGATCCCGGGCTGCAGTGCCGGAGGTCGCCGTGCGGCTGTCGGCCGTCGCGCGATCGCGGGTTGTCTCGCCGCCGGCCGCGGTGTTGCCACGGGCCGCTTCAGCGGCCGTGCCGTCGTGGCGCGGCGCCGCTCTTGCCGACTCGCCATGTCCGCCCGCACTTGCACCTCGCGACCGGCCGGCGCGCCCATGACCTCGCCCGATTCCGGCACTCCACCCGTCGCCGGCCTTCTCCTCGCCGCCGGGGCCGGGCGTCGCTTCGGCGGCCCCAAAGCGCTCGCCGAACTCGATGGTCAACCCCTCGTCCTGCGTGCTCTCGCCACCCTGACCGCAGCTGGCTGTGACCCCATCCGAGTCGTGATCGGCGCCGCCGCCGACGAGGTCGGCGCACTCCTGCCCGACCCGGCCCAAGCCGTACGGGCCGAGGGCTGGGAGACCGGCATGGGTGCCTCCCTCAAGGCCGGCCTCGCGGCGCTTTCCCGGGAGACCGGTCCCGTCGCCGCGCTGGTGCACCTCGTCGACCTGCCGTGGGTGGGCGCCGACATCCTCGCCCGGGTCGCGGCCGGCGCGACTTCCGGAACCGTCGCCCGCGCCGCCTACGACGGCGTTCCCGGCCACCCCGTCGTCTTCGGCCGCGACTGGTGGGCCGAAATCGCCGAAACCGCCCAGGGCGACCGCGGCGCCCGAGACTGGCTGGCCGGCCGCCCCGACCTCAGCCTCGTCGAGTGCGCCGACCTCGGCAGCGGCCGCGACGTCGACCACCGCGCCGACCTCCCCGGCAGCTAGCAACCAGCCCGACCCGCCAGGCACGCGTGTCGTCCACCCAGGTACGCGTGTCGTCCGTCCGAAACCACCCCGGACCCGGCGGCGGCCCGCGCATCGCCGTCGCTCCGCCTACGATCGACAGCGTGACCGACTCGCCTGAAGAACTCGCCGCCGCGCTGGACGTGACCGGCTATCTCGCCGATGACGGCCTCGCCACCGCCGGGTTCCTCGCCCTCCGCATGGGGCGTCCGCTCTTCTGCGAAGGCGAACCCGGCACCGGCAAGACCTCGCTCGCCATCGCGCTGGCCGCCGCGCTCGACCGGCCGCTCGTCCGCCTCCAGTGCCACGAAGGCATCGACGCCGCCCAGGCGCTCTACGAATGGGACTTCCCGCGCCAGCTCCTGCACCTGCGGGCCCTCGAAGCCGCCGGGGACGGGCGGGTCGACGTCGAGACCGCCGAACGCTCGCTCTACACCGAGCGCTTCCTCCTCGCGCGCCCGCTGTTGCAGGCCCTGATCACCTCGCCGTGCGTGCTGCTGGTCGACGAGATCGACCGCGCCGACGACGAGTTCGAAGCCTTCCTCCTCCAGCTGCTCGACGAGCACGCCGTGACCATCCCCGAATACGGCGAAGTCCGCGCCGCCGAGCCGCCGCTCGTGGTGCTGACCTCGAACCGGACCCGCGAAGTGCACGACGCCCTCAAGCGCCGCTGCCTCTACCACTGGCTGGAACACCCGGACCTGGCGCGCGAGGTCACCATCCTGCGCCGGCGGATCCCCGACATCGGCGAGCGCTTGGCCCGGCAGGTCGCGGAAGCGGTGCACCGGCTCCGCGAGATGGACCTGCTGAAGCCGCCGGGAGTGGCGGAGTCACTCGACTGGGCCCGTGCCCTGCAGGCGCTGCACCGCGACGAGCTGGACGCGGCATCGGCGGCGCGGACGCTCGGCGCCGTCCTGAAGTACAGCGAAGACCTCGACCGGGTCCGCGCGAAGCTCGACGCCCTGTTCGCCTGATCGTCCACAAAGGACTGTGGTTAATTGCGTTGACCGCCGTGACGGGCTCCGGCATGCTTTTCTCAGCACAGCAACGCAACACCTCGAGAGGAGGAGATCGTGACCGAAGTCCGGCAGTACCGATGCGGCACGATCTCCCGTGCCGTTCGCTGAATCTTCCTGAAGGCTCTTCGCGCCCACCCCTCGCTACCTCGGGTCGGCTGCCGCGAAGAGCGCGGTCTGCGCCCGTCCGGGGAGGGACGTGCGCGCAGACCGCCCCCGTCCCGGTAGCTCAGCAGGACAGAGCGCGGCGCTACGAACGCCGAGGTCCGAGGTTCGACTCCTCGCCGGGACACAGCGACACCACCAGACCACGCGCCCAGCCGCGAAATCCACGCGCCGCCGCACCTGCGCCGCGCGCAGCCGACTGCACCCATCGTTTCGCCGGCACAACCCGCGCTGCGCCGGAGTATCCGTGCCGGCCGCACCGCCGTTTCGCCGGCGCAACTCGCGTCGCACGCAGGTGCCGGCCGCACCGCCGTTTCGCCGGCGCAACTCGCGTCGCGCCGGAGCCAGCCGCACCCGCCTTTCGCCGGGCAGGTCAGCGCCGCTGCGGCTGAGGGCGCTCCACGGCCGTCCGCCCGCCCGGCCGGACGGCCATCTCCGAAACCGGTCGCACCCGCCGCTCACCGGCACGCCCGCCTCGCTCCGGCCAGGGCGCTCCACGGCGGCCGCGCCCGGCCGGGCACTCAACCACTCCTCCGAAGCTGGCCGCACCCACCGTTTCACCGGCCGCACCGCCGTTGACCAGCGCGCGCCGCTCCGGCCAGGGCACTTCGAAGCTGGCCGCAGCCGCCGTTCGCCGGCGCACCCCGCGCCGGAGCACTCGAGCCGGCCGAACCGCCGTTCACCAGCACGCGCGCACCGCTGCAGCCAGCGCACTCCGCAGCGGCCCCGCGCTCGGCCGCACCCAGGCCGGCCGCTCAACCACCCCCTCCGAACCCGGCGAGCGCACAATGGAGTCATGACCACCGCCGCCGATCCCGTCGCCGGGTACGCCGGGTTCGCCGCCGCCCTGCGGGAAGCCGGCGTCGCCTGTGATGCGCGGCGCGTGCAGGCCTACCTGGCCGCCGTCCGTGAGGTCGATGTCGCCGAACCCACCCAGCTCTACTGGGCCGGCCGGCTCACCCTCTGCTCCAGCCCCGACGACCTCCCCTGCTACGAAGAAGCCTTCAGCCAGTGGTTCTCGATCGAAACCACCACCCCGCAGCGCACGAAGACCGCCGCGCCGAAGCAGGCCAGGATCGCTCCGCTCGTCGATGCCGAAGGCTCGGATACCGACGGTGGCGACGGCCCCGACCAGCTGAAAGTCGCCGCCAGCGCCCAGGAGGTCCTACGTCACCGCGACCTCGCCGCGCTCACCACCGCCGAACGCGAACACCTCCGCGAACTACTGGCCACCCTGAAGCCCGCGCCCCCGAAACGGCCGGCCTCGCGAAAGACCCCCTCGCACCGCGGACGGCTCGATCCCTCCCGCACGCTGCGCGCCATGCTCGCCAGCGGCGGCGAACCCGTGAAGCTCGCCTACGTCCGGCGGGGCAGCCGGCCGCGCCGCGTCGTGCTGCTCATCGACGTCTCCGGCTCGATGAGCCCCTACGCCGACGCCTTGCTCCGGTTCGCCCACGTCCTCACGCGCAGCGCGCCCCAGTCGGTCGAGGTCTTCACCCTCGGCACGCGGCTGACCCGGGTTTCGCGCCAGCTGCGTCAGCGCGACCCCGAACGCGCGATGCTCGCGGCGGGTTCGGCGGTGCCGGACTTCGCCGGCGGTACCCGGCTCGGCGAGACGATGCAGGCCTTCCTCGAGCGCTGGGGACGGCGCGGGGTGGCCCGCCGCGCCGTGGTCACGGTCTTCTCCGACGGCTGGGAGCGCGGCGACACCGGCCTGCTCGGTGAGCAGCTCGCCCACCTGCGCCGGCTCGCGCACGCCGTATTCTGGGTGAATCCGCACGCCGGCCGTGCGGGGTACGCTCCGGTCCAGTCGGGCATCGTGGCCGCACTGCCCCACATCGACCGGCTGCTGGCCGGGCACACCCTGGCCACTTTGGAACGACTGCTCGGGGAGATTTCCGATGCGTGACGTACTGGACGATGTGTTCCGCCGCTGGTCCGATGGCGAAACCGTCGGGCTCGGCACCGTGGTCGCGACCTTCTCGTCGGCGCCGCGCGCGCCCGGCGCCGCGATGGTCGTCGCCTCCGATGGCACCGTCGCCGGCAGCGTGTCCGGTGGCTGCGTCGAAGGCGCCGTCTACGAGCTCGCGCAGGAGGTCGTCAGCGAGCGCAAGCCGGTGCTGCAGCGCTACGGCGTCACCGACGACGACGCCTTCGCGGTCGGCCTGACCTGCGGCGGGATCATCGACATCTACGTCGAGCACGTCGACCGCGCGTCGATGCCGGAGCTCGGCGACGTCGTCGCGTCGGTGCGCGGCGGCGAGCCCGTCGCGGTCGTCACCGTCATCGAGCACGAACAGGAAGGCCTGGTCGGCGAGCACATGATCGTCTGGCCGGACCGGACCACGGGCTCGCTCGGGTCGTCGCGGATGGACGACGCCGTCGCCGACGACGCGCGCGGCCTGCTGGCCAGCGGCCGCACCGGCACCCTGCACTACGGCCCGGACGGGCAGCGTCGCGGCGAGGGCATGGCGGTGTTCGTCAACTCCTTCGAGCCGCCGCCCCGGCTGCTCGTGTTCGGCGCGATCGACTTCGCCGCCGCGATGGCGCGCATGGGCGCCTACCTCGGGTACCAGGTCACGGTCTGCGACGCGCGGCCCGTGTTCGCCACCAGCAGCCGCTTCCCGGACGCGCACGACGTCGTCGTCGACTGGCCGCACCGCTACCTGCAGGCCGAGGCCGACGCGGGCCGCATCGACCAGCGCACGGCCATCGCGGTGCTGACCCACGACCCGAAGTTCGACGTGCCGCTGCTGGAGGTCGCGCTGCGCCTGAACGTCGGTTACGTCGGCGCGATGGGCTCCCGCAAGACCCACGACGACCGGTTCTCGCGCCTGCGCGAGGCCGGGATCACCGAGGGGGAGCTGGAAAGGCTGTCGTCGCCGATCGGCCTCGACCTGGGCGCCCGGACCCCGGAAGAGACGGCCGTTTCGATCGCCGCGGAAATCATCGCGTTGCGGTGGGGTGGCGGCGGAAAACGCCTCGCCGAGCTGACCGGGCGGATCCACGGCTGACTCCTCCGGGTGGCCCACAAAAGTTCACCCATCCGGACTTCCGCACATACGGCGATCCATAGTGGATTCCCGCGCATCTGCGGAACGGGTAGTTGAACGTGTGACATCAGGACTTGTCCGCGCGAAGGTCGCGTAGCACGCTCGGGAGTCTGTGAGCCCGATCACGGTCGGGCAGGCCGTTCCCGAACCGGCTTTGGAGGCCTGATGCGCATTACCGTCACTGTCGACGGGACGAAGTACACCGACGAAGTCGAGCCCCGCACGTTGCTGGTCCACCACCTGCGCGAAAAACTCGGCAAGGTCGGCACCGTCGTCGGCTGCGACACGAGCAACTGCGGCGCCTGCACCGTCCACCTGGACGGGCACAGCGTGAAGTCCTGCTCCGTCCTGGCCGTGCAGGCCGACGGCTGCGAGGTCACGACGATCGAGGGTCTCGCCCGCGACGGCCAGTTGCACCCGGTGCAGAAAGCGTTCCACGACAACCACGCCCTGCAGTGCGGGTTCTGCACGCCCGGGATGATCATGCAGTCGATCGACCTGCTGGCGGACAACCCGGACCCGGACGAACAGGCCGTCCGCGAGGGCCTCGAAGGCAACCTCTGCCGCTGCACCGGTTACCAGAACATCGTCCGCGCGGTCCGCGACGCCGCGCAGAACATGAGCCCCGGCGCCGGCCCCGAAGCCGAGCGGATCGCCGAGAACAAGCACGTCGGCGTGGGTGGTGACTGATGACCGCCACGATCGAACCGGAAGTCGGGAAGTCACGGCGCCGCAAGGAAGACGAGCGGCTGATCACCGGCCGCACCCGCTGGACCGACAACATCACGCTGCCGGGCCTGCTGCACATGGCGATCCTGCGCAGCCCGTTCGCGCACGCCAAGATCGTCTCGATCGACACGTCGGCGGCGAAGGGCGCGTCCGGCGTCGTCGCCGTCTACACCGCGAAGGACCTCGACCCGGACAGCGCGATCGGCATGCCCTGCGCGTGGCCGATCACGCCGGACATGAAGGCGCCACGCCGTCCGGTGCTCGCCGCCGACCAGGTCAACTTCGCCGGTGAGGGCGTCGCGGTCGTCGTCGCGAGGTCGTCCGCCGAAGCGCACGACGCGCTCGAGGAGATCGACGTCGAGTACGACGAGCTCCCGGTCATCCTCGACATGGAAGCCGCGATCGCCGACGGCGCGCCGCTGGTCCACGATGACCAGGGCAGCAACACCAGCGCCGTCTGGAAGTTCGACTCCGGCGAGGCCGGCACCGGCGGCAACGTCGAGGACGCTCTCAGCTCGGCGGAGGTCGTCGTCAAGCGCCGCTTCCGTCAACAGCGCCTGGTCCCGGCGTTCATGGAGCCGCGGGCGTGCGTCGTCGACCCGACCGGCACGCAGATCACCATGTGGTCGGCCACGCAGATCCCGCACATCCTGCGCGTGATGTCGGCGCTGACGCTCGGCATCCCCGAGCACAAGCTGCGCGTGATCGCCCCCGACGTCGGCGGCGGCTTCGGCGGCAAGATCGGTGTCCTGCCGGAAGAGATGATGTCGCTGCTGGTCGCGCAGAAGCTCGGCAAACCGGTCAAGTGGAACGAGTCGCGGTCGGAGACGATGCTCGCCGCGCACCACGGCCGCGACCAGATCCAGGACATCACCATCTCCTCGACCCGCGACGGCCAGGTGACCGGCCTCAAGGTCGAGCTGCTCGCCAACCTCGGCGCGTACAACGGCCTCGTCGGCACCGGCGTGCCGATCCTCGGCGCGTTCATGTTCAACGCGATCTACAAGATCCCGGCGTACCACTTCGCCTGCACGAACGTGTACACGACGACGACGCTGACCGACGCCTACCGCGGCGCCGGCCGGCCGGAGGCGACGTTCGCGATCGAGCGGATCATGGACGAGCTCGCCGTCGAGCTCGGCATGGACCCGATGGAGCTGCGCGAGAAGAACTGGATCAAGCACGAGGAGTTCCCGTTCACCACGGTGTGCGGGCTGACCTACGACTCCGGCAACTACGAGGCCGCGACGGCGAAGGCCAAGCAGCTCTTCGACTACGACGGCCTGCGCGCCGAGCAGGCGCAGCGTCGCGAGTCGGGTGACAAGGTCCAGCTCGGCATCGGCATCTCGACGTTCACCGAGATGTGCGGGCTCGCGCCGTCACGGGTGCTCGGCTCGCTGGACTACGGCGCCGGCGGCTGGGAGCACGCGGCGATCCGGATGCTGCCCACCGGCAAGGTCGAGGTCATCACCGGCGCGTCCGCGCACGGTCAGGGCCACGAGACGGCGTGGAGCCAGATCGTCGCCGACCAGCTCGGCGTCGCGTTCGAGGACGTCGAGATCATCCACGGCGACACGCAGTCCTCGCACAAGGGCATGGACACCTACGGCTCGCGGTCGCTGGTCGTCGGCGGGATCGCGATCGTCAAGGCCGCGGAGAAGGTCGTCGCGAAGGCCAAGCCGATCGCGGCGCACCTGCTCGAATGCGCCGAGGACGACCTCGAGTTCGCGAACGGCAAGTTCACCGTGAAGGGCACCGACACGTCGACGGGCATCGGCGACATCGCGCTCGCGGTGTTCGCGGCGCACAACCTGCCCGACGGCGTCGAGCCGTCGCTCGACTCGGACGCGACGTTCGACCCGGAGAACTTCTCGTACCCGCACGGCACGCACCTGTGCGCCGCCGAGGTGGACACCGAGACCGGGCGGATCAAGCTGCGCTCGTACGTCTGCGTCGACGACGTCGGCGTCGCGGTGAACCCGCTGATCGTCGAGGGCCAGGTGCACGGCGGGCTCGCGCAGGGCATCGCGCAGGCGCTGTTCGAAGGAACCGAACACGACGACAGCGGCACGCTCACCACCGGCACGTTCGCCGACTATTTGCTGCCGTCGGCGGCCGACCTGCCGTCGTTCACCACCGACCGCACGGAGACGCCGTCGACGACGAACCCGCTCGGCGCCAAGGGCGTCGGCGAAGCGGGCACGATCGCGTCCACCCCGGCGGTGGTCAACGCGGTGATCGACGCGGTGCGCCACTACGGGGTGAACGACATCGAGATGCCGTTGACGCCGATGCGGGTGTGGCACGCCCTGCGGCACGGCACCACCGACGCCGGCGGCCCCGGCCGCGGTGAAGCCGGCGGCGGTCTCGGCTCCATCGACGCCACCGGAGGTGCGCAGTGATCCCGGCTTCCTTCGACTACGTCCGCCCGTCCACAGTGGACGAAGCGGTGCAGGCGCTGGCGTCGGCGGGCGAGGACGCCAAGGTCATCGCGGGCGGGCAGAGCCTGCTGCCGGTGCTGCGGATGCGGCTGGCCGCGCCGACGACGCTGGTCGACCTCGGGCGCGTCGCGGAGCTGCGCGGCGTGCGCGAGGACGGCGACACACTGGTGATCGGCGCGATGACCACGCACTACGACGTCCAGCGGGATGCGCTGGTGGCTTCGCACGCGGCCTTGCTGAAAGAGGCGACGGACACGGTCGCCGACCCGCAGATCCGCCACCGGGGCACGCTGGGCGGCGCGATCGCCCACGCCGACCCGGCCGGTGACCTGCTGGCGCCGGTGCTCGCGCTGGACGCGTCGCTGGTGCTGGCCGGGCCTTCGGGACGCCGGACGGTGCCGGCCGCGGAGTTCTTCCAGGACCTGTTCACCACGGCGCTGGCCGCGGACGAGCTGCTGGTCGAGGTCCGCGTGCCCAAGCACACCGGGTGGCGGGCGCACTACGAGAAGTTCAACCGGGTCGCCCAGGCGTGGTCGATGGTCGCGGTCGCGGTCACCGTCCGTACCGAAGCGGGAGTCATCGAGGAGGCCCGGGTCGCGCTGACGAACATGGGCTCGACCCCGGTGCGCGCCTCGGGCGTCGAAGCGGCGCTGGTCGGGGTCCAGGCCTCGGCCGAGGCGATCGCGGCAGCGGCTTCGCACGCGGCGGAGGGCACGAATCCGCCGGTCGACAGCAACGCCGACGTCGAATACCGCCGTCACCTCGCCCAGGTCCTGACGGGTCGGGCGATCGCGGCGGCGGCCGGAGCCTGACGCATCCGTTCGTCACCCTGGCCGCCGCTCCGGCGGCGGCTAGGGTGGGGTGCGCAAGCTCGTCTCGAGGAAGGAGGTCGGCCCGTGCGGCTCGACCACGAATTCACCGTCCCGGCTCCGATCGGCGAGGTCTGGCAGGCTGTCGTCGACCCCGAGCGCGTCGCCCCGTGCATGCCGGGCGCCACGCTGACGAAGGTCGAAGGGGACAGGTTCAGCGGGACGGTGAAGGTCAAGCTCGGGCCGATTTCCTTGCTGTACAAGGGAAATGGCGAGTTCCTGGAGAAGGACGAAGCCGCGCGCAAGGTCACGATCAAGGCGTCGGGCAAGGACTCCCGCGGATCGGGCACGGCGGCGGCGACGGTCACGCTGACCCTGACGGAGGCCGACGGCGGAACGCACGGTTCCGTCTCGACGGACCTCTCGATCACGGGCAAGCCGGCCCAGTTCGGCCGCGGCCTGATCAGCGAGGTGGGCGGCAAGATCCTCGACACGTTCGCGGGGTGCCTGTCGAGCAAGCTGGCTCCGGCGGCGGAGGCCGCGCCCGCTTCGGAGCCCGCTTCTGCGCCTGCACCCGCGGCTGCGCCTGCACCCGCGGCTGCGCCTGCGCCTGCGGTCGCGCCTGTGTCGGCGGCGCCGGCTTCGGCGCCCGCGGAACCGGTGGCCAAGCCGGCGGTCAAGCCGGCCCCGACGACGGCGGAGATCAACACGGACCCGAAGCCGGCGACCGAGCGTCCGCCGCTGCGGAGCGTCCCGGCGGCCCCGGAGACGGAAGCGATCGACTTGCTCGACTACGCGGGCCAGTCGGTGCTGAAGCGGCTGGCACCGGTGGTGCTGGGGATCGCGGCGATCGTCGGGCTGGTGGCGATCATCCGGGCGCTGCGCAAGTAGCGAGGTCGACGCGCGCGCAGGTTGGTTGCGCGCTGTGCAACTCAAGCCGCACTCGTGGCGGGTAACGGCGATGCGTTCGGCCCGATCGCGGGAATCTTCGCCGGCAGCCGGTCGTCCACACGCGCGGAATCGTGTCGCGCGATGATCCGCTCGTGAGCCGTTGAGCTGGGCGGATCTACCCTGCGCGGGTCTTCGGGCACGTGCGTTGCCCACAATTCGCCCGGACTGGCGACGCGCGTCGCCGGAACGGCTACGCTGGGCTACTTGGTCGGCCGAACTTCGCGCGAGGGGTACGTCACGATGCCGGTCCGTCACTTCCGTGGCTTCGGCTCTTGAGAGCCCAGGCCGCCGTGCGCCGGGAAGCGCTTTTCGCCTGGCCGGGCTGGCCCGCGCGGTGGGAGATGTGGACCGGGGCGAAGGCCCGCTGGATCACGTACGCGCTTGGTTGTGAGCTGGTCGCGGTCGGCGCGACTGGGGCCGCGCTGGTCACCGGGTTCGGCGGGCCGGTGCGGCCGGTCTGGTTCGCGGTGCTGGTCGGGCTCGGCGTGGCGCAGGCGGAGATGTCGCGCCGCATCGAGCGGCTGCGGCGGTGGATGAGCGGGCAGACCCACATCAACGTGACGTCGGTCTGGTACCTCGCCGGCGTCGTCCTACTGCCACCGGCCTGGGTGGCGCTGTTGGCTGTGGTGCTCTACACGCACCTGTGGGTGCGCGTGTGGCGTCAGGTCCGTACGCGGCCGGCGCACCGCTTCGTCGCCAGTACGGCTTGGGCGATGCTCTCGTGCTTCGCGGCTTCGTCCGTTCTCGCGGTGTACGGGTTGCACGGGACGCCGTTGCAGACAGCGCGTGGACTGGTCGCATTGTGTCTGGCCGCGGCGGTGTTCGAGCTGGTGAACATCGGCCTGGTCGCGGCGGGCATCTACCTCTACACGAGCCAGCGTTCGGCGGCCGACCTGATCGGCACCTGGGAGGACAACGCGTTCGAGCTCGCGACGCTGTGCCTGGGCGGCCTCGCGGCGCTGGCGCTGGCCGAGCAGCCGGTGCTGGTGGTGTTCGTCGTGGCGCCGTTGCTGTTGTTGCACCGCTATCTGCTGCTGAAACAGCAGCTGCAGGTAGCGGCCGTGACGGACGAGAAGACGGGCCTGCTCAACACGGCGGGCTGGCACGACTCCGCGGCCCGCGAGCACATCCGCACCCAGCGACGCGGCCCGATCAGCGGCGGGTTCGCGGTGCTGATGATCGACCTGGACCACTTCAAGCGCATCAACGACACGTACGGCCACCTCACCGGCGACGACGTGCTGGCCGCGGTGGCGGTCGCGATCTCCGGTTCGGTGCGCAAGGCCGACACAGTAGGAAGGTTCGGCGGCGAGGAGTTCGTGGTGCTGCTCCCGGGCATCGGCCGCGCGGAGGTACTCGGCATCGCCGAACGAGTGCGGGTGGCGGTGGGCGAGCTGAACGTGGTGATCTCGACTGGGGGCGGGACGGTCCGGGTCAGCGGGTTGTCGGTCTCGATCGGCGTGGCCCGCTACCCGGACGCGGGCCTGACGCTCGATGACGTGCTTCGTTCCGCTGACGCCGCGTTGTATCGCGCCAAGGAGGCTGGGCGGAACCGCGTTGCCGTGTGAGTGACGGGGTGCCTGGCTGGCTCGGTTGGAGTTGGTCGCGGAACGGCTCGGGGCGGCTGGCTCGGCTCGGGGGGCAGAGTGAGTTCGGGCTGATCGCGGGCTTGGCTGGGGTGGTCGGTCGCGTTCGCGGTGCGGGTGAGGTCGGACGGTCGCGGAGTGGTTCGGGGCGGCCGATCGCGTTGCGGGGCGTTCGGCTCGCTCGGTTCGGGGTGGCTGGGTGAGGTCGGGCTCGGCTGCGGCTGGTCGCGTTGCCGGGGCGAGGGGCGGTTCGCGGGTGGCTTGGCTGGGTGGGGGTCGGGCTGGCCGCGAGCTTTGGCCGGGCAGGCTGGTCGTGATCGCGGTGCGGGTGAGTTTGGGCTAGGCGCGGGCCGGCATCGTTGGTTGCGGCCAAGCTTGGTGGGCGGCCGCCTGTGGGAGGCCCCGCAGCGAGCGAGTAACCCGCAACCTCCGCGGCCTGTGATCTAGGGCGCGAAATACCCCTGGCAGTCAGCCGTTGAAACCCACATGAGCGGTGCGGATCACGAGGCCGACGTGGTGGTGATCGGGGCGGGGCAGGCGGGGCTCTCGGCCGCCTATCACCTGCGGCGGGCCGGGTTCTCCAACCGGTCCGGATTCGTTGTGCTCGATCATGGGAAACGGCCCGGGGGCGCGTGGCAGTATCGGTGGCCCTCCCTTGTTCTCGGCAAGGTGCATGGCATCTATGACCTTCCCGGCATGGCCTTCGGCAGCCCGGACGTCACGCGACCCGCGTCCGAGGTTGTCTCGGAGTACTTCGCTCGCTTTGAACGCGTCTATGACCTCCCGGTGTTCAGGCCCGTCGACGTCCAGTCCGTGACGCGGGCGGGGGAGCGGTTGGTGGTTTCGAGCCCGGCCGAGTCCTGGGCCGCGCGGGCCGTGATCAGTGCTACCGGTACCTGGGACCGGCCCTTCTGGCCGCACTATCCCGGCCAGGAGACCTTCGCCGGGCGTCAGGTGCACACGGCCGACTACGCCGGCCCCGAAGACTTTCGTGGACAGCGGGTTGTCGTGGTCGGGGGTGGGGCGTCGGCCGTTCAGCTACTCATGGAGTTCGCCCCCTTCGCCCGCGCGACGGCCTGGGTGACCCGGCGACCCCCCGCGTGGCGCGACGAGCCCTTCAGCGAGAACTGGGGACGTGACGCCGTCGCGAAGGTCGACGAGCGGGTGCGGGCCGGGCTGCCGCCGGAGAGCGTTGTGAGCGTGACCGATCTCGCCGTGACGCCGGAAGTGCGAGCCGCGCGCGCCGCCGGGATTCTCGAGCGGCGGCCGATGTTCGAGCGCATCACGCCCGACGGGGTCGTCTGGGCGGACGGCTCTCGCTTCGACGCCGACGTCATCCTCTGGGCGACCGGCTTCCGCGCGGCGATCGACCACCTCGCGCCGCTGCGTGTCCGCGAACCCGGGGGCGGGATCCGGATGGACGGCACGCGCGTGGTGCGTGAGCCGCGGCTGCACCTCGTGGGGTACGGGCCCTCGGCGAGCACGGTCGGGGCGAACCGGGCGGGACGTGCCGCGGTCGCCGAGATCAAGAAACTGCTGGGTTGAGGTCATACATCCGAAGCTACCCGAACATTTGAGCGATGATCATCGCTGGATCGGGTGAACTTCAGCGACCGCGCGTGGCGAGATTTTCGTTGTGGAACAGGGGAATCGCGCGCGAGGTGGTGGGCGCTGCCCCCGGTTCCCACATTACCCGCGACCACCGACAAAACCGGAAAAGGCCGGGAAAGGTCGGGGGTCTGCGAGGCCCGTCCCGCCGCACGGCACAGTGCGCCGCTCAGTGGAAACCCTGCTGAGCTGGGAAAACACGGTGAAACTCACCCTCTTGACCGATTCAACGACAAGACACGTCTTGTCAGTCGAAACCGGTCACCGATACAGTTCGCTTTAGTTAGGAAAGTTTCTTAACAGTTCAACTCCCGTTCACCAGACGCCGCAGCCCACCAGCCACCGCCAGGCCCAGAAGGAGCGCGACGTGCCGTCGACCCGCCTACGAACATTCACCCGCCTCACGCCCGTGGTAGCCGCGATCGCGCTGCTGCCCGGCGCGATCGCCGCGGCCAGCACGCCGCGAGCCGATGTCCTGCTCTCGCAAGGGAAACCCGTCGCGACCTCCACCGTCGAGAGCTCGTCGTACGCCGGTGCGAAGGCCGTCGACGGCAACGCCTCCACCCGCTGGGCCAGCGTCGAGGGTGCCGACCCGCAGTGGCTGCGGATCGACCTCGGCCAGTCCGCCGCGATCCACCGCGTCCTCCTCACCTGGGAAGCCGCCTACGCCAAGAAGTACCGCATCGAAGTCTCCGACGACGGCACGAACTTCACCGCGGCCACCACCGTCGACAACGGTGACGGCAAGACCGACGACCTCACCGTGAACGCCCACGGCCGGTACGTGCGCTTCGTCGGCGTCACCCGGGCGACGAGCTACGGCTACTCCTTCTGGGAGATGCAGGTGTTCGGCAGCACGGACTCGTCCGGCGACACCCAGGCCCCGACCACCCCCACCGGCCTCACCGCCGGCACGATCACCGCCACCGGCGCCGCCCTGACCTGGAGCGCCGCCACGGACAACGTCGGCGTCGCCGGCTACGACGTCCTGCGCGACGGGACCGTCGTCGCCACCAGTTCGACGACGTCCTACACCGATACCGGCCTCAACCCCGACACCAGCTACACCTACACCGTCCGGGCCCGCGACGCCGCCGGGAACGCCTCGCCCGCGAGCACCCCGGTCACCGTGAAGACCAAGGCGGGCACCGGAAGCGGCTTCGTCCTCGCCGCGGCCGGCGACATCGCCGAACAGTGCACCGCGAGCAGTTCCAGCTGCGCCCACGTCAAGACCGCGAAACTCGTCGACGCCATGAAGCCCGCGGCTGTGATCACCATGGGGGACAATCAGTACGACGAGCCGACCCTGGCGGACTTCAAGAACTACTACGACAAGACCTGGGGCAAGTTCAAGAACATCACCCACCCCGTCCCGGGCAACCACGAGTCCTACTCGAAGTTCACGGGCTACGAGGACTACTTCGGCGCCATCGCCAAGCCCCAGGGAAAGCGGTACTACAGCTGGGAAATGGGCAACTGGCACTTCATCGCCCTCGACTCCAACGACTTCACCACGCACGACGACTTCGCCGAGCCGCCCCAGATCACCTGGCTCAAGCAGGACCTGGCGAACAACAAGAAGGGCTGCGTCGCCGCCTACTACCACCACCCGCGGTGGAGCTCGGGTGACCACGGCGACAACCCCGACAGCATCGAGCTGTGGAACATCATGACCAGCAACAAGGTGGACCTGGTCCTCAACGGTCACGACCACGACTACGAGCGGTTCGTCCCGCAGGACGCCAATGGCAAGGCCGACGCGAACGGCCCGGTCGAGATCGTCGGCGGCAGCGGCGGCGCCAACCTCTACGACCTGAGCCCGGCGCACCAGACGACCGCGAAGCTGCTCAAGACCTTCGGCGTCCTCAAGCTGTCGATGACGGACACGTCGTTCCAGTCGCAGCTCATCGGCGTCGACGGCAAGGTCCTGGACAGCAGCCCGACCTACACCTGCCACTAAGGGGAATGGCATGTACATCGCGGCAAGCCGTACCTCGGACGTGGCGGCGGGCACCGACCGGAAACCCGCGCTGAAACGCGTGTCCGCCAACGTCGTGGCGCTCGGGATGGTCAGCCTGGTCACCGACGTCTCCTCGGAGATGGTGACCGCCGTCCTCCCGCTCTACCTGGTGCTCGGCCTCGGCCTGAACCCGCTGCAGTTCGGGCTGCTCGACGGGCTCTACGCCGGCGCCACCGCCCTCGTGCGGGTGCTCGGCGGCCACCTCGCCGACCGGTGGCGGCGGCTCAAGGCCGTCGCCGGGTTCGGGTACGGCTTGTCCGCGGTGTGCAAGCTCGGCCTGGTCGCGGCCGGCTCGTCGGTCGCGGCGATCGGCGTCGTCCTCGCCGCCGACCGCACCGGCAAGGGCCTGCGCACCGCCCCGCGCGACGCCCTGATTTCCCTCAGCAGCACCCCGGACGCGCTCGGCCGGTCGTTCGGCGTGCACCGCGCGCTCGACACCGTCGGCGCGTTCCTAGGCCCCCTGGTCGCGATGGCGGTGCTCGCGCTCAGCCTCGGCAGCTACACCAGCGTGTTCTTCACCAGCTTCTGCGTCGCCGCGATCGCCGTGCTGCTGCTGGCGTTGTTCGTCCGGGACCACCCGGGCAGCGTCGATCGCGCCGTGGTGTCGCTGCGCACGGCGGCAGGTCTGCTCAAGCAGAGCGACTTCCGGCGCGTGACGCTCTGGGCCGCGCTGCTGGGCCTGGTGACGGTCGGCGACTCGTTCGTCTACCTCGCCCTGCAGCGGCGCTGGGAGATCGCGGCGACGTTCTTCCCCCTGCTGCCGTTGGGCACCTCCGGTGTCTACCTGGTGCTGGCCGTGCCGCTGGGCAAGCTCGCCGACCGCGTCGGCCGCTGGCCGGTGTTCCTCGGCGGGCACGTCGCGCTGGGCCTGGCCCTCGTGCTGCTCTGCGGGCCCGCCGCGCTGGTGTTCGCGGTGGTCGCCCTCGGTCTGCACGGAGTGTTCTACGCGGCCACCGACGGCGTCCTCATGGCCGCTGCCGGCCCGCTCATCCCGCGTGATCTCCGGGCTACCGGGATGGCTGTCGTGCAGACCGGGCAGGCCGTGGCCCGCATGCTTTCGTCCGTCCTCTTCGGACTGGCCTGGACGCTCTGGGACCTGCGCCCCGCGGTGCTCGTCGCCGCGGCCTGCCTGGCCGTCGTCGCCCTCGCCGCCGCTCTCGTGAAACCGGTGCGCCCGTGAAGAAAATCGTCCTCGCCCTGATCGGCACGGTCCTCCTGGTCGCCGCGGCCGTCGTCTACACCGTCAGCGCCCGCCACGACACCGCCGACGCCGAACCGGCCGCCCAGCTCACGCTGAGCCCCGGTCAGCTGCTGTTCCGCGATACCGACACCGGCCGCATCGGCACCTTCACGCAGGACAAACGCCGGCTCAGTGACCTGAAGTGCGACCGGTTCGCGGTGGCGAAGCAGACCGCGGTCTGCCTCGCCGTGCGATCGGGGACGCTCCCGGCGGTGACCGACGTCCTCGTCCTCGACGACCACCTCGCCGTCCGCCACACCGAGTCCCTGCCGGGCACACCGAGCCGCGCTCGCGTGTCCCCAGACGGCAAGCGCGTCGACTGGACGCTGTTCGTCACCGGTGATTCGTACGCGCAGACCGGCTTTTCGACGCGCGCGGGGCTGTACGAGGTCGACACCGGACGGCTCGTCAAGACGATCGAGGAGCTTCCGGTCTTCATGGGCGACGAGCGCTACTTCGCCTCGGACGTCAACTACTGGGGCATCACGTTCGCCCCCGACGGCAACCGCTTCTACGCCACCCTCGGCAGCAAGGGGAAGACCTACCTCGTCGAAGCGGACTACCGGCGCTACCGCGGGAAGACTCTCCGGGAGAACGTCGAATGCCCGTCGCTGTCCCCGGACGCCACCCGGGTCGCCTTCAAGAAGAAGACGGGCGAGGGCGTCTGGCGGCTGTCGGTCCTGGACCTGAAGACGTTGAAGGAAACCGAGCTGGCGGAGCAGAAGAGCGTCGACGACCAGGCGCTGTGGCAGGACGACCACACGATCCTCTACGGGCTGGACAACGCCGTCTGGGCGGTCCCGGCGGACGGCTCCGGCACGCCGCGGAAGCAGGTGGACAAAGCCGCGTCGCCGGCCGTCACGGGGTGACGCCGACCGCCGCGAACAACGTCCGCACGGCCAGGTCGCGCAGCTCCTCCTGGGTGACCGTCGGCTGGTCGAGCCACGCGAGGATCGTCGTCGCGACGAACGCGAGCCAGCCGCGGACGGCCAGCCGCGTCGCCTCGGTGATCGGGGTCAGCAGGCTCACCGCGTCGAGGATGCGGGCGGCGTTCGCGGCCATCCCAGCCTCGCGGATCTCCTGGATCTCGCGGTCGGCGCCGCTCGCCGCGCGGTGCACGATCCGGTAGCCGTCGGGGTGCGTGCGCGCGAACTCGAGGTACACGTCGAGCCCGGCCCGCAGCTGCTCCGCCACGGGCAGCGCCGGGTCGGGCTCGCTCATCGCCAGCAGCTGGTCGCGTTGCGCGCGGACGATCGAAGCGAAGAAGTCCTTCTTCGTCGGGAAGTAGTGGTACAGCAGGCCGCGGGAGACCTGCGCGATCTCGGCGACCTCCTCGATCCACACCTCGTCGTACGGCCGTTTCGCGAACAACCCGGCCCCGATCGTGAGGAGCTGCTCGCGCCGCTGTTCGGTGCTCAGCCTCGTCCGCATCCCCCGAGCTTACTTGACACGGGTTCAGTAGCGGGGGATCGTGACCCTATTGGATACGGGTTCAATAGGGGGTACGTCGTGGACACGTCCGCGCTTCCGCACCGGCCGGGCCGCCTGCCGGTGATCGGTGACCTGATCGGCGCCAACCCGCGCACGCCGCTGCAGGACACGCTGCGCATCGGCAAGCGCGTCGGGCCGATCTTCACGCGGAAGATCTTCGGCTTCGAGATCGTCTTCGTCGGTGGCGTCGACCTCGTGACCGAGCTGAACGACGAGACGAAGTTCGGCAAGCACGTCGGCATGGGCATCGAGAACCTGCGCGCGCTCGCCGGCGACGGGCTGTTCACCGCCCACACCCACGAGCCGAACTGGCGGCTGGCGCACGACATCCTGCAGCCGGCGTTCTCCGCCGAGGCGATGCGCCGTTACCACCCGATGATGCTGGAGGTCGCGCGGGAACTGACCGCGGCCTGGGACGCCGCGTCCGGGCCGGTCGACGTCGCCGCCGACATGACGCGCCTGACCCTGGAGACGATCGGCCTCGCCGGGTTCGGCTACCGCTTCGGCTCGTTCGAGCGCAGCGAACCGCACCCGTTCGTGACGGCGATGATCCGCGCGCTGCGGTACGCGCAGCTGCAGAACGTCAAGCTGCCGTTCGTGCGGCGCGCGTTCGCCGGGACGGCCGAGCAGAACCAGGCCGACATCGCGACCATGACCGGGCTGGTCGACGAGGTCATCGAGGCCCGGCGCCAGGACGGCGAGGAGAGCCGCGACCTGCTCGGCCTGATGCTCACCGAGGGCCACCCGGAGACGGGGGAGCGCCTCGATCCGGTGAACATCCGCAACCAGGCCATCACGTTCGTCGTCGCGGGCCACGAGACGACGTCCGGCGCGCTGTCGTTCGCGCTGTACTACCTGACGCGCCACCCCGAGCTGCTGGCGAAGGCCCGCGCCGAGGTCGACGCGGTGTGGGGCGACCGCGAGCCTGCCTTCGGAGACGTCGCGAAGCTGCGTTACGTGCGTCGCGTCCTCGACGAGGCGATGCGGCTCTGGCCGACCGCGCCGGGCTACTCCCGCGAAGCACGCGAAGACGTCGTCCTCGGCGGCGAGTACCGCATGCGCAAGGGGGACTGGGTGATCGTGCCGCTGCCCCTGGTGCACCGCGATCCTTCGGCCTGGCCGGACCCGGAGAAGTTCGACCCGGACCGGTTCGAGCCCGCCGCGGTGCGGAAGCGGCCGGCGCAGGCGTACAAGCCGTTCGGGACGGGCGAGCGCGCCTGCATCGGCCGCCAGTTCGCACTGCACGAAGCCGTGCTGGCGCTGGGAATGGTATTGCAGCGCTACGACTTCGAGGTGGATCCGTCGTACGAGCTCAAGATCGTCGAGTCGTTGACGCTCAAGCCGAGCGGGTTCACGCTCCGGCCCCGCGTCCGGGCGCGGGAGCCGCTCACGACTTGAGGTAGCGCACCTGACCGGGCTTCGTCCGGTCGTACTCGTCCCGGCCCGCGAGGTGCTCGGGCACGCCGACCTCCCACCACGCGCCGGCTTCGGTCCACGACGACGGCTGCGTCTTCACCACGACCACCGCCGGCCGTCGCTCGGCCACGGCGGCCTCGCGCGCGGCGGCGTACGCGGTCCGCAGTGAGTCCACATCGGACGCCGGGAACACCAGGCAGCCCAGCGATTCCGCGTGCCGCGCGAAGTCCACGCGCGGCGGCGAAGCGTGCGAAGTCGTGCAGTCGGCGTAGAAGTTGTTGAACGGCTTCCCGCCCTGACCCTCCTGGAGCCGCGCGATCACCGCGTAGCCGTCGTTGTCGCACACGACCGCGACGAACGGGTGACCCGCGAAGGCGGCCGAGAACAGCTCGGAGTTCAGCATCAGGTACGAACCGTCGCCCAGCAGCGTCGTCACCAGGCCCGGATGCGCGATCGCCGCGCCCCACGCGCCGCACAGTTCGTAGCCCATGCACGAGAAGCCGTACTCGACGTCCATCGAGATCGAGCCGGACCCGCGCCAGCCGCCGATCAGCTCGCCCGGCAGCCCGCCGGACGCCGTCATGACGTAGTCGTCCGGTGCCGACAGGTCGTTCACCGCGCCCACGACCTGGGCGTACGACGGGAGTTCCGCGCCGGCCGAGCGCAGCGAGTCGACGTGCGCGTCCCAGGAAGCCCGTTCGGTCGCGGCCCGCGAGGTCCACTCCGGGTCGACCCGCCAGCTCTCCAGCTGCGCGCCCAGGTCGACCAGGCCCGCGTCGGCGTCGGCGACCACCGACAGCGCGCCGTGTTTCACCGCGTCGAACCGGGCCGCGTTGAGCGCGACCAGGCGGACGTCGGGGGAGAAGACCGTCCACGACGCCGTCGTGAAGTCTTGCAGCCGTGTCCCGACCGCGAGGACGACGTCGGCCGCGGCCGCGAGGACGTTCGCCGACGTCGAGCCGGTGACGCCGAGCGGCCCGGCGTGCAGCGGGTGGTCGTGGGCCACCAGCGTGCGGCCCGCGGTCGTCTCCACCAGCGGGATCCCGTGCCGCTCGGCGAAGTCGAGGGCGCGCCGCCCGGCGCCGGAGTACCGGACGCCGCCGCCGAGGACGAGCAGCGGCCGCTTCGAAGACCGCAGAGCCCCGGCCGCCTCGGTGACCGCGCGCCGGTCGGGACGCGGCCGCAGCGGCCGGTGCGTCACCGGGGCGAACAGCTCGTCCGGGAAGTCGTACGTCTCCGCCTGGACGTCCTGCGGCAGCGCCAGGACGACGGGCCCGCTGTCCGCCGGGTCCGTGAGCACCCGCGCGACCTGCGGCAACGTCGAGATCAGCTGCTCGGGGCGGGTGATCCGGTCGAAGTAGCGGCTGACCGCGCGGAAGGCGTCGTTGGCCGTCGCGGTCGCGTCGCCGAAGGGCTCGATCTGCTGCAGCACCGGGTCCGGCGCGCGGCTGGTGAACGTGTCGCCCGGCAGGAGCAGCACCGGCAGCCGGTTCGCGTGCGCGACCCCGGCCGCGGTGACCATGTTCAGCGCGCCCGGCCCGATCGACGACGTCACGACGCCGACCTGCCGCCGGTGCGTGGCCTTCGCGTACCCGACCGCCGCGAGCGCCATGCCCTGTTCGGTGTGCCCGCGCCAGACCGGGATCTCGCCGCGGTGTTCCTCCAGGGCCGTGCCGAGGCCGAGGACGTTGCCGTGCCCGAAGATCGCGAAGACGCCCGGGAAGAGCGGGACTTCACGCCCGTCCAGGGTTTCCGAGCGCTGGGCGAGGATCCAGCGGACCAGCGCCTGAGCCGTCGTCAGCTTCACCGGACACGTCCTTCGTGGCTCGTCACCGGGCAGCGCGGATCCAGCTCCTGCGCTTCCCACGTCTCGCGGACCCAGCCGTGCGCGGGGTCGTCGCAGAACGCCATGGACCGCTCCGGCGCGGGTCCGGCCAGGACGTTCAGGTAGTACATCGGGTAACCCGGCGCGGCCACGCACGGACCGTGGAAGCCGCGCGGGATCAGGAAGACGTCGTGGTCGCGGACGGCGACGTCCTCGTCCAGGTCACCGTCCAACGTGTACGTCCGGTGCAGGCCGAACCCTTCGCGTGACGGCGTCACCCCGTCGCGGCCGGCGACGCGGAAGTAGTAGATCTCCTCGTTGACGACCTCGCACTCACTCGCTTCGTCGTGCTTGTGCGGCGGGTACGACGACCAGTTGCCGCCCGGCGTGATCAGCTCGCACGCGTTGAGCTTGTCGGCGTGGTCCCACACCCCGGGCACGCCGAAGTTGGTCACCTGCCGCGTCGCCTGCCCGGCGCCGCGCACCTCGACCGGGACGTTCTCGGCGGGGCCGTACTTCGGTTCCAGACGGCGGGTGCAGCGCGCCATCGGCAGCGCCACCTGCGCGCCGGTCTCGGAAATCAGCTCGACCTCGGCGTCGCGGGGGACGTAGACGAAGTCCGTGACCCGGGTGAACACCGACTCACGCCCTTCCAACTCGAACTCCTCGCCATCGACGCGGACCGTGAGCGAGCCGGACAGCGGGAGGACGAACGCCTCGAACTCGCCGGTCTTGACCGTGCGCGGGAGCCGGGTGCCGATCCGGAGCACCCGCAGCCCCGTGTACGTCCAGCCCGCCGAATCCGGGGTGAGCCGAACCGGGTCGGCGTCGTCGGACAGTGTCCCGAGTGGACGGTGCAGCTTGCTCATTTCGCGGCCTCCGGTTCTTTGCTCGTCCGTGGGGATCACAGCAGCTCCTCGATCTCCCCGGCGGTCGGCATCGCGTCGGCGCAGGCCAGCCGGGACGCGACCAGCGCGCCCGCCGCGTTCGCGTACTCGGCGATCCGCACCGGGTCCCAGCCCGAGAGCAGGCCGTGGATCAGGGCGCCGCCGAAGCCGTCGCCGGCACCGAGGCCGCAGACGACCTCGACGCGTTGCGGTGGCACGGTCGAACGTCCTTCCGGCGTCGCGACGAGCACGCCGTCGGCTCCCTTCTTGATCACCGCCAGCCGCAGGCCGCGTTCGAGCATGCGGTCCGCGGCGGTGTCCGGGTCCGCGGTGCCGACGGTGACCTCCACCTCGGTCCGGTTGCCGACCGCGACGGTGACGTGGTCGAGCATCGCGCCGATCTCTTCGCGGGCCTGCTCGACCGACGGCCAGAACATCGGGCGGTAGTCGAGGTCCAGCACGGTGTGCTCGCGGCGTCCCCGGGTCGCGAGGATCTTCCGCTGGGTCGCCCGCGCCGGTTCGGCGGAGACGCCGGTGCCGGTGACCCACAGCAGCGGCACCGACTCGACGACGTCCCAGGGCACGTCGTCGTCGGTCAGCGTGAGGTCGGGGGCGATGGGGGAGCGGTAGAACAGCAGCGGCGGGTCCGCGGGCGGGTTCAGCTCGCAGAACACCACCGGCGTCTGCAGGTCTGGCGACGTGCCCACGTGCGCCGGTGAGACGCCGAAGCCGTCCAGGGCTTGCCGGACGTAGTCGCCGAAGCCGTCCGGGCCGACCTTGGTCAGCACGGCCGTGCGCCGGCCGAGCCGCGCGGCGGCGACCGCGACGTTGGTCGCGGTCCCGCCGAGCGACTTGGCGAACGTGCTGACCTCGGCCAGGGGGACGCCGCTCTGCTCGGGGTAGAGGTCGACGCCCACCCGGCCGATCGTCAACGCTTCGAGACTCACGCCTTCTCCACCTGCCGCAGCTCGTGCTCCAGGGCTTCCAGTTCCGCACCGCCCGCCATCTGCCGGGTCAGCTCGTTGATGTCGATGTCCGCCTTCTCGTACGAACCGAGGGGCGCACCTCGCTTGAGCAGCAGGAACCGGTCGGCGACGGGGAAGGCGTGGTGCGGGTTGTGCGTGATCAGCACGACGCCGAGCCCGCGGTCACGGGCCTGCGCGACGTACTTCAGCACCACGCCGGCCTGCTTGACGCCGAGTGCGGCGGTCGGCTCATCGAGGATCAGCACCTTCGCGCCGAAGTACACCGCCCGCGCGATCGCGACGCACTGGCGTTCACCGCCCGAGAGCGTCCCGACCGGCTGCTCGATGTCCCGCAGGTCGATGCCCATGTCGGACAGCGCCTGCTTGGTCGTATCGCGGCCCTTCTTCCGGTCGAGCATCTTGAACGGGCCGAACCCGGTCGTCGGCTCGGAGCCGAGGAAGAAGTTCCGCCAGACGCTCATCAGCGGCACCACGGCGAGGTCCTGGTACACCGTCGCGATGCCGTGGTCGAGCGCCTCACGCGGCGAGGCGAGCCGCACCGGCTGACCGTCGATGAGGAACTCGCCGCGGTCGTGCTGGTGCACGCCGGCCAGGATCTTGATCAGCGTGGACTTCCCGGCGCCGTTGTCGCCGAGCACGCAGGTGACCTCGCCCGCGTTGACCACAGTGGACACATCGCGCAGCGCGATGACACTGCCGTACGTCTTCCCGATGTCCTTGACTTCGATGAGACTCATCAACGGACCCTTTCCGCGCGGCGCCGGAAGGCGTTGTTCACCAGGACCGCGGCCAGCAGCATGATGCCGAGGAACAGCATGAACCAGTCGCTGTTCCACTGCGCGAACACGATGCCCTGGCGCGCCATGCCGAAGATCAGCGCGCCGATCGCCGCGCCCACCGCCGAGCCGAACCCGCCGGTGAGCAGGCAGCCGCCGATCACCGCGGCGATGATGTACTGGAACTCCAGCCCGATGCCCTGGTTCGCCTGCACGCTGGCGAAGCGCAGGATGTTGATCGAGCCGACCAGCCACGCGCCGAGCGCGGTGCCCATGAACAGCAGGATCTTCGTGCGCACCACCGGCACGCCGACCGAGCGGGCCGACACCTGCGACCCGCCGACCGCGAAGATCCAGTTGCCGAACCGGGTCCGGACCAGCAGCCACGCGGCGATCGCCGTGACGACGACCCACCAGATGATCGACGACTGGAACTCCGTGCCGCCGATGTTGAAGGTGGAGGCGAACAGCCCGCCGGCCGACTCGTAGCCGCTGGTCGAGCGCATGCCCGAGACCTGGACGGTGTTGGTCACCCAGCGCGTCACGCCGAGGTTGAGCCCCTGGAGGGCGAGGAACGACCCCAGCGTGACGATGAAGCTGGGCAGCCCGGTCTTCATGACCAGCCAGCCGTTGAACGCGCCGACGCCGAGCGCGAAGGCGAGCGACGCCAGCAGCGCGAGCCAGACGTTCCACCCCGCCTGCGTCGCCAGGATCGCCGTGACCAGCGACGTCGACGCCGTCATCACGCCGGCCGAGAGGTCGAACTCGCCGCCGACCATGAGCAGCGCGACCACGACGGCCATGATGCCCAGGGTGGACGAGTCGTCGAGCCAGGTCGCCACGCCCAGCGGGCTGAGGAACTGGCCGGTGACGACGGAGAAGAAGACGAACACGAGCACGGCGCCGAGCAGCGCGCCGATCTCGGGCCGGACGACCAGGCGGTCGGTCAGGCTCTTTTTCGCTACGCGTTCGTCCGGGTGCGTCTGGATCGCGGTGGTCATCGGCTTCCCCTAGCGCGTGCCGCGCTGCGCGTACGGGGCCACGGTGTCGATGTTGGTCTTGTCGACGAAGCCGGGGCCGGTCTGCACCGGGTGGCCGCCGCCGATGGTGTTGCCGTTTTCCTTGTACAGCTTGAGGAACACGATCGGCAGGTAGCCCTGCTCGTACTGCTGCTGGTCGACGGCGAAGAGGATCGTGCCGGCCTTGATGGCCGCGACGACGTCGGCGTTCAGGTCGAACGTGGCGACCTGCGCCTTCGAGCTCGCCTCCTTGGCCGCGTCGACCGCGCGGGCCGCGACCTGCGAGTTCAGCGCCAGCACGGCGTCGATCGACGGGTCGGACTGCAGCGCGCCGCGGATGCGGGCCTGCGCGTCGGTCGGGTTGGAGATGTCGACCTGCAGCGTGGTGACGTTGCCGAAGGTCTGCTTCGCGCCGTCACAGCGCTGGTTCTGGCCGATGTTGCCGGCCTCGTGGATGACGCACAGCAGCTTCGTCTTGCCGGCCGCCTTGAGGCGCTGGCCCGCGCCCTGGCCCGCGAGGCCTTCGCTCTGCCCGACGTGCGCGATCGCGCCGAACGCCGCGCTGGAGTCCTCACCGGAGTTGATCGTGACGACCGGGATGCCGGCCTTCACGGCGTTCTGGATCGACGTCTGCAGGGCCTGCGGGTTCGCCATGGAGACGACCAGGCCACTGACCTTCTGCGCGACGGCGTTGTCGATCAGCCTGGCCTGGTTGCCCGGGTCGCCGTCGGCGAAGTAGTCGACGCCGATGTTCAGGTCCTTGCCCGCCTGCTCGGCGCCGTTCTTGACGACGTTCCAGAAGGCGTCGCCGGAGGTGCCGTGCGTGACCACGGCGATCTTCAGCGGGCCGCCCGAACTCGGGGCGGCGGCGGACGGGGCGCTCGAGCTGCTGCTGCTCGAGTTGTCGGCGCTGGGACCGCTGCAGGCGGACAGCACCAGCCCGGTGGCGGCGATCGCCGCCACTCCGGCCAGTTTCTTGAAAGAGAACACAGTCACTCCTTTGGGACCGATTACAGGGAGTCGATGATCTTCGAAAGGTGGGCCAGGCTGCGCTCGGTGTCCCGGCGCGGTGTGTCGTCGGGGCTCGAATCGCCGAGGGCGGTGTCCTGTTCGAGGACGTACCAGCCGTCGTAGCCCGCCGCCTGGACGGAGCGCACCATCGACGCCACGTCCACGTCCCCCTCGCCGAGCGGGGTGTAGATGCCCCGCCCGACCGCGTCGGTGTAGCCGATCCGTCCCGCGCGGACGTCGGCCGCGAGGTCTTCTCGGACGTCCTTCAGATGCACGTGCCCCACCCGTTCGGGATACCGCTTCGCCAGCTCGACCGGATCCGTCCCGCCGATCATCAGGTGCCCGGTGTCGAGGCACAAGCCGAGATCGGAGTCGGCGAGGAAGCGCTCGACCTCGGCCTGCTGCTCGACGTGCGTCCCGACGTGCGGGTGCAGCACGGTGCGCAGGCCGTGCGCGGCGGCGATGTCCCGGATCTCGCCGGCGGTCTCGATGAGCGTCGCCCATTCGGCGTCGGTGAGCTTCGGGCGTTCGTCGTAGCCGTCGAGCCCGGTCGCGGCGGCGAGCACGAGGACGTCACCACCGCACGCGGCGAACAGCGCGGCCGACTCTTCGGCTTCCTTGAGCGCGTTTTCCCGGTCGGCGTGCAGCACGACGGCGAGGAAGCCGCCGACGAGCCTCAGACTGTGTTTCCCGAGCAGCTCCCGCAGTTCGGCCGGGTCGCGCGGGAGGTATCCGGGCGGGCCCAGCTCGGTCGCCTGGACGCCGAGGGCGGCCATCTCGCCGAGCACGGTCGCGGCGTCCAGCACCCGGCCCCAGCCCGGGACTTCGCAGACGCCCCAGGAGATCGGGGCGGCGGCCACGCGGATCGTCGCTGTCACAAGGGGCCTCCGTTGGTCCGTTGGAGCGCTCTATTGATTAGAGCGCTCTAATCTTGTAGCGTCCGTCACAGCAAGTCAAGGCCGAGTTTCCGGTGATCAGGGGAGGTGCGCCGCATGCGTCCGACGATGGAGGACGTCGCCGCGCGGGCGGGGGTTTCCCGCGCACTGGTCTCCCTGGTGATGAGGAATTCACCGAAGGTCTCCGACGCCCGGCGCGCCGCTGTCCTGCGCGCGGCGGAAGAACTCGGCTACCAGCCGCACGTCATGGCGCGGTCGCTGGCCAGCCGGACGTCCACGGTGCTCGGCGTGATGGTCAACGACCTGCGCAACGCCTTCTTCGCCGACGTCGTCGAGGGGTTGGACGCGGCGGCGCAGGCCGCCGGCTTCGACCTCATCCTCAACACCGGCGGCCGCAGTCCCGCGCGCGAGTGGAACGCCCTGCACAACCTGCTTTCCTTTCGTCCGGCGGGAATCATCCTGCTCTCCCCGGTCGTGCCGGCGGCGTCGATCCAGCTCGCGGCCAAGCAGTGCCCGGTCGTGCTGGTCTCGCGGACGATCCGGTCGTCCACAGTGGACACGGTGAACGACGACGGCGAGGCGGGGTCCGCGCTGGCCGTCGACCACTTGGTCGGGCTCGGGCACCGGCGCATCGCCCACCTCGACGGCGGGGGCGCGGCGGGCGCGGCCCAGCGCCGCCGCGGGTTTCAGGAGGCGATGCGGCGGCACGGGCTCGATCCGGTCATCGTGCGCAGCGAACACACCGACACGGCGGGGGAGAAGTCCGTGAAGGAGCTGCTGGCGACGTACTCGCGGGCCGACTTGCCCACGGGTTTGGTGGCGGGCAACGACTTCAACGCCGTCGGCGCGATCTCGGCGCTCGAAGAGGCGGGGTTGCGCGTGCCCGAGGACGTCTCGGTCGTCGGCTACGACAACACGTCCTTGGCGGCACTGCGCCACCTTTCACTGACCACGGTGGACCAGCCGCGCACCGAAATGGGCCGGCTGGCCTTCGAAGCGCTGGTCGAACGCGTCCGCGGGGAGCGCACGGAGCCGGTCCGGCACCTGCTGCACCCGTCTTTGGTGGTCCGGGCGACCACCGCCGAGGTTCTGGCTACAGGAGGAGCACCACGATGAGGTTGGGACTGGCGGGCACCGGCCGGATCGGCACCGCGCACGCGGAGACGCTCAAGGGGTTCGACGAGGTCGAGTCGGTCGTCGTGGCCGACGTCGACCCCGCGCGTGCTCAGTCGGCTGCCGCGAAGCTCGGCGTCGAGACGGCATCCCTCGACGAGCTGTTCACCGCGGGCCTGGACGGCCTGGTCGTCACGGCCGCCACGGACGCGCACCCGGGCCTGATCATCGCGGCGGTCGACGCGGGCATCCCGGTGTTCTGCGAAAAGCCGGTCGCGGCGGATATCCCCGGCACCCTGGCGGTGATCGACCGCATCGGCGCGTCGGACGTCCAGGTCCAGATCGGCTTCCAGCGCCGGTTCGACGCGGGCTACGCGGCGGCGCGGGCGGCGGTGGCGTCGGGCGAGCTGGGCTGGCTGCACACGCTGCGCGCGACGACGTTCGACCCGGCACCCCCGCCGGCGGAGTACGTGGCGCACTCGGGCGGGTTGTTCCGCGACTGCGGCGTCCACGACTTCGACGTCATCCGCTGGGTGAGCGGCCGCGAGGTGGCCGAGGTGTACGCGATCGGCGCGAACCGCGGCGAGCGCTTCTTCGTGGAGGCGGGCGACGTCGACACGGCGGCGGCGACGCTGACCCTGGACGACGGAACGCTGGCGACGGTGTCCCTGACCCGCTACAACGGCGCGGGCTACGACGTGCGCTTGGACGTCCTGGGGTCGGTGTCGGGCGTGGTGGTCGGCCTGGACGACCGGGCGCCGCTGCGGTCGGTGGAGCCGGGCGTGGCCCCGCTGCCGGGGCCGGCGTACCCGGGGTTCATGGAGCGCTTCCGGCCCGCGTACACGACGGAGCTGCGGGCATTCCTGGACGTCGTCGCCGGCCGGGCGCCGTCGCCGTGTGTGGCGGCGGACGCGCTGGAGGCGTTCTACATCGCGGAGGCGTGTGAGGTCTCGCGTCGCGAACGGCGTCCGGTGAAGCTGACGGAGGTCCGGCGCTAGCTCAGCGCCGGGCCGCCAGCCGCGGCAGGATCTCCGTCCGCACGTACTCCAGCGCGTCCCGCTCGGGGACGATGTGCGGCCCCTGCACCCACACGACGCCGTGCCGGAGCGCGGCGGCCGTGACGCGCTCCCGCGGGGAACCCACCACCCCCGCGCCCAGTACCAGCGCGTCGACCACGCCGAGGCGGGTCAGGACGGCTTCCTCCGAGACGACGCCGTCCGCGGCGAGACCCGCCGCGGACAGCGCCGTCGTCACCCTCGAGACCGTGGCCGGGTTGCGGCCGAAGAGCAGCACCTTCATGCCGCCCAGCCTCACACCTCAAGGGCACTCGAGGTCAAGACAGTTCGAGCGTGGGCTGGTACATCTCGATCCAGTGGTACAGGTCGAGCAGCCGGTCCAGGCCGATCCGCGCCGCCGGGTCCATGGCCGCTGGGTCCACTTCGGACACTCGGTGCGCCCAGGCCTTGTCCACCAGGCCGAACACCTGGTGACCCGGCTCGGCCAGGACCTCCTTGACCTGCTGCTGCAACGCCGCCGCGTAGCCCGGGTCCTGCGTCGACGGGTACGGGCTCTTCACCCGCTGGGCCACCGACTCCGGCAGGACGTGCTTGGTCGCGTGGCGCAGGAGGCTCTTCTCCCGGCCGTCGAACGTCTTCAGCGACCACGGCGTGTTGTAGACGTACTCCACCAGCCGGTGGTCGCAGAACGGCACGCGGACCTCCAGGCCCACCGCCATCGACGCGCGGTCCTTGCGGTCGAGCAGCATCCGCACGAACCGGGTCAGGTGGAGGTTGCAGATGGTCCGCATCCGCGCCTCCAGCGCGGTCTCGCCGTCCAGGTGGTCGACCGCGGCGACCGCGGTGGCGTACTGGTCCGCGACGTAGGACTCGAGGTTCAGCTTCTGCCGCAGCTCGGTCGTGTACAGCGACGCCCGCTCGTCCATCATCGACGTCCGGAACGCCAGCCACGGGAACGTGTCCGCGTTGACGGCCTTCTCGTCGTGGAACCAGCGGTAGCCGCCGAACACCTCGTCGGCCGACTCGCCCGAGAGCGCCACCGTCGACTCGCCGCGGATCGCCTTGAACAGCAGGTACAGCGACGTGTCCATGTCGCCGAGGCCGGCCGGGATGTCGCGGGCCTTCAGCACCGCGCGGCGCACCGCCGGGTCGCTCAGCTCCGCCGGGTTCAGCATGACGTTCTGGTGCGCCGACCCGACCAGGTCGGCGACGTCGCGGATGTAGGGCGAGTCCGCGGTGTCGCGCATCTCGTCCGGCTTGAAGTTCTCCTCCTGGCCGAAGAAGTCGACGGAGAACGTCCGCAGCTGCTCGCCCTGCTCGGCGAGGTGCGGCGCGGCGAGCCCGGTGACGGCGCTGGAGTCCAAGCCACCCGACAGCAGCACGCAGCGCGGGACGTCGGCGACGAGCTGGCGGTGCACGATGTCGGTCATCAGCTCGCGGACGCGGGCGACCGTGGTCTCCTGGTCGTCGGTGTGCTGCTTCGCGTCGAGCTTCCAGTACGTGCGGGTGCGGACGCCCTCGCGGGACACGGTGACGATCGTGCCCGGCTGGACCTCCTCCATGCCCTTCCACAGCGACCAGCCGGGCCGCTTGGTGAACGCCATCAGCTCGCGCAGCCCGTCGGTGTCGACGACCTTGCTCGCCAGCGGGTTCGCCAGGATGGCCTTGGGCTCGGAGCCGAACAGGACGCCGTCGCGGGTCGGGTAGTAGTAGAACGGCTTGATGCCCATCCGGTCGCGGATCATGACGAGGCGGTCGTCGCGCTCGTCCCAGATCGCGAAGGCGTACATGCCGTTGAGGTGGTCGACGACCTCGTCGCCCCACTGCAGGTAGCCGTGCAGGACGACCTCGGTGTCGCTGTCGGTCTCCCACTTGTGGCCGAGCTTGGTCAGCTCTTCCTTCAGCTCGGTGAAGTTGTAGGCCTCACCGCTGTAGACCATCGCGACGTCGCCGTTCGGCGTGTGCACCGACATCGGCTGCCGGCCGCCGGGCAGGTCGATGATGGCCAGCCGCCGGTGGCCGAGCGCGACGTGCTTGCGGACCCAGGTGCCCTCGTCGTCCGGGCCGCGGCAGGACATGGTCGCCGTCATGGCGTCGACCACGTCCTGGCGGCGGGTGAGGTCGGCGTCGTAGGAAACCCAGCCGGCGATACCGCACATAGGTGATCCCCTCTCCCAAAGATTTACTTAGCCGATACAACTATCGGTAACACAGGTGTAACACGGCCCGAAGATCTTGTCTGCCCGAATTGCACGTTCCGCACTTGTTCGGTCACTCGTTGTGTCGCGAGTCACTAACCAACTGCATACAGTGATTAATCGGCAAACGTTTGCGTGACGCCCGCCACCCGCCATAAAGACGGCGTAAATGGGTGTCAGGAACGCATCAAGAGGCCGTCAGCCGCAGGTCGGGACGGGGTCCCGCCGCCGCACAGTGAACTGTCCGGTCACCGAACCCGGTGACCCGTCTTGAGAGGTGCCCTGTGGCCGACTTGCTCTACGCCGTCCTGCTGATCGGCGTGTTCGTGGTGCTCGCGCTCGCGCTGCGCGGGCTGGAGAAGCTGTGAGCGGCGCCGGGACCGTGGCCAACATCGTCGGCGGGCTGCTGGCGCTCGGCCTGCTCGTGTACCTGTTCGTCGCCTTGATCAGGCCGGAGAAATTCTGATGTCCGACACGACGGCCGGGCTCATCCAGCTCGGCCTCCTCCTCGCCGCCCTCGCCGCGGTCTACAAACCTCTCGGCGACTACCTGGCGCGCGTCTTCTCGACCGAGAAGCACTGGAAGCTCGAGAAAGGGCTGTACAAGCTCTTCCGCGTCAACCCGGACTCCGAGCAGCGCTGGCCGACCTACGCCGCGGGCGTGCTCGGCTTCTCGTTCGTCTCGGTCGTCCTGCTCTACCTGCTGCAGCGGCTCCAGCCGGTCCTGCCGTGGAACCTGGGCCGCGGCTCGGTGAGCCCGGGCGTCGCGTTCAACACGGCGGTTTCCTTCGTCACCAACACGAACTGGCAGTCCTACGTCCCCGAGACGACGATGGGCCACTTCGTGCAGATGGCCGGGCTGACCGTGCAGAACTTCCTGTCGGCGGGCGTCGGCCTGGCCGTGGCGATCGCGGTGACCCGCGGGTTCGTCCGGGCGAAGACCGACCGGCTCGGCAACTTCTGGGTGGACCTCACGCGCGGCACGGTCCGCGTCCTGCTGCCGATGGCGTTCGTCTTCGCGATCGTGCTGGTCGCGCTCGGCGTGGTGCAGAGCCTCAAGGCCGGCGTCGCCGTGACGAACCCGGACGGCAGCCACAGCGCCATCGCGCTGGCTCCGGCGGCGAGCCAGGAGGCGATCAAGGAGCTCGGCACCAACGGCGGCGGCATCCTCAACGCCAACTCCGCGCACCCGTTCGAGAACCCCACCGCGTGGACCAACCTCATCGAGCTGTTCCTGATCCTGGTGATCCCGGTCAGCCTGACCCGCGCGTTCGGCAAGATGGTCGGCAAGCCCAAGCAGGGGTACGTCCTGCTCGGCGTGATGAGCCTGCTCTGGGCCGCGTCGCTGGCGATCATCTGGTTCTCCGAAGCCAACGCGAGCAACCCGGCCGCACTGGCCGCGGGCGCGAGCATGGAAGGCAAGGAGCAGCGGTTCGGCATCGGGTTGACGTCGATCTTCGCCGACACCACCACGGGGACCTCGACCGGCGCGATCAACGGCGCCCACGACAGTCTCTCGGGCCTCGGCGGCGGGGGACCGCTGCTGAACATGCTCTACGGCGAGATCTCGCCGGGCGGCGTCGGCACCGGCCTCTACGGGATCCTGGTCATGGCGATCATCGCGATGTTCCTGGCCGGCCTGATGGTCGGGCGCACGCCGGAGTACCTGGGCAAGAAGCTCGGCAAGCGCGAGGTCACCGCGGCTGCGATCGCCATGCTCGCGATGCCGACCGTGGTGCTGCTCGGCTCCGGGATTGCGTTGCTGCTGCCGGACACGGCGGGCGCGCTCGGCAACGGCGGCGCGCACGGCCTGTCCGAAATCCTCTACGGCTACGCGTCCACCGGTAACAACAACGGCAGCGCGTTCGGCGGCCTGACCGCGACGAGCGACTGGTTCCAGTCGTCGTTCGGCGTCGCCATGGCGATCGGCCGGTTCGTGCCGATCCTCGCCGTGCTCTGCCTGGCCGGTTCCCTGGCCGCGCAGCGCAAGGTGCCCGAAACCGCGGGCACGCTGCCCACCACCGGGCCGCTGTTCGCCACCATGCTCACCGGCACGGTGGTGCTCGTCGCGGCCCTCACCTTCATCCCGGCGCTCGCGCTCGGGCCCATCGCGGAGGCACTCGCATGACCGTCACCGAAGAACGACCCCAGGTGACTCCCGCCGAACCCGCCGGCCGGGTCGGCGCCGGGGTGTTCAGCCCCCGCCAGCTCTGGACGTCCCTGCCGGACGCGTTCCGCAAGCTCAACCCGAAGCACCAGCTCGGCAACCCGGTGATGTTCGTGGTGTGGGTGGGGTCCGCGCTGACCACGGTCTTCGCGGTCACCGACCCGAGCGTGTTCACCATCCTGATCGCCGTCTGGCTCTGGTTCACGGTGCTCTTCGCGAACCTCGCCGAGGCTGTCGCGGAAGGGCGCGGCAAGGCGCAGGCGGAATCCCTGCGGCGGTCGAAGAAGGAGACCGTCGCCCGCCGCCTCACGTCGAGCGGCTCGGAAGAGCAGGTGCCCGGCGTCGAGCTGAAGATCGGCGACCTGGTCGTCGTCGAGGCGGGCCAGGTGATCCCGGGCGACGGCGACGTCGTCGAGGGCATCGCGACCGTCGACGAGTCGGCCATCACCGGCGAGTCGGCCCCGGTCATCCGGGAGTCCGGCGGCGACCGCAGCGCCGTCACCGGCGGTACGACGGTGCTGAGCGACCGGATCGTCGTCAAGATCACGACCAAGCCGGGCGAGTCCTTCGTGGACCGCATGATCGCGTTGGTGGAGGGCGCTTCGCGGCAGAAGACGCCGAACGAGATCGCGCTGACCATCCTGCTCTCGACGTTGACGATCATCTTCCTGCTCGCCGTCGTGGCGCTGCAGCCGATGGCCCGCTACTCCGGCAGCGAACAGTCGGTGATCGTGCTGACGGCGCTGCTGGTCTGCCTGATCCCGACGACGATCGGCGCGCTGCTGAGCGCCATCGGCATCGCGGGCATGGACCGCTTGGTGCAGCGCAACGTCCTCGCGACGTCGGGCCGCGCGGTGGAGGCCGCCGGCGACGTCTCGACACTGCTGCTCGACAAGACCGGCACCATCACCTTCGGCAACCGCCGGGCCACCGAGCTGATCCCGGTCGGAACGTCCACTATGGACGAACTCGCGCGGGCCGCCCGGCTGGCCAGCCTCGCCGACGAGACCCCCGAGGGCCGCAGCGTCGTCGAGCTGACCGCGGCCCACGCGGGCCAGGACGAGCGGGGCGAGTTCGTCCCCTTCACCGCGCAGACGCGGATGAGCGGCATGGACCTCGGCAACCGGCGGATCCGCAAGGGTGCCGCGTCCGCGGTCCGCGCCTGGGTGCGTGACAACGGCGGCGAGTTCCCCGACGAGACCGAGCGTGTCGTCGACGAGATCAGTGCCCAGGGCGGCACTCCGCTGGTCGTCGCCGAGGACACCGTGGTGCGCGGCGTGATCCGGCTGTCCGACGTCGTCAAGCCGGGCATGAAGGAGCGCTTCAAGGAGCTCCGGGCGATGGGCATCAAGACGGTGATGATCACCGGCGACAACCCCCTCACCGCCAAGGCCATCGCCGCGGACGCGGGCGTCGACGACTACCTCGCCGAGGCCAAGCCCGAAGACAAGATGGCGCTCATCAAGAAGGAGCAGGAAGGCGGTCGGCTGGTCGCGATGACCGGCGACGGCACCAACGACGCCCCCGCGCTCGCGCAGTCCGACGTCGGCGTCGCGATGAACACCGGCACGTCGGCCGCGAAGGAGGCCGGCAACATGGTCGACCTCGACAGCGACCCGACGAAGCTGATCGAGATCGTCGAGATCGGCAAGCAGCTGCTGATCACGCGCGGCGCGCTGACGACCTTCAGCGTCGCCAACGACCTCGCGAAGTACTTCGCGATCCTGCCCGCGATGTTCACCGGCATCTTCGCCCAGCTCGGCGCGCTCAACATCATGCACCTGGCCACGCCGAAGTCGGCGATCCTCAGCGCGGTCATCTTCAACGCGCTGATCATCGTCGTGCTGATCCCGCTGGCCCTGCGCGGCGTGCGGTACAAGCCGTCGTCGGCGTCGGCCCTGCTGCGCCGCAACCTGCTCGTCTACGGCCTCGGCGGCATCGTCAGCCCCTTCCTCGGGATCTGGCTGATCGACCTGCTCGTGCGCCTCATCCCTGGAATCGGGTGAACGTCGTGAACACTCTCGTCAAGCAGACGTGGGCCGGGCTGCGCGTCCTGCTCGTGATGACGGTCCTGCTCGGGATCCTCTACCCCCTGGCCGTGTGGGCCGTCGCCCGCATTCCCGGGCTGGAGGGCAACGCCGAAGGCTCGGTGGTCACGCAGAACGGGCAGGCGGTGGGGTCGTCGCTCATCGGCGTCGACCCCGTGCCGGCCGACCCGGCGCACGACCCGTGGTTCCACTCCCGGCCCTCGGCGGTCACCCCGGAGATGCCGTCCGGCGCGTCCAACAAGGGCCCGTACAACGAGGACCTCGTGAAGGCCATCGAGGAGCGGCGCGCCGCCATCGCCGGGCGCGAAGGCGTGTCACCCGGTCAGGTACCGCCGGACGCGGTGACGGCGTCGGGGTCCGGGCTCGACCCGGCGATCAGCGTCGCCTACGCCGACCTCCAGATCGCCCGCGTGGCCCGCGTGACCGGGTTGCCGGTGGATCGGGTGAAGCAGCTCGTCGAAGCGAACACCTCCGGCGCGGGAATCGGCGTCCCCGGCGTCAATGTGCTCCAGCTCAACTTGGCCGTGCAAGGTGCGGCCGGAGGGGCACACTGACAGCGTGACCACCGCGAACGCACCGAAGCCGCGCCGGGGAGAGCTGAGGATCTACCTCGGCGCGGCTCCGGGCGTCGGCAAGACCTTCGCCATGCTCGGCGAAGCGCGCCGGCGCCTGGACCGCGGCACGGACGTCGTCGTCGGGCTGGTGGAGACGCACGGCCGCGAGAAGACCGCGGTGCTGCTCGACGGCCTCGAGATCGTGCCGCGGCGCCCCGCCGGCCACCGCGGCCGCGAGTTCGACGAGATGGACGTCGACGCCATCCTCGCGCGTGCCCCGGAGGTCGCCGTCGTCGACGAGCTCGCGCACACCAACGTGCCCGGGTCACGCAACGCCAAGCGCTGGCAGGACGTCGAACAGCTCCTGGAAGCCGGGATCGACGTCCTGTCCACGGTCAACGTCCAGCACCTGCAGAGCCTCAACGACGTCGTCGAGCGGATCACCGGCGTCACCCAGCAGGAGACCGTGCCGGACGAGGTCGTCCGCCGCGCCGAACAGCTCGAGCTGGTCGACCTGACGCCGGAGGCGCTGCGGCGGCGGCTCGCCCACGGCAACATCTACCCGGCCGAGCGGATCGACGCCGCGCTCGGCAACTACTTCCGCCCCGGCAACCTCACTGCGCTGCGCGAGCTCGCCCTGCTCTGGGTCGCCGACCAGGTCGACGTCGCCCTGCAGCGCTACCGCGCCGAGCAGAGCATCACCGAGACCTGGGAGGCGCGCGAACGCGTCGTCGTCTCCATCACCGGCGGCGAGGAGAGCGAGACTCTCATCCGCCGCGCCAGCCGGATCGCCACCCGCGCCGGCGCCGAGCTGCAGGTCGTCCACATCCTGCGCGGTGACGGCCTCTCCGGGCTCGGACCGGCCGCGATCGCCCGCTGCCGGACGCTCGCCGAAGAGGTCGGCGCGACCTTCCACACCGTCGTCGGCGACGACGTCCCGACCGCCCTGCTGGACTTCGCCCGCGGCGTCAACGCGACCCAGCTGGTGATCGGCACCTCGCGGCGTTCGCGCGTGGCGCGGCTGTTCGACGAGGGCATCGGCGCCGGCGTCGTGCGGCAGTCCGGCTCGATCGACGTCCACATGGTCACCCACTCCGAGGCGGGCGGGCGCCTGCGGGCCCGGCTGAGCGCGAGCCCGCTGGGGTTCTCGCGGCTGGTCGCGGGCTGGGTGCTCAGCGTCGTCCTGCCGGTGCTGGTCACGGTCGTCGGGTTCTTCATCCCGGCCGGGCTCGACTTCGCCACCGACGTCATCTCCTACGTGCTCGCGACCGTCGTCGTGGCGCTGGTCGGCGGGCTCGGGCCGGCGCTCGTCGCGGCCGTGCTCGGCGCCGGGCTGCTGAACTTCTTCTTCACGCCCCCGCTGTACACGCTGACCGTGCACACCCCGCAGAACCTCGTGACGCTGATCGCGATGGTCGTCGTCGCGGTGCTCGTCGCGCTGGTCGTCGACCAGGCGGCGCGCCGGGCCACGCAGGCGGCGCGGGCGCGGACGGAGGCGGCGCTGCTCGCCTCGTACGCCCGGACCGTGCTGACCCACGCGAACCCGATCGAGCGGCTGCTGGAGAAGGTGCGCGAGAACTTCGCGCTGACGTCGGTGACGCTGCTGGAGAAGCAGGACGGCGTCTGGCAGGGCGTCGCGACCGCGGGGGAGCACCCGTGCGCCGACCCGGACGAGGCCGACGTCGACATCGCCGTCACCGCCGACGTGCACCTGACGCTGCGCGGGCGCGCGTTGCCGGCGGCCGACCGGCGGGTGCTCGAAGCCGTGGCCGGGCAGGCGCTGCTCGCCCTGCGCCAGCAGCGGACGGCCGCCGCCGCGGCGCGCGCCGAGCGCAAGGCCGAGGCGACCGAGCTGCGCACGACGCTGCTGTCCGCGGTCGGGCACGACCTGCGGACGCCGCTGACGTCGATCAAGGCGTCGATCGGCAGCCTGCGCGCGCCCGACCTCGCACTGTCCGAAGAGGACACCGCCGAGCTGATGGAGGCCATCGAGCTGTCGGCCGACCGGCTGGCCGGGCTGATCGACAACCTCCTGGACTCCTCGCGCCTGGCCACCGGCGCGGTGAAGCCGCACCTGCGCCCGGTCGGCTACGACGAGATCGTCGCCCACGCGTTGTCCAATGTGGACTCCTCGGACGCGGTGCGGGTGGCGGTCGACGACCGGCTCCCGGCGGTGCTGGCCGATCCGGGCCTGCTGGAGCGCGTCGTGGCGAACGTGCTGGACAACGCCCTGCGCCACGGCGGGGCCCCGGTGTCGGCGCGGGCTTCCGCGCACTCCGGCCACGTGGAGCTGCGGATCGTCGACCACGGCAAGGGGCTGCGCAAGGGGACCGCGGACTCGGCGTTCGCGCCGTTCCAGCGGCTCGGCGGCGACCGGGACACGACGCCGGGCGTCGGGCTCGGGCTGTCGGTGGCGAAGGGGTTCACCGAGGCGATGGGCGGCACGATCCGCGCCGAGGACACGCCGGGCGGCGGGCTGACAGTCGTGGTCTCGCTGCCCGCGTTCAGCGTCGAGTTCCAAGAAGAGGGGGTGCGATGAGCGACACGGGCGCCACCGTGCTGGTGGTGGACGACGAGCCGCAGATCGTGCGGGCGCTGCGGATCAACCTGAACGCCCGCGGCTACAAGGTGATCACCGCGCACGACGGCACGGCCGCGCTCAAGGCGGTCGCCGAGACCAAGCCGGACGTCGTGGTGCTCGACCTCGGGCTGCCCGACCTGGACGGCACCGAGGTCATCGCGGGCCTGCGCGGCTGGACGACGGTCCCGATCATCGTGCTGTCCGCGCGCGGCGACTCGGCCGACAAGGTCCAGGCCCTCGACGCGGGCGCGGACGACTACGTCACGAAGCCGTTCGGGATGGACGAGCTGCTGGCCCGGCTGCGGGCAGCGGTCCGCCGCTCGGCGGTGACGGGCGCGGACGACGTGGACGCGGTGGTGGAGACGTCGTCGTTCAGCGTGGACCTGGCCGCGAAGAAGGTCCGCCGCACCGACGGCGTGGAGGTCCACCTGACGAAGACGGAGTGGGGCGTGCTGGAGCTGCTGGTCCGCAACCGCGGCCGGCTGGTGGCGCAGAAGCAGCTGCTGCACGAGGTGTGGGGCCCGTCGTACGAGCGGGAGTCCCACTACCTGCGGGTGTACCTGGCCCAGCTGCGGCGCAAGCTGGAGCCGGAGCCGTCGCGGCCCCGCCACCTGCTCACCGAGCCGGGGATGGGTTACCGCTTCGAGGTCTAGGACGCCGTCCGGCGGGGTACCTCACCGGCATGGACGGGTCGAAGACGTGGCTGCTCGGCGGTGAGCGCATCCCGCCGGTGATCGTGCTGACGCTGGCGGTCGGGGCGACCTTCGGGGTGACCGGCTGGATCCTCACGGCCTTCGACGGCGAAGAGGTCGGCTGGGCGAGGTGGCTGCGCATCGCGGCCGCGGGCGCCGGGGCGCTGCTGACGGTCTACCTGTGGAGGCTGTTCGCCCACCGGCTCCGCCGCGACGGCTAGCACCGGTGACCGGGGGGAAGTGGGTTTCCGGCGGCCGGCTGCCGGCGAAGGCCGCCTTGGCACTGGCGATCACGTGGACCGTGTGCGCGCTCGGCTTCGGCTTGATCGCCTTCGTCGGGGGAGTGGCGCCGGGGTGGCGAGGGACGCTCCACGTCGTGGTGACGGCGGGCGGCGTGCTCCTGGCCGGGTGTTACTGGTTCCGGTACGCGCAGGCGAGCCGGGAGCGTGGATGAGCTAGCCGGAACGCTGGTGACAGCGGTTTCGCGCATCTTGAGACGGCCGGCCCTTTCGCTGCGCGTGCGTGATGCTCTCGCTCGGTCCGGACATGCCGAAGGCCACCGCCGCGGCGGTGGCCTTCGCTGTTCGCTGTCTTACTGCGCGCGCGTGGTGCTCCCGGTCGCGGACGGGGAGTCGCTCGTGCCCGGCGACGGCGAACCTGCGGTGCTGGTGCCGCCACCGCCGGTCGACGACGTCGTGGTCGTCGGAGGCGTCGTCGTGGGGTCCGGTGTCGTGGTCGGCGTCGTCGTCTTGGGTGTCGTCGGCGTCGTCGAGGTCACCGGGGGCGGGTTGCCCGTGTCGTCGCGGGGCGGCGGGGGTGGGTCGGCGTGGGTGACCACCGTGGTCGTCGTCTTGCCGTCCGGGCTGATCGACACGACCGTGCTCGGCGCGGTCGAGGACGTCGCCGACTCGCTCGACGTCGGCGCGCCGACGGTCGACGGGCCGGCCGACGACGGGGTGTTCGGCACCGTCTGCAGGCCGGCCTGCGAAGTGCCCTGGCCGCCGGTGCCACCGGTGCCGCCCGCGGTGGTGGCGGGGTCCGGGCCGGCGAGCTCGGCGACCGCGGCGAACGCGGTCGCGACCACCAGGCCGGCCACCCCGAGCACGACGTACCCGGTGCGGTTCGGTTTGCTGCTCTTGGGCGGGGCGGTGTCGATCCTGCTCACGTGCGAGCTCGATGCGGACCCGTCGGGGCGGGGCATTGCAGGCTCCTCGGGGGGCTCGGGAGAGGCTGGGGATACGCCGTGCGAGGCCGTTAATCGATCACTGCTTTCCCGAGCGGGGGAACCCGGGAGGACGACCTCGGCGGCGAGGCTATCACCGTCGGTGCCCTATTCGCCCAGGTAGTGGGCCTGTGCGATCACTGTGTGCAGTCGAAGTGTCCGGAAGGGATGAAAGCGTGAGTGAGGGACAAACGAACACCAGATTGACGGCGTGGGTCCGCGGGCGCGTCCAGGGTGTCGGTTTCCGCTGGTGGACCCGTAGCCGGGCGCTCGAGCTCGGACTGGTGGGCAGTGCCCGCAACATGCCCGACGGGCGTGTCGAGGTCATAGCGGAGGGTGATCGAGACCACTGTGAGCGGTTGCTGACCGCCCTGCGGTCCGGAGAATCACCCGGAAGTGTGGAGAACGTCGTCGAGCGCTGGTCCGACCCGAAAGGGGGACTCGGCGGCTTCCTCGAACGCTGACGCGGGCCTTGGTACTTCCGGGGCGGGTGTGACGCAGGAGGTTGCTGAGGCCTCCGAAGCTATGCTAAGGCGCGCCGATGAGGGGGCGCGTCCGGCGGTCCCCGGGAGCCCCCGGGTAGCCTGGGACGATTGAATCGCCAGTACCGGCAGCCAGAGGGGTCAGCACCCAGTGCACCTGAAAAGCCTGACGCTCAAGGGCTTCAAGTCCTTCGCCTCGGCCACCACGCTGCGCTTCGAGCCGGGTATCACCTGCGTGGTCGGGCCGAACGGCTCCGGCAAGTCCAACGTGCTGGACGCCCTGCGCTGGGTCATGGGCACCCAGGGCGCCAAGGACCTGCGCGGCGGCAAGATGGAGGACGTCATCTTCGCCGGCACCGCGGGCCGCGCCCCGCTCGGCCGCGCCGAGGTCACCCTCACCATCGACAACGCCGACGGCGCGCTCCCGATCGAGTACGCCGAGGTGTCGATCACCCGCCGGATGTTCCGCGACGGCGCGAGCGAGTACGAGATCAACGGCGACCGCTGCCGCCTGATGGACGTCCAGGAGCTGCTCTCGGACTCCGGCATCGGCCGCGAGATGCACGTCATCGTCGGGCAGGGCCAGCTCTCGGCGATCCTCGAGTCCAAGCCCGAAGAGCGCCGCGCCTTCATCGAAGAGGCCGCCGGCGTCCTCAAGCACCGCAAGCGCAAGGAACAGACCCTGCGCAAGCTGGCCAACATGCAGGGCAACCTCGACCGCCTCGGCGACCTCACCACCGAGCTGCGCCGCCAGCTCAAGCCGCTGGGCAAGCAGGCCGAGATCGCCCGCCGGGCCCAGGCCGTCCAGTCCGAGCTGCGCGACTCCCGCCTGCGCCTGCTCGCCGACGACCTGGTCACCCAGCGCAGCGCGATCACCCGCGACGAGGCCGACGAGAAGACCGCCCGCCAGCGCCGCGCCGAGGTCGAGCAGACCCTCGAGATCGTCTCCGCCGAGGAGACCGAGCTGGAGTCGTCGCTCGCCGAGGACGCGCCGCTGCTGCAGACCGCCCAGGAGACCTGGTACAAGCTTTCCGCGCTGGCCGAGCGCCTGCGCGGCACCGTCCGGCTCGCGATCGAGCGGCAGCGCCACCTGTCGGCCGACGTCTCGACGTCGACCGGCGGCCGCGACCCCGAAGAGCTGCTCGAAGAGGCCGAGCGCGTCGCCGAGCAGGAAGAGGAGCTCAACGAGGCCGTCATGGAGGCCCGCGAGCTGCTCGCCCAGACCGTGCTGCGCCGCGAAGACCTCGAACAGCGCGTCCAGGCCGCCGAGCGCGCGCACTGGGCCGCCGTCCGCGCCATCGCCGACCGCCGCGAGGGCATGGCGAAGCTGACCGGCCAGGTCGAGGCGCTGCGCAGCAAGAACGGCGCGACCTCCGACGAGATCGACCGCCTGAGCGTCTCCCTCGAGGAGTCCGCCGAGCGCGCCGAGATCGCCGTCGAAGAGCTCGAAGTGGCCAAGGCCGAGGGCGGCGTCGAGGAGTCGGACGACTCCGGCCTGATGGACCGCCACGACCGCGCGGTCGAGGCCAACAACGCGGCCAAGGCGCGCGTCGAAGAGCTGGTCAAGGCCGAACGCACCGCCGAGCGCGAGATCGCGTCCGAGAAGGCCCGGGTCGAAGCGCTGTCGATGGGCTTGCGGCGCAAGGACGGCGCGGGCGCGCTGCTCGGCGCGTCCCACGAGCTGCCGGGCCTGCTCGGCTCGGTCGCCGCGCTGCTGACCGTCGAGCCGGGCTACGAGGTCGCGCTGGCCGCGGCGCTCGGCCCGGTGGCCGACGCGGTCGCCGTCACCGGCGGCGAAGACGCCCTGCGCGCGCTCAGGTACCTGAAGGACACCGACTCCGGCCGCGCGGGCATCCTGCTCGGCGGGCCCGAGTCCACTGTGGACACGTACTCGTGGCCGTCGCTGCCGGAAGGCGCGCGCTGGGCCCGCGAGGTCGTCACGGCGCCGGCGCAGCTGCGGCCCGCCGTCGAGCAGGCCCTCGACAAGCTCGCCCTGGTCCGCGACCTCGAGTCGGCGCGCAACCTGGTCGCGGTGCACCCGGAGGTCCGGGCGGTCACCGCCGAAGGCGACGTCTTCGGATCCCGCTGGGCGATCGGTGGCTCGGGCAAGCGCGAGAGCGTCATCGAGGTCCAGGCCGCCGTCGACGAGGCGGGGGAGCGGCTCCGCACGGCCGAACGCTCGCTGGAGCGCTACGCGGCCGAGCTGGAAGGCGCCCGCGCCGAGCAGCAAGCGCGTCGCGAAGAGGTTTCCCAGGCCAAGGACGCGCTCGGCGAGGCCAAGGTCCGCAAGGCCCGGTCGTCGGAGCGGCTGAGCCGGCTGCAGCAGGCGGCCCGCCAGGCCCAGGCCGAGGTCGAACGCTTCAGCGGCCAGCGCGCGAAGGTCGAGCAGAGCCGCGAGCAGGCCCTGGCCCAGCTCGCCGAGCTGGAGGAACGGCTCGCCGCCGTCGCCGAGCAGCCCGTCGAGGACGACCCGGACACCGCCGAGCGCGACGCCGCCGTCGAAGAGCTGGCCGTCGTCCGGCAGGAAGAGATGGAAGCCCGGCTCGCGCAGCGCACCGCCGAGGAGCGGGCGCGCAGCATCGCGGGCAAGGCCGAAGGGCTGCGCCGCGCCGCCCACGCCGAGCAGCAGGCCCGTGAACGCGCCGAGCGCGCGGCCGCGAACCGCAAGCGCGGCGCCGAGATCGCCAACGCCGTCGTCAACGGCGGCGAAATCGCTCTCGAACGCATCGAGCAGTCGGTCCAGCGCGCGGCCGCCGAGCGCGACCAGGTCCAGGCCCGCCGCCAGAGCCGCGAGGCCGCGCTGACCGGCGTCCGCGCCAAGGTCCGCGAGCTGACCGGCGAGCTGGAGAAGCTGACCGACGCCGTCCACCGCGACGAGGTGCTGCGCGCCGAGCAACGGCTGCGGCTGGAGACCCTGGAAGCCAAGATCGCCGAGGACTTCGGCATCGGCCTCACCGACCTGGTCCAGGAGTACGGCCCGGACGTCCCGGTCCCGCCGAGCGCGGGCGAGATGGCCGAGTACGAAGCGGCGAAGGACCGCGGCGAAGACGTCACCCAGCCGCCGCCGATGCCGTACGACCGCGACACCCAGGCCCGCCGCGCCAAGCGCGCCGAGAAGGACTTGTCGTTGCTGGGCAAGGTGAACCCCCTCGCGCTGGAGGAGTTCGCGGCGCTGGAGGAGCGGTACAAGTTCCTCTCCACGCAGCTGGAAGACCTCAAGGACACCCGCAAGGACCTCGAGGCGGTCATCAAGCAGGTCGACGAGAAGATCCTCGAGGTGTTCGCCGGGGCCTACGCCGACGTGGCCCGCGAGTTCGAGACGGTGTTCAGCGTGCTGTTCCCGGGCGGCGAGGGCCGGATGGTCCTGACCGAGCCGGACGACCTGCTGAGCACCGGCGTCGACGTCGAAGCGCGCCCGCCGGGCAAGAAGGTGAAGCGGCTTTCGCTGCTGTCCGGTGGCGAGAAGTCGCTGGTCGCGGTCGGCATGCTGGTCGCGATCTTCCGCGCCCGGCCCTCACCCTTCTACGTCATGGACGAGGTCGAGGCCGCGCTGGACGACACCAACATGCGCCGGCTGATCGGGCTGCTGGAGCAGCTGCGCGACTCGTCGCAGCTGATCATCATCACCCACCAGAAGCCGACGATGGAGATCGCCGACGCGCTCTACGGCGTGAGCATGCAGGGCGACGGCATCACGAAGGTGATCTCGCAGCGCCTGCGCACGGCCGACGACGAACCGGTCGCGGTCGGCTGACGCGTCACATGTCGTCTTCGCGCGGCGCGCGGCGGTCGTCGCCCCGCACGCGCGGCTCGTACGTGCTCAGGTCGTTGCCGACGCTGCCGGCGTCGCCGATGTTCGGCCGCCGCCCGCCCGGCCGGAGCATTCCGTGCTTGACGCCGCGCTTGCGGTCGAGCCGGTCCATGACCAGGCCGACGACGAGCAGCACGGCGAGCACCACCCCGATGCCGATGAAGAACCCCATGTGAGACCCCCTTGCCCGCTCCCAGGTTAACGGGAGCGGGAGGGGTGCCACATCCCCTTATCCGGCGACCCAGAAGGCGTAGTCGGCCGAGTAGCGGACCGCCGTCTGCGCGCCATCCGTGCAGGTCCCCGCCGGAGCCACCCCGCCGCGCGTGTTCAGGCGCTGGACGTAGGTCACCTTGCCGAAGATCCCGTCACCCGTGTTCAGGTTCGCCTTGAGCAGCACTTCCGGGATCGCGCCGTCCCGCGGGGAGGTGGCCACCGCTGCCGCGCCGACGGTGCTGCCGTCCACAATGGACGTCCAGACCGGGCCCTTGCTGTGCAGCGCCACCGGCTTGCCGTGTTTCGAAAGCACCGCCGCGGGCTGGATCAGCGTCCACGCGCCGGCGGTGCACCCGTAGATCTGCACGCCCTCGGCCGGGTAGCTCGCCAGCGCGCGGTTGCCGGCCGGGACCTTGATCGCGTCCGGGACCTTCGCGCCCGCCGGGCTGGCCGAAGCCGTCGCCGCGCCGCCGACCAGCAGGGCGCCGATCGCGAGCGCCACCGTCATCCGCTTCATGAACCCACCTTCGATTCCTCCCGCCGCTTCTCGGCGGGCTCCCGCACCTCGACACGGGAGCCCACCGGAAACGGTTCAAAAGGATCAGGCGGTGGGGACCTCTTCCGCTTCACCGACTGCGTTGGCCTCGGCCGCCTTCGGGTCCGGCGTCCGGTGCCGCAGCGACAGCAACCCGCCGACGACCAGCGTGATCACCACGCCCAGCAGCGTGTACCAGGGGTAGGCCAGTGCCACACGATCCCCGGCCGCCTTGGAGAAGTCGATCCCGATCAGGCCGCCGGTCTTCGCGCTGAACTTCACCCCGAGGATCACGAACGCCATCACCACGACCGTGGCGACGAACGCGACGATCGCGTCCAGCTGCCGGGCCTTCTTGATCAGCAGGCCGAGCAGGAACGACCCGAGCAGCGCGCCGTAGGTGTACCCGGTGATCGCGAGACCCAGCTCGATCACGGAGTTCTTCGTGGTCGAGAACAACGACGCGAAGAGCGCGAACACGACCGCCCAGATCAGCGTCCACATGCGACCGTGCTGCAGCAGCTTCGAATCCTCGGGCGCGCGCTTGGTGAAGCGCTGGTAGAGGTCGGCCACGGTCGACGTCGAAAGGGCGTTGAGCGCGGACGCCAGCGCGCCCATGGTCGACGCGAGGACACCCGCGATGAGCAGGCCCGACACGCCGACCGGCAGGTCGTCGATGATGAACCGGGAGAACACGTCGTCCGGGCTCTGCAGGCCGAGCTGCGCGACCGACTTGCGGCCGTTGAACACCCACAGCATCGCCCCGACCAGCAGGAACAGCGCGAACTGGATGGTGACGATGATGCCGGAGCCGATGAGCGCCTTCTGGCCGTCGCGCAGGCTGCGCGTGGCCATCAGCCGCTGCGCGATCAGCTGGTCGGCGCCGTGCGAGGCCATCGACAGCGCCGCGCCGCCGAGCACCGCCGTGATGAAGGCGTACGGGCTGGTCAGCAGGTTCTTAGTGAAGTCGACGAGCATGAACTTGCCGTCGTCGGAGGCCTGGGTCATCCAGTCGCCGGGCAGCTTGTTCAGCAGCACGATCGCCGCCACCGCCGCGCCGCCGAGGTACAGCGTCAGCTGGATGACGTCGACCCAGACGACCGCCTTGATCCCGCCGATGTAGGCGTAGATCAGCGTCAGCGCGGTCAGGATCACCACGATCACCCAGTAGTCCAGGTGGATGTTGTAGTGCCCGAGGATCACCTTGATCGGGATCGCGCCGGCGAACAGACGGACGCCTTCGGCCAGCAGCCGGGTGATCACGAACGTCACCGACGCCGTGCCCTGCAGCCCGGAGCCGAACCGCTTGCCCAGGAACGCGTACGCGCTCACGAGGTTGCCCTTGAAGTACCGCGGCAGCAGCACGAACGCGGCGATGACCCGGCCGATGATGTAGCCGAAAGCCAGCTGCAGGAACAGGAAAGCGTTGCCGAAGACGAGCCCCGGCGTGCTGATCACGGTGAGCGTCGAGGTTTCCGTGGCCACCACGGACAGCATCACCGCACCCCACGGGAGGCTGCGCTCGCCGACGAAGTAGTCGGCCGCCGACCGTTGCTTCCGGCCGACGAGCACGCCTATCAGCGGCATCGCCGCCAGGTAGACCACGATGATGGCGAGGTCAACACCACGCATGGACTTCTCCTACTGTCATGTCATCCGGCCTTCTCCGAGACTCGCAACCGCGTCACGGTGCCCCCCAGCGGGGCGGGAAGGTTCAGGGGCCCGGCGCCCGGGACGAGCGCGCCGAGCAGGCGCGGTCCGCGGGCACCGGTGGCGGACGGCACCGTGCCGGGCACGCCGCACCAGGTCAGCCAGCCGAGCAGCGCGGTGAGGTACGCCTCCTTGCCGGCGCCGGGCAGGCCGAGGTCGTCGCTGGTCTTGAGCACCGCGTCCGGCAGGTTCCGCGCCAGCGCCGCCATCACGGCCGGGTTCGCGACCCCGCCGCCGGACGCGATCACCGTCGTGACGCCGTGGCGCACGCACTCGCCGGCGACGGTCGCCGCGGTGAGCTCGGTCAGCGTCGCCAGGAGATCACCGGGGTCGACCGGCGGCAGCCCGGCGAGGGCGGCGTCGAGGTAGGGCGCGTTGAAGTACTCCTTGCCGGTGGACTTCGGTGGCGCGGCGGCGAAGTACGGGTCGGCGAGCAGCCGGCCGAGCAGGTCGGCGCGCACCGAGCCGCCGAGGGCGAGCCGGCCGTCGACGTCGCTGCGCCGCCCGGTGACGCGGTGGGCGGCGACGTCGAGCAGCGCGTTGGCGGGCCCGGTGTCGTAGGCGATCGCCGGCTCGCCGCCGGTGACGACGGTGATGTTCGCGATGCCACCGAGGTTGAGCGCGGCGACCGGCCGGCCGGTGTCCTGGGCCAGGCCGCGCAGCCACAGCTGGTCGAATGTGCTCGCCAGGGGCGCGCCGTGGCCGCCCGCGGCGACGTCCCTGGCCCGCAGGTCGGCCAGCACCGGCAGCCCGGTGCGCTCGGCGATCCAGGCGGGCTGGCCGAGCTGTAGCGTGCCGCGGACGTGACCGTCCTCGACCCAGTGGAACACCGTCTGGCCCAGCGACGCGACGAGGTCCGCGCGGCCGCCGGCCAGTTTTTCGACGCCGCGCGCGGCCGCGTCGGCGAACGCCCGGCCGACGCCGGTGTCGAGCCGCGTCAGCTCCCCGGCGGTGCAGGGGTTCGGCGGCAACGCGGCGAGCAGGCCTTCGCGCAGTGGTTCCGGGTAGGGGAGGTCGAGCTCGCCGAGCGGGGTGAGGACCACCGTGTCGTCCTCGGCGCGGAGTTCGGCGGCGGCCACGTCGATGCCGTCGACCGAGGTGCCCGAAATGAGCCCGATCACCCGGAAGCCGTGGCTCGCGCTTTTCCCCATCCGGAGGGGTTTAGTGCAGGGTCTCCGGTGGCGCAACCCCACATCGTGAAGTCTTGGCCCAATCGGGACCTACGTCGTTATGAATTGCCTGTGCGGACGGGGTGTCCGGCGCGGTGCGGTGCGGATGAAAGGATGGGCGGGTGTCGAGCACCTGGTTCCTGTTCGTAGTCCTCGCCGTCGTCGTGCTGGTCGCCCTCCTGGTGACCGGCCTGCTCGTCGCGCGCAAGCGCCGGATCACCCTGGACGCCCAGCGCGAGGTCGAGGCGAAACCGAAGGGCGGCTCCTACGCGGCCAGCGGAGGCATCGCACTGGCGCCCGGTGGCACGGCTCCCGAAGTCGAGCACCCCGTCGAGGACCGGCCGGAGACCGAGGGGCAGCCCGCGGTCGGCGACGACGCCGCGGTGCCGCGCGACTCGGCGCAGCGCACGGTCCGCGACGTCAAGCTCCCCGAAGAACCTTCCGCGCCCGCGCCCGCCCCGGTGCTCGAAGAGATCGACCCCGCGACCGGCCGTCTGGAGCGGCTGCGCGGCCGGCTGTCGAAGTCGCGGTCGGTGTTCGGGACCAGCCTGCTCGGCCTGCTCGGCGCCGGTGACCTCGACGAGGACTCCTGGCAGGACGTCGAAGACACGCTGCTGATGGCCGACCTGGGCGCGGCCACCACGACCCAGATCGTCGAGCGGCTGCGCGACGAGCTGTCCCGCCGCGCGATCCGGTCGTCGGCCGAGGCGCGCGAGGTGCTGCACGAGGTCCTGACGGCGCAGCTGTCCACCGACAGCGAGCGCGCGGTCCGGGCGCTGCCGCACATCGTCGACGGCAAGAAGCAGCCCGCGGTGGTCCTGGTGGCCGGCGTCAACGGCACGGGCAAGACGACGACCACGGGCAAGCTCGCCCGCGTCCTGGTGGCCCAGGACAAGTCGGTGGTGCTGGGCGCGGCGGACACGTTCCGCGCGGCGGCGGCCGACCAGCTGCAGACGTGGGCCGAGCGCGTGGGCGCGGAGGTCGTGCGCGGCAAGGAGGGCGCGGACCCGGCGGCGGTGGCGTTCGACGCGGTCAAGCGCGGCGTGGACACCGGCGTCGACGCGGTCCTGATCGACACGGCGGGCCGGCTCCACACGAAGACGGGCCTGATGGACGAGCTGGGCAAGGTCAAGCGCGTCGTGGAGAAGCAGGCGAAGGTCGACGAGGTCCTGCTGGTGCTGGACGCGACGACGGGCCAGAACGGCCTGATGCAGGCGCGCGTGTTCGCCGAGGTCATCGACGTGACGGGCATCGTCCTGACGAAGCTGGACGGCACCGCCAAGGGCGGCATCGTGTTCCAGGTCCAGCGCGAGCTGGGCGTGCCGGTGAAGCTCGTCGGGCTCGGCGAGGGCCCGGACGACCTGGCCCCGTTCGAGCCGGGTGCCTTCGTGGACGCCCTGCTCGGCTAGGTGATCGTTCCCGAGCAGGTGCCGGGTGGGCGCGGCCGGCGTCTCGGGTACGACGACCGTCTTCCGCCGCGGGTCGGCGAACCGGTCCCCGCCGTTCTCGACCCCGGTTTTACCGGTATCAGAGCCGGAAGAGCGGCGTCCCGTCCGCCTTGCGCAGGCCCAGCTGCAGCAGCACCGGCGCCGTCGGGCGGTTCGCCGGGATGAGGCACGGGGACGTCCGGCGAGCCGCCACGGTCAGCCGCGACCAGCCGATGCCCTGCAGGGTGCGGCGGCGCGGGTCGACCACCATCGCCGCGCCGAAGTAGGCGCCGCCCGGGACCGCGATGCGGGCCGTGTTCCCCAGGACGACCGAGAACACCGTGCCCGTGCGGCTGCCGTCCTCCTGCAGCGTCAGGATCACCGGCGTTCGCCCCTTCGCGGTGGCGTGGTGCCGCACGGTGATTTCGACCGTCCCCGCCGCGGTCTTGGGCGGGCGTGGCCACGCGGGCGGCGGCGGCGAGCCGTCGAGCGCGCGGTCGACCAGGCGGTCCAGCAGGTTCGAAGCGGCACCCTGTGCGAGCCAGGTCAGAGCGCCGGTGTGCGTGTCCATGCGGCCTCCGGCGATATTCAGGTGACGGGCGCCCGCGCGGCGGCGCACACTCCCGGCATGCCCGGTTGACGCAGCGCGCTTTTCGCCCGTGCCCCTCCTCGTAACAGACGCCCCGAAGCCGTCATTCGCTACGAGAGAGGACCCATCATGACCGTCATCACCGGCGAACGGGTGCGGTTGCGCCCGATCGTCGCAGCGGACCGCGCCCGCTTGCGCGAGATCCTGGCCACCCCGGCGGTCGCCCGCTGGTGGGGCGACCCGGACGTCGAGACCGAAGGCCTGTACACCGTCGAAGAGGGTTACTCGCCTTACGTCATCGAACTCGGCGACGTGGTCGTCGGGCTGATCCAGAGCTGCGAGGAGGTCGACCCGCTGTACAAGCACGCGGGCATCGACATTTCGGTCCACCCGGACTTCCACGGCCGCGGCGTCGGCACGGACGCGCTGCGAGCGTTGGCCCGCCACCTGTTCGAAGCCGGTCACCACCGGCTGACGATCGACCCGGCGGCGTCCAACGAGACGGCGATCCGGGTGTACACGAAGGTGGGATTCCGCCCGGTGGGCCTGATGCGCGACTACGAGCGCGCCCCGGACGGCACCTGGCACGACGGTTTGCTGATGGACCTGCTGAAGGGGGAGCTGACCTAGACCGTGACGGTCGCCTGGGAGAGGCTCGCACCCAGCGCGTCCGCCACCCGCTGCACCGCCGGGGCGATGTGCGCCACCGCCTCGGCGGTCAGCCGGCCCGACGGGCCCGACACCGACACCGCCGCGGGCACCGGCGCCCCCGGCACCGCCACCGCGACGCACCGCACACCCAGCTCCTGCTCCGCCTCGTCCAGCGCGTACCCCTGCGCAGCGATGCGCGACAGCTCGACGGCCAACGCGTTCGCGTCGGTGAACGTGTGCTCGGTGTACGCCGGCATCCCGGTCCGCTCCAGCAGGGCCCGCACGTCACCCGGAGGCAGGTGCGCCAGCATCGCCTTGCCCACGCCGGTGCCGTGCGGCAGCAGCCGCCGGCCGACCTCGGTGAACATGCGCATCGAGTGCTTCGAAGGCACCTGGGAGACGTACACCACCTCGTCGCGCTCCAGGACCGCCAGGTTCGCCGTCTCGCCGACCTCCTCGACCAGCTCCGCCAGCAGCGGCCGCGCCCACGCGCCGAACTGCATGCTCGCGTTCTCACCCAGCCTGATCAGCCGCGCGCCCAGCGCGTAGCGGCGGTTGGTGTTCTGCCGGACGTACCCCAGGTCGACCAGGGTGCGGATCAGCCGGTGGATCGTCGGCATCGGCAGCCCGGACAGGGTCGCGAGCTCGGACAGACTGGCCTCCCCGCCGGTGTCCGCGAGGTGTTCCAGCAGCTCGAAGGCGCGCTGCAGGGACTGGACGCCACCGTCGCGCCCGTTCTTCTCCGCTGCCACCGGTGGTCCTCCTTACGTCGGCGTTGAGGTTCCGCTATGCAGAAACTATAGTCCGGCTGGTAGAAAACCGTAGGGCCGTTATCCAAAGATCCGAACCTTCGAGGTGTTTCCCCATGTCTTCTGAAGTCCAGGTCCTGGGCGAGCCGGTCGAGCGCGGCGACGAGATCCTCACCCCCGAGGCGCTCGACTTCCTCGCCGGCCTGCACGACGCCTTCGCCGGCCGTCGCGACGAGCTGCTCCAGGCGCGGAGCAAGCGTCGCGAGGAGGCCCGGACCACCGGCAGGCTCGACTTCCTGCCGGAGACGAAGGAGATCCGCGACGGCGACTGGCAGGTCGCCGGCGCCCCGCCCGCGCTGCGCGACCGCCGCGTCGAGATCACCGGGCCGACCAGCCGCAAGATGACCATCAACGCGCTCAACTCCGGCGCGAAGGTGTGGCTCGCCGACCTCGAGGACGCCAACACCCCGCACTGGGCGAACGTCGTGTCCGGCCAGGTCAACCTGTACGACGCCGTCCGCGAGACGATCTCGCTGGAGAGCGGCGGCAAGAGCTACGCGCTGAAGGACGACGTCGAGCACGCGACGATCGTGGTCCGCCCGCGCGGCTGGCACCTGCCCGAGCGCGGCCTGTCCTTCGGCGGCCGCGAAGCCGTCGGCGCGCTCGTCGACTTCGGCCTGTACTTCTTCCACAACGCGGCCGAGCTGCTGAAGCGCGGCAAGGGCCCGTACTTCTACCTGCCGAAGATGGAGAGCCACCTCGAAGCGCGGCTCTGGAACGACGTCTTCACGCACTCGGAGAAGGCGCTGGGCATCGAGCACGGCACCGTCCGCGCGACCGTGCTGATCGAGACCATCCCGGCCGCGTTCGAGATGGAAGAGATCCTCTACGAGCTGCGCGAGCACGCGTCGGGCCTCAACGCGGGCCGCTGGGACTACCTGTTCAGCGTGATCAAGTACTTCCGCGACGCGGGCGAGAAGTTCGTGCTGCCGGACCGCAACTCCGTCACCATGACCGCGCCGTTCATGCGCGCCTACACCGAGCTGCTCGTGCGCACCTGCCACAAGCGCGGCGCGTTCGCGATCGGCGGCATGGCCGCGTTCATCCCGAGCAAGGACCCCGAGGTCAACAAGGGCGCCTTCGACAAGGTCCACGCGGACAAGTCCCGCGAGGCCGGCGACGGCTTCGACGGCTCCTGGGTCGCGCACCCGGGCATGGTCGAGCTCTGCAAGGAGGAGTTCGACAAGGTCCTCGGCGACGAACCGAACCAGCTCGGACGCACCCGCGACGAGGTCAGCGTCACCGCCGACCAGCTGCTGGACGTCGCCTCGACGCCAGGCGGCGCGACGGCGGCCGGCCTGCGCGCCGCGGTCGACGTCGGCGTCCGTTACATCGCGTCCTGGCTGAGCGGCAACGGCGCGGCGGCCATCCACAACCTGATGGAGGACGCGGCGACGGCGGAGATCTCGCGGTCGCAGATCTGGCAGTGGGTCAAGAACGGGACCACGCTCGACACCGGCGACGTCGTGACGTCGGAGCTGGTGCGCGGCGTGCTGGCCGACGTCCGCGGCGAGCTCGCCCGCGAGCTGCCCGCCGACCGGCTGCTGCCGGCCGTCGAGCTGTTCGAGCAGGTCGCCCTGGCCGACGAGTTCCCCGACTTCCTGACGCTGCCGGCCTACGAGCGGATCAAGTAGGTGCGTCTTCCCGAAGACGTCTACGACGCCGCCGACGCGCGCTTGGCCGAGGCCGACGCGCGCGTCGCGGCGGCGTACCCGGGGGAGCGGCCGGGGCGCCAGCCGGTGCACACCGTGTACGTCCCAGCGTCGCAGTACCGGACCCGCCTGGTCGCCGACTGGGGCAAGCAGGCGATGCGCGTCTTCATCGAGCACGCGGAGCTTCTGGGCGTCGACGACGACGTGTACGAACGCGTCCGCGCGAAGCTGCTGACCGAGCCGATCGAGGACCTGCGGATCGACTTCGAGGACGGCTTCGGCCGCGTGCCCGACGACGTCGAGGACGCGGCCGCGCGGGCGGCGGGCCAGACCCTGGCCACGACCGGCGGGACGCCGTTCTGCGGCATCCGCTTCAAGAGCTTCGAAGCGGCGACGCGCCGTCGTGGCATCCGCACGCTCGACTTGTTCTTGGGCTCGTTGCTCGAGAACGGGCCGCTGCCGCCCGGGTTCGTCGTCACGCTTCCGAAGGTGACGGCGGTCGAGCAGGTCTCGGTGGCCGCGGAAGTCTTGGAGCGCCTGGAATCCGCGTACGGGCTGACCGCGGGGACACTGCGGTTCGAGGTCCAGATCGAGACGGCCCAGTCCATTGTGGACCTCGACGGGACGCTGTCGGTGGCGCGCATCGTGCAGGCCGCGGCGGGCCGCTGTTCCGGGCTGCACTACGGCACGTACGACTACAGCGCGGGCCTGGGCATCGCGGCGGCGTACCAGAGCATGGAGCACCCGGCGGCGGACCTGGCCAAGGGCCTGATGCAGGTCGCGGCGGCGGGCACCGGCGTCCGGTTGTCCGACGGGTCGACCAACCGCCTGCCGATCGGCGACGCGCTGCCGGAGGCGTGGGCGGAGCACCTGCGCCTGGTGCGCCGGTCCTTGGAGCGCGGCTTCTACCAGGGCTGGGACCTGCACGCGCACCAGCTGCCGACGCGTTTCGCGGCGACGTACACGTTCTACCGCTCGGGGTTCCCGGCCGCGATGGAGAGGCTGCGGGCGTACGCGGAGAAGACGTCCGGAGGAGTGCTGGACGAGCCGGCGACGGCCCAGGCGCTGGCCGTGTACCTGCTGCGCGGCCTCGACTGCGGTGCGCTCGATGAGGGTGAGCTGCCGTTCGGGCGGCCGGAGCTGGAGAAGTACGCGCTGCGGCTCGCGTGAGGGTCACTCACCGAGCCGCGCGCGGTCGGCGGCCGACCGGCCGGCGTGCCAGCCTTCGTGGCTGCGCACGGTCACCGATTTGCCCACCACCTGCGGAAAGAGCCTGCTGAACGCCGCGTTCACCTTCAGCTCGTGCGACGCCAGCACCGGCAGCAGCCGGTCCGCGTCCGGGGACTCCGCGATGGTCGCTTCGGCGGCCTGGTCGAGGCGTTCGCCGACCCGCGTGGCGTAGGCGACGAGGAACGACTTGCGGAACGCCCGGTCCCGCCCGGCCGGGTCGGCGATCATCGCCCGCGTCGCCTGGACCAGCAGGGACGTCGTCAGCAGCGCGACCGCGTCCAGGTCGTCCTCGTCGCCGACCACCGTGACGAAGTCCCACTGCGCGTCGAAGACGGCCCGGCAGCGGTTGGCCTTCGCGACCACGTGGACCAGCAGCGACTTCGCGTCGACGTAAGGGGTTTCGAGCCAGATCCGCCGGGACGCGGGCAGCTCGGGCCCGGCTTCGACCAGCACCCGGTCGAGGGCGTGCCGCGTCATGAGCTCCTGTGCCTTCGCCGAAAGGGCTTCGGCCTCCTCGGGAAACGAACTCGACTCGGCCTTGGCCAGCAGTGCGCGGACCCGGCTCAGCTTCTTCTCGTCCACCGTGTGGCGGGCCGGTGCCGCGGTTCCCGGCGGGACGAGGTTCGGCAACGTCATCAGGAAGCCCAGGGCCTCGATGACGGAGGTCAGCGCCTCGGCCGGGGTCAGGATGTGCTTCGCCGCCCACTGAGGCAGGTGCGGCGTCCCCGGCCCGGCCAGGGTGTCGAGCGCGTAGGACCGGGCGAACTCGTCGACGCGCCGCCGAGCCGCCTGGTCGAGGTCCTCGGGCAGCCAGCCGCCCCGGTGGACCCGGGAGATCACCTGCTGCCCGGCCAGCCGCGCGCCTTCGGCCGCTTCCACCGGCAGCTCGAGATCGGGCGCCAGCCGGTTCGCCCGCTCGACGGCCGCGCCGCGGACTCCTCGTGCGACGTCGGAAGCGGCGGCCAGCAGCGCGTCGCCGAACTCCTCGGCGGTCCCGGGCCTCGGGGTTTCGCCGGCCCGTCGCTTCTGCTTGCCCACGGGCCGAGTGTGCCGCAGCCCGGTCACCTTCCCGGCGCCCGCCCCGTCGGGAAGGCATGCACCTCGCCGTCGTCCTCACCACGATCGTCCTGAACGCCGGAATCGGCCTCGCCGACCTGGTCAAGGCCCCGTTCGTCCTGGCCACCTCGAAAGCCGTCGACGTCCCGCCGAGCTGGCTGCCCCTGCTCGGCACGCTCAAGCTCGCCGGCGCGGCCGGTCTGCTCATCGGCCTGCTGGGAGCCGAACCGCTGGGCGTGGCCGCCGCGATCGGCCTGAGCCTCTTCTACGCCGGCGCGATCGTCGCGCACCTGAGAGTCCGCAAGATCGCCACCGGCGCCGCCCCGCTGCTCTTCCTCGGGCTGGCCGCGGCGACGTTGCTCTAACGCAACCGCGGTAGGGCGTCCCGCGCGAAGTGGCTCAACGTCCGCAGGTCCTCGGCGAACCGGTCCCGGTGGTCGGGCGGCAACGGCCGGAAGAAGAACTGCTCGATGTTCTCGACGTGCAGCCGGCTCGCCCGCACCGTGGTCTCCTCGCCGAGCGGGGTCAGCCGCACGAGCTGGACGCGCCGGTCGCGCGGGGACGCCGTGCGCGTCACCAGGCCGAGCGACTCCATGCGGTCGACCAGCCGGGTCGCCCCGCCCGTCGTGAGCACCTGTTCCTGCGCGATCGCGCGCATGGTCAGCCCGCCGGTCCCCGTGCGGCCCACGATCAGCAGCACCTCGTACATCAGGTGCGTGATCCCGCATTCGCGCTCCAGCGCCCGCCCGAGCAGGTATTCGAGCCGGTTCGCCGCGCCCTGCAGCCGCCCGAAGGCCAGCACGCGCGGGTCGTACCCCGCCTGCCGGGCCGAAGTGATTTCGGGTTCCACTTCACTCCTCCATGCTCAGCGCGAGGTAGACGTCGAGCTGGTCGGTGAACTCCGTCAGGTCCGCGCCGAGCAGCTCGCCGGCCCGGCCGATGCGGTAGCGCAAGGTGTTCACGTGGACGTGCAACGCCTTCGCCGCGCGCGTCGGCGAGCTCGAACACTCGAGGAACACCCGGACCGTGTGCACCAGGTCCGAATGCTGCTCGGCGTCGTAGTCCAGCAGCGGCCCCAGCACCCGCCGCCGCACGGCCGCGCGCAGCCCGTCCGGGGCGCCGGCCAGCAGCAGTTCGTGCGCGGTCACCTCGCCGGCGGCGACCAGCGTGGCCCGCCGCCGCACCGCGACCGCCACCGCGTACCGCGCGGCCGCGAAGGCCTCGGTCCGCGGCGCGGGATCGCTCACCCCGCAGAAGATCTGCTTCGCCCGCAGCAGCGGCGCCACAGTGGACAGTGCGCTCGCGTCCGGCGACAGCGTGGTCGCCGCGAAGGAAGTGTCCCCTGTGGACTCGAGCAGGAGCCCGTCCGGCAGCAGCTCCCGCAGGACGTCCCGGCTTTCGTCGCTGCCTTCGGTCCGCAACGCGACGACGCGCGCTTCGCCGGGCAGCTCGGCGTCCGGGTCGGCCATCCGCGCCCGGGTGACCCCCACGAGCCCGGAAAGCTCTTCGGCCAGCTCCGCCTGCGCGGTGCTCAACGGCCCGCCGACGGCGATCAGCCACGGCACGGCGTGCCGTCCCTCGACCGGCACCACGGTCAGCGACCCGGACTCCTTGGCCGCGTACCGGCGGACGACGTCGGGGGCCGGCACCGGCAGCGGAGCCGCGCCGGCGATCACCCGGCCGAGCCCCGACAGCACCCAGCACGGCAGCCCGAGCTCCGCCGACGCCCGCTCCAGCAGCGTCTCGACCGGGGCGTCCGCGGCGGCCTGCAAACGTTTGCGCGCGCTTTCGGACGCGGCCGCGAGCGCCAGCACCACCTGCTCGGTGATCACCGAAAACGACAGGTCGGTGGGCACTTCCAGCAACGGGATCCGGTGCCGTTCGCAGGCCTCGACGACGTCGCCGGGGATGCCGCCGGAGTCGGCGCCGGACGCGGCCAGCGCCGCCGCGCCCGCCCGGGCCAGCGCGGCCACGAACGGCTCGGCGTCACCCGGGCGCCGCCACCAGAGCAGGCCGGACAGCACCAGCTCGCCCGCCGACAGGTACCGTCCGGGGTCGGGCAGCTCCGTGACGTAGATGCGCGTCACCGGCCGGTCGAGCAGGTCGGCCCCGGCCAGCGGGCGCAGCCGCAGCCCCGGCAGGCCGAGCAGAGTTTTCACGGTCGTCATGAGGCTTGTAGGAAAGCACAAACGACCTATGTTTCGCTCCTGTGCGTTTCATGGTCGGTGCCGTTGCCGCCCACCCCCGGTCCGGCGTCTACTGGTCTATCGCCCTTCATCCGGCGAAGGAGCACTTCTTTCAAGGAGAAACAGTGGAGTTCCTGCGTCCCGCGACGCTCGCCGAGGCCCTGGCCCTCAAGGCCGAGCGGCCCGACGCCGTGCCGATCGCCGGCGGCACCGACGTCATGGTCGAGCTGAACTTCGACCACCGGCGCCCGGACGCCCTGCTGGACCTGACCACGGTCGGCGAGCTGACGGAGTGGTCCACATCGGACGGGACGGTGCGCCTCGGCGCCGGCGTCCCGTACACCCGCGTCATCGCTGAACTGGGTGATTCCGTCCCGGCGCTGGCCATGGCGTCGCGCACGGTCGGCTCGCCGCAGATCCGCAACCGCGGCACGGTCGGCGGCAACCTCGGCGCGGCGTCCCCGGCCGGCGACACCCACCCCGTGCTGCTGGTCCTCGACGCCCGGATCGAGGTGGCCTCCGTCCGGGGGACCCGGCTCCTCCGCGCGGAGGAGTTCTACGTCGGCGTGAAACGCCACGCCCTCGCCCCGGACGAGCTGATCACCGCCGTCCACCTGCCCGCGCACGCCGGACCGCAGCAGTTCGCCAAGGTCGGGACGCGCAACGCCATGGTCATCGCGGTCTGCTCGTTCGCACTCGCCCTGCGGAACGGCGAGGTCGGCGCGGCCATCGGGTCCGCCGCACCCACTCCGCGCCGGGCGAAAGCAGCCGAGCAGTTTCTCGCCGCGGAGCTACCGTGGGGCTCGTCCGACGCGTTGGCGGACTCCCTGAAGCGCCGCTTCGGCGAGCTGGTGGCCGAAGCGACGTCGCCGATCGACGACGTCCGGGGCAGCGCCGCGTATCGGAAACACGCGCTGGGGGTTCTCGCGCGACGGACGCTGACGTGGGCTTGGGAAGAACACCGGACGGGGGAGCGCGCATGCGCCTGAATGTCAGGATCAACGGCGAGCAACGGCAGGCGGACGACGTCTGGGAGGGCGAAAGCCTGCTCTACGTCCTGCGTGAGCGGCTCGGCCTGCCGGGCTCGAAGAACGCCTGTGAGCAGGGCGAATGCGGTTCCTGCACGGTCTACCTCGACGAAGTCCCGGTCTGCGCCTGCCTGGTCGCGGCCGGACAGGCCGAGGGCCGCGTGGTGCGCACGGTCGAGGGACTGGCCGACGGCGACCGGCTCGACCCCGTCCAGCAGTCCTTTGTGGAGGCCGGCGCGGTCCAGTGCGGGTTCTGCACGCCGGGCCTGGTCGTCGCCGCGCACGACCTGCTGAACCGGGTGCCCGATCCGTCCGACGAGGAGATCCGCGAAGCCCTGGCCGGCAACCTGTGCCGCTGCACCGGTTACGAAAAGATCCTCGACGCCGTGCGCGCGGTGGCGAAAGGTGGTGTCGCGTGAAGACCCTCATCGCGAACGCCGCGATCGCCACCGTCAGCGGCCCCGAGTACGCCTCCGGCCACGTCGTCATCGACAACGACCGCATCGCCGAAGTCGGCGAAGGCGTCTACACCGGTGAGTTCGACGAGCGCGTCGACGCGTCGGGCTGCCTGGTCACGCCCGGCCTGATCAACACCCACCACCACCTCTACCAGTGGGCGACCCGCGGGATGGCCGCCGACCACACGCTCTTCGAGTGGCTGGTCGCGCTCTACCCCGTCTGGGGCCGGCTCGACGCGGAGATCACGCACGCCGCGGGCACGGCCGGGATGGCCCGGCTCGCCCTGACCGGCTGCACGACCGTCGCCGACCACCACTACGTCTTCCCGCGCGACGGCGGCGACCAGGTCGCGGCGCTGGCCTCGGCGCGGCAGCGGATCGGCGTCCGGCTGCACGTCGTGCGCGGGTCGATGGACCGCGGCGAGTCCGACGGCGGGCTGCCGCCGGACAACCTCGTCGAGGCGACCGAGGAGGCGCTGACCGGCACCGAAGCGGCGATCGCCCGCTTCCACGACGCCGCTCCGGAAGCGCACCTGCAGATCGCCGTGGGCCCGTGCTCGCCGTTCTCGGTCACCGAGCGGCTGATGTCCGGCGCGGCCGAGCTGGCTCGCCGCAAGGGTGTCCGCCTGCACACGCACCTCGCCGAGACCGTCGACGAGGAGAAGCAGTGCCTCGCCGAGGTCGGCTGCACGCCCGCCGAGTACGCCGACAAGCTCGGCTGGCTCGCCGACGACGTCTGGCTCGCGCACACGATCCACCTCGCGCCCGACGCGATCCGCCGCTTCGGCGCCACCGGCACCGGCTCGGCGCACTGCCCGACGTCGAACGGCCGCATCGGCGCCGGCATCGCCCCGGTCCGCGACCTGCTCGACGCCGGCGTCCCGGTCGGCCTCGGCGCCGACGGGGCCGCGTCCAACGAGTCCGGCGGTCTCGGCGAAGAGCTGCACCAGGCGTTGCTGCAGGCCCGCCAGCGCGGCGGACCGCGCGGGCTGACCACGCGCGAAGCGTTGTGGATGGGCACCATGGGTGGCGCCCGCTGCCTGGGCCGGTCCGGCGACCTCGGGTCGATCGAACCCGGGAAGCTCGCCGACCTCGCCGTCTGGGACCTGACCGGCCTGAACTACGCCGGGATCACCGATCCGGTCGCGGCGCTGGTGCTCGGCACCACGCCGCCGGTGCGCCGGCTGTTCGTCGGCGGCAAGGCCGTCGTCGAGGACGGCACGCTGCGCGAAGCCGACGAGTCCGCCATCGCCCGCGAGCTGGCGGCCGCGAGCGCCCGGCTGAGGGAGGACCGATGACCACCACGGTCGGCACGCAGACGGTCGACGGCATCGGCACGTCGCCGCAGCGCCCCGACGGCATCGTCAAGGTCCGCGGCGAGTTCGCGTACTCCTCCGACCTGTGGCACGAGGACATGGTGTGGGGCGTGACCCTGCGCAGCCCGCACCCGTACGCGCGGATCACGGCGATCGACATCACCGAAGCCCTGACCGTGCCCGGCGTGTACGCGGTGCTGACGCACGAGGACGTCCCCGGCGTGAACCGCTACGGGCTGGAGCACTCCGACCAGCCGGTGCTCGCGTCCGAAGTCGTGCGCTACCAGGGAGAACCGGTCGCGCTGGTCGCCGCCGACCACCCGGAGACCGCGCGCCGCGCGATGAAGCGGATCGTCGTTTCCTACGAAGAGCTTTCGCCGGTGACGGACTCCGAAGCCGCCGTCGCGGGCGAAGGGCCTTCGCTCCACGACGGCGGCAACGTCGTGCGGCACGTGAAGATCCGCCACGGCGCTCAGGACGTCTCGGCCGACGTCGTCGTCTCGGGCGTCTACGAGGTCGGCATGCAGGACCAGGCGTTCCTCGGCCCGGAGTCGGGGCTGGCCGTGCCGGACACCGAAGGCGGCGTCGACCTGTACGTCGCGACGCAGTGGCTGCACGTCGACCAGCAGCAGATCGTCGCCGCGCTGGGCCTGCCGGTCGAGAAGGTGCGGCTGACGCTCGGCGGCGTCGGCGGCGCGTTCGGCGGCCGCGAGGACCTGTCGATGCAGGTCCACGCGTGTCTCCTCGCGCTGCACACCGGCAAGCCGGTGAAGATGGTCTACAACCGCGAAGAGTCCTTCTACGGTCACGTCCACCGCCACCCGGCGAAGATGTACTACGAGCACGGCGCCACTCACGACGGGCGTCTCGTGTACGTGCGTACGCGCCTGTACCTCGACGGCGGCGCGTACGCGTCCTCGACGGGCGCGGTCGTCGCGAACGCGGCTACTTTGGGCGTCGGACCGTACAAAGTGGACAGTGCGTCGGTCGACTGCTGGGGCACGTACACGAACAACCCGCCGTGCGGCGCGATGCGCGGGTTCGGCGCGGTGCAGGCGGCGTTCGGCTACGAGTCGCAGATGGACAAGCTCGCGGCCGCCTGCGGCCTCGACCCGGTCGAGATCCGCGTCCGCAACGCCATGAGCGAAGGCGACCTGATGCCGACCGGCCAGGTCGTCGACTCCGCCGCGCCCGTCGCGGAGCTGCTGGGTCTGGTCCGGGACAAGCCGATGCCCCCGGAACGGCCGTTCGACCTGCGGCACATGCCGGGCGGCGTCTCGAACACGACGCACGGCGAAGGCGTCGTCCGCGGCGTCGGGTACGCCGTCGGGATCAAGAACGTCTGCTTCTCCGAGGGCTTCGACGACTACTCGACGGCCCGGGTGCGCCTGCAGGTGGTCGGCGGCGAGCCGGCCGCGACCGTGCACACCGCGGCCTGCGAGGTCGGCCAGGGCCTGGTGACGATCATGCAGCAGATCGTCCGGACCGAGCTGGGCGTCGAGCAGGTGACGGTCCTGCCGATGGACACCTCGATCGGCAACGGCGGCTCGACGTCGGCGTCCCGCCAGACCTATGTCACCGGCGGCGCGGTCCAGGCCGCGTGCGTGGCGGTGCGGGCGCGGCTGCTTTCCCGGTTCGACCAGCGGGTCCGCGTCGTCGGCGGCAAGCTCGTCGCGGCCGACGGCCAGGTGCTCGCCGACCTGGTGGACGTCCTCGGCGACGACGTCTACGACGAGACGATCGAGTGGCGGCACCGGCCCACTTCTTCGTTGGACCCGGAGACCGGGCAGGGCACCGCGCACGTGCAGTACGCGTTCGCCGCGCACCGGGCGGTCGTCGACGTCGACACCGAGCTGGGCCTGGTCAAGGTGGTCGCACTGGACTGCGCCCAGGACGTCGGCAAGGCGCTGAACCCCCAAGCTGTGCTGGGCCAGATCCAGGGCGGGTCGGCGCAGGGGCTCGGGCTCGCGGTGATGGAGGAGATCCAGACCTCCGGCGGGAAGATCCGGAACCCCTCCTTCACCGACTACCTGATCCCGACGGTCCTGGACATGCCGCCGATGAGCATCGACGTCCTGGAGCGCCCGGACCCGCACGCGCCGTACGGCCTGCGCGGGGTGGGGGAGCCGCCGACGATCTCGTCGACCCCGGCGATCGTGGCGGCGATCCGCGCCGCGACCGGGCTCGCGCTCCCGCGCGTCCCGGTCCGGCCGGAGCACCTCACAGGGACCTGAACTACTTCAGCGTCCAGTTCTGGTTCGCGTCGTCGTTGCAGCCCCAGAGCTCGAGCTGGACGCCGTTGACGTTGCCGGCGGGCTTGTCGCCGCCGGTGACGTCGACGCACAGGCCGGTCTGGGTGCCCGTGATCGAGCCGTCGGGGTTGAGCTTGAACTGCTGGTTCGCGCCGCCGTGACAGGTCCAGACGATGAGCTTGGTCCCGGCCGCGGTGCCGCCTTCGTTGGCGTCGAGGCAGAGGCCGTTGGCCTTCAGCTCGCCGGCGCTGGTGAACGTCCAGGACTGGTTGGCGCCGCCGTCGCAGTCCCAGATGTCGACCTTGGTGCCGGGCGTGGTGACGTTGCCGTTGATGTCGATGCAGCGTGAGGATGACGCGCCCTGCAGCGGCTGGGCGGTACTGCTGCCGCTGGCATTGGCCTTGACGCGGTAGATGACGGTGCCGTGCGACGGGACGTTCGCGTTGATCGCGCCGGTGCTCGTGGTCTGCTCCTTCGACCACAGGTTGGTCAGCCGGTAGTTCGACGCGCTGGGCAGCCCGGCCGCGGCGGCTGTCGTCGAGACGGTTTTCGTGGTCCCGTTTTCGTTGAACAGCACGACGGCGACGTCACCGTTCTGGAGCGGCTTCTTGAGCACGTCCAGGCCGCCGGACGACGAGATGCGCGTGGCCTGCTTGCCGAGCGGGTCCTGGTCGACGGCGATGACGTCGGCGTTGAGGTAGGTCGAGAAGGTGGCGACGCTGGCGCTGCGGAGGTCGGCGCCCGCGATCAGCGGCGCGGCCATCGCGGCCCAGAGCGTGAAGTGGGCGCGGTCTTCCTGGAAGTCCATACCGTCGCCGACCTCGAGCATGTCGGGGTCGTTCCAGGCGCCGGGCTTCGCGGCGGAGGCGAGCCCGACGTTCTGGCGGTAGATCGAGTCGATGCTGCCCCAGTTGTTGGTGATGTCCCCGGTGGTGCGCCACAGGTTGCCGACGTCCGGCGCCCAGGTCGACGGGGAGAAGTTGCCCCATTCGCAGATGCTGTAGGCGATCGGGCGGCCGGTGGCCTTGAGCGCGTCCCGCATCGCGGAGTACCGGCGGACGTAGTCCTGCTGGGTTTCGCCGCCGGGGCTGCCGCAGTTGTCGTACTTGAGGTAGTCGACGCCCCAGCTCGCGAAGCTGTTCGCGTCGGCCTGCTCGTGGCCGAGGCTGCCGGGGTAGTGCTGGCAGGTTTCGCTGCCGGCGCTCTCGTAGATCCCGAACTTCATCCCGCGCGCGTGGATGTAGTCACCGAGCGCCTTGAGGCCGCTGGGGAACTTCGCGGAATCGGCGACGAGGTTGCCGGCGGCGTCGCGGGTGCGGGTCATCCAGCAGTCGTCGAGGTTGACGTAGGTGTAGCCGCGGTCGCGCATCCCGGAGCTGACCATGAGGTCGGTGGTCTGCTTGACCAGCGTCTCGTTGATGTCGCACTCGAAGGTGTTCCAGGTGTTCCACCCCATGGGCGGTGTTCGGGCGAGCCCGTTTTCGAGGGCGTGGGCGGGTGTGCTGACGAGGGTTGCCGCCGCGAGGGCGGTGGCGAGGACGGCGAGGACACGGCGCATGGCGGCTCCAACCGAACGACGGTGTTGAGGCAGGAGGACTAGACCACTCCGTAGCTTCGATGTCCGATGCTGGGTGGTCAAGCGCCATGTTGAGTATTCTTGTTGGATTCCCGACTAAAGTTGCGTGCTTTCTTGAAGCAGTCGCCGCGCGACATCGACGGTCGCCGCCCCCGCGACGGCCATGGCCTCGGTGTCCCGCAGCGAGCGGCAGAGGACGAAGGCGCCTTCGAGGTTGTTGACGGCGGTGATGGTGAGCGTCCGGGCGGCCTCTTGGCTGAGCCCGAACTTCGCGAACTTTTCGGTCCCGGCGTCGATCCAGGCGGTGAAGACATCAGCGGTGGCTTCCCGCAGCGGCTCGTTGGTACTGGCAACCTCGAGGGCGACGGTAGCGATCGGGCAGCCCTCGACGTAGTCGGTGGCTTCGAGCGTCGCGATCCCGGCGGCGAAGAAGGCCTCGACCCCGCTGACGAGGTCGGGCGCGGGCGCGATGAAGAGGTCGAAGAGCTGGATGTAGGCGAGCCCGGAGGTCCGGATGACCTCCTGCCCGAGCTGCTCTTTCCCACCGGGAAAGAAGTGGTAGAGCGACCCGAAGGGAGCATTCGCCTCGGCGACGATCTGCTTGAGCCCGGTACCGCTGTAGCCATTACGCCGAAACAACTCGGCCCCGGCGGCCATGATGCGTTCTTTGGTCCCTGCCACAGGATCAAGGATACGCGGTGATTAGAGCGTTCTACCGAGTCCGGCTTGTCCACAACCCCGCGGTGATGTGGACAAGCCGGCGCCGGAGAGCCGTTTCCCCGGGTCCCGTCGGCGGCCCCCGATACACTGGATGCGGGGCCGGTCCCCCGGAGAGGGCGGGGGCTGCGTTGGGGGCGGCTGGGCCCCGACTGCTGGATGTCCCCGGCCGGGCCCGGGTCTCGGCAAAGGTCAGGTGTGAGCGGTCGGCCAGAGCAGTCGCAATGTTGTGAACAGCCCGTCCGTCTCGCCCGAGCTGCCCGCCCTGCTTGCCGGTCGTGGCGCGAGCCTCTGCCGGAGTGGGCGGGGCGGCTGGAGCCTGCTACTGGTTGTCCCAGGCAGGGCCCAAATTCCGGCAAAGTCAGGTTTGCGCGGCTGGACAGAGTAGTCGCGATGCCATGAACGACCCGTTCACCTCGCCCTGTGCCACGAAAGAATCGTTCATGACGTTCGGGCCGCCGATCCCCGGGCGCTGCCACCTCTGCGCTGACGCGGCGACTTGTGGAACGTGGTGTCCCGAATGGCTCGTTGGAACCTCCGGTGTCCCCAACGAGCCATTCGCGACCTCGCCCAAGCTGTCATCTGCTCGCCGGTGGTGGCTCGGAGAAGCTGGAGCTGCCGGACACGATCCTCGCCGAGGGGCGAGCCTCGTCCGGAGACTTTGCCGGGACCCGCTGAAGAGGGCGGCTGGAGCCCCCGCTACTGGATGTCCCAGGCCGGGCCCGGGTCCTCGGCGTCGTCGCGCAGGATCGTGCCCTCGATCAGCCCGTATGGCCGGTCCGCCGCGTAGAACACCTCGTTGTCGTTCTTCAGCCCGAACGGGCTCAAGTCGACCAGGAAGTGGTGCTTGTTCGGCAGCGACAGCCGCACCTCCGCCACCTCCGGCCGCGCCTCCAGCACCGCCGAACCCATCGCGTACAGCGTCTGCTGCAGCGAAAGGCTGTGCTTCGTCGCGAAAGTCTCCAGCATCAGCCGGCGGATCTCGCGGTGGCTCTCCGCCCAGTCGATGTCTTCGCCCTGGTAACGCCACTTCGCCGTGACGGCCGTGGCGAGAATCCGGTCGCCGGTCTCGGCGAGCGTCGTGTACTGGTCGCGCGGGAAACCGTGGAACTCCGAACCCGTGGACTTGAGCAGCGTCAGGCCGTCGATGCCGGACACGACCCACTCGTGGCCGTCCCGGATCGTCACCGCCGTCGTGCGTCGTTCGTCGCCCGAGCGGCTGAACGCGTGATCGTGCGGCTCGCCGCCGACGGCGATCCGGTCCCAGCCGTGCTCGTCGACCTTGACCCGGGCGCCGGTGATGTTCCCCTGCGTGCCGGTGAAGTGCCGCGCCAGGCGCAGCGCGAAGTCCTCGATCTCGCCGACCGGCGCCTCCTTCGCGAAGGCGTACACGGTGTTCTTCTGCGTGTCGGTCGCGAGCACGCCCGCGTTGTCGCCGGTGAGGTGCGTCGCGGCGAGCTCGCCACGCAGCGACGTCGACACGGTGAGGTCCTTCAGGTGGTGCACGGGGCCGTCGCGGCGCACCGTCACCAGGCGGACCTCCGCCTTGCCGTACTGGTTGGGGCCCAGGGTGATGGCCACGGTTCAGCTCCCTCGGTAGGTCGAATAGGCGAACGGGCTGAGCAGGAGCGGCACGTGGTGGTGCGACGTGCCGTCGGAGATCCGGAAGGTGAACGCCACCTCCGGGAAGAAGGCGTCCGGGCCCAGGTAGGCGCCGGTGTCGAAGACCAGCCGGTAAGAGCCGGGGTCCAGGGTTTCGGGGCCGAGGTCGCGGACGCGGCCGTCGTCGTCGGTGCGTCCGTCGGCGATCGGCTTTCCGTCGGCGGTTTCGAACCGGACGGCGATCCCCTTCGCGGGACGTCCGGTCGCCGTGTCGAGGACGTGGGTGGTCACGAGGCTCACGCGGTCACCGCTTTCGCGAGTCGGAGTTCGGCGATCTTCAACAGTTCCCGCCCGGCGACGGCCAGTTCGGTCGCCGGGTCGTTGTCGAGCCGGCTTTCGAGGATCTTCAACAGTTCTTCCCCGCTGCGGCCACTGGCGCAGACGAGATAGACGTGCCCGAACTTGGCTTCGTACCGGGCATTCGCGGCGGCGAACGCGTCGGCATTGTCCACACCGGACTGTTCGGACCGCGACCAGTCGGCCTCGGTCCCTTGCTGCTTCGGCTTTTCGCCGATCCGGGGATGGGCGGCCATGGCCTGCCGGATCTCGTCGCTGCTCAACGGCAGGTCGGCGGCGACGGTCAGCGCGTCCCGGCTCGCGTAGGGCCGGTGGTCGAGAATCGCGTCGACCCATCGGGGGACGGCGAGACAGGCGGTCAGCGCCGGACGGACATCGTCGGCGCCGGCGGCGTTGAAGTCGGTGAGGGTGAGCGGCACGGGGAACTCCTCGTGAGTGGCGTCCCGCTGACCGTACGTCGGCGCCGGAGTTCCGTCAACAGTTTGTTGAAAGCCCTGGTCAGTCGGCTTCCCGGTTGAGGTAGTTGTAGACGGTGAAGCGCGTGACCCCGAGCGCGTCGGCCACCGACGAGACGGATTTCCGCAGCCCGAAGGCCCCGCGTTCCCGCAGGACGCGCACGGCTCGCTGCTTGCCGGCGCGATCGAGCTCGCCCAGCTTGGCGCCCATTTCGCGCTCGACGTCGGCGATGAGCCGGGCCAGCGCGTCGGTCAGTTCGACGGCCGGGCCGGCCGTTTCTGCGGGCTTTTCGCTCGCTTCGGCGCGCCCCGGCTCGGCCTGGCGCACTTGCAGCGTCACCTGGGTCGCGCCCCCGTCGAGGGCGGCTCGCGCGATCGCCGGAAGCGCGCCGAGCAGCTCCTTCGCCTCGCCACGGGCGAGCGTCCCCAGTGGCCCGAAGTCGGTCTCCAGTCCCGCTTCCGTGGCGGCGTCGCGCGCGGCGACGGCGTGCTCGGGTGGCGAACCCTCGCCGTGGAACGGTTCGGTCGTGAACTCCGCTTCAAGCCGCACGAGGATGACCGTAACGCGCGGCTGCCGTCGTTGACGAGTGGCGCGCGCCGTGGTTACTGTCGTTGTGCGAAACCGTCTTTCCGTACTGTGAAATCGGCGGTGGTTCAATCCTCCCGGAGAAGGGTTTTCGGATGGATCTTGTGGTGCGCGCAGCCCGGGCCGTGACGGCCGAGGGCGAGGTTCCGGCGACCCTCGGGGTCGACGGCGGCCGGATCGTCGCGGTCGAACCCGGCGGCGCTTCGCTGTCCGGGGATCGCGTGCTCGACCTCGGCGACGACGTCGTGCTGCTGCCGGGACTCGTCGACACGCACGTCCACGTCAACGACCCCGGCCGCGCCGAGTGGGAGGGCTTCGAGACGGCGACCCGCGCGGCCGCCGCGGGCGGGGTGACCACGATCGTGGACATGCCGCTCAACAGCCTGCCGCCGACGGTCGACGTCGCCGCGCTGGAGGTCAAGCGCAAGGCGGCGACCGGCCGCGTGCACGTCGACGTCGGGTTCTGGGGCGGCGCGATCCCGGGCAACGCCGGCGATCTGCGCGGCCTGCACGACGCCGGGGTGTTCGGCTTCAAGTGCTTCCTGCTGCACTCGGGCGTCGACGAGTTCCCGCCGCTCGACCCGGCGGGGCTCGACGAAGCGTTGCGGGAGCTGAGTTCCTTCGACGCGCTGATGATCGTCCACGCCGAAGACGCGCACGAGATCGACGAAGCGCCGGAGCCGCACGGCGGTCGCTATGTCGACTTCTTGCAGTCCCGGCCGCGCGCGGCGGAGAACCTCGCGATCACGCACGTCATCGATGCGGCCCGCCGCAACGACGCCCGCGCGCACATCCTGCACCTGTCCTCGGCGGAGGCCCTGCCGCTGGTCGCTTCGGCGCGCCGCGACGGGGTGGCGCTGACGGCCGAGACCTGCCCGCACTACCTCAGCTTCATCGCCGAGGAGATCCGCGACGGCGCGACCCAGTTCAAGTGCTGCCCGCCGATCCGGGAGGCGGCCAACCGCGAACTGCTCTGGCGAGGGCTCGCCGACGGTGTGATCGACACCATCGTCAGCGACCATTCGCCGTGCACGCCGGAGCTGAAACGCTTCGACAGCGGCGATTTCGGGCTCGCGTGGGGCGGGATTTCCAGCCTGCAGCTGGGGCTGCCGGCGATCTGGACGCAGGCGCGGCAACGCGGGTTCGCGCTCACCGACGTCGTCCACTGGATGGCCGAACGCACGGCCGCGCAGGCCGGGATGCGCCGCAAGGGGCACCTCGCGGTGGGCTACGACGCGGACTTCTGCGTGTTCGCGCCGGAGGAGGCGTTCGTGGTCGACGTCGCGAAGCTGAAGCACCGCAACCCGGTCAGCGCATACGACCGGCGGCCGCTCGCCGGCGTCGTGCGTTCGACCTGGTTGCGGGGCACCGAAATCACCGGCGACGAGCCCCTCGGCGCGTTGCTGACCCGGGGAGACTGCTGAAGTGGAGGCCGCCTTGTCCGACCGTCCTGAGTGGACTGAACTGCCCGACCTCGCGTCACGCCGTTTCGGCGGGACGGTGATGTGGGCGACCGACGAGCTGTTCGCCGAGAAGGAGAACCTGGTCAACCCGTGGACGCCGGCGCACCGCGCCGAGACGTTCGGCCCGAAGGGCCAGGTCTACGACGGCTGGGAGACCCGCCGCCACCGCGAACCGGGCGACGACCAGGCGGTGGTGCGCCTCGGCCTGGCCGGCACGGTCACCGGCGTCATCGTCGACACGGCGTTCTTCAAGGGCAACTACCCGCCGTTCGTCTCGGTCGAGGCGGCGTCGGTGCCGGGCTACCCCAGCGCGTCGGAGCTGGCGTCAGCGGACTGGGACGTCCTGGTCGACCGCGCCCCGGCGGCCGGCCACACGGAGAACTTCTACGCGATCATGGGTTCGCGCCGGTACACGCACGTACGGCTGACCCAGCACCCGGACGGCGGAGTGGCGCGCCTGCGCGTGCACGGCACGCCGATCCCGGACCCGGAGCTGCTCGATCTGGACGCGCTCGACCTCGCGGCCCTGGAGAACGGTGCCCTGGTCACGGGCTGCAGCAACAAGTTCTATTCGTCGCCGAACAACGTGCTCTCGCCGGGGCTGGCGGCCCACCAGGCCGAGGGCTGGGAGACGGCCCGCCGCCGCGACGACGGCAACGACTGGCTGACGCTGCGCCTGGCCGGCGCGGGCATCGTCCGGTTCGCCGAGCTGGACACGAGCAACCTCAAGGGCAACGCCCCGGGCTGGGCATCGGTCAGCGGCCGCGACACGTACGGCGAGTGGGTGAAGTTGTTGCCCAAGACCCGCCTGCAGCCGGACACGCGCCACCGGTTCGCGCTGAAGGACGGCCCGGAGGTGACGGAAGCCCGCCTGGACATCTACCCGGACGGCGGGCTGGCCAGGCTGCGCCTGTTCGGCCGGCTCACCGAAGCGGGCCGGACGAACGTAAAGGCCCGCTTCTCCAAGACACGCTGACATGGCGCGAGCCGTCGGCCTCGGCACCCAGTTGCCGGCGGCTCGCGATCAGCCGGCGTTCGGCCGGTTGAGGTAGGCGGAGGCCAGCGACAGGACGCAGGCGCAGCCGATGATGGCGCTCACCCACCACTCCAGCCCGGCCACGACGCTCCAGACGAAGGCCGCCGCCGCCAGCACGGCGACGAGGATGTTCCGGAACTGCAGCGGGGTCGGTTTGGCCATGCGACCAGCCTCTCACGGGCGCGAGTCCACCCACCGCGCGCCCGGTGAGGACACGTCGGGACCGGCGCCGGTCGCTCCCGCAGAACGTTGCGTCGGGACTGTCGCGGGCTGCAGCCGGGGTGCCTTGCGTCGGGGCTGGCGCTTGGCCGCTGCCCGAGGTGGCTTGCGTTGGGACTGGCGCTTGGCCGCTTCGGGGGTGGCGTGCATCGGGACTGCGGCGAGCGCCATCCGAGGTGTCTTGCGTCGGGCCGGCACACGGCCTTTCCGTGGCGACTTGCGTCGGCTGATGTCGGTCCCTCCCGCGGTGCCTCCGCCCGGACCGACGACGGCTCTCCCCGCCGCCGGTGTCACCTCCGGGTGCCTCCCGAGCTGCGGCCAACCCTCCCGTGCTCGTGGGCAGGCGTCAGACTGGTGTCCTCTCGGTCGAGTCCGCCGCGCTCCCGGGCCGACGTCAGATCTCCGCGCGCTCGCCGGGCTCGAGCAGGACGAGCCGGTCGGTGAGGCCGGCCGTCTCGAACTCCTTTCGCAGTGTGTCCGGTCCTTCGCTGAAGTGCTGCCAGCCGCGGAAGTGCAACGGCACCACCTTCGCCGCGTCGAGCACCTTTGCCGCCTCGACGGCGTTCGCGCTGGTCAGCGTCAGGGGAGCGCCGTCGAAGAGTGCCGTCCGGGCGGCGCCCGCGAACAGCACCGCGATGTCGACGCGGAACCGCGACGCGATCTCCCGCACCAGCTCGACCGACGCGTTGTCCCCGCTGACGTACACCGTCGGCAGGCCGTCGCCGCTCAGGACGAACCCGGTGACCTCGCCGGTCGTCGGCTCGGCGCCCTCCGGCCCGTGCAATGCCGGGACGGCGGTGACCGTCAGCCGTCCGACCTGCGTCTCCTCCCACGGCTTCAGACCTCGCGCGGTCCCGCCCAGCCGCTCGGCCCCGCTGGGCGTGATCAGCGTCAGCGGCACCGTCCCCAGGTACGCACGGCCGCGGTCGTCCAGGTTGTCGGGGTGCTGGTCGTGGGACAGCAGGACGGCGTCCACCACGCCGACCGCGGCTTCGGTCTGCACCGAGTCCTCGGTCTTGACGAGCACGCGATCGCCGATCGGATGGTCGCCGGGCGCGTCGAAGGTCGGGTCGGTGAGCAGCCGGACCCCGCCCAGCTCCAGGAGTGCGGTCGGGCCCCCGGACAGGGTGATCCCCAGGTTCTCGGTCATACCTCCGGCCAACAGCGGGAACGGACGTTCTCTTCCCCTAAGGTGCCGACTGCCTCCGGGAGCTGATTACGCCGGTGTTGAACCCCGCCAGATGGAGCCCGCCCGCGAAGCGCGCGTGTTCGATCTTCACGCACCGGTTCATCACGACGTCCAGCCCGGCCGCCCGTGCCCGCTCGGCCACCGGCTCGTGCCACAGCCCGAGTTGCAGCCACAGCGTCCGCGCGCCGGCGTCGATCACCTCTTCGGCCACCTGAGGCAGGTCGTCGTGCTTCCGGAACACGCTGACCAGATCCGGTTCTTCCGGCAGGTCCTTGAGCGAGGCATACACGGGTTTCCCGAACAGCGTGTCCAACCGCGGGTTCACGAAGTTGACTTCGTAGCGCGTCGACGAGAGCAGGTACGTCGCCACGAAGTAGCTGGGCCGCGCCGGGTTGTCGGACGCGCCCACCAACGTCACCGACTTCGTCCGGTTGAGGATCGCGCGCCGCTCGACCGCTCCCACCGCGTACGTCACCCGGCCACCGCCTTGCCCAGCGCCTGGTCGAGGTCCCAGACGATGTCCTCGACGTCTTCCAGGCCGACCGATAGCCGGATCAGGTCGGGCCCGACACCCGCGGCCGCGAGCTGGTCCTCCGACAGCTGCGCGTGCGTGGTCGACGCCGGGTGGATCACGAGCGTCCGCGCGTCCCCGACGTTTGCCAGGTGTGACAGCAGCTCCACCGATTCGACGAACTTCTCACCGGCCGCCCGGCCGCCGTCGATGCCGAACGAGAACACCGCGCCCGGCCCGGCGGGCAGGTACTTCTTCGCCAGGTCGTGCTGCGGGTGGGAAGGCAGCCCGGCGTACGACACCCAGGCCACCCGTGAGTCCGCTTCGAGGTACTCGGCGACTGCCAGGGCGTTGGCCACGTGCGCGTCCATCCGCTGCGGAAGCGTCTCGACCCCTTGCAACAGCAGGAAAGCCGAGTGGGGCGACAGGACCGCGCCGATGTCCCGCAGCTGCTCGGCGCGCAGCCGCGTGCAGAACGCGTACTCCCCGAAGTTCTCCCAGTACCGCAGGCCGCCATAGCTCTCTACGGTCTCGGTCATCCGCGGGAACTTCCCGTTGCCCCAGTCGAACTTCCCGGACTCGACGACGATCCCGCCGAGCGTCGTCCCGTGACCGCCGAGGAACTTCGTCGCCGAGTGCAGCACGATGTCGGCGCCGTGCTCGATCGGGCGGCACAGGTACGGGGTCGCCAGCGTCGCGTCCACCACCAGCGGGATGTCGTGCGAGTGCGCGAGATCCGCCAGTGCCGCGAGGTCGGCGATGCCGCCGCCGGGGTTGCCGATCACCTCGGTGTAGAGCAGCCGGGTCCGGTCGGTGATCGCGGCCGCGTAGTCGTCGATCCCGCCGCTGACGAACGTCGTCTCCACGCCGAACCGCCTGAGCGTGCCGGTGAGCTGGGTGACCGTGCCGCCGTAGAGGCCGCTCGCCGACACGATGTGGTCGCCCGACTCGGTGAGCGCGCTGAAGGTGAGGAACTCCGCGGCCTGCCCGCTCGCAGTGGCGACACCGCCGATGGCGCCCTCGAGGCTGGCGATCCGCTCCTCGAACGCGGCCACCGTCGGGTTTCCGATGCGGCTGTAGATGTTGCCGTACTTCTGCAGCGCGAAGAGGTTCGCCGCGTCGGCGGCGTCCTCGAAGACGAAGCTCGTGGTCTGGTAGATCGGCACGGCCCGCGCGCCGGTCGCCGGATCGGGGGTGCCGCCCGCGTGCAGTGCGCGGGTCCGGAAGCCCCAGGTGCGTTCACTCATCGGTTCTCACCGTAACCGTCCTCCCCATCGGATGGCCACGCCTCTCAGGTGATGGGCGGGACCATTTCGTGTCGCCGAGCGTAGCACGTAATAGGATTCCGTGCGCTACACTCGAAAGCATGAAATGCGCCGCGTGTGGCAAGCCGCTGCCACCTCGCCAGGGATCAGGGCGAAATCGCCAGTACTGTGACGCCACTTGTCGGAGCGCCGCCCGCCGGCAGCGCGAACACGTAAAGAGTGACTTGACAAACCCGGGTCGTCAATTCATTCTTGACAGCGTGCCGAAGCACGGACCACTGGCCGAAGTCGGCGAGGCGTTGCGGAAAGTTCGCGCCGCCGAGGCGACGTTGCGGGAGGCCGTGGAAGCGGCCAGGGAGGCCGGGCACACCTGGCAAGAGATCGGCGATCTGCTGGGAACCAGCCGGCAGGCCGCCTTCCAGCGGTTCGGCCGGCCGGTCGATCCGGCGACGGGGGTGTCCATGGTGGAGCTGAACCCGCCCGACGCGATCCACCGCGCCGAAGGGCTCGTGGCGGAGCTCGTCAGTTGTCAGTGGCACGAGGTGCGCCGGGACTTCGACGACCGCATGCAGGCAGCGGTCGGCGAGGACGAGCTGCGGCTCGCCTGGGCCCAGCTGGCCGGGTCGGTCGGACGGTACGAGCGGATGGGAGAGCCGTATGCGCGGTCCACGGGTGACTACACGGTCGTCCACATGCCGCTGGCCTTCGAGGCCGGCGAGCGGACCGTGCAGGTGACCTACCGGGAGGACGGCCGAGTGGCCGGGTTGTGGATCCGGCCGCCCGAGGGGTAGCCGGTGATCAAGGGGGAACGATGGAAGCACAGGGGGAAAGATGAAGACAGCGATAGCGGGCGTGCTCGTGATCCTGGCGCCGCTGGTGGCTCCGGCGGCCCAGGCCGCCGAGCTGCCCACGGCGACGGACCAGCTCGAGTGGGTGGTCGACGCGACCGCGCGCGTTCCGGTGACCGATGCCGAAGTGCGCGAGCACGTCGCCCAGGTCCTGCTGACGGCCGCGGGTGGCACGGCGGGAGTCAACGGTGCGCTCGCCAAGCTCGGCCCGATCGAGGTGAAACGGATCGTCACCGAGGCCCCGGACCACGTGGCGGCGGCGGTCCACGGACCCGCCGACGACTACCTGCTCGACCTCAACGTCGACCAGGCCGGGCTGATCGACGGACTGAAAGCGAGCCCGGACGACCCGGTCCCGGCGTCCTGGCCGGAGGTCGACGCGCAGCTCACGGCGCTCGGTGCCCGCGTGTCGTTCGGCGCGTCGGAGATCCTTCCGGACGGGCGTTGCCGGGACGTGCACGGCGTCCGCGACGACGTGCAGCGGCCGCTGGGTTCGGCCTTCAAGCTCTACGTTCTGGGCGCGCTCGGCAAGGCAGTCGCCGAGCACAAGGCGTCCTGGAGCGAGCAGCTGGCGATCCGCGACGACTGGAAGAGTCTGCCGTCCGGGGTGCTGCAGAACGAACCGGCCGGTACGCGGCTCCCGCTGACCGAGTACGCCGACAAGATGATCTCGATCAGTGACAACACCGCGACCGATCACCTGATCCACCGGCTCGGCCGGGACGCCGTGCAACGGCAGGTCACGGCGTTCGGCAACCAGCGGCCGTCGGCGAACGTCCCGTTCCTGACCACGAAGGCGATGTTCGAGCTCAAGGCCACGCAGTACCCGGCTCGCGTGGATGCCTACCTGGCGCTGCCACGCTGGGCGCGTCCCGCGGCGGTCGCCGGGCTGGAACGCCTTCCGCTCACCGGTCTCCAAAGCTGGCAGGCGCCCGAGAAGATCGACGACATCGAGTGGTTCGGTTCGCCGGACGACATCTGTCGTGCGTTCTCGGGGCTGCAGAAGGAGAACCAGCCGGAGATCGGGCACGCGCTGTCGCTGAACGACGGTGGCCTGGGACTCGACCGGGCGAAGTTCCCGGAGGTCTGGTTCAAGGGCGGCAGCGAACCCGGCGTGCTGACGTTGAACTACCTGGCGCGCACCGCGGACGGTCGCTCGCTGGTCACCAGCGTCATGGTGTCGGACCCGGTCGCGCCACTGGACGAAAACCACGTCGCGGCACGGGGAATCGCCGTCGCGAAGGGTGCGGTGGCGCTTCTCGCGGCTACGCTTCGTCCGTGACGGTGCGGTGGAGCGTGACGATCGACTGCGCGGGGCCCCGCGCCCTGGCGAGGTTCTGGGCGGTGGCCCTCGGCTACATCGAGCGGCCACCACCCGCCGGGTTCGCCAGCTGGGAAGCCTGGTTCTCGCACCACGACGTGCCCGAGGCGGAATGGGACGACGGCGCGTACCTGAGCGATCCGGAAGGCGTGCTGCCGAACCTGAGCTTCCTCAAGGTGCCCGAGGAGAAGGTCGTGAAGAACCGGCTGCACCTGGACGTCCAGGCCGGCGGCGGGCGCGAGGTTCCGTGGGAGACGCGGTGGGAGCGGGTCGTCGAAGCGGTCGCCCGGCTCACCGCCGCGGGCGCGGTGGTGGTGCGGGAGTACGAACTGGACGGCCGTCCGGACCACTTCCTGATGGCGGATCCGGAGGGCAACGAGTTCTGCGTGCTCTGAGCTGTCGATCCGGGCGCCACCAGTTCGTGTAGGAGGTGGATCCGGGTCACGAAGGAGCGCTCATGACATTCACCGCCGAAGAGATCGACTACCTGCGTTCGCAGCCACTCGCCCGCGTGGCGACGCTCGGTGCGGAGGAGCAGCCGGACGTGGTCCCGCTCGCGTTCGAGTTCGACGGCGAGCACTTCTGGGTCGGTGGCGTCGGCGCGGCGGTGGCGGCGACGCGCAAGTTCCGCAACGTCGCCGCCGGTCGCCGGAAGGTTGCCCTGGTGGTGGACGACCTGGTGTCGCTGCGGCCGTTCATCGCCCGGGCGATCCGCGTGTACGGCGACGCGGACGAGCCCGTGGAACGGACGGGCTTGGTCGGGCCGGGGTGGTACTCCCGGATCACCCCGCGGGTTTCGTGGAGCTGGAACATGGCGGGGGAGCCCGCGGGCGAGACGTGGTACGAGCCGAGGAAGGTGGTTCACGGATAGCTGATCGGATCGCCGGGATGACCGGGATCACTCACGGTGTCGCGCGTTCTCGTCACATCGGCCGCCGTCGCGGGGTCTACTGCTACGACTGCGGCGCGGGAAGGAACGGGACACGGTGGACACGCTGACCGAACGGTTCGAGCAGGAGCGGGCGCGGCTGCGCGCGGTCGCCTACCGGATGCTCGGATCGGCGAGCGAGGCCGACGACGCTCTCCAGGAGGCCTGGCTGCGGTTCGACCGCACCGACACAGGTGAGGTCGAGAACGTCGGCGCGTGGCTGACGACCGTCGTCGCGCGGGTGTGCCTGTCCATGCTCCGGACGCGGCGCAACCACCGTGAGGAGCCTCTGGACGGCCGGCCCGAACAGGGTGAGGACCGCCGGGACCCCGAGCAGGAGGCGGAGCTGGCCGACTCGGTCGGGCTGGCGCTGCTGGTGGTGCTCGACGCGCTGGCGCCGGCCGAGCGGGTCGCGTTCGTGCTGCACGACATGTTCGCCGTGCCGTTCGACGAGATCGCGCCGATGATCGACAAGACACCGGCGGCGGCCCGGCAGCTCGCGAGCCGTGCCCGGCGGCGGGTCAAGGGCGGCACCGCGGTGGACGCGGGCCTGCCCCGGCGGCGCAAGGTCGTCGAGGCGTTCCTGGCCGCGTCGCGGGGTGGCGACTTCGATGCGCTGCTCGCGCTCCTCGATCCGAACGTCGTGCTGCACGCGGACCGGTTCGTCGGTCCGAGCCCGGCGCCGGTCGTGCTGCGCGGCGTGGAGAACGTGCGCAAGGGCGCGGTGCTGGCGTCCGAACGGGCCCGTGCCAGCGAGCTGGCCCTGGTCGACGGCTCGCCCGGGCTGCTGTGGGTGCTGGAGGGCCGGCTGTCGGTCGTCCTGGCGTTCCAGGTGGACGGCGACCGGATCACCGGGATCGAGGTCATCGCCGACCCGGAGCGGCTGCGCGGGCTGGAGCTGGCCGTCCTCGACTGAGGCGGGTCAGCGCAGGGCGGCGCGAAGCCGCGCGTCGCGCTCGGCCGGCGTCTGGCGGGGGCAGCTCACGCATTTCGGGTTGCCGACCTCGTAGATCAGACAGCACGACGCGCGACGCACAGCAGGTGCCCGGCCGACCCGGACGAAACGGGGCTTCGGCAGGCCCAGGCCGATCGCGGCGACGAGCGGCTCGGCCAGGGCCATCGCGCGCTCAGGGTCGGGTGTCCACAGCAGCCGGTTGCCGATCGAGTCGGTGGCGATGGCGCCGAGGGCGCGCGCACGAGCGCCGGTGACGCCGGCGATCGTCGTGATGGCGGCCCCGAGCGCCTCGCCGAGCGCGGCGCCCAGCTCGGGCAGCCCACCGGAGAGGGGACGGGTGGACCGGGCGCCGAGGAACCGGCCGTCGGCGACGAGGTCGATCTCCATGGCGTCGAGCGACGGGTCGGCGAGCTGGAGCCGAGGGGACCGGCGGGCGGCCGGCTGGTCGGCCGGTGGGGAATGGGTGGCGGCGGTTTGGTCGGCCAGTGCACGCGGCGGGGTCCGGGGCTCGGCGGGCTGGTCGGCCAGCGCGAGCGGCGGGGTCCGGCGGGCGGCGGGTTGGTCGGCTGGTGCGGGCTGTGGGGACCGGCCTGCGGCTGGCTGGTCGGCTGGTGCTGGCTGTGGGGACCGGCCTGCGGCTGGCTGGTCGGCTGGTGCGGGCTGCGGGGTCCGGCCTGCAGCTGGCTGGTCGGCCGGTGCGGGCTGTGGAGACCGGCCTGCGGCCGGCTGATCGGCCGGTGCGGGCGCAAAGGAATGGGTGGCGGCGAGCTGGTCGGCCGAAGCGGGCCGCTGAGGACGGGCGGTCCCCGACTGGTCGGCCGGTGCCGAGCCGGCCGGCTCGCTCGCCGAGTGCTGCGCCCAGCCGGCCGAAAACGGGTCGGTGACGCCCTCTGTCGCGGCGACCAGGCTCTCCAGCGCCGGGGCCACGAGCACCGACGAGAGCGAGTACCACCAGATCGTGCCGAGGACCTCCGGCGGGGCGCACCCGTAGAGCTTGGCCGCGCCGCCGATGCGGGCGCGGACCCACTCCGCGTCCGCGAGCAGGGTCGCGGGCGCGGTCCAGTCGGGCTTCACGTCACCCAGCCTTCCAGACCTTGGCGACGGGGGCCGGTGAGATCGACGACTGCGGAGCCTTCCAACACGCCTTCACAGCCGCCGGTAGGTGGCGACCGTGAAGGACACCGTCACCGACTGGGGCTCGGTCAGCGCGTCCAGCCGGGCACGGCGGTCGCCGCGGTCCAGGTGGAATGCCGTCGGGCCCATCTCCACCGCCTGGCGGATCTGCTGGGGGGTGAGCTGCGCCGTCCGGCGGACCTCCGTCCGGCCGGTGCGGGCGAAGTACTCGCCGAGGGTGGCGTCCAGGCGCTCGGCCTTGCGATCGTCGACCGACAACACCAGGTCGCCCAGCTCGCGGAGGTGGTCCGGAGCCGGGGACGCGACCGTCAGCAGACCCCCGGGTCGCAGGACGCGGTGGAACTCCGGCCCGTTGCGCGGCGCGAAGACGTTCAGCACCACTGACGCCACCTCGTCGCCCACCGGCCACGGCTCCCACAGGTTCCACACCGCCGCCCCCAGCCGGTCGTGGGCGCGGGCCGCGCGCCGCAACGCCACCGCGGAGACGTCCAGCGCCAACCCCAAGCTGCGCGGGGCCGCCTCCAGGACGTGCGCCAGGTAGTAGCCCGTTCCGGCGCCCGCGTCGATCACGAGACCCTCGGCCTCCGCGCACACGCGGGCCAGTTCGTCCGCGAGCGGCCGGTACGCGCCCGATGCCAGGAAGTCCGCGCGGGCCGTGACCATCGGTGCCGTGTCCGCCGTCCCGGCCGGGATTCGCGCGTGCAACAGGTTCACGTAACCCTGTCGAGCTAGATCGAACGAGTGACCCTGCGCGCAACGCAGTGTGCGATCTACGGCCCCCAACGGAGCGCCGCACACCGAACAGCGCAACGCTTCCACGACCCTTGGTGGCAGTGGGTCATTCCCGTGGTCACTCGAGGTCATGGGGATATTCGACCACGACGTAACGCAACCGGACACTCCAGGACACGTCCCGGGAAACCTGGCCGTAACAACCGGGCACGGACAGTTCACGCGGGCGAAACCTCTCGCGCCGCCTCGTGAAACACCGCGAGCCAAAACTGCCTTCGCAGGACACCCAGGGCACGGGAGGACGATGTGCTGAACGCAGGAGACACCGCATGGGTACTGGCCAGCGCCGCGCTGGTCATGCTCATGACACCAGGATTGGCGTTCTTCTATGGCGGCATGGTCCGCGCGAAGAGCGTCTTGAACATGCTGATGATGAACTTCATCGCGCTGGCCGTGGTGGGGGTGCTCTGGGCCCTGTACGGCTTCTCGATGTCGTTCGGGGACGACGCCTTCGGCGGCCTCGTCGGTAACTTCCACTTCGCCGGCTTGGAGAACACCTTCGGGAAGCTCGCCGGCTTCGCGGTCGCCGCCACCGACTCGGCGCCCGCCGTCGCGTGGCCCGGCACCGACGCGCTGCCGGTGCTCGCGTTCGTCATGTTCCAGCTGATGTTCGCCATCATCACGCCCGCGCTGATCTCCGGCGCCATCGCCGACCGCGCGAAGTTCTGGGGCTGGACGCTGTTCGTCGTCGTCTGGGTGACGGTCGTGTACTTCCCGGTCGCGCACTGGGTGTTCTCGTTCAACGGCTTCGTCGGTGAGAACGCGGTCGGTGGCTGGATCGCCAACAACCTCAAGGCACTCGACTTCGCCGGTGGTACCGCGGTCCACATCAACGCCGGTGCCGCGGGTCTCGCGCTGGCGATCGTGCTCGGCAAGCGCAAGGGCTGGCCGAAGGACACCGGCCGCCCGCACAACGTGCCGTTCGTCCTGCTCGGCGCCAGCCTGCTGTGGTTCGGCTGGTACGGCTTCAACGCGGGTTCGGCGCTGGCCGCCAACGACCTCGCCGCCGTCGCGTTCACCAACACGACCGTCGCCACCGCGGCCGCCGTCCTCGGCTGGCTGATCGTGGAGCAGCTCAAGTTCGGCAAGCCGACCACCCTCGGCGCGGCGTCCGGTGCGGTCGCCGGCCTGGTCGCCATCACCCCGGCGTGTGGTTTCGTGAGTCCGCTCGGGGCGATCGCGATCGGCCTGATCGCCGGTGTGCTCTGTGCGCTGGCCATCTCGCTCAAGTTCAAGTTCGGCTTCGACGACTCCCTTGACGTCGTGGGCGTCCACCTGGTCGGCGGTATCGTCGGCACGCTGCTGATCGGCTTCTTCGGCACCACGAGCGTCAACGCGCTCGGCGCCGACGGTCTCTTCTACGGCGGCGGGTTCACCCAGTTGGGTCGTCAGGCGGCGGCCGCCGGTGCGGTGCTCGCGTACTCCTTCGTCCTGTCCTTCATCATCGGCTTCGCGATCAAGAAGGCGGGCGGCTTCCGCGTCAGCACCGAGGACGAGGTCACCGGTATCGACGAGGCTCAGCACGCGGAGAGCGCGTACGACTTCACCGGGTTGTCCGGCGGTGGCGCTCCGTCCACCATCCCGGTCAAGACCGCCCCGGCCGCGAAACTCGAGGAGAGCAAGGCATGAAGCTCATCACGGCGATTGTGAAGCCGTTCACGCTCGACGACGTCCGCTCCGCGCTCGAGCAGCTGGGCGTGCTGGGCATGACGGTCAGCGAGGTCCAGGGCTACGGCCGGCAGAAGGGCCACACCGAGGTCTACCGCGGCGCCGAGTACTCGGTGGATTTCGTGGCCAAGCTGAAGATCGAGGTCGTCACCGACGACACCAACGTGGAGAAGGTCCTCGAGGCCATCACCACGGCCGCGCACACCGGCAAGATCGGCGACGGCAAGCTGTGGGTGACGCCGGTCGAGACGGTCATCCGGGTACGGACCGGTGAGCGCGGCACGGACGCTCTATAGGCGTCTGGGATGGCCGACGGGGGCGAACTGGTCAAGGCCACCGAGCGTTTGCTCGAGGGCAGGCACGGGAGGCTGGGGGCGTCCGCACTGCGGGCGGCCCTGGTCGACCTCTACGAGTTCTGGCTGGGCAGGGGCGCTTCGGCGGCCGGCGTCGACACCGCGGAACCGGGTGTCGCGCTGGTCGCCGTGGGCGGGCTCGGCCGCCGGGAGCTGGTGCCGTTCTCCGATCTCGACCTGGTGCTGGTGCACAACGGCAACAGCAAGGTCGGCGAGATCGCGGACGCGCTCTGGTATCCCTTGTGGGACGCGAAAGTCGGGTTGGACCACTCGGTCCGCACACCCGGCGAAGCGCTGAAGGTCGCTTCGGAGGACCTTCGCACGGCGATGGGCCTGCTCGACGCCCGGCACCTCTCTGGGGACGCCGAGCTGACCGGCAGGCTGGTTTCCGCGGCGCGCGACCAGTGGCGCCGCACCGCGCGCAAGCAGATCCCGGACATGACGGCGTCGGTCCGGCAGCGCTGGGCTCGCAGCGGCGAGATCGCGCAGTCCGCCGAACCCGACCTCAAGCACGGGCGGGGCGGGCTGCGGGACTTCGCCGTCCTGGAAGCACTGGCCGCGGCGCAGCTCACCGCGCGGCCCGGCGAAGAGCTCCTGGAAGCCAAGGAGCTCTTGCTCGACGTCCGCACCGAGCTGCGGCGCGAGATCCGGCGCGAGCGGGATATCCTGTCCGCGCCGGAGGCCGAGCTGGTGGCCGCCGAACTCGGCTTCGGCGACCGTTTCACGTTGGCCCGCAAGCTTTCCGGCGCGGGACGCACGATCGCGTATGCGCTGGACGTCGCGCTCCGGTCCACTGTGGAGCCGCCGAAACCGCGCTTCGGGCGACGGCCGTCCCGCACTCCGCTCGCCGAAGGCGTGGTACTGCACGGGAACGAGGTCTCCCTGGCCCGTGACGCCGTCCCGGCGAAGGACCCGGCGCTGCTGCTGCGGGTCGCCGCGGCGTCGGCGCGCACGGGCAAGCCCATCGCGCTCGGCACGCTCAAGGCGCTGGCGGAATCGGCGCCGGAGCTGCGGGCCCCGTGGCCGCCCGAGGCGTTGAACGCCCTGGTCGAGCTGCTGGGCGCGGGAGAGGGGCTGGTCGACGCCGTCGAGTCGCTCGACCGGACCGGCCTGTGGGCCCGGCTGTTCCCCGAGTGGGGTGCGGTCCGCGACCTGCCGCCGCGCTCGCCGGTGCACCAGTGGACGGTCGACCGGCACCTCGTGCGCACCTGCGTCGAGGCGGCCAAGCTGACCACCACGGTGCCACGGCCGGACCTGCTGCTGATCGGCGCGCTGCTGCACGACATCGGCAAGGGCCGCGACGCCGACCATTCGGAGCTGGGCGCCAAGATCTCCCTCCAGGTCGCGACGCGGCTCGGGCTGAGCCCGGCGGACGCGGCGACGGTGTCGGCGATGGTCCGTCACCACCTCCTGCTGCCGCACACCGCGACGCGGCGCGACATCAGTGAGCCGGAGACGGTCGCGCGCGTGGTGAAGACCTTGGACAGCGACCTCGTCCTGGTCGAGCTGCTGCACGCGCTCACCCAGGCCGACTCGCTGGCCACCGGTCCCGGCGTCTGGACCGACTGGAAGGCGCGGCTGCTCGCCCAGCTCGTCACCGGTTGCGAAGAGGTGTTGCACGGCAAGGGGTTCACCGCGCCCGAACCGATGGACGACGAACAGCGCGAGCTCGTCGCCCAGGCCGTGGCCTCGGGGACCGGCGAGATCCGGATCAGCGCCCAGGGCAAGGTCGTCACGGTGCTGCTGGCCGTGCCGGCCCGCGCGGAGCTCCTGGCACCGGCGGCAGGCGTGCTGGCGCTGAACTCCCTGGAAGTGCACTCGGCGGTGCTGCGCGGCCACGACGGCGGGCGCGCCGGCGTCTTCACGGCGTCCCCGAAGTTCGGCTCGCTGCCGGACGCGACGCTGCTGCGCGAGCAGTTCGCCCGCGCGGTCGCCGGCACCCTTCCGCTCACCCAGCGGCTGGCGGCGAAGGAACGCGACTACGGCTCGCCGGACGCGGCCCCGGTCGCGCCGAAGGTGCTCTGGTTCGACGACGAGACGAGCGGCCCCGACACGGTGGTCCTCGAACTGCGCGCCGCCGACCGGATCGGCCTGCTGTTCCGGGTCGCGGGCGCGCTGCGCCGGTGCAACGCGGAGGTCCGCTGGGCGAAGGTCTCGACGCTGGGCGGGGCGGTGGTGGACTCGTTCGCGGTGACGCCCCGCGGCGGCCGCATCGAGCCGGGCTGGCGGCGCGAGGTGGAGCAGGCGATCGTGGCCGCGGTTTCCTGAGCCGGCGAGCCCTCGGCTCGGTTCACCCGACATCGGGTGAACCGAGCCGAGGGCTCAGGCACGTGGTGGCCGGCAGGCTTTCCCGAGCCGAGCCGAGCCGAGCCGAGCCGAGCCGAGCCGAGCCGAGCCGAGCCGAGCCGAGCCGAGCCGAGCCGAGCCGAGCCGAGCCGAGCCGAGCCGGTGGCTCAGCTCGCCGAGCGAGCGGCGGCCGCGTGCTCGGGTGCGCCGAACCAGCGGTGCAGCGCGTCTTCCAGGCCCGGGCCACCGGACCACGCCACGTAACCGTCAGGCCGGACGAGCCGCGGCTCGGCGCCGGACCGCGGCTCGACCCGGTCGGCCCAGCCCGCGGGCAGCGCCGCGCCGATCAGCACAGCACGGCCGTCGGACGCGACCGGAACCTCGGTGCGGCCCGACACCCCCGGGTACGTCAGCCCGATGCCCGAGATCTCGAGGGCGACGGCGCGGCGGGCCTCGGGGACGGCCAGCAGCCCCGTGACGACCTCGCGCACGGCCGCCGCGTCCGGGTCGGGTACGCCGAGCACCGCCTGGGCGCGGGTGCTGACCAGCACGCGGGCGGCGACCGGGTGGCGCTCGTCGTGGTAGCTGTCGAGCAGGCCGTCCGGTGCGGTGCCGCGGACCGTCGCGGCCAGCTTCCAGCCGAGGTTCGCCGCGTCCTGCAGGCCCAGGTTGAGCCCCTGGCCGCCGACCGGGAGGTGGACGTGCGCGGCATCGCCGGCGAACAGCACCCGGCCGTGGCGGTAGCGCTCGAGCTGCCGGGACGCGTCGCCGAAGCGTGACGCCCACAGCACTTCGCCCACCTCGATGCCCGCTCCGTGCGCGGCGGTCAGGGCCCGCTGCAGCTCGCCGTCCGTGACCGGTTCGCCGCGGCCGAGCCGTTGCTGCTCCTCGCCGAAGACGATCGTCCGGTAGCGACCGCCCGACAGCGGGAGCAGGTACCCCGACGCCGACGACGGCAGCTGCCAGGCGTCGGCCAGGCCGGCGGGCTTGGCCGCCAGCGTGACGTCGGCGACGACGAGCGAGATCCGCGCCGGGCTGCCGGGGAAGGCGGCGCCCAGCAGCGTGCGGACCGCGCTGTGCCCGCCGTCGGCGGCGACGAGCCACTCCGCCCGGTGCTCGCGCTCGCCGGCGGTGACGGTGACGCCCTCGTCGTCCTGCGCCACTGCGGTGACGGCCGCGTCGCGCAGCACCGGGGTGCGCAGGCGCGCCTCGATCGCCGCCGCGACGTGGACCTGTTCGACGCCGAGCTGGTACGGGAAGCGCGTCGGCAGGTCGGTGTAGTCGATCGGGAAGCCCGAGAAGTGCCCGGCGGGCAGCTTCGCCGCCACGTGGGGCTCGATCGCGGCGAGCAGGCCGCGGTCGGCCAGCACCTCGACCGACCGGGGCTGCAGGCCGAGGGCCTTCGACTGCGTGGTGGGCCGGGCGTCGCGTTCGAGGACCAGCACGTCGAGCCCGGCGCGCTCGAGTTCGAACGCGGTCAGCAGGCCGGTGGGGCCGGCGCCCGCGACCAGGACGTCAGGCATCGAGGTTCTCCTTCTTGAGGTACCAGAGGTGCCAGACGATCAGGAGCCCCAGCGCGCCGAACCACGCCACGTTGGTGACCAGCGCGATGAGGTCGATGGGCAGCGTGTAGACGAGCACGATGTGCAGCACCGCGCCGGCCAGCAGCACCGCACCCCAGGCCGCCGTGTTGATCCGCAGGCCGCGCCGGAACCGGGCGTCGGTGTCCCAGCGGCTCACCCACGCCTCCGCGCCCTCGGCGCCGCGCTTGACCTCGGCGATCGTGCGGCCGAGCGTCAGCTGCGCCGGCCGGCCGACGAACACCGAGACCAGCATCCACGCGCCGAACACGCCACCCAGCGCGGCGGTCCACCCTTCGCGGATCACCAGGGTGCGCGGGTCGTCCGAGAGCAGGCCCAGCACCACCGACAGCACCATGACGCTCAGCGTCACGAGGGCGACGAGGTCGACCTTCCGGTTGCGCACGATCGTCCACACCACGTACGGCGCGGCGAAGAGGACGCCGGCCATCAGCGCCCACCACTGGTCGACGCCGGCGGCGCGCAGGCCGTAGAACAAGGCCATCGGGATGAGCACTTCGAAGACGACGGTCAGGACGTTCGCGCGGATCACGCGGCGCAGACCGGCGTCGGGAGCGGGTTTCGCGTCGATCATCATTCGGGTTCCCCAGTGGATTCGGGTGCGGTCGCCCGCACGTAGAGGTCGGCGAGCTCACGGCCGATGCGCGTGAGCTCGGTGGGTGCCAGCCCGGCCGCGGCCGCCGTCGCGACGACGGCGTCGAGGCCGGAGGTGAGGGCGAGTGCGGTGATCCGGGCGTCGAGCGGGCCGAACGCGCCCGCTGCGTGCCCGGTGCGGAAGTGCTCTTCGAACAGCGCGAGCCGCCCGTTGACGCCGGGGCTCTGCGAGCCGGCGTTCTTCACCAGGTCGATCAGGGCGCGGACTTCGGCCGGGTGCTCGCCGACGAGCTCGACGTTCGCTTCGACGAAGGCACGCAGCTGCGCGACGTGCCCGACGGCGGCGTCGATGCGAGGCCCCATGAACGCCCCGGTGATCTCTTCGATCTCCGTGACGCACGCCGCGAGCAGGTCGTCCTTGCCCTTGAAGTGGTAGCTGATCATGCCGGTGCTCGACAGACCCGCCTGCTTCGCGATCCGGCTGAACGACGCCTTGGCGAAGCCCTCCTCGGCGATCACTTCGATCGCCGCCCGCACGATCTGGGCCCGCCGGCCGGACTCGGTGAACGTTCTTGCTCGCATGAGCAAAATTTAGCTCAGCCGAGCAAATCTGACAAGTCGTCAGGTCAGGGGCGGGAAATGGGGGAGTGGGTCAGGCGGTGGCGGTGCCGTCGACGACCCGGTTGCGGCCCGCGTCCTTGGCTCGGTACAGGGCCTTGTCCGCGGCCTGCAGCAGGCGTTCGACGGCCGTGCCGCCGTCCGGGTACGTCGCGACGCCGATCGAGGCCGACAGGGCGTCGATCACGCGGAGGTGGCTGCCGTCCTCGTACTCGACCTTCAGCGACTCGATCGCCGACCGGACGCGCTCGGCCACCGCGAGCACCGCCGCCGGGCCGATGTCCGGCAGCAGGACCACGAACTCCTCGCCGCCGAAGCGGCCGACCGAGTCGTAGTCGCGTACCGCGCTCTTGATCGTCGCCGCGACCGCGCGCAGCACCGTGTCGCCCGCCAGGTGACCGTGCGCGTCGTTGATCAGCTTGAAGTAGTCGAGGTCGATCATCAGGACGCCGAACGTGCTCCGTGAGCTGCGCTGGGCGCGGGCCAGTTCGCGCGAAGCGAGCAGATGCCACCCGGTCGTGTTGAACAGGCCCGTCTTCTCGTCGGTCGTCGCGGCGATCTCCAGCTGCTTGATCAGCACCGCCCGGTGCAGCACCAGCAGCGGCGGCACGATCGCGACGGCGAGCGCGGGCAGCGTCGCCAGCGTCAACGCCGTGAGCAGGCCCAGGCAGAGCGTCGCGACCTCGAGGAGGTTGTCGCCGAGGCCGCCGAAGAACGCCTTGATCGTGCGCTTGGTGATCGTCAGCGCCGGGACGATCGTGATCGCCGCGACCAGGAAGTACGTCACCGCGGCCAGCGCGATGGCCGTGATGCCGCGCCAGCCCGCCGTCAATGCCGCGTACATGTCGCCGACGCCGAGCCGGGCGAGCACGAACTCGGCCGAGTAGCAGGTGATGACGACGAGCGTCGCGTTCAGCGTGGTCCGGAACGGCGGGACGCGCTTCATCCGCGCGAGGCTGCGCGTCGCCAGGTGCAGGTAGAGGACGGCGATCAGGGCCGTGACGAGCGCGGGCGGCAGGAGCAGCACGCCGGCGAACGTCCAGACCGACGTCAGGTTGATGTGCGGGGTGTCGGACACCAGCCGCCGGACGCGCTCGATCTGCCGGCCGAGTTCCGCCTGCAGCACACCGAGGGCGACGAGGACGCCGAAGACGACCAGATCCCACGAGTGGACGGGCACCACGGCGGCGGTCCAGACGGTGGCCACGAGCGCCACCGACTCGACGAGGAAGCAGTAGAAGATCAGCGATCCGCGCTGGCGCCAGAGCGTCCAGTGAGCAGGGAGAAGCGCCCCACGGATCCGGCCCACGCGGGGTTCGGCCGGACGGGCGCCGTCCATACTCAAGGCGGGTGCAACTCCCCTGGGTGATCCGACGATCCGCGTCCACTTCACCACATCGGGCGACGGCGATCGACGATTGCCACACGTTCGGAGCAGCGAAGGGAGGTCGCCATGCGCAACCGCGAATCCTGACGCCCCGACCGCCGTCCGCGCCGACGCCGGAGGGAGGCCGTCATGCGCAACCGCGAATCCTGAGCCGCCGAGTCCCCCGCTGGAACGCCCGAGAGGAGACGTGCCGTGCGCAACCGCGAGTCCTGAGCTGCGGCGATCCGAGTCCGACGCCTGAAAGGAGAGCCCTGTGCGTAATCGCGAGTCCTGACCGACGTCCACCTGTCGCGACGCCTGGAAGGAGAGCCCCGTGCGCAATCGCGAGTCCTGAGCCTACGTCCGCCCGTCACGTCGCCCGGAAGGAGAAGCCCGTGCGTAACCGGGAGTCCTGAACCGATGCCCCGCTGGTCACCGCGCGCGAGAGGAGAGCGCTGTGCGTAACCGCGAGTCCTGAACTCACGCCCGCCCGTCACGCCGCCCCGAGAGGAGAGCCCCGTGCGCAACCGCGAGTCCTGAACCCACGCCGACCCCGTCGCGACGTCCGGAAGGAGACGCGCCGTGCGCAACCGCGAGTCCTGACCACGCCGAACACCCGGTCCGTCCCAGCAGGAGAGGGGAAACGTCACCATGCGCAACCGTGAGTCGTGAACTCCCGCCGGAGGAACTCCGGCCACTCGAGTACCCGCGGGCGCGGGTGGGACCGCTCAGGCGGTCGCGCCGCCGTCGACCACCAGGTCGTGCCCCACGGTGAAGGCCGCTTCGTCCGAAGCCAGCCACAGCACCGCGGCGGCCACCTCGGCGGTGGCCCCCACCCGGCCCAGCGGGATCGCGTTCTTGAGCCGTGCCGCGCGGTCCGCGCCCGTCTCGCCGGGACGCAGCGACATGTCCGTGTCGGTCGCCCCCGGGCTGACCGCGTTGATGCGGACGCCGTCGGCGATGTGGTCGCGCGCCGCCGTGCGGGTCAGCACGCTGACCGCTGCCTTCGACGCCGCGTACGCCGCCATGTTCGGCAGCCGTCCGTGCGCGCCGATGTTCGACGCCATGTTGACGATCGCGCCGCCACCGTGCGCCCTCATGTGCGCGACCTCGTGCTTCAGGCACAGCCAGGTCCCGGTGACGTTCGTGGCCATCACCGCCGCGAAGCCGTCTTCGTCGAGGTCGGCGACCGGGGCCGGCGACCCGAGGACGCCCGCGTTGTTGAACGCGACGTCCAGCCCGCCGTGCCGCGCGACGACCGTCTCGACCAGCCGCGCCACGTCCGCCGAGTCGGTCACGTCGACCGTCACCGCGCTCGCCGCGTCCCCGATCTCCTTGACCGCGGACGCGAGCCGCTGCTCGTCCCGGCCCGCGACGACGACCGTCGCGCCCTCGGCCGCGAACGCCTTCGCCGTCGCCAGCCCGATGCCCGAGCCTCCGCCGGTCACCAGGACGATCTTGCCTGCGAACCGTGCCCCCATGTCATCCTTCTTTCTGGTCCGGTCATTCTCGAATGAGTACGCGCATCGCCTGCGAGACGGCCGCGTCCAGCCGGCTCGCCGCGTCCGTGCCCTTGCCCAGGACGCGCAGTCCCTGGAGCACGGTGAGCAGGAACCGCGCCAGCGTCGCCGGGTCGCTGTCGCCGGGGAGCTCGTCCTGGGTCCTGGCGCGTTCGAGCGCCATGGTCAGGGCGACTTCGAGCGTGTCCCAGCTGCGCTCCACGATCCGGGCGACCGCCGGATCGCGGGGGAGCAGCTCGATCGCCGCGTTGACGACGAAGCAGCCGATGGGCCCGTCTTCGCCCAGGATGTCCGCGACATAACCGTCGAGCAGCTGCCGCACCGCCGTCACGCCCGAGCCAGGTTTCGACAGCTCGGCCATGACCCGGGTGTCGGTCCGCTCGGCGTACCGCTTCAACGCCGTCACGTAGAAGTCGTGCTTCGTGCCGAAGGTCGCGTACAGGCTCGCCTTCGCGACGCCGAGGTGCATGACGAGGTCGCTGACCGACGTCGCTTCGTAGCCTTGACGCCGGAAGAGCGCGAGCGCGGCGTCGCAGGCTTCGTCGACGTCGAACTCCTTGACCCGGGACATGATCGAAACCCTAGTCGATTCGAGAACGAACGGTCAAATAAGCGAGCGGCGGTGTGTCGCCTCCGATGACGGCGGGTGCGGTGGCACCATGGCTGATCTGGCCGTCCGGAGGGGGTGAGCGATGCAAGACCTCACGCTGCCGCCGACGGTCGTCGCCACCCACCTGCGGTCCTGCGCCGAAGAGCTCGCCGCGAGCCTGCGCTGCGGCGGCCCGGGCGCCACGACCACCGAGCTCACCGACGTCGTCGCGCACCTGATCGCGGGCCAGGAGGCCATCTCCCACGCGCTCGCCGGCCTCGCCGCCCGCGTCGAAGGCGGTGCGGACGCGCTCGCCGCGGCCCCGCCCCTGGACGTGGAGGTGGTCACCGAGGTGCTCCGCGAGGCGGCCATCGCGGCCCGCTGCGCGGCCGAAGCGCTCGGCGAGGTCACGCCGTCGTTCGAATGTGTGAGCGAGTCCGTCGCGCCTGACACCCGTTTGTAGCTGTCGGGGCGCGCGGGCGCTTGTCTAGCCTGGAGCTGCGGAGGTGGCTCTCATGCGCGCGATGTGGATGGGCACGATCGGGTTCGGTAGTTACGCCATTCCGGTGAAGGCGTACAGCGCGACCGAGGACCGCGAGATCCCGCTGCACCAGGTGCACGAGGCCGACGGCGGCCGCGTCCGGGTCAAGCGGGTGTGCGAGGTCGACGGCGCCGAGGTGCCGCCCGAACAGATGGTCCGCGGGTACGTCGTGCCCGGTGGTGACGTCGTGCTGTTGTCGGACCACGAACTCGCGTCGCTCCCGATGCCCGGCCGCACGATCGCGATCCGCGGCTTCGCGCCGCTCGCCGACGTCGACCCGATCTGGTTCGCGAAGAGCTACTACCTCGAGCCGGAGCCGGCGGGCACGAAGCCGTACGTGCTGTTCAGCGAGGCCCTGCAGCAGTCCGGGCGGATCGCGCTGGTCACGGTCGCGCTGCGCCGCCGCGAGACGCTCGGCGCGCTGCGCGTGCGCGACCAGGTGATCGTGCTGGAGACGATGCTGTGGCCAGACGAGGTCCGCACGCCCGACTTCCCGTTCCGGCACGCCGACGTCGACATCCGGCCGGGTGAGCTGCGGCGCGCGGTGAACCTGGTCGAGGAGCTGACCGGCGAGTTCGACCCGGGCCGCTATCCCGACCGTTACCGCGAGGCGTTCCAGGCGTTGGTCCAGGCGAAGATCGACGGCGCCGAAGTCGTCCAGCCGACGGCGGCGGCGCAGGCAGAAGGCGTCACGCGGTTGCTGGCGGCCCTGCAGGAGTCGGCGTCCGAAGCCGAGGACGCGCGCAACGCGGCCGTCTCGAAGGCCAAGGCCGCCGCGTCGAGGGCGGCGAAGGCGCGTACGACGGCGAAGCGGGCCGCGACCCGCGCGAAGACGTCCTGAGTATTACTACCCACGGGTAATTGAGGGTTCTCCCACTGCTGGCGGGTGCTCCGGCGCGGCAGACTTCGTCCTGCCAGCGGGTACCGGACCGCAGGCGAGGGGGAGGGAAACCGGACGGCCCCTGGGGAGGTGAGCCGTCCGGGCACCAGGGTTCCGGGGCGGGCCGACGGAGGAGCGGTCCGTTCCCGGAACCCGTGTCGCACCGCGGGGAGGCGGCGCGAACGAAGGGGGTGTCTTGAAAGCCGCCGTGGAGGGATCGAGGGGTCTCCACGGCGGCTTTCAGGCGTCCGCCACCCGGGTCAGCAGCTCCGACGCCAGCTTCAGCAGCTGCCGTTCCGTCGGGGACAGCGTCGACTCCATCGCCGCCGCCAGCCAGCGCTCCCGCTGGACGCTGTACTCGCGCAGCACCGACAGTCCTGCCGGCGTGATGCTGATCAGCGACCGCCGGCCGTCCGCCGGGTCGGGGGTGCGCGTGACCAGCTCGCGGCCGGTCACCCAAGCCAGGATCCGGGTCAGCGACTGCGGCTGCAGCCGTTCCGCGGCCGCCAGCTCCGACGGGGTGTGCGTGCCCGCCCGGTAGAGCCGGCTCAGCACCGCCAGCACCGCCGGGCCCGGGCCGTTCGGGTCGCTTTCGGCGCGCATCCGCCAGTTCAGCCGCCCGACGCCCTCGCGCACCCGCCAGGCCAGGTCGGCCAGCTCGGTGTCCGCGCTGACCGGTGCGGCGACGTCGGGTTCGGGCTGCATGGCCCCAGGCTATGCGGTTCCCCGGACCAGCCGGGCATAACGCCCGTCGCGCGCCAGCAGCTCCTCGTGCGTCCCGCGTTCCACGATCCGGCCCTCGTGCAGGACCACGATCTGGTCGGCGTGCTCCACAGTGGACAGCCGGTGCGCGATCGTCAGCGTCGTGCGGCCCGAGGCGAGCCGGTCGAGCTCGGCCTGCACCGAGCGTTCGGTGCGGGTGTCGAGCGCGCTGGTCGCTTCGTCGAGGATGAGCACCGGCGGGTTGCGCAGCAGGATCCGCGCGATCGCCATCCGCTGCTTCTCGCCGCCGGAGAAGCGGTAGCCGCGCTGGCCGACGACCGTGTCGTACCCCTCGGGCAGCCCGGCCAGGGTGTCGTGGATGTGCGCGGCCTTCGCCGCCGCCTCGATCTCGTCGTCGGTCGCGTCCGGCTTCGCGAAGCGCAGGTTCTCCCGCACGGTGTCGTGGAACAGGTACGTCTCCTGCGACACCAGCCCGACGCCGGCGGCCAGCGAGGCGAGCGTGACGTCGCGGACGTCGGTGCCGTCGATCTCCACGGACCCCTCGTCCACCTCGTAGAGCCGCGCGACCAGGTAGGCGAGCGTCGTCTTGCCGGAGCCGGTCGAGCCGACCAGTGCGGTGGTGGTGCCGGCGGGGACGTCCAGGTCGATGTCGTGCAGCGTCCGCGGGCCGTCCTCGTCGTAGCGGAACGAGACCCCGCGCATCGCGACGTCGCCGCGACGCACCGCCAGCTCGGTGGCGCCCGGCTTGTCGGCGATCTCGACCCGCAGGTCGAGCACCTCGAAGATCCGGCCGAACAGCGCCTTCGACGTCGCCACGTTCTGCCCGATCGTCTGCATCGCGGTGGCCGGCGCGACCAGCCGGTTGAGCATGCTGGTGAAGGCGACGACGGTGCCGAGCGAGATCGGCGACGCGCCGCCGGCCAGCGCGAGCCCGGCGATCCAGTACACCAGCGCGGGGATCACCGTCAGGCTCATGCCCCGCGACGCGATCTGCCAGCGCCCGGCCAGCGCGGCGGCGCGTTCCAGCGTCGCGATCTCCCTGGATTCCTCGCCGAAGCGCGCCCGCATCGCGCGTTCGTTGCCCATCGTCTTGGCGAGCAACACGCCGGTGACCGACAGGGACTCCTCGACCATCGTGGTCAGCCGGGCCATCCGCCGCGTGCGGCCGCGGGCCAGCGTCCGCCGCTTGCGGCCCAGCCGCAGCGTGAACGCCAGGAACAGCGGCACGACGATCAGCGAGAGCGCCGCCAGCTGCCAGTCCAGCACGATCAACGCGACCGTGATGGCGATCGTCGTGGTCGCGTTCTGCACGACGGACCCCGCCGTCGTGGTGATCACGTTGTCGACGCCGCCGATGTCGTTGAACACCCGCGAGAGCACTTCGCCGCTCTTCGTCCGGGTGAAGAACCCGAGGGACATCCGCTGCAGGTGGCCGTAGACCGAGACGCGCAGCTCGTTCATCACCCGCTGCCCGATCGTGTTGGACAGGCCGGTGGTGGCGACGCCGAGGGAGCCGCTGCCGACCGCGCAGACGATCATCCCCGCGGCGAGCAGGCTGATCAGGAGCGTGTCGCGGTGCGGCAGGGCGTCGTCGAGGATCTCGCGCAGCAGGAACGGCGAGACGACGCCGAGGCCGGCCTGCAGCACGATCAGCGAGAACAGCGCGGCGAGGGGTCCGCGGTGCGGGCGGAACAGGCCGGCGATGCGCCGCAGGGGGACCGGTTCGTCGGCGTCGGTGGCCGGTTCGGCGAGTGACGGACGGGGTCTGGTCGCGGAAGTCATACACGCATGTTTACTGAATGCGACCGCTGTCGCCACTGAATTTCCGCAGGTAAAGCCAACTTTACTGAGTTCTCGCGCGCGAAGTAGTACACCTCTGTGTACTAATCGCGTGCGCGACCTTCGCGTACCCGCGAGGCGGGGGAGCCGGAGCGACTACCCTCGGGAGGGCCGGCCTCGTCCGGCGCGCCACTCTCGACCCAGCTGGAGCGTGCACACCCGTGTTCGACACCCTCTCCGATCGGCTCACAGCCGCCCTTCAGACGCTCACGCGCAAGGGCAGGCTGTCGGACGCCGACATCGACGCCACCGCGCGCGAGATCCGCATCGCGCTGCTGGAGGCCGACGTCGCCCTCGGCGTGGTCAAGACCTTCATCGCGAAGATCAAGGAGCGGGCGAAGGGCGCCGAGGTCTCCCAGGCGCTCAACCCCGCGCAGCAGGTCGTCAAGATCGTCAACGAGGAGCTCGTCGGCATCCTCGGCGGCGAGACGCGGCGGCTCAACCTGGCCAAGAACCCGCCGACCGTGATCATGCTCGCGGGCCTGCAGGGTGCCGGTAAGACGACGCTCGCCGGCAAGCTCGCGCTGTGGCTGAAGAAGCAGGGCCACGCGCCGATGCTGGTCGCCTGCGACCTCCAGCGCCCGAACGCCGTCACGCAGCTGCAGGTCGTCGGCGAGCGCGCCGGTGTCGTCACCTTCGCCCCCGAGCCGGGCAACGGCGTCGGCGACCCGGTCGACGTCGCGCGCCGCGCCATCGCCGAGGCGAAGCGCGCGCAGCACGACGTCGTCGTGGTCGACACCGCGGGCCGCCTGGGTGTCGACGAAGAGCTGATGAAGCAGGCCGCGGACATCCGCGACGCCGTCCAGCCGGACGAGACCCTGTTCGTCGTCGACGCGATGATCGGCCAGGACGCCGTGACCACGGCCGAGGCGTTCCGCGACGGCGTCGGCTTCACCGGCGTCGTGCTCACGAAGCTCGACGGCGACGCCCGCGGTGGTGCCGCGCTGAGCGTCCGCGAGGTCACCGGCCAGCCGATCCTCTTCGCGTCCAACGGCGAGAAGCTCGAGGACTTCGACACCTTCCACCCCGACCGGATGGCGTCGCGGATCCTCGGCATGGGCGACGTGCTGACCCTGATCGAGCAGGCCGAGCAGGCCTTCGACCAGGACCAGGCCGAGCAGGCCGCGGCGAAGCTGTCGAGCGGCCAGCTCACCCTGGAGGACTTCCTCGAGCAGATGCTCGCGGTCCGCAAGATGGGCCCGATCGGCAACCTGCTCGGCATGCTCCCCGGCGCCGGCCAGATGAAGGACCAGCTGGCCCAGGTCGACGACAAGCACCTCGACAAGCTGCAGGCGATCATCCGCGGCATGACGCCCGCCGAGCGCGACAACCCGAAGATGATCAACGGGTCGCGCCGGCTGCGCATCGCCAACGGCTCCGGCGTCTCCGTCCGCGAGGTCAACGACCTGGTCAACCGGTTCTTCGAGGCCCGCAAGATGATGGCCCAGATGGCCGGCCGGTTCGGCTTCGGCGGCGGGGGCGGCTCCAAGACGCGCAAGGGCAAGAAGGGCAAGAAGGGCCGCGGCCCGACGCAGCCCAAGGTCCGCGGCGGCTTCCCGGGCGGCATGCCGATGCTGCCCCCGGGCGGTCAGATGCCGGGCGGCATGCCCGACCTCTCGAAGCTGGGCGGCATGAACGACGTCCCGGGCTTCGACCCGACGAAGTTCAAGCTGCCGAAGAACCCCAAGGACAATTGAGCACCGCGCTCCACGCCGCCGGGGTGGTCCTGCCCGGCGGCGAGCCCGGGGAACTCTGGATCACCGGCGGCCGGATCTCGTTCGAGCCGGTGCCGGACGCCGAGACGCTGGGCCGGGACGTCTTCCTGGTGCCCGGTCTGGTCGACGCCCACTGCCACCCCGGCATCGGCGTCGGCGGGCCCGTCTCGCTCGAAGAGGCGACCGAACAGGCGCTGGCCGACCGCGCCGCGGGCACGTTGCTGATCCGCGACTGCGGCCTGCCGATCGACGTCCGGCCGCTGCAGCGACGCGCCGACCTGCCGACGATCATCCGCGCCGGGAAGCACCTCGCGCTGGCCAAGCGCTACATCCCGGGGCTCGGCATCGAGCTGGACGATCCCTCGCAGCTGCCGGACGCCGTCGCCGAGCAGGCTCGTGACGGCGACGGCTGGGTCAAGCTGGTCGGCGACTGGATCGACCGCGGCGCCGGCGACCTCGCGCCGCTCTGGCCGGACGACGTCCTCGCCGAAGCCGTCAAGGTCGCGCACGACCACGGCGCCCGCGTCACCGCGCACGTGTTCGGCGAAGCCGCGCTGCCCGGGCTCATCGCGTCGGGCATCGACTGCCTCGAACACGGCACCGGCCTGAGCGCCGACCAGCTCGGCGAGCTGGCGCGCACCGATGTCGCGCTGGTGCCGACGCTGATCAACATCGAGAACTTCCCGGGCATCGCGGACAAGGCGGGCAAGTACCCGGCGTACGCGGACCACATGCGCGCGCTTCACGCCGGCGTCGGCGAGATGGTCGCGACGGCCATCGAAGCGGGCGTACGCGTCTTCGCCGGCAGTGACGCTGGTGGCATGGTCGAGCACGGCCGGCTCGTCGACGAGATCGAGGCGCTGCACCGCGTGGGCATGACCCGCGAGGCGGCTCTCGCGAGCGCGTCCTGGGCCGCCCGCGACTGGCTCGGCCACCCGGGCATCGCCGACGGCGCACCGGCCGACCTGCTCGTCTACGCGAGCGACCCGCGCGATGACCTGGGCGTCCTTCGGCACCCGGAGCACATCGTGCTCGGCGGCGTCGTGTACGCGTAGACCCCGCCGTTTTCCTTGCGGGAGCGGCACTTTAGCGTGGGGCGCGTGACGGACGACGACGGCGCACGGCGCGTGCTGGGTGCGCACTGGTGCTTTGCGGCGTTCTTCGCGGGGATCGCCGGCTACTACCTGATCAACCTGATCATCGCCGCCGCGGTCAACCGCAACGTCGGCGAGTTCGACCCCCTCGAGCTGCACGACATCGGCCCGCTGCTGCTCCTGGCGTTCGTGCCCAACCTCCTGCTCGGCCTCGGCCCGGCGGTGGGTTCGTGGCGCTGGGGGGAGGGGCTGCGCGCGGACTTCGGGCTCAAGCCGACCTGGCGCGACGTCCGGATCGGCCTCGCCTGCGGCGCGCTCGCGCTGGTCGTCGGCTACGGGCTCAACCTGGTCCTGATCGCCGTCTACGGCGCCGACGACGTCTCCGACAGCCCGCTGAGCGACCTCGCCGACACCTTCGACGGCGACACCGTCTGGCTGGTGCTCGCCGCGGTGATCGTCATCGCCGGCGCGCCGATCACGGAGGAGCTGCTGGTCCGCGGCACGCTGTGGAACGCGCTGCAGTTCCACCGGGTCCCGCCGTGGGTGGTGCTCCTGCTCACCTCGCTGGTCTTCGCCCAGCTGCACGGCGAGCCGACTCGCACGATCGCCCTGTTCGGCCAGGGCATCGCGATCGGGCTGGCCCGGCAGCTGTCCGGCCGGGTGAGCGCCGGGGTGATCGCCCACGCGGCGAACAACCTGCCGCCGGCGGTACTGCTGTTCGTCGCGCACTGAGAGTGTTGCGATGATCGATGGACAGTAGTCGGACGGATACTGTGTGATCACTCTCCGGCGGCTAGGCTCGGGACCAGGAGCCGACTGATCGCGGAGGGCAACGCGTGACCACTTCCCAGCCCCGGGACCCGGCTCCCGACGCCGCGCCGTTCCCCGAGCCGGAGGAACCCGCCGCGACCGCGTTCCTGCCGCCCGCGCGGCGGCACCGATGGGGCTTCGGGGCCTTCCTGCTCGTCGAGGCCGTGCTGCTGTCCTCGGCCGCGTTCGTGTCGGTGCTGGTCGGCGACACCGGCCCCGGCCCGCTGCCGATCCGGGTCGTGCTGCTCGGCACCATGCTGCCGACGATGATCGCGGCCGGCGTCGCGGTCCTGATCACCTACGTGCGCGGCAACGGGCCCGTGATCGACCTGCGGATCGAGTGGCGCTGGGCCGACGTGAAGACCGGGTTCCGCTTCGGCTGCGTCGGGCTCGTCTTCACCACCCTCGGCGCCTACCTGTGGACGCAGCTGGTCGGCAACGCCAACGCGACGTCGGCGATCAGCGCGCTGGTCGAGGACCGGAAGATGTCGATCTCGGCGGCCATCGTGATGTTCGTCTACCTGTGGCTGCTCGGGCCGATCTGCGAAGAGATCATCTACCGCGGCCTGCTCTGGGGCGCGGCCGAACAGCTGCAGTGGCGCAGCGAGCGCTGGGGCCGTGTCGCGGCGTTCCTGCTGTGCACGGCGGTGTTCGCGGCCAGCCACCTCGAGCCGCTGCGCACGACGTTGCTGCTGGTCATCGCGGTGCCGATCGGGCTGGCGCGGCTCGTCACCGGACGGCTGCCGGCGAGCATCGTCGCGCACCAGGTGAACAACTTCCTGCCGGCGCTCACCATCCTGCTCGGCGCGCTCGGAGTGGCTTCGTTCTGAGCCGCTAGCCAGGCCTCTTTCCCGGTGCGCGGGGGCCGTCTGGCAGAATGAGTCACTGCTTGCTTCCGCCGGACCCTCTCACCGCGCGAAAGCTCCTGACCTTCGGGTGCCCGCGTCCGTGTCCCCACTCGGCTCGCGAGTGCCCACCCCAGCATCAGAGAGATACGAGGAGTACCCACACCCGTGGCCGTCAAGATCAAGCTGCAGCGCCTCGGCAAGATCCGTGCGCCGTACTACCGCATCATCGTCGCCGACGCGCGCACCCGCCGGGACGGCAAGGCCATCGAGACGATCGGCAAGTACCACCCGAAGGAAGAGCCGAGCCTCATCGAGGTCGTCTCCGAGCGCGCCCAGTACTGGCTGGGTGTCGGCGCGCAGCCGACCGAGCCGGTCCAGCGTCTGCTCGAGATCACCGGTGACTGGCAGAAGTTCAAGGGCCTGCCGGGCGCCGAGGGCACCCTGAAGGTGGCCGAGCCGAAGCCGTCCAAGCAGGACCTGTTCAACGCGGCACTGGCCGCGGCCGGCGAGGAGCCCTCCGCCGAGGCCACCACGCCGAAGAAGAAGTCCGCTCCCAAGAAGGCCGAGGCCGAGAAGGCCGAAGCCGCCGAGGGTGAGAAGGCCGAGTGAGCTTTCTGGCTGACTCCCTCGAGCACCTGGTGCGCGGGATCGTCGACAACCCGGACGAGGTCCGGGTCGAGCTGCTGACCACGCGTCGTGGCCGCACGCTCGAGGTGCACGTGCACCCCGACGACCTCGGCAAGGTGATCGGCCGGGGTGGTCGCACGGCGACCGCCCTGCGCACCGTCATGGGTGGCATCGGTGGTCGCGGCGTCCGCGTCGACGTCGTCGACACCGACCGTTGATCCCAGTTTCGGACCGGTCATGGACGTCGTAGTCGGTCGCATCGCCAAGGCGCACGGAATCCGCGGGGAGCTCGCGGTGGACGTGCGCACGGACTCGCCGGAAGAGCGGTTCCGCGTCGGTGCGGCCGTGACGACCAAGCTGCGTGACGGCAGCACAAGGGAACTCACCATCGCAGCCGCCCGCGAACACAGCGGGCGGCTGCTGGTGCGTTTCGAGGAGGTCCTGACCCGCGACGTCGCCGAGACGCTGCGGGGCGCCCTCCTGCTCGCCGACACCGCCACGCTGCCCCCGACCGACGACCCCGACGAGTTCTACGACCACGAGCTGGCCGGCCTCCGCGCCGAGCTGCTCGACGGCACGGTCGTCGGCAAGGTCGTCGAGATCGTCCACTCGGCGGCGGGCGAGCTGCTCGAGCTCGACGTCGACGGCCGCGAGGTGCTGGTGCCGTTCGTCCGCGCGATCGTCCCCACGGTCGACGTCGACGGCGGCCGGGTCGTGCTCGACCCCCCGGAAGGGCTCCTGGACGCCTGAGATGCGCATCGACGTCGTCACGATCTTCCCCGAGTACCTCGACCCGCTGCGCGCCGCGCTGCTGGGCCGGGCCATCGACCGCGGCCTGATCGAGGTCGGCGTGCACGACCTGCGCGACTGGACCCACGACGTGCACCGCGCGGTCGACGACGCGCCGTACGGCGGCGGGCCCGGCATGGTGATGAAACCGCAGATCTGGGGCCCGGCGCTGGACGACGTCTGCCGTCCGGAGACCCGGCTGGTCGTGCCGACCCCGGCCGGCCGGCCGTTCACCCAGGAGCTCGCGCACGCCTACGCTTCAGAAAAACATCTGGTCTTCGCGTGCGGCCGGTATGAGGGCATCGACCAGCGCGTCGTCGACGACGCCGCCAAGCGGATGCCGGTCGACGAGGTGTCGATCGGCGACTACGTCCTGGTCGGCGGCGAGGCGGCGGTGCTGGTCATGGTCGAGGCCGTCGTCCGGCTGCTGCCCGGTGTGCTGGGGAACTCGCGGTCCGCGGCCGAAGACTCGTTCTCCGACGGCCTGCTCGAAGGACCCAGCTACACGCGTCCCGAGGTGTGGCGGGAGCTGCCCGTGCCGGACGTGCTGCGGTCCGGGAACCACGCCCTGATCGACCGCTGGCGGCGCGACCAGGCCCTGGAACGCACCGCTACCCGCCGCCCGGATCTCCTGGCGAGGCTGCCGGAAGGTAGCCTCGACAAGCGCGATCGCGGGGTCCTGGAGGGCTTGGACCCTGAGCAGGCGTAGGCCGGTTACTTGACGCGGGACAGCGTCTGTAATACTTGACAGGTTGGCGTGAGTGGACCTCGTCGTCCACGAGCCCGCCAGCAGCCCCCTTGGGTCGCCCGCAGCTGCACCATTGCGCGCCCAGGGACGTGTACGCAAGCCATACGAAGACGAGGACGGACCACCGATGAACACCCTGGACGCGCTGGACAAGCAGTCACTGCGTTCCGACATCCCGGCCTTCCGCCCGGGCGACACGCTCAAGGTGCACGTCCGCGTCATCGAGGGCAACCGTGAGCGCAACCAGGTCTTCCAGGGCGTCGTGATCCGCCGTCAGGGCGGCGGCATCCGGGAGACCTTCACCGTTCGCAAGGTCTCCTTCGGCGTCGGCGTGGAGCGCACCTTCCCGGTGCACTCGCCGAACGTGGCCGAGGTCGAGGTCCACAAGCGCGGTGACGTGCGGCGCGCGAAGCTGTACTACCTGCGCGACCTGCGCGGCAAGAAGGCCAAGATCAAGGAGCGCCGCGAGAACCGCGAGACGGCCTCGGCTAACTGAGTCACAACCCGGTTACCGGTAGCCTGACGACGTGGCCGAACCCGTGTCCCAGAACGCTCCTGAGGATGACCCCGATCGCTCCGAGGAGGACCAGCCCAGGCGGTCCCGCTCCGAGGAGCGCGGGGGATCCCGACGGCGGCGAGCCAAGCCCGCCAAGAAACGGTCGTTCTGGAAGGAACTGCCGATCCTGCTCGTGATCGCCCTGGTGCTCACGATCCTGATCCAGACGTTCCTCGCGAAGGTCTTCATGATCCCCTCGGGATCCATGGAGGCCACCTTGCACGGGTGCCCTGGCTGCACCGGTGACCGGATCCTCGTCGATCGGGTCACCTACGACTTCACCGAGCCCTCTCCGGGCGACGTGATCGTGTTCAAGGGTCCGCCGGCGTGGGTCAACAACGAGATCGCGCCGCAGGAGTCGAGCAACATCATCGTCCAGGGCCTGCGCGGTCTCGGCTCGCTGGTCGGGTTCGCCCCACCGGACGAGCGCGACTTCGTCAAGCGCGTGATCGCGGTCGGCGGCCAGACCGTCCAGTGCTGCGACACGCAGGGCCGGGTCGTGGTGGACGGCAAGGGGCTCGACGAGCCGTACGTCCACTGGGAAGACCCGTCCAACCAGAACGAGCGCGCCTTCGAGCCGGTCAAGGTCCCCGCCGGGACGGTCTGGGTCATGGGCGACAACCGCAACAACTCCGACGACTCCCGGTTCCAGGGCGGCGGCGGCGTGAACGGCGCGGTCCCCGTGGACAACATCATCGGCAAGGCGCGGATCATCGTCCTGCCGCCGGGCCGGTGGGGTGGCATCACCGACTACAACGCGCAGGAAGCGGCCCAGCCGGCGGCGCTCGGCGCGCCGGGGTGGCAGAGCGGTCTTCCGCTCGGGGCCGGCATCGCGGCGGCCTGGCCGGCGCTCTTCGTCGGGCGCAAGCTCAAGTCCGGACTGCGCCGGGCGGCCGGGCGGAAACGCTAGCCACCCCGATCCGTGCCGGCAGACGGGTGATCCAGCCTTGACTCTTCCCGTTCCCCTCACCGCGGCCGAGCCGATCCGGCCGCCGCGGGCCGTGGTGCGCGGCGACCTCTTCTGGGGTCTGCAGGGCGCGCTCGACCGCCGTGGCCTCGGCCCGGTCGCCGGTGTGGACGAAGCCGGCGCCGGGGCGTGCGCGGGGCCGCTGGTGGTCGCGGCCTGCGTGCTCAAGCAGGGCGACGCGGCGAAGCTGACCGAGCTGACGGACTCCAAGCTGATGACGGCCAAGGCGCGCGACCGGGTCTACGACCTGGTCCTCGCCCGGGCCGTCGACTACTCCGTGATCGTCATCCCCACCGCCGAAGTCGACCTCTACGGCATCCGGGTGATGAACCTGGAGGGCATGCGACGCGCCGCGGCGGCGTTGCGCGTGTCCCCGGGCTACATCCTCACCGATGGTTTCCGGGTCCCGGGCCTCACGGCCCCGAACGCGGCGGTGATCAAGGGCGACCGTTCGGTGGCGTGCATCGCGGCCGCGTCGGTGCTGGCGAAGGTGACGCGCGACCGCATCATGGCGGGCTACCACGACGACTTCCCGCACTACGGTTTCGACGTGCACAAGGGTTACAGCACGTCCGACCACCTGGCGGCGCTGCGCGAACACGGGCCCAGCGACGTCCACCGCTGGTCGTACACGAACGTCGCGACGGTGGCCGTCAAGCACGGCGTGCGGCCCGCGCGACCGGTCCTGCTGACCTACGCGGCGCTGGAAAAGGCCGTCGAGACGGGGTCCGCCGCGGGCCTGGCCGCGGTCCTCGACGAAGCACTCGAGCCACAACTCAGCCTGCCGCTGCATGCCCCGGCCGCGGGTGTGGGTCACAATGAACGCTCCGCCGGCGGAGCAGCAGCACGATCCCGAGGAGGGGCGCGGATTTCATGAGCGCAGAGGATCTCGAGAAGTACGAGACCGAGATGGAGCTCTCGCTGTACCGCGAGTACCGCGACATAGTGGGTCAGTTCTCGTACGTGGTGGAGACCGAGCGGCGGTTCTACCTGGCGAACGCGGTCGACGTCCAGGTCCGCGACGGCGGCGGCGAGGTGTACTTCGAGGTCCGCATGTCCGACGCGTGGGTCTGGGACATGTACCGCCCGGCCCGCTTCGTCAAGCACGTCCGCGTCATCACGTTCAAGGACGTCAACGTCGAGGAGCTCGACAAGCCGGATCTCCGGCTGCCCGAAGACGGCCCGTTCTCGGGCTGAGCTGTCCTTCACCCGCGCCGGTTCGTCCTCGACGAGCCGGCGCGGTTTCGTTCTGCCCTGGCCGCCTTAGCACAGCGGTCCGACAGTTTCGCGCTGTTCGCCGCGTTCCGTGGACCGTTGTCCACATACCCCCGGTTGTCCACAGGCCGGCGTTTTCGGTCTGGTTTCGCCGCCTCGTGCGCTGGCATCGTCAAACGCACACGCACCGTGATCGCCGGGACCGCCCCGGTGACCGGCGCACCGACGAGGGGCGAACACGATGACGGGCACCGACCAGCTCGCAAGACACCGCCGCGACCTGGGCGCGTGGGGAGAGGATCTGGCCTCCCGGCACCTGCAGGACCGCGGCCTCGTCCTGCTGGGCCGCAACTGGCGCTGCCGCGAAGGCGAGATCGACCTCATCCTCACCGACCGCACGCGAGTGGTCTTCTGCGAGGTCAAGACCCGCACCGGCACCGAGTTCGGCCTGCCATCGGAGACCGTCACGGAGGAGAAGGCCGGCCGCGTGCGCCGGGCCGCGCAACGCTGGCTGCGCGAGTTCCGCATCGGCTGGTGCCAGGTCCGCTACGACGTGGTGACGATCCTCGCCGAGCCGGGCAAGCGCCCCCGCGTCCAGCACATCGAGGCGGCGTTCTGATGCCCATCGCCAAGGCTTGGTCGGCTGCTCTCCTGGGCATCGACGGCCGGGTCATCGAGATCGAAGCCGACCTGGGCGGCGGGTTGAGCCGGGTCACGCTCGTCGGACTCCCCGACGCGGGACTGCGCGAGGCGAAAGATCGGGTCCGTTCCGCGGTGCGCAACTCCGGTCAGCCTTGGCCCGACGGAAAGGTGACCCTGGGTCTGTCTCCCGCCAACTTGCCGAAGGTCGGCTCGGCGTACGACCTCGGGATCGCGGCGGCCGTGCTCGCGGCGACAGGCGCCGTGCCCGCGACCCGGCTGCTCGGCAGTGTGCTGCTCGGCGAACTCGCCTTGGACGGCCGGATCCGCGCGGTCCGCGGCATCCTGCCGGGCCTGCTCGCGGCGCGCACAGCCGGCTACGAGCGAGCCGTCGTGCCGATGGATTCCCTGAGTGAGGCGGCGCTCGTCGACGGAATCGACGTCGTGGGCGCGTGTCATCTGCGCGACCTGGTGGCTTGGCTCAAAGGCGAAGCCGACTTGGCACGTCCGGAACCACCGGGTCCGACGCTCCTGCCGCCGGCACCGGACCTGGCCGACGTCGTCGGCCAGCCGGAGGCGCGCTGGGCCCTCGAGGTCGCCGCGGCGGGTGGGCACCACCTGCTGCTGACCGGACCGCCCGGAGTGGGCAAGACGATGCTGGCGAAACGACTGCCCGGTCTGCTGCCGCGGCTGTCACCGGAGGAGTCGCTGGAGGTCACGGCGGTGCACTCGGTCGACGGCTCGCTGTCGAAGTCCTCGCCGCTGGTCGTGGTGCCGCCGTTCGTGGACCCGCACTATTCGATCTCCATCGCGGCGTTGATCGGCGGCGGCAGCGGAATCGCGTCACCCGGCGCGATCAGCCGCGCCCATCGCGGCGTGCTGTTCCTCGATGAGGTTTGCGAGTTCGGTGCGCAGTGCCTCGAGTCGCTGCGGACCGTGCTGGAAGAGGGCGAGGTGCGCATCGCCCGGGTCAAGGGTTCCATCACTTACCCGGCGCGGTTCCAGCTCGTGCTGGCGACCAACCCGTGTGCGTGCGCCCCGCCGAAGGAAGCCGACTGCGTCTGCTCACCGACTGCCCGCCGTCGCTACCTCGCCCGGCTCTCCGGACCGCTGCTGGACCGTGTCGACCTGCGAGTGCGGCTACGGCCGTTGAGCGCGATCAGCGCGCACGACACCGGAGCGGCGGAATCGTCGGAAGCCGTCCGCGGACGAGTGCTCGAGGCGCGCGAACGTGCGGCATTCCGATGGCGTGAGCACGGCTGGCTGTCCAACTCGGAGGTGCCCGGCTCGGCCCTCCGACGGCAGTTCGCCTTGGCCCACGACGCGACAGCCCTGCTCGACCGCGCGATGGAACGCGGAGCATTGAGCGGTCGCGGAGCCGACCGGTGTTTGAGGATCGCCTGGACATTGGCCGACCTGGACGGCGAGCCAAGTCCAGGCACAGACCAGGTCGGCTCGGCCCTGGCCTTCCGAGAGCGGGTGGCGGCATGACCCCCGACGAGCTGCGCCCCGGTCGGCAGAACGAGGCTCGCTCGCCTGCGGCCGGCGCGTTGAGCCCCGATGAGCCACGCCGTGCCGCGAGTGGCGGCGTGAGTCCCGTCGAGCTGCGCGAGACAGCCGCAGGCGGCGAGCTGCGCCCCGGCCAGCAGAACGAGGCTCACTCGCCTGCGGCCGGCGCGTTGAACCCCGATGAGCCACGCCGTGCCGCGAGTGGCGGCGTGAGTCCCGTCGAGCTGCGCGAGACAGCCGCAGGCGGCGAGCTGCGCCCCGGTCGGCAGAACGATGCTCACTCGCCTACGGCCGGCGCGTTGAACCCCGATGAGCCAGGCCGTGCCGCGGGTGGTGGTGCGAGTCCCGTCAAGCCTCGCCAGGCTTCTCCCGCCGCAGGCGGCGGTGCGGACCTCGGCGAGGTGCGCCAGGCGTTTTCTGCCGCATCCGGAGGCGTGAGTCCCGGCGAGGTGTGTCAGGAGCGTGCTGTCGCGGGCGGTGGGGTGAGTTCCGGCGAGGTGCGTCGAGCGTCCTCTGCCGCAAACGGCGGCGTGAACTCCGCCGAGTTGCGCCAGGACCTTCCTGCAGCAGGCGGCGACGTTGGCCCCGGCGAGTCGCATCACGAGATTCCTGCCGCAGGTGGCGGCACGAACTCCGATGGGGCGCGCCAGGCTCTCCCTGCGGCAGGTAGCGGCAAGCGCCCAGACGAGCTGCGCCGAGCCCGTGCCTACCTCCTCCGCGTGGCCGAACCCCCGGCCCCGGCGCTGGTCGCCTTCGTAGCCGAGGTCGGCCCGGTGGAAGCCGCTGCCCGGGTCCGTCGAGGTGACTGTCCGCCCGGAGTGCTCAAGGCGACCGAAGCGCGTCGCGAGTACGACCTCGTCGGCCAGGACTTCACGCGGGCTGCCGCAGCTGGTGCCCGGCTGGTCGTTCCCGAAAACGACGAGTGGCCGGCCTGGCCGCTGCTCGCCCTCGATCTCGCTGCCCGGCGCGGCGTGACCGAAGCCGTGTCTCCGCTCGCGCTCTGGGTCTCCGGTGACGTCGCGCTCGGTACCGCCGCCGATCGCGCTGTCGCTGTCGTCGGGGCGCGGGCGGCCACCGAGTACGGCGAACACCACGCCGCCGAGCTGGCGTACGGGCTGGCCACCCGAGGCGTCCCCGTTTTCTCGGGTGCGGCCTACGGCATCGACGGCGCCGCCCACCGCGGTGCGCTCGCCGCAGGAGGGGTCACCGTCGCGGTGCTGGGCTGCGCTGTCGACGGCGGCTATCCGGCGGGGCACGTCGGGCTGTTGAACCGGATCGTCCGCAACGGCGGCGCGGTCGTCAGCGAGTACCCGCCCGGCACTCCGCCGGCCCGGCACCGCTTCCTCGTCCGCAACCGGCTCATCGCCGCCCTCACCGAGGGCACCTTGGTCGTCGAGGCCGGGCGCCGCAGCGGTGCGCGCAACACCGCGAGCACCGCCGGTGCCCTCGGCAAGGTGGTGATGGCGCTGCCGGGACCCGTCTCGTCCGGGATGTCCGTCGGCTGCCACGAACTCATCCGCGACGCCCGGGCAACCCTCGTCTCGACCGTCGACGAGATCCTCGAGACCGTGGGCCGCTTCGGCATCGCCGAGGACCAGGCCGCGCGGCCGAAACGGCCCACCGACCGGCTGGGACCCGAGGCGTTGCGGGCGTACGAGGCCTTGGCCGCGCGCGCCGACCGTTCGGACGCCGAAATCGCGGCCGAATCCGGGCTCCCGCTGCGGAAAGTGCGAGCCCTGCTGCCCGCGCTGGAGGTCGACGGATTCGCCGTCCGCGGGGAAGGGGGGTGGCGACGACGGAGGGAAAGCGCGTGAACGCCACGAATTCCCGGCGAAATCGTCGAAAGTGTTCGGCCGGTCCGGTGGGCCCGCGTGGCGATCCTTGACCGAGGGCGGTTGTTCGCGCAGCGTGACATCCATGCCGTCGCCATCACGCTCCGGCCGGGGCCGCCGGCCGGACCTGCGCGCGCTCCGGGCCGCGCTGCCCGGACCGGTCCAGGCCGTCGTCACCGGCTACGAACGGCACCTCGGGCTGGAACGGGGCCTGTCCGCGCACACCGTCCGGGCGTACGTCGGCGATGCGGTGTCGCTGCTGGTGTTCGTCGTGGACGGCGGTGGCGGGCTCGCGGAGCTGGACCTCGCCCGGCTGCGGGCGTGGCTCGCCGCCCAGCAGTCCGGCGGGGCGAGCCGGACGACGCTCGCCCGGCGGGCGGCCTCGGCACGGACGTTCACGGCCTGGGCTCACCGCACCGGCGTCCTCGCGACCGACCCGGGCGGGCGGCTCGCCGCCCCGCGGGCGCACCGCACCCTGCCCGGGGTGCTGCGCGCCGGGCAGGCGGGGGAGGTCATGCGGGCGTCGGCGGCCGGCGCAGCCCAGCGCGATCCTGTCGCACTGCGTGATCGCGCGATCGTCGAGCTGCTCTACGCCACCGGCATCCGCGTGTCCGAGTTGTGCGGGTTGGACGTCGGCGAAGCCGATTTCTCCCGTCGTGTCGTGACGGTGCTCGGCAAGGGTGGCAAGGAACGCGTCGTGCCGTTCGGCGTCCCGGCGGCGGAAGCGCTCGACGACTGGATCACCGGGGGGCGGCCGAAGATCGTCGCGGAAACCGCCGGTGACGGCGTCGAGCCCGCGCTTTTCCTCGGTGTCCGGGGGAAACGCGTCGACCCGCGCGCGGTGCGGCGCGTGGTGCACGACGCCGTCACGGCAGTGCCCGGAGCGACCGACATGGGGCCCCATGGCCTGCGACATTCGGCGGCGACGCATCTGCTGGAGGGCGGTGCCGATCTCAGGAGCGTTCAGGAACTGCTTGGTCACGCTACGCTTGCCACGACGCAGCTCTACACTCATGTGACCGTCGACCGGTTGAAAGCGATCCATGACCGAGCGCACCCCAGGGCCTGAGGCGGCCCGGGGAGTCTCGCCGGGGTCGTCAGCAGCGGGCCCGGCGGCGCACGCGCATACGCACGAGCACGGAGACGACACTGAGCCGCATGCCGAGAACGACTGTGCAATGACCGCAGGACCGCACGTGACCGAAGCCGCCGGAGTGACCACTCACGGTGACTCCGGCGTGCCCGCGGAGTCACGGGCCGGCTACGACGTCGACGCCGGGATTGCGGCGCTGTGGCGGCAGTTCGCCGACAGCCCCGACCAGGCGTCGCGCGATCGGCTCGTGCTGCACTACGCCCCGCTGGTCAAGTACGTCGCGGGCCGGGTCGGCACCGGCCTGCCCACCCACGTCGACGTCGGTGACCTCGTGCAGTCCGGCATCTTCGGGCTCGTCGACGCGATCGAGAAGTTCGACCCCGAGCGCGGCCTGCGCTTCGAGACGTACGCGATGCAGCGCATCCGCGGCGCGATCCTCGACGACCTCCGTTCGCAGGACTGGGTGCCGCGCGCCGTCCGCAGCAAGGCCAAGGAGGCCGAGCGCGCGATGGAGCGGCTCGGCGCCCGCCTGAACCGCACCCCGACCGACGCGGAGCTCGCCGCCGAGCTCGGCATCGGCCTCGACGACCTGCGTGACTTCTACGGTCAGCTGCAGCTCACCAGCGTCGTCGCGCTGGAGGACCTGGTGGCCGCGGGCAAGGACAGCGGCTCGCTGGTCGACACGATTCCCGACGACGACGCGGTCGACCCGGTCGCGGTGCTCGTCGACCAGGACAACCGCCGCCAGCTCGCCCAGGCCATCGGGCAGCTCAACGAGCGCGACAAGATCGTGGTCAGCCTCTACTACTTCGAGAGCCTGACCCTCGCCGAGATCGGCAAGGTCCTCGGCGTGACCGAGTCGCGGGTGAGCCAGCTGCACACGCGGGCGGTCATGCGGCTGCGCGCCAAGCTGGTCGAGCAGACCGGCTCCTGATCACGGACCCCCTCCCCACGGCTTGAGCCGGAACTCGCCCACCTCTCCGATCAGGGCGAGCGGATCGACGTACTCGTCACCCCGCCGGACGCCCCAGTGCAGGCAGGCGGCGATCGCGCAGCCGGGGTGCCCGGCGAGGACGGACCCGAGCACCTGCCCCCGGTAGACCTGGTCCCCGACGGCGACCTTCGGCTCGACGGGCTCGTAGGTGGTCCGCAGACCGCCATCGTGGTCGACGGAGATCACGGGCCGCCCGGCGACGAGCCCGGCGAAGACGACGACACCGGCGTCGGCGGCCAGCACCTCCTGACCGGGCACGGCGGCCAGGTCGACACCGCGATGGCCGGCGCCGTAGGGCGTTTCCGGGGCGTCGAAGTACTTGGTGACCACCGGAACGGGTGACAACGGCCAGGACAATCGTGCCTGCTTCACCCGGTCGACTGACGCCGCTGGCCCGGCCCCGTCCTGCTCCGCCGGTCCCGGAGGCGGCGGCGATGGCTGCAGCGGAGATGGCAGCAGCGGCGGAGGTGGCAGCGATGCCTGTGGGTGCGCAAGGTCGGCCGCCCGGGCAGCAGGTATCCCCAGCCGCGGCGACGCCGCCATCGCCGGTCGGGCACCGGCCGCCGTGCCCGATCCGGTCGTCAGCGCAGCCGCCTCCCGTGCCGAAGCCAGCGTGCCGAACGTCGCTGCTAAAGCCACCGTGACCAGGGCGAACGCAGCCCAAAGGCCACCCGTCACCCGCCGTCGGAAATCCTTGATCGACTCCATGACTCCAGCCTGCGGCACCGAACTCCCGCGCGGGGAGCCGAAGGCGAATCTGTGGATAACCGGACCCGATGTGGACAACTGCGCTCGTCCGCGGCCGCCGGTGGGGGAGGGGCTGGTGGCAGGGGGTAGAATCTTTTCCGCGGTCCACGTGAGTGGGCTGACTTCGCGTGCACGTGCGCGTTCCCCCGGCTTTTTCGCACCACCAGCCGGGCGAGACGCACGGTGTCCGGCGGTCCCCGGGGTTCCTCACTCCTGGGTCCGGACACCGCCACGGGCACCAGGGCGAGCGGCCACCCGGCCGCGAGCGACAAAACCGAGTAGCGCGTGAGCGGCGAACCACCGCGAGCGCGCACGACACAGAAGAGGTTGATTCCGGCAATGGCCGTCGTCACCATGAAGCAGCTGCTCGACAGCGGCGTGCACTTCGGGCACCAGACCCGTCGGTGGAACCCGAAGATGAAGCGCTACATCTTCACCGAGCGCAATGGCATCTACATCATCGACCTGCAGCAGACGCTGACCTACATCGACCGCGCGTTCGAGTTCATCAAGGAAACCGTCGCGCACGGTGGCACGATCATGTTCGTCGGCACCAAGAAGCAGGCTCAGGAAGCCATCGCGGCCGAAGCCTCGCGCGTGGGCATGCCCTACGTGAACCAGCGCTGGCTCGGCGGCATGCTGACCAACTTCCAGACGGTGCACAAGCGTCTCCTCCGCCTGAAGGAGCTCGAGTCGCGTGAGCAGACCGGCGGCTTCGAGGGTCTCACCAAGCGCGAGATCCTGACGCTGACCCGCGAGAAGGACAAGCTCGAGAAGACCCTCGGCGGTATCCGCGACATGGCCAAGGTGCCGAGCATCGTGTGGATCGTCGACACCAAGAAGGAGCACATCGCCGTCGGCGAGGCTCGCAAGCTGAACATCCCGGTCGTCGCGATCCTGGACACCAACTGCGACCCGGACGAGGTCGACTACCCGATCCCGGGCAACGACGACGCCATCCGGTCGGCCGCGCTGCTGACCAAGGTCGTCGCCGAGGCCGCGGCCGCCGGTCTGATGCAGCGCTCCAGCCGCAACGGCGCTTCGGCCGACACCAAGCCGGAGCCGGGTGTCGCCACCGACGAGCCGCTGGCCGAGTGGGAGAAGGAGCTGCTCGCCGGCTCCGAGACCGCCGCCGCCGACGCGACCGAGGCCGCCGCGGCCGTCGACGCCCCGGTCGAGACGCCGGCCGAGGCCCCCGCCGAGCAGGCGACCGCCTCCTCCTGATGTACCGCCGTCCGTGCGGCCGGCCTCGCGCCGGCCGCACGGACGTAGCACCCCCACGGATTTCACGTACCTGAAAAGGACGGATTTAGCAGAATGGCGAACTACACCGCCGCTGACGTTAAGCGCCTGCGCGAGCTGACCGGCTCCGGGTTCATGGACTGCAAGAAGGCGCTGGAAGAGAACGAAGGCGACTTCGACAAGGCCGTCGAGTTCCTGCGGATCAAGGGCGCCAAGGACGTCGGCAAGCGCGCCGAGCGCGCCACCGCCGAGGGCCTCGTCGCCGGCGACGGCGGCGTCCTGATCGAGCTCGACTCCGAGACCGACTTCGTCGCGAAGAACGCCGAGTTCCAGGCGCTCGCCGCGAAGGTCGTCGAGGTCGCGAAGACCCTCAAGACCAGCGACGTCGAGGCCCTCAAGGGCGCCGAGCTGGACGGCAAGACGGTCAACGAGGTCGTGCAGGAGCTGTCCGCCCGCATCGGCGAGAAGCTCGAGCTGCGCCGCGTCGTGTCGTTCGAGGGCCAGACCACGAACTACCTGCACCGCCGCGGCTCGGACCTGCCGCCGGCCGTCGGCGTGCTCATCGAGTTCACCGGTGACGACACCGAGGCCGCCCGCGCCGCCGCCATGCAGGTCGCCGCGCTGCGCGCGAAGTACCTGACCCGCGACGAGGTGCCCGCCGAGATCGTCGAGAACGAGCGCTCCATCGCGGAGAAGACCGCTCGTGAAGAGGGCAAGCCGGAGCAGGCCCTCACGAAGATCATCGAGGGCAAGGTCAACGCGTACTACAAGGACAACGTGCTGCTCGAGCAGCCGTCGGTCAAGGACAACAAGAAGACCGTCAAGGCCCTGCTCGACGCGGCGGGCGTGACGATCACGAAGTTCGCACGCTTCGAGGTCGGCCAGGCCTGAGGCCAGGTCCGGGTATAGGTTTCACCCCCAGTGCCCCGTCTCCGTCCATCGGGGACGGGGCACTGTCGGGTCCAGAAGAAGAATTGTCGATGGTCGATCGGCCTAGGAGGCGACATAGATGGGTGACCGGGTCGAAGGTGGCTACCGGCGGGTGCTGCTGAAGCTGGGCGGCGAAATGTTCGGCGGCGGTTCGATCGGTGTCGATCCGGATGTCGTCCACTCCGTCGCGCAGCAGATCGCCGACGTCGCCCGCACCGGCGTCCAGGTCGCGGTCGTGATCGGCGGCGGCAACTACTTCCGCGGCGCCGAGCTCTCGCAGCGTGGCATGGACCGCGACCGCGCCGACTACATGGCGATGCTCGGCACCGTGATGAACTGCTTGGCGCTGCAGGACTTCCTCGAGAAGGAGGGTCTGCCCACCCGCGTGCAGACCGCCATCACGATGGGCCAGGTCGCCGAGCCCTACATCCCGCGCCGCGCCGAGCGGCACCTGGAGAAGGGGCGCGTCGTGATCTTCGGCGCCGGGGTCGGCATGCCGTACTTCTCCACCGACACCGCGGCGGCGCAGCGGGCGCTCGAGCTGGGTTGCGAAGCCGTGCTGATGGCCAAGGCCGTCGACGGCGTCTACACCGCGGACCCGAAGGCCGACCCGACCGCCGAGATGTTCCGCGAGATCACCCACCGCGAGGTGCTGGAGCGGGACCTCAAGGTCGCCGACGCGACGGCGTTCAGCCTCTGCATGGACAACAACATGCCGATCATCGTGTTCAACCTGCTCACCGAGGGGAACATCGCCCGCGCGGTCAGTGGTGAAAGAATCGGCACGTTGGTCAGCACCCCCGCCGACGGGGTGCCGGCCTAGACCTGCTGGGATCAGCAAGCGCCACCCATCACAACAACGGGAGTAGCCGTGATCGACGAGACCCTCCTCGACGCCGAGGAGAAGATGGAAAAAGCGGTGTCCGTCGCGAAGGATGACCTGACGTCGGTGCGCACCGGCCGGGCCACCCCGTCGATGTTCTCGCGCATCGTGGTCGAGTACTACGGCGCGCCGACCCCGCTGAACCAGCTGGCCAGCGTCAACGTGCCCGAGGCGCGGATGGCGCTGATCAAGCCCTACGACCAGACGCAGCTGGTCGCCATCGAGAAGGCGATCCGCGAGTCCGACCTCGGGGTCAACCCGAGCAACGACGGAAACGTGATCCGGATCGTCATCCCGCAGCTCACCGAGGAGCGGCGCAAGGAGATGGTGAAGGTCGCCAAGAGCAAGGGCGAGGACGCTCGGGTGACCATCCGCAGCATCCGCCGCAAGGCCAAGGAAGAGCTCGACCGCATCGGCAAGGACGGCGAAGCGGGCGAGGACGAGGTCGTGCGCGCGGAGAAGGAACTGCAGAACCTCACCGACACCTACTCGCACAAGGTCGACGAGCTGGTCAAGCACAAGGAAGCCGAGCTGCTCGAGGTCTGATGGCACAGGTGAGCGAGGAACGCGAGGACCGGGTGGGAGCCACCGGAGAAGAACCGGCGGCCGCTCCCGGGACGCCGGGGCCGGCCGACGCCGGCATCCCGGCCGCGCCGGGGACCCCGCAGAACGGGGTTGCCGCGGAGACGACGCCGACCTCGGGATCCGGCACGCCGGCGGCGCGGGCGACTTCGGGATCGGGCATCGCGGCGGAGACGCCGGGCGCGCCGGTGACCTCGGGATCCGGCTCGGGATCGGGCATCGCGGCGGAGACGCCGGGTGTGCCGGTGACCTCGGGATCCGGCTCGGGATCGGGCATCGCGGCGGAGACGCCGGGTGTGCCGGTGACCTCGGGATCCGGCTCGGTATCCGGCATCGCGGCGGAGACGCCGGGCGCGCCGGAGTCTCCCGGCTTCGGCGACTCCGAGGTCCCGGGTACCGGCGAAGCGGATCGCTTGTCGGCCGCCGGAGCCGCCGCGGCGGCCGAAGCACCGGCTGAGGCGGCGACTCCGGCACCTGGGGCCAAGAAGGGCTCCAAGGCAGGCCGGAACCTGCCCGCGGCCATCGGCGTGGGGCTCCTGCTCGGGGCCGCGATCATCGTCTCCCTGCTCACCGTGCGCTTCCTCTTCATCGGGATCATCGCCGTCGCGATCGCGGTCGGCACCTTCGAGTTCGCCGGGGTGCTGCGCCGGGTCGCCGACACCCGGGTCGCGATGATCCCGGTGCTCGTCGGCGGGCAGGCGATGATCTGGCTGGCCTGGCCGTTCGGCCGGGAAGGCGCGCTCACCGCGTTCGTCCTCACCGTGCTCGCCTGCCTTCTCTGGCGGCTGCCCGGCGGTGCCAAGGGCTACCTGCGCGACATCAGCGCGTCGGTGTTCGCCGCCGCCTACCTGCCGCTCTTCGGTGCCTTCGCGGCGATGCTCGTGCCGCCGTCGGACGGTGTCGGGCGCGTTCTCACCTTCCTGATCGGCGTCGTCGCTTCGGACACCGGTGGCTACATCGCCGGTGTGCTCGGCGGCAAGCACCCGATGGCGCCCACCATCAGCCCGAAGAAGACCTGGGAAGGCTTCGCGGGTTCGGTCGTCGGTGGCGTCGTGGCCGGGGCGCTGACCCTCAGCCTGCTGCTGGACGGCCACGTCTGGCAGGGCGTGATCTTCGGCGTCGCGATCGTGCTGACCGCGACGCTGGGCGACCTCGTCGAGTCGCTGATCAAGCGCGACCTCGGCGTCAAGGACATGGGCACGCTGCTGCCCGGCCACGGCGGGATCATGGACCGCCTCGACTCGCTGCTGCCCTCGGCCGTGGTGTCCTGGCTGCTGCTTTCGGCGTTCGTGCCCCTCGGCTGAGCTGCGGTGGGAGCTTCCGCCTACCAGTCGTAGGCGATGGTTCGTGGACGGCCGAAGCTTCGGTGGGTTTGACTCGGGACATGCTCACCGAAACCCGCGCCCGGCTCGCGCTCGCCGCCGTCTGCCTGGGCTTCGTGATGATCACGCTCGACGCGACCATCGTGAACCTCGCCCTGCCCGCGATCGGCGCCGACTTCGGCGAACCGTCGACGGCCGCGCTGCAGTGGGTCGTCGACGCCTACACCGTCACGCTCGCCGCGTTCCTGCTCACCTGGGGCGCCGCCGGCGACCGGTGGGGCTCGCGACGCGTCTTCGAGGTGGGCGTCGCCGTCTTCGTCCTCGCGTCCGTGGCCTGTGCTCTCGCCGGTGACACGACCTGGCTGATCGCCGCGCGGGCTGTCCAAGGCGCCGGTGCCGCCGCGCTGCTGCCGTCGTCCCTCGCGCTGATCGTCCACCAGTTCCCGGACGCGCGGGAGCGGGCGCGCGCCCTCGGTGTGTGGGGTGGCATGAGCGGGGTCGGGCTCGCCGCCGGGCCGATGCTCGGCGGGCTCGCGGTCGGGCTCGCCGACTGGCGGCTCGTCTTCGCGGTCAACGTCCCGGTCGGCGTCGTCGCGATCGTCCTGACGCGGCGCGCGGTCGCGGAACCGCCCCGGCACGAGACGACCCGCCTCGACCTGGCCGGCCAGCTGACCGGCACGGCGTCGCTCGCGGGGCTCGTCGCCGGGTTCATCGCGTCCGGGCACGCCGGCTGGCTCGCGCCCGGGACCCTCGCGCTGCTCGCCGGGGGAGTGGTGGCCGGCGCGGTGTTCGTGGCGGTCGAAAAGCGCGTCGCGGAACCCGTGCTCCCGCTCGGGATCCTGAAGATCCGGAACTTCGCGGTGGCGACCGGGATCGGCGGCCTGTTCAACTTCTGCCTCTACGGCACGCTCTTCTGCCTCGCGCTGTACCTGCAGCGCGTGTGGTCGCTCGGCGCGCTCGCCGCCGGGCTCGCCCTGGTACCGCTGACGGTGGTGGTCGGGCTCAACGCGTTCGTCAGCGGCCGGCTGACCGGGCGGTCCGGCCCGCGCGTCCCGATGGTCGCGGGCGCGGTGGCGGGTCTCGCCGGTTCGGTGGGCTTCGCACTGCTGCCCCACGACCGGGCGCTGGTGCCGTTCGTCGTCGTCTCGGTCGTGTTCGGGTGCTGCTCGCTGGCCATGCCCGCGATGACGTCGCTGGCGATGAACTCCTTGCCGGGCAAGGCGGGGCTGGCCGCCGGCGTGCTCAACGCGTCGCGCCAGACCGGGGGAGCGATCGGGGTCGCGCTCGTCGGCGCGCTGCTGCCCGCCACCGGGATGTGGCTGGTGGCGGGCGGGTACGCGCTCGTCGCGGGACTCGCGCTGGCCGAACGTCAGTCGTCGTAGGGGTCGTCGACCTCGGCGCGGCCCCAGTCCTCGGAGACGCGCGAGTGGTCGATCACCGCGAAGACGGCGCCTTCCGGGTCGGCGAGGATCGACATCCGGCCGAACGGCGTGTCGTAGGGCTGGATCACGACGGTGCCGCCGTTCATCAGCGCTTCGCCGGCGACGGCGTCGACGCCGCGCGCCGGGTCGATGTCGAAGTAGACGAGCCAGTGCGGCGGGGTGTCGAGGCTGTACTCCGAGCCCATCACGTACCGGTACAGCACGGGTTCGTGCTCGATGAGCCATTCGACGTAGTCCAGCGACTCGCCGTCGCCGATCTGGTGGCTCCCGTAGGTGAAGAGCTTGGTGTAGAAGTGATCCGCCGCGACGCCGTCGTGGGTGTTGAGGTCCGCGCCGCTGAAAGTGTTGGGGATCCCGGTGACGAACTCCCAGTCCGGCGGCACCTCCCAGAACACCACCGGCGCGCCGCACGCGTCGTAGGCGTGCAGGATCGTGCCGCGCTGCGGGATCGGCATCGGGCCGAGCGTCAGCCGCCCGCCGAGGTGCTCGACCCATTCGGCCGCGCTCGCGGTGTGCGGCACGGACAGGTGCGGCATCCAGCCCAGCGGCGCGCCCTGGGCGGCGCGGTAGAGGCCGCCGACCGGGACGGTGTTGAGCGTCGCCATGGCGTACCGGCCGTCGGACGTCGCCGGGTCGCGCTGAGTGGTGTACGTCCAGCCGAAGAGAGCACCGTAGAATCTCTCCGCCACGGCCTGCTCGCGGCAGGCCAGCTCGATCCAGCACGGAAGTCCGGCCGGGACCGGGGACGACGTGATGGACGGGTCGATCGCCATGGGTGCTCCTCCCGAGACCCACCGAATTCTAGGCGTGATCCGTGTGGTTTCCGCCAAGAATTCGGCGCGTGAAGATCACTGGCGGCGAAGTAGACCCCGGAAGGAGCAGCGGTGCGGTGGTCGTCCCGGCGCGCGGAGGTCGTGCCGAGTCCGAACATCTGGTACTACCAGGCCGATTACGAGCTGGAGAACCGGGCGCAGGACAGCGGCGGCGAGATCTGGCGCGTGCTGCGTGAAGAGGGCGACTGGGCCGGTCGGGACGTGCTGGACGTCGGTTGCGGGGACGGGTTCCACCTGCCGCGCTTCGCCCGCGACGCGCGTTCGGTGCTCGGGGTGGAGCCGCACGAGCCGCTCGTGCGAAGCGCGTTGAAGCGGGTCGAGGGTCTGTTGAACGTGGACGTCCGCATGGGCCGGGCCCAGCGGCTGCCGGTCCGCAGCGCGAGCGTCGACGTCGTCCACGCGCGCACGGCGTACTTCTTCGGGCCCGGTTGCGAGCCGGGGCTGGCGGAGGCCGAGCGGGTGCTGCGGCCGGGCGGGGTGCTGCTGATCGTCGACCTCGACGTGACCAGTGAGCCCTACGGCTCCTGGATGCGAGCCGACCTACCGCACTACGACCCGGGCGCCGTCGAACGGTTCTTCGCCCGGGCCGGCTTCGGCTGCCGCCGGGTCACCACCGAGTGGCGGTTCGAAACGGCGGGGGACCTCGAAGCGGTGCTGAAGATCGAGTTCAGCAAGCGCGTCGCCGAACAGGCGATCGCGGAGTCGGTGCAGCGTAATGGGAATCGCGCGCACGACCTGACGCTGCCGGTGGGCTACCGCGTCCACGCGCGGGTCAAGCCCACCGGCCTCGTCCTGCCAGGTCACTCGGCTGCTTCTTCGGTCGAAGCCGAGGACTCGTCCTCGTCCTCACCGAGGATGCCGTAGAGCGAGCGCCGGGCGTCGTTGAGGACCTCGGCCGCGCGGGCCTGCTGGCTCTCGGTGCCCGCGCGCATGATCTGCACGACGGCGGCCGCCAGGTTCTTGCCCGCCTTGGCCAGCCCGACCTCGGACGGGTCGACGTCCTGCGCGATCTGCTCCCACGGCGGGGTGCTGTCCTGCTCTTCCGCGGCGGTGCGGCCGGCGTCGGTCAGCTCGAAGAGCTTCTTGCCGTGCTCGTCCTTGCTGATGACCAGGCCTTCGTCGGCCAGCAGCTGCAGCGTCGGGTAGACCGAGCCGGGGCTGGGCCGCCAGAAGCCGCCGGAGCGCTCGCCGATCTCGCGGATGATCTCGTAGCCGTGCCGGGGCTGCTCGGCGAGCAGCGCCAGGATCGCGGCGCGGACGTCACCGCGGCGGCTGCGCCGTCCGCCGTGACCTCGCCGGCCCGGTCCGTGGCCTCGGCCGCCGCGACCGCGTCCACCAGGGCCGAAGCCCGGGGGGAAGTCGCCGAAGCCACCGAAGGGCGCGCGCCCACGTTCCTGGGCGAAGGGGTGTTCCGAACTGAATGGGTGTCGTTGCCTACGCATGTCATGTTCCTTTCTCGAACTGTTGCGACTGCTTCACGATATATCGGAAACGGTCGGATGGCAACCTCGTCCCGGTGATGCCGCTCACGGAGCTTGAGCCTTCAAGTGCTGAGCCTTAGATTAGGCAAGCCTAAACACCTGTTAGCAAAGGTAACGACCAGTGCGCACCCGATCGCTCCCGCTGACGGCGGGGCTGCTGGTCCTCGCCGCGGCCGTCGTCGCCGCCGTGCTGCTCAGCGTCGCCGTCGGCACCCGCGGCCTGAGCCCGGGCACCGTGCTGGACGCGCTCTTCCACTTCGACCCGGGCAACGCCGACCACCTCGTCGTCCGCGAGCTCCGGCTCCCGCGCACGCTCGCCGGGGTGCTCGCCGGTGTCGCGCTGGGCCTGTCCGGCGCCGTCATCCAGGGCGCGACGCGCAACCCGCTGGCCGACCCGGGACTGCTCGGCGTCAACGCGGGCGCGGCCCTGTTCGTCGTCCTCGGCATCGGCACGTTCGGCATCGCGAGCGTCGGCGGTTACGTCTGGTTCGGCTTCGCCGGTGCCGCGGCCGCCGGGACCGTCGTCTACGGCATCGGCTCGCTCGGCCGGGCCGGGGCGACGCCGGTGAAGCTCGCGCTGGCCGGGGCCGCGGTCTCCGCCGCGCTGGCGTCGGTGACCAGCGGGCTGCTGCTGACCGACGCGACGACGTTCGACCAGTACCGGTTCTGGCAGGTCGGCTCGCTGGCCGGCCGCGACGCGGCGACGATCGCCCAGGCCGTGCCGTTCGTCGTGGCGGGCGTGGTGCTCGCGCTGGTCGCCGCGCGGATGCTCAACGCGCTCGCCCTCGGCGAGGACGTCGCCCGCTCGCTCGGCCAGAACGTGACGGCCGCGCGGCTGGTGTGCGCGCTGGCCGTCGTCGTCCTGTGCGGGTCGGCGACGGCGATCGCCGGGCCGATCGCGTTCGTCGGGCTGACCGTGCCGCACGTCGCGCGGCTGGTCACCGGGCCCGACCACCGCTGGCTGCTGCCGTACTCGGCGCTCATCGCCCCGCTGCTCCTGCTGGTTTCCGACGTCGTCGGCCGCGTCGTCGCGCGCCCGGCCGAGGTGCAGGTCGGGATCATCACGGCACTGGTCGGCGCGCCCGTGTTCGTGTTCCTCGTGCGCCGCCGCAAGGTCGTGACGGTGTGACCGCGCTCGAGACGATCGTCGCCGCGCGCCGCCGGGGAGCCGCCCGGGCCCGGGTGGTGTCCCTGCTGTTGCTGCTCGCGATCGTGGTCGTCTTCGCGGTTTCGCTGGCGGTCGGGGACTTCCCGGTGCCCCTCGGTGAGCTGCCGGGGCTGCTCTTCGGCGACGCGACCGGCCGGGCCGCCTACGTCGTCACGGAACTGCGCCTGCCGCGGGCGGTCACCGGCCTGCTCGTCGGCCTCGCCTTCGGGACGGCCGGGGCGCTCTTCCAGCGCCTGCTGCGCAACCCGCTGGCCAGCCCGGACGTCATCGGCGTGACGCAGGGCGCGAGCGCGGCGGCCGTCGTCGCGATCGTCCTCTTCGGCGCCGCCGGCCCGGTGGTGTCCGCCGCGGCCCTGGGCGGCGCCCTGCTCACCGGCGCCGCGATCTACCTGCTGTCCCGCCGCGGCGGTGTGCACGGCTACCGGCTGGTGCTCGTCGGCGTCGGGATCGGCGCGATGCTCACCAGCGTCGTCTCGTACCTGATGACCTGGGCCGACGTCACGCTCGCGCAGCAGGCCCTGGTCTGGCTCACCGGCAACCTCAACGCCCGGACCTGGGACCACGCCGGCCCGCTCGCCGCCGCCCTCGTCGTGCTCCTGCCCGCCGCGCTGCTGCTCGGCCGCACGCTGACCGGCCTGCAGCTGGGCGACGACACCGCGGCCGGGCTCGGCCTGCGCGTCGAACGCAGCCGGCTGGCGCTGCTGGTGGTCGCGGTGGCGCTGGCCGCGTTCGCGACGGCGGCGGCCGGCCCGATCTCGTTCGTCGCCTTCGTGGCCAACCCGATCGCGACGCGGCTCGTCGGCGGCGCCCGCGCGGGACTGCTGCCCGCGGCGCTGATCGGCGCGCTCGTGGTGCTGCTGGGCGACTTCGCGGCCCAGCACCTGCTCGGCGAGCAGCTGCCGGTCGGCGTCGTCACCGGCGCCGTGGGCGCGCCCTACCTGCTGTGGCTGCTCGCGACCGCCAACCGGGCCGGGCGAGTGTGAGAGGAACGCCGTGACACTGCACACCGAGAACCTCGAACTCGGCTACGGGCCGCTGCGCGTGGTCAAGGACCTGTCCGTGCGGATCCCACCCGGCAAGGTCACCATGATCGTCGGGACCAACGCCTGCGGGAAGTCGACGCTCCTGCGCGGGCTCGCGCGGCTGCTCACGCCGACCGCGGGCGCGGTCTACCTCGACGGCAAGGGCATCACGACGTTGCGCAGCAAGGACGTCGCGACCGTGCTCGGCCTGCTGCCGCAGTCGCCGACGGCGCCCGAGGGCATCACCGTCGCCGACCTCGTCGGCCGCGGCCGCTACCCGCACCAGGGGATGTTCCGCCGCTGGAGCGACGAAGACGACGACGCCGTCGCGAAGGCGATGCTCGCGACCGACACGGTCGAGCTGGCGGCGCGGCCCGTCGACGAGCTGTCCGGCGGGCAGCGCCAGCGCGTGTGGATCGCCATGGCGCTGGCGCAGCGGACGCCGTTGCTGCTGCTCGACGAGCCCACGACGTTCCTCGACATCGCCCACCAGGTCGAGGTTCTCGACCTGCTCGCCGAGCTGAACGCCGAGGACGGCCGGACGATCGTCATCGTCCTGCACGACCTCAACCTGGCCGCCCGCTACGGCGACCACCTGATCGCGATGAAGGACGGCCGGATCGCCGCCGAGGGCGCGCCCGCCGACATCCTCACCGCCGACCTCGTCGCCGACGTCTTCGGCATGCCCTGCCAGGTCATCCAGGACCCGGTCTCCGCCACGCCCCTGGTCGTCCCGATCGGCAGGCGGCGGGCCACCCCTCAGGAAGAAGGAACCCCCGATGCGTCCTAAGTGGACTCGCCTGGTCGCGGTGCTCGCGGTCGGCACCCTCCTCGCCGCGTGCGGCCAGCCGGACAGGCAGAGCACCTCCGGCGTCGGCGACCAGGACGTCGCCACCGGCGGCAAGCTGTTCTCCACCGCCGACTCCGAGACCGCGAAGCTCGGCGCGGACGTCGGCCCGGGTGTCTTCCCGCGGACCGTCACCCACGCGCTGGGCAAGACGAAGCTGGACAAGAAGCCGTCGCGGGTCGTCGTGCTCGACAGCGGTGAGCTGGACGACGTCCTCGCGCTCGGCATCACCCCGGTCGGCATGGCCACCAACGCCGGGCAGAACGACGTGCCCGCCTACCTCGCCGACCGTGCCAAGGGCATCCCGACGATCGGCGGGATCAGCGACCTCAACCTCGAGGCGATCGCGGCGCTGAACCCGGACCTGATCCTCGGCAGCAAGCTGCGCGCGAACGACCTGTACCCGCAGCTGTCGAAGATCGCGCCGACGGTGTTCAGCATCCGCCCCGGGTTCCCGTGGAAGGAGAACCTGCTGCTGATCGGCGCTTCGCTGGGCGCGGAGACGCAGGCGATCGGGCTGCTGAACGACTACCAGAAGCGGGCCAACGAGGTGAAGGCCGCGGTCAAGGGCGAGCCGAAGATCTCGCTGCTGCGCTTCCACTCCACCGGCATCCGGCTCTACGGCAACCTGTCGTTCATCGGTGTCATCCTCAAGGACACCGGCCTCGGCCGGCCCGCGAACCAGAACATCGACGAGCTCGCCGCGCAGATCTCCAAGGAGCGCATCGACGAGGCCGACGGCGACTGGATCTTCTACTCCAGTCTCGGCGCCGGCCCGAGCGCGGACGAGAAGGCCGTCACGAGCAGCGGGCTGTGGGCGGGGCTGGGCGCGGTCAAGGCCAAGCACGCGATCGCGGTCGACGACTCGGTGTGGTTCCTCGGCCTCGGCCCGATCGGGGCGATGAAGGTCCTCGACGACCTCAAGAAGTACCTGGGCTGAGAACCTTATTCTGGTTAGGCCGGCGCCACGGACCGGAGCTCGGCCGCGCGCGGTGACCTGGCGCCGGCCGACGGCTGAATAAGGTTCTTGAGAAGATCGGCGCGTGCCGGAAACCATCGACGAGATCGACGCGCGGCTGCTCCAGGCGCTGGGGGAGGACCCCCGGTCCACGGCGGTCGCGCTGGCCGAGCGGCTGGGCCTCTCCCGCAACACGGTGCAGGCCCGGCTCGCGCGGCTGGAGCAGCGCGGCGTCCTCGGGTCGTTCGAACGCCGCATCGACCCGGCGCGGCTGGGCTACCCGCTGCGGGCCTTCGTCAACGCGCAGGTCGACCAGCGGCGCCTCGCCGAGATCGCCGACGCGCTCGCGGTCGTCCCCGAGGTCACCGAGGTGTGCGGGCTGACCGGGGCGAGCGACCTGATGGTGCAGGTGGTGGCCGTCGACGCCGACGACCTCTACCGCATCGCCGGGCGGATCCTGGCCTCGCCGGGGGTGGAGCGGACGAACATCTCGCTCGTCATGCGCGAGCTCGTCCCGTACCGGCTCACGCCCCTGCTGGAGCGCGTGCATTCTGCCCAGCCGGAGACCTGACGCCACGGTGCGTCGTGGGCATTCTGCTCAGTCCTGACGCCATCGGTTGTGCGAAGCGTCCACCAGTGCTGTCCTGGTGTGCGCTTCCTGCACGAAAGGTGTCGACGATGACTCAGGCCACCCCGACGGCTCGGGCGACGGGCACGCTCGCCTCCATAGAGCAGCGGGTGCTGTGGCTCGCCACCGCGATCGTGCACCAGGCGAACCGGGTGCGGCCCAACCCGTCCGGGTTGAAGGTCGGCGGGCACCAGGCGTCGTGCGCGTCGCTCGTCTCGATCATGACGTCGCTGTGGTTCCGGCACCTGCGTCCCGAGGACCGCGTCTCGGTGAAGCCGCACGCGTCGCCGGTGCTCCACGCGATCAACTACCTGCTCGGCGAGCTCGACGAGGACTACCTGCCGACGCTGCGGGAGTTCGGCGGCCTGCAGAGCTACCCGAGCCGCGCCAAGGACCCCGACCCCGTCGACTACTCCACCGGCTCGGTCGGCATCGGTGCGACCGCCCCGATCTGGGGCGCGCTGGCCCGCCGCTACCTGACCACCCGGGGCTCGAACGCCGGCACCGGACGGCAGTACTCCCTCGTCGGCGACGCCGAGCTGGACGAAGGCGCGATCTGGGAGGCGATCCTCGACCCGGGTGTCGCCGACCTCGGCGAGATCGTCTGGATCGTCGACCTCAACCGCCAGTCGCTCGACCGCGTCGTGCCGAACATCGCGGCGGGACGCCTGCAGGGCATGTTCGACGCGGCAGGCTGGCAGGTCCTGACGCTGAAGTACGGGCGGCTGCTGGAGGAGCTGTTCACCCGGCCCGGCGGCACCGAGCTGCGCGCGCGGATCGACGCGATGCCGAACCCCGAGTATCAGCGGCTGCTGCGCTGCGACGCCGCCCAGGTGCGCGACCGCCTGCCCGCGGGCGACGCCGCGCTGGCCGGCCTGGTGGCGACGCTGGACGACGAGACGCTGCTGGCCGCGATCCGCAACCTCGGCGGCCACGACCTCGGCTCGCTCGACGAGGTCTTCGCGTCCATTTCGGACAGTCGCCCGACGGTGATCTTCGCCTACACGGTCAAGGGCCGCGGTCTCCCCACCCAGGGGCACCCGCAGAACCACTCGTCGCTGCTGACCGTCGCGCAGATGGAGGAGCTGGCGACGTCTCTCGGGACTGACCTCGCTTCGCCGTGGCAGGGCTTCGCGCCGGGGTCGTCCGAAGCCGCGTTGTGCGCTGAAGTCGCTTCGCGCCTTCGCCGTCCGGACGTCCCTTCGGCGCCTTCGCTGGAACTGCCGGTCGACATCGGACGGACGCCGTCCGGGACCGCGACGACGCAGGCCGCGCTGGGTCGCGTCCTGCTCGACCTGACGCGCGAAGCGCCCGAAGCGGCGAAGCGCGTCGTCACGGTCAGCCCCGACGTCAGCTCGACGACCAACCTCGGCGGCTGGGTCAACAAGGTCGGCGTCTGGTCGGCGACCGAGCGCCGCGACTGGTTCGACGACGACCCCGAAACGATCATGCACTGGCGCGAGAAGCCGACCGGCCAGCACGTCGAACTGGGTATCGCCGAGACGAACCTGGTCGGGCTGCTCGGCGAGCTGGGCGCGACCTGGAGCCGCTGGGGCGAGCCGCTGCTGCCGATCGGCGTCATGTACGACCCGTTCGTCGAGCGCGCGCTGGAGCCGTGGTCGTTCGGCATCTACGCGGGCGGGCAGTCGATCCTGATCGGCACGCCGTCCGGCGTCACGCTCGCCCCGGAGGGCGGCGCGCACCAGTCGATCACCACGCCGTCGATCGGCATCGAGCAGCCCGGCTGCGTCAGCTACGAACCCGCGTTCGCGATCGACACGGAGTGGACGCTGCTGGCGGCGCTCGGCCGGCTCGGCAAGCCGGGCGGCACGTCGTCGTACTTCCGACTCTCGACGCGGCCGGTCGACCAGACCCTGGCCGACGTGCCGACGGACCCGGCGGCGCGCGAACGCCGTCGCCGCCAGGTCGTCGCGGGTGCGTACCTGCTGCGGCGGGCCGCTTCGCCGTCGGTGACCTTGGTGGCGATGGGCGCGCTGGTGCCGGACGCCGTGGCCGCGGCCGAGCGGCTGGCCCAGGTGGGCGTCGAGGCCGACGTCGTGTGCGTGACCAGCCCGGGCCTGCTGTTCGAGGCCCTGCAGGCGCGGTCCGGCCGGGGCAGCGGCGACTCGTGGATCCTCGACCAGGCGTTCCCGGCTTCGCGGGCGAAGCCGCTGGTCACCGTCCTCGACGGCCACCCGCACACGCTGGCGTTCCTGGCCGGGATCAACCGGGTGCCGTCGGTCGCGCTGGGCGTCACGGGCTTCGGTCAGTCCGGGTCGCTGGAGGACGTGTACCGCCACCACGGCATCGACACGGACGCGATCATCCGGGCCGCGCTGGACGTCGTCAGCTGAAGGTCGCCGCCGCGAGCATCGTGTCCATCTTGGTGTCCCAGTCGGCCGAGGCGCCGTACTCGACCACGAGGATCTTGCTCGTCGGCAGCCACCACATCCGGACCTTGTTGTTCTGGGTCGCGTCCTGGCAGGTGACCTGCCACTCGCCGTACTCGGCCGTCTTCGGGCCGATCGGCTTGAACCCGGAGTCGAGGAGGTCGCTGCCGGTCGCGACGGCGGCGTCCCCGGGCGGCGAGGCGGCGGTGATGCACGTCGGGACGTCCGTGCCGGTGTACCAGCCGAAGGGCCGCTTCGCGCTGGGCAGGTTGATGGGCGCGTTGGGGTCCGAAGTGGCCTCGCGCAGGTCCAGCAACCGCGCCTGGCAGACGGCGCCGCCTTCGGAGACGCAGCCGTCGAGCAGGCCGTCCTGGCTCTTGTCCGTGTACTTCGTCCCGACCGGGAGGGCGACGTGCATGGTCGCGACCACGACCTGCGGCCCGGCGACCTTGGTCACGGTCGGCACGGGCTGCGCCTGACCGCCGGTGGTGGAGCTGCACGCGGCGGTGCCCAGCACCACCGCGACGGCCAGGATGAAACGGCTCCGCACGGGTTCACCTCTTTCGTCCACCCTGGGACTCACAACCGCCCCGGCTGGTTTCACCGGGCGATCGACAATCTAGCCAGGGCGTCAGGACGCGGTGTCGTCCGCCCGCGACCGCAGCCGCCGGCCGAGGGTGCCCACGTCGCGCAGCTGAGCCGCGGCTTGCGAGTTCTGCACCCGCCGGAGCTGCTCCACCCAGGTGACCGGCACGACAACCGACCCGGCGTGCCGGTCGTGCCAGCAGGTCCGGCCTTCGCGGGTGGTCCGCAGGGCGAGGCAGTCGGCGACCGAGCCCGCCAGCAGCAGGACGCCGGGAACCGCCCACAGGAGACTGACGTCGAGCAGCCCGAGCAGCAGCAGGACCCAGGCCATCCCCGGGAGGACGACCGCGACGGCCGTGCGCCGGGCCGCCGCGCCGAGGGTGAGCCGGCCGCCGCCGGTCCCGGCCACGGTCAGCGAGAACGCCATCTTCCCGGGGGTGCGGCCGAACCAGTGCACGAAGACGACCTCGTACGCCGCGACGACGAGGACCTGCAGCGTCAAGGTGCAGCCGGCGATGAGCACGATGGTGCTCCAGTACCCGGACAGCGCCGCGAGGGCGACGTCGTCGAGGTCGCCCCACTTGCCGAACACGGCGTCGAGGGCGCCGTCCCGGGTCAGCAGCGCGGCCCGCTCGCCGGCGCCGGACTGGATCAGGTGGCCGGCCGGGAGCCACAGGGGCGAGCCGATGAGCCAGGGCACGAGCCAGTCGATCCAGCGGGCGCCCCACCGGCGCCAGGTCGTCGGGCGCTGTCCGGTCACGATCGTTTCCCTTCGCCGCGGTGCGCGTTCAAGCCGGGGAGTCGCGTACCGCCGCGGCGGTGCTGCACGCCCCGCGCGTTTGTCCGGGAACTGTCCAGTCCCCCGGGTGACCTGGCGTACACCCGGCCGGGGCGGCCCGGGCGGCGGCTCGGGGCGCGTGGGACACTGGTTCGGTTATGACTGCCCTCCCGCTCGTTTTCGACGCTCCCAAGCGCGGCCTGCCGCCGCGCCACCTCGCCGACCTCACGGTGGCCGAACGCGCCGCCGCCGTCGCCGAGCTGGGGGAGAAGCCGTTCCGCGCGAAGCAGCTGTCGAACCACTACTTCTCGCGCCTGACGGTCGACCCGGCGGAGATGACCGACATCCCGGCGGCGTCCCGCTCCAAGCTGGTCGCCGACCTGATGCCGACGCTGCTGACCGAGGTCCGCGCGCTGCAGGCCGACAACGGCGCGACCCGCAAGACGCTGTGGCGCGCGCACGACGGCACGCTCCTGGAGAGCGTCCTGATGCGCTACCCGGACCGCGCGACGCTGTGCATCTCGAGCCAGGCCGGCTGCGGCATGGCGTGCCCGTTCTGCGCGACCGGCCAGGGTGGTCTCGACCGGAACTTGTCGACGGCGGAGATCGTGGACCAGGTCCGTTCGGCGGCGGCGGTCATGCGCGACGGCACGATGCCCGGTGGTCCCGGGCGGCTGTCCAACATCGTCTTCATGGGCATGGGCGAGCCCCTGGCGAACTACAAGCGCGTGGTGGCCGCGGTGCGGCGGATCACCGATCCCGCGCCGGGTGGGCTGGGGATCGGGCAGCGTTCGGTGACGGTGTCCACTGTGGGTCTGGCGCCGGCGATCCGGAAGCTGGCCGACGAGAAGATGCAGGTGCGGCTGGCGGTCTCGCTGCACACGCCGGATGACGAGCTGCGGGACACGCTGGTGCCGGTGAACGAGCGCTGGTCGGTGGACGAGGTTTTGTCCGCGGCTCGGTACTACGCCGATACTTCCGGGCGTCGGGTGTCCATTGAGTATGCGCTGATCCGGGACATTAACGATCAGCCGTGGCGGGCTGAGCTGCTAGCTCGCCGGTTGCGGAAGCATCTGGGTCAGCTGGTGCACGTGAACGTGATTCCGCTGAACCCGACGCCGGGGTCGAAGTGGGACGCGTCGCCGAAGCCGGTGGAGCGGGAGTTCGTGCGGCTGGTGAACGCGGGCGGAGTAGCGTGCACGGTGCGTGACACGCGCGGCCAGGAGATCGCCGCGGCTTGTGGCCAGCTCGCCGCCGAGGGTTGAGTTTTTCTTTTCAGTTATGGAGATTCTGTCGTGATGTATGCCCCCAGCCTGCTGGACCCGGCTGCTGAATCGTTGAAGCTGTCGGACTTCGTCGGTGCGACGGACGTCGCGCGCGAGGCGCGGACGCTGCTGGGTGAGCGGTTCAGCTCGGTGACGTTCATGTACGTGCTGATGCGGGCGTTCGAGGTGGAGTACTCGGCGGCGTGCGACGCTTCGCGCTGGCACGAGTTCCACGGTGGGCCGCGTGCGTTGTCGGATGCGGATCTGGAGTCGTTGCTCGCTCCGTGGCTCACTCGCTGACCGGCTCCGACCACGCGAGCTGAACCAGCTCCTGGCCCGCGCGCCGGACCGAAGTCACGCGGCCCGGCAGCAAGGCCGACGGCCAGACTCCGAAGATCAGCGGGCCCTCGCGGAAGTCGCCGTCGCCGACGACACCCGGGACCTGGATGGCCGCCAACGTGTTCAGCACTCCGTGCTGGAGTGCGGTGGCCGCTCCTTCTGTGCGGCGGGCGATCACCACGTGCAAGCCGACGTCCTTCGCCTGGGGGATGAACTCGCGCAGCGGCTCGAGCGGGTCGGTGTCGCCAGGGGTGACGAGCTCCGCGTCGTCCACGACCACGTACAGGTCGGGCCCCGACCACCAGCTGCGGTTCTTCAGCTGCTCCTGCGTCACGTCCGGTCCGGGAAGCCGTCGCCGCAGTGATTCCCGGACCTCTTCGAGCATGGCGCCGAGCTGGGCGTTCGACACCGCGTACGCCAGCAGGTGCTCCGTCGCCACGTAGCCGAGCGAGGTGCGGCGGTAGTCGACCAGGATGATGGCCGCCTCCGCCGGGGTGTACTGCTCGGTGATGCCGCGGAGGATGGTGCGCACGAGCGTCGTCTTGCCGGATTCCGGGCCCATGAACGCCATGAAGTGCGGTTCGGCGGCCGGCTGCCAGACGGCCGGTGTTCCGTCGAGGCGTACCCCGAGCGGCAGGGAGCCGGCGTCGGAAGGCGGCACCTCGGTGCGGGGCACGCGGGTCGGCAGCGCGGTCAGCTGCCGCGTCAGCTCGTGTGGCAGTTCTTCGAATGACACCGGGGCCGCGTCGCCAAGTGTGAAGGCCGCCGACGCGAAGTCGGAGCGGGTCAGGAACTCCGCGTCGGCGAACTCCGGGCCGCGGGCGAAACGCGCCGACCTGAACACCGCGTCGCCGCGGAAGCTCGCTGCCGTGAAATCCGCGCGGTCGTCGAACGCGGTCCCGGTGAAGTCAGCCACCGCGGTGAACTTCGCCGAGGAGAAGCCGGCCGCGCCGGTGAACGTCGCGCCGTTGAAGCGTGCCGCGCCCACGAACGTCGCCGAGGAGAAGCCGGCCGACCGCACCCGGCAGCCGCTCAGGTCGAAGCCGAGCAGGCTCGCGCCGGCGAGGTCGACGTCGATGTCCGGCCAGAAACGGTCGTCCGGTGCGTCCGTGCGCAGATGCGCCGCCAAGACCCCGCCGACGGCCTGCCGGACGCGCCCCTGCTGCCCGATGCCGCTTTCGACGACGTCGGCGGCCGCGTCGGTGAACATGCGCAGGTAGGCGCAGAGCACGTTGACGATCGTCTGCCGCTGGCCCGGGCTGCTCTGGCCGAGCCGCTCCAACGCGTAGAGCCCGCCGAGCTGCACGGCCAGCCGGTCCGATCCCAGCTGGTCGACGGACTTGCTGTACAGCTCGGTGAGCCGCCGTTCCGCCGCGTCCAGCCGGGTGTCGTCGGCCATCCGCTCCTGGAGCGCTTGGTCCAGGTCCTTCTGCTTCAGGCTGATTTCGGCGGTCCGCTGACGACGGGCGGTGAGCAGCAGGGCCGCCGCCCCGCCCGTCCCGACCACGATGGTGCCCGCGGTCTTGATCGCCTCGAGCTGGTTGCGCTCCTGCGCGTCGCCGTGGCCGAACGCCGCCAGCAACCACACCGCGACGGCGATGCCCAGCACCACGATCACCGCGGAGGCGAACCAGATCATCCGGATCGACAAGACCCGGTACGGGACCTTCCCCGGCTCGGCGTGGCGGGTTTCGTCGTCACTCGTGCTGCCGTTCTCCACGTCGATCACCGTAGGGCAGATCGGCCGCGCGTGATCGCTGATGCACACTCGCACCATGGCTTTGCGTGAACTCGGGGCGGCGGTGCGGTGGTTGCGTGAGAACACCGAGCCCGCCTCGGTGGGGCTGGTGGCCGAGGGCCGGCGGCGGGTTCGCGGGTTGCGGCGCGAAGAGCTCGCCGAGCTGGCCGGGGTTTCCGCCGACTACGTGCGGCGGCTGGAACAGGGACGCAGTCACCCGTCGGCCGCGGTGGTGAGTGCCATTGCTCGTGCCTTGCGGGCTGGGCGGGCGGACTACGAACGGCTCTGCGCGCTGGCCGGGTACGCCGCCGCGGATGGGCAGGTTCCGCGCACGGCCGGGGCGGCCGCCACCAGGCTGCTGGAGCGGTTTGGCGACACCCCCGTCTTCCTGGCCGACGCGGCGTGGAACGTGGTCGCCGTCAACGGTGCTTGGCTGGCGCTGGAATGTGGGACGCCCGCTGCCCACCCCCGGGACTGGAACGTCGCGTGGCGCACCTTCCGCAACGCGCTCGGCGGCATCAGCCGGACCGACGAGCGCGCGGCCGGTTTCCAGGCCATGCTTGTCGCCCGCTTGCACCGCACGTCCGCGCGCTATCCCGGTGATGGCTCGCTCGCCGAGCTCGTCGACGAGCTGCGGACCACCAGCCGGCCCTTCGACACCCTGTGGCGCACGCCGAGAACCGTTACCTCCTATGAGAACCGGGCCGTCTTCCGGCATCCGGGGGTCGGCGAGATCACCCTCGACGGCACCTTGCTCGACGTCCCGGGGGACGACCTGATGGCCGTGGTCCTCACCGCCGCGCCGGGCTCGGCCGATGCCGCGCGGCTCGGGGAGATCGTCGGCGAGCCGTCCGTTGTCAGGGTGGGCCAAGACGGCCCAGGCTGACTCGCCGTGCGGCCGTGATCATGGGTCTCATGTGGACGAAGCTCCGCCCTTGCGGCGGCGTGGCGCGGCCGAGCGGGGCGGTGCCGAGCGCATGTGGTCGCGCACCGGGGCCAGCAGGCCGGCGAGGGTTTCGACGTCGGCCGGCGCGAGCGGCTCGAACAGCAGGCCGGCGACGACCTCGATGTGCCCCGGCAGCACCTTCGCGAGCAGCGCGCGGCCGGCCTCGGTGATGGTGACCGTGACGCTCCGCTCGTCGTCCGGCGACGGGGTGCGGACGACCAGGCCCGCCTTCTCGAGCAGGCTCGCCTGGTAGGTCAGGCCGCTGCGGCTGTAGACGACGCCGTCTGCCAGGTCGGTCATGCGGTGGCTGCCCGTCGGCGAGTCGCCGAGCCGGGCCAGGAGCTGGAACTGCACGTAGCTCAGGTCGCCGGCCTCGCGCAGCTGCTGCTCGACCGCGTGCCGGAGCAGGCTGGTCACCTCGACGAGGTCGAAGTAGGCGCCGAGCTGCACGGGGTCGAGGGACGGTTCAGACATGCCGTCAGTCTACTGCTTCGAATTGGAAGTACCCGTGACCAGCGTCACTTGCTTCGAATTTGAAGCAGATGTACTGTCGCCTTCAGTTGCTTCGAACTCGAAGCAGTCGACCGGCAAGGAGAACTCCGATGAAGGCAGTGCGTTTCCACGAATACGGCGAGCCCGGTGTCCTGCGCTACGAGGACGTGGAGCAGCCCGTCCCCGGCGCCGGCGAGGTCCGGATCCGCGTCGCCGCGACGTCGTTCAACTCCGTCGACGGCAACATCCGCGGCGGCTTCATGCAGGGCCCCATCCCGGTGGTGCTGCCGCACACGCCCGGCCTCGACGTCGCCGGCACGGTCGACGCGCTGGGCGAGGGCGTCGACGGTGTCGAGGTCGGTGCCGACGTCCTCGGCTTCCTGCCGATGGACGGCGACGGCGCCGCCGCGGAGTACGTCATCGCCCCGGCCGCGATCCTGGCGCCGGCGCCCAAGAGCGTCCCGTTGCCCGACGCCGCCGCGCTGCCGGTGGTGGGCCTCACCGCCTGGCAGGCGCTCTTCGACCACGGCAAGCTCCAGGCCGGGCAGCGCGTGCTGGTCAACGGCGCCGGGGGAGCGGTCGGCGGTTACGCCGTGCAGCTGGCCAAGCGAGCAGGGGCCCACGTCATCGCCACCGCCAGCCCCCGCAGCGGCGACGCGGTCAAGGCCGCCGGCGCCGACGAGGTCGTCGACCACACCACCACCGGCGTGACCGCGGCGGTGACCGAGCCGGTCGACGTCGTGCTCAACCTCGCGCCGGTCGACCCGGCCGAGCTGGCGGCGCTGGTCACCCTGGTCCGCCCGGGCGGGGTCGTGGTGAACACGACGGTGTGGATGCCCGCGCCGTCCGACGAAGAGCGTGGCGTGCGCGGCGTCGACCTCTTCGTCCGCAGCGACGCCGGCCAGCTGGCGCAGCTGGTCGAACTGGTCGACCGGGGCGAACTGCGCGTCGACGTCGGGCAGCGGGTGCCGCTGGCCGAACTGCCGGAGATCCACGCCCAGGCCGCCGCGGGCACGCTGACCGGGAAAGTCGTGGTCCTCGCGGACTGACGACTTCAGCGAGACGGTGGCTGCCCGCCACCCGACGGCTTGGTCGTCGTGTCCACGCCCACCTTGAGCGTCACCTGGTAGCCGCTGGTGACGTCGCCGGTCACCGTGGCGAGCTGCAACGCGCCGCTGTCGTCGCCGAACACGTTGTCGTCGCTCAGGCTCACCTTCGCGAGGTTCGCCACCGACTGCTCGTAGCCGGACTGCGCGTAGACCGCTTCGCACACGTTCTGCGGCAGGGCGACCTGCGAGGTGGCGATCGCGTTGGTGGCATCGGTGATGCCGGCCTGGTCGGGGTACACCTCGAAGTGGATGTGCGGCCAGCGGCCGTCGTAACAAGCGGGGAAGACGCTCCTGTAGCGGACCCGGCCGTCGGCGTCGGCGACCTGGACGCCGCGCAGGTAGTTCTCGTTCTCGATCCCGTCCGAATAAAGGGAATACCGGCCGGCGCGGTCGCAGTGCCAGGCGTAGACGGCCACGCCGGCGAACGGTGAGCCGCCCTTGGCCAGGTCGGCCACCACCAGCTCCAAGGTCATGGGCACGCCTTCGGCGGTCGCGCTGCCGGTGCCGAAGCTCGACCGGATGTCCGCGCGCACGACGCCGCTCTGCTCCAGCACGTCCGGCCCGTTGGAGCCGTCGCCCGGGTACGGTCCCGCGGTCTCGTCGGGGATCTCGCCCGATGCGGTCGAAGCCGACGACGTCGTCGTGCTACTCGAAGAAGTACTGGTGCCGCACGCGGTCAGCACGGCACCGGCCGCGCCGAGACCGAGGAACCGCAGCGCGCGGCGGCGGTTGAGCAGCGTGGCGACGTCGAAGCCGAGACCTTGGTCCACGACCTCGTCCCGCGGCCGGGGCAGGGGGCGGCCTTCGTAGGCCGGAGCAGGCTTTTCCATGCCTTCGACCTTCCCGGGAGAAGGTAGGGGACCGATGTGCGAGAGCTGTGAAGCGGCTTTGGAAACGAACATTACGGACGAACGCGGTGCCTGGCGAGGGGGGACGCCCCGCCAGGCGCCGCGCGTCAGGCGGGGTTGTCCAGGGTCAACGCCGTGCAGCGGATGCCGCCGCCGCCCTTGCGGAGCTCCGTCGTGTCCAGCTCCGTCACCGTCAGGCCCAGCGACCTCAGGTCCGCCGCCAGCCGCGGGGCTCCCGCGGTCATCGTGACCGTGCGGCCGTCGCTGATCAGGTTCAGCGCGAACGCCGCCGCCTCGGCCGGGGCCACCTCGATCAGCTCCACTCCCAGGCCCCGCAACGTCCGCAGGCTGGGCGCGTCCAACGCGGCGGGGCTGTACGCCAGGACCGAAGGAGCGATCACCGCCACCGCCAGGTCCAGGTCGTACCACTGGGGACTCGTCGTCCGCAGCGGCACGATCTCGTAGTCCAGGTGCCGCGCCAGAGTCCTGAACGCGCGGATGTCCGTGCGCTGCCCGTGGGCGGCCAGCAGCAACGGCCCGCACGCCAAGGCGTCGCCCTGGCCGCTGAACGCGTACGGCGTCGAGGCCACCTCGAACTCGTGGGATTCGAGCCAGGCCCGGTGGTGCGGGGTTTCGTCCGCCCGCTCGGGCGGGAGCGTCGCCAGCACCGCGCGGTTTCCCTGGACGACCGCCGCGTTGGCGGTGTAGGTCATGTCGGGGCAGGACGGGTCCGCGTCGACGAACTCGATCTTGCGGCCCGCCGCCAGGTGCGCTTCCACGATGTTCTCGTGTTCCACGATGGCGGCTTCGACGTCGGGCTGGACACCGACGTGCATGTACGGGTTGATTTCGTAGTCGATGCGGAAATACCGGGCGGAACACATCAAAAGCCGTTGGTGCGTCATGGGTTCACTCGATTCGTCGGTCGGGCGGGTGGTCCGGGCTGGCGGGAACCCAGCCCGGGAGGCGCACGGCCGGCGATCCGGGTGAGCCGCCTCAGCCCAGGCCGCGCAAGCGGAACAGCTCGATCGTCATGAGGTAGTCGGGCTGCGACCGGGCCGCGTCGATGCGCTGCGCGACCGTTGTGGCCGACGGGGCCGGCCGCAGGGCCGCGTTCACCGCGCGCACCAGTTTGGTGATCATTTCTTCTCCTCTTCTTCGCGGAACTCCGGGGAAACTCAGGGTGCCCGGGCACGGGGTCGCGGGTCTGGCCAGATCCGGACAGCTTCGCGGTCATCGCGTCGCGTTCAGGAAGCCGATGACGACGGCACCCCACCAGCACAGCTGCGAAACCGCCGTGGTGAGCCCGCCCCGGACGAGCAGGCGGACGGGCACCGGGTCGTCGAAGAAGGCCATGCGATGGCCCAGCACCGTCGCGTGCACGCCGTTGACGGCGAGCACGCCGACCAGGCAGAGCTTCACGACCGTGGCCGCGGAACCGAGGTCGGGGGAGAGCAGCGCGCCGCTCGCCACGAGACCCGTCAGCCCACCCCAGACCAGCAGGTGCAGCCGGGAAGCGCTCCGGACGGCCTCGGCGAACGGCACGCGCCCGAGTGCCCACAGCGCGAAGAAGTAGTCCGCGACCAGGACCGCGCCGAAGCCCACCACGAGGGAGGAGAGGTGGGCGAACAGCGCGATGTCGTGCCACGCCGCGCTCGGCCGCAGCCGCGTCGACAGCCAGATCGCGCCGGCGAGCAGCATGATCGAGGCAGACATGGCGTAATAGGCCGCGTAGCGTCGGTGGACACCGAGCCCCGACGGACGCGGGGTGGGCGGGATCCGTACCGGGATGCCGTTGTCGAGCATGACCTGTCCTTCCGGGAAATCCGTGGGGGGAACGGGTTCCGCCGGAACGACCGGTGCGTCCGACCTGCCTGCGTCAGCGGGAATCCGTGCTGTGCTGATTACAGGCCATCGCGGACTTGGCTGGGAGCGTTGTCCGCAAAGGACAATCAATCCCGTACTGCCGAGGAGAAGACAGGGACGGCGGCGTCGTTGCCGGGCCGTCCCGGCGCTAGGCGGACACCGGCCCCGCGAGGGCGGAAAGGTCGTGTCCGCCGGGTCCCACGGTGCTCAGCACGAAGGCGCGCACGAGCGGGGGCACCGTGTGCCCGTCGAGGTACGGGTCGGCGTGCGTGAGCAGGCCGGCGTCGGCGATCTCCTCGACGAGCTCGTCGAGCGTCGCGGACACCGCGTCGAACCCGCTGGGCGGGGTGCGGGCCAGCTGCTCCAGCAACTCCCGCGCGGGCGGGCTGAGCGTGCGGTAGGCCGACGTCAGGGAGTCGCGCAGGGAAAGGTCCCCGACGCACAGCCAGTCCACGGTGGTGCCGTTCAGGCGCCATTCCTCGACGACTCCCCGCAGGGTCAGCCGCGGTCGCGAGGCGATCTTGCGCAGCGCCAGGTCGAGCGCGAGCGGCAGGTCGCCGCACAGCTCGGCGAGGCGGTCACAGTCCGGACCCGCCGAGACGGCGACGTGCGGCAGTGCGGCGGTGATCATCGCGATCGAGTCGCCGCGCGGCAGCGGCGTCAGCTGCAGCCGGTGGACGTCGCGCAGGCCCAGCAGCCGTTTGCGGCTGACCAGCAGCGTCGTGCTCGTGGTGGTTTCGGCGAGCAGCGGGCGTACCTGCTGCTCGTCCTGGACGTTGTCGAGCACGACGACGATCCGGCGTTCGGCCAGCAGCGTCCGGTACAGCCCGGCCCGGTGGTCGAACGTGCCCGACAGCTGGTCGTCGTCGACGCCGAGCGCGCGCAGGAAGCCGTCGAGGACGTCGGCGGTCGCCGGTGCGGGCGGGACCCCGCCGCCGTGGCGCAGGCCGCCGAGGTCGGCGTAGAGCTGCCCGTCCGTCTGCTCCGCCGCGATCGAATGCGCGTAGTGCAGCGCCAGGTCGCTCTTCCCGACGCCGGCCGGGCCGCTGATCACCAGCGGGGTGTCGCAGGGGGACCGCAGCCACGCCAGCTCGGCTGTGCGGCCGGTGAACCCCCGGGGTCGTTGCGGTAGCTGTGCCGGGTGCGGCGGGCCACCGCGCCGCTGGAACAGCGTCGGTCTTCTCTTGCGCCCCCCGAACGGAGGCTGCGTATAGCCGCTCGTCGCGGCGTGCCAGTGCCGGCGCCACGCCTCGTCGTCACCGCCGCACGCGGCGACGAACGCGAGCGTCACCTGCAACGACGGCATCCGGTTGCCGCTCGCCGCGCTGGAGAGCACCGACGACGAGAACATCGCCGACCGGGCCATTTCCCGGTAGGTCGGGTTGCCGGCCCGGGCCCGCAGTTCGCGCAATTGCCGAGCGAACTGGGTCGCGATGCCACCGGACGTGTTGACGGGCTTTTCTGGTCTGCCCATGTGAATCCCCTTCCCCTCACTCACTCAGCGTCGCTCTTCGCGGCCGGTGTCTCTTCCGCTGTCTGGCGGTCTTGTTAGCCCGTTCGTGCATTGCTTTGACGCTTTGTAGATCATTGTTGTTGCTCGTTTACGTCTTTTCGGTTAATTGCGACAGCGCTCGACGGCCGTCCGCGCGCAGCGGACGGCCGTCGGGGTCGGGGGCCTCAGGGGGTGGCGGGGCGGCGGCCCGTCATGCCGAGCAGGGCGCACAGCGCCGACACCAGGCCGAGCGCGCCGCACAGCCACCAGACGCCGTTGCCCAGCGCGACCCACGCGGCGACGCCGAACAGCGGGCCGAGCGCCATGCCCAGGCCGAAGGTCGCCTGGTGGGCGCTGATGTAGCGCGCCTTGACCGCGGCGGGGAACGTCGAGGGGTAGGCGAACATCGTCGGCCCGTTGATCATGATCCCGAAGACGAACACGACCGTGCACGCGACGAGCGCGACCGCCGACCCGCCGCTGATCCCGAAGCCGGCGACCCCCAGGCCCATCAGCACGGTCCCGGCCGTGGCGGCGACGTGGCCGGGCCAGCGCGTGACGTAGGAGGTGATCTTCAGCTCGCACAGGATGAGCACGGCCGACGCGGTCACGAGGACCACGCTGTAGAGACCGGCGGAGTGGCCCTCGGCGGTGATCTTCAGCGGCAGCGAAACCGTGTACTGGACGTAGATGATCGACCCGATCAGCACCGAGGCCAGGAAGAACCAGAACCGCCCGTCACGCAGCAGCGTCCCGTACGCGGCCCGGGTCCCGCTCTCGGCGGGCGCCTGCGCGTCACGGTCGACCCGCAGGTCGGGCAGCAGCCGGACCGCCAGCACGGCGTAGAGCAGCGCGGTCGCCGCGTCGAACCACAGCAGGAGGTTCCAGTCGAGCAGGATCAGCCCCGCCGCGATCAGCGGGCTGAGCGCCGCGCCGAGGTTGAGGGCGATCCGCATCATCGAGAAGCCCATGACGCGGTCGCCGTCGGGCATCAGCTCGCTGAGCAGGACGGCGGCCGCGGGCCGGTAGCTCTGGGTCGCGAGGCCCGCGAGCAGCATCGCGGCCAGCAGCGGGGCGAGCATCCCGGGTCGGCCGAAGAACGGGACGAGGGCGAGGATCGCGGCCGAACCGGACATCGCCGCGGTGATGGTGGCGCGCGGGCCGATGCGGTGGACCAGCTCGCCGCCGGCGAGTCCGCCGAGGACCGAGCCGATGCTGTAGGCGGCGATGACGATGCCGGCCTGTCCCGCGGAGAAGCCGCGGAAGACCAGGTACAGCAGCATGAACGTCTGGACGAACGCGCCGAGCTGGTTGACCAGCACACCGCCCAGCAGGTAGCGGACGGGTGTGGGCGTCCGGCGCAGGACGGCCAGTACGCCGGCGGGTTTTTCGGTGGTGGTCACGGCCGAGCCTCCAGTGGCATGCGTTGGGGGGTGCCGCACCTCATCGGGTGCGGCTTCCTCATTGCAGCTGCCCGGCCGGTTGACCGGCAGAGTTGTTTCCGCCGGAAAATCAATTCGACCGTGACGTGGACTACTCGGATAATCGGAGCGTGACGCTGTTGTCGCGGAATTCACCTTACCCGCGCCCGGCCGGACGCAGCGATTGCTGCATCCGGCCGGTCAACGGGAGAATCAGAGCCCGACGATCAGTTCGTGGTCGATTTCGACGAACTCGGTGATCAGATCGGCGAACTTGCCGGCGATCAGTTCCTTGTAGGCGGCCGACCCGGTGTGCGCGTCGTAGGCGGCCTGGTCGGCGAAGTGCTCGACGAACAGCAGGAAGTCCGGCTTGGCGGGGTCGCGGTACACGCGGAAGGACACGGTGCCGTCCTCCTGCCCGGGGCCGAGCGGCGCGAACTCGTGCACGAGCGCCTCGGCCTCGGCCTGCTTGCCCGGCTTGAGGGGGATGGGGAACACCTTCGCCAGCATGGGAAAACCTCTCGGTAGTGCGGTGCTTGGTCCGGCGACCACTTTGCCGAGCGCGCGCGGCCGCGTCCGGCCACATCCGGACACGTCTCTTCTCCTGGTGTGCGCACCTGCCACGGTCGTGTCCGGATCTGGCTAGCGCGGCCCCCGCCCGATCGCCTACACCTGGGACATGACGACTTTTTCGGCCGTGGTCACGACCGGCATCTACTGTCGTCCCGGCTGCGGGGCGAAGCCGCTCGCGGAGAACGTGAAGACCTTCGAGCTCGCCGCCGAGGCCGAGGCGGCCGGGTTCCGGGCCTGCTTGCGCTGCCGCCCCTACCGCGTCGCCGGCCCGGTCGGCGCCGACGCGCCGGAGCTCGTCTGCCGCGCGGTGCAGCTGATCATCGCCGGAGCCTTGGACACCGGCACCGAGGCGGCGCTGGGCCAGCGGCTTGCGGTGTCCCCGCGGCACCTGCGCCGGCTCTTCCACGACCACCTCGGCGTGACACCGGACCAGCTCGCCCGGTCGCGCCGCGCCCACTTCGCGCGCCGCCTGCTCGACGACTCGGACCTGACCGTCGCGGACGTGGCGTTCGCCGCCGGGTTCGGCAGCCTGCGCCAGTTCAACCGGGACATGAAGCTCGTCTTCCGCGCGTCCCCGGTCGAGCTGCGCAACCGGCGCCGGCGGACCGACCGGCTCGCCGCCGACGGTGGCCTGACGGTGCGGCTGCCCTTCGCACCGCCCCTGCACTGGGAAGCGCTCAGCGCCTTCCTGGCCGAGCGCGCGGTCCCCGGCGTCGAGTCGGTGCGCGACGGCGTCTACCGGCGCACCATCAGCCTCGACGGCGAAGCGGGGGTCATCGAGGTGACGCGCGGCGGCGACGACCACCTGCTGCTGACCGCGCACATGCCGTTCTGGGAAGGCCTCATCCACGTCGTCGACCGCGTCGGGCGGATGTTCGGCGTCGACGCCGACATCGCGCCCGCCGAGGCCGCCTTCGCCGGGGACCCGGTGCTGGGCCCGCTCCTGCGCAAGCGGCCGGGGTTGCGCGTGCCGGGGGCGTGGGGCTCCTTCGAGGTCGCGGTGGAAGCCGTGCTCAGCCAGTACAGCGTCCGCGCGCGGGTGCGGCGGCAGCTGGCCGCGCTGGTCGAAGCGGCGGGCCAGCGCGTGCCCGGCCTCGAGCACAGCCTGACCCACCTGTTCCCCTCGGCCGAGACCCTGGCCCAGGCGGACCTGGCGGGGGCCCGGCTGCCCGCGGCGACCGCGAAGACGCTGCGCACGTTCGCCGCCGCCGTGGCCGCGGACGAGACCCTGCTCGACCCCGGGGCGAGCCTCGCCGACTGCACGTCCGCGCTGACGGCACTGCCCGGCATCGAGCAGAGCACCGCCCAGGAGATCGCGCTGCGGCTCGGGCACGCCGATGCGTTCCCGGCCACCGAGCGCACGCTCGAGACGATGCTGCTCGAGCACGACGTCTCCGCCGACGCCGGCCGGCTGGCCGCCGCCTGGCACCCGTGGCGCGCCTTCGCCGCGACCCACCTGATCGCCGCCGGTGTACCGACGCCGGCCGCCTGAACCACCGAGAAGGAGTACGGATGTCCACCAAGCGGCTCGCCGAACAGCTGCGTGCCCTGCACACCGACCGCACGCTGGTGCTGCCGAACGCCTGGGACGCCGCCAGCGCGGCCCTCATCGCGCGGGCCGGTGCCCCGGCGATCGCCACCACCAGCGGCGGGGTCGCCTGGTCCGCCGGACGGCCCGACGGGCACGGCCTCACGCGTGAGGAGATGGCGGAGCTGGTCGCGCGGATCGTGCGCGTCGTCGACGTCCCGGTGACCGCCGACATCGAAGGCGGCTACGGCCCGTCCGAAGCCGACGTCGCGGCGACCGTCCGCGCGATCGTCGAGGCCGGCGCGGTCGGGATCAACCTGGAGGACTCGACCGCTCCCGGCGGTCCGCTGTTCGACGTCCCGGCCCAGGTCGGGCGGGTCCGCGCGGCCCGTGACGCGGCGACCGCGGCCGGCCTGCCCGAGCTGTGGGTCAACATCCGCACCGACGTCTACCTGTTCGGCATCGGCGAGCCCGAAGGCCGCCTGGACGACGTCCTCTCCCGCGCGGGTGCCTACGCCGCCGCGGGCGCGGACAGCCTGTTCGTGCCGGGCCTGATCGAGCTGGAGACGTTGCGCGTCCTCGTCAAGGAGAGCCCGCTGCCGGTCAACGTGATGGTGTGGCCGGGCGCCCCGACCGTGGCGGAGCTGGAAGCGGTCGGCGTCCGCCGGATCAGCGTCGGCACGGCGATCGCGCAGGGCGCCTACGCGGTCGCGCAGCGCGCGGCGGTCGAACTGCTGGAGCAGGGCACCTACACCGCGCTGGAGGGCGGGCTCGACTTCGGCGCGGTCAACAGCGCCGTGACCGGCTGATTCTTCCCCCGGGACAGGGCCGCGACGGAGCTTCCGTCGCGGCCCTGTCCACTTCGTTTTTGCGCCCCGTTGATTTTCCTTGGTGGACAACCGTTTCCATCAATTAAACCGCTGGCTTCAATCACTTCCACAGCCGAGAAGAAGACCTCGAGGGAAGTGATGTGATGACCGTAGTCGAGCCGTTGGCGGTCCGCCCGCCGGAAACCGCGGCGGAGATCCTCGCCAGGGCCCATGCCCTCGCCCCGGTGCTGAGGGACCGCGCCGAGGAGATCGAGCGGGCCCGGCGGCTGCCCCCGGACGTCGTGGACCTCCTGCGCGGCACCGGAGTGTTCCGGATGGGGTTCTCCCGCACGCACGGCGGTCCCGAGCTGACGTCGATCGAGCAGACCGAGGTGATCGAAGCCTTGGCCTACGGCGACCCCGGGGCCGGGTGGTGCGCGATGATCGGGTCGGACACCGGTCTCTACGCCTCGTTCCTGGACCACGCCGTCGCCGAAGAGATGTTCCCGAGCCTGGACATGGCGACCGCGGGGCTGCTCTTTCCCAACGGCCGGGCGGAAATCGTCCCCGGCGGCTACCGCCTGACCGGCCGCTGGCAGTTCGGCAGCGGTGTCACCCACGCCGACTGGGTCGTCTCCGGAGCGTTCCTGTACCGCGACGGTGAGCCCGAACACGACTCGATCCTGCTGATGGTCCCGAAGTCCGACGTCGAGGTGCTCGACACCTGGCACACCACCGGCCTGGCGGGCAGCGGCAGCTGCGACTACACGATCACCGACGTGTTCGTGCCCGCCGAGCACACGCTCACCTTCGCCGACGTCCGCGGCGGCTCGGGTCCGCTGGCCCAGCCCGAGGTGCACATGCGGAACATGCCGGGCGTCGCGCTCGGTGTCGCCCGCGCCGCGCTCGACTTCGCCACGGACGCCGCCGTCTCCGCGGGCCGCGAAGACGACTACCGCACGCAGACCACCCTCGCCGACTGCGAAGCCGACTTCGCCGCGACGCGCGAAGGCGTCTACGGCGCGTTGCGCCGCCAGCACGAAGTCCTGTCCGCCGGCGGTTCCCTCGACGACCTGACCCCGCGCGAGCGGGCCGCGCTGCCGCTGTCACGGCGGCACGCGTTCCGCACTGCCCGGGCGATCGTCACCCGGCTCTACGACCTGGTGCAGACCACCGCGATCTACCGGCCGTCGCCGCTGGACCGCTGGCTGCGCGACACCACCACGATGTGCCAGCACATCGTGGCGCAGGACCGGATCCTGCAGACCGCCGGCGCCCACCTCCTCGGTGGCCGCCCCGCGTTCCCGCTGGCACTGGGCATCACCTCCAGCCGGCGCTGACTCCACCCCGTCCCACCCCCCGAATAAGAAGGAAGACACCCATGCGCAAGCTCCGGGCCGCCGTCTGCGCGGCCGCCGTGCTCGCCGTGACACTCACGGCGTGCAGCACCCCGAGCGGCACCACCACCGCCGCTCCCTCGCCCGACGGTGCCGCCGCGCCCGCCGCGGCGAGCATCGACCGCGACGCGGTCATCAGCTACAGCGAGACCGAGCCGGCCAACCCGCTCGTGCCCGGCAACACGACCGAGGTCGGCGGCATCAGCGTGCTGGGCACGCTCTTCCGCGGCCTCATCGAGTACGACGCCAAGACGGCCGCCCCGCACAACGCCGTCGCGGACTCGATCACCACCACCGACTCCAAGGTGTGGACCATCAAGCTCAAGGACGGCTGGACGTTCCACGACGGCACGCCGGTCACGTCGAAGAGCTTCGTCGACGCGTGGAACTACACCGCGTATTCCCCGAACCTGATGGCGGGCGCGAGCTACTTCTCGCATGTCGTGGGCTTCTCCCAGGTCAACAACGCGACCGCGGACGGCAAGCAGCCGGCGACCCTGCCGGCGGCCAAGGATCTCTCGGGCCTGAAGGTCGTCGACGACAAGACGTTCACGGTCACCCTCGACGCGCCGTTCTCGGAGTTCGGCGTCCAGCTCGGCTACGCGGCGTTCTTCCCGATGCCGGCGAGCTTCTTCGCCGACCGCAAGGCGTTCGAGGCGCACCCCGTCGGCAACGGCCCGTTCAAGTTCGAGTCGTACACGCCGGGCAAGGACCTCGTCGTCAAGCGGTTCGACGGCTTCGCCGGCACGCAGAAGCCGAACATCGGCGGCATCGACTTCCGCTTCTACACCGACCTGGACCAGGCCTACGCCGACGTCCTGGCGAACAAGCTCGACTTCCTGTCGTTCACGCCGTGGACCTCCACGCAGGGCGGCAAGATCAAGAAGGACCTGCCCGAGGACCGGCGCAAGACCTACACCTACCTCGGCTACCAGGCGATCGCGTTCCCACTGTTCGACAAGCGCTACGACAGCCCGCAGTTCCGCCAGGCGATCTCCATGGCCATCGACCGGAAGGCACTGATCCAGAAGGTGTTCAACGGCGGCCGCACCCCGGCCGACGGCCTGGTCGCCCCGAACGTCCAGGGCCACCTGGACAACCAGTGCGGCGAGCTGTGCACCTACCAGCCGCAGAAGGCCAAGCAGCTGTTCGACGCCTCGGGCTTCCAGGGTGACATCGAGCTGACGTCCAACATCGACTCCGGCAACCAGGAGTGGATGGAGGTCATCTGCAAGCAGATCCAGGACTCCCTCGGCCGCACCTGCAAGTTCACCCCGCAGACGACGCTGGGCGACTTCCGCAAGCAGCTCAACAACCGGACCGTCACGGGCATCTACCGCTCGGCGTGGGTCGCGGACTACCCGTCCATCGAGAACTTCCTCAACCCGCTCTTCCGCACCGGTGCGGCCTCGAACGTCGGCCAGTACTCGAACCCGAAGGTCGACGACCTGCTCAAGCAGGCCGACGCGGCGCCGTCGCAGAAGCAGGGCCAGGCGCTCTACCAGCAGGCCGAGAAGCTCGTGCTGCAGGACATGCCGACCATCCCGATCTGGTGGCAGTCCGGCACCGCGGCCTGGGCGCCCCGCCTGCACAACGTCCAGCCCACCCAGTTCCGCGAGCTCGACCTGTTCAGCGTCACCGTCAGCAAGTAGCTCCCTGCGGCGCGCCGCGACCCGGCGCGCCGCAGGTCGACCCGGAAAGCAGTGATGACATGACCGTCCACGAAGTGGATGTCCTGATGATCGGGGCCGGCCCGGCGAACCTCGCGCTGGCCGTGGCCCTCGAGGAGTGCGGGCGGGCCGGCGTGGCCCGCAGCGCCATGGTCCTCGAACAGCACGAAGACGTGAAGTGGCAGCGCAACCTGATGCTGCCCTGGGCGCGCAGCCAGGTGTCCTATGTGAAGGACCTGGTGACCCTGCGCAACCCGCGCAGCCGCTTCTCGTTCCTCAACTTCATGCACGAGCGCGGCGAGCTCGACGAGTTCGTCAACCTCGGCACGTTCAACCCGTTCCGCTGGCAGATCTCGGCCTACCTGCAGTGGGTGGCCGACTCGCTGGAGCAGGTCCGGGTGCGCTACAACGCCCGCGCGGAGCGGGTTCTGCCGATCCACTCGGAGTCGGGCCAGGTGCTCGGCTTCACCGTCCCGCTGTCCGACGGCGACACGATCCTCTGCCGCGACCTGGTCGTCGGCGGCGGCCGGGACGCCCACGTGCCGGAGGTGTTCCGCGGGCTGCCGGCCGAGCGGGTCGTGCACAGCACCGAGTTCAGCACCCGGGTCGCCGAGACCACGGGGCTCGCCCGCCCGGGCAAGGCGCTGCGGCCGGTCGTGGTCGGCGGTGCGCAGAGCGCGGCCGAGATGTTCATGGCCCTGCACCAGGAGGCGCCGGGCTCGTCGCCGACGCTGCTGCTGCGCGCGATCGCGCTCAAGGACTACCAGACCAGCAAGTTCATCAACGAGCTGTTCTTCCCGTCCTTTGTGGACGAGTTCTTCACGATGTCCGAAGAGGCACGGGAAAAGGTGCTCGCGGAGATGCACCTGACCAACTACGGCGGCCTGGCCGGGCCGTTCCTCGAAGAGCTCTACACGATGCTCTACAAGCAGAAGATGCTCGGTCAGCCCGTCTCGACGATCCGCGGTTCGGCCGACGTCGTCGCCTCCCGGACGGAGTCGCTGCCCGGCGGCGGCGAGGAGATCGTGCTCGACGTCCGCGACCTCAAGCACGACACGGTCGAGCAGGTCCGCTGCGACGCGGTGTTCCTCGGCACCGGCTTCGACCCGCGGATGCCGTCGATGGTCCGCGGCCTGGCCGACGCGATCGGCCTGGACGGGATCTCCGTGAACCGGCGCTACCGCGCGGACCTCGGCGCCGACGCCTTCGGAGCGCTGTACCTGCAGGGCGTCAACGAGGCGACGCACGGCATCTCGGACTCGCTGATCAGCGTGCTGGCCCAGCGTTCGGCCGAGATCGCCGGGGACATCGTCGAGCGCCGCGTCACCGGCGCGGGCCCCGACGACGACCTTCGCCGCACCGACGAGTCCGTGGTGGTGGCGGTATGATCGACATCCACCGGCTCGACCGCGATCACCTGGAGCGCGCGTACGGGCTCGACTCCCAGCGGCTGCTGCCCTGGCCGGAGCTCAACGCGCCGTTCGAAGGCGCGTGGTGCGTCCTGCGCCCGGGCACCACCTCCACCGCCCATTCCCACCACGAGTACGAGATCTTCATCGCCCTGGCCGGCACCGCCACGCTGGTCGTCGACGACGAGCCGCACCCGTTCGCCGCCGGCGACGTCGTCCGGCTGCCGCCGGGTTCGACGCACTGCGTCACCAACCAGGGCGACGCGGACTTCGAGTACTACGGCGTCTGGTGGGACCCCGAGATGGCCGCGCAGTTCACGGCCCGGCACGAAGCAGGCGTGTCATGAGCGCCCGGACGGTCGTCATCTCGCCGGCTCCGACGGCGAACGGCGACCTGCACCTCGGGCACATCGCGGGCCCGTTCCTGGCCGCGGACGTGCACACCCGCTACGCCCGGTCCCAGGGCCGGGAAGTGTTGCTGGGCACCGGTTTTCAGGACACGTCGACGTTCGTGGTGACGACCGCGCACCGCCGCGGCGTCACCCCGGCGGAGCTGGTGGCCACGTCGGCCGCGCAGATTTCCGCCAGCCTCGAAGCCATGGGCATCGGCGTCGACGGCTACACCGGCGACGACGACCGGTTCACCAAGTGGGTCGTCGACTTCGTCGGCCGGCTGTACTCGGCGGGCAAGCTGGAACTGCGCACGATGAAGTTCCCGTACTCGTCGCGGTCGGGCGAGTTCCTGGTGGACGGGTTCGCGTCCGGCAGCTGCCCGGAGTGTCTCGCCGAAGGCTGCGCGGGACTCTGCGAGAGCTGTGGACAGCTGGTCGCCGCCGGTGACCTGCTGGACGTCCGGTCCACTTTGGACCCGTCGGACCCCGTGGTGCTGCGCGAAGCCGACGTGCTCGTGCTGCCGGTCGAGCGGTACCGGTCGCAGCTGCGCGAGCACTTCTCGCGTCATGCGGCGGGGATGCGGCCGCACATGGCGCAGGCGATGGCTGCCATGTTGTCGCGTCCGTTGCCGGACTTCCCGGTGACGTACCCGACTTCGTGGGGCATCGAGGTGCCCTTCCCCGAGGTCGCGGGGCAGCGCGTCAACCCGAACGCCGAGCCGATGGCGTGGAGCATGCACTGTTCCGCCCTCTCGGCGGAGAAGCGGTCGGGCGCGGTCTCGTCGGAGGACGCTCTGTGGCTGGCCGGCGCGGGGTCGGAGATCGTGTACTTCCTCGGGTTCGACAACATCTACCCGTTCGCGATCGCCGGCCCGGCCATGTTGCTGGCGCTGGACGGCCGTTACGACCTGCCGACGCGGTACCTCACGAACGAGTTCTACGAGCTGGACCACCGGAAGTTCTCCACCAGCCGCGGGCACGTGGTGTGGAGCCGGGAGCTGGCCGCCGAGGTGCCGCGCGACCTGATCCGGTTCCACCTGGCCGCGACCAGCCCGGAGCACCAGCGGACCAGCTTCAGCCGGGACGGCCTGTCCCGCGTCACGGGGTTGCGGCTCGTCGAGCCGTGGAACCGGGTGGCGGACAAGGTGAACCGCTGGGTCGGTCTCGGCCCGCTGCCGGTGTCATCGCGGTCGCGGCGCGCGGCTTCGCTGATGGCGTCGCGGTTCGCGGAGTCGTACGAGCTGGCCGGGTTCAGCCTGAACCGGGCGGCGGAGACGATCGCGGAGCAGCTGGGTCGCTTGGACCGCCGCGAGGTGACGGGAGCGAACGCGGGCGACTTCTGTTTCGAGGTCGATCGCCTGCTGCGCGGAGCCGCCCCGATCCTGGTGGATTTGGCGGAGCAGGCACTGGGTGCGGACGCGGGAGCGGAGGCGGAGTCGTTCACACCGGCTGCGCTGCCGCGACTGCGTCTCGCGGAGGCCGGCCGATGAGCACCGGCATCCGGCAGGAGGAGCTGCCGGCCCGCGCGCAGTCGATGGCCAGCGCCGGCCGGGGTGACCTGGGCCGGGCCCGCGCGAACCTGGAGATGGGTGGGGTTGCGGCAAGCGCTGCCCCGTCGCCGGCCGCGCCTGGCGCCGGCCTCGCGCTCGGCGGTGACCTCGTGGCGGCGGCAAGCGTTGCCTCGTCGCTGGCCGCGCGTGGGGCGGGCCTCGCCGTGGCCGGGCTGGGCGGGGCGGCCAACGCTCCCGCCCGGCCGGGCACCTCCCTGGCCGGGACCGTCACCCTCCCCGGCACCGCGCTCCCGAACACAGCGTCCGGGAGCAGCCGTCCCCGCTCCGGGCGGCGCGACAGCCTGCAGGTCATCGTCGTCGGCGGAGGCATCACCGGCCTGCTCACCGCCATCCAGTGCGTCCTCGCCGGGCACCGGGTGGTCCTGCTCGAACGCGGCCCCGTGCCGCACCCCGGGGCCACCTCCTTCGACCAGCACCGCGCGCTGCGGGCGCTCGTCGTCGGGGATCGGGCGGCCACTCGGCGGGCCGCCGAGCTGCACCACCGGTGGCGTGAGCTCGACACCCTGCTGTGCGACCACCTGCCGGGGGCCGGCCTCTACCGGCGCGTCGGGGTGCTCCAGGCCCTGCCGCCCGGGCTCGTCCCGGCGGCCGTCGCGACCGCGGGGGCCGCCGGCGTGCCCATCCGGATCGTCCACCCGTCCGCCTACCCCCTCATCGGGTTCCCGAGGGGCAGCGGCGCGGTGTACGAGCCGCACGCCGGGACGCTGCTCGCCGACCGCGTGCTGCACGCCGCCGCTCGTTGGTTGCGGCACCACCCGGACGCCGAGCTGCGGCCCGGCCGGGAGGCCGTCGAAGTCGATCCGGACCGGGCGACCGTGCACCTGGCCGACGGCACGGCCGTGACCGGCGACGTCGTCCTCGTCGCCGCCGGGCCCTGGACCGGGGCGCTGCTCGACCGGCCGGTCGCGCTGCACCGGCAGACGATGGTCTACCTGCGTCCGCCCGCCGCGCTCGCCCACGCCTGGGCGGCGACGCCCACCGCGGGCGGGATCGGCGCCGACGGGCGGGCGTGGCTGCTGCCTTCGGTGGCGGGCACGCTGCTCAAGGTGAGCACCGACGCCGTCCGGCGCGAGGTGACCACCCTGTCCGGTCCCGACGACGACGCGGGCTGGGCGGCGCGCGTCCTGTCCGCCGGCATCGTGTCCGATGTGGACGGATACGACGTCGTGCGCGTCAAGCACTGCCACTACGCCACTTCCGACGGCGGCGACACGGGCTTCGTCCGCGTCGGGCCCGCCGCCTGGGCCCGACCGGCCAGTGGCGCCGACGGTTTCCGCACCGCCCCGCTGGCCGCGGACGCCGTCGTCGCCGAGCTCGCCGGCCAAGCCCTCGCCCTCTTTCCCTGACCCCGAAAGGACTTTTCGATGAACGCGAACCCGGGTGCGCTGCTCGTGATCGGCAGCGGCCTCAAGCTCTACCGCGAATACCTCGTCCGATCCGTGGCCGACCGGGCCCGCGAAGCCGGGCTGCGGCTGGTCCTGATCAACAACCTCAAGCCGACCTGGCAGCACGAGTACTTCGACGACATCACCGTGGTGAACGTCTTCGACCACGTGCTGCTCACCGAGACCGCCCGCGAGCTGGCGAAGCAGTACACCGTGGCGGGCGTGCTCTGCTGGGACGAGCCGCTGGTCATGCCCGCGGCCGAGCTGGCCGCCGAGTTCGGCGTCCCCGGCCTGAGCATCCCCGGCGTGCACGGCTGCCGCGACAAGCACAGCTGCCGCGTCCGGCTGACGGAAGCCGGCCTGCCGCAGCCCGGCTTCCACCTGGCCGTCGACCTCGACGACGCTCGCGCGGCGGTCGCCCGCATCGGCTTCCCGGTGGTCGTCAAGCCCCGCGCGCTCGGCGCCAGCATGGGCGTCTCCCTCGCCCGTGACGCTGGGGAGTTCGACGCCGCCTACCGCGTCGCCCACGAGGCCAGCCTCGTCGGCGACGAGCCCTACCGCGGCGGCGCCATCATCGAGGGCTTCGCCGACGGACCCGAGATCAGCATCGACGGTGCCGTCCACAAGGGCGAGTACCTGCCGATGTTCCTCGCCCGCAAGAGCACCGGCATGCCGCCGTTCTTCGAGGAGACCGGCCACCTCGTCGACTCCGCCGACCCGCTGCTGCGCGACGAAGAGCTGCTGCACGTCCTGGCCGAAGCCCACCGCGTGCTCGGCATCGAGAACGGCATCACCCACACCGAGGTCCGGCTGACCACCAGCGGCCCGGTGATCATCGAGGTCAACGGCAGGCTCGGCGGCGACCTGATCCCGCTGCTCGGCAAGACGGCCACCGGCATCGACCCGGGCAGCGTGCTGTTCGACGTCGCCACCGGCCAGCGCCCGGACGTCACCCCGACGCGCTCCGGCGTGGCCGGCATCCGGTTCGGCTACCCGGACCACGACTGCGTCGTGCACTCGGTCGAGGTTCCGTGGGACGCCGACGGGCTGGTCATGGCCTCGCCCATGGTCGAGCCGGGCACCACGCTGCGGCTGCCGCCGGGCGGCTACATCGCGCGTCACTCGTTCGTCGCCTGCGAAGCCGACGACGCCGCGACGTGCCGGCAGCGGCTGGAGCACGCGGCCTCCCTGGTCGAGGTGGACGCCGTCGAGATCGAGCCGCCGCCCACCGGCACCACCCTGGCGATGCCGGCCGGACTCCTGGACGTGGACGAATGAGCATCCACTACGACGGCCGCCGGTTCCGCGCACTGGGCGGCGGCGACGGCACGTACGCGGAGTACCGGCAGGACGGCGACCTGGTGTGGGCCGAGTTCGAGGGCGGCCACGTCCTGCGCGGCACGGTGACCGGCACCTGCGACGCCGGCGGCGTCCTGCGGCTGGCCTACACGATGGTCATGGCGAGCGGCGAGGTGATCGCCGGGCACAGCACCAACACCCCGCAGTGGCACGGCGGCACCCTGGTGCTGCGCGAGGTCTGGGAGCGCTACGGCGAGCACGCCGCCACCGGCGTCTCCTTCCTCGAAGAGGTCATGGCGGAAAGCAGGGCGTCATGACCGCCTGGGACGGCCTGCGCGGCCTGGGCGAGCTCCGGTTCCCCGGCGACCCCGGTTTCGACACCGTGGCGCCGGTGAACCGGCGGTTCGCCGCCACCCGCCCCATGGCGGTGCTCTCGGTCTCCCGCACGGAAGACGTCGCCCGGGCCGTCCAGTGGGCCCGTGCGGAGTCGGTGCCCGTGACGGTCCGCGGCGGCGGCCACAGCTACGCGGGCCACTCGGCGGGCCCCGGCCTGGTGCTCGACCTCGGGCGCCTGTCCGGGATCCGCGTCGACCGCGGCACCGGACGGGTCACCGTCGGCGGTGGGACGCCGATGAAGGCGCTCTACGCCGGGTTGCGGCCGTGGGACCTGACGTTCCCGCTCGGCAACTCCGACACCGTCGGCATCGGCGGCCTGACCCTCGGCGGCGGCGTCACGACGATCTCCCGCGCGCACGGCCTGACGTGCGACGCGCTGGTCTCGACCGACGTCGTGCTCGCTTCCGGCGAGGTCGTCACGGCGTCGGCGGCGGAGAACCCGGACCTGTTCTGGGCCTGCCGCGGCGGCGGGGGCGGCAACTTCGGCGTCAACACGAGCTTCACGTTCCAGGCGCGGCCGGCCCCGGCCGGCTCGACCTGCGTCGTGCTCTGGGCGTGGCCGCACGCGGTCGAGGTCCTCGCGGTGATGCAGGAGATCATGCTCGCCGCGCCGGCGGAGTTCTCCGCGCGGATCGGCATCGCGCGCTCGGCGGGCGACGACGGCGTCGTTTCGGTGGTGGGTCACCACCTCGGCGCGGCGTCGGACCTGTGGGAGCTGTTGGCACCGGCCTTCGCCGTCGCGGCTCCCGACCGCGTGGACATCGAAGACCGGGACTTCTGGGACGCGGCGTCCTTCCTGCACCACTCCAGCGAGGGCGGGGCGTTCGCGGTCCGCACGCGGTGCACGCCGCACGCGATCGAGGACGCCGGGCTGGAGGCGCTCGTCCGGGCCGTCGAAAAGTGGCCCGGCAGCGGCAATCCCGACGGTGCCGGGGCGGCGTTGTTCGCGTGGGGCGGGGCGATCGGCCGCGTCCCGGTGGCGGACACCGCGTTCCCGCACCGGGACACGAAGTTCCTGCTGAGCCTGGACACGTCGTGGACCGAGCGGGACGCACCCGGCGTCGTCGCGGCGAACCTGGACTGGCTGCACGCGCTGCACGCCGAGACGGGCGAGTTCGCGCCGGACGCGTCCTACGTCAACTTCACCGATCCGGACCTCGAGGACTGGCGCGGCGCCTACTACGGCCCGAACGCCGCCCGGCTCGCCGAGGTCAAGCGCCGGTACGACCCGGACCGGTTCTTCTCGCACCCACAGGGGTTGTGATGGCTCCCGATCTTCGCGGTGCGATGCGCACCTTCGCGACCGGCGTGTGCGTCGCCACGACGTACCGCGACACCCCGGGCGGCCGGCGGCACGACGCCGTCACCGTCAATTCACTGGGGTCGATCTCCCTCGACCCACCGCTGGTTTCGCTGTCCTTCCGCAAGGAGTCGTCGTTCCTGCCGGATCTGCTGGACACCGGCCGCTGGGTGGTGTCGATCCTGCCGGCGGACGGGCGGGACGTCGCCCGCCGGCTGGCGGGGCCGCGTGCGTCGCGCGTCTCCGAGATTGCGCTCTTGGCGGCGAAGCCGGGGGAGCGGACCGGAGCGCTCGTGCTCGACGGAGCGAGCTGGCTGGAGTGCACCCTGGCCGACAAGTTCGACTTGGGCGACCACACCCTGGTCGTCGGCGAGGTGCTGGCCACGGGCCGCGACCGGCAGGCACCGGCCCTGGTCTTCGTGCACGGCGGCTACCACGCGGTCACGGACCCGAGGCACGTTTCCGGGCCGGGGCAGTGGGGCGAGGCGCTCTAGCGGTCATGTCCGAATCTGGCTAGCCCGGCTTCCCGGGGCGGGGCATGCTCGTGCGGTGAGTGAAGAAGCGATGCGCTGGAGCGGCCAGCGCACGGACCGGGTCGACGAGGGAACGCTGCCGGGCCTGGCCCGGCTGACGGGGTTCGTGCGCAGCGTCCGGACCCCGGAGTTCCGCGACGTGACGTTCCACGAGGTGCTGGCGAAGAGCGCGTTGAACCACGTCCCGGCGGACGCGAGGATGTTGCCGGGCGAGTACACGATCAACCCGTACCGCGGATGCACGCACGCGTGCCAGTACTGCTTCGCCCGCAACACGCACACCCGCCTCGGCTTGAACATCGCCGGCGACTTCGACAACGAGATCATCGTCAAGACGAACATCGTGGAGGTGCTGAGAAACGAGCTGGCCCGCAAGCGAAAGCTCCCGCCCCGCGTGGCCTTCGGCACGAACACGGACGTCTACCAGCGCGCGGAGGGCCGTTACGAGCTGATGCCGGGCATCATCGACGCGCTGTCCGGTCACCGGGTCCCGTTCTCGATCCTGACGAAGGGACCGTTGATCCGCCGGGACTTGCCCCTGCTGGTTCGCGCGTCCCAGCGGGCAACGGTGCACCTGGGTGTGTCGCTGTCGATGCTGGACGAGGAGCTCCAGCAGTCGGTGGAGTTCGGCACGGCAACGACAACGGCCCGCCTGGCAACGGTCCGCGCGATCCGCGACGCGGGTCTGGAGTGCACGGTGTTCCTGTCGCCGATCCTGCCGCATCTGTCGGATTCACCAGCCCAGCTGGCGGACCTGGTCGCGGCGGTGGCATCAGCGGGGGCGACGGATGTGCTGTACCACCCGCTGTATTTGTCTTCCGGTGTCAAGGACGTGTTCTTCGGGTGGCTGCGGCAGGCGTATCCGGCGTTGGTGGCGGAGTACACGCGGTTGTATTCGTCGGGTTCGGAGACGGCGTACCGGCACGAGATCGGGGCGCGGATCCGGCCGTTGATCGCGAAGTACGGGTTCCCGGAGCCGGACAAGGTGATCGAGGACAAGTTCGCGTTGAACGGACGGCGGGGACAGCAGCCGCCGGAAGAACCGGCCCAGGCAACGCTGTTCTGAACCTCGGTGACGCCGCGAACGGCAACGGTTGGTGGATGTTGTTGCGCCTGGGTCTTCGGTGTTTGTCCAAGAACACCGGCGGTAAGAACTCCGGTAGGCCGTCGGGGGCGATGCGGACTTGCCAGCCGGAGCGGTGCAACAGCCGGTGGTGGTGGGCGCACATGAGGACCAGGTTGCCGAGCTCGGTCGGGCCGCCGTCGGCCCAGTGGCGGACGTGGTGGCCCTGGCAGTGCCGCGGCGGGCGGTGACAGCCGGGGAAGGCGCAGCCGCGGTCGCGGAGGTACAACGCTCGGCGGAGTCCGGCCGTGACCAAGCGATATTGGCGGCCGAGGTCGAGAGGTTCGCTCTTCGAACCGAGGACCGCGGGGATGAGCATGCAGTCACACGCGTGGATGCGGGCCTCGGCTGCCGAGATCGTGCCCAGGTCACCGAGGGTGGCGCGGCCGACACCGGACTTCAGGTCCTCCAACGAGACCGCGACCATCACGTGGGCTCGTTCGCCGGCCTGCATCGGCAAGTCGGGGGAGTTGAGAGCCAGGTTGATCGCGTCGGAGAAGGCGTCGCCGTAGCGTTCCTGTGGGGAGCGGAGGTCTGGGCCTTCGTCGGTGGTGCGACGTCCCGCGAGAGAGTCCAGGAGCGCACTGGCTCGGGTGCCGGTTTCGTCGTCGAAACGGCCGTTCAGCTCCCAGACCCCGGTTCTTTTGCGGCGCAACGAGAGTTCGCGGCTGGGGGTGGCCGGTCCGGTCTCGTCGGGTTCGGCGCCGTCGGGGTCGAGGTGAGCCAGGATCCGGGTGCCCAGGGCGGCGACCTGCTTGTAACCCGCCTCGGCGGCGAAGGTGAGCAGGTGCTGTTCGGCGTCGTCGCGGTGCTCGGGCGGGACTTGGGTCATCACGCCGACGATCGTGTCGATCATCGGCGTGCTCAAGCGACCATCCAAGGCGGCAAGGCCGGTGGCGGGGGCGACGGCGGGGATGGGGGTGCCGTCGAGGCTATGGCCACCAGTGAGGGCGCGACCTCGTTTGACCACCGTCTCGGCGGCAGATTTGGGGACGTCGGCGAGGTGTTCGAAAAGTCTTGCGGCAGAACGGTATCCGAAGAGTTCCATGACACCACGCGACTCGATTTCCACGAGCAGCGACCCGATCTCGGCCTCGGCAGACCGCACAACAGTGAGCAGGGTGGAGATACGGTCGGCCAGAGCCACCGCATCCGCTTTCCACACCACTTCGCTGTCCACACAACAAGATTACCGGCAGACGAACGCATGTTCATCACTCGATCAGGTGGAACCCCGAAACACGGTAGGGGCACCGAAGCGTGGGGAATCGGCGCTCTCGCACCGAGCAGCAAGCAACAACACGAAGCGCCGATTTCCCACGCCCCGGCGAAGCCGTATCGGTAAAAATCAACCCCCAGGAGCCCAAAGCCCCTCAGCATCCCCAGCATCCAAGCGCCCCCGATAGACCCCGATCTTCCGATCGATCAACTGAAGGTTCTCCGTCAACTCAGCCAACCGAGCCAAGACGTCATCCCGATGCGACTCCAGCAACTCAAGCCGTTCCTGCTCGTTACCCCGCCCGGCACTGACGAGCTCCGCATACCGCCGAACAACCTTGATCGGCATCCCGGTGGCCCGCAACCGAGTACAGACGGCGATCCACTCAAGGTCCACCTTCCGATACCGCCGCCGCCCACCGGAAGTGCGGTCCACCCGCGTGACCACCAGCCCGGCCCGTTCGTAGTACCGCAGAGTGTGCGCGCTGACCCCGGAGCGGCGCGCAGCCTCGGCGATGGTCAGTCCGGCCTCGGGGATCGGTTTGACTTCGAGCACGCTCTAAATCCTACCGTCGTCCTCATGAAAGTTCCGCATCCTCAGCTCGTGCTGGCGATCTGCTGCGCCAGCATCATCGTCGCGGTCATGGACATCTCCATCGTCACCGTCGCCCTGCCATCGATCCGCGATGACCTCGGCGCGTCCACAGCAGGTCTACAATGGACTGTCGACGCCTACACGCTGGTGCTCGCCGGTTTCCTCGTGCTCGCCGGGTCGACCGCCGACCGGTTCGGGCGCAAACGCGTCTTCCTCGCCGGGCTCGCCGTCTTCGGGCTGGGGTCGCTGTTGTGCAGCGTCGCGTCCGGCATCGGCTGGCTGATCGCCGCGCGCGCCGTCCAAGCGGTCGGTGGCTCGATGCTCAACCCGGTCGCCTTGGCCATCGTCGTCACGGCCTTCCCCGCTCCGACGGAACGTGCTCGCGCCATCGGTGTCTTCGGTTCGATGTCCGGCTTGGCGCTCGCGCTCGGGCCGATCGTCGGCGGCGCGCTCGTCGACGGCCTGGGCTGGCGGGCCGTGTTCTGGGTCAACGTGCCGATCGTCGTCGCCGCCATCGTGGCCACCGCCGCCTTCGTGCCCGAGTCCCGCGCGGCCCGGGCGCGCCGGTTCGACCCGGTCGGGCAGGTGCTCGTCGTCCTCGCGCTGGGCTGCGTGGTGGAGGCGATCGTCGAGGCGCGCCGGCTCGGCTGGGCGTCGCCGGTGATCCTCGGCCTGTTCGCCGTCGCCGCGCTAGCCGTGGCCGCCCTCCTCCGCTACGAACCGCGCCGCGCCGACCCACTGCTCGAACTGCGGCTCTTCCGCAGCGTCTCGTTCAGCGGTGCGATCGCCATGGCGTTGTTCGCGCTCTGCGGGTTCGGCGCGTTCCTGTTCGTCACCACGCAGTACCTGCAGGACGTCCGCGGCCTGCCCGCCCTCGACGCCGGGCTGTGCCTGCTCCCCGTCGGCGTACTCGTCCTGGTCCTGTCCCCGCGGGCGGGACGGCTGGTCGGCACGCGCGGGCCGCGGCTGCCGCTGGTCGTCGCCGGGGTCGCGCTCGCCATGGGCGGCGCCGCGGCGGCGTGGCTCGGCCCGGCGACGCCGCTGCCGCTCGTCCTCGCGGTCTACCTGCTGTTCGGCGTCTTCCTCGGCACGGTCAACCCGCCGATCACGAATACGGCCGTCTCCGGGATGCCCACGTCGATGGCCGGGGTGGCCGGGTCGCTGGCCTCGGCCGGCCGGCAGACCGGCACCACCCTGGGCGTCGCGCTCGCCGGGACGTTCGCGGGCGCCGGCGTGTGGTGGCTGGTGGCCGCGCTCGGGGCCGGCGTCCTCGCCTTGGCGCTGGTCAGCACGGGACGCCGCGCCGGCGCGACGGCCACCCGGGCCGCGGCGCTGTTCGCCGAGGTGGAAGGGGTGCCGACAACGCGGTGACCAGGCCATATGCTGCTCTCGAAAATTTCTTGGAGAGAAATGTCGAACGCCGCGTGCGGCCGATCGACGCGGGGGTGAAGGCCGGGCCCCGGCCGACGAGAGCAGGGAGAAAGATCATGCGTTTCCTCATGATGCACCGGATCGACGAGAACGACCCGCAGGCGTGGAACCCCACCCCGGAGTTCATGCAGAAGATGGGCGGGTTCATCCAGGAGTCGGCCGAGAAGGGCATCCTGATCACGGCCGAGGGGGTCCACAAGTCGGACAAGGGCGCGCTGGTGCGCAAGTCGCGCGGTGCGGCCATCCGCGTGACCGACGGGCCCTTTGCCGAGGCCAAGGAGGTCATCGGCGGGTTCGCCCTGATCAACGCCGCCGACCGGGCGGAAGCCGTCGCGTTCGCCGAGAAGTACGTCGAGCTGTTCGACCACGAGATCGAGGTCGAGGTGCGCCAGGTCGTCGAGTTCGACGACCTTCCGGCGCAGGACTGACGGCCGCCGGTGGCGCTAGGCTGGGCGGGAACTCTGGGGGTGGAGCGATGTTCCTGGTCACCGGCGCCACCGGCAATGTCGGCGCGGAAGTGGTCGCGGCACTGGCGGAGGCGGGCGAACCGGTCCGGGCGCTGGTGCGCCGGCCGGACGCCGTGCTCCCGGACGGCGCCGAAGCCGTGACGGGCGATCTCAACGATCCCGCGAGTCTCGGCGGCGCGCTCGAGGGCGTCGACGGGGTCTTCCTGCTGCCCGGCTACCACGACATGCCCGGCATGCTGGCGAAGGCGCGCGACGCGGGCGTCCGCCGGATCGTGCTGCTGTCCGGCGGTTCGGCCGCGCTGGAAAACCTCGACAACGCGGTCTCGGCGTACATGACTCTGGCCGAACGCGCGGTCCGGGACTCGGGCCTGGACTGGACGTTCCTGCGGCCACGCGCGTTCATGGCGAACGCGCTGCGCTGGCTGCCGCAGCTGCGCGAGGGCGACACGGTCCGCGCGCAGTTCCCCCATGTCGCGGCGGCGTCCGTCGACCCGGCGGACATCGCGGCGGTGGCGGCGCGGGCGCTCGCGGGCGGCCACGAAGGGCGTGCGTACGACCTGACCGGCCCGGTGGCACTGCGGCCCGCCGACCAGGTCGCGGTGCTGGCCGAGGTGCTCGGCCGGAAGCTGGAGTTCGTCGGCTTGTCGGACGACGAGACCCGCGCCGAGCTGGAAGCGAGCATGCCGCGCGAGTACGTCGAAGCGTTCTGGGACTTCTACGTCGGCGGAACGCTGGACGAAGCGACGGTGTACCCGACGGTGACCGAGGTGACGGGCCGCCCCGCCCGCACGTTCACCGACTGGGCCGAGGCGCACGCGGACGCGTTCCGCTGATGCTCAGGCCGCGGTGCTCTGGTCCCAAGCCATGGTGAACAGCGACAACGCGAGTTCGTAGAGGAACGTCGGCCGCCGCGCGACGATGCACGGCGAATGGCGGCCGTGCGCGGCGTTGCTGTAGAGCGTCAAGTACGCCACCTTGTCGGTGGCTATCACGCGGTACCTGTGCGGCAGGTTGTAGAAGCGAAGCGACGCGGTGCCCTGCCGGCCGGCGGCCGCGGCGACGTAGTCGGCGTTGGCGCGGACCTGCGCGGACAGGAGTCCGGGCGAGAAGCCCGTATCCATCCGCCGGACGTCGGCCTCGCGTTTCGCCAGCCAGGAGCCGGGGCCTGGCCGCAGGTCGGGGAGCAGGACCTGGACCACTTGACGGGTCCGGGTCGTTCCCGCCCACACTCGCTCGAAGGTGTCGCGGGTCAGTTCGTTGCCGCGCCCGGTCAGGACGCGGATCCACTGGGCGTCGGCCAGATCTGCCGCCAGATTTTCGCTCGCCTGCTCCTGTCGTGCGTAGACGTGCTGGACAGGCAGTCCTGCGACGCGGGAGAGCAGCGCCGTCCGGGAACGGCGGATCCGCTTCGACGCCACCCAGCCGCCGACCACGGTCAGCGCGGTGGCTACGAGCGAGCTGAGCACGTCAACGGCGAATCCCATGAGTCGGCTCCTTCGGCAGGTAAGGCAGCAGTTCGCGCAGGACGGTGGCGGCGTGCTCGGCGGCCGTCTCTTGGTGGTCGTCGTTCTTCGCCTCGTCGGCGTGGTCGGAGATCCCGCGGACGGTGAGCCAGTTCAGGCCGTCCGCGTCGTGACAGAACTGGCCGAGGCCGTCGGATTCCATGTCGACGACGATGATCTTGTCGTTGACCTTGCGGAGGTACCTTCGGCCGGCCGCGAGCCCGTCGGCGATCACGGTGTTCCCCGACCCGACGATTCCGGGCAGAGCCTCGAACCCGGGCCAGGCGACCTGCCCATCCCGGCCGGCGAAGAACTCGTCGACCGCGCGGCCGACCACGGCGGGGGACACCCAGCCGCGGCCGCGGACCTGCCGGCTGTCGGCGGTCTCCTTGCCCATGTCGTAGCCCACGACCTTGGTGGCGACGACGACGTCCCCGATGTGGACGTCCGGGGCGATCGCGCCGCCGATGCCGCTCAGCGCGAGAACGCTGGGGGAGAAGTGGTCCGTCAGCTTCCGGGCCGCGTTCATCGCGCCGCCCTGGCCCTGTTCGTTCGCTTGGACGCAGACCACCTTGCCGTAGCGCTCCCCGGTGTAGAAGCCGGCTCCGTCGGGTGCCAGGTCGAGGATTCTCCGGACCGCCGCGGTTTCGATTGCGAGCACGGTGATCACCCCGATCACCCCAGGCGCGTTCGGTGTGGATTCGCGAGCGCTCTCGCCCTCGTTGTACGTCACTTTGTTCCCGATGAAGTTCTGACCTGTCAACTTGGTTTTTCCGGTGCTTATCATGCCGGCATTGATCTTCACGTTCACGCAGCTCCTCCGGGGGTGTTTCCATGGCTTGGGGTTGATGTCTTCGTGACTTCGACGTTGTTCCCTATCGTGTTCTCGCCTTTGATCTTCATCTTTCCCATGTTCAGCACGCTGGCGTTGATGATGGTGGTGATCTGCTTCTTGAAGGCTGAGGTGTCGATCCCTCGTGAATCGAGGAATTCCACAATGGCGTCGAGTGCCGCTTGCAGGATGTGGTTTATGGTGCCGTTGATCTCCGGGCTGTCGAACGCGGGATCGGTGTGCCACTGGGTCGCCACTTCTTCGCGGATGCTGGTCCACGGTCCGATGACCGTGCGCCGCCTCTGGACGAGGGTCCGGTCCTTCCGGACGAGCAGGCCGCGAACCAGCACCGCTGGAACCGCGCCGAGGTGCCACAGATCCCGGAACTGCCGATGCGGTTCGAGCACGGCGCGACCGACCGCGCGCAGCAGCGCGCCGGCACCCTGCTCACGGTAGGCATCGACGATCGAGTAGTCCTCGGGTGGCCGAGTGATGGCGCCTGCGGAAACGTTGATGTGGAGAGCGCTCGCGACGACGGTGAGCCGGATGAAGACCGTGGTCACGACCTCGCCCGTCCGGCTGGCCCCGATTTCCAGGTAGTGCTGTGTGCTGCTGTGCGGCTTGGCGATGAACTCTTCGATCTCGTGTGCGCTCGGGTCACGCTCGAGCAGGCGCTGGACCTCGCCGACCTGCTCCTCCGGGACGAACAGCCGGTCTCGTACGTACAGTCCGGGAAGGCCGGGGCCGTGGGCCGGAGCGCCCAGTTCCGCCGCCTTCTTCCGCAGGAAGTCCACGACCTCGTGCGGGAAGAACGCCGGGAGTTCTTCGTGTACTCTGGCGGGTTCCTTGCGTATCAGGGAAACGATTCCCGGCTTCCAGCTTTCCACGACGTTGCCGCTGCCGACGAACGGCGTCGGAGTGCGGAGGGAATACCGGCGGCTGTACACGACGAGGCAGCTGGACTGCTGCTCGTCGATGATCCGAAGCCGTGGGCCCAGCTTCGCCGGCCGGAACTCGGTGGTGCGATGCAGCCGGTTGAGGGCGAACTGCCGTACTCCCGCCGTCGACGCGGCGAGCGCGATGATGACGCCGAACATGGTCAGCGCCGGTGAGATCGACGCCGAGACGTCCTGACCGGCGGCACTGGCCGCCAATCCCGGAACGGCTGCCAGCGCGAGAATTCCGAGTGTGGTCAGGAGGAGCTTGCGGCCTTGTTCGCGCAGGAGCTGACTGTCCTCGGCCGACAGGGTGCTCCCCCACAGGCGATGAAACAGTGAACGGATCTTGAGTACGGCGACGGTCAACCCGTAGCGCGCGAACCGGGTGATCAGCGGTAGTGCGGCGACGAGGCAGAGGGCCGCGACGGTGGCTTCGAAGTCGGCCAGCAGGCCGGCTGCGAGTGTGATGAGCAATGCGGTCTGGTGCGCGGTGTCCAGCAGCCACGCCCGTCGCGCGTGTGCGACGACCGGGACCAGGTCGAACCCGTAGGACGGGGCGACCCGGTGCCGTCCGTCGTCGTACACGTCGCGGATGACCGTGTTCCGGAACAGGCGATCGAGGTAGACGCCCGCGCAGAGCAGGCGGGTCACCTTGGCATGCCGGCCGTAGAGCTTGTCTGTGCGCTGGGAGGACTTGTCTTCCATGCTGCCACCTCTGCCGTTTAGGTCAGTTCGACCATAACAAGCCGACCAATTTGGGTCAACATGACTTTTATGGGTACAGTGGGTCCGTGCCCGACGAACTCCCGTCCTCCCGCCGGCATGCCGTCCTGTCGGTCACCGTGGATCTGGTGATCTTCACCGTGCGCGAAGAGCGGTTGCAGGTCCTGCTGGTGGAGCGGGGCAAGGAGCCGTTCCGTGGTGGGGCTGCGCTGCCTGGCGGCTACGTCCGCGACGGCGAGACACTCGACGACACCGCTCTGCGCGAACTTCAGGAAGAGACCGGGCTCGATGGCCGTCGACTGCACCTGGAGCAGCTGAAAGCCTACGGTGACCCTGATCGTGATCCTCGCGGAAGGGTGATCACGGTCGCCTATCTCGCCCTCGGTCCCAACCTGCCGTTACCGATGGCCGGAACGGACGCGCGGTTCGCTCGCTGGACTCCGGTGGACAGCATCGGCCCGGAGTACCTGGCTTTCGACCACGCCTTGATCCTGGGCGATGCGCTCGAACGAGCGCGTACTCAGCTCGAGTACACCACGGTTGCCGCGGCGTTTTGCCCGGAGCCGTTCAGCGTCAGTGACCTTCGCCGGGTTTATGAAGTCGTGTGGGGGTTTCCGCTCGATCCGAGCAACTTTCGCAGGAAGGTGACCGGGGCCGACGATTTCCTCCGCCCCACCGGCGAACGTCGCGTCGCGGACACGGGCCGACCCGCTGCGCTCTACCGCTCAGGCATGGCGAAGGTGCTGTTCCCGCCGCTTCTCCGTCCGGGAGCCGGCGATCAGGTTGCGTCGGGTTCGCGGTCCCGGTAGGGCGGTTCTTCGCCGGTGAAACAGATTCGGTGCCGTCATCCTCGTCTCCCCGTGAATCCTGACCATGCATCGCTAGCAGTCGTCTGCGTGGGTTTGGCTGTTACCGGTTCCCGGCGTACAGATGCAGTCGCTGCGAGTTGCCGGGATTTCAGCCGGCTGATCTACGGATTCGCGCGTAGCGGGGCGGTAGTGGTGAACGCCTACGCGATGGACTGAGGCCTAGGTATGCCGGACGACCGTTGTGCTTCGGCGTCTCACTTGCCAAGGTGGTTCCGCTGTCGACGACGGGTGCGGGGGAGCGGACGTGATCGAGGACGAACCAGCTGTCCCGCGAAGGCGGGCACGGCCCGACCTGTCCGCCGTGCTCGCCTTCATGCTCGCCGTTCCGGTGGTCGCCAGCAGCCTGTTCGTGCTGGGCCTGCTGGGGACGCTGGTCTGGCCGCCGTACTTCTGGGTGTTGCCGGCCGGCTGGGCGCTGGCCGGCGCGATCACGTTCGTCCCTCTCTACGAGCACGTCGTGCTTTCCGTGCTGCTCAAGATGCGCGAGCCCACCCAAGGTGAGCTGACCTGGCTCACGCCGTGCTGGGCGGCCGTCTGCGCCGCGGCCGGGGTCGACGGCAGCCGGTACCGGCTGTGGGTCGAGCCGTCGCGCGAGCTGAACGCGTTCGCCGCCGGGGGCCGGACCGTCGCGGTGACCCGGGCCGCCCTCGACCTCGACCGCCCGGGCCTCGAAGCGATCCTCGCCCACGAGCTGGGGCACCACCTGTCCGGCCACACCCGGGCGACCCTGCTGGTCCACTGGCTGGAGCTGCCGGCCCGGGCGCTGTCCCGCCTGGTCCGGCTGCTCGCCTGGGTCGTGCCGCACGTCGGCCGCGTGTTCCGCTCCTTCGGCCGGTCGGTCGAGGTGCTGGTCACCGTGCTGCTCAGCCTGGGCATCCTCACCGCGCTCGCGTTCCTCGACCCGTGGCTGCTGCTGACGCCGCTGCTCGGCCCGGTGCTCGCCTGGGCGAAGCGGCTCGGCGAGTACCGGGCCGACCGGATGGCGGCGCGGCTGGGGTACGGCCGCGAGCTGGCGTTGCTGCTCAAGGCGTGGAACCTGCGCGACCGCGGGGACGAGCGCCGGCTGTGGTCGCGGCTGATGGCCGGGCACCCCGCCCACATCGACCGGGTCAAGCGGCTGAAGGAGCTCGGCGTCAGGCTGTGAGCGCAGTGAGCACGGTCTTGCCCGCCGCGCGTCCCGCGTGGAGGTGGCCGATCGCGGCGGCGGCGTCGGCGAGGGGGTACGTCCGGTCGAGGACCGGGGTGAGCTTGCCGGCCTCGATCAGGTCCCGCAGGTCGTCGAGGTCCGCGGTGCGCACGCGGGAGACGAGGCCGCGCAGCCGGTGCCGGACGAACGGGTTCAGCAGCGCCGCCCGGAACACCCGCTGGATGCCGCCGAGCCACTTGCCGCCGTTCTCGCCACCGACGATCACGAGTGTGCCGCGCGGGGTCAGCACCCGGCGCAGGGCGGTCAGCGAGCGCAGGCCCGCGGTGTCCACGATCAGGTCGTACCGCTCCGTCGCGAAGTCTTCGCGCGTGTAGTCGACGACGTGGTCGGCGCCGAGCGTGCGGACCAGCTCCATCTTGGTGGTGCTGCAGACCCCCGTGACGTCCGCGCCGAAGGCCTTGGCCAGCTGGACCGCGAAGGAGCCGATGCCGCCCGCCGCCCCGATGACCAGGACGCGCTGCCCGGGCCGGACGCGGCCCACGTCGCGCAGGGCCTGCAGGGCGGTGCCCCCGGAGATCAGGACGGCCGCCGCCTGCTCGAACGAGAGACGTCCGGGCTTCGCCGCGACGAGATCCGCCTTGGCGACGGCGTACTCGGCGAACGCGCCTTCGCAGACTCCGAACACCTCGTCACCCGGGCGGACCCGCGTGACGCCGTCGCCGAGCTCCTCGACCGTGCCGGCGAAGTCGAGCCCCCGCACCGGAAGCTTCGGTGCGCGCAGCCCGAAACCCAGCAGGCGCAGCAGGTACGGGTGGCCGGTGGTCAGGTGCCACACGCCCGGGTCGACGCCGGCCGCGTGCACGCGCACGAGGACCTCGCCGGCACCGGGCGACGGTCTGCCGACGTCGCGGAACTCGAGGACGTCCGGGCTGCCGTAGCGGTCTTGGACGATCGCTTTCATGGTGACTCCTCCGGGTACTGGAACACTTCTTCGAGCGGGACGCCGAACACGTGCGCGATCTGGAACGCCATCTCGAGCGACGGCGAATAGCGGCCCTGCTCGATCGCGATGACGGTCTGGCGGGTGACGCCGATCCGGCCGGCGAGGTCGGCCTGGGTCATCTGGCCGTGCGCGAACCGGAGGGCGCGGAGCGAGTTGGTCACGCGGGTCACCACGGCTGGAAACCCCGGCGGTAGGCGAAGATCCGGGCGACCGACCCGAGGATCGCCGAGAGCGTGAAGGCCAGGTAGACGGCGTTGGCGATCCAGAAGTGCGGCGCCTCGGCCATCGCCAGCAGCAGTGCCGCGACGGCGCCGATGACGACGAACGAGTGGCCGACGTACTCGCCGAACCGGCCGATCTCGCGGTCGCGCTGGTCCCTCTCGCCGTCGCGGGAGATCATCGCGGCGAGGATGCTCGCGACGATCGACGCGGCGATGGACGCGCCGACCGTCCACAGCAGCGTCGCGACGTAGGGGACTTCGGCCAGCGGTCGTCCGCCGGCCCGGCCGAGGATCACCACCAGGTACACCGCGTAGCTCGCTATCGCGGCGATCCCGAGGATCCAGGCGCGCTTCTCTTCGTGGGTCACCTCGTCAAGGTAAAACAAACCAGACATCGTGTCAAAGTTTCTTGACATGAGAAAATCTTCGGCGAGGGTGTCCAAGGCGGCGTCGGCCGTTCGTAGTCACCGCGTACGACAACCGAGCCACCGGAGGATCCCGTGAAGTACCTGATGCTGATCAACGCCTCGCTCGACGCGGACGGCGCGCCCACCGGCTGCAGCACGCCCGAGGACTGGATGCTGTTCGACAAGTCCATGAAGGACGCCGGCGTCCACGTCGGCGGGAACTCGCTCGCCGACTTCACCACCGCCGCCGCGGTCCGCGTCGACGAGCACGGCGAGCGGATCGTCACCGACGGGCCGTTCGCCGAGTCCCGGGAGGTGCTCGGCGGCTACTTCGTCGTCGATGTGCCGGACTTCGACGTCGCGCTCGACTGGGCGGCGCGCTGCCCGGGCGCCCGCGACGGCGGGCACATCGTCGTCCGGCCGCTCGCTTCCTACGGGGACTGACGGCGGTGGAGGGGCGGGCGGCGGTCGAAGCCGTGTTCCGGGAAGAGCGCGGGCTGTTGCTCGCTGCGCTCGTGCGCCGGTTCGGCGACCTGGACCTGGCCGAGGAGGTGACGTCGGAGGCGATCGAGGCCGCGCTGGTGCACTGGCCCGCCGACGGCGTGCCGCCGAACCCGGGCGCCTGGCTGATGACGACCGCGCGGCGCAAGGCCGTCGACCGGCTGCGCCGCGACCAGGCCTACGCGGCCCGGCTCGCGGTGCTGCAGGTCGAGGCCGACCGCGCGGCGCCCGCGCGGGAGTCCGACGACGGCGGCCTCCCCGACGAGCGGCTCCAGCTGTTCTTCACCTGCGCCCACCCGGCGTTGCCCGCGGAAGACCGGACGGCGCTGACCCTGCGCTGCCTGGCCGGGCTGACGACGCCGGAGGTGGCGCGCGCGTTCCTGGTGCCCAGCGCGACGATGGGCAAGCGGATCGTGCGGGCGAAGAACCGGATCCGCGCGGCCCGGATCCCGTTCCGGGTACCGGCCGCGGCCGAGCTGCCCGGGCGGCTGCCGGGCGTGCTCCAGGTCGTCTACTCGATCTTCACCGAGGGGTACGCGGCGAGCTCGGGCCCGGACCTGCAGCGGCTCGACCTGGCGGAGGAGGCGATCCGGTTGGCCCGGATCCTCCGCCGGCTGCTGCCGGCCGAGCGCGAGGTCGCGGGCCTGCTGGCGCTGATGCTCCTGATCCACGCGCGACGCGACGCGCGCACGGGCCCGGACGGCGACCTGGTGCTCCTGGACGACCAGGACCGCGGACGCTGGGACCGCGCGATGATCGACGAGGGGACGTCGCTGGCCGAGATCGCTTTGACGGGCGGCCCACCGGGGTTGTACGGCATCCAGGCGGCGATCGCGGCTCTGCACGACGAGGCGCCGGACGTTTCCCGCACCGACTGGCCCCAGATCGTGGGGTTGTACGACGTGCTGCGCGGGCTGGCGCCGTCCCCGGTGGTGGAGCTGAACCGCGCGGTGGCGGTGGCGATGCGAGATGGGCCGGCGGCGGGTTTGGAACTCCTGGACGCGCTGGCGGAGGAGCCCCGGTTGCGCGAGTACAGCCCGTTCCCGGCGGCGCGAGGGGAGTTGCTCAGCCGCCTCGGCCGCCTCACCGACGCGGCGGGTGCCTACCGGGAAGCGTTGACGCTGGCCGGAACCGAGCCGGAGCGGGAGCACCTGCGCCGCCGGCTGGCCGAGGTGCGCGAGGAGTGCTGCCCCCCCGCCGGCTCCGGTGAGTGCTGACCGCCGCGCCCCGGCGGTGCTGACCCGCGCGCCCTCTGCGGGTGCTGCCCCCTGCGTGCCTCGCAGTGCTGACCCAGCGTGCCGCACTGTGAGTGCTGACCGCGCGTGCCCTGCGGTGCTGGCCCCGCGTGCCCTCTATGGGTGCTGACCTCGCGCGCCCCTGGAATGCTGCTCCTGCCGGCCCCCTGTGGGTGCTCACCGCGCGCCGCGTAGCGCTGACCCGCGTGCCCGCTATGGGTGCTGACCTCGCGTGCCCCTGGAGTGCTGCTCCTGCCGGCCCCCTGTGGGTGCTCACCGCGCGCCCGCAGTGCTGACCTTGCGCGCCCAGTGAGTCCGACCCCGCGCCCCCGCTTCGGTCGCCCGAAACTGTCGGTGGCCCCCGGTAAGCTGGATACCGGGGGCCGGAGGCCTACGCCGGCGCGCGCAGCGCCGTCACGGCCGGGGCGAACATCGTCGCCTTGATCGCGCCCAGCGTGCCCTTGTCCTTGCCCGCCAAGGCATGCACCCGCTCGGACGCCACCTTCACCACGTCGTCCTCGGCAGCGATCTCGTCCACCAGGCCGAAAGCCAAGGCGTCGGACCCGCCGAACCGCCGTCCCGTCGTCATCGACGCGATCGCCGCCGACGGCGTCAGCTTCCCCTGGATCAGCGCCGCCATCCCCGGGGTGAACGGGATGTTGATGTCGGCCTCCGGAAAGCAGAAATACCCCCGGTCCGCGCGCATCACGCGGAAGTCGTGCGCCATCGCCAGCATCGCGCCCGCGCCGAACGCGTGGCCGGTGACCGCCGCGACCGTCGGCACCGGCAGCGTCAGCACGCGCGCGAGCAGCTCCTGCACCTCGGCGACGTACTGCGTGGCCTGGTCGCTGTGCGCCATGAGCCAGTCCAGGTCGAGGCCGTTCGAGTAGAACTTGCCGCCGCCGGTGGTCACCAGCACGTCGTCCACGCCGTCCAAAGTGGAATGGACGCGCTGCAGCCAGTCCGGTGAGAAGCGGTTTTCGTCGTCGCCCAAGTGCAGAACGGTCAAGGTCGGTCCTTCTCTCGAGGGGGCACGGTCAGCACGGCTCGCACGGCGGCGGCGAGCCGCTCCCGCACCAGTGGATCGGTGATGTCGCGCCGGAAGAACGCGGTCGGCAGGTCGACGACGCAGGTGGTGATCACCTCGACGGCCAGGCCGTCGCCGCGGTCCCACACCTGACGCGCGAGCCGCACGAGCAGCGCGACCAGGCGTTTGTCCAGCGCGTGCAACGCCTCCGCCAGCTCGTCCGGCAGTTCCGGCCCGAACAGCCGGTCGCCCCGCACCCGGAGCAGCATCCGGGCCCCGTCGGGACGCAGCAACGCGAACTCCGCCGGGGTGTCCGCGGCCGCGACGACGGCTTCCACCGGCGAGGAGGCGGAGTCCACCCGCGAGGTCTGCAGGTCGAGGAACGCGGTCGCCGCGCGCACCCAAACCTGGGCCAGCACCGCGCTGAGCGACCCGAACGCGTGGTAGATCGTCCCGTTCGGGACGCCCGCGGCGGCCGCCAGGCCACGCACGGTGACCTCCCCCGACGAAGCGACGAGCCGCTCGGCGACGTCGAGCAGCGCGTCGAGGTCGTGGACGCGGGGGCGGGGCATGCCGCGACCGTAACAGAACGCGTGCTCTAAAACCAGGGCGGTAAGCTGCCGCCGTGGAGATCTGGGTCAACCCGGCGTGCTCGAAGTGCCGGTCCGCCGTGTCGTTGTTGGACGAAGCGGGCGCGCAGTACACCGTGCGCCGCTACCTCGAGGACCCGCCGACGGCGAAGGAACTGAAAGCCGTCCTCAAGCGGCTCGGCCTGGAGCCATGGGACATCATGCGCACCGCCGAGCCGATCGCGAAGGAACTCGGGGTCAAGACGTGGGGCCGCACCCCGGCCGATCGCACGCGCTGGATCGACGCCCTGGCCGAGCACCCGAAGCTCATCCAGCGCCCGATCATCACGGCGGACGACGGCACGACCGTCGTCGCCCGCGACCCCGAAACGGTTCGCTCGGTCCTCTAAGGAATGACGCCGTCCCGGGCCAGCAGCGGGACGTCGAGGGGCACCGTCTCCGGGTACTTGATCCCGGCGCCGGTGTTCAAGACGACGACGTCCTCGTCGCCGGAAAGCCACCCCGACTCGCGCAGGTGCCGCAGCGCGGCGAAGCACGCGCCACCCTCCGGGCAGACGAACGTCCCCTCGTGGGTGGTCAGTTCCCGTTGCGCTGCCAGCAGTTCCTCGTCGGTGACGGCGACCGCGGTGCCGTCGGTCGCGTACACCGCGTCGAGCACCAGGAAGTCGCCCAGCGCCTTGGGGACGGTGATGCCGAACGCGACGGTGTGCGCGTCCGGGAACGGCTCGCTCTCGCGAGCGCCCTGAGCGAAGGCCGTGACGATCGGCGCGCACCCGGTCGCCTGCACGGCGACGAGCCGGGGCAGCGGACCGGAAACCCAGCCGAGCGCGAGCATTTCCAGCAGCGCCTTGTAGATCCCGATGATCCCGACCCCGCCGCCGGTGGGGTAGAGGATGATGTCGGGCAGCCGCCAGCCGAACTGCTCGGCGATCTCGTACCCCATCGTCTTCTTGCCCTCGATGCGGTACGGCTCCTTCAGCGTCGAAACGTCCTGCACGCCGGGCCGCCGCGGAACCGCCGCCGCCACGAGCTTCCCCGCGTCGCCGATCAGACCGTCCACCCGGTACAGCTCGGCTCCGGCGGCGACGCACTCGCGCATGGTGATCGCCGGGGCGTCGTCCGGCATCGCGATCAGGCTCGACATGCCCGCGCGCGCCGCGTACAGCGCCCACGCCGCGCCCGCGTTGCCGTTGGTCGGCATCGCGATCCCGCCCACGCCCAGTTCCGCCGCCCGCGAGACGCCGACCGCGGCACCCCGCGCCTTGAACGTGCCGGTCGGGACCAGGCCCTCGTCCTTCATCCACAGTCGCGAAAGCCCCAGCTCACGGCCGTAACGCGGCAGGCGCAGCAACGGCGTCATGCCCTCGCCCAGGCTCACGACGTGCTCGGGCGAGCGCACCGGCAGCACCTCGTGGTAGCGCCACAGCGTCGGCTCGCGCCCGGCGATTTCCTTCGGCGTCACGGCTTCGCGGACGCCGTCGAGGTCGTACCGCGCCAGCAGCGGCGCACCGGACGGCGAGAGCCCCTGGACGGCGTCGGCGTCGAGGCGCTCGCCGGTCCGGGAACATTCGAGGTGGCTGAGGAACGAGTACGGCACGGCGCCTCCGGTCAGAATCGGCGGGTGAAGGGCAGCGGACGCCGCATCCGGACCAGGAGGAGCAGCGGCACCAGGACGTAGGGCAGGTTGAACGCGAGGAACTTCGCCGGGTTGCCGGTGCGGAACTCCGGGTCGCCGAAGAACTCGACGCCGAACACGACGACCCCGGTCAGCGTGACGATCATCGTCGCGTAGATCACCGACGGCAGCTGGATCCAGTTCCGGCCGGTCAGCAGCGCGAAGACGAGCACGACGTAGAACGGCATGTAGACGAACGCCGAGAGCCCGGTGACGATCCGCATCCAGTCCGGCGGGTGCATGAACAGCGCGTCGGCGTCGTGGGCGTACCAGTAGTTCGAGTTCACGAAGAAGTTGCTGGAAGGTTTGGAGAAGTCGACGCCGACGGTCGGCAGCAGGTCGCTGATCAGCGACGTCACCGTGAAGGCCGAGAACAGCACCGCGAAGAACACGTCGATCTTGCGGTCCCGCAGCGGCAGGTTCATGAGATCGATCCTAGGTCCTATTGTGGGCGGATGGACGCGCTGCGGGTCTGTCTGTACGTCTTCGCCGGGGTGACGCTCGGCACCTGGATCATGTCGGTGCTGACCAGGGAGTACTCCTGGGTCGACCGGATCTGGTCGATCGTCCCGGTCGCCTACGTGGGGATCTTCGCGGGCGCGGCCGGGTTCGCCGACGCGCGCCTCGACGTGATGTTCGCCCTGGTCGCCCTGTGGGGGATCCGGCTGACGTTCAACTTCGCCCGGAAGGGTGGTTACGCCCGCGGCGGCGAGGACTACCGGTGGGCGGTGCTGCGCGAGCGGATGGCGCCGTGGCAGTTCCAGCTGTTCAACTTCTTCTTCATCTCGCTCTACCAGAACGCGATCCTGCTGCTGATCACGCTGCCCGCGTACACGGCCTTGGAGAACCAGGGCTCGTTCGGCGTGGCGGACGTCGTCGTCGCGGTGATCTTCGCCGGGTTCCTGCTCGGCGAGACCGTCTCGGACCAGCAGCAGTGGGTGTTCCACCGGGAGAAGCACGCGGGCCGCGCGTCGACGCGGTTCCTCCAGGACGGCCTGTTCCGCTACTCGCGGCACCCGAACTTCTTCTTCGAGCAGGCGCAGTGGTGGGCGGTCGCGGCGTTCGGCGTCGTCGCCGGCGGTCCGCAGTGGACGGTCGCCGGCGCGGTGCTGCTCACGCTGCTGTTCGTCGGCTCGACGAAGTTCACCGAGAGCATCACGAAGTCGCGGTACCCGGAGTACGCGGACTACCAGCGCCGGACGTCGCCGGTGGTGCCGTGGCCGGTCCGGGGATGACGGTCGTCGCGGCCCTCCAGATCGGGACGGGGGTGTCGCTTTCGCGGATCCTGGAGTTCGAGGACGAGATCCGCGGCGCCGCGCTGGTGGTGCTCCCCGAAGCCGTCCTCGGCGGGTACCCGGGCCGGGAGCCGTTCGCCGACTACTTCCGGGCGTCGATCTCCGTGCCGGGACCCGAGACGACCGAGCTGGCCGCGCTCGCGGCGCGCACGGGCGCGAGCCTGGTCGTCGGCGTGATCGAGCGGGACGGTTCCACGCTGTACAGCACGGCGGTGTTCCTCGACCCCTCGCTCGGGCTGGTGGCGAAGCACCGGAAGCTGGTCCCGACGGAACGCGAGCGCCTGTACTGGGGCCGCGGCGACGGCTCGACGCTCCCGGCGATCCCGACGGCGGCGGGCCTGGCGGGCGCGGCGATCTGCTGGGAGAACCACATGCCGCTGCTCCGCGCGGCGATGTACGCGAAGGGCGTCGAGCTCTGGTGCGCCCCGACGGCGGACGACCGCGACGTCTGGCAGGCATCGATGCGCCACATCGCCGACGAGGGCCGGTGTTTCGTGATCTCGGCGTGCCCGTACGAGTCGTCCGGCGAGGACCCGTTCCGCGGCGGGAGCGTGATCGTCGGCCCGCTGGGAGACGTACTGGCCGGACCCCTGCGCGACGGCGAAGGCCTGATCAAGGCGGAGATCGACCTGGAGGAGATCGTGACGGCGCGCAAGAGCCTCGACGTCTCGGGGCACTACGCGCGCCCGGACGTCTTCTCGCTGACGGTGGACGAGCGTCCTCAGGACGGCGTCACCTTCCTGAGGTGACACCGTCCCGACGGGACTCACACCGCCAACCGGCCCCCGTCCACCGGGAGCACCGCGCCCTGGACGAAGCTCGATCCCTCGGTCACCAGGAACGCGATCGCCGCGGCGATCTCCTCCGGGGCGGCCACCCGGCCGGCCGGGCCCGCGGCGGCCAGCTCATCGAGACCGTCGCCGAAGGCCGCCGTGCCTTCGGTGCGCGTCGGGCCGGGGCTGACCGCGTTGACGCGCACGCCGGACGGGCCGAACTCCGCCGCCCACGCCTTGGTCATCAGCTCGACCGCCGCCTTCGACGAGCCGTAGAGCGCCATGCCCGCCATGCCGCGCGTCGCGACCATCGTGGACACGTTGACGATCGCGCCGTGACCGCGCTCGGCCATCGAAGGCGCCAGCTCGGCGGTGAGGAAGTACGGCACCTTCACGTTCGTCTCGTAGACGCGGTCGAAGTCGGCCTCGGCCGTGTCCGAAGTGGACCCGGTGGGGAAGATCCCGGCGTTGTTCACCAGCACGTCGACGTGCCCGCCCACCTCACGGGCCCGCGCGGCCAACGCGCGCGCGGACGCGGCGTCCGTCAGGTCGGCCGCGACGAAGTCCGCCTTCCCGCCCGATTCCCGGATCCGCGAGACGACCTCGGCCCCTCGCTCGGCGTCCCGGCCAGACACGACCACGTGCGCGCCGAGCCCGGCCAGCGCGACCGCCGTCGCCCGCCCGATCCCGCTGGTTCCGCCGGTCACCAGTGCCGTGGTCCCGGACAGTCCTTCAGTCATCACTCACTCCTCGCGAGCGGGGTGTTTCCCCGGTCACCGGGTTCAAGGAGCCGTGCCGCGCAGGACTTCCGGATGGGCGTTCGGCGCTCCTTATGCCCGCGATTCGCCGCGCGAATGGTCTTCCAGCGCGGCGACGAACTCCGCGAGGTCACGGCGGTGCGACGTCGCCGGCCAGACGGCCCACGTCCGCCGGACGAGCGGGTTGCCGGCCAGGGGCAGCCACCGGACCGTGTCCGGGATCGGGTACGGCCAGTCCGGCGGGGCGAACGCGTAGGCGCCGCCGGCGCTGACCGCCGGGATCTTGAGCTCGACGATCAGCCGCCGCTCCTTCGGCACGTCCGGGCCGACGTCGAGGCCGTGGCTGCGCAGCGTCGCCGCCAGCTCGTCGTACCAGGCCGGGCTGCCCGCGCGGGCGAAGGCGAACCACTCCAGCCCGGCGAGGCTCTCCAGCCGGACCGGCGAGCCCAGCTTCTCCGCGAGATCCGCCGCCAGCAGGACGCCCACGTTCTCCTCGACGACGAGCGTCGCGTCCAGATCCGGCCCCGCCGGGCGTTCGCGGACCAGCCCGACGTCCAGCTCGTCCGCCCGCAGCGCCGTCACCTGCGCCACCGACGACAGGTGCCGGGCCTGCACCCGAGTGTCCGGATAGGCCTTCGCCAGCCGCGCGAGGGCCGCCGGCAGCAGTTCCGGCGGCAGCTCCAGGGGGACGCCGACGCGCAGCACGCCGGTGGTGGTGTGCCGGGTCACCGCGGCGACCGCCTGGTCGTGGCGGGCGAGCACCGCGCGGGCCTCGCCCAGCAGCGTCGTGCCGGCGTCGGTTGCCTGGACGCCGGTGCTCGTGCGGACCAGCAGCTGGACGCCGAGCCGGCGTTCCAGCGCGGTGATCGTCTGGGACAGCGCCGGCTGGCTCACGTGCAGCTGCCGCGCCGCTTTCGACATGGCGCCGGCCTCGACGACCGCGACGAACGCCCGCAGCTCGCGGATCTCCATCAGCGCGCCCAGCGGATCGGCAGCGACTTCAGGCCGTTCTGGAAGGTCGAGCGCAGCCGCACCGGCTCACCGGCGAGCTCCACGGGGCCCAGATCGAGCACGGCGTCGAACATCGCCCGCATTTGCACGCGGGCCAGGTGTGAGCCCAGGCAGAAGTGCGTGCCGTGGCCGAAGGTCAGGTGGTCGTTCGGGGTGCGGCCGACGTCGAATGCGTCCGGTGCGGGGAACACCGCGGGATCGCGGTTGGCCGCGGAGAACCAGACGACGACCTTGTCCCCGGCCCGGATGTCCACATCGGACAGTGTGACGTCCGCGGTCGCGGTGCGCCGGAAGTTCATCACCGGCGTCCACCAGCGCAGCATCTCTTCGACCGCCGACGGCAGCAGCGACCGGTCGGCCAGCAGCCGCCGGTACTGCCCGGGGTGCGAGAGCAGGGCCAGCATCCCGCCGGGCAGGCCGTTGCGCAGCGTTTCGTTGCCCGCCACGGAAAACAGCCAGAAGAGGTTCTCGAACTCGGCGAGCGAAACGCGTCCGCCGTCGTCGCCGACGTGCCGCATCAGGTTGCTCATGACGTCGTCACCCGGGTGCTCGCGCTTGTACTCGCCGAGCGCGTTCGCGTACGCGTAGAGGTCCGGCATGCCGGCGCGGGTGCGCGGGTCCGGCATCGCCCCGTCCGGTCCGGGGGACGGGCGGACGGCGAGCGCGGCCCGCGCGAGGTCGCTGACCTCGGAGAAGGAGACGGTCGAGCTGACCGCGTACTCGGCGTCCTGGTACCCGATGACCCGGTTGCTCCAGTCGTACATCAGCCGCCGGTCCCGCTCCGGCACGCCGAACACGGCGGCGAGGGTGAGCAGCGGCAGGTCGGCGGCGACCTTGGCGAAGTCGCACTCGCCGCGCTCGGCGACGGCCGCGACGAGGTCCCGCGCCGACCGCTCGATCTGCGAGGTCAGCTTCGCGATGGCCCGCGGCGTGAACGCCTTGGTGAGCAGCCCGCGCAGCCGGCCGTGCTCCGGCGGGTCCATGTTGAGCATCATCCGTCGCACGTAGGCGAGGTCGGCGGGCGTCGCCGGGTCGCGGATCTGCGTCCCGCCGAGCTGCGAGGAGAAGAGGGCGGGATCACGCAGGACGCGCCGCACGTCGGCGTGGCGCAGCACGGCCCAGAAGTCGTCGACGCGCACCACCGGTGACGCGGCCCGCAGCCGCGCCAGCTCCTCGTACGGGACACCGCGCACGTAGGTGTCCGGATCGGTGATCCCCACGAGCCGACCCTAGCCGCGCCCACCGACAATTTGGCAGGCTGCTCCGATGGACACGCTGAACATGCGCACTGGCGGCAAGGGCGAACCGGCCGTTCTCCTCCTGCACGGCCTGGGCGCGACCGGTGCCGTGTGGGCCCACCTCACCGAGCAGCTCGACCGGCGCGTCCTGGTCCCCGACCTGCCCGGGCACGGCCCGTCCGCGCCGCTGCCGCACTACTCCTTCGAGACGCTGACGGCGGCCGTCGCGCGGGCGCTACCCGGGAAGGGCCCGTACGTCGTCGCCGGGCATTCGCTCGGCGGGGTGCTCGCGCTCGAGCTCGCGTCCGGGAAGTACGACGTCGAGGTCGAGGGCGTGCTGGCCCTCGGGGTGAAGGTCGAGTGGACCCAGGACGACCTGGGCCGCGCGGCGACGTTCGCGGCGCGCCCGCCCCGGCTGTTCGCGACGCAGCCCGAGGCCGACCAGGCCTACCTGAAGGTCTCCGGGCTGCTCGGCATCGCGCCCGCGGACCCGGCCGGGCTTCGCGAGACCGAGGGAGGTTGGCGCCTCGCGATGGACCCGGCCGCGTTCGGCGTCGGCGCACCGGACATGCCGGCGCTGCTCGCCGCGGCGCGGTGCCCGGTCGTGCTGGCGGCGGGCGAGAACGACCCGATGAGCCGTCCTGACCAGCTACGCGCGCTGGACCCGGACGCGGTCACGCTCGCCGGCCTCGGGCACAACGCCCATGTCGAGGACCCAGCCGCCGTCCGCGCCCTCCTGGCGCGCTTCGGCGTCTGAAGGCTCGGGTGCAGCCGTCGTACCCCACGCGACGGCTGCTCCGAACCCCTCGCCACCACCGGACGCGAGAAAGCCTAGGAAACCGCGGTGGACGTGCGCCTGTACCCGCGGTCCACGGCGTCGTCACGGTCGGTACCTGCGAAAACGGTTATCTTCGCCGTTCGGTGGTACAGGTATAGCGGCACGATCGGAATCCTGGAGGGGTACGTTCCGCTGCGGGGCACGCGGGGAGAGGACGCCTGTGGACGAAGGCCTGCCGTTCGCCGGGTGGCTGCGGGAACGCCGCGTGCTCACCGGCCTCACCCAGGCCCAGCTGGCCGAGCGCGCCGGGTTGAGCCTGCGCGCCGTGCGCAACGCCGAGCTCGGCAGCGTCCGCCGGCCCCGGCCGGAGACCGAGCGACGGCTGCGGGAAGCGCTTGCTGAAGCACCGCCGGAGCCGGTGCGGATCGGCGTCCTGGGTCCGCTCACCGTGCTGCGCGGCGACTGCCCGGTCGAGATCGGCGCCGAAAAGCAGCGCCTGCTGCTCGCGATGCTGGCGCTGCAGCCGAACCACACCGTCCGGCGCGAAGACCTCGTCGACGTCATCTGGGACGAGCCGCCGACGTCGTGCCTGGAGCTGCTCCACACCTACGTCGCGCGGCTGCGGCGGGCGCTGCGGCCCGCCGACCCCATCGCCACCGACAAGGGCGGCTACCGGCTCACCGCCGGCGAGGACGACCTCGACCTCCTGCGTTTCGAGGCGTTCCTGAAAGAGGGCGCCCACCGTGAGGCCCTGGAGCTCTGGCGCGGCCAGGCGCTCGCCGATGTCGGACGGCTCCGGCAGCACCCCGCCCGCCTGGCACTGGCGATGAAGCGCGCGAAGACGGTCATGGCGTACGCCGAGGCCGCAGACCCCGAGGACGCCGCGGTCCAGCTGCGCGTGCTCACCGCCGAAGAGCCGCTGAACGAGTCCGCGCACGCCCGGCTCATGCAGGTGCTCGCCGCGTCCGGACGGCAGGCCGGCGCGCTGGCGGTGTTCGAGGAGATCCGGCAGCGCCTGGACGCCGAGCTGGGCATCGAACCCGGCCCCGAGCTGCGCGCGGCCCAGCGTCAGGTGCTCCGGCAGGACTTCGCCGCCCCGGAACCGCCGGCCCGCGTCCCCGCCCAGCTGCCCGCGGACGTCGCCGGCTTCCGCGGCCGCACCGCGCAGCTGGCCGAGCTGGACGCCCTCCTGGCCGGCGGCGGCACCGGTGCGCGCATCGCGGTCCTGTCCGGCACCGGCGGGGTCGGCAAGACCGCCCTCGCCGTCCACTGGGCCCAGCGGTCCCTCGGCGAGTTCCCCGACGGCCAGCTCTACCTCGACCTGCACGGCTACGGCACGGTCCGGCCGGTCGAGCCGGGCGACGCGCTGTCCGGGTTCCTGCGCGCCCTCGGCGTCGCCGGCGCGGACATCCCCGCCGAGCCGGAGGAACGCGCCGCGAAGTTCCGCACCGCGCTCACCGGCCGGCGGATGGTGCTCTTGCTGGACAACGCCGGCTCGGTCGGGCAGGTCCGCCCGCTGCTGCCCGGCTCGGCGTCCTGCCTGGTCCTGGTGACCAGCCGCGACGCGCTGCCCGGGCTGGTCGCGCGGCATGGCGCCCGCCGCGTGCTCGTCGACCTGCTGACCGAGGCCGAAGCCCTCGACCTGCTGCGGACGCTGCTCGGCACGCGCGTCGACGACGAACCGGACGCCACCGAGGCGTTGATCGGGTACTCGGCCCGGCTGCCGCTGGCGCTGCGGCTTGTCGCGGAGCTGGCGCTGAGCCGGCCGGGGGAGCGGCTCGCCGCCCTCGCGGCCGAGCTGGCCGACGAACGGCGGCGGCTCGACTTGCTCGACGGCGGCGGCGACCCGCTGACCGCGGTCCGCGCAGTCTTCTCGTGGTCCTACCGGCACCTGGCGCCCGACGCCGCCCGCGTGTTCCGGCTCTGCGGCCTGCACCCGGGCCGCGACCTGACTCCGGCCGCGATCGCCGCGCTCGCCGGCGTCCCCCTGCCGGAGGCGGAGCGGCTGATCGCCACGCTGGTCCGCGCCCACCTCGCGCAGGAGACCGGCGACGACCGCGTCCAGCAGCACGACCTGCTACGCGTCTACGCCGCCGAGCTCGCCGCGCGCGACGAGACCGAGAGCCACGACGCGCAGGAGCGGCTGTTCGACTTCTACGTCCGTTCGGCCGCGCAGGCCATGGACGCCGTCCTCCCGCAGGAGCGGCACCTGCGCCCGGACGTGCCCGACCCCGACGTCAAGGTGATCGACGCACCGGCGTGGTTGGAAGCCGAGCGTCGCAACCTCCTGGCCGTCGCCGCGCACGCGACGCGGCACGGGTGGCCCGACCACCTGCGGCTGCTGTCCGGGATCCTGTGGCACTACCTGGACGTCGGCGGCTACCACGAGGAGTCGCTGGTGCTGCACTCGCACGCGTCGGCGCTGGCCCACGACGCCGGTGACCGGGTGGCCGAGGCCGAGCCGCTCATCCTGATCGGGCTGGGGCACTGGCGCGTCGGCCGGTCACGGGAAGCGCTGCGGTACCTGGAGGAGGCGCTCGCCCTCGCCCGCGAGACCGGCGACCGGCGCACCGAGATCCACGCGATCAACACCCTCGGCCTGGTCTGCCGGGCACTGGGCCGGTTCGCCGAGGCGATCACGTACTCGACCGAAGCCCTGTCCCTGGCCCGCAAGGCCGGTGACCGCACCAGCGAAGGGCTGGTGCTGGTGGTGCTCGGCTGCTCCTGCCGCGGCATCGGCCGCTACACCGAAGCGCTCGGCTACCTCGAAGAAGCACGGGTCCTCGCCCGCGACACCGCCGACCGCACGAGTGAGGGCTACGCACTGGTGAACTCGGGCGACGCGTTGTCGGCACTGGGACGGCACGACGAAGCGGTCCGTGCGCTGGAGGAAGGGCTGGAGCACTTCCGTGCCATGGGCGTGTGGGTGAGCGAGGGCTACGCGCTGGGCATCCTCGGTGACGTCGAGCACGCGCGCGGCCGGTACGCGGAAGCCGCGGCGCACCTCGAACGGGCGCTGGAAATCGCGCAGGAGACCGGAAGTCCCACCAACCGCGGCGTCGCGCTGAAGCACCTGGGAGACGTCCGGCTCGCGCAGGGCCGGCACGCCGAAGCGGCCCAGCACCTCGAAGAGGCACTGGGCCTGGCCCGCGAATGCGGCGACCGGGGCGTGGAGTCCCGGGTCCTCAACAGTCTCGGCGCGCTGGCCGCGGCGACCGGCGCGTCCTCGGACGCGCTCGGCCACCACCGTGAAGCCCTTGCGGTGGCGAAGGAAACGGGCTGCCGGCCCGAACAGGGCCGCGCCCACTTCGGGCTCGGCGAAGTCCATTGTGGACTGGATGAGCCGGAAACCGCGCGCGAACACTGGGAACGCGCGCTGGCCTGTTACGCCGGGGAGTGCGTGCCCGGGGCGATCCGCGCCCGAGACCGGCTGGCGGACCTGGAGTAGTGCCGCTCGTCGGCGACGAGGTCGCCTTCGAGGCGCTGCGCGTCCCGGTCGAAGACGTTCGTGCTGCCCGCCAAGCGGTTGCGCGGGTACGGACGACGGCGGTAGGCGTGGTCGAGCGCCCAGGCGAGCAGGACAACGGCGGCGAGAACGGCGATGATCATGACGCTCCTCCCGGAGTGCGATGGGCTGTTGCTTTGTAGAACGCGTAATGGAAGGTCCCGTATTCCCTGGTGGTGCGGTAAAGGTCGGCGATTCCGCGGGCCCAGCGGGCTGCATCGATCAGGCCCCGCGCGACGGCGGTTTCGCCGACGCCTTCGACCATCGCGATGAAGGTGTCGCGGGTGAAGCCGGTGACGAGGTCCGGCCGCGACGCGTCGGCGTAGACCGTCCGCGGTTCGACGTGGACGTCGTCGAACCCGGCGTCGGCGAGGAGCGGGTAGAGGCGCCGGCCGAGGAGCCCGTCACCGCCGGCGTCGGCCTGCAGCCGGACGAGGCAGTCGATCGTGGCCTGGGCGTGTTCGCTGCGCGGGTGGAAGAACGCCGAACCGTGGTCGCCCTCGATGACGGTGATCGTCCCGCCCGGCCGCAGCAGGGTTTTCAGGTGTGCCAACGCTTTCTCGGGCTTGGGCAGGTGTTCGAGCACGAAGCAGACGAAGAGGTGGTCCCACTCGCCGTCGAGGTCGAACAGGTCGGCCCGGCGGAACTCGACGCCCTGGACCCTGCGTCTCGCTTGGCCGAGGGAGTCTTCGGAGACGTCGACCGCGGTCAGGTGCGCGTCCGGGCTGCGGGCCACGAGGTGGACGGTCTGCGCGCCGACGCCGCAGCCGACCTCCAGCACGCGGCTCCCCGCGGGGTAGGCCGTCCCGGCGTGCAGCAGCGCGGCCAGGGTGTCGGCCTGGTCGCCGAGGCGGCGGGCCTCGGGCTCGGTGTATCCGTGCACGTAGGTGGTGTCCATGGGACCAGCGTGCTGCGACAATGGCTCGATGGACAGAGCCAAAACCTCGCTCGCGGAGGGGTCCATAGGTTCGGACTTCCTCCAGCTCGACGTCCGCGAGGCGCCGCCGGGCGGGCTCGCGGACTGGCTCGCCGGGCAGCTGCGCACTGCCGTGGCCGACGGCAGGCTCCCGATCGGCGGCCGGCTGCCCGCGTCCCGGGTTCTGGCGGCCGAGCTGCGGGTTTCGCGGGGTGTCGTGACCGAGGCCTACCAGCGCCTGATCGACGACGGCCACGCGGCGGGCCGCGGCCGGGCCGGCACGGTGGTGGTGGCCGCGCCGGTGCTCGCGCCCGAACCCGCGCGCGTGCGGCCGCCGTCGAAGGTCATCACGCCGATGCCGGGCGTCGAGGTCTTCGACGCGGTCCGCGCGGCCCCGGCCCGCATCGACCTCACGCCGGGCGTCCCCGACCTGACGGCGTTCCCGCGCGCGGCGTGGCTGCGGGCCGAGCGGGCGGTGCTGGACGAGCTCGAGCCGTCCCACTTCGGCTACGGCGACCCCCGCGGCGCGCCGGCGATGCGGCTGGCGGTGTCGCACTGGCTGGCGCGCAGCCGCGGCATCCGCGTGGACCCCGGGGAAATCATCATGGTGGCCGGTGTCGCGCAGGCGTTGACGCTGGTGGGGGAGGTGCTGCGGCAGCACGGCGTCGACGAGATCGCCGTGGAGGACCCGAGCTCACTGGGCGCGCGGCAGCACCTGCACCACTGCGGCCTGGCGACCCCGCCGGTCCCGGTGGACGCCGACGGCCTGCGCGTCGATGAGCTGAGCGCGCCGGCGGTGCTGGTGACGCCGGCCCACCAGTTCCCGATGGGGGTGGTGCTCGGCGGCGAGCGCCGCCGCGACCTGATGCGCTGGGCGGCCGAGGGCGGGATCGTGGTGGAAGACGACTACGACGCGGAGCACCGCTACGACCGCGCGCCGGTGCCCGCGGTCCGGTCGATGCTGCCGGAGGTCTGCTACACGGGAAGCGTTTCGAAGCTGCTGGCGCCGGCGTTGCGCGTCGGCTGGCTGCTGGCGCCGCCGCGGTTCCGCGACGACCTCGTGGCGGCGAAGCGGTTCGCGGACCTGGGCAACCCGGTGCTGGCCCAGCTGGTGCTGGCCCGGCTCATGGATACGGGTGAGCTGGAGCGGCAGCTGAGGATGGTCCGGGCCCGGCACCGCCGTCGCCGCGACGCGATGATCCGCGCTGTCGCTTCGGAGCTGCCTTCGGCGGTCGTCCACGGCGCGGCGGCGGGCCTGCACCTGACGATCACGTTCGGCGCGGACCTGGACGACGTCGCGCTGGCGGCCGCCGCGCTGGCCGAGGGGGTGAAGGTCCAGCCGCTGTCCTGGCACCGGCAGCTCCCGGGGCCGCCGGGGCTGGTCATGGGCTACGCGGCCCGGACGGCGACGGAGATCGCGGAGGGCGTGGCGGTACTGGGCCGTCTGGTAAAGGATCCACAAAGGACTGTCAACCGGGTGTGATCATGCTCTCCCAGGCGTTTCCGGAACTTGGTTGCCATACGCAAGCAAGTTGCTTAGCCTAGCTAAGGGACTTTGTGAGCAGAAGGGTTGCACAGTGGCGGAACGCCGGACGTATTCGATCGCGGAACTGGGGCCGCGGTACAAGTGGATCGCGCTGTCCAACACGACGCTGGGCATGCTGATCGCCACGATCAACTCCTCGATCGTGCTGATCGCGCTGCCCGACATCTTCAAGGGCATCGGCATCAACCCCCTCGAGCCCGCCAACACGAGCTACCTGCTGTGGATGATCATGGGCTTCCTCGTGGTCACCGCGGTGCTGGTGGTGAGCTTCGGCCGGCTCGGCGACATGTACGGCCGCGCGAGGATGTACAACCTCGGCTTCGCCGTCTTCACCGTTTCTTCCATCATGCTGGCCGTCACCTGGTTCGGCGGTGACGCGGCCGCGTTGTGGCTGATCGGCTGGCGGATCGTGCAGGGCGTCGGCGGCGCCTTCCTGATGGCGAACTCCTCGGCGATCCTCACCGACGCCTTCCCGGCCAACCAGCGCGGGCTCGCGCTCGGCATGAACGGCGTCGCGGCCATCGCGGGCTCGTTCCTCGGCCTGGTCGTCGGCGGCGTGCTCGCCCCGGTCGACTGGAACCTGATCTTCCTGGTGTCGGTGCCGTTCGGCGTGATCGGCACGATCTGGGCGTACCTCAAGCTGCACGACACCGGCATCCGCAAGCACGCGCGGATGGACTGGTGGGGCAACATCACCTTCGCCGTCGGCCTGATCGCGGTGCTGGTCGGCATCACCTACGGCATCCAGCCCTACGGCACGTCGCAGACCGGCTGGACCAGCCCGATGGTGCTCTCCTGCCTGATCGGCGGCGTCGCGGTGCTCGTCGCGTTCGTGATCATCGAGACGAAGGTGCCGAACCCGCTGTTCCGGCTGTCGCTGTTCAAGATCCGGTCGTTCACCTGGGGCAACGTCGCCAACCTGACGGCGTCGCTCGGCCGCGGCGGGCTGCAGTTCATCCTGATCATCTGGCTGCAGGGCATCTGGCTGCCCCAGCACGGCTACACGTTCGAGCAGACGCCGTTGTGGGCGGGCATCTACATGCTCCCGATGACGGTCGGCTTCCTGCTGGCCGCCCCGACGTCGGGCATCCTCGCCGACCGCATCGGCAGCCGCCTGCTCGCGTCCACCGGGCTGCTGATCACCGCGATCACGTTCCTGCTGCTGATCATCCTGCCGGTGAACTTCGACTACTGGGCGTTCGCGGCCATTCTGCTGATCAACGGCATCGGCATGGGCATGTTCTCCTCGCCCAACCGCGCCGAGGTGATGAACAGCCTCCCGGCCGACGCCCGCGGCTCCGGCGCGGGCATGATGACGACGTTCCAGAACGCGGCGATGGTCCTGTCGATCGGCTTCTTCTTCAGCTTGATCATCTCGGGCCTGTCGAGCACCCTCCCGTCGACGATGCACGACGGTCTGATCGCCCACGGCGTCCCCGACGCGGCGGCCACCCAGGTGGCGAACCTCCCGGCGGTGGCGGTGCTGTTCGCGGCGTTCTTGGGCTACAACCCGATCCAGCAGTTGCTGGGTGGCCAGCTGTCCTCGCTGCCGCCGGACCAGGCATCGTTCCTGACGGGCCGCAGCTTCTTCCCGAACTTGATTTCGGGCCCGTTCCAGTCGGGCCTGGCGGTGGCGTTCGGCTTCGCGATCGCGGTGTGCTTGATCGGAGCGGTGGCATCGCTGCTGACGAAGGACGCGCGCCCGAAGGACCGCGAGTCGGTGGGCGAGGAGTTGGCCGCGGTGGCGGGGGAGTCGGGTGGCGGACCGAGCGAGCTGGTGTCGCCGGCCAGCGAACGCTGAAGGTAGTTTCGGAAGCCGGGTGCCGCACTGCGCGGTACCCGGCTTCTGCTTTGGGGGAGTGCGGATGGCTCGCGAGCACGAAGGCCCGTCGATGATCGCCGCGCTGCTGGCCGAGGCCGGCACCGAGGCCGGCGCCCTGGCCCACGACGCTCTGGCCGCCGGTGCGACAACCACGTTCCACGAAGGCGTCCAGCCGACAGCACAGGCGCGGTCCCGCTACGGTCGCCGGGAACACACCTGCCGCCGGGCCGGGCAGGGTTCCGTCGGGTTCGAACCGGGCGTCCGCGCACTCTGCGCCTACCTCGGCGGCACGCTCACCCACGCGCAGATCGACGACCGCGCGCGCGGTCGTTACCTCTTCGAGGTGTTCCTGGCGCCGGACCTCACGCGGGTCGTCGCCTGCTGGGGCATCGCCCGGCCCAGTGGGCGACCGGACGGGGTGCGGGCTCCGGACGCGCCGCCGTGGACACCGCTGGACGACATCGTGCACAGCCACACCCTCGAAACCCCGGAGAAGGTCGCCGTGCTGCACCAGGGCGGCGTCCCGGACGTGGCGGCGGGCCTCGTCGCGGGTCTGGAGCGCACCCTCGCGATGCGGCGGTGGCAGAACTTCCGGGAACACGCCGAACTGGTGCCCGCCTTCCCCTCGCCCGCGGCGGCCACGCACCTGACCGAGGCTCTGGACCGGACCCTCGCCGAGCCCTACGCCGGCGCGCTCCTGGTGGCGATCATCGAGGACGCGCTGGCCGCGGTGCCGGACTACTGACCAGCACTACCAGCCGACCGAAGCGCGCTGGATCTTCACCGGGTGGGCGGGCGCCCCGTCCAGCGGCCCGTTCGGGTCGGTCGGGATGATCCCGTCCGCGACCATCCGGTCCAGCGCCGACATCCCCCGCACCACGGTCCCCAGCACCGAGTAATTCGCCGGGATGTTCGCGAACGAGTGCACGATGAAGAACTCCGACCCGTTCGTCCCGGGCCCCTGGTTCCCCATCGCGACGGTCCCCCGCGGGTAGGTCTCCGCACCGGAAACCTCATCCGGGAACTGGTACCCCGGCCCGCCCTTCTCGACCTCGTAGATGTCCCCGCACTGCAGAACACCCAGCCGCGAAGAGTTCGAAAGCCGCCAGCACTGGGACCGGTCGTAGAACCGCTGCAGGATCAGCGAAACCATGTTGTGGACCGCGCAAGGCGCCGCCCCGGCGCGGTTCAGCCGCACCGTCACCGGCCCGTAGTTGAAACGGAAAGTCACGTCCACGGTCCCGCGCGTCAGCGCGAAGGGCAGCGGACGCACCACTGGGCGCGCGGCCGGATTCGAGGGCGTCGGGGTGAACGAGCACCGGACGACCGGCGAAGAGGCAGCCGAAGCCGAAGCCGGCGCCACCAGCAACGCACCCAGCACACCGACGAGAGCCAGACCCCAGCGCAGCTTCATGCCGGGGACGTTAGACCTTCACGGACTACTTGCGCCAGGCTGTGCGCTGCTTACGGATGTCGAGCACCAGCAGCAGGATCAGGAACAGCGCGAGGCCGACGAGCCAGACGTTCTCGGTGTTGTTCTCGTGGTTGCCCTTGATCATCACCAGCAGGATGATCGCGCTGACCCAGCCGGCGATCCGGGTGGCCTTCGGGAACGAACCGTGCCAGCCCCAGGCCGCGGACGGCTCGTCGCGGGGGTCGACCTCGGGCCGCTTCTCGACCGCCTTGCCTGCCACGATGAACTCCTCAAGACCCATGAACCACGTACTCCCCGATGATCCCACACCTCCGCGTGCGCCGCGGACACGCCCCGCGCGACAATGACCGGCGATGACTACCTCGCGAAGCGTCCTCGTGCTCGGCTCGACCGGGTCCATCGGTGTGCAGGCTCTCGACGTCGCCGCGCGCAACCCGCACCTCTTCCGGGTGGCCGGGATCGCGGCGGGCGGCGCCGATCCGGCCGCGCTCGCCGCGCAGGCGCTCGCCCACGGGGTCGAGGCCGTCGCCGTGACCAAGGCCACGGCCGCCGAAGACGTGCAGCTCGCGCTGTACGCCGAAGCGCAGAAGCGGGGCTACGACCAGGGCGACTTCAAGCTCCCGCGGCTCTTCGCGGGCTCCGACGCCGTCACCGAGCTGATCGACGCGGTGAAGGTCGACACCGTCCTGAACGCCCTGCCCGGCTCCCGCGGCCTCGAGCCCACGCTCAGAGCGCTCGCCACCGGCGCCACCCTCGCGCTCGCGAACAAGGAGTCGCTCATCGCCGGCGGGCCGCTCGTGCTCGCCGCCGCGAAGCCCGGACAGCTCGTGCCGGTCGACTCCGAGCACTCCGCCATCGCGCAGGCCCTGCGGGCCGGCCGCGAAAACGAAGTCGCCCGGCTCGTGCTCACCGCGTCCGGTGGCCCGTTCCGCGGCCGCAAGCGCGCCGAGCTGGCCGATGTCACCGTCGAGCAGGCGATGGCGCACCCGACCTGGTCGATGGGCCCGCTGATCACCATCAACTCCGCCACGCTGGTCAACAAGGGGCTGGAGCTGATCGAGGCGGCGCTGCTTTTCGACATCGCGCCCGAAAAGATCGACGTCACCGTGCACCCGCAGTCGATCGTGCACTCGATGGTGACCTTCACCGACGGCTCGACGATCGCCCAGGCCAGCCCGCCCGACATGCGGCTGCCGATCGCGCTCGCCCTGCACTGGCCCGACCGCGTGCCCGGCGCCGCCCCCGCCTGCACGTGGGACAAGGCCGCGACCTGGACTTTCGAGCCGCTGGACGACGAGGCCTTCCCGGCCGTCGAGCTGGCCCGCCACTGCGGCACCGTGGGCGGCTGCCTGCCCGCCGTCTACAACGCGGCGAACGAGGAGCTGGTCGCGGCTTTCCTCGCGCAGAACACCCGCTTCACGTCGATAGTGGACACTGTTTCCGAGGTGGTGGGAGCCGCCGACGAGTGGCGTCGCGAACCGCGCGACGTCGACGACGTTCTCGCCGCCGAGCGCTGGGCTCGCGCGCGGGCCGGTTCGATCATCGAGGGGAAGTAGCGGGTGTCCTACATCATCGGTGTGGTGCTCTTCGCGCTGGGGATCTGTGTCTCCGTCGCACTGCACGAGGCCGGCCACATGGTCACCGCGAAGGCCTTCGGCATGAAGGTCCGCCGGTACTTCGTGGGCTTCGGGCCCACGGTGTTCTCCTGGCGCCGCGGGGAGACCGAATACGGCCTGAAGTGGATCCCGCTCGGCGGCTTCTGCGACATCGCCGGCATGACGGCGCTCGACGAGGTGACGCCGGACGAGGCGCCGCGCGCGATGTGGCGGTTCAAGACCTGGAAGCGCACCGTCGTGATGTCCGCCGGGTCGGTCACGCACTTCATCCTCGGCTTCGTCGTGCTCTACCTGATGGCCGTGACGATGGGGCTGCCGAACCTGGCCGGCCCCACCACGACCGAGCCGGTGCTGGCCTCGACCTCGTGCGCCCGCGCGGCCACGACGAAGGAGCAGGCGCAGGACCCCAAGTGCCCGCAGGGCGCCGCGCGTCCCGCGGAGGCGGCGGGGCTGCGGGCCGGTGACAAGATCCTCGCGATCGGCGGCAAGCCGATCGCGACCTGGGACGAGATGCTCGCCACCGTGCAGGCCACCAGCGGCCCGACGGAGTTCGACGTCCAGCGCGGCGACCAGCGGCTGTCGCTCGTCGTCGACGTCCCGAAGGTGCAGCGCTGGAGCACCGCCGGCGTCAAGGAGGTCGGGATGATCGGCGCCTCGCCGCAGCTCCCGGCCGCGACCACGCAGTACGGCCCGGTCGCCGCGATCGGCGCCACGTTCAGCTTCACCGGCACGATGTTCTCCGAGACGGCCCAGCGGCTGGTCGAGTTCCCCGAGCGCATCCCCGCCGTCGTCACCGCGATCTTCGGCGGCGAGCGCGACCCGAACACCCCGGTCAGCGTCGTCGGCGCGAGCCGGATCGGCGGCGAGGCCGTCGAGCGGGGCATCTGGGTGCTGTTCTTCTTCCTGCTGGCCAGCCTGAACTTCTTCATCGGCGTGTTCAACCTGCTGCCGCTGCTCCCGCTGGACGGCGGGCACATCGCGGTGGTCTGGTACGAGCGCGTCCGCGACTGGATCCGCGCCAAGCGGGGCAAGGTGGCCGGCGGGCCCGTCGACTACACGAAGCTGTCCGGGATCACGATGGTCCTGGTGCTCATCGGTGGCGCGGTGACCCTACTCACGGTGACGGCGGACATCGTCAACCCGATTCGCTTGCAGTAGCGGTCCGCCACGGAGGGGTTCCGGCCCCTCCGTGGCGGGGCGCACGCGCCGTAACGCTGCTCACCGTGACGGTTGACATGGTGCGGGGCGCCCACCCGGGGTAGGTACGCTGGAAGCCGTGACCGTCGCACTCGGTATGCCCGCCCTGCCCCCGCCCGTCCTCTCCGAGCGCCGCAAGACCCGCCAGCTCCAGGTGGGCACGGTCGGCGTCGGCAGCGACTTCCCGATCTCCGTGCAGTCGATGACGACGACGCTCACCTCCGACGTCAACGCGACCCTGCAGCAGATCGCCGAGCTGACCGCCGCGGGCTGCGACATCGTCCGCGTCGCGTGCCCGTCGGCCGACGACGCCGAGGCGCTGCCCGCGATCGCGAAGAAGTCGCAGATCCCGGTGATCGCCGACATCCACTTCCAGCCGAAGTACGTCTTCGCCGCCATCGAGGCCGGCTGTGCCGCGGTGCGCGTGAACCCGGGCAACATCCGGAAGTTCGACGACCAGGTCAAGGAGATCGCGCAGGCCGCGAAAGACCACGGCACGCCGATCCGGATCGGCGTCAACGCCGGTTCGCTCGACAAGCGGATCATGGACAAGTACGGCAAGGCGACGCCGGAAGCGCTGGCCGAGTCGGCGCTGTGGGAGGCGTCGCTGTTCGCCGAGCACGACTTCCACGACATCAAGATCTCCGTGAAGCACAACGACCCGGTGGTCATGGTGCGCGCGTACGAGCTGCTCGCCGAGCAGTGCGACTACCCGCTCCACCTCGGCGTCACCGAGGCCGGGCCGGCGTTCCAGGGGACGATCAAGTCGGCCGTCGCGTTCGGCGCGCTGCTGCGCCAGGGCATCGGCGACACGATCCGCGTCTCGCTGTCCGCGCCGCCGGTCGAAGAGGTCAAGGTCGGCATCCAGATCCTGCAGTCGCTGAACCTCAAGCAGCGCAAGCTGGAGATCGTGTCGTGCCCGTCGTGCGGGCGCGCGCAGGTCGACGTCTACACGCTCGCCGAGCAGGTCACCGCCGGGCTCGAGGGCATGGAGATCCCGCTGCGCGTGGCCGTCATGGGCTGCGTCGTCAACGGCCCGGGGGAGGCCCGCGAGGCCGACCTCGGGGTGGCGTCCGGCAACGGCAAGGGCCAGATCTTCGTCAAGGGCGAGGTCATCAAGACCGTGCCGGAGCACGCGATCGTCGAGACGCTCATCGAAGAGGCCATGCGCATCGCCGAAGAGGCGGGCGAGTCCCTCGGTGCGGGCGAGCCGGTCGTCACGGCCGGCTGACCGCTTCCGTCAAAAGGCCTCCTCGCGCTGGTGAGGAGGCCTTTTTTCAGCCCTGCAGGTGGTGCTGGGCGGCGTCGCGGATCTGCAGCCGGACGTTCTCGAGCGCGGCGGCGACCTCGTCGATCTGCTGCGACGCCAGCTGGATCGAGCCCTGGATCGCGGTCGCGGTCGAGGTCTCCCCGAGCAGGCCGAGCACCTGGGCCTGCAGGTCTTCGAGGTCGCTCTTGGTGGCGAGCGCGATGCCGGTGGGCACCTGGTCGGCGAGCAGCTCCAGCTGCTGCGCCTGCTCCTGGATCGTCATCAGGTGGTTCCTTCCGCGGTGGGGACGCACCCTCCGTGTTATCAGAACCGGAACTGTCGGTGGTGACGTTTACGCTGGCATTCGTGACCGTGACCTGGGCTGTTCACGAGCCGCACCCCGTGGTGCGGCCCCTGGTCACGCGCTATGTCGGGTACGCGCAGGACGAGGTGACGCTGCCGGTCCACCGCGGTCTGCCGTCCCGGCATGTGACGCTCGTCATCAGCCTGGCCGGGCCGGTTCGGATGGCCGGGCACAGCCTCCAGGCGCTGGTCGGCGGGCTGCACACGCGCGCGGTGCTGATCCGGCAGGACCGCAGGCAGGAGGGGCTGCAGCTGGAGCTCGACCCGCTGGGCGTGCGGACGCTGTTCGGGGTCACGGCGGCCGAGCTGAGCGGCGAAGTGGTGGACCTCGCCGAGTTCGGCCTGGGCTCGCTGCCGGAGCGGCTGAGTCCCCTCACCTGGCACGAGCGGTTCGCCTTGCTCGACGACGTGCTGGCCGCCCGCGCGGTCTCGCCGGTGGTGCCACCGCCCGAGCTGGGGGAGGCCTGGCGCCGGATGCGGGGCGCGGACGGCCGCGTGCGCGTCACGGACCTGGCGGGCGAGGTCGGCTGGAGCCGCCGTCACCTGGGCGAGCGGTTCCGCGTGGAGCTGGGCCTGGCGCCGAAGCAGGCGGCGCGGGTGCTGCGGTTCGAGCGAGCCGGCCGGCTGCTGCGGCAGGGGCACGCGGACCTGGCCACGCTGGCGATCGAGTGCGGGTACTACGACCAGGCGCACCTGACCAACGAGTGGCGGGCGCTGGCCGGGTGCACGCCGCGGACGTGGATCGCCGAGGAGCTCCCGTTCCTCCAAGACGAGGAGGTGGCGGCGGGGCAAGACTCGCGGGCATGACTCCTGAACCGAACGTCTGGCCCGCCCTGCGCTACGACGACGCCCCGGCGGCGGTCCGTTTCCTCGTCGACGTCCTGGGCTTCACCGAGGCACTGGTGGTACCCGACGGCGACCTGATCGCGCACGCGGAGCTGCGCTGGCCCGAGGGCGGCGCGGTGATGCTGGGCAGCGTCCGCCCACCGGACGGAATCCACGACTCGATGAAGCCCGGCACGGGCGCGGTGTACGTGGTGTCGGACCAGGTGGACGCGATCCACGAGCGGGTGAAGGCGGCGGGAGCGGAGATCACGGCCGAGCTGACGGACACGGACTACGGCTCGCACACGTTCAGCCTCCGCGACCCGGAGGGCAACGCCTGGACGATCGGGAACTACCGCGGAGCTTGAACCAACGCGGGTTGACGGCGAACCGCGCGGGCAGTCGGGTCGCGCCCCTGCCGGCGAGCAGCAAGCCCCGGCGCGCGAACCCGGCTCGCCCGCGGAAGACCCGGCGGGCGAGCCACCACCCCGGCAGGCGAGCGCGAGCCCCTACTGAACCGGCCGCTCGAAGGTCACCAGCAAGCCCTCCACCCCGCCGGGCCCGACCCGGCCCTTCACCTCCGCCGTGGTGATCGCCTTCAGCTGCCACCCGTCCGCCGCGTGGTCGTTCAGCAGCTTCTCGAGCTTCCCGCCGGACATCTTCCCCCCGATGAGCTTCTCCCGGACCTCGACGACCTTGTACGTGTACCGCTGCATACGCCCCATTCTCCCCGGGAAGCCCGACCCGGGCCGTTCATCTCAGCGTGTCCGGGGCCTCGCGTTCCGTTTACCGGCGGAATCTGGCACCCTGGACCCCGTGTTGCGGCTTGCAGGTGCACGGCTGCTCGATGATCGGGACTATCCGGCGGTCCGTGCCGCGCTCGCCGCCGACCCGGTGGGCAGCTGCATGGTCAGCGCCCGGGTCGAGGCTGCCGGTCTCGACCCGTGGCGGCTCGGTGGTGAGCTCTGGGCCGCCGACAGCCGTCCGGTCCGGGCCGGACGGCTCCAAGGGCTGTGCTTTTCCGGGCCCAACCTCATCCCCCTCCGCGGCAACGCCCCCGCGTTGCGCTCCTTCGCCGACCGCGCGCTGCGCCGTCAGCGCACCTGTTCTTCCCTCGTCGGCCCGGCCGAGCAGGTCCTCGGGCTGTGGGAGGAGCTCGAAGACGAGTGGGGCCCGGCCCGCGAGGTCCGCGACGACCAGCCGCTGATGGCCCTCGACGCGACGCCGCTGGTCGCGGCCGATCCGCTGGTCCGGCCCGTCCGGCCGGACGAGCTCGAGCGGTACCTGCCCGCGGCCGTCTCGATGTTCATCGAAGAGGTCGGCGTCGACCCGCGCAGCGGCGACGGCGGCGCCAGCTACCGCGCCCGCGTCACCGAGCTGATCGGCGCCGGGCGCGCGTTCGCCCGCTTCGAGAACGGCGAAGTCGTCTTCAAGGCCGAGATCGGCGCGATGTCGGCGACCGTCGGGCAGATCCAGGGCGTCTGGGTGCACCCCGATCGCCGCGGCGACGGCCTCGGCACCGCCGGCACCGCCGCCGTGGTCAACCGGCTCGTGCGCGGGCTCGGCCGCACCGCCAGCCTCTACGTCAACGCCTTCAACACCCCCGCCCTCGCGGCCTACCGCAAGATCGGCTTCCAGCAGGTCGGCCAGTACGCGACGGTCCTCTTCTAGCCACTCTTCCGTGGCGGCGTTTCGACGCCGGGGCACCCCCGCTGACCAGGCATCATCCCGCCATGAGTGCACGTCGACGCCGCGGTGCCCTCGCGGTGCTGCTGCTCGTCGCCGCGACCACGGCCGGGTGCTCGGGCGACGACCCCGAGGACGCCCTCTCCGCCTTCCTCGACGCCCTCGCGTCCGGGGACGTCGCCACCGCGGCCGCCAACACCGACTCGCCCGACGCGGCCACGACCGTGCTGTCCCAGGTCCGCGGCGTGCTCGAACCCGAGTCCCTGGACGTCGACGACGAAGAGGTCAAGGAGCCGAACGGCGACACCGTGACCGCCGGCTACCAGCTCACCTGGCACCTGCCGCACGGCCGCACCTGGTCCTACCGCGCCGACGCCCTGCTGCGCGCGGCCGAGAACGGCTGGCAGGTGCACTGGCAGCCGACGGTCGTGCACCCGCAGCTGGCCGTCGGCCAGACCCTCGGCGTGCTGCCGCAGCTGCCCGAGACCGCGCCGGTCCTCGACCGCGACGGCGTGCCGCTGATGCGCCCGCAGACCGTGATCGGCGTGGCCGTCGACCCGCAGAAGGCGGGCAACGCGACCGCCGTCGCCGGCTCGCTCGCGAAGGCGCTGCACCGCTTCGAGCCGTCGGTCACCGGGCGGTCGGTGCTGGACGGGATGAGCAAGACCAAGCCCGGCGACGCCTACCCGGTGATCAGCCTGCGCGCCGGCGACTACCAGCGGGTCAAGCCGGTGATCTACGACCTGCCCGGCGTCCGGTTCGTCAGCCAGGAGCGGCTCCTGCCGGTCACCCGCGGCTCCGGGCAGCAGGTCCTCCCCGGCATCCGCACGCTGGTCGAGCAGCAGCTGGCCGGCGCGGCGGGCTGGCGGATCGTCACCCGGGGCGTCACCGGCGCCGAGGTCTCCGAGCTCAAGGCCGAGCCGCCGCGCCCGTCGCCCGCGGTCGCCAGCACGCTCAGCGCGCGGATCCAGGCCGCCGCCGAGAAGGCCCTCGACACCGAGCCGTACCCGGCCGCGCTGGTGGCGATCCAGCCCTCGAGCGGGGACATCCTCGCCGTGGCGCAGAACTCCGCCGCCGACGACGAGGGCTCGCTGGCCCTGTCCGGCCGCTTCCCGCCGGGGTCGACGTTCAAGATCGTGACGGCGGCGGCCGCGCTGTCGGCGGGCGACGTCGACGCCGGCAGCCCGGTCGACTGCCCCGGCACCACGACGATCGAGAACCGCGTCATCCCGAACGAAGGCCGGTTCGACCTCGGCCGCGTCCCGCTGACGACGGCGTTCGCACGCTCGTGCAACACGACCTTCGCCCGGCTCGCCGCCGGGCTGCCGTCGTCGGCGCTCACCGACGCCGCCCGCTCGTTCGGGATCGGCGCGGACTTCGTCGTCCCCGGCCTGACCACGGTCACCGGCGCCGTCCCGGCCAGCGACTCGGCCGTCCAGCGCGCCGAGAACGGCTTCGGCCAGGGCACGGTGGTGACCAGCCCGTTCGGCCTGGCGCTGGCCGCGGCCACCGTGCAGGCCGGGAAGGTGCCTACGCCGTCGATCGTCAAGGGAATGCCCGCGACCACGCAGAACGTCGGCGACGCGCCGTCGGACGACGTCCTGGGCGCGCTGCGCGGGATGATGCGCGAGGTCGTCACCAACGGCACCGCGACCGGGCTGCGGGACATCCCCGGCGTCGCGGGCAAGACCGGCACCGCCCAGTTCGGCGACGGTTCCCGCTCGCACGGCTGGTTCGTCGGCTACCGCGGTGACCTGGCGTTCGCGGTGCTGCTGACCGAGGCCGGGTCGTCCAAACCGGCGGTGCAGGCCGCGCACCGGTTCCTGGCGGGGGTCGGCTGAGCGGGCCGTCGTAAGGTGGAGGCATGTCCGTTCGTGCCCCGCTGGTTCCCGGCGTCCAGACGCCGCGCCGTGACGTCCCCAGTTCCATCGCCCGTCCCGAGTACGTGGACAAGCCGGCGCCGAAGCGGGACACCGGCAACGGCGTGCGCACGCCCGAGGTGATCGAGGCGATGCGGATCGCGAGCCGCATCGCGGCGCAGGCGCTGGAGGAGGGCGGCAAGGCCGTCAAGCCGGGTGCCACCACGGACGACATCGACAAGGTGGTGCACGAGTTCCTGCTCGACCACCACGCCTACCCCTCGACGCTGGGCTACCGCCGGTTCCCGAAGTCGTGCTGCACCTCGCTCAACGAGGTCATCTGCCACGGCATCCCGGACTCGACGATCATCGAGGACGGCGACATCTGCAACATCGACGTCACCGCCTACATCGGCGGCGTCCACGGCGACACGAACGGGACGTACCTGGCCGGCGACGTCTCCGAGGAGGCGCGCCTGCTGGTGGAGCGCACCCGCGAGGCGACGATGCGGGCGATCAAGGCGGTCCGGCCGGGCCGCCAGCTCAACGTGATCGGCCGGGTCATCGAGGCCTACGCGAAGCGCTTCGGCTACGGCGTGGTCCGCGACTTCACCGGCCACGGCGTCGGCCCGGCGTTCCACACGCCCCCGACGGTCCTGCACTACGAAGAGCCCTCCGTCGACACGATCATCGAGGAGGGCATGACCTTCACGATCGAGCCGATGATCACCCTGGGCACCATCGACTACGACATCTGGGCCGACGACTGGACCGTCACCACGAAGGACAAGAAGTGGACGGCCCAGTTCGAGCACACCCTCGTGGTGACGGCCGACGGCAGCGAGATCCTGACGCTGCCCTGAGTCAGTGGCTGGTGGCCTTCTTGTAGCAGCGCACCGAAAGCGGCACGAAGACCACCAGCAGCAGCGCGATCCACAGCACCGACGCCAGGAGCGCGTGCTGCATCGGCCAGACGTCGCGCGGCGGGAGTGCCGCGCTCGTGTTGCCGAACAGCTCCCGCGCCGCCTGGGTGACCGCCGAGACCGGGTTCCAGTCCGCGATCGCCCGCAGCGGGCCGGGCAGCCGGCCGCTGTCGACGAACGTGTTGGCCAGGAACGTCAGCGGGAAGACGACCACCATCGACACGTTGTTGAACACTTCGGGCTTGCGCACGGCCAGGCCCAGCGCGCCCATCACCCACGACAGCGCGTAGGAGAACGCCAGCAGCAGGACGATCCCGCCCAGCGCCTCGAGCACGCTCGTGTGGATGCGCCAGCCGACCAGCAGGCCGACCAGGCCCATGATGAGCAGGCTCGCCGTGCTGAGGATGAGGTCGGCGGTGGTCCGCCCGATCAGCACCGCGGCCGGTGACATGGGCAGCGAGCGGAACCGGTCGATGATCCCCTTCTGCAGGTCGTCGGTCAGCCCGTAGCCGGTGACGATGCCGCCCATCGCCACCGCGAGCGTGAAGATCCCCGGCAGCATGAACTCGCGGTAGGACAAGCCCGGGATGTCGATCACGCTGCCGAACACGTACCCGAAGAGCAGCACGAACATCACCGGCGTGAACACGAGGGACCCGAGCAGGTCCAGTGACCGGAAGATCTTGATCGAGTTGCGCTTGGCGACGGTCACGCCGTCGGTCACAGCCATCTGCACCGCGTTCATCACACGGCCTCCTTCGCGGTCTCGGTCACGTCATGACCGGTGAGGGTGAGGAAAACGTCGTCGAGGGTGGGGCGGCGGACGCCGACGTCGCGGACTTCGACGCCGTCCACCGCGAGCAGCGCCAACGCTTCGGTAAGCGCTTTCGCGCCGTGGGTCACGGGCACGGTGAGCCGGAATCCCTCGGCCTGCGGCTCGCCGCTGGACAGCCGGGACAGCGTCCGCTGCGCGACGACGAGGTCGTCGTGGGTGCCGACGGTCAGCTCGATCCGCTCGCCGCCGACGAGGTCCTTGAGCTCGTCGGCCGTGCCGCGGGCGATCACGCGCCCGTGGTCGATGACGGCGATGCTGTCGGCCAGCCGGTCGGCCTCTTCGAGGTACTGCGTGGTCAGCAGCAGCGTGGTGCCGCCGGCGACCAGCTCGGTGATGACGTCCCACAGCTCGGTGCGGGCCCGCGGGTCGAGCCCGGTCGTGGGCTCGTCGAGGAACAGCACCGGCGGGTTCGCGACGAGCGCGCCGGCCAGGTCGAGCCGGCGCCGCATGCCGCCGGAGTAGCCCTTGACCGGGCGGTCGGCGGCGTCGTCCAGGCTGAACCGGGCCAGCAGCTCCCGGCCGCGCGCCTTGGCCCGCTTGGTGCCCAGGTGGTACAGCCTGCCGACCATCTCGAGGTTTTCGGCCCCGGTCAGCTCGAGGTCGACGGCGGCGTACTGCCCCGACGCGCCGATGTGCGTGCGCAGCTCGTGCGCGTCCTTCACGACGTCGAACCCGGCGACCGTCGCGCGGCCCGCGTCCGGCTGCTGCAGCGTCGTGAGGATCTGGACGGTGGTGGTCTTCCCGGCGCCGTTCGGCCCGAGCACCCCCAGCACCGTGCCTTCGGGCACCGACAACGACATCCCGTCGAGCGCGGTGACCTTCCCGTACTTCTTGACCAGTCCCTCGGCCACGATGGCGTCTGACATGGATCTTCCCCTTCGTGTGTGCGGAGTCTTCAGGCGCGGCGGATGACGATGTCGCCGGTGTAGGTGTGGGCCTTGACCTCGACGGTCTCGGTGCTGCCACCGGGTCCGTCGGTGGCGCTGAGCGTGTTGCGCACGGTGCCGGTCAGGGAGTTCAGCTCGAGCCACGCGGCGCTGCCCTCGCGGATGCCGACCTCGATCTCGCCGACGGCGGTTTCGAGGACGACGCGGTCGCGGATGACCTCGCCGACCCGGATGTCGCCGGAGGCGGTCTTGGCGTGCACGGCCGCGTGGGCGAGGTCGACGAGGATGTCGCCGTTGGCGGTGTTGACGCGCAGGTCGCCGGTCACCTCGCCGACGCGGGTTTCGCCGTTGGAGTTCTTCAGCACGGCGGTGCCGTCGATCTCGCGGATCCGCAGCTCGCCGGAACCGGTGTGGACCTCGGCGTGCCCGGTGGCGCGCTCGACGGTGACGTCGCCGGTGGCGGTGCTCGCCTCGAGCCGGGCGGCCTCGTCGAGGTGGATGTCGCCGACGGACGTCTTGACCCGGCTGTCCCCGATGCGGCCGCCGACGCGGAAGTCGCCCATCGCGGCGGTGCCCTGGATCCGCGAGCCCGCCGGCAGCTCGACCGTGATGTGCAGGGCGCCGGCCTTGCCCCAGAGCTTGGTGACGTACTTCGGGCCCTTGACCAGCAGCTCGCCGTGGGCGAACTCGACGCGGGTCCGGGCGACGGCCTTGACGTCCTCGTTGTCGGCCGGGTCGGCCGGGGTGACCTCGACCGTGGTCTCCGCACGCTCACCGGCGACGATCCGGACGTCCGCGACGCTCACGTCGATCGCGGCCGTGATCGGTTCGGGAGTGGGGAAAACAGGCATGGCTGCGCCCTCCTGGGGTGCTCGGGTGGCGTCTCCGCAGGTCGGAGACGTGAAGGAAACGAAGAAAAGGGGGTTACTGAACCCAGCCGGTGTACTTCTCGCCGAAGGCCGACCGGCGCGGGGGCGGCTGGGCCCGGCCCGGGCCGAGTGCGCTGGTCGCGGCCCGGACCAGCCAGGCGTTGATGGAGATCCGGTCCCGGCCGGCGGCTTCTTCGACGCGCTGCTTGAGCTGCTCGGGCAGGCGCAGGTTGATCCGCGCGACGGCGCCGTCATCGGGCTCGGGCGGGGGCGGCGGCGCGTCGGCGGGCGCCGGTTCGGGTGTGGTGGGCAGGGAGACGGCGAACTCGGCGTCGCGGCGGCGAAGGCGTACTTCGACGGAGCCGGGTGCGAGGTCGCGGGTGATCTCGTCGGTGGCGGCCGAAAGCGCGTCGAGCAGGGTGAGCCGGATCGCCGATTCGAGCGGCGCGGTGAGCCGCTCGGCCAGGGCGACGGCTTCCTCGCCCGCCGCTTCGGCGGCGACCGCGAGCTCCCGGCGGAGTTCATCCACGAAGGGCGTCAGGTCCATGGCATTACTGTGGCACCGCGATGGCACCACGACAACCCTGAATTGGCACCCTTAAGGGTCGGAAGTGGTGCCATCAGATCCGAAAGTCCAGGTCAGGAGCGTTCGACGCGCTCCAGGAGCTCGTCCAGGAAGCCGCAGGCCTCGGCGGCCGCGCGGTCGGGGTCGCGCCGGGCGATGGCCTCGGCGAGGCCTTCGTGGCCGATCTCCGGCACGTGCTCGACGCCCGGCGTGATGCTCGACGTCGCCGCGACGCTCGCCGTGATGACTTCGGTCAGCCCGCGGTGGAGCTCGGTGAGCAGTCCGTTGTGCCCGGCGCGCACGACGGCCGTGTGGAACTCGGCGTCGGTGCGCGCGAAGTCCTCCCAGCGCCGTTCGCGCAGCTCGACCTCGCGGCGGGCCAGCAGCGACCACAGCTCGGCGACCTCCTCTTCGGTGCGCGACAACGCGGCGAGCCGGGCGCCTTCGGCTTCGAGGGTGCGCCGGACCTGCAGGACTTCGCGCAGCTCGTCGCCGCAGAGACGGCGGATCGCGCCGGACACCTCGCTGGTGGCGCGAACGTAGGTGCCGTCGCCCTGGCGGACTTCGAGCAGGCCCGTGTGTGCGAGCGCGCGCACGGCTTCGCGGATGGTGTTGCGCCCGACGCCGAGCTGTTCGCCGAGCTCGGCTTCGGTCGGGATGCGCTCGCCGAGGGGCCATTCGCCCTCCGCGACAGCGGTGCGCAGCTGCTCGATGACCTGGTCGACCAGGCCGGCCCGCCGGGTGGTGGCCAGAGGCACAGGAGTTATCCCTTCATCCAATCATCCTACGTATGCGATAGTAGCGGTCATGTCCGTCGAACACCGTGAATCCGCCCTGGAACCCGAGCTGGACGGCGCCATCGAGGTCCGGACGCCGGGCGTGGTCGCCGCCGGCGCGCTCCTCGCGGTCGCGGTGGTGCTCACCGCCCTCAACCTGCGCCCGGCGATCACCGGGGTCGGGCCCATGCTCGAAGAAATGCGCGCCGACCTGGGCACCTCGGGAGTCTGGGCGGGCGTGCTCACGACGTTGCCGACGCTCTGCTTCGCCGGCGCCGGGCTCGCCGCGCCGCTGCTCGCCCGCCGCACCGGGATCGGCTCCGCGATCGCGATCGCGCTGGCCACGATCGCGGCCGGGCTGGTCCTGCGCGTGGTCGACGGCCCGGCCGTGGTGCTCGGCGGGACGCTCGTCGCCACCGCCGGGATCGCCCTGATCAACGTGCTCATCCCGGTGGTCATCAAGGACTCCTTCCCGGCTCGCATCGGCGTCATGACCGGCGTCTACACCGCGGCCCTGCAGGGCGGCGGCGCACTCGGCTCGGCGGTGACCCCGCAGCTCGGCGACGCCTTCGGCGGCTGGCGCCCGGCGCTGGGAAGCTGGGCGGTGGTGGCCGTCGTCGCGCTGGTGGCCTGGATTCTCGCAGCCCGCGGCACCGGCCGGACGCCCCGGCCCACCGACGCCGACGCCGCCGGCCGCTCGCTGCTGCGCAACCGGCTCGCCTGGATCGTCACGACCTTCTTCGGCCTGCAGGCGTTCTACGCCTACGCCGCGATGGGCTGGTTCCCGCAGGTGCTGATGGACGCCGGCGTCCCGCGCGACGAGGCCGGCCTGCTGTTCGGCCTGGTCTCGCTGATCGCGGTGCCGATCAGCCTGTTCGTCGCACCGATGGCCGCCCGCCAGCGCGGGCAGGGCGCGTGGATCATCCTGCTCGGGGTGTTCTGCATCGCCGGCACGACCGGTCTGATGCTGGCCCCGTCGTGGTCGCCGCTGTTGTGGAGCCTGCTGATCGGCCTCGGGATGAGCGTGTTCTCCCTCGCCCTGACGGTGATCGCGCTGCGCGCCCGCACCGGCGCCGACACCGCCCGGCTGTCCGGCATGGCGCAGGGCTTCGGCTACCTCTTCGCGGCGCTGGGCCCGTTCCTGTTCGGTCTGCTGCACGACCTCATGCACGGCTGGCAGGTGCCGCTGGCGATGCTGCTGGGCCTGCTGCTCGTCCAGATGGTGTTCGGCGCGCTCGCCGGCCGCCGCCGGTTCGTCTGATTCTTAACAGTTAACGGCGTTCGTCCGGCCCGGGGCGCTTAAGATCACCGGATGGCCGTGCCGTCGCCGGACCTCGGGACGCTGCTGCGCGTGGGCCCGTTCGACGCCGCCCTGCGCGCGGCCATCCGCGCCCGCGGCCTGAGCCTCGACCGGCTGCGCGAACACCTGCGCACCCGCGGTGTCACGGTGACGACGGCGACGTTGAGCTACTGGCAGTCCGGCCGCAGCCGCCCCGAACGGCGGGACTCGGTGCGCGGGCTGCGTCAGCTCGAAGCCGTCCTCGAGGTCCCGGAAGGTTCGCTGGTCGCCTTGCTCGGGCCGCCGCGGGCGCGCCGGTCCGCGCACGCGGAGATCGGGCGGTTCTGGCCGGACGGCCGGCGCATCGACGCCGCGGTGTCCGATGTGGACACCCGGTGGGACGAGCGGCTGACCCGGCTCAGTCAGCACGACGTGGTCGTCGTCGGCCCCGCCCGCGAGGAGCTGGAAATCCGGTCGCGGCAGGTGCTGCGCGCGGAAGCCGACGGCCCGGACCGGTGGGTGGTGATCCTGCACCTCGACGAGCACGACCGGCCGCTGCCGGAGCTGCGCGACCTGCGCGGCTGCCACCCGGGGCGCCGGGTGCTCCGGCCGGGAGATGGCCTCCTCGTCGTCGAGCTGCTCTTCGACAGGCCGCTACGGCGCGGCGAAACGGTGCTCACCGAGCACACGCTCGTCAACAAAGCGCCGCACCCGGTCGCGACGAACTACGAACGCAAGTTCCGGCTCCCGGTCCGCGAATACGTGCTCGAAATCCGCTTCTCGCCCGAGGCGGTTCCGCCGGTGTGCCGCCGGTTCGCGGAGCCGGGCGAAGAGGCCGACGTCGTCCCGGAATCCGGTGCGGTGCACGGGGTCGCGCTGAACTTCGGCCCCGGCCGGTACGGCTTCGAATGGGATTGGCCCGCCAGTTAACTGTTAAGGACTTCCGGATCTTCAAATCGGTTATCCACCCGTTTTACGGTTTGCGCACTCCACTCGCCGATCCGAGGAGAAACCGATGCGCAGAATCGTTTCCGTCACGGGGGTGGCCGCTTTGGCCGCGCTCGGCCTGGGCCTGGTGCCCGCCGAAGCGGCCCCGGGCCACCCGGACGCCGAGGTAGCAGGCGTCGCCGCGGCGTTCGGGCTCACCGCGGACCAGGCCCGGGCCCAGCTCGACGCCCAGGACCAGGCCCACCGCGTCGCCGCGACCCTGCCCGCCGCGGTGCGGGCATCCTCGGCCGGTCAGTGGTTCGACGCGGCCACCGGGAAGCTGACTGTCGCCGTCACCACCGCCACGGCGGCCGACCAAGCCCGGGCCGCGGGCGCGGCAGCCCAAGTCGTGGCGCGGAGCCAGGCCGACCTGGACCGGACCGACACGGCCGTCCGGGAGCTGGTCGGGAAGGGCGTGCCGGGGGTGTACGGCTGGGGCGTCGACGTCCGTGGCAACGAGGTCGGCGTCGACGTCGATGCGACGAAGAAGACCGCGGCGACCGAGAGTTTCCTTTCGCGCGCAAGGGATCTCGGCGTCCGGATCACCGAGACCGCGACGTCGCCGCGGCAGCAGTCCGGCACGATCCAGACCGGCAACCCGTGGTGGCCGGGCAGTGAGAGCAACTGCTCGGTCGGCTTCCCGGTGACGGATTCGGCCGGTGCCAAGCACTTCCTGACCGCGGGCCACTGCACGAACGACCGCGACCAAGCCGCGTACGGCGCTTCGGGCCAGCAGAACAAAGTCGGCACGTCGAACGTCGGCGGCACCCACAGCGTCAACGCCCGCGAAGGCGACATGGGCGTCGTCGCGGTGACGGAGGCGGGCTGGAACCTGTCCGCGTCGGTCAACACCTGGGGCGAGCCGGCGGTCACGCTGGCCGGCGCGGCCGAGGCGATGGTCGGCGACCGCGTCTGCCACTCCGGCAACACCTCGCACTGGAAGTGCGGCGAGGTGAAGTACACGCACAAGTCCGTCGACTACGGCGGCGGCCTGGTCATCGACGACCTGACCTGGACGACGGCGTGTTCCCTCGGCGGCGACTCCGGCGGCGGCTGGCTGCTCGGCGACAAGGCCACCGGCCTGCACGACGGCGGCCCGTCGCAGTGCGTCGACAACCCGTCCGACGGCGACCTGTCCCTGTTCCAGCCAGTCATCGAGGCGCTGACCAAGTGGCAGCTCACCCTGGTGACCGGCAGCGACGACACGACCCCGCCGAGCGCGCCCGCCAACCCGCGCGTCACCGGCTCGACGGCCACCAGCGTGTCCCTCGCCTGGGACGCGTCGACCGGTGACGCCACCGCGTACGACGTCTACAACGGCTCCGCGCTCGCCACGAGCGTCGCGGGCACCACCGCCACGGTCACCGGGCTCTCGCCGGACACCGCGTACACCTTCACGGTCAAGGCGCGCGACGCCGCGGGGAACGCGTCTCCCGCGAGCGCGGCCGTCGCCGCGCGCACGCAGGCCGGTGGCGGCGGCCGGACTCTCACCAACGGCACGGACTACCCGATCCGCGACTACCAGCAGGTGTTCAGCCCCATCACGTCCACCCTGACCGGCCAGGCGGCGACACCGCTTTCCGTCGCGGTCACGCTGCGGCACACCTGTGCCGAAGACCTCGGTGTCACGCTCCTCGACCCGAACAGCCGGGCGTACGCGCTCAAGTACAGCGGCGGCAGCACGTGCACGGCGTGGAACGGCACTCGCACGTTCACCGTCCCGGCAACCGCTCCGGCGGGCGGCCGGTGGCAGCTGCGCGTGACCGACTACGGCCCCGGCGACACCGGGACCCTCGACACCTGGTCGATCACGCTCTAGGGACTCCCGCGGGCCGGGCGGTCACCCCGCCCGGCCCGCGGTGACTCAGTCCAGCGGCAGGTTGAGCAGGGCGTTCTCGATCAGCTCCGGCATCGCCGGGTGGATCCAGTACTGCCCGCGCGCCATCGAGCGCGCGTCCAGGCCGAAGCTCATCGCCTGGATCAGCGGCTGGATGACCGACGACGCCTGCGGGCCGATGATGTGCGCGCCGAGCAGCTGCCCGGTCGCCGGGTCGGCCAGGAGCTTCGCGAAGCCCGTGGTGTCCTCCATCGCCCAGCCGTACGCGATCCCGGCGTAGTCCTGCTTCGAAGTCACGTACGAGACGCCCTTGTCGCGCGCCTTCTGCTCGGTGAGCCCGACGGAGGCGACCTGCGGGTGGGTGAACACCGCGTGCGGCACGAACCGGTGGTCGGCCTTGATCCGCTCGTCCGGGTGCAGCAGGTTGTGCTGCACCACACGGGATTCGTGGTTCGCGACGTGCTTCAGCTCGTGCGGCGAGGAGAGGTCGCCGAGCGCGTAGATGCCCTCGACCACCGTCTCCTGGTAGTCGTCGACGACGACGTGTCCACTGTCCTTTGTGGTCACTCCGGTGGCGGCGACGTCGAGGAGGTCCGAGTTCGGCTTCCGGCCGGTGGCGATCAGCAGGAGGTCCGCTTCGACGGTCTCGGCGCCCTTCGGGCCTTCGAGGTCCAGCGCGACGCCGCTGTCGGTCTTGCGGGCCCGGACGGTCTTGCGCTCCAGGCGGACGTCGAAGCGTTCCGAAGCCAGCTCGGTGAACCGCGCGCTGACGTCCTCGTCCTCCGAGCGCAGCAGCCGTCCGGACCGGTTGACCAGCGTCACCCGCACGCCGAACGACGCGAAGACGTGCGCGAACTCGGCCGCGATGTACCCGCCGCCCAGGATGACGATGCGCTCGGGCAGTTCGTCGAGCCGCATGACCGTGTCGGACGTGTGGTAGTCGATGTCGCTCAGGCCCGGGATGTCCGGGATGACCGGGCGCCCGCCCGCGGCGAGCACGAACTTGTCGGCGGTCAGCACCTCGTCGGCGCGGCCGTCGGGGAAGCTGACGCGTAGCTCCTTATGCCCGGTGAAGCGGCCGGTGCCCTCGTAGACGTCGACGTTCTTGTTGTCCTCGTGGCTGCGGCGGTACTCCGCGCCGCCCGCGGCGATCGGGTCGATCCGGCCGAAGATCCGGTCGCGGATGTCGCGCCAGCGCACGCCCTTCAGCTCTTCGTCGACGCCGTACTTCGCGCTGTGCGAAGGCGTGTACGCGACGTCGGCGGCGTACACGAACATCTTCGTCGGGATGCAGCCGACGTTCAGGCAGGTGCCGCCGAAGGTGCCCTTCTCGACGATCGCCGTCTTCTGGCCGGCGAAGTCCGGGCCGAGGATGGAGTTCCCCGATCCCGTCCCGACGATCACCAGGTCGTAGTGGGGCACTGCATCCTCCGCGGGGTCGGTTCCGGTCGATTCACCCTAGCCAACCGCCTGCGCGAGGCGCGTGTTCCCGCGTGTGCTTAACGTCGTATTACGTGCTCAGTGGCCGTTGCCGGTGAAGTGCATCCGGTCCTTCGGGCTGGTCCAGGCACCGCCCCAGCTCCACCCGATCGCCGCGAACGCGCGCACGGTCGCGTCGCCCGCCAGGACCATCCCCGGCCGTCTGTTCGCGCGGTCGAGGTAGGCCGAGGCCAGCTCGGGGAGCACGAGCGGGCCCTGGGTGTAGGGGTTGCAGAACGGGTTGACGTCCACCGCGAGCCCGTACGCGTGCGCCGACCAGCTGGTCTGCCCGCGTGCCGGGCGGCAGACGAACGCGCTGGTGCTGTTGCCGTCGCCGGTCGGCGGCGCGACCAGCTCGGCGGGGGTGGTCACGCGCATCTCTTCCAGCGGGAAGTGCGCCGCGAAGAGCTGCCCGAAGACCTTGGTGATCCCGGCGGCGCCCTTCGCGTTCACCAGCATCTCGCCGGTGTGCGCGCGGCCGTCGAACCCCCAGAACGACATCGTCAGGTAGCGCAGGTCGGCCGGTTTGACCGGGCAGGCGGCCTGCCAGGTGCTGCGCGCGAGGACGTCGGCGGGCACGGCGCTGATCGTCGACGCGTACTTGCCCCCGGCCGGCGGCGGGAGGATGTCTTTTGTCGGAAGTGCCCGGTTCACCAGTTCGGGTGGCGTCGGCTCGATCTCGCCGAACCCGTCCGGGCGGCGGGGGAGCGCGCGGGCACCCACCTGCCAGGTGACGGCGGGCGCGCTCGCCGCCGCCTGCGGCGTGGAAGTCACCGGGGCGGGGGGTTTGGCCACCGCGGTCGAGGACGGCGTCGCGGCCACCGGCTGCGGGGTCTGCGGGCCTTCCGACGTGCAGGCGGCCAGCGTGAGGGCCATGAGTGCCCCCCAAGCCGCCATCGCTGTCCGTCTCATCTAATCAGCTTGGCAGAAGCGTTCGGTGAGCGCGGAGTCCACCCGTTTCAGTGACACCGTTTCGGGCCCACTCCGATTAGGGTATTGAGCGCCGCTCCTTCACGCACCGGAGTCATCCGGGTGCCGAGCGCTCTGTCTCGTGCTGTTAGCTCGTGTTGATTTAAAGCTCGTGTTGATTTAAAGAAGGGGGAACGACCCATGTCCGTGAAGTCCCGCCGATCCCTGCTGCTCGCGAGCGGCGCGCTCCTCGCGGTCGCCGCGGTGGCCGTCCCGGTGGTCGTCGGCACGGCGTCGGCGGACCCGGCGTCCGCCAACCAGCCGCGGATCGTGGGCGGTGACAAGGCCTCGCTTTCGGACCACCCGTACGCGGTGTACCTGACCGACGCGAGCGGCAACCAGTTCTGCGGCGCGGTGATCGTCAGCTCGACGGCCGTCGCGACGGCGGCGCACTGCGCCAAGGCGGTCGCGAAGTCGGACGTCCGCGTGGTGGCCGGCCGGGAGGACAAGCGCACCGACGAGGGTGACGTCCTCGGCGTATCGAAGGTCTGGATCAGCAAGGGCTACAACGATCCGACGCAGGGCGACGACATCGCGGTCATGACCGTCCGCGGCCAGCTCGGCTACCGGCCCGCGAAGCTGCCCGGCAGCGGTGACGCCGCTTCGTACCGCGAAGGCACGAAGGCGACGGTGCTCGGCTGGGGCCGCGTCGCCGACGGCGGCGACCGGTCCGACTACCTGCGCAGCGCCCAGGTCCCGCTGGTGTCCGACAGCGCCTGCCGCTCCGACTACTCCGTGTACGACCAGAAGACCATGGTCTGCGCGGGCTACACCGAAGGCGGCATCGACGCCTGCCAGGGCGACTCCGGCGGCCCGCTCGTCGTGGGCGACACACTGATCGGGATCGTGTCCTTCGGCGACGGCTGCGGCAAGGCGGGCAAGCCGGGCGTCTACACGCGCGTCTCGGCCTACACCGACGACATCGAGGCCCAGGCCGAGCCCCGCCTCTTCTGAGCGTGGTAAGCAGGGGGCATGCCGACCCTGCACGACGCGACCGGGCCCGAACTGACCGCCGCCCAGCTGCACGACATCCTCCGCCTGCGCGTGGACGTGTTCGTGGTGGAGCAGAAGGCCGCGTACCCGGAGCTGGACGGCCGTGACCTGCGGCCGGACACCCGTCACCTGTGGTTCTCGGACTCCGGCGGCGTCACGTCGTACCTGAGGGTGCTCGCCGACCCCGGTGGGGTCCGCCGCATCGGCCGGGTGGTGACGGCGGCCGCCGCCCGCGGCCAGGGCTTGGCCGCGCAGTTGATGGACGCGGCCCTGCTCACCCCGGGCGAGTACGTCCTGGACGCGCAAACGTACGTCCAGGGTTTCTACGCGCGCTACGGCTTCGTCGCGGAAGGCGCGGAGTACACGGACGAAGACGGAATCCCGCACATCCGCATGCGCCGCCTCCCGCGGTAGCGCCGGGTAGGGCTCAGCCGGTCGCGCCGCGCGGAGCCGTCGCCGTGATCACCTTCACCGCGCGGTCCACATCGGACTCCGTGAGGTCGGCGCGGGCGGTCAGCCGCAGGCGCGAGATCCCGTCCGGCACCGACGGCGGCCGGAAGCACCCGACCCGGATGCCCTGCTCGGCGCACGCCGCCGCCCACGCGACGGCCGTCTCCGCGGACGGCGCCTGAACGGAGATCACGGCGGCGTCCGGCATGCTCGCCTTCAGCCCGGCCGCCTTCAACGACATCGCCAGGTTGCCGGCGTTCTCCAGCACCTTCTCCGCCATCCCCGGCTCTTCCTTCAGAGCGTGCAACGCGGCCAAGGCGGCGGCGGCGCTCGCGGGCGCCAGCGCGGTGTCGAAGATGAAGCTGCGAGCCGTGTCCACCAGGTGCTTGATCACGCGACGCGGCCCCAGCACCGCCCCGCCCTGGGCACCGAGGGACTTCGACAGCGTCAACGTCGTGACGACGTCGGGCGCGCCCGACAGCCCGGCCGCGTGGACCGCGCCGCGGCCGCCCTCGCCGAGGATGCCGAACCCGTGCGCGTCGTCGACGAGCAGCGCCGCGCCGTGCTCGCGGCAGATCCCGGCCAGCTCGCCGAGCGGGGCGAGGTCGCCGTCGACCGAGAACACCGAGTCGGTGACGACCAGCGCCCGCGGCTTCCGTCGGGTCGCCAGCGCGTTCTTGATCGCCGACGGCGTCGAGTGCGCCACCGCGGCGACGTCGGCCCGCGAGAGCCGGCAGCCCTCGATCAGCGACGCGTGGATGTACTTGTCGGTGACGATCGCGGACTCGGACCCCGACAGCGCGGTCACGGCCCCGAGGTTCGCGGCGAAGCCGGAGGAGAACACCAGCGCCGCCTGCACGCCGCAGAACCGGGCGAGCTCCAGCTCCAGCTCGGTGTGCAGCTCGGTGGAACCGGTCACCAGCCGCGACCCGGTCGACCCGGCGCCCCAGCGCAGCGCGGCGGCCGCGGCGGCCCCGGCGACCCGCTTGTCGCGGGCCAGCCCGAGGTAGTCGTTGCCGGCCAGGTCGAGCTCGTCCGCCTTGGCGGGACGCGGCCGCAGCTGCCGCACGAGCCCCGCGTTCGCCCGCGTCTGCGCCTCGGTGTCGAGCCAGTCGAAAACCTCGTCGGGCGGGAGCGTCGGCGGCGTAGTCACGTCCCGCAGTCTCCCATCCGGGCTTCGCGCGGCCGGGAAGCGGGCCCGGAAACGCCGGAAGCCCCGGACCGGGGTCCGGGGCTTCCGAAGAAACGGATCAGCTGTCGTAGCCGCGACGCGGGCCACGGCTCGGGCGGCCGTAGCCACCGCCGTTGCCCGAGCGGGGCTGACGGCTGCGGCCGCCGAAGCCGGCGGGACGGCCTTCACGGTTGCCGGCACCCTCACGGGAGCCCTGGTGGTACCCGCCGCGGTCGCCCCCGCGGTCACCACGGTCGCCGCCATAGCTGCCGCGGTCGCCGCCACGGTCACGGTCGCCGCCACGGTAACCGCCGCGGTCGCCACCACGGCCGTAGCCGCCGCGGTCACCGCGGAAGCCACCGCCACCGCCGCGACGCGGGTTCTCGCGCCGGCGCTCGATGACCGGCTCGCCGCTGGGCTCCTGGGCACCGGTGATGCGGGACAGCGCCTCGTCACCCGGACGGACCATCGTGGACTCGGCGCGCACGCCGGCCCGGTCGGTCATCCGCTTGACCATGCGGCGCTGGTCGTTGGTGACCAGCGTGACGACGACACCGGACGCCCCGGCGCGCGCCGTGCGGCCCGCGCGGTGCAGGTAGTCCTTGTGGTCGGCCGCCGGGTCGACGTGCAGCACCAGCGAGATGTCGTCGACGTGGATGCCGCGCGCCGCGACGTCCGTGGCGACGAGCACCGGCGAGTGGCCTTCCTTGAAGTCCGCGAGGACGCGGTTGCGCTGCCCCTGCGTCTTGCCGCCGTGCAGGGCCTGCGCGTTCACGCCCTGCTCGCGCAGGCGCTCGGTGAGGCGGTCGACGTGGTGCTTGGTCCGCACGAACATGATCGTGCGACCCTCGCGGGCGCCGATCTGCGTGATGATGTCCTGCTTGTCCTGGTGCGACACCTGGAGCACGTGGTGGTCCATGGTGTCGACGCTCGCGGTCGACGGCGCGACCGAGTGCGTGACGGGGTCGCTCAGGTACTGCCGGACCAGGCGGTTGACGTCACCGTCGAGGGTCGCGGAGAACAGCAGCCGCTGGCCGCCCGGAGGGGTGAGGTCCATGATCTCGCGGACCTGCGGCATGAAGCCCATGTCCGCCATCTGGTCGGCCTCGTCGAGGGCGATGAAGTTGCAGTCGCCCAGGTGCGCGGTGCCCTGCCGGACGTGGTCCGACAGCCGGCCCGGGGTGGCGATCAGCAGGTCGACGCCGCGGGAGAGCGCGTCGGCCTGACGGGCGAAGGCCATGCCGCCGACGGCCGTGCGGCACCACAGGCCGAGGGACTTGGCCAGCGGGGTGAGCGAGTCGGCCACCTGCATGGCCAGCTCACGGGTCGGGACGAGGATCAGCGCGCGGGGGCGCTTCGGGCGGGCCTTGCCGTCGGCGAGCCGGGCCAGCATGGCCAGGCCGAAGGCGAGGGTCTTGCCGGAGCCGGTCTGGGCGCGGCCCAGCACGTCGCGGCCGGCGAGGGCGTCCGGGATGGTGGCGGACTGGATCGGGAACGGGCTGGTGATGCCGGCGTCGGCCAGCGCGCGGAGCAGCGGCTCCGGCAGGCCCAGCTCGGCGAAGGTCCTGGTCGCGACGGTCTCGACAGCGTCATCGCGCAGCATGTCCCCACCGGCGGGGCGCTGACGCGGCCGACGGTCGGGACGGTCCGCGTGCGCGGACGTCGAGGAAGGACCAGAGTTGAACGTGACTGTCACAAATGCCTCTCGGACGTGGTTCGTCACAAGGAGGCCCGGGCTCCCCGCGCGCAGGCAGGGCAAGATGGTGTGCGGTGGGCGTTCACAGGGACGGACCCCGGCACACTGTGTCTTGCACTTTCCGACACTGCGCGCCGCTTTTGGGAATTACGGTGGATTGCGATCACCGCGAGCCATTCGGTGGCTCTGGAGGCGACGGACACCAACTCATCCACGCCGCCGGTGCGGTCTGAATCGATAGTACCTGAGGGGGGCCTGGTCCTCCGCATGGAGGTAACCGGTTGTGGGCGGCGTCGCAGACGTGTTCCGTGCCACATCCGCGACGCCGCCGTGAGATCACCCGAGCCCGGCGGCGGAAACGAGCTCCGTGAGCAGCTCGTCGGTCCGCGTGACGTGCTCGCCGAGGCCGCGGCCGTGGAACCAGCCGGCGAGGTTGCGCACGTCCCGCGCGAGGAACTCGACGCCGCCGGGGTTGGCGACGACGTCGACCACCTGCGGCAGGTCGATCACCACCAGCCGGCCCCGATGCACGAGCACGTTGTACGCCGAGAGGTCGCCGTGCGCGAGACCTTCCGAGGCGAGCAGCTCGAGCGCCGCGGTGGCCTGGAACCACAGGTCCTTCAGCTCGGCCGGCTCCGGGCGCACCTGGGCCAGCCGGGGTGCGGCCGTCCCGTCGTCCTCGCCGAGAAACTCGAGGAGCAGTTCGGTGCCGTTGCGCTGCACCGGGTACGGCACGGGGGCGCCGAGCGTCCACAAGCGACTCAGCGCGGCGAACTCCGCCACGGTCCACTGTTCGGCGATCAGGTTGCGGCCGAACGCGCTGCGGTGCTCGATCGCGCGCATCTCGCGGGAACGACGCATCCGCCGTCCTTCGAGGTAGCCCGCGTCGCGGTGGAACAGCTTGTGTTCGTCGCTGCGGTAGCGCTTCGCGGCGAGCAGCGTGCCGGGGGTGCCGGGCAGGCCGCGTCGCAGCAGGTGGACGTCGGCCTCCTTGCCGGTCTTGAGGACGCCGAGGTCGGTGTCGACGGCGGCGAGCTCGGTGACGACCCAGTCGGGCCGCGGGATCGGGCCGTGTTCGGCGTCGTCCCAGGTGGACCAGCGGTCGGCGCCGTCCGGCAGCTGGTTTTCGGTGTAGGCGTCGTCGCGGAGCTTGGCGAGCCGGACGCGTTCGCCTTCGGTGAGCCGCCCGCGGCGGGTGGGCTCGGGTTCGTCGTCGTACCGCGCGCGGCGGGTCGGCCGTTCGCGGGTTTCCTGCTCGAGCCGCCCGCGGCGCGACGGGCGCTCGTCGGAAAGGTCGAAGTCTTCGAAGTCGTGCTGGCGCACTGGTGGGGTTCTCCTTGGTCAGGGATGCCCCACCGGGCGCGTGATCAGCCTCGGGGGGCGGGTGGGCGAGGGCACGAAAAGGCCCGGACATCCATCACGACAGGCACCTCCCGGCTCTCGAACCCCCGGCTCCCTGCCGGTTGCGGTCCAGCTTGCCGGACCGATCCGGGGCCGCGCAACCGAATAGCGCGAAAGGACCGTTCGCGACGTTTCCTTGAATTCCGCCGGCGGGCGTGGTCACGTTGGAGGGCAGGCTCACCGAGGAGGGGTGGATGGATTCCTACGACGTCGTGGTCGTCGGCGGCGGGCACAACGGGCTGGTGGCGGCCGCGTACCTGGCGCGGGCGGGCCGGTCGGTGCTCGTGCTCGAACGGCGCGGGGAGACCGGCGGCGCCGCCGTGTCGTTCCGCGCGTTCGACGGCGTCGACGTCCGGCTTTCGCGCTATTCCTACCTGGTCAGCCTGCTGCCGAAGAAGGTCGTGGCCGACCTCGGTCTCGACGTGCGGCTGAAGCGGCGCCGGATGTCGTCCTACACGCCGGCTGGCGACTCGGGTCTCCTTGTCGACACGGGGGATGACGGCCGGACGGCGTCGTCGTTCCGCGCGATCACCGGTTCCGCGGCGGACTTCGCGGCGTGGCGCCGGTTCTCGGAGCTGACCGGCGGTGTCGCCGGACGCGTCTTCGGCACCCTCACCGAGCCACTGCTGTCCGAAGTGGACTTCCGCTCGCGGGTGGGTGACCCCGAGGCGTGGTCGATGCTGTTCGAGCGGCCGATCGGCGAGACGCTCACGTCGTGGTTCGGCGACGACACGGTCCGCGGCGTCGTCCTGACCGACGCCCTGATCGGCACGTTCGCCGCGGCGGACGCCGAGGACCTGCGGCAGAACCGCTGCCTGCTCTACCACGTGATCGGCAACGGAACCGGCGACTGGGACGTCCCGGTCGGCGGCATGGGCGCGGTCACCGGCTCGCTGGCGGCGGTGGCCGCCGGAGCGGGTGCGCGGTTGGTGACCGGGGCGGAGGTGCTGTCGATCGACCCGGACGGCGAGGTGCGCTACCGCCGTGACGACGCCGAGCACGTCGTGCGTGGCGGGCACATCCTGGCGAACGTCGCACCGGAAACACTGGCGCGACTACTGGGTGAGGAGCCACCGGAGCGGCCGGAAGGCGCGCAGCTGAAGGTGAACATGGTGCTGTCCCGGCTGCCGAAGCTGCGCGACCCGCACGTCGACCCGGCGGAGGCGTTCGGCGGCACGTTCCACGTCAACGAGACGTACACCCAGCTGGAGACGGCGTACCGCGAGGCGGCGGCGGGGAAGATCCCGACGCTGCCGCCGTGCGAGATCTATTGCCATTCGCTGACGGACCCATCGATCCTCGGCCCGGCCGAACGCGCAGCCGGCGTCCAGACCCTGACGTTGTTCGGCTTGCACATGCCCGCGCGGCTCTTCGAAGGGCGGAATGAGGAGGCACGCGAAGCGGCGTTGCGCGCGACGCTGGCTTCGCTGAACAGCGTGCTGGCCGAGCCGATCGAGGACTGCCTGCTGACGAGCCCGGACGGCAAGCCGTGCGTGGAGGCGAAGACCCCGCTGGACCTGGAGGCCGAGCTGGGCCTGCCGGCCGGCCACATCTTCCACCGCGACCTGTCCTGGCCGTTCGCGACGGACCAGGCCCAGGAGGGCACATGGGGAGTGGAAACAGCGCACGAACGCGTACTGCTGTGCGGCGCGGGAGCGCTGCGAGGAGGTGGCGTCAGCGGAATCCCCGGCCACAACGCGGCGATGGCGGTGCTGGGCATGTGAGCGGCCAAGGTCGGTCAGACCTCCGGACCGGCGCCCCGCGGCTCGCGGCGCGGGACCGCGGGGTCGGGCTGCGTGGGTCGGGCTGGTGCGGCGGGCCCGAGGCTGCCCGGCTGAGGCCTGGCTGTCGGGCCGAGACCCGGCCGCTCGGCTGAGCCCGGCTGCCCGCCCGAGTCCCGGCCGCTCGGCTGAGCCCAGGCCACTCGGCTGGGACCCCGGCCACCCGGTCGCCTGGCTGAGCCCGGCGGCCTCGCTGAACCCAGGCCGCCCGGCCGGCCCCCGGCGGCCCGGCCGGCACCCGGGGGCCCGGCTGAGCCCTGGCGGCCCGGCCGAGTCCCGGCCGCCCGGCTGAGGCCTGGCTGTCCGCCTGAGGTCCTGCCGCCCGGCTGCGCCAGGCGGCCCGGCCGAGCCCCGGCCGCTTGGCTGAGGCCTAGCTGTCCGCCTGAGGTCCTGCCGCGCGGCTGCGCGCCAGGCTGTCCGGCCGAGCCAAGTTGCCCGGCTGGGGCCCGGTCGCCTGGCTGAGCCCGGCTGCCCCGCTGAGCCCCAGCCGCCCGGTTGAGGCCTGGCCGCCCAGCTGAGCCCGGCCGCCTTGCTGGGGCCGGGCCGTGGCGAACTCGCGACCGCGCCGGCGAAGGCCGGCCACTGCGGCGAGCACCCCGCTGCGGCAGGACCCGGCCACCGGCCCGACCGTTCCTCCATCAGCCCCGGGCGTCCTCGTGCTCGGCGCACAAACACCCGACCCCAGGCTCGATCCACTCCTGCCCAGCCCACTCGGGATGGCGCCCGACAAGCAGCGAACGCACCTCCGCAGCAATCTCACTCACGCCAAGCCCCGAGTCCCGCCGACGCCACGTCTCATCCCGCAGCTCGCGCAGATAGTCACGAACATCGGTGAGCACCGAAACCCCACCGACCTCTCCATGCCCCGGCACCACCACCCGGGGCCCGTCGAGCACCAGCCGGTCCAGGACCTCCAGCCAGCCGATGCCAGTGACGTCCGTGTCATGCGGTGGGAACCACGGCAGGATCGCGAACTGCCCGGTCTCGGCCAGGTCGCCGGTGAACAGCACGCCGGCGTCCGGGACCTCGACTACCTGGTCACCGAGGGTGTGGCCACGGCCCGTGGGCCGCAGCCGGACGGTCCGGCCGCCCAGGTCGAGCTCGTGGGTTCCCTCGTACACAACGTCCGGCACCGGCACCTGGACGTCCTCCAGCCGGGCCGCGATCGCCGGGTCCAGGCCGCGGAACATCTCGAGGTAGCCCGCTCCCTTCGTCGCGAGGTCGTCGGCCTGGGCGCGGTTGACCAGATACGTCGCCTCGCCGGCGAACACCTGCGCGCCGTACGCGTGCTCGGGGTGGAAGTGCGTTGTCGTCAGGAAGAGGCGGCGGCCCGCGGCCACCGACGTCGCGAACGCGAGTACCTCCGACGCGTTCTCGGTGCCCAGGCCCGTGTCGACCACCAGGACGGCCTCCGTGCCGCCGATGACGCCGATGTTGGGCACGAGGTCGACGCGGGCGTTCGGGATCAGCAGCAGGTCCGGCGCGAGCTCGCGGGCGCCGGCCACCCGCACGGCGGGATCGGTCATGTCGGTCATGCCCCGATTCCACCGCCGGGACACGACCGCCGTCCAAGACCGATCGCGTGGTGCCGATACCCGGCGGACATCGTCGCCGGTCGGGGTTACTGTTCGGCCCATGGCAGTGGATCAGGAACTCGTGGACGCGGCGATCGCGCTGGCGCGCACCCGGTTCGGGGGCACGCCGTGGTCCGGGGCGGCGGCGCTGCGCCTCGACGACGGCACGGTGCTCACGAGCACGGCCCCGGAATTCCCGAACCAGGGTGTCAGCCTGTGCCACGAAACCGGCGCGATCTGCGAGGCCTTCAAGCTGGACAGGCGCGTCACCGGCTCGGTGTGCGTGACCGCCGCGGACGAAGACCGCGGCTACTGGGTCCTGGCCCCCTGCGGGGTCTGCCAGGAACGGCTCTTCGCCCACGGCCCGGACGTCGAGGTCGCCGTGCCCGAGCCCGCGGATCCGCGCCGGTGGCGGGCCCTGCGGCTGCGGGACGTCCAGCCGCACTGGTTCGCGCGCGTGTTCCCCGACGACGTCTGGCCCTTCGAGGCCGAGCAACCACACTGAGATGGAGCTGCGCACGCTTCGGTACTTCGTGGCCGTCGCCGAGGAACTCCACTACGGCCGGGCCGCCGCGCGGCTGCACATGAGCCAGCCGCCGCTGAGCCGGGCGATCAAGCAGCTGGAGGCCGACGTCGGCGCCGTCCTGCTGGTGCGCTCGGCCGCGGGCGTCGCGCTCACCCCGGCCGGCGCGGCACTGCTCGAGGAGGCGCGTGCCCTGCTGGAGCAAGCCGAACGGGCGAGGGCGCGCGTGGCCGGCGCCGCGACGATCACCGTCGGCCTCCTTGCCGACAGCGCCGACCCGGACGCCACGCGGCTGGCCGACGCCTACCGCCGGCAGCACCCGGGCCTCGAGGTCCGCGTCCGGGACACGGACCTGACCGACCCGACGTGCGGGCTGCGCGCCGGGCTGGTCGACGTCGCGCTGACCCGCGGGCCGTTCGACGAGACCGGCCTGACCGTGCACCGGCTGCGCGCCGACCCGGTGGGCGCGGTGCTGCGCGCCGACGACCCGCTGGCCCGCCGCGACCACCTGGAGCTGGCCGACCTGGCCGATCGGCGCTGGTTCCGGTTCCCGGACGGCACCGACCCGGTCTGGCAGGCGTACTGGCACGGCGGCGAGCCGCGCGAGGGACCGGTGGTCCGCGCGGTCCAGGAATGCCTGCAGGCCGTGCTCTGGAACGGCACCGTCGGGCTGATGCCGCTCGGCCACCGGCCGCCCGGCGACCTGACGGTGGTGCCGCTCACCGATCTGGCGCCGAACCCGGTGGTCGTCGCCTGGAAGGAGGCGAGCCCGCTGGTCCGGTCGTTCGTCGGGCTCGCGACCGCCGCGTATCAGACGATCGGCGGGCGCCGGACGTCGTAGAGGTCCCAGTCCAGCTGCCAGAACGCGTCGATGCCGTGCTCGCGGATGTACTTCCGCTCGGTGTCGTACACCGGGTAGCAGCCGGCGATGCTGATGGGCGCGCCACCGATGTCGATCAGCGTGTACTGGTGCGCGTCGAGCCCGGCGGGCGCGGACACGGCGAAAGCGGTCATCGAGGACTCGGGCGCGATCGGCTCGCCGAAGTCGATGGTGTCGCCGTAGACGAACGGGCAGGTGCCCCGCAGCTGCTCGGCGAGGTAGCCGATGGCCAGTGCCCACACCGGGTCGTCCGACCGGACGCTGATCCACAGCTCCGGTTTCACGCCGTGCCATTCGTCGTGGTCGGCCAGCGAAAGGCCGTACGTCACCCCGGTCAGGTATCTCGGCTCCGGCTCGTCGGCGTAGACGAACGCGATGACGTCGTCGAGCCCGGCGTGGGTCGACGCGATCGGCTGCAGCCGGGGTTCGGCGCTCCCGGTCACGGTGTCGAGATGGGCGACATACCGCTCGGCACGGCTGGGCATGGCGCGCAGCATACGACCGGTCACCCGGTGGCGTCGGGCAATCTCGGTGGCCCGGGCGCGGCACGGTCGGGCAGGGTGGGGGACATGCGAGTGCTTGTGATCGGCAGTGGAATCGGCGGCGCGGCAACGGCCTGGCACCTGGCGGGCCGGGGCGCGGAGGTGGTCGTGGCGGACGCGGCCCGGCCGGGGACGGCCACCGAAGCCGGCGCCGGGATCGTCAGCCCGTGGACGTCGCGCTGGGAAGACGCCCTGTACCCGCTCGCGGCGGCGGCCGGCCGGTACTACCGCGAGTTCACGGCGGAGCTCGAGGATTCGTCGTTCGAGGTCGTCGGCGGGATGATCGTGTCGGCCGACGACGCCGAGCTGGCCGAGGCGCGGGACCGGCTGACCGCGCGGGCCGCGGACGCACCCGAGATCGGCGAGATCCGGCGGCTCGACCCGGTCCAGGCACGCGAGTTGTTCCCGGCGCTGGCGCCCGGGCTGGGCGCGGTGCACCTGGCGGGCGCGGGCCGCGTCGACGGTCACCGGCTGCGCCGGGCGCTGCTGGCGGCCGCCGAGCGCCGGGGCGCGAAGTTCGTCGAAGGCGAGGTCGCGTTCCGGGCCGACGGGACGGTCGCGGGCGCGGCGGGCCCGCTGGAGGCGGACAGCGTCGTGGTCGCGGCCGGCGCGTGGAGCCGGGAACTGCTGGCACCGCTGGGGATCGACCTGCCGGTGACGCCGCACCGCGGCCAGATCAGCCACTTCGACCTGCCGGACACGGACACGTCGGCGTGGCCGGTGGTGCTCCCGCGCACGAGCCACTACCTGCTGGCGTTCGCCGGCGGCCGGGTGGTGGCGGGCGCGACGCGCGAGGCGGAGGCCGGCTTCGACTACCGCGTGACGGCAGCCGGCCAGCGCGAAGTGCTGGACAACGCGCTGACGGTGGCCCCGGGCCTGGCGGACGCGACCCTGGCGGAGACCCGCGTCGGCTTCCGCCCGGGCACCCCGGACGGCTTGCCGATCCTGGGCGCGCTGCGGCCGGGACTGGCGGTGTCGACGGGCTTCGGCGCCGGCGGGCTGACGAACGCGCCGTTCGCGGGGAAGCTGATCGCGTCGATCGCGCTGGGGGAGGACCCGGGGTTCGACCTGACGCCGTTCGCCCCGGACCGCTTCTGACCGTCAGCCTTCGGTGACCAGCTCCAGCGCGTGCTCGCCGGTGCGTTCCACCACCAGGCCGGCCCTCCGGATCACCTTCACCAGCTGGTCCACAGTGGACGGTTCGGCCCGCGTGACCGCCAGCTCGCGCGCCAGGCGGCCCTTGTACGCCTTGTTGAAGTGGCTGACCGTCACGCGCTCGCCGCGGGCGTTCTCCGTCACGACGCGGACCGTCACCGCGTCCGGGCGCAGCTTCGCGAACGCCGAGTACGTGCCCGAGCGCAGGTCCACCACCAGGCCCTCCACCTGCTGCAACACCGGTTCGAGGACCGGCTTCCAGTGCCCGCGGACCGTCCCCAGAGCCGGCAGCGAGTTCCCGCCCGAAAGCCGGTACGCGGGGATCGGGTCGGTCGCCGACACGACGCCGAACAGCGACGACGTCACCACCAGCCGCCGGTGCGCCTTCTCCAGGCCGGCCTTCGTGAAGCTCTTCACGTCGAGAGCGTCGTACAGCACGCCCGTGTAGCGGCGCAGCGCCGGCATCGTCGGCGACGAGAACAGCTCCGCGTTGCGCGCCACCTCGCCGGACTGGCGCTCGGTGAGGCCCAGGGCCGCGACGCTGCCCGGGACGTCACGGGCCAGTTCGGCGAGCGCGTCGGCGAGCTTCGCGCGTGCCGGGTTGAGCTCGGGGAACGACAGCGCGCCGAGGTCGAGGGGGCCGCCGCGGCCGCCGTCGGCCTTGGTCTCGGAGGGAGGAAGGAGCACCAGCACATACCGAGCGTACTGTGCCGATGTTTGCCACTCCGGCCACAGCTACGGCCGAATGGTCTCGTATCAACGTTCACCTGACGTACCGGGGGCGGCCTGCTTTTGGCCGGAGCGGCAAATCGGGGTGCGCGGACGCCGCCGTCCGGCCTAGCCTCGCGCCATGGACCTCACCTGGCGCCCGTTGACCCTCGACGACGTCCCCGCGTTCGCCCGGCTCTACGCCGCCGCGGAGGAGGTCGACAAGACGGGTGACCACTTCAGCGACGAAGACCTCCGCGAGGAGCTCGAAGGGCCCAACATCGACCTGGCCCGCGCCACGATCGGCGCCTGGGCGGGGGAGACGCTCGTCGGCTACGGCCTGATCCGCCGCCGCGACGCCGCGAACCCCGTCCACATGCTCCGGCTCCAGTCGGTCGTGCGCCCGGAGTACCGGGCCGCCGCCGTCGGCGCTCACCTGGTCGAGTGGTTTTCGCGCACCGGCCGCGAGGTCAACGAGCGCACCTTCCCGGACGCACCGTTCGAGCTGCACCACGGCCAGCACCAGAACGAGCGCTGGATCGCCGGCGTGCTCGCCGGCGCCGGGTACACGCACGCGCGGACGATGGTCAACATGCGCGTCGGCCTCGCCGACCTGCTGCCGCAGCCGCCGCTGCCCGACGGCATCGAGGTGGTCCCGTTCGACTTCAAGCACGACCTCGCCGTGCTCGACGCCCGCAACGACACCTTCGGCGACCACTGGGGCAGCACGCGCTACGAACCCGACGCCTGGCGCCACCTGGTCACCGGCTCGAAGGACTTCCGGCCCGACCTGTCGTACCTCGTCCTCGACGGCGACAAGGTCCTCGCGTTCGTGCTGAGCCACTTCTACGCGTCCGAAGCCGAGGCGACGGGCGTCCGCGAGCACTACGCCAGCTGGGTGGGAACGCGGGCGGTGCTGCGCGGCCGCGGCGTCGCGTCGGGGCTGCTGGGGCACACGCTCGTCGCGGCGAAAGCGGCGGGGTTCGACCGGTCGGCGCTGAACGTCGACGTCGACAACGCGCACCGCGCCCTCGGCGTCTACGAGCGGTGCGGCTACCGCGTCGACGACGAGTGGCACGTGTACGTGCTCACTCCGCCACGAGGTTGAGCAGTTCCTCGCCCTTCGCGTACCTCCGCAGCTGCTCCGCCGCGAGTTTCTTCGCGCGCGGGTAGAACGACGCCGACCCGCCGGCGATGTGCGGGGTGATCACCACCCCCGGGACCGTCCACAGTGGATGGTCCGCGGGCAGTGGTTCCGGGTCCACGACGTCGAGTCCCGCGCGCAGGCGTCCGGTGCGCGTCTCCGCCAGGAGGGCGCCGGTGTCGATCGCCGTGCCGCGGCCGACGTTCACCACCAGGGCGTCGTCCGGCAGCGCGGCCAGGGCCTTCGCGTCGAGCAGGCCGCGCGTCGCGGGGGTGTCCGGGAGGATCAGCACCACGATGTCGGCCCGGGGCAGCAGGTCCGGTAGCTCGGCGACGCCGTGGACGTCCTCGTCCGGCCGCGCGCGGCTCGCCACCCGGGTCACCACCGCTTCCGCGGCGACGAGCTGACGTTCGATCGCCCGCCCGATCGAGCCGTGGCCGACCAGGAGCACGCGGCTGTCGGCGAGCGACCGCGTGTGCTCGCGGGTCCATTCGCCGCGCGCCTGCTGCGCGATCCAGCGGGGCAGGTCGCGCTGCGCCGCGTGGATCAGCGCGAGGGCGTGCTCGGCGACGCTCAGGTCGTGCAGCCCCCGCCCGTTCGCCAGCCGCACCCCCTCGGGCAGCAGCGGCACCAGCGTCTCGACGCCGGCCGACAGCGACTGCACCACCCGCAGCGACGGCAGCTCCCCGATGAGCTTCGGCGGCTCGGCCCCGCGGTCGTACGGCAGCACGTAGAACTCGACGTCGTCCAGCCCGGCCGGCGGAGGCTCGACACCGTCGTAATAGGCGGCTTCGAGCCCCTCCGGTACCTCGATGTCGGTCCACGGAAGCAGTACGCGAGCGCTCATGCCGCCTTTCTACCCGCTGGCGCGTGTGGTGTCCCCGCAGGTCGGCGGCTCACCCCGAGACGCAGAACTCGTTGCCCTCCGGATCCGTCAGCACCGTCCACGCCAGCCCGGGCACCTCGTGCTCCGCCACCTCCGTGGCCCCCAGCCCGACGAGTCGCTTCACCTCCGCCCCGCGATCGTCCCCGCCGAAGTCGACGTGGACCCGGTTCTTCCCCGCGCGGGGCTCCGGCACCCGCTGCAACCCCAGCGGCAGCCCGCCCTCCGGCGGCGCCAGCACCAGGAACTCGCCTCCGTAATCCTGCGCCACCGTCGTGCCCAGTGCCGCCGTCCAGAACTCCGCCAGACCGCGCGGATCCGCGCAGTCGATCGTGATCATGCCCATGTGGATCGCCATGCCCCGAAGCTAGCGGCGACCACCGACAAAAACCGGCCGCCGAGTAACCCGTTGGAGTCACGGCCGGGGGAGTGACTACCCTGAGCGGGACTTTCACACCCGCCCGGAGCAGGGAGCTCGCAGTGATCACCAGGACTTCGTCGTTGTTCCTTCGCACCTTGCGCGAGGATCCGGCGGACGCCGAGGTACCGAGCCACCGGCTCCTGGTACGCGCCGGCTACGTCCGCCGGGTCGCCCCGGGCGGGTACTCGTGGCTGCCCCTCGGCCTGCGCGTGCTTCGCCGCGTCGAAAACATCGTGCGCGACGAGATGAACGCCATCGGCGCGCAGGAGATCCAGTTCCCCGCGCTGCTGCCGAAGGAGCCCTACGAGGCGACCGGCCGCTGGACCGAGTACGGCGACGCGCTCTTCCGCCTGAAGGACCGCAAGGGCGCCGACTACCTCCTCGGCCCGACGCACGAAGAGCTCTTCACGCTGACGGTCAAGGGCGAGTTCAACTCCTACCGCGACTACCCGGTCACGCTGTACCAGATCCAGACGAAGTACCGCGACGAAGCGCGTCCCCGCGCCGGCATCCTGCGCGGCCGCGAGTTCGTCATGAAGGACTCGTACTCCTTCGACCTCGACGACGAGGGCCTGGAGCGCTCCTACCAGGCCCACCGCGCCGCCTACACGAAGCTGTTCGACCGCCTCGGCCTCGAGTACGTGGTCGTGAAGGCGACGTCGGGCGCCATGGGCGGCTCGGCGTCCGAGGAGTTCCTCGCGGTCGCGGAGACGGGTGAGGACACCTACGTCCGCAGCACGGAGTCGGGCTACGCGGCGAACGTCGAGGCCGTCGTGACGCCCGTGCCGGCCGCGCAGCCCGTCGAGGGCCGCCCCGAGGCGCAGGTGCACCACACGCCGAACACCCCGACCATCGAGTCGCTGGTGAACTTCCTCAACGCCGCCGGGCTCGGCCGCGAGTTCACCGCCGCGGACACGCTGAAGAACGTCATGCTCAAGGCGCGTCAGCCGGGCGCGAAGGAGTGGGAGCTGGTCTGCGTCGCGCTCCCCGGCGACCGCGAAGTGGACATGAAGCGCCTCGAAGCGTCGCTGGAGCCGGCCGAGGTCGCGCTGCTCGACGAGGCCGACTTCGCCAAGAACCCGTTCCTGGTCAAGGGCTACATCGGCCCGAAGGCGCTGCAGGACAACGGCGTGCGCTACCTCGCCGACCCCCGGATCGTGCCCGGCACCGCCTGGGTCACCGGGGCCGACAAGGTCGACCACCACGTCGTCGACCTGCTGGCCGGCCGCGACTTCACCCCGGACGGCACCATCGAGGCCGCCGAGGTCCGCGAGGGCGACGCGTCGCCGGACGGCCACGGCACCCTGGTCGCCGCGCGCGGCATCGAGATCGGGCACATCTTCCAGCTCGGCCGCAAGTACGCGGACGCGTTCGAGCTCGACGCGCTCGGCCCCGACTCCAAGCCGATCCGGATCACGATGGGCTCCTACGGCGTCGGCGTCTCGCGGCTGGTCGCCGTGCTCGCCGAGCAGAACCACGACGACCTCGGCCTGATCTGGCCGCGCGAGGTCTCGCCGTTCGACGTGCACATCGTCATGGCGGGCAAGGACGACGCGGTGCGCGCCGGCGCCGAGAAGCTCGCCGCCGAGCTGGACACCGCCGGTCTCGAGATCATCCTCGACGACCGCAAGGCGACCCCGGGCGTCAAGTTCGCCGACGCCGAGCTGGTCGGCGTGCCGACCATCCTCGTGGTCGGGCGCGGCCTGGCCAACGGCGTCGTCGAGGTCAAGGACCGGCGCACGGGCGAGCGCGAGGAGATCGCGGTCGACGCCGTCGTCGAGCACCTGGTCAAGCTCGTCCGGTCCTGATGGGCCGGTTCTCCCGGCGTTCCGAAGACCCGACGCCGGGATACGAGGACAACGAGGCGCTCCGCGGGTTCGGCGGCTACGAACCCGCGGACGCGCCTTCTCCCGAACCGCCGCGTGCGCGGCCGAAGCGGATCCGCCCGGCGCCGAAGCCGCTGAAGTGGCGGCGGGCGCCGTGGCTAGGGCTCGTGCTCATCGCCCTGATCGCGGGCGTGCTGAACGCGCTGGGCGTCGGCAAGGCGCACCAGACGTCGTCGACGCCGACATCGCGGCCGCCGCGGGTGGAGACGCCGGCGCCGCGGACGGTCGTCCCCGCGGTGACGAGCGGCTGGCAGTCCGTCGCGGCCCGGGACGGGTCGTACGCCTACGACGTCCCGCCGTCCTGGGAACCGGCGCCGACCACCCAGCACGGCTGGGACCAGCCGGCGATCCGGCTGATCACGAGCGCGTTCCTGGGCAAGGACTTCTGCGCCCGGGACACGCTGGGCGGCGCGGGCGTCACCACCGAGCCGCTCGCCGACCCCGAGGCGGCGGCCCGCAAGGTCGCGACGGACCTGGCGACCGGCGCGTACGGCGGGACGTCCCAGGTCGGACCGGGCACGGACGCCCAGCTGACGAAAGCGGACGGCACCCAGGCCCCGGCCCGGATCGTGGTCGCCGAAGTGATCCCCGCGGCAACGGGCGAGTGCGCGGCGAAGCACGCGTTGGTCGCCGCGATGGCGTTCGGCACCGGGAGCGCGTCGGGCGTGGTGGTGGCGTACGCGGACAGTGACCGCTCCGGACCGGCGATCCGCGAAGACCTGCTGGGGATCGTGAAGAGCTACCGGTTCGTGCCGGCCGCGGACCGGAGCACGACGACCCCGCCGCCGACCACCTACCGCTGAGCGCCGGGGTTCGGCAGGCTGGGCCCATGGACGAACGGCTCGCGCGCATCCGGACCGCCGCGTTCTCCGTGCTCGGCGTCGCCGGGGTCCTGCTGCTCTTCGGGCCGCTGCTGGCGAAGGCCTGGCGCTGGCTCGTCGAGCCGCGGGAGCCGGACTGGTGGGGCGCGGCCGGGCAGTGGGCGGGCGCCGTCGGGACCGTCGCGGCCGTGGCCGTCGCCCTGTGGATCGCCATCCGGGACGGCCGGGTCGCGCGGGCGGACCGGGCGAAGCGGGAGCGGCGCGAGTGGCAGGAGCAGGCCGCGAAGGTCACCGCGTGGATCGAAACCACGGACGCGGGTGAGGTCCACATGATCGTGTCCAACGCCAACTCCGAGGCGGTGCACCACGTCGTCGTCTCGTTCGACCTCGTGCGCAGCCTGCCGATGACCGGGTCCACCCTGCACCGCGGGCCGCGGATCGAACCGGACGAGTACCTCTACGCCGTGCTCCCGCCGGGGAAGTGGCGCATGCCGGTGCGCGACGGGCGGCGGATGGAGCACACCACGCCCGGCGTGATGCTCGCCTTCACCGACTCCCGCAACGGGCACTGGCTCCGGCTGACCGACGGCACCCTGATCGAGAAGACCCAGAACGTCGTCAGCCGCCGGAAGATCCAGTTCCCGCAGCGGATCAGCGTCCCCGAGAGCTACTGACCAGCTTCGCCAGCTCGCGCAGCCGGACGTCCGGCAGGTAGGCCCGGCTCAGCGCCAGCCCGATCCGCACTGCCTCGCCAGAGGTACGGTTGCGTAGGCCGTGATCGGAGCGCGCCCATTCCGCCGCCGATCACCCCGCCCGTAACAACGAAACTAACTGGATATCGGACGCTAAGCCACACTGTTACGACTCAGCGCAAGCGGGCGATGTCCATGTGTGGTAGAACGGCGCATGGGCAGCGATGATGGCGAGCCAAAGTCGTCTCGTAGCGGTGGCTACGACGACGGCTACCGATCGTGTGCACGCTTCTGGCCGCAGTTACCTGCGAGTAGTCTTAGTTGGCTAGCTGAACGTCACTCCCTGGACGGCTTGCGCGTTCTTGATCTTGGCTGCGGAGAGGGCACGAACGCGGCATGGCTGGAAAAGCGATCTTGCGACGTGGTAGCGGTCGACGTATCTGCAGAGGCCATAGCCCATGCTCGCGAGTTCTGGCGGGATGCCAGCATTCAATGGATGGTAAGTGATGTTACCAGCCTGTCGATTGGCTCAAGTGTCTACGATTTGATTATCGCATACGGACTGCTTCATTGCCTGTCTGCTTCCGAAATCGATTCGGCTCTGCAGAAGATTAAAGCCGCAACGCGGCCAGGCGGATTCAACGTCATTGCTTGTTTCAATGATCGAGATCAGGACCTCAGTGGTCACCCAGGATTCGCTCCCGCGCTTCTTGCCCATGATTACTACTTGGATCAGTTTGAATCCTGGGAGATTCTACTGGCCTCCGATTTGACACTCTACGAAGCCCACCCTCACAACAATATCCGGCATCATCATTCGATGACGCGAATCGTTGCCCGGAGGCCAAATGAGTAACCTCCTACCCAAAGATCTCTTGGCGAGATATCGAGAGGGGCGACTCGTTCCGTTCGTTGGAGCAGGGCTCTCTATGGCTGTGTCGTGGGAAGTCGAAGGTAAGCTTAGGCGTGGTCTCTCCTGGTCTGAGCTTGTTGGTCAGGCCGCGAGGATGCTGGGGTTTGACGATCCGCAGCTTCTTCGTGTGAGAGGAGATGATCTGCAGATTCTCGAATACTATAGGCTTAAGAAGCATAATGAGTTCGCTGACTTGCGAAATTGGTTCTATTCAGAACTTAGAGCCCCAGATGACGCCCTTACTTCGTCGCCAATTTTCACCGGCTTGGCAAAATTGACTAGATGTAACCTGTTCTACACAACCAACTACGACGATTTTCTAGAGCGCAGTCTAAATTTAAATAATCGACCTTGTCACACCGTCGCCGTTGAGGCGCATATTGCAGATCTGCTCAAGAGTCGAACTAAAGGAGAAGTTGCGAGCGCCACTGAAGTCGTGAAATTCCATGGAGATTTGTCTAATCCATCGAGGATGGTGCTATCCGAGTCTGACTATGAACGTAGGCTGAGGTTTGCCGAGGTAGAGGATCAGCGTCTGCGGTCCGATATGCTCGGTCGCGCTCTTTTGTTTCTGGGATATAGCTTTCGCGACTGGAACGTATCCTATCTATTTCGTCTGGTCAATGAACAGTTCGGCGACCTCCCCAGTGCGCCAACGGGTCGACGTGCATATATCGCTGTCTCTGACCCCTCCGACTTCGAATATGAACTCTTCCGGGCGCGCAACATTGAGGTAGTCCCCATAAGGACCTCCAATCGAACTCAAGATATATCACAAATTCTTGAGGAGTTGGCAGATGCCTAAAACCCTTGTTACATATGTGACATCCAGTTCGTATAAAAAAGAGGAGAATGACGAATTTCGTTCGTCAATGTTGCTCGGAGACGGTACGCCTGTCGATAACATTTTCGATTTTGATATCACGGAGGTGGCTATTCGTGAAACGCTTGAGGTTGATATAAGCGTCATGGTTGCAGAAGAGGTGAAGTCGGCATATGCGCGACTGAAAATTCCGTGCATTGTCGAGCACGCTGGGTTGATTTTCGACGACTACCGCGACCATGGTTATCCTGGTGGACTTACGAAGCCGATGTGGAATACGCTAGCCGGCGCTTTTGTGCAAGAGACGCACTCTGCAAACCGTCGTTCGGTCGCTCGGGCGGTAGTTGCATACTGCGATGGAAAGTCGGTGAAGACATTCGTAGGTGAGACACCTGGAACTATCAGCAGTGAGCCACGGGGTAGTCGCAAATTCTATTGGGATACGGTTTTCATACCAGACGATCAAAACCCAGATCGTCTTACGTACGCACAAATTGTCGACAATGCAGAGTTGGGGCTGAAGTATAAAATCAGAATTTCTCAATCCTCCAAGGCAATGCTTTCGTTCCTTGAGTGGCGGAGGGCTAATGAGCCCGATCTCTGGAACGTTACTTACTAAAGTATGAAAGTATCAGGGCGATGAAGCCGCTAACGAAGTGGGCGGGAGGAAAGCAGTGGCTTGCTCCTGTGTTAAGCAAGCTATTTTCTGTGCGCGAACACGGGCGCCTTATTGAGCCATTTGCGAGAGGTGCGTCGCTGTTCTTTTTCCTGGAGTCACATCATGCGATTCTAGGTGAAACTAATACGGACCTAGTGACCACTTATGAGACGTTAGTGCATAATGCTGCTGAGGTTAGTGTGAGACTTCAAAGTCTCATGATCTGTCCGGACACTTTCTATTCGCTGCGAGCGGATAATCCGATGGATCCGATTGATAGAGCTTGTCGGATGATATATTTAAATCGAACCGCTTTTGGTGGCATTTGGCGCGTTAATCAAAGTAGAAAATTCAATGTGCCGTTTGGTTGTAAGCCTGAGACTAGGCTTCCGGGGTACGAGTCACTTGCTGAATATGGTCGAATTTTGCGCAACGCGAAAATTGAGTTCGGCGACTTCGAGTTGACTCTGGGGGGAGTCGAGAAGAACGACTTCGTTTATTGTGATCCACCGTATACCGTGGCCCACAATAATAATGGATTTGTTTGCTACAATGAGCGGATATTTTCCTGGCAGGATCAGTGTTGCCTGGCTGAACTCTGCAACGAACTTGCGCAAAAAAGAGTTAGCGTCGTCTCGAATGCGGCGCATCCTGACGTTATTAGTTTATATGACAAGGGCTCATTTCGAGGCTACTCTCTCGCTAGACCTTCGAACCTCGCGGCGAAATCTGAGTTCAGAAGCCGGCGGGATGAACTTCTTTTAGTCTCAAGGTCGTTGGGCAAGGTTAGTCTGATTGAGGATTGTATCAGGCGCCCCGCTCATCCGCCTTCGCGGCTGCGGATGAGGACTTAGAATGTACAAAAGTCAGTTTCTTCGAGTTGCGGAGCAGGCGCTTCGGAATATCGGTCGGCCGCTATCGGCTCGTGAAATGTATGCATACGGTCGCGATAATGGCTTATTCTCCGACTCTCTAAATGGACGTTCGCCGGTTCAAACGATGAAGTCTAAATTGAGTGTTCATATTAGACGGCTGGGACGATCTTCGAATTTCGTGAGGACTGCTCCGGGCAAGTTTTACTTACGAGAACTTCTCGATACTGGAGTCGATCCTTATGAAAGTAAGCCGTGGAAGCCACCGCCTTCGCGCGAGGTTGTGACGGTATTTCATAATTCTGAACTGGACGGTTTCGGCAGGTTTCAAGGTATCAGGCAAGATTACTTAAGAACCTACAATGGCTTGTTTGGGGCGGGCGTTTGTCAATCTATGGATCGCTCAGAAGCTGAAACAAATAACGAATATAAGCAGGTTTTGACATATATTCTGGTGCGAAGAGGTACACGTTACCTATGTTACGAGCGTGGTACCTATAATCGCACTGAGGATATGCTCAGAGGTCTCAGCTGCGTCGGCTTCGGTGGGCATGTTAACGCTGAGGACTTCGATCTATTCGCGGGGGATGATGTCGGGATTTTCCGTGCTGCAGTCCGCGAACTTGCAGAAGAGTTGACCTTGCCAGAAGTGGACAAGGAACGGCTTGCCAGAGGGGAAGGTTTGCAGGTAGTTGGACTTTTGAATGATGATTCTTCGCCAGTCGGCCGTCGGCACTTTGCTGTACTGCTGCGATATGATGTCTCAGACGACGCTGGGTGGGATTCCCCATCTAAGGGCGAGAAGTCAATAAACAAGTTGCGTTGGGTCGGTGCTCCAGGAGAGAAGGTGAGCCTTGAGCGGTTTGAGTATTGGTCTCAGCTTGCCTTGCGCGCATTTGCGCCACGTGTCGTTCGAGCGCACCCGAGTAAGGTAATCGTTCGAAGGGATGCGTTCAAAGAGCCGCACGTGATGTGTGTTGTTGGCCCAATCGGTAGCGGCAAAACGGAGGCGGTGCACCTGATAAAAGATGAGTTTGATTATTTCGAGCTTAATAGCGGTAAAATTCTTGCATCGCTGCTTGGTGTTCCTCCTGTTCCTGAGACGCCGCGACAGGCATTTCAAGAACTAGCATTGTCCTTTATTTCGCATCCGAGCGGACCAAGGACGTTGTCGGCGGCTATCGCCGAGAAGATTTCTCGAGCGCCTTCGTCGAGAATTATTCTCGACGGGTTGAGGCATCGTAGTACCTTAAATCAACTCCGGGAAGATATTTCTATTCGCGTTAATGTGGTGTACATTTACACCCCTCCTGATGTCGCTTTTAAGCAATACAAGGCACGAGAGGATCCTTCGATCGATTTCCTCAGCTTTGCCGAAGTTTGGGAATCTTCGGTGGAGGCCGATATTTCAACTCTCCTCAGTGAGGCTGATGCGGTCATTTACAATTGGGGTCGTGGCATTGAGAACTATATTTCAATGGTGCATGAATTCATGTGCGAGATTGTGCCGAAATGAGTCAATTAGGGGGCTCATTGACGATTTCGGTCGTGATCCTATCTCGTGATTTAGTGAGCCCTTTGTGTTTGAGCGGGAGCCGTTACTTCACCGCTTTCGAGCCAGCTTCGCCAGCTCGCGCAGCCGGACGTCCGGCAGGTAGGCCCGGCTCAGCGCCAGCCCGATCCGCGGCAGGTCCGCCTCGTCGCGGTAAGCGAGGTACAGCGGCACGTGCCGGGGCTGGAACTTCGCCTTGAACGCGTGCAGGGAACGGAATCCGTAGTACGGCTCCATGACCCGGCCCAGCGACTCCAGCGCCCGGTCGACCGTGCGGGCCGGGCCGTCGTCGCCGCTGCGGGCCAGCGGGGCGCCCGACAGTGAGACGAACCGCGCGCCTTCCTCGCGGAACTGCACGCACGCCGACGCGATCAGGAACTCCATCACCGGGCGGAAACCGTGCGGGCTGCGGCGCATGACGTCCAGCGTCCAGCCGCCCACCTTGCCCGCGCCCGTGTGGACCGGCAGCCACGACGTCACGCCGTGGACCGTGCCCTCCGCGTCGACCGCCAGGCCGACCCGCGTCGCCGGGTCCATCGCCTCGTCGAGGCCGCCGAGCGTGAAGCCCATCTCCGGCATGCCCTTGCCCGACATCCACTCCTCCGACAGCGCCCGGACCTGGGCGAGGATGGGTTCCGGCTGGTCGGCCAAGCGGACCAGCCGGAAGTCGATGTCCTGCTTGGCGGCCTTGTTGAGCGCCGAGCGGACGTCCTGCCACGCCTTGCCGCGGAACTCCAGCCCCTCCAGGTCGAGCACGTTGTCCTCGGCGACCTGGACGTGCTGCCAGCCCTGTTCGCGCGTGGCCGCGACCGTCTCTTCCGTCGCCGAGAACACGCACGGCACCAGGCCGGAGTTCTCGCACATCGTGGTGAACTCGGTGACCGTGGCCGCCGCCGTGCCGTCCGGCGCGATCGGGTCGCCCAGCGCGACGGCGACGCCCGCGTGCTCGCGGTAGGCGAGGTAGGACCGGCCGTCCTCGCGGACGAAGTAGGTGTTGCGCGGCCAGGTCGTCATCCACGACAGCGTGCTGCCGCCGTGGCGCCCGAGCAGCGTGCGGGCCAGCGCCACCCCCGGACCCTGCGCGTGCCGCCGGAGCCGCCGCCGGGACGGGACGCGGAACGCGCGCTGCCCGGCGATCAGCACGACCAGCAGGACCGTCCACAGGAGATTGTCCACGAAGAACAGCGGCAGGCCCGTGGTGTCGTAGTCCGCGCCGAAGACGTCGGCCAGCCCGTAGAGCGTGGCGTCGCCGAGGGCCTGCAGGGTGACGAAGACCGACAGCGCGACGGCCCAGCGCCACGCGACGCGGCCGCCCTTGCGCAGCCCGTTGACCATCGGCACGGCGATCAGCACGAGCAACGCCAGCTCCGGCGCCGACAGCGAAACCGCTTCGGTGGAGCCGAACGGGCCTTCGCCGGGCACCAGGAACATCACGATCTCGGCGATGGTGAGCAGCAGCAGGCCGGCGACGGTCAGCAGCCGCCACTCGCGCAGGTTCGGCCCCGCCGACGGCACCCGCCGCGAGCCGACGAGCCGGTTGCCCAGCGGGATCGCCGCCACCAGCGCGAAGAAGTGCACGAGGTCGGCCAGCGTGCCGACGTAGACGATCGCGACCCCGGCGTACACGCAGAGCCCGGCCCGCAGCCGCAGCGCCCACGGCGGCCGCAGCGTCGCGCTGGCGACCGCGACCGCGGCGAGCGCGCCGCCGGAGAACCCGACGTCGAGGCTGCCCGCCATGCGCTCGGCCCACACCCAGCCGGAGTTGCCGCACAGCGCGAGGAACTGCGTCGCGACGAGCACCGAGACGAACTGGCCGCCGATGGTCACGGCCATCGCGCGCCGCGTCCCCAGCTGCCACTCGGCGAAGCCGGCGAAGAGCGCGAAGCTGCCGACCATCGGGAGGTAGTACCAGGGGACGACGGCGAAGAACGGCCCGGTGAGCATGGTCCACCACCGGCCGGTCTCCAGCGACGGCAGTCCGTAGGCGATGAACGGGTAGGCCGCGCGGTCTTCGGCGGCGTTCCAGAGCGCCCCGGTCGCGACGGCCAGGACGAGCATCGCGACCACGACACTGCTGGTGAACGGCAGGCGCTGCCTGAGCACCGCGACCGTGCCGCGGATGCGTCCCCCTCCGGCGGGCCCGGCCGCCGACGCTGCTTCAGTCATGCCCGGAAGTCTGGCGAACCGCCGTCTCCGTCCACATCAGGCGAAGGAAGGAGATTTACCCCTAAGGGGTCCTCCCTTCGAATGAGGGACATCCCCACCCGAGGACGACTTTCAGCCGAACACGGCGGTCCGCACGGCGTCGGTGTCGGCCAGGTCCGGCAGCACGATCCGCGCGCCGGCCGCCCGCAGCTCATCGGCGCTGTAGAGCCCGGTCGCCACCGCGATCGGGAGCGCGCCGTGGGCGAGCGCGGCTTTGACGTCGTTGGGGGTGTCGCCCACGATGACGATCTCGTCGGCGCCGAACGGCGTGCCGTGCTTGGCCGCCGCCAGCGCCACCGCGTGCGGGACCAGGTCGGGCCGGTGCACCGAGAGCGTGCCGTAGCCGCCGATGTCCAGGTCGAGGTGCTCGTCCAGGCCGAACGCGACGAGCTTGTGCCGCGAGATCTCCGGCAGGTTGCCGGTCACGAGCGACTGGACGACACCCTCGTCCCCGGCGAACGCGGTCAGCGCTTCGGCCGCGCCCGGCAGCGCGCGGGCCTCCACGGGGAAGCGGTGCGCGGCGCGTTCCGACTCCGCCACCAGTGCCTTGAACATCGCCTGGATCGTGTCCGGGGCGGGGTCGAAGCCGTTCGCGGTGAGCAGCTCGGTGGTGGTCGCCAGTTCGGTGCGGCCGCCGAACACCGGGTCGACCCGCAGGGTCGCGCCGGTCGCGGCGGTGAACGCGGCCGCGTACCAGGTCGCGCCCAGCCGGGCGAAGTCCACCAGCGTGTGGTCGATGTCCCAGAGCAGCAGCCGCTTCTTCGTCACGGGACCGAGGCTACCGGCGGTGCTATTCAACACGCGTTGACTTTCTGGGGACGCGGTCGTACCTTGGCTATTAATTCAACAAGCGACGAATAACTGGAGGTTGTCATGACCGCTCCCGTCCGGCGCCCCGCCGGGGCGCTCGCCCTGGTCGCCGCCGTGGCCGGCGCGCTGGTGGCCGTGGTGCTCGGGTTCCTCACGTTCGGCGCGCAGGCCACGGCCGCGCCGGACGGCGTCCCGGTCGCGGTCGCGGGCCCGCCCGAGGTCGCCCAGCGCATCGCGGCGCACGGCGGTGGCCCGCTCGAGTGGACCGTCGCGTCCCCGGCCGACGCGCGGCAGCTGCTGGAGGACAAGAAGGTCTACGGCGTGCTCGAAATCGGACCCGGGCCGTCCGCGACCGTCGTGACGTCGGGGGCGGTCAACCCGGCCGGGACCCAGGTCGCGCAGCAGGCCCTGACCGGAGCGGCGTCGGCGCTGGCCGGCGCCCCGAAGCAGGAGGTGCTGCACCCGGTGACCGTCGCGGGCCGGACCGCGCCGCTGGCCGCGTCCGCGCTGGCCTGGATCGGTGCGCTCGTCGCCGGGCTCGCCCTGACTCAGCTGGCCAAGCGCACCGGCCGCACGGTCGGCGCCGGCGCGCGGTTCCTGCAGGTCGTCGGGGCCGGGGTGCTCGTGACGGCGGTGGTGGCCGGGTTCTTCGCGCTGTGGGACGCGGCGCTGCCGCTCGACGTCGGCGTCCTGGGGTTCGTCTTCCTCGCCGCGACGGCGTTCGCGGCCCTGCAGGCGGGACTGCTGCGCCTGCTCGGGCTGCGCGCGATGGCCGTACTCGGCCCGCTCTACCTGGTCGCGCCCGCGGTCGCCGGGCAGGTGCCGGAGCTGCTGAACCCGGCCTACCGCACGCTGCTGTGGTCGTGGACGCCGTTCCGCTTCTCGACCGAAGGCCTGCGAAGCCTGCTTCAGGGCGTGCCGGGGGCGCCCGACGTCACGACCGGCGTCTGGGTGCTCGGCGCGCTGCTGGCGGCGGGTCTCCTGCTGGCGCTGTGGCCCGGCCGGTCAGCCCGCGAGGAGGCTGAACCGCACCTTCCGGACCGGGTTGTCGAGGTTGGTGTCCACTAGGCAGATCGACTGCCAGGTCCCCAGCGCGAGGACGCCGCCGAGCACCGGGATCGTCGCGTAGGGCGGCACCAGCGCCGGGAGCACGTGGTCACGGCCGTGACCCGGGCTCCCGTGCCGGTGCCGCCAGCGGCCGTCGCGGGGGAGCAGGGCGTCGAGCGCGGTCAGCAGGTCCTCGTCGCTGCCGGCACCGGTCTCGAGGATCGCCAGCCCGGCGGTGGCGTGCGGGACCCAGACGTGCAGCAGCCCGTCCGCCGCGTCCGCGTCGCGCAGGAACGACTCGGCCTCGTGGGTGAGGTCGTGGACGATGGCTTCGGAGCCGGTCCGGACCTCGATCTCGGTGGAGTACATGCGCCCCAGCCTAGGGAGCGCTCGAACCGGCGGCCACCACGAGCGTCCCGGCGGTCATCACGACCGCGTCGTCGACGGGTTGCCGGCTCAGGAATCCAGGTAGCGCAACACCGCCAGCACCCGGCGGTTGTCCCCTTCGGACGGTGGCAGGCCGAGCTTGCCGAAGATCGACGTCACGTACTTTTCGACCGAGCCGGCCGAGAGGAACAGCTCCGCCGCGATCGCGGAGTTCGACCGGCCTTCCGCCATCAGGCCCAGGACCTCCCGCTCCCGCGGCGTGAGCCCGCCGAGCGCGTCGGTCCGGCGCGTCGCCGAGAACAGCTGGCTGACGACCTCGGGGTCGAGCACCGTCTCCCCGTCCGCGACGCGGCGCAGCGCGTCGAGGAAGTCCGACACCTCGGCGACGCGGTCCTTGAGCAGGTAGCCGACCCCGCCTGCGCGGTCGGCCAGCAGCTCGGCGGCGTACTTGGTCTCGACGTACTGCGAGAACAGCAGGACCGCGCGCCCCGGCGATTCCCGGCGCAGCGAGATCGCTGCCCGCAGGCCCTCGTCGGTGTGCGTCGGCGGCATCCGGATGTCCACAATGGACACATCGGGAGTGTGCTCCTCGACGGCGGACCGCAGCGCGTCGCCGTCCTTCACCGCGGCGACGACCTCGTGGCCGCGGAAGGTCAGCAGCTCGACGAGACCCTGGCGCAGGATGGTGGAGTCCTCCGCGATGACGATCCGCATGCGGGCGAGCCTATCGGGACGGCGGCACCCGCGCGGTCACTTCGGCCGGTCGCGCCTAGCGGGGGAGTGGTACCCGCGCGGTCACTTCGGTCGGCCCGCCCGGCGGGCTCGCGACGGTCAGCTCGCCGTCGACCGTCCGCAGGCGTTCGGCGACCCCGGCCAGCCCACCGCCCGGGACGAGCCGGGCGCCGCCCGGGCCGCGGTCGCGCACCCGCAGCCACAGGACGTCGCGCTCTTCGGTGACTTCGACGTACGTCGTCGTCCCGCTGTGTTTCGCGGCGTTCGTGAGCAGCTCGGCGGCGCTGAAGTAGACGATCGTCTCCAGCGACGGCGGTGGCCGGCGCGGCAGGTCGACGGCGACCCGCGCGTCCATCCCGGACGTCGCGACCAGGGTGGCCAGCGCGACGTCGAGCCCGGCGTCGAGGGCGGCGGGGTGGATGCCGCGGGCGAGGTCGCGCAGCTCGGTCAGCGCCTGCTTCGCGTTGGTGTGTGCGGCGGTGACCAGCTGCTTGACCTGGGGAAGGTCGACGTCTTCGAGCTCGTCCTTGGCCAGCCCGAGCTTCATGGCGAGCGCGACGAGCTGGGCCTGCGCACCGTCGTGCAGGTCGCGCTCGATCCGCCGCAGCCGCAGGGCGGAGTCCTCGACCGCCGTCGCGCGGCTCGCTTCGAGGTCCCGGACGCGTTCGGAGAGCACCCGCGTGCCGAGCAGGCCGACGACCATCAGCCGGTCGAGCGCGACGAAGGCGTGCGTCACCCACGGGAGCGCCACGAGCACCAGCAGCCCCGACGCCGACCACGCGAGCGCACCGGCCCAGTTCGCGGCCTGGATGTCGAACACGTCCAGGCGTTCCGCGCCGAGCGGCCACCAGAGGAAGGCGAAGGGGGTCGCGGCCACGGCGTAGACCGTGGCGGAGGCCATGGTGATCATCCCGGCGAAGCTCAGGGGCAGCCGCAGCAGCAGGTAGCCGGCGGTCCGCCAGCCGGCGGGATCGCCGACGCGGGCCCGGACCCAGGCCCACAGCCCGGGCTTGAGCTCGGGCCGCCGAGGGGCGGGCACACTCACACCGAGCAGCGCTTTGGCGAGCCCGCGGTGCAGCGCACCGAGGCCGCGCACGTAGGAGATGGCACCGGCGAGCACGAGGAAGCCGAGCAGCACGGGCGTCAGCCCGAGCCCGAACGCGAGCACGAAGAGGAAGCTGAGCAGCGAGAAGAAGGTCAGCGGGCCGGAGAGCCAGAGCCAGAGGTACTCGGCCCAGAAGTCCCGCGCGCCGAGGGGCCCGAAGACGCGGCGCAGCGAGCGGGGGCGAGGGACGTCGAGGCTGGTCACGGATTCAGTTTCGCCTGGTCCGGGCCCGCTGCCCATCCGGTTTTCCCCCGGGGCCGGCCCCGGAACGCCCCCGGTGTCCATGACCGTTACCTCCGCTGGGCTTCGACGAAGCGCGTCCAGGCGTGCGGTTCGCGTTCGGCCCGGACGAAGGTGCCGCGGTTCTGGCGGAGCTCGGCGAGACCGGCCGGCGGCACCACGGCTACTACCAGTGGGCCGATCTGGGATTCGCGGTGGTTTACGGGGCGACCTTGTCCGGTGGGCTTTTCGCGTTGTCCGGGAGAAGGAGCCTCGCGGTGATGCCGGTGATCGGGGCTTTCGCCGACTTCGCGGAGGACTTCGGCGTTCTCGCCGCACTCCAAGAGTTCCCGGCACCCGCACGAGGGGCGCTGGCGATCGCCGGGACGTCCGGGGTGGTGAAGCACCTTTGCTTCTGGCCGCGGCCATCGGGGCCGGCGTTTGGACCATCGTGAAGTGGCCGCGCGCCAGGACGAACGGTGTCACCAAGGCGGTGCAGGTCACCACGCTGGTTCTGGTGGCCGGGGCGGCGTTCTGGGCTTACGCGTTCCCCGTGCACTTCGGTGCGCACGGGCACTTGGCCGCCGCCGGTGCGCTGTTCGCCGGGATCGTCGCGGTGGTGGGCTGGAACTACAGGGCCACCAGTCGCGGCCGGTACGGCGTGATCTTCTGGACCATGATGGGGACCCTGGCCGGGTGGCCGGCCGTCCGCCTGTCCGTCCCCTCGCCCTACTGGACGCTCGCGGTGGAGGCGGCGTTGATCGCCGAGTTCGCCTGGTTCCGGATTTGGCAGACGAAGGACCTGGAGGGACGGCCCAACCCGGCGGCGTGATGGCCACCTCGCGAGATAGCCATCACCGCCGAGACCTACGGCCTGTCCGGGTCGTCCTCCCGGGCCTTCTGCGCGGCTTCGCGCATCTCGATGACGTCCGTCAGCCAGTCGCCCGTCTCGCGGGCGATGTCGCGGACCGCGCCCGTGATGATCGACGCTATGTTGCCGACGTGCGTCGCGGCCGATTCGGTGATCACCTGCAGGGTGTCCTTCTCGCGTTCGAACTGGCCCACCATGTCACCCTCACGCTGCTCGGAGCTGCCGGTCGGGTTCCACGGTAGTCGGCGACGGCGAACTCTGCGGGAGAGCCAGCTTCACGATCTTCTTCGCCACCGACCAGAGCTGCTTGTGCAGCGGGCCCGTGTGGTACGGCAGCCCGTACTTCTCGCAGATCGCGCGCACCTCGCCGGCGATCTCCGGGTAGCGGCGGGCCGGGATGTCCGGGAACAGGTGGTGCTCGATCTGGTGCGACAGGTTCCCGCTCATGATGTGGAACAGCGGGCCGCCGGTGATGTTCGCCGAGCCCAGGATCTGCCGCAGGTACCACTGGCCCCTCGACTCCGACGCCGTCTCGGCCTCGGTGAAGCTCTCGACGTCGGCGGGGAAGTGGCCGCAGAAGATGATCGAGAACGACCACAGGTTGCGGACCAGGTTCGCGGTCGCGTTCCCGGCGAAGGTCAGCGGCGCCAGCGGGCCGGTCAGCAGCGGGAACAGCAGGTAGTCCTTGCCGACCTGCCGGGACGCCTTCTTGACCATCTTGCGGACGACCTCGGTGGTGTCCGACCACTTGCGCTCGCCCTTGACGATCCGGTCGAACTCCAGGTCGTGCAGCATCACGCCCCACTGGAAGAACAGCGCCAGCAGCGTCGCGTACACCGGGTTGCCCAGGTAGTACGGGTGCCACTTCTGGGCGGTGTCCATCCGCAGGACGCCGTAACCGATGTCGCGGTCCTTGTCGAGGATGTTCGTGTACGTGTGGTGGATGTAGTTGTGCGAGTGCCGCCAGTTCTCGGCCGGCGCCACGTTGTCCCACTCGAAGCGCTGCGAGCTCAGCGCCGGGTCGCGCGTCCAGTCGTACTGGCCGTGCATGACGTTGTGGCCGATCTCCATGTTGTCGAGGATCTTGGCCACCGACAGCGCGCCGACGCCGGCGACCCACGCGGGTGGGAAGAACCCGGCGAACAGCAGCGCCCGCCCGGCGACCTCCAGGCCGCGCTGCGTCTTGATGATGTTGTGGATGTAGTCGACGTCTTCCTGGCCGAGCGAGTCGACGGTCCGCCGGCGCAGCGCGTCGAGCTCGCGGCCGAACTCCTCGACCTGTTCCGGGGTCAGGCGGTCCTGCAGGCCGGTCATGGCAGTCTCCCTACGCGTCGATCTCGACGTCCCCGACCGGGACGGAGATGCAGAGCTGGATTTCTTCGTCTTCTTCGCCGGAGATCTCGCCCGTCTTGGCGTTGCGGACGCGGCCGGCGGTCTTGAGCTGGGTGCAGGAGAAGCAGATGCCCATCCGGCAGCCGTGTTCCGGCGACAGGCCCGCTTCCTCGGCCTGCTCCAGCAACGGCTTCCCCGAGTTGGTGCACTCCCGCCCGCTGCGCTTGAACCGGACCTGGCCCTCGGCGTTCGCCGTGTCGAAGGTCAGCGCCGGCGGGGTGAACTCTTCGGTGTGCGCACGTTCACCCAACTCCGCGCGCACGGCGTCCATCAGCGGCTTCGGGCCGCAGACGAACGCTTCGGCGTCGCGGTACCAGGGCGCCACCTGCGCCAGGTGCTCCGGCGAGAAGAACCCGCGCAGGTCGCCGCCCTTGGTGTGGGTGTAGGCGTGCACCACCTTCAGCCCGGGGTGCCGGGCGGCGAGCTCGGCCAGTTCGGTGCGGTAGAGCGCGTCGGCCGGGCCGTTCGAGTAGTGCAGGAACACGATCTCGCCGGCGTGGCCTTCGTCGGCCAGCGTGCGGGCCATGGCGAGCACCGGGGTGACACCGCTGCCGCCGCTGATCAGCAGCACGCGGTCCGGGCGGGTGGCGGGCAGCGTGAACGTGCCGTCCGGAGTGGACAGACCGACCACCGAGCCGGCGCCGAGCGCGCGGTTGAGGTGCCCGGAGACCAGGCCCTGCTCCTTGACGGTGAACTCGAGCTCGCCGTCGTACTGCGAACCGCACGGCGAATAGCAGCGGGTGCGCCGGACGCCGTCGATCTCCACCTGCAGGCGGACGTACTGCCCGGCGGTGAAGCCGGGCCACGCGCGGCTGGGCTTGACGGTGACGGTCACGCTGTCCGGCGTCTGCTTGCGCACCGCCGTGACCAGGCCGCGGATCTCGCGGCGCACCAGCATCGGGTCGACGAGCTCCAGGTAGCGGTCCATCCCGTGCGGGGTCAGCAGCGCCTCGGCCAGCGAGGCGAGGCTGCGCACCCTCCGGGGGATGAGCGCCGTCATCGGAGACCTCCTCGATTACAGTGAACGACTGTACACTCAACAGTGCACTGCAGGAGTGGACTGCCTGTCAACGCGGAACGCGGAGGATGTGACGTGAGCAACGCGGTGGACATCCGTACGCTGATAGACGTGTCCGAAGACTCGCTGACGCCGGTGAGCCGGCAAGAGCGCAAACAGCGCACGCGCCAGGCGCTGCTGGACACCGCCCTCGACCTGCTGGCCGACCGTCCGTTCGCGACGCTCTCCCTGCGCGAGGTCGCGAAGGGCGCGGGCTTGGTGCCGACGGCGTTCTACCGGCACTTCGCCTCGATGGAGGAGCTCGGCGTCGCGCTCGTCGAAGAAGCGACGCGCACGCTGCGCGGCATGATGCGGTCGGCGCGCACCGATCCCGACACCTACCGCGGCATGATCAGCGCGTCGGTGGCCACGGTCCACCAGTTCGTCCGGGCGAACGAGGACCACTTCCGGTTCCTGACGCGCGAACGCTACGGCGGCGGCCCGCTCGCCCGGTCCATCGCCGTCGAACTGCGGATGTTCTCCGGCGACCTCGCGATCGACCTCGCCCGGTTCGCCCCGTTGCGCGCGTGGAGCACCGAAGACCTGCACATGCTGGCGGACCTGATCGTCGCCGCGATGATCACGACCACCGTCGAGCTGCTGGAAGCACGACCGGGTGAAGACGCGAAAATCACCGCGACGGCGGAAAAACGCCTGCGCCTGATCCTGCTCGGCATCCCCCAGTGGAAAACGAGCTGAACGCTCCTCCCGCGGCGCTCGTATCTTCTGGCACAACCCCGGGACTTGCGACCGATGTCGCTGGGGAGTGTCGGTCCGGCGTGGTACAACCCACGGATCGTGCCTCGCCGATGAGGAGGTCGTGTGGCGGACAGCGAACAGAGTCAGCAGCTCACCGTGGGTGTGGTGACCGAGTCACGCCCCGGGGAGCGCCGGGTCGCGATGGTGCCCAAACTGGTCGGGCGGCTCGCGCGACGCGGATTGCGCGTCCTGGTCGAACCGGGCGCCGGGTCCCGCGCGCACCTGAGTGACGACGCGTACACCCAGGCGGGCGCCGAGCTCGGCGACGCGTGGAGCGCCGACATCGTCGTGAAGGTGAACCCACCCGCGCCGGACGAGGTCGCGAAGCTGGCCAGAGGCACCGTCCTCCTCGGGTTCCTCGACCCGCGCGGCAACCCGGACGGGCTCGCGAAGCTCGAAGAAGCGGGCTTGCGGGCGTTCGCGATGGAGGCGGTCCCGCGGATCTCCCGGGCGCAGGCGATGGACGCGCTGTCGTCGCAGGCCAGCATCGGCGGCTACCGCGCGGTGCTGCTCGCGGCGCAGAAGCTGCCCCGCTTCTTCCCGATGCTCACCACCGCGGCGGGCACCGTGCCGCCGGCGAAGGTGCTGGTGCTCGGCGCCGGCGTCGCCGGTCTGCAGGCGCTGGCCACGGCGAAGCGGCTCGGCGCGCAGACCACCGGGTACGACGTCCGGCCCGAGGTCGGCGAGCAGGTCAAGTCGCTCGGCGCGCAGTTCCTGGACCTCGGCATCGAGGCGGTCGGCGAAGGCGGGTACGCCCGCGAGCTGACGTCGGAAGAGCGCGAGGAGCAGCAGCGGCGGCTCACCGAGGCGATCACGAGGTTCGACGTCGTCATCACCACGGCCCTGGTGCCGGGCCGCAAGGCGCCGACGCTGGTCACCGCGGACGCCGTCAAGGGCATGCCGGCCGGGTCGGTCGTGGTCGACCTCGCGGGCGAGACCGGCGGCAACTGCGAGCTGACCAAGCCGGGCGAGGACGTCGTGGAGCACGACGTCACCATTTCGTCCCCGCTGAACCTGCCCGCCGAAATGCCTTCGCACGCCAGCGAGCTGTACGCGCGCAACGTCACCGAGCTGCTGGAGCTGCTCGTGACGAAGGAAGGCGCGCTGGAGCTGAACTTCGAAGACGAGATCGTCGCTGGCGCCTGCGTGGCCGGGCGCGAAGGGAGCCCAGCATGAGTCCCCTGGTGCAGAACCTGGCGGTGCTGGTGCTCGCCGGGTTCGTCGGCTTCGCCGTGATCTCCAAGGTGCCCAACACGCTGCACACCCCGCTGATGTCCGGCACCAACGCCATCCACGGCATCGTGCTGCTCGGCGGGCTGGTCGTGCTCGGTCTCGGCGTCGACGGCGTCTTCAACAAGTTCCTGCTGGTGATCGCGATCGCCTTCGGCACGATCAACGTCGTGGGCGGGTTCCTGGTCACCGACCGGATGCTGTCGATGTTCAAGGGCAAGAAGCCCGCTCCCGCCGACGAGGAGGAGCGGAAGTGACCGACTTCGTCGCGATCCTCTACATCGTCGCGTTCGCCCTCTTCATCTACGGCCTGATGGGCCTGACCGGCCCGCGCACCGCGGTCCGCGGCAACTGGATCGCCGCGGCCGGCATGGGCATCGCCGTCATCGCCACCCTGCTCACCCCGGGCATGGGCAACTGGCTGCTCATCGTGCTCGGTGTCGCGATCGGCGCGGTGGTCGGCGTGCCGTCCGCGCGCAAGGTCAAGATGACCGCGATGCCGCAGATGGTGGCCCTGTTCAACGGCGTCGGCGGCGGCGCGGTCGCGCTCATCGCCTGGGTCGAGTTCAACTCCACCGACGGCTACGCGCACGAGCCGGCGTACATCGCCATCGCGTCGCTGTTCGCCGCGATCATCGGGTCGATCTCCTTCTGGGGCTCGAACGTCGCGTTCGGCAAGCTCCAGGAGCTGATCAGCGGCCGCCCGATCACCATGGGCAAGCTGCAGCAGCCGGTCAACGCGCTGCTCCTGCTGGTCGCGCTGGGCTGCGCGGTCGCCATCGTCGCCGGCGGCGACTCCGGCTTCCTGATCGTCGGGCTGCTCGTCGCGGCGGGCATCCTCGGCCTCACCGTCGTGCTGCCGATCGGCGGCGCGGACATGCCGGTGGTGATCTCGCTGCTCAACGCGTTCACCGGGCTCTCGGCCGCCGCGATGGGCCTCGCGCTGGACAACACGGCGCTGATCGTGGCCGGCATGATCGTCGGCGCGTCCGGCTCGATCCTGACCAACCTGATGGCCAAGGCGATGAACCGGTCCATCCCGGCGATCGTCGCGGGCGGCTTCGGCGGCGGGCCGGCGGTCTCGGCCGGCGGCGGCGCGAAGGAAGCTCGTCCGGTGCGCGCGACCAGCGCCGCCGACACCGCGATCCAGATGGCGTACGCGAGCAAGGTCGTCGTGGTGCCGGGTTACGGCATGGCCGTGGCGCAGGCGCAGCACACCGTCCGCGAGATGGCGAAGCTGCTGGAGAAGAAGGGCATCACGGTCGCCTACGCGATCCACCCGGTGGCCGGCCGGATGCCCGGGCACATGAACGTGCTGCTCGCCGAGGCCGACGTGCCGTACGAGCAGCTCAAGGAGATGGACGAGATCAACTCCGAGTTCGCCCAGACCGACGTCGCGCTGGTGATCGGCGCGAACGACGTCACGAACCCGGCCGCGCAGACCGACCCGAGCTCGCCGATCTACGGGATGCCGATCCTCAAGGTCAACGAGAGCCGGTCCGTGATCGTGTTGAAACGCGGGATGGCCTCCGGGTTCGCCGGGATCGACAACGACCTGTTCTACGATCCGAAGACCAGCATGCTCTTCGGGGACGCCAAGTCGTCGGTGGGCGAGATCGTGGAGGAACTCAAAGCGCTATGACGACCGGGTCGGACGTCCGTGCCGCGTTCACGGATCCGGCCGAGAACCTGGCGTTCGACGAAGCGCTCCTCCGGGTCGCGCCCGCGTCACCGGTGCTGTGGCTCTGGCGCAACCCGGTCTGCGTCGTGGTGGGCCGCGGCCAGCGGATCGCCCGCGAAGTGCGGGCCGAGGAGTGCGCCCGGGACGGCGTCCCGGTGCTGCGGCGGGCCAGCGGCGGCGGCACGGTGTTCCACGACCCGGGCAACCTGAACGTGACGCTGGTCCTGCCCGGGCCCACCGACCGGCCGCTGGAGACGCTCGGCAAGGTGATGAGCGCCGCCGTCGACCAGCTCGGGCTGGTGCCGCGGATCGGCGACCGCGGCCTGTTCGTCGAGGACGCGAAGCTCTGCGGGTTCGCGGTGTTCCGCACCAAGGGTGGGCTGCTGGCCCACTCGACGCTGCTGGTCGAGACGTCGGCCGCGCTGGTCGGCCGCTACCTGACCAGCGCCCCGGCGGACCCGCGCCCGCTCGATTCCCACCGCAGTCCCGTGGCGTCGCTGGCCGAGCACGGGCTGCGCCCGGGGTTCCCGTCGGTCGAGGCGGCGGTGCGGGCGGCCGCGTCGCAGTTCCTCGGGACGCTGGTGCCGCGCCCGCCGTCCGCGGCCGAGCTGACGCGGCAGCGGGCGCTGCTGCACACGCGGTACCGGTACCCGCCCTGGCACGCGGACGGCTCCCAGCGCGCGGGCTGACGGGCCGCGAGGATATCCCGCGGCCCGTCAGTCCACTGTGGACCTACTGTGGACCTACTCGGCCGCCGAGAACGTGATGCCCGGCACCTTCCGCGCCGCCGCGCGCGTGGTCTTCCTCGGCGCCGCCGCCTTGCGCGTGGTCTTGGCCGGCTCGGCCTTCGCCTTCGTGACCTTCGCAGTGGTCTTCGCGGGCTCGGTCTTCGCGGTCTTGGCGGCTGTGGTCTTGGCGGTTGCCGTGCGACGGCCGGCGACGGGCTTCGCCGCCTTCGTCGTCTTCGGGGCCGCCTTCGCCCGGGGCCGCTTCGCGCCCGGGACGATCCTCGGCCGGCGCTTGCGGCCGCCGGTGCGGCGACCCGCGTCGGCGTAGCGCTGGAGCAGCTCACGCAGGGCGTCGGCGTTGGCGAAGGAGAGGTCGATGTCGTAGTCGATGCCGTCGAGCCCGAACCCGACGGTCTCGGCGGCGGGCTCGCCGGTGAGATCATCCAGGACCCGCACAGCCGTGTTCTTGGCCACGACAAACCTCCCGTGCTCGAACGTGTATTGCGCGCGCACCGGGGCCGACGGCACCGGGCCGCCGATGACTTGCAGCTTCGAAGACGAGGATAGCCGCTGGCTTGCGCGATCCCGCGTGGTGGTGTGCGCTGAAGCCATGTCTGGACAGACTTTTGACGTAGTGGTGATCGGCGCGGGTCCGGTGGGGGAGGTGGCCGCCGAACGAGCGGCTCGCGGCGGCCTGAAGGTCGCCCTCGTCGAGCACGAGCGCTTCGGCGGCGAGTGCTCCTATTGGGCGTGCATCCCGAGCAAGGCGTTGCTGCGGCCGGGAAACCTGCTCGCCGCGGCGAAGCGCATCCCCGGCGTGCCGGTCGGCGACCGGCTCGACCCCGCGGCGGTGTTCGCGCGGCGTGACTGGTTCACGGGCAAGGGCGACGACTCGGGCCAGGTCGAGTGGGCTCGCGGCGCCGGCATCGAGCCGATCCGCGGGCACGGCGAGATCACCGGTGAGCGGGAGGTCACCCTCGACGGCGACCGCGTGCTGACCGCGCGGCACGCGGTGATCGTGTGCACCGGCAGCGTGCCGAGCACGCCGAAGATCCCGGGTCTCGACACGATCCGGCCGTGGGGTTCGCGGGAGGCGACGTCGGCGGAGTCCGTGCCGGGGCGGCTGGGCGTCCTCGGCGGCGGCGTGGTCGGCGTCGAGATGGCGCAGGCGTTCGCATCGCTGGGCTCGGAGGTCCACCTGGTGATCACCGGCGAGCGCCCGCTGCCGCGTAACGCCGCGTTCGCCGGCGACCTCGTGCTGCACGGTCTGCGCGAAGCCGGCGTGTACGTGCACACGGAGTCGGGCGTCGAGCGGGTCGCCGCGGGTTCGGGCGGGACCGAGCTGACGCTGAAGGACGGCGAGGTGGTCGTCGTCGACGAGTTCCTGGTGGCGACCGGGCGCCGGCCCGCGACCGCCGGGCTCGGCCTCGAGGCGCTCGGCGTCGAAGCGGGTCGAGCGCTGGAGACCGACGACACCGGCCGGGTGTCCGCAGTGGACGGTGGCTGGCTGTTCGCGGCGGGCGACGTCACCGGGCGCGCCCCGCTGACCCACCAGGGCAAGTACGGCGCCCGCGCGGCGGGCGACACGGTCGCGGCGCTGGCGGCGGGTACGTTCTCGTCGGCGGAGCCGTGGAGCAAGTTCACCGCGACGGCCGACCACCACGCGGTGCCGCAGGTGGTGTTCACCGACCCGGAGGTCGCGGCCGTCGGCCTGGCGGACGCGCGGCCCGGTTCGGCCGACCGCGTCGTCGACGTCGACATCGCGGTGGCGGGCTCGTCGTTGCACGCCGACGGCTACACCGGCAAGGCCCGGATCGTCGTCGACACCGAGCGGAACGTCCTGCTCGGCGTGACGTTCGTCGGCCAGGACGTCTCGGAGCTGGTGCACTCGGCGACGATCGCGATCGTCGGCGAGGTGCCGCTCGACCGGCTGTGGCACGCGGTGCCGTCGTTCCCGACGATCAGCGAGGTGTGGCTGCGGCTGCTGGAGGCCTACGGGCTCTGAGTCACTGGGCGGGCAGGCCCAGGGCGGCTTTCGCGGCCCTGGCCAGGCCGGGATCGTCCGAAGTGGACGGTCCCGGTGCCCAGACCGCCTGGACGACCCGCACGGACGTGCCTTCGAGCTGCGAGGTGTAGGCGGCGTTCTCGAACTGGGGCGGTGGAGTGGCACCCCACTTGCCGGTCTCGGAGGCGAGGTCGAGGATCCCGCCCCCGCCGGGCGTGTCGGCGACGGCCTTGAAGGCCTGGGCCTGCGCGGCATCGGGGAACTCGACGATCCCGACGGTGACGGCGGCCTCCCGCCCGTCGACGGAGGCGGCGTAGGACGCGCGCCGGACGCCGGAGCAGCTGGTCTGCTGCAGGCTGGCCTGAGCATCCCCGAAGGCATGGGACGCGCACCGTTGGTCCCGATCGGCGGCCCGCAGGGCGAACTGAAGACTTTGCACGGGAGCCCCACTGCTCGCGGGCGGCGACTGGGTAGCGGGAGTGGGCGGCCCAGTGGGGGCGGCAACGGTGTCCTCCCCGGAGGTGGCCACGGCGATGGCGGCAACGACGAGGGCAACGAGCAGCCCGATGGCGGCGAGGGGGAGCCAGCGGACGGTCTTCGAGCTTGGAGAGGTTCCGGCTTCGCGGGGGACCGGCCGCAGGGTGGGGAAGGGGCGGGGTGGGGTGGGGGTTGCAGGTTGCAGGTTGATCTGGCTGAGGGTGACAGCTTGGGGGGCGGGCTTGGCCGGGGTGGCTTCGGTTCGTTGAGTGGAGCCCGGGAACTGCGGGAGGGGTTTGTCGCGGGTGGGAAAGGGCAGGACCTCGGTGCGCTCGGAGTCGGCGGGAGTCGTGACGTCCGATGCGGTGGGTGCTTCGCCCGAGTCTGCGGTGGGTGAAGGCGGTTCGGCCAAGTCCGCAGCGGCGGAGCCGGACGAACCTGCGGTGGGTGAGGGCGGTTCGGCCAGGCTTGTCGCGGGCGCGCCGGACGGATCTGTGGTGGGTGAGGGCGGTTCGGCGAGGCTTGTCGCGGGCGCGCCGGGCGAATCTGCGGTGGGTGAAGGCGGTTCGGCGAGGCTTGCCGCGGGCGAGCCGGAGTCGAGTCGGCTCGACCAGGCCGAACCGGCTGCGGGCGTGTCGCCGGCGGGGGCTGGGCTTGACCCTGCGGTGTCTGGAGCGGGCGTTCCTGCCGCGGGTGAGCTGGGCGCGCTCGACTCCGCCAGCGATTCCGCTGCAGGCGAGTTCGGCTCGGTCGAGTCGCCGGCGGGCGAGCCCGTCGCGGCTGGGCTTGCCTCTGCCGTGTCCGAGGCAGGTGAACCTGCTTCAGGCGAATCCGCCGCGGGCGAGCTCGGCGCGGCCGAGTCGCCGGCAGGTGCGTCCGCCGCGGCCGGGCCTGATCCTTCTGCGGGTGAGCTCGGTGTGCTCGAACTGGCTGCGGCCGACCCCGCGGTGTCCGAAGTGGCCGCTCCCGCCGCAACACCCGCGGCACCCGCACCCGCGCCAGCAGCTGTCCGCACCTGGCTGGGCACCGAGGGCCCACTGTCCCAAAGCGACTCCGGTGGCGAATCGTCCGTGAAACGGCTGAATCCCTCGCCCACCAGCACCTCGTCCGAAAACTCCGGTGCCTCCGGGGCCAACCCCCGGATCAGTGCCCTTACCTGGTCCACCGACCGGGGCCGGTGCGCTGTCGCCAGCGATACCGTTGCCGCCAGCATCGTCGTCGGGGTCGGGTGGAGGACGCGGACCGGGCCCGCCAGGTCGCCCGCCGGCTGGTCGACCGTCTCCACGTACGGTCCTACCGCGACGATCGTCCCCACCGGGCCCGTCCCCGGGACCAGGGAAGCGATTCGCCGCTCGCACGCCTGGGAGATGTCCAGGGCCTCCGTCGCCGGGTTGACCGCGTCGTCGTCGGTGACCAGGGGCCAGCCGTCGGCCTTCCACGCGGCTCCCAGGGGGGCCTCCAGCCGCAGGGCCGGGTCCGGGAGGTCCACGCCGATCACGATGATCACGCCGTGGGGCAGCAGGACCACCGCCTCGATCGGGCGCTCGGTCACCGTGCCCACGCCCACCAGGGCGATCCCGCCGATGACGGTGCTGCCACGACCGAGGGACGCCAGCGCCGCCCGGACGTCGTCGGCCACCCGGGACTGCTGCCGCTGCAGGCGCACCAGTCGCACCGAAACCCCTCCCTGCTCGTCGTTCCGGGTCATCACGCTAGCGCGCGTGGCCCTGTCCATCGTGCGACACGGGGAGGACGCGGCCGTCTGCCCTCCGAAAGTGGTGCCCCGGGTGACTTGTGGTGTTCATGTGGCCAAACGGCACGGTTGGGGTGCAGAATGTGCTTCAACGCATCGGAGGCGGCATTCGGGAGCCGCACTGAAGCCGTTCCGCAGCTCGAGTCAGGGCGTAGGGGAAGACGTCCCTCGTCGAGCAACAAGCGGAGGTAGCAGTGAGCACCCGTGGCAGCACCCGAGGTGTGGTGTACGTCCACTCGTCGCCGTCTGCGGTGTGTCCGCACGTCGAGTGGGCTATTTCGGGCACCCTGGGTGCCCGCGTTGACCTGAAGTGGACGGCGCAGCCGGCCAGCCCGGGTCAGCTTCGCGCCGAGTGCGGCTGGCGCGCGCCCGCGGGCAGCGGCGCCAGACTGGCGTCCGCCCTCAAGGCGTGGCCGATGATTCGGTTCGAGGTCACCGAAGAGCCCAGCGCGGGCCTCGACGGCGAACGGTTCTGCTTCGCGCCCGGGCTCGGCCTGTGGCACGGGCGGACCAGCGCCAACGGCGACATCGTGGTGGGCGAAGACCAGCTGCGCGCGCTCGCGGCCATGACCCGCGGGGGTGAGTCCTTCGCGCACAAGCTCGACGAACTCCTCGCCGCGAGCTGGGACGAGGCGCTCGAGCCCTACCGCCACGCCGGTGACGGCGCGCCGGTGACCTGGCTGCACCAGGTGGGCTGACCGGACGGACGGCTGCCGGCGCGACCTCGGGGTGATCCGGGCGCGCCGCCCGCCGCGCCCCCTGCTGCACCCGGGCACCCCGGCCGGGCCGGTACGCTCTTCGGCGTGACCACCCCCGCCTCCAGCTCCCGCCAGCGCTGGCTGGTGCCCGTCGTGGCCGTGGTGCTCTCGGTGACCGTGGGTGCCGGCCTGCTCGCGCGCGAGATCTACCGCCGCCCCGACCAGCCCGCCGACGAGACCGCCTCCTCGAGCGCCGCGCAGTCCCCGGCCAGCAGCGGGGCGCCGGCCGCGGCGGGCGTCGTCCGGATGACCGAGGACGCGCAGGCGCACCCGCAGGCCGAGGCCGTGCGCAGGCTCCTCAAGACGTACTTCGACGCCATCAACAGCAAGCAGTACCAGCCGTGGACGACGACCGTCAGCAGCGACCGGATCTCGCAGCAGCCACCGGGCGCGTGGAAGGACGGCGTCAAGTCCACAACGGACACCGACGCGCTGGTCTACCGCATCGAGCGCGGCGCCAACGCGTCGCTTCGGGTCTTGGTCGGCTTCACCAGCGAACAGAAGAAGGCCGACGCCCCGGACTTCTTCAAGGAGCCCTGCATCAAGTGGCGGCTGGTCATGCCGATGATCGTCCAGCGGGGCGGGCTGAAGATCGACACCGTCGACCCAGGGCCGCCGCCCGAGCACGAAAAATGCTGAAGAAGGGGCCCGGCCGAAGCCGGGCCCCTTTTTCGTCGAACCGGGTGGTGCGGACGAACTCAGGCCGCCGGGGTGAACAACAGCGCGGTGTTGTGCCCGCCGAAGCCGAACGAGTTGCTGATCGCCGCGGTCAGCTCGACCTTGCGGGCCTCGCCCGACACGACGTCCAGCTGCACCCGCGGGTCCAGGTCCGTCAGGTTCATCGTGGCCGGCACGATGCCGTGGTACAGCGACAGGATCGTGATGATCCCCTCGACCGCGCCGGCGCCGCCGACGAGGTGACCCATCGAACCCTTCGGCGCCGTCACGACCGCGTGGTCGCCGACCGCCTTGCGGATGGCGGCCGCCTCGCCGATGTCACCGACCACAGTGGACGTCGCATGGGCGTTCACGTGCCCGACGTCCGCCGCCGTCACACCGGCCATCTTCATCGCCGCGCGCATGGCGGCGATCTGGCCGATGCCCTCGGGGTGGTTGCCCGTGATGTGGTAGGCGTCCGAGGTGATGCCGTGCCCGGCGATCGTCGCGTAGATGCGGGCCCCGCGGGCCTTCGCCTGGTCCGCGCGCTCCAGGATGACCACGCCGGCGCCCTCGCCGAGGACGAAGCCGTCGCGGCTCGCGTCGAACGGCCGGGACGCGCTGCCCGGGTCGTCGTTGCGCGTGGACACCGTGCGGGCCTGGGCGAACCCGGCCAGCGTGATCGGGTGGATGCACGCTTCGGCCCCACCGGCGACCACGACGTCGGCGCGACCGGAGCGGATCATCTCCACCCCGCTCGCGATGCCTTCGGCACCGGAAGCGCAGGCCGAGGCCGGGGAGTGCACCCCGGCCCGCGCCTTCAGGTCGATGCCCACGTGCGCGGCCGGGCCGTTCGGCATCAGCATCGGCACGGTCAGCGGCGACACCTTGCGGAGACCCTGCTGGTGCAACAGATCGTTCTGGGTGAGCAGGGTGACCGGGCCGCCGACGCCGGTGCCGATCGACACGCCGAGGCGGTCGGGGTCGACGTCGGTGTGCTCGTCCGTCGGTTCCGCGTACCCGGCGTCGGCCCACGCCTGGCGGGCGGCGATCAGTGCGACCTGCTCGCAGCGGTCCAGCCGGCGGGCCTGCACCCGCGGGAGGACCTCCGACGGATCGACGGCCAGCATGCCGCCGATCTTGACGGGCAGCTGCAGCTCCTCGACCCAGTCGGCCTCGATCGCCCGGATCCCGCTCCGCCCGGCCAGCAGACCGTCCCAGGTGGACGTCACGTCCCCGCCGAGCGGTGTGGTGGCGCCGAGACCGGTGATCACGACGTCGATGTTGCTCATGGGAGTCTCCTCAAGGAGGGAACAGACTTACTTGGAGTTGGCCGACACGTAGTTGACGGCGTCGCCCACGGTCTTGAGGTTGGCGAGCTCGTCGTCCGGGATCTTGACGCCGAACTTGTCCTCGGCCTGCACGGCGATCTCGACCATCGACAGCGAGTCGATGTCCAGGTCGTCCACGAACGACTTCTCGGCGGTGACGTCGTCCTGAGCCACACCGGCCACCTCTTCGACGATCTCGGCGAGGCCGGCGAGGATCTCAGCGTTGTCAGCCATGGGGTAGTTCCCTTCTCGGTGTTTCTTGGGTCTGGTTGCCCTTGGGCGAGTGCCCGCGGGGAGCGTAACGGTGATCAGGGGCAGACGAACGCCTGCCCGGCGTAGGACAGGCCCGCGCCGAACCCGACCGCCAGCACCACGTCGCCGGACTTCGCCGTCCCGGCCTTGCGCATGTGGTCCAGCGCGAGGGGGATGGACGCCGACGAGGTGTTGCCGGAGTACTTGATGTCGTCGGCGACGACCATGTCGTCACGGGCGCCGTTGGCCCGCAGCTTCTTCGCGATCGCCTCGACGATGCGCAGGTTCGCCTGGTGCGGGATCAGCACGTCCACATCGGACGGCTTCAGCCCGGCGACCTCCAGCGCGCGCATGGCGATCGGCGCGATCTGGGTCGTCGCCCACCGGAAGACCGACTGGCCCTCCTGGTAGATGAACTTGTCCTCGGTCATCCCGATCAGGTCGACGAGGTCGCCGGCGCTGCCCCAGGAGACCGGGCCGATCAGCGGCTCGTCGGACGCGCCGACGACCGCGGCACCGGCGCCGTCGGCGAAGATGATCGCGTTGGCGCGGTCGGTCGGGTTCACCGAGTCGGTGAGCTTCTCCGCGCCGATGACGAGGACCTTCTTCGCCGAGCCGGACCGGATCAGGTCGGAGGCGACGCCGAGGCCGTAGCAGAACCCGGCGCACGCGGCGTTGAGGTCGAACGCGCCGGGGCCGGGGATGCCGATCCGCGCGGCCACCTGGGCGGCGGCGTTCGGGATCAGCGTCGGCATGGTGCAGTTCGGCAGGATCACCGTGTCCACTTCGGACGGGTCGACGCCGGCGTCGGCCAGCGCGGCGGTGCCCGCGGCGACGGCGAAGTCGGTGAGCGTCTCGTCCTTCTCCGCGAACCGGCGCTCGATGATCCCGACGCGGTCGCGGATCCACTGGTCGTTGGTGTCCATGATCTGCGACAGGTCGTCGTTGGTGACGATCTTGTCCGGCTGCGCGCTGCCGATGCCCAGCACGCGGCTGCCGCGGGAGCCGGGGTTGAGGCTCAAGGTGGGTCGGTCGGTCACGAGGCGTCCTCCTGGCGCAGCGCCGCCAGTTCGGCCGGCGTCTTCAGCGCGGTGGTAGTGGTGACGACACCCTTGAGCTGGCGCTTGACCAGGCCGGTCAGCGTGCCCGCGGGCGCGAGTTCGACGGTGCGGGTGACGCCGAGGGAGACCAGGCCGTCCATCGTCAGGTCCCAGCGGACGGACCGCGTGACCTGCGCGACGAGGCGGTCGAGGTACTCGGCCCCGCTGGTGACGACCGCACCGTCCGCGTTGGACAGCAGCGGGCGGACCGGGTCGGCCGGGGTCAGCTCGGCGGCGTGGGCGCGCAGCGCCTCTTCGGCGGGCGCCATGTACTGCGTGTGGAACGCGCCGGCGACCTTGAGGGCGCGGATCTTCGTGCCTTCAAGGGGTTCCGCGACGATCTTCGCGATGGCGTCGGCGGCACCGGAGGCGACGATCTGCCCCGCTCCGTTGCGGTTCGCCGCGGTCAGGCCCTGTCCTTCGAGCCACGCGACGATCTGCTCGGGGTCCCCGAGCATGACCGCGGCCATCGACGTCGGCTCCAGCGCGCACGCCTTCGCCATCTCGGCGCCCCGGACGGCCGCCAGCGCGACGGCCTCTTCGGGCTTCAGCACGCCGGCGATCGCGGCGGCCGCGAGCTCGCCGACGGAGTGCCCGGCGACGGGCGCGTCCGCGGAAACCGGCGCGGTGGCCTGGAGGTGTTCGAAGGTGAGCAACGACAGCGCGACGATCAGCGGCTGCGCGACCGCGGTGTCCTGGATCTCGTCGGCGTCCGCCTCGGTGCCGAGGCGGAGCAGGTCGAGCCCCGCGCGCTCGGACCACAGTGCGACGCGCTCGCGGGCGCCGTCGAGGTCGAGCCAGGGCGTGAACATGCCGGGGGCCTGGGACCCCTGACCGGGAGCGAGGACTGCTGCTGTCACCCTCCAAGACAACACGTTCACGGTGCTTCGGCGTGATGCCGACGCTCACAGTGTCTGCGCGGCGTCTTTGTCGGAACCCTCCAAAGACGCGCCGGAGAACCTCGCGCGTAACCCGGAAGCCTTGTCGGGTTCAATCACCTTTCGCTGTTAAGTCCATCACGTGACGCCCGTCTCGGGAAGCCGTCACCAGAGGCCGCGGGCGCGCGCCAGCCGGCCCACCGTCAACGCGATCCGGAGCACCAGCGCGTCGCGCGGGTCCGTCGCCTGGCACCCCGTCAGGTCCGCCGCCTTGCGCAGCCGGTACCGGACCGTGTTCGGGTGGACGAACAGCGTCTTCGCGCACGTCTCCAGCACCCCGCCGCTTTCCAGGTACGCCTCGACCGTGCGCTGCAGCGTCGGACCGGCCTCCTCCAGCGGGCGCGCGATCGTGTCCACCAGCAGGCGCTCCGCCTCCGCGTCGCCCGACAGCGCGCGCTCGGGCAGCAGGTCCGCCGAGCGGACCGGGCGGGGCGCCGCCGGCCAGCCGACCACCGCCCGCAGCCCCGACAACGCCTCCGTCGCGCTGTGGTGCGCCTCCGCCAGCGTCGGCACCGTCGGCCCCGCCACCACCGGGCCGTCGGCGAACGCCACCGACATCCGGGCGAGGATTTCGCGCTCCTTGACACCGCCCTCGGTCGGCCCGCCGACCACGACCACCAGCCGGGAGCCCTGGACCGACAGCAGCACCGGGCGGCCGACGCGGGCCGCGCGGCTGCGGACCTCGAAAACCACCGTCGGCGGGTCCTCCGACGGCGGATTGCCGACCAGGACCGTCGCGGCCGCCGACGGCTCCCAGCCCAGCGCCGTCGCGCGGGAGAGCACCGACTCCTCGGCGTCGCCACGGACGATCCCGTCGACGACCAGTGCTTCGAGGCGGGCGTCCCACGCGCCCCGGGCCTCCGCCGCCGCCGCGTACGAGTTCGCCGCCGCGAACGCGATTTCCCGGCCGTAGCGCAGGATTCCCTCGATCAGCGCCGCCCGCTCGGCCTCGTTCGCGGCGAACTCCGGCAGCTGCTCCTCGAACACCTCGATGGCCAGGCGCACCATGCCGACCGCCTGGCGCAGGCTGACCCACCGGGACAGCTCGGCCGGCGCGTCGCGGAACGCCTCGGTCGTCAGCTTCAGGGCTTCCTTCGAGTCCCGCAGCCAGTCGACGAAGCCCGCCGCGCCCGCCTGGGTGATCAGCAGGACGCTCGCGCGCTGGTCGGCGGGCAGCCGGGCGAACCACGACAGCCGCCGCTCCATCACCGCGATGCTCGCGCTCGCGAGGCTCCCGGACGCGTGCTCCAGCCGCCGAAGCGTCTTCGCGGAGAGTCCGTGGTGCTTCGGCACCTGGCGCGGCGTGGTGGTTCCATCCATGGCGCCCGCGATCCTACGTGCCCGCAACTTTCGTAGCCCCCGGCGGCAACGCGCGGTGCTATGCGGTGCGTGTACGAACTGCCTAGGATCGCGAGCGGGGGCAGCCAGTGATGAACGGGGGAACCGGAATGACCGGTTTGGAGATCGACAGGGTCTCGAAACGCTACGGCGACGTGGTCGCTTTGCGAGAAATGACATTCGAAGTCCGGCCGGGCGAGCTTTTCGGGTTCGTCGGGAGCAACGGTGCCGGAAAAACCACGACCATGCGCATCGCGCTGGGCGTGCTTTCCGCCGACGGCGGCGAAGTCCGCTACGACGGCGAGCCGGTGACGCACGAAACGCGCCGCCACATCGGGTACATGCCCGAGGAACGCGGCCTTTACCCGAAGATGAAGGTGGCCGAGCAGCTCACCTACCTCGCGCGGCTGCACGGCATGCCGGCCGCCGCCGCGCGGGCGTCGGCGGACAAGTGGACCGAACGGCTCGGCGTCGCCGGCCGCCGCGACGACGAGGTGCAGAAGCTGAGCCTCGGCAACCAGCAGCGCGTCCAGCTGGCCGCGGCGCTGGTGCACGAGCCGCGGATCCTGGTGCTCGACGAGCCGTTCTCCGGCCTCGACCCGGTCGCGGTCGACGTGATGAGCCAGGTGCTCAAGGAAAAGGCCGCCGAAGGCGTGCCGGTCGTGTTCTCCAGCCACCAGCTCGACCTCGTGGAGCGGCTCTGCGACCGGGTCGGGATCGTCCGGAGTGGACAGATGGTCGAGGCCGGCACGGTCGAAGAGCTGCGGGCCGGCGGCGCCGTCCGGCTGCGGGTCGACGTCCCCGAAGCCGGTGACGGCTGGGCCGACGGTCTGCCCGGTGTGAAGGTGCTGGGCCGGAAGGGCTCGGTGACCGAGCTCGAGCTCGGCGAGGGCGCCGACGACCAGGCCGTGCTCAAGGCCGCGCTGGCCACTGGGCCGGTGCGCGAGTTCGCCCGCGAACAGCCGTCGCTGGCCGATCTGTTCCGTTCCGTCGTCACGACCGAGGAGGTCCCGGCATGAGTGAGCCTGCGAGCGAATCATCCAACACTGCGCCGGCCGCTCAGGCCGCACCGAGCGTCAGCGAGGTGTGCGCATGAGCACCCCGGTCCAAGACGTGCGGATGAGCCCGGCGAGCGCGGTCGGGCTGGTCGCCTCCCGCGAGATCGGCACCCGCGTCAAGTCGAAGGCGTTCCGCGTCGCCACGGTCGTCATGCTGCTGCTGATCGTCGTCGGCATCCTGCTGATCAAGTTCATCTCGGGCGGCGGCGGTGCCGACTCGACCGTCGGCTACACCCCGGCGACCGCCCCGTTCGCGGCGCCGCTGAAGGCCGGCGGCCAGGCGGTCGACGAGTCCATCGACACGATCCAGGTCGCCGACGAGGCCGCCGGGCGCGCGAAGCTGGCCGACGGCTCGATCGACGCGTTGCTGACCGGCGACGGCAAGACCGTGCACGTCCAGGTGAAGAAGGACCTCGACGGCAAGCTCGCGAACGTCCTGCAGCTGCTGTCCCGGCAGATCGCGCTCGACCAGCAGATCACCACGCTCGGCGGCGACCCGGCCCGGTTCGAAGCCGCCGTCTCCTCCGCGAAGTTCATCGAGGACCCGCCGCTGGAGCAGCCGTACGACTACAACGGCCAGCAGCTGGTGCTGGGCATCGCCGCCGGCATCCTCATCTACCTCTCGCTGATGATCAACGGCCAGAGCGTCGCCCAGGGGGTCGTCGAGGAGAAGACCTCGCGGGTCGTGGAGCTGCTGCTGTCGACGATCAAGCCGTGGCAGCTGATGGCCGGGAAGGTGCTCGGCATCGGCGTGGTCGGGCTGATCCAGATGCTCGTGATCGGGGCCGGCGGGGTGATCACCGGACTGGCGGCCGGCGTGCTCACCATCTCCGTTTCGGCGGCCGTCGGCACGGTCGTGTGGCTGATCGTGTGGTACCTGCTCGGGTTCTTCATGTACTCGATCGTGTTCGCCGCGCTCGGCGCCCTGGTCTCACGCCAGGAAGACGTCGGCGGCGCGACGATGCCCGCGCTCATGTTCGTGATCGCCGGATACGTCGTCGGCATTTCCGTGCTGCCGACGGACCCGGGGAACACGTTCGTCGAAGTGCTTTCCGTGATTCCGGTGTTCGCGCCGACGCTGATGCCGATGCGGCTGGCGATGGGCGGGGTGCCGGTGTGGGAAGCGGTGTTGTCGGTGGGACTGGTGGTGCTGATGATCCCGGGGCTGATCTGGCTCGCCGCGCGGATCTACCGGAACGCGGTCATGCGCAGTGGCGCGAAGGTGAAACTGCGCGACGCCCTGCGCGCCGCCTGAGGTTCGCCGATCGTTCATCCGGCCCTCGGACGCCTCAGAGTCTCGGTGTCCGGGGGCCGGAACACGTATCCCCCCAAATGCTCGAGGCCGCCCGGCGCTTGCGGTTTACGCTGCGCCGGACGGCCTCGTCTCCCCGGTCCCCACCGGTAGAACCAGTATGGCCGTGGCTGATCTTCGCGCGCCAGTCGTCTCACTCGATCGTGGGGCGCACGAGTTGCCGACGCTGGGTACCTGATCAACGATCCGGTGCACCAAGCGCACCACCTCGAATCGGCGGGTGGCGATTCGGGCGCAAAAACCGTGGAGAGGGAGTCGGTATGGGCCAGCAACTTAAGGACGGGCTCGGGCAAGCGTGGAACCTGGTGGCCACGTTCGTTCCGAAACTCGTCGGTTTCCTGATCATCCTGCTGATCGGCTGGCTGATCGCGAAGGCGATCGCGAAAGGGCTGAGCCTCGTCCTCGGAAAGGTCGGGTTCGGCAAGCTGATCGAGAAGACCGGCCTTTCCGGCAGCATCGGCCAGCAGAAGATCGACGCGGCCGGAATCCTCGTGAAACTGGTCTACTACTTCGTCCTGCTGATCGCGCTGCAGCTGGCGTTCGGCGTGTTCGGGCCGACCAACCCGGTCAGCCAGCTGCTCAACGACATCATCGCGTTCCTCCCGCGGATCGTGGTCGCCGTGGTGCTGATCGTGGTCGCCGCGGCCATCGCGAAGGTCGTGCGTGACGTCGTGTCGTCGGCGATGTCGGGCCGCCCGGCCGGCCGCTACCTGGCCACCGGCGCCTACTGGCTGATCATGGCGTTCGGCATCATCGCCGCGCTCGGCCAGGTGAACATCGCGACGGCCATCACCGGCCCGGTGCTGATCGCGGTGCTGGCGACGATCGGCGGCGTGATCGTCGTCGGCTTCGGCGGCGGCCTGATCAAGCCGGCGCAGGACCGCTGGCGCGGCTGGATGGCGAACATGCAGCAGCAGCTGGCCGAGACGCCGGCGCAGCGCACGGGCGAGATGGGCACGAGCGCGGCTCCGCGCGCGACGGTCGGCGCTGACAACACCCCGACGCCGCCGGCGGGCATGCCGCGCGCGCAGGGCTGAGCGAGGATCGGAGCGGGAAGAGACCCGGCGGACGAGGAAGCCGCCGGGTCTCTTCCCGTTACGCTGGGGTGATGGGGGTCGTGGCGGCGCTGTGGCGCTATCCGGTGAAGTCGATGGCGGGGGAGCGGCTGGCCGAGGCGACGTTCGGCGAGCGCGGCCTCGACGGTGACCGCCTCTACGCGGTCCACGATCAGGACGGGAGGTTCGGCAGCGGCAAGAACACCCGCCGGTTCCGGCGGATGCCCGGCCTGCACGCCTTCGCCGCGCGGTACGACGGCGATGTCCCAGTGGTTACCCTCCCTGACGGCCGCGAGGTCCGCGGCGGCACCGCGAGCGGAGAAATCGCCGCCGCGCTGGGCCTCCCGGGCGTCGAGCTGGCGAAGGAAGCGGCGATCCCGCACCACGACGAAGCGGCCGTCCACCTGGTCACGACGTCGTCGCTGGCCTGGCTGGCCGAGCGCGCGCCCGGCGTCGCGCTCGACGAACGGCGGTTCCGGGCCAACCTCCTGCTCGACACCGGATCGGCGCCGGAGCTCGCCGAGGAGGCCTGGGTGGGGAAGCGCGTCCGGATCGGCGAGATCGAGCTGGAGGTCCTCCGCAAGGCCGTGCGCTGCGTGATGGTCGGCCTGCCGGGCGACGGGCTGCCGGCCGCGCCCGGGCTGCTCAAGACGATCTCCGACGTCAACGGCCTGACCTTCGGCGTGCAGACCCGCGTCGTCCGCGGCGGCACGGTCCGCGTCGGGGACGACGTCCACGAGGTGGGATGTTCCGCGGCTCACAGTCTCTAGGGAATTCACCCCCTCCGGAGCATGTTTGATGCGGTAGGACGAAAGGGGCGTCAGGTGGATTTCCTGCTGCACCACGGAATCACGGTGCTCGGTCAGTGGATCTCGGTCGCGGAGCTCGCCGGGCAGGTGTTCGCGCTCGCCGTGGTGTTCCTCGCGCAGCGTCGCACCCTGTGGACGTGGCCCGTGCAGGTCGGCGCGACCGTGCTGCTGTTCGCCGTCTACGCCTCCGCGCACCTCGGCGGGCTCGCTTCCCGCCAGGTCGCCATCCTCGCGATCTCCGTCTACGGCTGGTGGGCCTGGACCCGCCGCCAGGACCCCGTGTTCGGCGTCGTCGTCCGGCAGGGACGGCTCGCCGAGCGGCTGGCCATGCTCGGCGCCTTCGTCGCCGGCACCACCGTGATGGCCCTGGTCCTCGACGCGCTCGACGCGTCCTGGGCGCCCTGGCCGGACGCCGCCATCTTCGTCGGCACGCTCGTCGCCTTCGGGGCGCAGGGCGCGGGACTGGTCGAGTTCTGGCTGGTCTGGCTGGTCGTCGACGCGATCGGCGTGCCGCTGCAGATCTCGTCCGGGCTGTACTTCTCGGCCGCGATCTACATCGTCTTCGCCGGGCTCGTCGTGCACGGCTGGTGGAGCTGGAACCGCTCGGCCAAGAGCGTCGCGAACCGTCAGGTCATGGCAGCATCCAGCTGAGCACCGGCGTGCTCTGCCCGAGCACGATCAGGCACATCACCAGCAGCAGCCCCAGGCTCCACGGCAGCACCTTCCGCAGCAGCTTGCCCTCCTCGCCCGGCAGGTTCGCGGCCACACAGGCGATCGTGAGGTTCTGTGGCGAGACCATTTTGCCGAGGACGCCGCCGGAGCTGTTGGCCGCGGCCAGGAGGTCCGCGGCCAGGCCCGTCTTGTTCGCCGCCGTCACCTGCAACGCGCCGAACAACGCGTTCGCCGACGTGTCCGAGCCCGAGACGGCGACGCCGAACCAGCCCAACACCGGGGACAGGAACGCCAGGCCGGCGCCGGCGGCCGCGATGAACGTGCCGATCGTCGTGGTCTGGCCGGACAGGTTCATCACGTAGGCCAGCGCGAGCACCCCGGTGACGGTCAGGATCGCGAACCGCAGCTCCTTGACCGTCGCGAGCCACTCCTGCACGGTGCCGCTCGCCGACACGGCCAGGACCGCGGCCGTGATGATGCCGGCCAGCAGCACGAGCGTGCCGCCGGTGTTGAGGAACGGCAGCGAGAACGTGTTGCCGGACACCGGTTTCCCGTTCGGCGCGGCGACGTTCAGGCCCGGCCAGTGGAACTTCCAGGTCGCCTTGTCCAAGAGCTTCTTGATCGGCGGCAGCACGGCCAGGGAGAAGATCACGATGATCAGCGCGTACGGCAGGTACGCCTTGACGACGTCGTTGCGCGAGTCCTCCGGCGGCGCTTCCTCGGTCGTCGTCCCGCCGGTGCCGATGCTGGTCCGGACGGCTTCGGGCACCGCGCGGCGGGTCTGCGGGAGCGCGACCAGCGCGGCGGCACCGGCGAGCGCGGCACCGATGTCGGCCAGCTGCGGTGAGACGTAGTTCGAGGCGAGGAACTGCACGAGCCCGAACGCGACCCCGCAGACCAGCGCGGGCAGCCAGGTGTCCTTCAGTCCGCGCTTGCCGTCGACGATGATCACCAGCAACAGCGGCACGACCAGCGCGAGCAGCGGCGTCTGGCGGCCGACGATCGAGGAGACGTCCTGCAGCGGCAGCCCGGTGACCTGGGCCAGCGTGACGACGGGCGTGCCCATCGCGCCGAACGCGACCGGCGCGGTGTTCGCGACCAGCGCGACGACCGCCGCCTTGACCGGGTGGAAGCCGACGGCCACCAGCATCACGGCGCTGATCGCGACCGGCGCGCCGAAGCCCGCGAGGGCCTCCATGAGCGCGCCGAAGCAGAAGGCGATGATCAGGGCCTGGATGCGCGGGTCGTCGGAGATCCGGCCGAACGAGCGGCGCAGGACGTCGAAGTGCCCGGTCCGCACGGTGAGCCGGTAGATCCACAGCGCGTTGACGACGATCCACATGATCGGCCACAGCCCGAACGCGGCGCCCGACAGCGCCCCGGAGACGGCCTGGACGATCGGCATGCCATAAGCGGCGACCCCGACGACGAGCGCGACGACCAACCCGATCAGGGCGGCGTGGTGCGCCTTCATCCGGACGACACCGAGGAGCACGAGAACGGTGGCGAGGGGCAGCACGGCGACGAGCGCCGACAGGCCCAGCGAACCGAGGGGAGTCACGTCTTGCACGAACACGGGCGACCTCCGTTTTCCACGATGCGAAAACGGCCTTTCGGCGAGTGCCCGAGATCTTCGTCACAAACCAGTCGGTCCGTCAAGAACTTGAGACCGGTTGGCCCAACGAGTCAGCGCTTCACGGCCGCGGCCGCGTGCGGAAAGAGGCATCACGCGTGACTGGGCGGGCATCACGCGTGACTGGAGGGGCATCGGCGTGATGCCCGTCTGATCACGCGTGATGCCTCCCGGATCACGCGTGATGCCCCGCTGGTCACGTGTGATGCCCCGCTGGTCACGCGGGTTACGGCCGCGGGAGCACGGCGAGGACGGTTTCGGCGATGCCGCGGAGGTCGGCCTGGTCGCAGCTGCCCTTGCCGAGGGCTTCGATGCCGCGCAGGGTCGCCAGCAGGAGGCCGGCCAGGCGGGCCGGGTCGGGGCCGGGGGCGAGGTCGCCCGCTCGCTGGGCTCCGGCGACGCAGGCGGTCAGCATGACGTTCAGCTCGCTGAACGCCTGCCGGGCCCGCGTCGCGACCTCCGGGTCGTGTTCGGCGCATTCGGCCGCGGACTTCGCGATCAGGCAGCCCCGGTGGATGTCGTCCGCGATGACGGCTTCGGCGTCGGCCAGGACGTAGTCGCGCAGCCGCTGGTAGGCGGTTTCGTCGGGGCCGTCGAGCTTGTGACGCGTCGCTTCGACGGCTTCGGTGCAGTAGTCGTCGAAGACGCGCAGGAACAGCGCGTGCTTGTCCCCGAAGGCGCCGTAGAGGCTGCCTTTGCCCAGGCCGGTGGCCGCGGCGAGGTCGTCGATCTTCGTGCCCGCGTAGCCCGTCGACCAGAACCGGTCCCGGGCCGTGCGCAGCACCGCGCGCTCGTCGAAGCTCCGGGGTCTCGCCATGGGCTCAGGATATCCATTCTTGACTATCTCGTCCAGAACTGCGTAGGTTCTGGACGAGATAGTCAAGAACTCGGAGGGCACCGTGAACCTGAAGGACAAGACAGCGCTGGTGACCGGCGGCGGGACCGGCATCGGCTTGGGGATCGCGAAGCGGTTCGCCGCGGAGGGCGCGCACGTGGTGATCACGGGCCGCCGCAAGGAGGTCCTCGACGACGCCGTCGCCGAGATCGGCGGAAGCGTGCAGGCGATCCGCGCCGACTCCTCGAACCTCGCCGACCTGGACGAGGTCTACCGCGTGATCGCCGAGCGCGGCCGCGGGCTCGACGTCGTGGTCGCCAACTCCGGCGGCGGGATTTCGGCCCCGCTCGGCGAGATCACCGAGGAGCAGTTCGACACGACCTTCGGCACGAACGTCAAGGGCGTCCTCTTCACCGTGCAGAAAGCCTTGCCGCTGCTGAACGAGAAGGCGTCGGTCGTCATCACCGGCTCGACGACCTCGACGCGCGTGGCGCCGGGCATGAGCATCTACGCCTCGACGAAGGCCGCCGTGCGCAGCTTCGCCCGCACCTGGGCGCTCGACCTGCAGGGCAAGGGAATCCGCGTGAACGTCCTCAGCCCGGGGCCGACGCTCACCCCCGGCCTCCTCGGCCTAGCCGAGCCGGACGCGCGGCAGCAGCTCGTGGACGGGATGGCGGCTCAGGTCCCGCTGGGCCGCCTCGGCGACCCGTCGGAGATCGCCGCGGCGGCGCTGTTCCTGGCCACCGACGAGGCGAGCTTCGTCAACGGCGTCGAGTTCTTCGTCGACGGCGGCCAGGCGCAGGTCTGAGCGTCTAGCGCAGGGTGGCGTGCGAGGGCGTCAGGTCCTTCAGGGTCCGGACGCCCAGCAGCTGCATCGTGCGCACCATCTCCGTGCGCAGGATGTCGACGCACCGCTGGACCCCGCGCTCGCCGCCGGCCATCAGGCCGTACAGGAACGCGCGGCCGACCAGCACCGCGTCGGCGCCGCGGGCGATGGCCGCCACGATGTCGCCGCCCGAGAGGATGCCCGTGTCGATCCAGACCTCGGCGCCGCCCTGGAGCTCGTCCAGCACCGCCGGCAGCAGCTCCAGGGGCGTCGGGGCGCGGTCGAGCTGGCGGCCGCCGTGGTTCGAGATCAGGACCGCGTCGGCGCCGTGCTTGACGACGTCCCGCGCGTCGTCGACGTTCTGCACGCCCTTGACCACGAGCTTCCCGGGCCAGGTCCGGCGGACCCAGTCCAGGTCGTCGAAGTTCAGCGTCGGGTCGAAGAGCTTGTTCAGCAGCTCGGCGACCGTGCCGCCGAAGTGGTTGAGCGAGGCGAACTGCAGGGGCTCGGTGGTGAGCAGGTTGAACCACCACGCCGGGTGCGTCGCGCCGTCGAGGAACGTCTTGAGCGTCAGCGCCGGCGGGATGGTCAGGCCGTTGCGGACGTCGCGCAGGCGCGCGCCGCCGACCGGGGTGTCCACGGTCAGCATCAGCGTGTCGTAGCCCGCCGCCCACGCGCGATTCATCAGATCTTCGCCCGCGCCGTGGTCGCGCCAGACGTAGAGCTGGAACCACTTGCGGGCTTCGGGCGCGGCCTCGGCGAGGTCCTCGATCGACGTCGTCGCCATCGTCGAGAGGCCCATCGGGATGCCGTTGCGCTGGGCCACCCGGCCCACGGCGGCTTCGCCCTCGTGCTGCATCATCCGCGTGAACCCGGTGGGGGCGAAGGCGAACGGCAGCGCCGACGTCTTGCCGAGGATCTCGCGGGTGGTGTCCACATCGGACACACCGCGCAGCACGTTCGGGTGGAACTCGATCCGCCGGTAGGCCTGGCGGGCGCGCAGCAGGCTGTCTTCCAGCTCGGCCGCGCCGTCGGTGTAGTCGAACGCCGCCCGCGGGGTCCGCTTGCGGGCGATCATCCGCAGGTCGGCGATGGTGTGGGCGTTCGCCAGCCGCCGGTCGGTCGGGTTCAGCACGATCGGCTTCGGCCGCAGGATCTGCTTCAGCTCGTCCGGCTTGGGCAGTCGGCGCTTCGTCACCTTCATCAACTCCCTGAGCAAGCGGGACCCGGCAGACATCGGATGTCTGCCGGGTCCCTTTCTAGCACGGTGTCTCTAGCACCAGGTCACGCGTTACCGGCTTCCGACGTCTGCGGCCCGGCGGCCGCGATGTCGTCGAGCCGGTACTTCGTGGCCGCTTCGAGGACCTTCGCCTGCTCGACCTCGCCGCGCTTGGCCAGGATCGACAGCGCGCCGACGGTGATCGACTCGGCGTCGACCAGGAACTTCCGCCGCGCCGCCGGCCGGGTGTCGGAGAACCCGAACCCGTCGGTGCCCAGCGTCAGCATGTCGGTCGGCACGTACGGGCGGATCAGGTCCGGCACCGCGCGCATCCAGTCCGACACCGCCACGACCGGGCCGTTCGAGCCCAGCAGCGCCTCGGTGACGTACGGCACGCGCGGCTCGCTGCCCGGGTAGAGCAGGTTGTCGTGGTCGATCTCGACGGCCTCGCGCCGCAGCTCGGTCCACGACGTGGCCGACCACACCGACGCCCGCACGCCCCACTCCTCGGCCAGCATCCGCTGCGCCTTGAGCGCGTCCGGCATCGTGACGCCCGAGACCAGGATCTGCACCTCCGGGCCGTCGCCCTCGGGCGCGCCGGCGTACTTGTACAGACCCTTCAGCAGGCCGTCGACGTCGAGGTTCTCCGGCTCGGCGGGCTGCTGGTACGGCTCGTTGTAGATCGTCATGTAGTAGAAGACGTTCTCGCCGTTGCCGTCCGGGCCGGTCTCGCCGTACATCCGGCGCAGGCCGTCCTTCACGATGTGCGCGATCTCGAACGACCACGACGGGTCGTACGCCACGGCCGCCGGGTTGGTCGCCGCCAGCAGCAGCGAGTGCCCGTCGGCGTGCTGCAGGCCCTCACCGGTCAGCGTGGTGCGCCCGGCGGTGGCGCCGATGACGAACCCGCGGGCCATCTGGTCGGCGGCGGCGTAGAGGCCGTCACCGGTCCGCTGGAACCCGAACATCGAGTAGAAGATGTAGATCGGGATCATCGGCTCGCCGTGCGTCGCGTACGACGTGCCGACGGCGGTGAACGACGCGGTCGAGCCCGCCTCGTTGATGCCCTCGTGGAGCAGCTGGCCCTTCTCGGACTCCTTGTAGGCCAGCATCAGGCTCGCGTCGACCGACGTGTACGTCTGGCCGTGCGGGTTGTAGATCTTGGCCGTCGGGAACATCGAGTCGAGGCCGAACGTGCGGGCCTCGTCCGGGATGATCGGGACGACGCGCTTGCCGATCTCGGAGTCCTTCGCCAGCTCGCGGACCAGCCGGACGAACGCCATCGTCGTGGCGACCTCCTGCTTGCCGGAGCCCTTCCGGATGCCCTCGTAGACCTTGTCGCCGGGCAGCACGAGCGCCTTCGAGGCCTTCGGGCGGCGTTCCGGCAGGAAGCCGCCGAGCGCCTTGCGGCGGCCGATCAGGTACTCGATCTCGGGCGAGTTCGCGCCCGGGTGGTAGTACGGCGGCAGCTTCGGGTCGCGCTCGAGCTCCTCGTCGCTGATCGGGATCCGCTGCGAGTCGCGGAACAGCTTGAGGTCGTCGAGGGTGAGCTTCTTCATCTGGTGCGTGGCGTTGCGGCCCTCGAACGCCGGGCCCAGGCCGTAGCCCTTGATCGTGTGGGCCAGGATCACCGTCGGCTGGCCGTGGTGCTCCAGCGCCGACTTGTACGCCGCGTACACCTTGCGGTAGTCGTGGCCGCCGCGCTTGAGGTTCCAGATGTCGGCGTCGGAGAGGTCCTTGACCAGGTCCTTCGTCCGCGGGTCGCGGCCGAAGAAGTGCTCCCGGACGAAGGCGCCGTCGTTGGCCTTGTACGTCTGGTAGTCGCCGTCCGGCGTCACGTTCATCAGGTTGACCAGCGCGCCGTCGCGGTCGGCGTGCAGCAGCGAGTCCCACTCGCGGCCCCAGATGACCTTGATGACGTTCCAGCCGGCGCCGCGGAAGTACGACTCCAGCTCCTGGATGATCTTGCCGTTGCCGCGCACCGGGCCGTCGAGCCGCTGCAGGTTGCAGTTGATCACGAAGGTCAGGTTGTCGAGACCTTCGCCGGCCGCGATGTGGATCAGGCCGCGCGATTCGGCCTCGTCCATCTCGCCGTCGCCGAGGAACGCCCAGACGTGCTGGTCGTCCGTGTCCTTGATGCCGCGGTCGCGCAGGTAGCGGTTGAACCGCGCCTGGTAGATCGCGTTCATCGGGCCGAGGCCCATCGACACCGTCGGGTTCTCCCAGAACTCCGGCATCAGCCGCGGGTGCGGGTACGACGGCAGGCCGCCGCCCTCGCCGGCGTGCGAGTACTCCTGGCGGAAGCCGTCGAGCTGCTGCTCGGACAGGCGGCCCTCGAGGAACGCGCGGGCGTAGACGCCGGGGGAGGCGTGGCCCTGGATGTAGATCTGGTCGCCGCCGCCGGAGTGGTCCTTGCCGCGGAAGAAGTGGTTGAACCCGACTTCGTAGAGCGCGGCCGAGGAGGCGTAGGTCGAGATGTGCCCGCCGACACCGACTCCCGGGCGCTGCGCGCGGTGCACCATGATCGCGGCGTTCCACCGGATGTAGGCCCGGTAGCGGCGCTCGATCTCCTCGTCACCGGGGAACCACGGCTCGTTCTCGGTGGGGATGGTGTTGACGTAGTCCGTCGAGGTCAGCGCGGGCACCCCGACGTTGCGTTCACGAGCGCGCTCCAGGATGCGCAGCATCAGGTACCGCGCCCGCTGCTGACCTCCCCTGGCCAGCGCCTCGTCGAAGGAGTCCAGCCACTCGGCGGTCTCCTCCGGGTCGATGTCGGGCAGGTGCGCCGCCAATCCGTCACGGATGACGCGTACGCGTGCCGGGGTCTCCTTGCCGGAGGCGCCGTCGTTCTGCGGGGCCAAGGGGTCTCCTTGCGAAAAGTTGCAGCCGGTGGTGCTCGTACTCGGGGTGTGTGACTCTCCATCGTCGTCTTCCGTCCCGGCTTCCGCACCGCTACTGAGCGGTAACATCAGCCGACCCGGTCGAGCCACTCCCCGTGCGCGGTGTATCGCGCGCGCGTTTTCTTCCTCCCCACCCTAGGGGACGCCCCCCGAAGGGGTGGCGGACCGGTACCGGGAGGCACCCGAAACGACGTCGCGGGAGGCCGGTGGCGGGCCGTATCCTGCGACACGAGTTGTCAAAGATCCGGTGTGGACGGTTGCGCGCGAGGCCCTACCAGTGTTCGCTATCGGCAACCGGGTCGCCGAGTGTGGCGCGGCCGTACCCTCGCGAAGGGGGTCGGACGCCACGCTCCGTCGTAGTTGGAGGAGTGAAAGCAGTGGTCGCCGCGGGAGACGCTGATCAGTCAAGCGTCGCCGAGAGGCTCGGCATCAAGCCCGAGATGGTGGTCCAGGAGATCGGCTGGGACGAGGACGTCGACGACGACGTCCGCGCGGCGATCGAGGAGCAGATCGGCGGGGACATCCTCGACGAGGACGCCGACGAGGTCATCGACGTGGTGCTGCTGTGGTGGCGCCAGGACGACGGTGACCTGGGAGACGCGCTCATCGATGCCCGAGGCCCCCTGGAAGAGACCGGCGTGATCTGGGTGCTGACCCCGAAGACGGGACAGCCCGGGCACGTCGAGCCGAGCGAGATCGCCGAAGCGGTGCCCGTCGTCGGGCTGGCCCAGACCGCCAACATGAGTGTGGGCGCGAACTGGATCGGCACGCGCCTGGTGTCTCCGAAGTCGAAGTCGAAGCAGCGCTGAACAGGTCCCGCCCGGCTGACACGATAGGGTTGTCGTCGCAGGCACGTGTCCGTACGGGAGAGGAAACGCGGTATGACCGTCGAGGTCGGTTCTGAGGCCCCTGACTTCACGCTCAACGACTACAACAAGCAGCCGGTGCAGCTGTCGTCCTTCCGGGGCGACAAGCCGGTGCTGGTGGTCTTCTACCCGTTCGCGTTCAGCGGGATCTGCACCGGCGAGCTGTGCCAGCTCCGCGACGAGTTCGCCGACTACGACAACAAGGGCGTCCAGGTACTGGGCGTCTCGGTCGACACGCCGTTCTCGCTGAAGGCGTGGGCCGAGAAGGAGGGCTACCAGTTCCCGCTGCTGTCCGACTTCTGGCCGCACGGCGAGGTGGCGAAGGCGTACGGCGTGTTCAACGAGCAGGCCGGCCTGGCGGTCCGCGGCACGTTCCTGATCGACACCACCGGCGTGGTCAAGTTCGCCGAGGTCAACGCCCCGGGCGAGGCCCGCGACCAGCAGGCCTGGAAGAAGGCTGTGGCCGAACTGGCTTGATTTCCCCGGACGGCGGCTCCTGGTCAGGGGGCCGCCGCCCGAGGGGCGCATAGCTCAGCGGAAGAGCACTCGGCTTACACCCGAGCGGTCGCAGGTTCGAACCCTGCTGCGCCCACCTGCGGAAACGGGGCCCCCAAGATCATTAGGGGCCCCGCTGACATCACCGATTGACATCAGTCGTCGTCCGCCAGCCGGTCCATTCGGGCCGCCATCCGCTGCTTGGCCTCGTCCAGGACGTGCCCATAGATGTTGGCGGTCGTCCCGTACGACGCGTGTCCCAGCTGCTCCATCACCTCCCGCATCGTGGCGCCGTCCATCAGCAGCAGCGTGGCCGCAGTGTGACGCAGGTCATGCACTCGCGCTTGGCCGAGTCCGGCCCGTCGCAGCAGCCGCCGCAGCATCGTGTTGACGTTCCTCGGCTCGACCACGCGCCCGGAGCTGGTCACGAAGATCAGGTCATCCGGCTGACCTGGCGCGGGGTTCAGCGGCGAGCTGAGTCGCTTGGCGGTCTCCTCTCGGTGGCGGGCCAGCGCGGCGAGACACACCCGGCCGAGGTAGAGCGAACGGGTGGACTTCTTCGTCTTCGTCTTCCCGAACTCCAGCCGGCCGCGCACCCGCTGCACAGTCCGCCGGACACGGAACGCCCCCGTCTCCATGTCGATGTCCGACCAGGCCAGTCCCAGCACTTCCCCCTTCCTCAACCCCGTCGTGATGAGGGTCAGCCACATCGCGTACAGCCAGTGCTCCGCCGCCGCCTTCACGAACGCCTTCGCCTGGGCTTCGGACAGCGGCTCGACGTCGAAGTCCCCCCGAGCAGGAGTCTCGACCAGGCGGGCGACGTTGCGCCCGATCAGCTCCTCGCGCACCGCGGTGCTCAGCGCGCTGCGCAGCGTCTCGAACACGTTCTGCACGTACCGGTCCGAGAGCGGCTTGCCGAGGACCGTCTTCTCCTTCCGCAGCTTCGCCACGAACGCCCGAACGTGCGCCGGGGTCAGCGCATTGAGCCGCTTGGTGCCCAGGTGCTTCTTGATGTAGCGGCGGACGACGATCTCGTATCCGGAGTAGGTCGACGGCCCCCGGTCGACCTTGATGATCTCCTCAAGCCAGTAGTCGAGGTAATCCGCGAGCTTCATATTCGAGGAGACAGACGGGACGCCCTTGCGGTTGTTGTCGAGCATCTCCACCCGCTTGTCGTTGACCTCGTCCCACGTCTTCCCGTAGACGAACTTGCGTTTGCGGTCCCCCGCGGTGGTCAAGACGTACACGGCGGCCTGGTAGCGGCCGTCCGCGCGCTTGACGATGGTTCCGAGGCCGTTGGCGGCGCGGCGTGGCATCAGGCAGCCTCCGATTCCTGCATTAGCGCGGTGACGAAGTGGTCGATTGAGGCGCGTGGGATTCGCCGTGCACCGAAGATCTTCACGGACTCCAGCGCTCCGGTGCGGACCAGGTCGTAGACCCGTGTTCGACCAATGCTGAGCAGGCGTGCGGCTTCTTCCACACGCACCAGCACGGTGTCGCTGTCGGAGGGTGAGGGCGCGGTGTTCATGGTGATGGGCCTTTCGGATCGTGCGGGCATGACGAGATGGCCGGAACGGGGCGGCCGGCCAATCGGTTGAGGTGGTGGATTCGGTTACTTTGCGTGCCTGTCGGGCTGGGCAGGCTGGCAGAGAGGGGGTGGCACTGAGCGTGGGAGGCCGGAACCAAACCCCGCAAGCCCGCAAACCCCGCAAAAGCACCCGCGACCTGCGGACCTGTCTGCGGGGTTTGAGGTTGCCGACCGGACCTCTAAACCCCGCAAACCCCGCAGTCTGCGGGGTTTGCGGGGTTTGACGGTTCCTCTCACTCGACCAAACCCCGCACAATCCGTCGTAGCGTTTCTCCTGCTCAGAGCTACTTTCCAGAGTCAGTTGCGGGGTTTGCGGGGTTTGCGGGGTTTGTTTCCGAGGTCTGCTCAACTTCGGTGATGTGCTGCACCTTGTAGAGCTTGATTTTGTTGTGCGCGTCGATTGCACTGCGTAACACCAGATCGCCGCGCCAGCGGTCTGTTTGCCCTGCCAGCTTCTTTCCCAGAGACTTCGCGGTCAGGGGCTTGCCCGCGGCGGTGGTGGGGAACGTCCCCTTCCACCGATCCGGTGCGCCGTACTCGGGTTCGGCGTCGGCGCGCAGCTGCTGCGCCGTCACCACCTCACCGCCGTAGAGCTCCCGCCAGGTGGCCAGGAACGAGTACCACTCCGCATGGTCCTCATCCAGGCCCCGGTCGGCGTCGGCGTTGCTCAGGAACCCGCCCACGCCGTGGTGGGCGAGGAACCCGCCCAGGTACTGCGCCCAGCGGGTGAACTGCCGCATCTGCGGCACGTTCGTCGCGATAGGCGCACCGTTGGCCGTCCAGTCCAGCACCAGCGTCAGGACGTGGCGCAGCACCGTCGCCCGGTTGACCGGGTCGAGAATCCAGGAGTCGAGATTCGGGATCGTGAACCCGGTGCGGGCCTCGGGGCGCGGGCAGTTCGGATCGAGCCGCACCCACACTGTGCGCGAGGCCATGTCCCCGCCGGTGCGGAGGTTGTTGCCGGTGGCCAGCCACAACCGATCGTTGGCGAAGTTGCTCGACACGTTCGTCCCCAACCTGCGGTCCGACCAGGTCCGCTCGGTGACCAGCCGGGCCAGCACCGCGGAATTGACCGTCTCGCCTTCGGTGAGGTTGTCGAACACCACCACCCCCACCGAATCCGACAGCACGGTGGTGATGGACTTGCGCAGTTCCTCATCGGAGTCGGTCCAGGTCAGCACCCGTTGCCCGACCAGCAACCCGACGCACCCGGCGAGAATCGTCTTTCCGGAGCCGGGCATGGATGCCTCGATCATCCCGAACGGGGACAGCGCGTTGGTGAACGGCCGGATCAGCGGCGTCACCAGCAACGCCAGGTAGTTCGCGCGGTCGGCCGGCGACCGCCATGGGAAATCGTGCAGGAACCGTTCCAGCAGGAATTCCCGCGCCTCGGCCACCTGGTCCGCGCTCGGCCGGTCCGGGATCGGGTCGAGGTAGCCGTTGGCGGTGAGGTAAAAGCCGGTGGCCGGGTCGTAGCCGGGCTTTTGCAGCAGCGTCCCGTCCGGGCGCAGCACCGGGGTGGAGATGATCCGGCGCAGCACGGGAAGACCGGGCCAGGACCGGCCGGCGAGCACGGCCCCCAGCACGCTGACGGGCGGCGAGATTTCCACGTCGTAGGTGTCTCCTTTCTCGTTCACCTTGTTCTGGATCACGTCGGTGTGGGTGGCCAGCAAGTTGGCCAGCAGCGCGGGTTTCAGCACCGACGCGGCCACCGGCAGCGCCACGTCGTCATCCCCGGCGGTCGGGTCGGCCGCGCCGGAAATCTGTTCGACGACCACGGGTGCGCCGTCGGAGACGTAGGTGTCGGGGATGATGCGGCCGTCCAGCGCGGCGGTCAGTGCCCGGATGGTTTCCGGCGCGGCCCCAGTTCGCAGCCGTGGCCGGCCACCTGGGCCGACCGACCACAGTCGTTGCGAATTCGTGCTGGCCATGGCGTTCCCTCCGTTGTGCGGGTGGTGCATGCCGCGCTTACGCGGCGGGTTCCAGCGGTTCGCCGGTGATCGCCTCGATCACGGCCGAGCCGAGGACTTCGGCCATTGCGGGCGGGACCGCGTTGCCCCAGCCGCGAACGCACTTGCGCTTGGACTTCGCCACCTTCGGCGGGACCTTGTAGTCGGCCGGGAACCCCATTCCGGCGGCGATCTCGTGCGGGTCGAGCATCCGGAACGTGCAGGAATCGACCGGCGGGGTGCCGCCGATCAGCGCGTACCGGTCGCGAGTGGTGAGCGTGCCGATCGGGTCGTCGACCGGTTGGGTGCCGCCGTTGCCGTAGTAGGCCATCAGCAACGCCAGCTCCGCCGCACTGTTCGGCGGGCCAACCAGGCCGTGGTGGTTCCCTCCGGCCGACACCGTCGGGATCGGCCCATCCACCGGGTAGGCCATCTCCGCCGATCCGCCGTTGCGCTGAATCGAGATGAACGGCGGGACCACCACCGCGGTTTCGCGGCGGCAGGTCTGCGTCCGCATCGGCTGCTCCACCGTGGTGGCGGTGTCGACCCCGGCCCGCGCCGCACACGAGACCAGCAGCGGCGGGCACACCAGCCCATCGGTCTCGCGGGTGGTGCGCGTCGGCAGCGGCTCACCAACGCCGGTGGCGTGCTGACGCCACGTGCCCCCGGCCGGGGTCAACAGCGCCCCGACGTGACGGGCCAGCCCGGCCTTGATCCGGTCCATCGTGTTCTCCGACAGCGGGTCCGGCCGGCCGTGGTCGTCGACCCGTTCCCCGATCCGCTGCCCCGGATCCAGCGACCAATCGATGATGCTGCTGGCCGGGAGCACCGCGGGTTCGACGATCCGATGACGGCACTTGCGGTGCGGGCACCGGTAGACGTACTGGCCGTGCCGGATGCCGTAGACACCCATGGTGTTGCGCGGGTTCTTGAACACCTGCACCGCGCTGACTACCTGGTCGCAGTCCGGGCAGTAGGCCCTGGGGCGCAGCCACTTGTCCCAGTCCGGGTCCCGGCCCAGGGACACGTGCCAGTAGGCGAGGAAGAACCGGTTGCGGGACTGCGCGATCTTGCCCAGGGTGGGGCCGGTGACGTGCATGGCGTTGAGCGCGATCACGCGGGTGCGGTAGTTCTCGGCTTCGATCTCGCGGCGCCACCGGCGGAACTGGTCCCACTTGACGACCTGGACCACGTTCTCCGTCACGCCACCGAGCACGGGCGTGCCGCGCCGGTTCATCGCCTGCAGGTAGCGCGGGACCTCTTCCATCAGCGCCCGTGCCCGCGCGGTCTCCGGGTTGAGCGCCCGCGGCCCGGTCACCGGGTCGAACAGCACGCCCTGCGTGGACTGGTCGAAGTCCCGCTTCTCGCCCCGGGCGTCCGTCCACGGCGGACACGACGGCGAGGCCCAGAAGAAGTCCGCCCGCGGGAACTTCCCGATGTCGGCCTTGGCGATGTCGCCTTCGTAGTGGTCCATGCCGGGGAAGTTCAGCGCGTGGGTGGCGATCGCGTCGGGGTTGTGGTTCGCCCCGAGAATGCCTTCGGTGCCGGGCACGGCCATCACGCCGGTGGTGTCCCCGCCGAACCCGGCGAACTCGTGGTAGGTGGTGACGGTCATCAGCCGGCCGCCTTTCCGGTGCGGCGTTCGATTGCCTCGGCCCAGCACGCCGCGGTGGCGGCGACCTGGACCAGCTCCTCGGCCAGGTCGCTCGTGTCGAGTTCGGCGAAGCCTTCGTAGACCTCCTCGCGCAGGATGTGCAGCCAGGTGAGGCGGCCCTCGGCGCGGGCCATTTCGGTGGTGAACCGGGCGGCGTCGGAGGCGCGGCGGGACAGGCCGGTCAGGGTGACGTCGGGGCCGGTGCCGTCGGGGTGGTTCTGCTCGCCCCACAGGGCGTCCTGGCGGGCGCGTTCGGCGGCGATCCGGGTCAGGATGGCGGCGGTGTGCGGGGTGACGTACGGCTGGGTGGTGGTCATGGCGCAGGCTCGCTTTCGGTGTGGCGGGCACGAGCAGGGCCGGGCACGCGCGGTGCCCGGCCCTCTGCTCGTGTCCGATGTGGTCGGTGGTCAGGCGGCCTCGGGTGTGTCGGTGTAGAGCGCCCAGCAGTCGTCGCAGTCGCACAGCCGGCCGAGGCCGGTCGGGTCGAGGGTGCCGGGCTCGATCACGATCGGGTCCGGTTCGGCCTGCCCGGTGGGGGTGGCCGAGCGCCAGGTCGGGATGACCTCCGGGGCGCCGGGCTCCAGGTCGGTGCAGGCGCATCGCTCGTCCATGCACGGGCGGGTGTCGTCGCTGCTGGTGGTGTGGAAGCTGTCGAGGTGCCCGCAGGCACAGCGGTGGACGATCGCGGCCATCAGAGGTTCCTTCCGTGGTGTCGGTGGCGCAGGTACGGCGGCAGGGACAGGAAGTGCAGGGTGTGCCAGCCCTCGCGGTGCAAGCTCGGCAGCGCATCGGTGATCGCGGCGTGCATCGCCCACACCGTCGGGTCCGGGACCCGCCGTGCCGTGCCGCACACCGCGCACACCCGGGAGTCGCAGCGGCTGTTTTGGGCGAGCACGGTCAGCAGCGGCGGCAGCACGACCAGCCCGACCGTGCGGGCGTCGAACTCCGCTGCCACGTCGAGCAGGTGAGCGCGAAACCGCGGCAGGTAGGCGGTGGTGTCCCACACGACCGTTCCGTGCGAGGCGAGTACCGCGCGGGTATCGGCGGTGGCGGTCTCGACGGCGGCGGCGTTGACCGACGGGTCGGCCGAGCACCCGCACGGCGACAGCTTGGCGCGGCGTTCGTCGAGGGAGATCACCGTGGCCATGGGCGGGACGTGCTGGTGGCGTCGGGTGGTTTTCCCGGCGCCGGCCGCGCCGATGGTGGCGATCGGGGTGGGCCTCACGCGGCCTCCTTCCGGTTGACGCGGCGCGGGTTGTCGATCCCGGCCGCCAGTGACGTCTCGATCACCCCGTCGTCCTTGACGGCGGAGTCGGGCGTGTTCCAGGCCGCGACCGCGGTCCGCAGCTCGGCCCGCGCGTAGTGCTCGTCCAGCAGCCGCGCCCCGACCAGCTGGCCGAGCGCGTAGGCGGCGGTGGAGAGGACCCGGTTGCGGGTCCCCTGCCGGGCCGTGGCGACGCGGTCGCACTCGGCCTGCACCGCCTTCGCGGCGTACGCGCTCGGGGCGGCTACGGGCTTCTCAGTGCGCCCCGAGGTGGCCGTGGCGCCGCGTTCGACGTTGGCCTGGACCAGCCACCCCGGCAGCGATATCGGGGCGGTGTCGTCGAACAGCCCGTAGGACCCGTCGGCGCGCACGGAGCCCGGCGCCATGGCGTAGCCGCCCCAGCCGCGGGTGTCCACGTGCGGCGCGATCGACCCGACCGTGCACGCCAGCCGACACCCGGGCGGGACGGTGAACCACAGCTGACACCCGTCGCTGGGCGTCAAGGTGGTCCAGGTGTCCGGCAGCGGCCCGCCGCGCTGGCCGGCGAGCGCCTGCAGCTCGGCCCACCCGTCCGGCCCGGGTGGCTCGTCGGGCTTGCGGACGTCGCAGTCGACGATGTGCAGCCCGGACTTGCCCGCGTAGACCGCGACGTTGTACGGGACCTTCGCCCACACCCGGGAGATCACCTCCGGGTCGGTGGTGGCCAGGTGCTCCGGGAAGACGTGCCCGGCGGCGCACGGGCCGTGGCCGGGGCAGGTGGCTTTGCGGTGCCAGGCGGGCGGGAACTTGCGTCCGGGCTGGATCGGGAACACCGCCCACCCTCTGCCAGCCATGTCCAGCGCGACCCGTTCGAGTGCCGCGCGCTGCGCGTCGCTCATAGGCCGATCTCCTTTCGCCAGTGCGGCCGGGGATCCCAGGCCGCGACGTCGTGCAGGTGCACCCGAAACGCCCGCGCCAGCGCCCCGGCGAGCCTGTCCACATCGGACGGCGGTTCCCCGGCCGCGCGCAGCAGCCGCACCAGGGCGGGGAAGGTGGCCGAGGCGTAGAACTCGCGGGCGTTCCACGCCCCGGCCACCGCTCGCCCCGCGCGCCGCGCCGGGTCGCTCTCGGCACCGGTGTTGTCGGTCAGCCACGCGGTGACGTCGGCCGCGCGGTACTTCTCCGTGCCCGCCACGCCCGATCACCGCCCGGCGGGTCAGCGGCGGACGACGGGGCGGTGGATGTCGCGGTGACGGATCTCGGTCCCGAGGAAGTGGTGGTGATGCAGCAGCGCGCCGATCGCGTCGGCGATCACCACCGACCGGTGCCGTCCTCCGGCGCAGCCGACCGCGACCTCGACCACCCCCGGATACGCGGCCGTGGCCGTGTCGGCGATCACCGCCGCGTAGGAGCGGACGTACGACACTGCCCCGAACTGGTCCAGGACGTTGGCGCGGATCTCCTCGTCCCGCCCGGTCAGCTCCCGCAGAGCCGGGGTGATGTGGGGGTCGACGAACAGGTCCCGGACGTTGAGCACCAGATGCGCGGCGGGGGGTGGGCAGGTCGTGCAGGTGCCCGAACGAGGTGAGCCGCACGCGCAGGGCGCCGTCGCTCGGGTGCGGCGCGATGACCAGGCCACCACGTTCGTCGTCGCGGGCGGTGGGCAGGGAGGCGAAGCCGATTCCGTTCATCGGTTGTCCTTTCCGGACGTAGGCGAGGCGGGGGTCAGCAGTGGGCGAGCACGCCAGCGATGGCGGCGTGCTCGGCCCGGTCGACGGTCATGCGGTAGGTGTGTTTCACCGCGACCCACCGGGCGAGGTAGCCGCACCGATCGAGGGCGGGCAGCCAGTGCGCGGGGTCCTGATCGCCCTTGCTGCGGTTGGACTTCGCGGTCACCGCGACCAGCACGGCCGGGTCGTTGGCGTAGTGCGCCCGGTCCGCGCGGGACCACGCGCGGGTGCCGGAGCGGGCGGCTTCGGCCAGCGGCACCATGTGGTCGATGTCCAGCGCGCCCGGCGTGGTGACGGTGACCCCGTCGTAGGGCGAAACCCAGGTGCCGCCGGTGATCCGGCAGCCGGGGCCGGTGGTGACCGCGCGGCCTTGGGTGCGTAGCGCGTTCTCCCGGGCGTCGCAGCCGCCACCGACCTGGTCCCAGTGCGGCCAGTCGGCGCGGCGGTAGTGGTTGCCGGTGTCCTCCGGCGCCACCGCGAGCTCGGCCAGCCGGTGGCGCGCGGTGTCGACGTCGGCCCGCGCCGCCGGGCTGCTGCTGCCGACGGTGGCGGTGTGCCCGCCACCGATACTCGAGCCCCGGCATCCGGCCGGGGTGGCGGCGATCGCGACGGCGACCGTGACGCCGGTGAGCGTCCGGGTGAACATCACTTGGCCCCGCCCCACTGCGCGGCTTCGCGCTGCTGGCGCTGGATTTCCTCCTGCTCGCGCTGCACCTTGTCGTGCCAGGCGCCGGAGTCGTTCGCGCTCATGCCGCCACCGCCAGCTCGGCCACCGCAGTGCGGGTGCCGGTGGTGAACCGCGCGGCGGCCACGTCGACCGCACGCCAGATCACGACCGGGAACGCGCCGTCCTCGCCCGGTGCGGCCGGGCGGGTCACCGGGTCGCCGGGCCGGTCGGGGTGGGTGTAGGCGAACCAGCGCAGCCGGAACACCGCGGCGTCCTCCCGGGTCGGGACCAGCCCGCCGGGCGCGGCATCGCGGATCATCTCCAGCGCGTCCGCGGGCCGGGTCGCCCCGACGGCGAGCACCGCGCCGTCGTCATCGACGACCACCGTCGGGGTGTGCACCCCCCGGCAGGCGTAGGCGTCGGTGGTGGAGAGGTCGGGCGGAGACAGGAACATGGCGAAGCTCCTTTGTGGTCGGTGGTGTGTGGGTGGGTGGCGCCGGACCGGCAGGGCATGACAAGCGCCGGCCACCGGTCCGGCGGCCGTTCAAGGGGGCGGGGCTCGGTGCTCGCCGGACGACGTCGGCGAGACGGGGCAGGATCAGGTGAAGTAGCCGCCGGGAAGGCGGCCGATGCGCAGCAGCTGGCGGACGTAGCTCTCGATCCGGGACCAGTTGGCGCGCACCAGCTTCTGCGCCTCCCGCTCGTACCAGCCACCGCCGTGGGAGCCGTAGCGCTTCATGCGGCGGAACTCGGCCCAGTCCGAGCGGGAACCCTGCCGCGCCCAGGACAACGCGGCCGAGCGGGAGTAGCCGTGGTGACGGTGCACCCACTCCGCCCCGGCGGCCCAGCCGGCCAGGGTCATCACCAGCGCGCCGTCGACCTGCGCCTGGTCGCCGGAGTCCGGTTCGGCGTGGGAGACCTGCCCACCGTGGTCGGTCAGCCGGACCCAGCGGACCTCGATCCCGGCGGCGGCGCAGCCGATGGCGTGCCCGATCTCGTGCGCGGCGATCGCCTCCGTCGCCTCGGTCTCCGCCCGCTCGCGCTCGGCCTTGCGGTCGCGGGTGGCGGCGCCGCTGAACAAACCCATGACAACCTCCCAGAAAATGACACAGAGTGACGAACGGTGGGTGTGACGAACCGCGGATTCGCAAGGGAACGAGCAAGGGAATCCGGGGTCGGGAAGGGAAAATTCCCTTCCCGGCCAGTTGAGCGCGTTCCCTAGGTCTGATCAGCGACGATGCGGTCGAAGGGAACGAGGGAGCGCAGGGAATCCGCTCGCCTCGCACCCCGCTGTCGGCGGGGTGGGGCGAGCGCGGGCGGATTCCCTCCCTAGGCGTCCGTGGGTCGCTCGGCCAGCGCCTTACGGACACGCTCCGTGAACACCGTGAGGACTCCGACCTTGGTGACCTTGACTCCCAGCGCACCGAGCTGGGCAGCCAGCTTGTCCGCGTTCAGGCCCTGGTAGGGCCGGTGGTCGGGGGCGAGCTGGCGCAGCCGGGCCACGACGTCGGTCGCCTTGGCCTTCTCGTCCTCACCGAGCGCTTCGGCGACGTCTTCCAGCAGGTCACGCGGGGTTTCCAGCTCCCGCGCGGGCCGGGCGCCGGCCACCGGGGTGCCGGGCTTGAGCTGGGCCATGGCCCGGGCGATGACATCGGCGGCGGCGTCCCACCCGCGGTCGTCGTCGACCTCGACGAAGAACGTCCGGATGATCTCGAACAGCTCATCGGTCATGCCGGTGGCGACCATGGTTCCCCGGTCGACGTTGAACCGCAGCTCCGTCGCCCGGATCCCGGCCGCGAAGGACCCGTCCCCGAGGAACCCGTCGTTCGAGCGCCACGTCTTGACCGCGAAGCACCCGTTCGCACCGACGTTTTCCACCAGCTGCGACGGGATCGCGTTCGCCCGCGAGGACTGAGTGTCGTAGACGGTGGAGACGCCGGTCTTGCGGCCGCGCTTGACGATGTTGACCGCCAGCTCGGCGGCCGCCTTGCCGTACTCGGAGTGCCCGAACAGCTCGTGGCACTCGGAGAACCCGACGAACAGCGGGCGCATGTCGTCGTGGGCCTCGGAGATCTGCCGGGTCAGCTTCTTCGCCCCGAGTTCGGCGAGCCGCCCTTCCCGGCGTCCGACTTCGGCGTACAGCTCTTCGAGGTGGTCCAGCGCGGACTCGACGTGCTCGGACGTCGCTCCCTTCTCGTAGCGGGACAGGCGGGGTTCGTAGGCGTCGAAGTCGCCGTTCATGGCGAACACGTGGACCCGGATTTCGGCCAGCGGGTCCAGACTCACGCCCAGGACCATGACCCGGACCGCGTTGGACTTTCCCTGGCCAGGCTGGCCGCCGAAGACCGCGTTGGACCCGTTGATCGGGATGGACACGACGTCGCCGCGCTGGGTGATCCCGATCGGGACTCCGGCGAAGACGTCCGTGGACCCTTCGTGCAGCAGCGGGTACTCCGGAGTCGGCTTGTCCATCACGCCGGAGTCGGCGACGTAGAGGTTCAGGTACCCGGCCTTGCCGCCCTTCTCGCGTCCGTAGTCCGACGCCCACACCTCGACCGGGTTGCGGTTGAGGTTCTTCGCCAGCACCTCCCGCCGGTCCGCGACCATCGTCGGCGCGACACCCATCGGGAGGTCCACGATCGCCCGGTACCCCTTGAACGCCCCCGACCCCTCCCGGGCCGGGTTCAGCTCGAACTTCGGAATCCATCCGTCCTTGATCGCCTTGTTCATCGCCGGGATGCCCAGGTGGCGCAGTGCGGCGATGATCCCGTCCGCGGTCACCAGGGTGGACATGTCCGACCCCGCTGCGTCGGACCGGGCGAGCCAGCCGGGGGTGGCCTCGGCTCGCCGGCCGATGTGGTGCAGCCCGGCCAGTCCGATCCACGGGGCCGCGAGCAGGAACGGACCCCACGCCACCGACACCGCGATGGCTACCCAGCGGATCACGTCGGCGACCGCGCCGAACGGTGCCCCGATCATCGAGAAGTCCTTGAACGAGACGGCCAGCAGGCAGCCGATCCCGAACAGCACCACGATCGACACCAGCAGGCCCAGCAGCAGCGCCTTGCCGACCTTGACCGGGACGTCCAGCCAGTCCATCGCGCGGCGGTGCCGCTTCTCCTTCGCCAGCTCCGCCCGCTCCTCCCAGTGCTTGAGCTCCTCGGCATCCCCGCGCGCCTCCGCCGCGCGCAGCAGCCGCTCATAGCGGGAGTTCGTCTTGGCCTCCCACACGCGTTTGGCGACGACTCCGGCGCCACCGAAGACGTAGGCGGTGTGCCGCCCGGCGAACTTCGCCGACGCGACCGTGCGCTGGTGGGTGACCGCGGTGCGGGTGGCCTTGACCACCGCCGCGCCCTGGCGGCGGTACTCGGCATACCGCCAGGCCCGCTGCGCCTGCTGGTCGGTGTAGAGCGCCCACTCTTCCTCGGAGACGATCTCGCCTTCGATCGCCGGACCGCTGCCGTCGGGGCGGGCGGGCAGGTGGTGCACGGTGGCCAGGTCTCCGGCCAGCCCGACGGTGGGCGTGGTGTCGGTGGTGTTCTCGTCGTCGTGGTCGGTCGGGTTCATGGCTGGTGCCTTCCTGCGGTGGGTGGCGCGCACGCCGCCGGGCAGGCCCGATCACCGTCCCGGGCAACGGGGTGCGGTGGTTCGGCCCTGCCCGGCGGGTGCGGGTCGGGATCAGCCGATGCGGCCGTCGCGGTAGTCGTCGCGCAGCTGCACCGAGAACTTCTTGCCGCACCGCAAGGTGCGGCGGATCGATTCCCCGTTGTCCGGGTCGAACCCGGCCGGCCGCGCCGCGAGCGCGGTCTTGAACTCCTCGCGCAGCTGATCGAGCGTGCGACGCTTGGGCTCGGTGACCTTCGCCCGGGCCGTGCGCCGCGCTGGCGGTGTGCGCCGCGCCGGAACCGCGCGCGACGGCTGGTCGGGCTGGTCCGTGCGGGTGTCACCCGCATCAGCGATCGGCAGGTCGGGCAGAGGCGGCTTAGGGTCGAGAGTGGCGACCCCGCCGGGCCCCTCCCCCTCGTCCGACGGGGTCGTCTCCTCTCCGCCGTTGTCGGCGAGGCTGCGGAAGTGCAGCCCGGCCAGGTACGCGGCGGCCTCATCCGCGACCGTGTCGCCGACCTCCCCGGCCGGGGCGGGGTCGACCGGCAGGCCGGCGACCGCCACCTGGTGCAACTTCCCGCGGCGCAGCGTGTAGCGGCCGGACTGGAACACCAGCCGGGCGGTGCCGTCCGGGTCGATCTCGGCCACCGCGTGCACGATCGCGGCCCGCCGCGCGGCGTCGACCCGCGCGGCGGCCACCTTGCGGGTGGCCAGCTCGGCTCGCCGCTCGGCCAGTTCCTGCCGCGCCAGGGTGCGCGCGGCCCGCTCGGCCGCCGACCGGCGCGGCGCGGCGGACACCAGCTGGTGCGCCGCGACCCCGGCGATCGAGACCAGGCCCATCACGAACCCGAGATCCCAGCCGCCGCCCTCGGGAGTGGTGGCGCCGCGGATCACGGCGATGGCGAACCCGACCGCGGCGAAGCACCACGTCCCCAGCTGCAACGCCCACACCGGGCGGTCCGGGGTCCGGACGCGGGAGACGTGCACGGCGATGGAGAAGGCGACCATGCCCCACTCCGACAGGACCGGCAGCAGCCCGCCGGTGTGGCCGAGCTTCGCCGCGCCCCACACCGCCGCGGTCGGCACGGCGATGGCGGCCGAGACGATCATCAGCGGGTAGATCAGCAGATCCACCACGTGCCGCCCAGCCCACGCCCGCGCCGCGGTGGCGCGGGCGGTCCGACGCGCCCGGGCGGCTTCGCGGTCGGCGTGGGCGTCGGCCTTGTCCTGGCGGGACTCGGCCAGGCTCAGCTGCGTCATCCGCAGCTGCTGATCGAGCTGCTGCTGGCGGTTGGCGCGGTCCTGCTCGGCCTTAGTGGTGCGGTCGGCACGGGCCTGCTCGGCCCGGTCGCTATACCAGCTCATCGGGATGCCTCCTTGCGCGGCCCGGCCTGCGCCGGGGGCTGCCCGCCGTCGGCGGCGGTGCCGGTGGTCAGAGCGGGGCGGGCCGGGCGGGTAGCCACCGCGGCCTGGCGAGCGGTGGCCGTGGTGCGGCGCAACCGAATCTCGTTCGCCGCCCACATCGCGGCCCAGGCAACGGAAATCAGGTCCAGCCACGGCGTGAACAGCGCCCCGCCGATCAGCGGAACGACCACACCGGCCAGCTCGGCCGCGTGGCCGCTGGTCCACGCCACCGCCGTCTCCTGCCGCGTGCGGCAGCGGGTGTCCCGTGCCATGGTCACCACCCCTCTTCGTGGTCGACGCCGTGCTCGCGCGCCCACTCGGCCAGCTCGCGGGCGTCGGTGGCCAGCCGGGAGCGCAGCTCCAGCCCGGCGCGGACGAGGAACACCGTGTGCCACAGGGCCCGCAGCCCCAGCGCGACCGCCAACACGATCGCGCCGACAGCAATCCAGGCGGTGGTGACCAGCAACGCCACCACCGTGAAGGTGACGGTGCCGAGCAGCATCCCGGGCAGCAGTTCCGCGCTCTCGGTCAGCAGCCCGGACATCTCGCCCGGGCCCACCACCCGGTCGGACCGTCCGGCGCGGGTCTTGAGGTCGTCGAGGTCGTCGTGGAGTTCACGCATGTGCTGCCTCCCAGTGCATCCGCGGTCCCGGCGGGCCGTGCCCGGCCGGGCTGGTGTGCTCGAAGTGGTGCGGGTCGTAGTCGGTGCCGTTGTGGGCGTCGAAGTAGTGGTTCACCCGCCCGGTGGGCGGGGTCAGGACCGCGATGGTGGTGTAGCGGTCGGCGCGGGCCATCGCCCCGGTCAGCAGCCGCACCACCAGGACCAGCGCGGCGCGGGTCAGGTGCAGCCCCAGCCAGACCGCCATGGCGGCGAAGACCTTGACCAGCACCCAGGTTCCGTTGCGTTCGACCAGGCGGCGCAGCAGCAGCACCGTGCCCGCCGCGTCGTCGTGGTCGGTGAGGTTCGCCGCGGGCATCACCGGGCTCCCTGCCCGTGGTGGATGATCGCGGCCTGAACGTGGCTGTGGGCCTGCTGCGCAGAGGCCAACGCCTTGCCGTAGTGCATCTTCAGGATCTGCTGGGTTTCGTTGGCTCGATCCAGCATCGCCATGGCGTGGCTGAGCGACTGCGCGGCGCCCGCGGCGCCCGCGGTGTTGCCCAGGACCCCCAGCACTTCGCTGCCCAGGCCGCTCATCGCGTCACGAGCCGCACGGACCTCGGGGGGCAACTCGGATTCGCTCAGCGCCCCCAGCGTGGCCACGGGGATCGCCTGCAGGACGGCGTTGAGGCGGCCGACTTCTTCAGGAATGGAAGACATGACTGTCCCTTTCGGATCGGGTGCAGGTGCGGGCGTGTCGGATTTCGGTTGCGGTGCAGGCACATGCGCGGAACCCGGCCGCGCGGAAGGATCGATGTGGTCGCCGTGGCCGTGGTTGGTGAGGATCAGACGGGCGAAGTGCAGCACCAGGCCTTGCAGCTCGGGGGTGTTCAACTTGTCCGCCCACCACAGGGGATCCCCGCGCAGGTCGTCGACGCCGGTCAGCACGTCCCCGGGCATGTCGGGGCTGCGCACGACCCGGGTGCGGGTTTCGGCGACGTCGTCGCCCTGGTAGCGGTCGCGCACGTCGTCGCAGTCGTGGTCGCCGAAGATGTCCAGGACCGTCCCGGCCGGGGTCAACGCCCCGCTGTGCGCGGGGCGCCAGGTGTCATCACCGGCCCAGCGGACATCGACGGTCAGCAAGTCCCAACCGGTGACCGAGGCAACCGCACCGGCCAGCCAGTGACAGAACCCCCGGCCGAAGAACGACTCCGTGTCGGTATCGATCAGGTCGGAGATCAGGGTGAAGGCGCGGCGGCCTTCCGGCGTCGGCTCCGGGAGCGTCAGATCGCAGTAGCCGTCGAAGTCGCCGCTCAGATCCACCGACAGGGAGCTCATCGGCTCAGGCGGCGGGCATGACCGGCGCCCGGTTGCCGCTGATCGCGGTCACCCGCAGGGCCGCCGCGACGTCGGTCACCAGCTCGACCGCGCGCGGCGGGAACCCGCGGGTGCGCAGGTGGCCGGCGAGTGCGTCCAGGACGCCCGCCCGGCTCACCGGGTTGGGGTCGGTGACGTAGTAGGCCATCGCCTGTGCGGCGTGGCGGCCGGTGTCGGCCTCGAACCCGCCGGGCCGGTAGGGGTGGCCGGTGGCGATGGTCTCTTCGGCGTGGGCGATCATCCCGGCCAGCTCCCCGGTGAGCTGGTGGGCGGTGACGCCCGTCTGCCACCGCTCGGGGTGCTCGGGGTGGACCGCGGGGAACACCCCGGCCAGGTAGGTTTCCTCGGCCGCGTAGAGGAACAGCAGCCGCATCCGGTCATCCGGGCAGGCCGCTTGGGGCAGCAGCTGGCGAGCCAGCCGGGCCACCCGCTGCTCGGCCTGGTGGTAGGCGGTGGCGGCCATCTGCTTGGCCAGTGCCACCGTCATGGTGGGCGCCTTGGGCGGGTAGAACGGCGCGTCATCGTCGGCAGCCTCCGGCGCGGTGGCGGGGACCGTGGCGGGAGTTGCCGTGCGGATCGTGGCAAGGGACATGACGGAGTCTCCAAACAGGACACGAGACGGGGCGGCGCGGGACGCGAGAACTCAGGCGGCAGCGGGCGGGGCGGCCAGGCGCGCCCATTCGGCCGGCCAGTCGACGGCGGCGGCCTCGCGCCCCGCCGGGACCAAGGCGTAGGCGGCCTCCAGCAGGCTGGTGACGGTGGCGCGGGCCATCGGGAGCCGCGCGACGCCCGTCGGCGAGCTCAGCAGCACGTTGAGCAGGCCGGTGTGGCCGCCGGTGTCGGGCATGACCTGCACGTCGCCGTCCCCGGCCGGTTCGGTCAGACCGGCGAACAGCAACTCGCGGGCGAACATCCACCGCTGCCCGTCCAGGTGCAGGGTGACCGCCCACGGGTCGGCGGTGCGGTACTCCCAGCAGCCCTCGATCGTGCCCCGGCCGAGCAGCCACACCGAGCAGGGAAACCGCAGCTGCGTCACGGCTTCTCCTCCCGGCCCAGCTGCGTGCGCAGCGAACGGGGCAGGTTGACCGCCGTGATCGCGGTGGCGAGGATGCGGTCGTGGTCGAACGCGAACCCGCCCGCGGCAGCGACCTTGACGGCCACCCGTACCGGCATCCACTCCGCCGCTGCGGCGTCGTCGGCGGCGACCGGGTCCGGCGCCTGCCCCGGGAACACCACGGCGTAGGCGACGGAGACGTACCGGCCCCGGGCGTCGCGGCCGGGAGCGTCGAACACCCCGACCTGGTGCACCAGCGCTGACGCCGGGAGCGTGACGCCGGTCTCCTCGGCCAGCTCCCGCACCGCGGCCTCCCGCGAGGTCTCCCCCGCATCGACGTGGCCGCCGGGAAGGGCGAGCTTGCCCTTATGCGGGTTCCAGCCCCGCTGGATCACCAGCACGTGCCACTTCCCGCCCCGCAGGGCGAAGGCGACCATGTCCGCGGCGTAGAACACCGGGGCGCGGTCATCGAAGCGGGCGGCGATCTTCGCAGCGAGCGAACCAATCCACGACATATCGACTGTCCTTTCAGGAAGGAAGGAGCTGGCAGAGGGGATGTGGCGGCGGATCAGGCGGCGCGCAGCTGGCGAACCGGCGAGGCGGCCAACAGCGCGGTGACGTAGGAGACGAACGACCGCTCCGCACACGGGTGGACCGCGTCGGTCTGCGGGTCCCGCAGCGTGGTCCGCAGCCACAGCGTCAGCCGCGCCACCGACCAGCTCTGTGCGCGTCGCTTGGCGATCGCGGCCACCAGCGACTCGAGGAACTCCCGCCGGACCCGCGGGGCCCGGGTGGCGGCCAACGTGGCGATCGGGCTGATCGGCGCGGTGTTGGACAGCGGCGCCCGGGAGATGTGCGGGCGGTAGGCCACCGCGGCCTCCCGCTCGGTGGCGGCCAGCAGGCGCAGCTGCGCCGCGACGTCGCGGTACACCCCGGCGCGGCGGTGCATCACCAGGTCGCGGGTGCGGCGGGTCAGGAGGCGGGCGTTGGCGGCCAGCAGCCCGGCCAGCGCCTCGAACCGGTGCGCCACCTGCGCCGCGACGTTGCCCTCGGCCGGGACGACGACCAGCGGGTTGCCCTCGGTCCCCTGCTGCGCGTCCTCGGCCAGCAGGCGCAGCTGCGCCGCGACGTCGCCGTAGACGCTCACCCGGGCACTCGTCACGATCTCCGGCAGGCCGGCCGTGGCCAGCAGCGTGGCGTTGCGGGTCAGGGTGTGGGCCAGGTCGGTGAACCGGGCCGCGATCGCGGTGGTGAGCGTGGCGGTCATGATCGGTCCTTTCGTGCGGGTGGCGCCGGGGTGCAGGCATGGCGGTGCCCCGAGGTGAATGCGGAATTGCTTTGTGGGGCGCGGAAACTGCGCCGGAAAGGCGGTGCGGGGAAAGTCAGGCCGCGAGGTTCGAGGGGCCGCGCTTGGCTTCTTCGCGGGTGGCGGCCAGCGCGGCCTGGAACACCCGCGCCAGGCGCATGGCGCTCAGCCCGTGCGGGCCGGTGAACTCGCCACGCATCGTGGTGTAGGCGATGTCCAGCCAGTACTCGCGGTCCTCACGGATGGCCGAGGCGGGCGGCATCGTGGCCAGCAGCCGAGCGAACGCAGCCGGGACGAACAGACGCTCCGCCATCTCAGGCCACCTCCCCCAACTCGCGCAGCGTCGCGACGGTCGGCAGCGTGATCACCGGGGCGATCGGGGCGTCGAGCTCGGCCAGCGCGGCGTCGATCTCGGCGATTTCCGCGTAGAGGTCGACCAGATCGGCCAGCCCGGCGACACCGTCGTCGGCCAGGACGTCGTCACCGGCCAGGCCGGTGGTGTCCGCGTACAGGTCGAAATCCAGGTCGGTGGCGTCCGTCTCGATCTGGCGGCGGCTGGGGCGGGTGGTGCTCATCGGGTAGATCCTTTCGTCTTGGCGATGTCTCCAAACTAGTCTGGATCAGTTCGGAGTTGGAATCGGCCGATCGAGTGAACTAGTTCGGAACGTTCTCGTTCGGTAAGGTCTGGAGCATGGACAGCCACGCGGAACGCGCAGGTCAGGCCACGTTCGAGTGGATCGCGCAGCAGCTTCGAGAAGAGATCAAGTCAGGAACGTTGACACCTGGGTCTCAGCTGCCTAATCAGCGAGACGTGGCTGCACGGTTCGGGGTCGCAGTGGCCACCGCCCAACGTGCGCTGGGGTTCTTGCAAGAAGAGGGTTGGATCATGTCCCGGCCTGGCGTTGGACGGGTTGTTGCCGCCACCCCCGGCCGCGAGCCGGCCACCTTGGAGCAACTGTCATCCCAGCTCACCGACCTGCAAGCCGAGGTGAAGTCGCTACGGGAGTCCGTGGAGCAGCTGCGCGGCGACCAGGCCTAGCCATTGCCCAAATCGCGGAAGAACTGCGCCACGCTGTCGACGATTCCGCCCCCCTGGTCCTTGGCCGTATGGACCATGCCGGCCGCGTCGTGTGGATGCTTGATCACCAGGGCTAGTAGGGCTAGCACTGCCAGTGCGACGATCAGCTTCCTGAGTGCGCCTCCGCCAGTCTTGACGCTGAATGGGTTCTTGGTCATCTTCGCCTCCTGGTGCCGGGGCGCTTCGGCCCGGTGATGTTGATGACTCCATGAAACAGGCCCCTGAGCTGCACGAACAGGGCACACTGGGGGGCACACTCGTACAGTGGGGGCACAGTCGAAGGGGGAGGAGAGCGAGTGGGCAACGATCAACTCGAAGCCCTGATGTTGGAGGCGGGGTACCTGCGCGAGGACGGGACCGTGGGTCTCAAGGTCTTCGCGCGAGCCGTCGGAGGACAGGCTGGCAAGACATTCAGCCACACGTACGTCCGCCGATGGCTCGACGGGATGGTGCCGCGCGATGCCAAGACTCGTGCGGCAATAGCAGGCGCACTCGGGCAGCGTCTCGGCCGGCGGATCGGTCTGACAGAGATTGGCTTCGGCAAGGCGCAGAAGGTGCGAGCCGACCTCGGGCTCGACTATCCCGATCAAATCACGGACAGCGTTAACTCCGTCGGGCGACTATGGCAGGCAGATATCGACAGCATGTCGACGTTGCTCGACGCTCCCGCGAATGCGGCTGCCTGGAACGAAGCGGCGTTGTCCTGGCTTGTAACGACACGCGATGACGTCCTGAGCGACACTGGTAAGCGCAAAGTGGGTGAAGCAGACGTCCGAGGGATCCAAAAGACAACCGAAATGTTCGACGCGCTCGACGGTGAACACGGAGGCGGTCACGCGCGAAGGGCCTTGATTGAATTCCTGCGAACAGACCTGACTGGCCTGCTCGCAGGACAAACGACCAACAAGGCAGTCAGAACAAAACTCTTCAAGTCGGCAACGCAAGCGACTCTACTGGGCGCCTGGATGTCATACGATGCCGGGCTGCACGGACTGGCGCAGCGGTATTTCATTCAGGCACTTAGGATCTCGGAAAGCGCCGACGACCGCCTGCTAGGCGCGAGCGTCCTCGATGCGATGAGTCATCAGGCGACATTTCTGGGCCGCTACAAAGAAGCGGCCAACCTTGCGAGGACAGCGCGAATGGGCACAACCCTTTCGGGATCGGCAAGCGCTGCCGCTCATTTTCATGCAATGGAAGCCCGGGCCCTTGCTCGACTGGGCGACTCGGCCGGATGCGACAAGGCAATGGCGGCAGCCGTTAAAGAGTTCGAGAGGCGTGATCCCGAGAATGACCCTGCCGACTGGTTCTCGTACTTCAACGAGGCTGAATTAGCCGCCGAACTTGGCCACTGCAACCGGGACCTCGGCCGCCCAAATGATGGAGTCACGTACGCAACGCAGTCTCTTGGGCCAACGGCTAGCGGCTACGTGCGGAGCGATTTCTTTGTAACCATGGTTCTTGCCGACTCTCATCTTGACAATGGAGATGTAGGCAAAGCCTGCGAAGTCGCCCTTAGGGCAATAGACATTGGCGAGTCGCTGAAATCCGCCCGATGTGGCGCGTACGTAGATGAATTTCGCACGCGCCTCACCGGGATCGGCCAGACCGCAGAAGCCAAGGACTTCTTCGACAGGGTGTCCACCGCGCGACTGTGGACGCCGCAAGGTGCTAAAAAGGCGCCCAGTCGCGGCGGTCTCCACCTGTCTTAATTGCAGAGACCCGCTTACGCACCTCCTGAGCTGCGTCCTCGGAGTCCTTTCCTGCAAGCCAGAGAGTCATGGCGATCTCGCGATAGCCAGCCAATGTCTCATAGCCGACCCACTTCATGATGTCGAATCCATACGTATCAACAAAGGTTCGATACTCTTCGGCGGTGTGCCATCCGAACCGTTCGTAAAACAATGCAGTCTGCACTAGGTCCCACTCCCTCGGACCTACACAGAAACTATCCAAGTCGATAAGGTAGGGGACGCCTTCTCGCGAGAGAATGACGTTTCCAACGTTCGCATCACCGTGTATGACGCCTTGCGGCAGCGGAAATTCAAGGTGCTCATAGCTTGCCTTCAATTCTCTGATCCGCCCACGCAAATAGGCTTCATCGTCCCGAGCAAGACTGCGCGCCTCATTAAGGCGGCCTTCGATCTCCACGAAGGGCTTCATTGTCGTCAGGTCAAGGCTGACGGGTGCGTGCAACTCATGTAGATCGCGAATAATTCTGGCCACATCCGCGATAGGCGCATACTTCTCCTCTTCAGAAACGGATTCCCAGAAAGTTGCGGGATGGCCTAACGCGTCAACCGGCTGTGGAATATTCAGGGCACGGTTGGCGGGGAATTCTTCGGATGCAAGCCAACGCGCTACGTCGACTTGGTGTCGAGCTTTGTCGAACCCGTCCCGCTCTCGTCCGACGCGAAGGATGACATGGTCCGGGAGCCGGAATACCGCGTTCGAACCAATCCTGATGAGCTCGGCATTTGCGCCGTCGACGCCCGCCCTCTTGCAGGCAGTGTCAGCCAGTTCGCGTGCTGACGCCTCGGTCAAACCCTCGGCCTGACTCACGTTGTCGCCTCCCTTTGCAGTTCGACTCAACCGCAACCCTAGCGATGGGGTCGCGGGGGCTGTTCAAGCGAGCGCAACCCTGCGTTGGGTTACCCCATTTCGCCGTTGGCTTCTCGCATGTGGGTGCAGTAGTACGGTTCTCCCAGGTGCAGGGGTTCGGCGGGGTCCTGGTAGGCCCAGAAGTCCTGCGCGTCTTCGGACTGGTCGAGCCTTGTCGTCGACCAGTGGTAGTCGGGTCCGCGCGCCTGTGCGGCGTCCAGCAGCAGGGTGGCGAACCCGCGCAGCCGGTACGCGGGGTCCACTTCGATGTGACGGACGATGCCGCGGTGGTCGACCCCGCACAGCTGCACATCGGCGGTGGCGATGACGGCGTCTCGGAGACGGATCTCGAGCCGACCGATCCCGGCCCGGGCGGCGGGCCGGCGGGCGACCACCAGGATCTGTGAGCGACGGTCGTCCGGCCGGTCGGCCTGCTCCACCGGCATCGGTGTGCGGTGGTCCACGATCAGCCAGCTGCACCGCGGCCACCGACGCGCCCGGCATCGGTTGCACGACACCGTCGAGAGATGCATCCCGTGGTGGTACCCACCGTTGCCGCCGGCCAGCACTCGCCGGTGCTTGCGGTTGAGGCACCAGACGAACTCGCGCATCGACCGGACCGGCAGGTCATCGGGTTCGCTCATGTCCGGCGTGCTGGTCAGCCAACTGGGTCTATCGCTCACGTGTTCGATCGTAACTCGCATCATCGCAGCTCACCGGGCTCCTGGCCTGATGGGTGAGGGAAAATTCTTCGACAGGTTGGAAGCGGCCGGCCTCCGCGCGCTGCGACACGACGACGCGCGCCGGACCCGGCGGGCCGCGATCGAGCGTGCCGTCCGGTGGCCGCTGCTGGCGGTCTCCACCGTCGTCGCGCCGATGCTCGGGGTGCTGGCGGACTGGCCCTGGTTGCCGTGGGCGATCGGCGGGGGAGTCCTGGTGCTGCCTTGCCCTGGTGGGCGTCCGGCGGCGGCTGGGGGTGGCTTACACAGCCGCCACGGCGCTGCTGGTAGTCGACGTCGTCCTGCTCAGCTACGTCGACCCGTGGTGGTGGGGTCTGCTCGCCGGGATCGGCGCGATGGGGTTCGCCGCGGTCGCCGGGGCACGGCTGGGCTGGTGGCGGCGTCGGCGGACGCACCTCATCGTCACCGCGACGGCCGGTGTGGCGCCGCTGGTGACCTCGACGGTGATGCTCGCGGTGCACGCGGCCCAGACGGCGGAGGTCGAGCGTCAACAGCTAGCCCAGGCGCACGAGCAGGCCGTGGCGCGGATCTTGCCGCGGACCCCGGCGAGCATGGTGAACTTCCTGGCCGAACGCATCGCCCGGCCCACGCCCGACGCGGTCGCCGATGCGTGCTTCGTGTTCAGACCGGACGCGCAGCAGCAGCTGGCGGCTACGTCAACCGCTTGTGGCTGCCCGGCCAGGCCACCCCGCCCGGCCCGGCCGGCACCCTCACCGTGGACGCCTGCGCACTCGACTTCGGCGGACTCGCCAGCACGACCGGCCCCGAACCCGGCCCCCAGATCGGCCACCTGACGCTCACCCAGCAGCACGGCGAAGGAAACCAGATCACCGCCTACCAGCCATGCTGACTCCGGCGGCCTAGTCTCACTCGCCTACGTTCAAGCCTGTGCGCCACACGTGCTCCAAGGCTCCGAACTTCGGGTTTGCATCGGGCAGACCACGCTGAACTGCCGACCGAACCGGCGGTGAAGCGCTCACTCCTTGGAGTCCCGCCGCGTTTATTGATCACCCTTTTGGCGCATAGGTGACTTCCCGCCGCGCTGATAGCGTCATCTGCCGCAGGGGGAGAATCGTTGGTCAATCAAGAAGCGCGGCCGGATTGCAGTTTATGCAACGGTGTGTCTTCGCATCATCGCACCTTCCTCTGTCTTAGGTATCGGCAATGAGGGAAAGAGGGGAACGATGATCAAGAAAATTGCTGCCGCGATTGCGGTCGTTGCGGTGGGCGCGCTGCTGGGAGCTCCCGCTTCGGACGCTGCAACGCCGAACAAGTTCTGCGCGGCAAACTTGAGTGCGCCAGCGGGTGACGGGTCCAGAACCATCGCGGCCGAGTACTGCTCAACCGTGTCGCAGTCCGATGCGCACTCGCATCTTTTCGCTGCTCACAGCAGTAGCGCGTTGGCCGACCAGGCGCTCATGATCTGGTACGAGAACGCGAACTACGGCGGCACCTCCTCTGTCATCTACGGCGACTCTGGCCCCTGCGACTCGGCGGGGTACCGCATCTTCCCGACCCCGTGGTGGTCGGGTCACCTGTCCTCGATCCGGGGAATCAGTACTTGCAATTCGGTGCGTCTCTCCAACAACGCAGCAGGGCTCGGCTACTTTCGGCTCGACACCCCAGGCATTGGCGCCTGGAACGACTCTGTCCTCAACGTCCAGGTCTACGAAACGATATTCTGACCAGCCTCCTCGGAAATAGGAGTGGTCGGTAAGCATGGAACAGATGTCGTAGTACTGCTATCGTCGCAATCATGAATTCGTTGTTCTCGTCGCTGACCGAAGGTTCGCCATGGAGGTCGCTGAAGACACTGGCATCTCCATGGCGAACCTCGCCGGCAGTGACAATCTTTGGGATCGCCGTCACAGTCGCGGTGACAGTGTTCGCTGCGGTCGCACAGGACGCCGATCCAGGCTGGCACCTGGTCGGGCACAGCATTGCCGTGTGGGGCTGCCTCGCCTTGGTGGTCGCCACTCGCGGGCGCTTTACCGAGGCTGCGACCGCAACCGTCCTGCTGCTGTGCGCTGCAGTCGTCGCGTACTACGCCACAGACATGATCGCCAGCCCGTTCGCGCTTAATTACGGCACCGTCATCGGACGGCTTGCTTTTTGGTTTCTGGCCGCGATCGCCGCCGGGGTCGTGCTGCCGATAATCACACTCGCTGGATTCCGGCCGACGTCCGCGGGAGGCACCGCGATCGGCGTCGTGATCGGCATCCTCGTCGGCGACCTGATCAACGCCTCCGCCGGCGTGGCGATTATCGACAACCCTGACGTTATCGGTTCGATCGGTGCGGTTGTCTCCGCGCAGCCACTGCCCCTGATTGTCACCGCCGCACTGGTCATCTATCTGGCCGCCATGATCCATCACCATCGCCGCGCACTAGTCCACATGCTGTGGTCACCCATCGGTGCGATCATCGGGTACGTGCTGGTCAGCGTGCCCGACTACCTGCTCCATTGACCTGCCTGTGGCCCAGTACAACGCGCGCGCCGGGAGCGCGAACGTGACCCCGCTGGCCGGTCTTCGTGTAGGGCTACTCGCGGGTCGTCGGACTTATCCGGGCTGACCGTGTTGGGTCACACCCAGTAAGAGACGCGGGCACGGTAGTTGCGCATCGCGACGAGCGCGAGGGACCAGCCGATGACGGTGATGCTGCCGACCACGACCCAGTTACCGACCGTGAAACTCTGACCGAGTAACGGTGCACGCACCACCTGAATGAAGTGGTACAGAGGGTTCGCCGTGATGTACGGCAGTGCCCACGAGACGCCGGCTCGGGCGCCGCCCGACATCAACTGATCGACCGGCCAGACGATCGGCGTGGCGTAGAACAGCAGCTGGATCAGCGAGTTGACGACCTGCGGGATGTCGCGGAAGCGGGTCGAGATGATGCCCAGCAGCAACGTCACCCAGCCCGCGTTCAGAGCCAACAGCGCGAAGCCGGGAACGGCCAGCAGGATCGACCAACTCAACCCGGGGTGGCAAAACGTGCCAGCGCAGGCATCGAACGCAGGGGTCACCGCTCCCTTCGTCAGCGAGTACGGCCCGTCGAGCGCATTGAAAAAGATCACCAGCACCACGACGTAGACGATCATGTTGTGCGCCAGCAGCAGCGTCTGCCGCCACACGGTCCGCAGCATGTACACGCTCAACGGCGCCGGGAGCTGCTTGATCATCCCCTCGTTGGCGATGAACGTCTCCATGCCCTCGGACAGACAGCCGCTGATGAAGCCCCACAAGATAAAGCCGGTGGACAAGTAGGGCAGGAACACCTCGATCGACGAGTGAAACAGCTGCGAGTACAGCAGCCCGAGCCCGAGCGCGATGACCGCCTGGCTGATCGTGATCCAGAAGGGCCCGATCACCGAGCGGCGGTAGCGCTGCTTGATGTCCTGCCAGCCGAGGTGACCCCACAGCTCGCGGGCTCGGAAACCGGCCTTGATGTCGGCGAAGGCACGCGCGAACGTCTTGCTGTCCGACGTCGGCGGCACTGCCTCAACCTGACCTTCGGTGACGGCTGCGCTACTCAAGGCACTCACGCGCACGAGCGTACCGACAGCATCAAGCTCGCCCCTGCCCAGGAGGGCCGGCAGGGGGCACCGGGTCGCCCGTTCGATCGCCGCTCGCCGCGCCTCATCCCGCTGGTCGGCCGCCGGACCGACATCTGCGCAGTTCAGAGGCTGGTCGAGATGTGGAAGCGTGCTGCCCTACGAAGGCTGAACGCTGTTGGCACGACACCGCGGCTGAGTCCAGCACTAGTCTGTTTGGGTGATTGCCGCAGGGCTCGGTTGCATCGGTTGCTTGATGAACGAACCTGGAGCTTGTGAGCGGTATAGGGCATCGATGGGCGTGGGCGCTGGGCACGGCGGTAGTTACGTCGGGCCTTGGGGTGGCGATTAACGTCGCAACCGACGTAAAGGACAGTTGGTGGGCATGGGTCGTAGTGGGGGTGCTGACGGTGGTCAGCGCTGGGGTCAGCGTCTGGCTGCAGTCTTCCGACGCCCCGCCGACGCCACCGACGAACAGCCAGGTCGTCGGAGTCGCGAACGGACCGGTGACCCAGTCCGGGCCGATCACCCAGCATGCGAACACCCTCACCCGCTGTAAACGCGTCCTCGGCGACGACAACCCCAGCACCCTGATCAGCGCCAGTAACCTCGCCGCCGACCTCAAAGAGCTGGGCGAACACCAGCAAGCCTACGAACTGGATGAAGACACCCTCACCCGCAGCAAACGCGTCCTCGGCGACGACAACCCCAACACCCTCGCAAGCGCGAGCAACCTCGCCACCGACCTCAGAGCGCTGGGTGAACACCAGCGAGCCTACGAACTGGATGAAGACACCCTCGCCCGCCGCAAGCGCGTCCTCGGCGACGACCACCCCAGCACTCTGATCAGCGCCGGTAACCTCGCCGCCGACCTGAGCGCGCTCAGGCGTGCTGCGAAAGCACCGGACGACACGCGGGCTTTCGATTGAGGAGACCCCGCACCCCCAATGCGCCCCCAAAACGGTCATATGTCGTGGATGCGCGCAGGTTAAAGTGCAGGTTCAAGATCCGTTCAAACCTCGTCCAGCGGAAGTCCGGAGCAGGGGGCGAGCGGTGAAGGCAGGCTCGCTCCGATGACATCAGTCGGCGACATCAATGACGCTGAACGGTCCTGAACTGACCTGGCCGAACATGGTGCTCGCGACCGGCGAGGAACGTTGGATTCGCAGGTCAGCAGCAGGAACCACCTGACTTACACCCGAGCGGTCGCAGGTTCGAACCCTGCTGCGCCCACCGACCGGACGAACCCCGAGCCCATCACGGCGTCTCAGCCAGCACGGCTTCCGCGGGAAGCCCGGTTTGGACCAGACGCTGCCGAAGCCGAGCTGTCTCTCTTCGGAACGCTCGTTCGTGGAGTTCGGGGTTCATCGCGGCCGCGGCCTTCCACGCTTCGACTGCGCCACGGTCGGCGCGAAACGCCTCTTCGTGCCTCCCCAGGACCCGGAGGCTGAACGCCCGGTTGACCAGGAGTTCGGCGAGGGCGGGGAGGTGACGCAGGGGTTCGGCGTCGGCGAGTCCCCGGCGGATGACGACGGCTTCGTCGTTCAGGTCGAGCGCTTCCCGGTGACGGCCGAGAGCGCGCAGGGTGCACCCGTGGTTGTTCAGGGAATAAGCGACGTCGGAAAGGTAGCGTCCGGGCTCCGTGCCGGCCAGTCCGCGGCGAATGGTGATGGCTTCCGCACCCGGGCCCAGTGCCTCCTGGACGCGGCCCACACCCTGCAGGATGCCGCCGAGGTTGCTGAGCGATTCGGCGAGGCCGGGGAGGTGGCGCGCGGGTTCGGCGTCGGTGAGTTTGCGGCGGATGGCCAGCGATTCCTTGGTGGGCTCCAGCGCCTTCTGGTACTGGCCCAGGCCGTGCAGGGTCGTGCCGAGGTTGCTGAGCGCGTGGGCGAGGTCGGGAAGGTGGCGCTCGGGCGCTGTCGCGGCGAGGTCCCGGAAAATGGTGACGGCTTCCTCGGCGGGCTCGAGCGCCTCCTGGTACCGCCCCAGGCCGGGCATGGTGGTCCCGAGATCGATCAGGGCGCGGGCCAGCCGGGGCAGGTGACGTCCGGGTTCCGTCTCGGCGAGTTCCCGCCGGATGGTGATGCCTTCTGTGGTCAAGTCGAGAGCCTCTTCGAAACGGCCCAAGGCTTGCAGGATCCCGGCGAGGTTGCCCAGTGAATCAGCGAGGCCGGGGCGATGGGGTCCCCGTTCGGCGTCAGCCGGTTTCCGGTGCAGGGTGACGCTTTCCTCGGCCACGTCCAGCGCCTCTCGGTAGCGCCCGAGGCTGCGCAGGGTGGCCCCGAGGTCCCCCAACGACTGAGCGAGGTCGGAGCGGTGGGAGCCGGGGTCGGTCTCGGCGAGCTCCCGGCAGATGGCGACGGCTTCCTCGGCCGGGACGAGTGCGTGCCTGCCCCGTCCCAGACGATCGAGGATGGTCGCGAGGTTGCTGAGGGCGTGGGCGACGTCGGGGAGGTGGCCGGGATCGGCGGCGGCCAGCTCCCGGCAGACGGTGACCGCTTCTTCGGCCACGGGGAGCGCTTCCCGGTAGCGGCCCAAGTGGTCCAGGGCGCCGCAGAAAGCGAACAGCGCCGCGACGAGGTCGGGGAGGTGACGTCCGGGCTCGGCCTCGGCGAGCTTTCGGCAGTGTTCGGCGAACAGAGCGGCCAGCGCGGCCCGGATGTGCGGGAAGCGGCCGTCCGCGGGAGACGTCAAGGTATGGGCCAGGTGCTCGGGGTCCGTGATGCGGGTGTGGTCGACCAAAGCGGCGATCGCGCGGTCGACGGCGTGGTCGGGGGCACTGGTGTCCAGGAGCGCGGTGACGACCGGGGACAGCGGGGAGCCGTCGCGGTCGATGAGTGCGATGAGCAGCTCGAGCGCGTCGGGGAATTCGCCGTGCGCGCGCACCAGGACCGGAGTGGCGACGGCGATGTCGCCGGGCTCGAGCAGCTCGGTGCGGCCGAGCGTGTTCAGCATCAGGCGGTCGCCGACCAGGTGCGGGCGCACCCCCAGGCGCTCGTCCGGCCCGTTCGGGTAGCGGTTGCGTGCCCAGCGAGCCACCGCGAAGCGGGACTCGTGGGCGGCGTCCGGGGCGAACTGAGGAACTCGCCGCAGTGCTTCCGCGGCCTCCTCGGTGCTCTTCGCCGGAATCAGCATCAGGACGGTCACGGCCTCGGCCAGCACATCGACGTCGCAGCCGGACGGCAGAGAGCCCGACCCCGGCTCCCAGGTCCGCGTTTCCCGGTCCACGAGCTCGGCCATGAGCGTGGCCATGGACAGTTCGCGGGCGTCGGTGTTCCCGAGGGTGGTGAGCAGGGCGCGGGCATGCAGGATCAGCATCGTGTCCTGGTTCGTGCCGACCGGGCGATCCGGTAGCTCCGGATGCTGGACACCGAACGTGGCGGCGTAGGCGATGGTCGTTTCCTCGAACCAGCGGCGCCGATCGGCCTCCTCGCCAATCGCTGCCAGCCGGTCGACCCCGAACACCCGCGGCAGTAGCGTGTCCGGCAACCGGAGTGCCTTCGGATCCCGGCACAGCACCAGCAGCCGCACCAGTGCCGGGTTGCGAAGCGCCGCGAGCAGCAGCCGCTCCAGACCAGGCACCCGGTCGGCGTCGTCCACCAGGACCAGCGTCGGATCACCGGCCGCCACGACCCGCTCCAGCACGCCGTCGACCGGTCCGGTCAGCCAACCCGCGGCCCATCCTGCGGGCAACGACTCCGCCACGGCCAACGCCAGCCTGCTCTTGCCCACCCCCGCCGGTCCGGCGACCACTCGGGCCACGCCGGCCTCCGGCGCCCGTTCCACGCACCAGGAAACCAGCGCGTCGCGCGACTTCGCCCGGCCCCACAACCGGGTCGGGGTGAACGGCGCGGTCAGCCAGGCCACCGCCGCCGGCACGCCCTCGGCTCCCGGCTCAGGCACCTCCGGTGGCGGCGGCCGCAACGGCGCCAGCACCAGGTCACGCGCCGCCCGCGCGGCCTGCTGATCACGCACGCCCTGCCACACCGAGAAGCCGGCTTGCGCTCCGACCAGCACCACCGTGGCGCACACCAGCACCCAGGTGGCGCTGTCGGTGACGAGGTTGGTCACCACACCCAAGCCGGCCGCGATCACCACGGCCGCCACGGGGTGCCACGACCGACCGACCGACCGGACCATGACCACGCGTCGCATGGCGGACGACAGTAGCTGCCCGGCTTCCGGCCTCGGTGCGGCAACACCCGGGCGGACCGCCGGCCGGCCGTGCTCATCCGACTTTCGCCGGCTCCGGGACGGCCGTCTCCGTGCGGCTCATCGTCCACACCAACAGCGCCAGCCCCGCGAACAGGACCGCCGCGATCACGCCCGTCACGTTCACCGCCGTCGTGAACGCCTCCTTCGCCTGGTCCGCCACCTCCGGGCGCGTCACGTCCGCCGCCAGCGTCGTTCCGGCCGGGAACACCCCGTGGTAGACCGCCGTTGCTGTCAGGCCGATCAGGGCCAGGCCCAGTGAGCCGCCCAGGTAGTTGCCCGTGTCCGCCATCGAGGCCGCCGAGCCCGCTCGCTCCGGTGGGACCGCACCCATCACCAGCCCGATCCCCAGCGCGAACAGCGGGCCCGTGCCCAGCGTCAGCACCGCGATCCCCAGCATCACCAGCGGCAAGCCGTCCGTGAAGGCCAGCAGGACGCCACCGCAGGAAGAGACCACCAAGCCGCCTGCGATCGCCGTCGCCGGGGTTGTCCAGCGGGTCAGGGACGGCGCCGTCATCGTGCCCGCCGCCACGCCCAGGCCCATCGGCGCGAACAGCAGCGCCGACAGCAGCGGCGAATACCCCAGGACGCTCTGCAGGTACTGCGTCACCAGCAGCCCGACACCCGCCATCGCGACGCCGGCGACCACCAGCGCGACCAGCACCGCGGTGAACGGCCGGTTGCGGAACAGCCGCAGGTCCAGCAGCGGCGACGACGTCGTCAGCTGGCGGCGGGCGAAGACGGCGCCGAGCGCGGTCCCGGCGCCGATCGCGGCGAGGGGCACGAGCAGCTCCCCGATGGTCAGCTGCTTGAGACCGAACACGATCAGCAGTACGGCGGCCAGCGAAAGCCCGACGCCGGCGAAGTCGAGCCGTCCGGACGCCGGCGCGCGGAACTCCGGCAGCAGGACCGGGCCGGCGGCCAGCAGGAGACCCATCGCCGGGACGGCGACCAGGAAGATCGAGCCCCACGCGAAGTGCTGCAGCAGGAACCCGGCGAGCACCGGGCCGGCCGAGCCGCCCGCGAACTGGCACGTCGCCCAGATCGAGATGGCCTTCCCGCGCTGCTTCTCGTCGCGGAACATGTTCGTGATCAGGGCCAGCGTCGACGGCATCAGCGTCGCCCCGGCGACCCCGAGCGCGCCGCGGACCACGATGAGCATCGCCGGCGTGGTGGAAAACGCGGCGACGACCGACAGAGCCGCGAAGGCGCCGCCGCCGATGAACAGCAGCCGGCGGCGGCCGATCCGGTCGCCGAGGGTGCCCATGGTGATCACGAACCCGGCGACGACGAAGCCGTAGCTGTCGGTGATCCACAGCTGCTCGGTGGCGCTCGCCCCGAGGTTGGCGCTGAGCTGCGGCAGCGCGAGGAACAGCGAGGTCATGTCCATCGCGACGAGCAGGGTGGGCAGCACGAGCACGATCAGCCCCAGCCACTCCCGCCGTCCGGCCGGCTTGTCCATGTCGACTCCTTCTCGGTGGTGTGGTCACCGGGGGGTCGGAGCCGGTCGCGCGGGCCGGACACGGCGGGAGTGAGACCTGGGTCACATAAACCTCCGGGGTCTCGCGCGCGAGTAGTCGGCGACAAGCGCGGACGTGAAGGGGTCATCGATGAATCGGAAACTGCGCGCACTGTTCCTGGGCCTGGCCATGGCCGGCGGTCTCGTGGCCGCCACCGGCACGGCGAGCGCCGGGCAGGTGGGCGACTCGACGACGTTCGACGTCGGGTACGGCTACGGCACGAACGGCTCGTTCACCTGGTGGAACCGGGTCGCGGAAGTGCAGGGCAACGTCCACATCTCGGATTGGCGGATGAGCGGGGACGCGAACCCGGTCATGATGATCAACATCGTGTTCGACGCCATGCGCGGCTCCACCAAGATCGCGTCGGAGGGTCGCACGGTGACCTTCGACGACTACCCGCGCGGGGTCCGGTCCATCCACTTCAACCTCGGCGACCCCAACCTGGTCGGCGGCTTCGACCGGATCCGGATCACCCGGTGCTCGTACCTCCAGGACACCCACGGGCTGCCGCCGGACTGCTACGTCCTGGGCAACTTCTCCCGGCCGTTCTGAGTGCTCGGAGCAGGGGCCGCCGGTGACGGCGGCCCCTCTCACGCCGCATGCCACTCGTGCGCGGCGAAAGCCTCGTCCAGCGGGGCGTCGGTCAGGCGGTTCGCGAACGTCGACAGCGTGTACGTTCCGATGCCCAGCACCACCTCCAGCGCGTTCCGGGTCGTGTAGCCGGCGTCGGTGAACGCGGTCAGCTCGGCCGGCGGGACGTCGCCCGTCGTGTCCATGACCGTCAGGACGAACCGCCGCAACGCCTCGAGCCGCGACGAAGGAAGCGAAGACTGCGCCCGCAGTGCCGAAACCAGCTCCGGTGCGGCGGACAAGCCCTGCAGTGCAGCCGTGTGCATCGCCACGCACAGGTGACAGCCGTTGCGGGCCGACACCGTCATGACCAGCACTTCGCGGTCCAGTGCCGGCAGCGTCGTGGACTCGAAGAGCGCGTTGAGCTTCAGGAAACCGTTCAGCAGTTCGGGTGACGTCGCCATGCGCGCGACGGCGGCCGGGACGCGGCCGAACTTCTTCGCGGTGGCCGCCATCGCCGGGCGGGCGGCGGGAGGTGCAGACTCCGGGGTGTGATCGGGGAACAAGACGTCTCCAGACGTAGTATCGACAACGTGGTTGTCGAAACAGTAAACCTGGTTGTCGAAAAGGGCAAGAGGCAGTGACCGACGCGCCCGGCTACGAGCTGCCCTTCCTGCTCTTCGGCGGCTTCCGCACGCTCATCGACCGCCTCCACGCCGAGCTCGCGCGTCGCGGGCACCCGGACGTCCGCCCGTCCTACGGCTTCGCGATGCAGGCCATCGGCGTCCAGGGCGCGACGGCGTCGGAGATCGGCCGCCGGCTCGGCGTCTCCAAGCAGGCGGCGGGCAAGACGGTCGAGCGGCTCGAGACGCTCGGGTACGCCGAACGCGCCGACGACCCCGAAGACGCGCGGCGCAAGATCGTGCGGCTCACCGCGCACGGCGTCGACGCGCTCACGAAGTCCGCGGAAATCTTCGACGACCTGCGCAAAGACTGGGCCCGCACGGTCGGTGCCGAGCGGATGAGCGCGCTCGAGACCGACCTGCGCGCGGTCGTCGGCCCGGCGGCCTACCGGCTCGACGCCGCCGGCTGGTTCAGCAGCTAGAAGCCGCAGCCGGGGTCCGGCGCGTCCTCCGAGAGCGGGCTGCCCGCCGGGAGCACGTACAGGACTTCCAACACCAGCGGCGTCGTCCCGAGGTTGCGGCCGATGTGCACCTGGTCGGGCTTCTCGGTGAACGCGCGGCCGGTGCCGAAGACGCCGTCGAGGCTGCAGTCGGCGAGGTTGTGCGTCAGCGTCCCGGCCTTCACGTACGCGTAGAGCGTGCCGTCGTGGAAGTGCCAGCCGGTGTAGCCGCCGGGCTGGATGGTGATCTCCCGCAGCGTGTAGTCGGTGTGGCCGATGGTCTTCTGGGCCAGGATCGTGCCGGCGACGCCGCTGCCGGGCGTCGCGGACGCGGTCCCGGACAGCAGCGTGACGGCCAGCGCGGTCGTGGCGAAGAGCGTGACGGTCTTGCGCATCGGGCAGTTCCCCCTCAAGTCTTGCGCAGGGTGCGCCGCATCATCTTGCCCGATTCGGTGCGCGGCAGGCGATCGGTGAAGTCGAACCGCTTCGGCGTCTTGAACCCGGCCAGCTCGCCGCGGCAGTGCTCGGCCAGCCGCTCGGCGAGGGAGTCGTCCGCGACGACACCGGGCACCGGCTCGACGACGGCGACGACCCGCTGGCCCCATTCCTCGTCGGGCTCGCCGATCACCGCCGCGTCGGCCACGTCCGCGTGCGTGAGCAGCCGCGCTTCGATCTCGGCCGGGTAGATGTTGACGCCGCCGGAGAGGATCAGGTCGGTCCGCCGGTCGAGCAGGAAGACGCGGCCTTCGGCGTCCCGGTACCCGAAGTCGCCGACGGTGATGTACTCCCCGGACCGGCCGGCCGCGGTCTTCTCCGGGTCGCCGAGGTAGTCGATCGCGGTGTGGGCCGAACTGAACCAGATCGTGCCCGGCTCGCCGTCGGGCACCGCGGCACCGTCGTCGTCGAGGATCTTCAGCCGGACGCCGGTCAGCGGCCGGCCCACGGTTCCCGGCGCGGCCAGCCACTCCGACGCGGTGACGCCGCAGATCAGGCCCTCCGACGCGCCGTAGTACTCGTGCACCACCGGGCCGAGCCAGCCGATCATCCGCTCCTTGACCTCGCGCGGGCAGGGCGCCGCGCCGTGGATCACGCTCACCAGGCTCGACGTGTCGTACCGCGCGCGGACGTCCTCGGGCAGCCGCAGCATCCGGTGGAACATGGTCGGCACCAGGTGGGTGCCGGTGACGCGGTGCCGCTCGACCAGCCGGAGCGTCTCCTCCGCGTCGAAGCGGTCCATCAGCACCGCGCTGTGCCCGAGGTGCATCGCGTTGACGGCGAACGAGCCCGGCGCGGCGTGGTAGAGCGGGCAGGCCACGAGGTGCACGCCCGGCCCCGGCTCGACGTCGAACGCCGCCAGCAGATCGCGGTGGATCGGGTGCAGCGACGGCGGTTTCCCGCTCAGCGCGCGCCGTACGCCCTTGGGCCGGCCGGTGGTGCCCGACGTGTAGAGCATCGTCTGGCCGGCGGTCCGCGGCTCCGGCGGCGTCGACGGCTCGTCCTCGCCCCAGGCCGCGTAGTCGCCCCAGCCCTCGGCCGGGCCGACCGAAAACCGGGGCACGTCGAGGTCGCAGCCGCGCGCGATGTCCGCGTCCGCGACGACGACCCGCGCGCCGCTGTTCTCGACCACGTAAGCGATTTCGGCGGGGGAGGACCGGTAGTTGACCGGGGTGAAATACATCCCCGCCTGCAGCGTGGCGAACAGCAGCTCGAAGTAGGGGAGTCCGTTGTGGACGATCGCGACGACGCCGTCGCCCTCGCCGAGGTCCAGCCGGCGCAGCGCGTGCGTCAGCCGGTTCGCCCGCGCGGCCAGCTCGCCGAACGTCGCGGGCGTGCCGTCCGGCGCGAGCACCGCGAGGCGGTCCGGGTGCTGCTCTGCCACGTCGAAGAAGGTGCTCACCCGCCGCACGCTACCGGGTACGGTGCGACGCATGGACGCGGAGCTTTTCGGGCAGGTGCTCGGTGCGGTGCGGGACTTCGTGCGCAAGGAGGTCGTGCCGCGCGAGGCGGAGATCGACGAGCGCGACGAGATCCCGGCGGAGATCCGGGAGAAGGCCGCCGAGCTGGGCCTGTTCGGCTGGGCGTTGCCCGAGGAGTACGGCGGCCTCGGCCTCGGCATGGCCGAAGACGTCCGGCTGGCGATCGAGCTCGGCCACACGACGCCCGCGTTCCGGTCGCTGTTCGGCACCAACAACGGCATCGCCGGCCAGGCGATCGTGCACTACGGGACGCCGGACCAGCGCACCCGCTGGCTGCCCCGGCTGGCCGCGGGGCAGGCGATCGCGTCGTTCGCGCTCACCGAGGCCGAAGCCGGTTCGGACCCGGGCGGGCTGACCAGCCGCGCGGTCCGCGACGGCGACCGCTACCGGCTGTCGGGCACCAAGCGGTTCATCACCAACGCGCCGCTGGCCGAGGTCTTCGTCGCGTTCGCGCGCACCGACCTCGAGAGCACCGGCAGCCGCGGCATCTCGGCGTTCCTGGTGTGCGCGGGCGCGGACGGCGTCACGGTCGGCCCGCACGACGCCAAGATGGGCCAGGCCGGCGCGTGGACGTCGGAGGTGGTCTTCGACGACGTCGAGGTGTCCGCCGACGCGCTGATCGGCGAGGAGGGCAAGGGCTTCGGCATCGCGATGGCCTCGCTCGCCCGCGGCCGGCTGCACATCGCGGCCCTGTGCGTCGGCATGGCGGAACGCGCGCTGGCCGAAGCCGTCGAGTACGCGCGGACGGCGCGGCAGGGCGGCCGCGTGATCGGCGAGTACCAGCTCGTGCAGGCGCTGCTGGCCGAGTCGCACGCCGAGCTCGCGGCCGGCCGCGCGATGGTGCACGAAGCCGCCGCGAAGTACGACTCGGGCGAGGACCGCAAGCTCGGGCCGTCGTCGGCGAAGCTGTTCTGCACCGAGATGCTCGGCCGCGTCGCCGACCGCGCGGTCCAGGTGCACGGCGGCATGGGCTACGTCCGCGGCGTCACGGTCGAGCGGATCTACCGCGACGCGCGGCTGTTCCGGATCTACGAAGGCACCAGCGAGATCCAGAAGCTCGTCATCGCGCGGCAGCTGCTCAAGGACTGAGCTTGCGCTGGAGTTCACTCCAGCTCTTACTGTCGGGGACATGACCACCGCACAGCACAAGATCGGCTCCGGGTTCGGGGACGGGAGCACCGCGGCCGAGGTCGTGGCGGGCCGCGACCTGACCGGCAAGCTCGCGATCGTCACCGGCGGCTACTCGGGCATCGGCCTGGAGACCACGCGGGCGCTGACCGCCGCGGGCGCGCACGTCGTCGTCCCGGCAAGGCGCCGTGCCACGGCGGAGGAAGCGTTGCGGGGCTTCGACAACGTCGAGATCGACGTGCTGGACCTCGGCGACCTCGGCAGCGTCCGCGCCTTCGCCGAGCGGTTCCTCGCTTCCGGGCGCGGGATCGACATCTTCATCGGCAGCGCCGGGATCATGGCGTCGCCGGAGACGCGCGTCGGGCCGGGCTGGGAAGCGCAGTTCGCGACCAACCACCTCGGGCACTTCGCCCTGGTGAACCGGCTCTGGCCGGCGTTCACCCCGGGCGCCCGCGTCGTCTCGGTGTCCTCACGCGGGCACCACTACGGCCCGGTCCGCTTCGACGACCTCGAATTCCGGCAGGGCTACGACAAGTGGCTCGCCTACGGCCAGGCGAAGACCGCGAACGTCCTCTTCGCGGTCCAGCTCGACAAGCTGGCGCGCGACCGCGGGGTCCGCGCGTTCGCCCTGCACCCGGGCCGGATCCTGACCGAGCTGGTGCGGCATCTGGACCGTCAGGAGCTGGTCGACGCCGGCATGGTCGACGCGGAGGGCCGGGTCACCGGCGGCGCGAAGACCCCGGAGCAGGGCGCCGCGACGCAGGTCTGGGCCGCGACGTCCCCGCAGCTCGACGGCCTCGGCGGCGTCTACCTCGAAGACTGCGACATCGCCGAGCCCGCCCCCGCCGACGGCGGCCGCACGGGCGTCAAGGACTACGCGATCGACCCGGAGCTGGCCGAGCGGCTGTGGACGGTGTCGGCGCAGCTCACCGGCGTCAACGCCTTCTAGAGCTTTCCCACCAGCAGGTCGATCTCGTCCTCGGTGTTGTAGTAGTGCACCGACGCCCGGACCATGTCCGGCAGGTCGCGCGCGGTGAAGTCGAACTGGGCCGACGTCCGCGACGAGATCGACGTGTTGATGCCCGCTTCCGCGAGCCGCGCCTTGATCTCCTCGGCCGGGGTGCCGTCGACGCTGAAGGTGACGATGCCGCACTTGCGGGCGCCGGTGTCGTGCACGCGCGCCCCGGCTTCGGTGAGCCGGGTGCGCAGGGTCGCGGCCAGCGCGGCGACGCGCGTCTCGATGGCGGGCAACCCCCAGCCGAGCGCGTAGTCGATCGCCGCGCCGAGGCCGAACACCGCCGCGAAGTCGCGCTCCCACACCTCGAAGCGCTTGGCCGTCGGGTCGACGACGTACTCCGCCGGCGACTCCCAGCTCGCCGAGTGCAGGTCGAGCATCGCGGGCTCCAGCCGGTCGCGCAGCCGCGGGTGCACGTACAGGAAGCCGGTGCCGCGCGGCCCGCGCAGGTACTTGCGGCCGGTCGTCGAGAGCGCGTCGCACTTGAGGCGCGCGACGTCGAGGTCGACCTGGCCGGCCGACTGGCACGCGTCGAGCAGGTACGGGATGCCGGCCGCCTCGGCGACCGCGCCGATCTCCTCGGCCGGGTTGACCAGCCCGCCCTGGGTGGGCACGTGGCTGATGGCGATCAGCTTGACGTCGTCGTCGACGCGCCGCTTCAGCTCCTCGACGTCCAGCTGCCCCGACTCGTCGTCGCCGATCACCTCGACGACGGCGCCGGTGCGCTTCGCGACCTGCAGGAACGCGATGGCGTTGCTGGCGTACTCCGCGCGGGACGTGAGGATCCGGTCGCCGGTCTTGAACGGCAGCGCGTAGAACACCGCCTGCCACGAGCGGGTCGCGTTGTCGGTGATCGCGATGTCGTCGGGCTCGCCGCCGACGAGCCGCGCCGCCGACGCGTACACCGCGTCGAGGCGATCCGACGCCTCGGCGGCCGCTTCGTACCCGCCGACCAGGGCTTCGTGACGCAGGTACGCCACGACCGTGTCGGTCACGACGGCCGGCGGAAGGGCGGAGCCGGCGTTGTTGAAGTGGACCACTTCGGCGCAGCCGGGCGTTTCACGGCGGGCGCGGTCGACGTCGAAGGTCATGTGAACTGAATACAGTAGCGGCCTTCTGTATGCAATACTGCCCGCCATGGCCCGGACCCCGCTGCGCAGCGACCTCACCGAGGAGATCACCGCCCGCGTGCTCGACGGGCGGCTCGCCGCCGGCGCCCGCGTCAACGAGGTGCACCTGGCCCGCGAGCTGGGCGTCAGCCGGACGCCGCTGCGGGAGGCCCTGATCGGGCTCGCCGACCGCGGCCTGCTCGTCTCCGCGCCCGGCCGGGGGTTCCTGGTGCCGCCGTTCGACCTCGACGAGGCCCGCCGCCTCTACCCCCTGGTCGCCGAGCTCGAAGCGCTCGCCCTGCGCTGGACGTCGCCGCTCGAGCTGGCCGGGCTGCCCGACGCGCTCGACGCCGTCGCCGACGAGATGAGCGCCGCGCCGACCGGCGCCGATCTGTCCGAAGTGGACGAACGCTGGCACGCGCTGCTGCTGTCCCGCTGCCCGAACCCGCACCTGCTGCGGCTGATCGAGCAGACGAAGCCGCTGCTCAAGCGGTACGAATCGTGCTACTTCGGCGGGGCGGAGCGCGCCGGGGAGAGCATCGGCGAGCACCGCCGGATCGCCGCCGCCCTGCGCGACGGCGACCTGCCCGCCGCGTCCGCGGTGCTCGTCCGCAACTGGGTGAAAGCACTGGCGTACCTGGGGAAGGACGAAAGATGATCATCGCGCACCTGAGCGACCTGCACCTCGACGACGAGCCGCGAGCCGAAGAGCGCGTCGCCGCGGTGATGGCGTACCTCGGCGGGCTGGCGGTCGACGCGGTCGTCGTCACCGGCGACATCGCAGACCACGGCGCGGCGTCGGAGTACGCGCGCGCCGCCGAGCTGCTGAAGCACCCGGCGCCGGTGCTGGTGTGCCCGGGCAACCACGACGTCCGAGCGGCGTTCCGCACGGGACTGCTGGGGCTGCCGGCTTCCGACGACCCGATCGACGTCGCCCGGGAGGTCGACGGCGTCCTGTTCGCGCTGTGCGATTCGACGATCCCGGGCCGCGGCGCGGGTTTCCTGGCCGACTCGACTTTGGCGTGGCTCGACGAGACGCTCTCCGGCGGCGACGGCCCGGCGTTCGTCGCGTTCCACCACCCGCCGGTCGAGGTGGGTGTCCCCCTGGTGGACGCGATCCGGCAGTCGGGCGAGGACCGGCTGGCGGCGGTGCTGGACCGGCACCCGCGCGTGGTGGCGCTGCTGGCCGGGCACGTGCACACGGGCGCGTCGACGATGTTCGCCGGCGTGCCGCTGCGGATCGCGCCCGGCGTGGTTTCGCAGTCGCTGCTGCCGGTCGAGCCGGGTGCCGGGCGCGGCTGGGACGAAGGTGGCCCGCTGGACTACGAGCGGCCGCCTTCGCTGCTGCTGCACGTCCTGCACGACGACGGCCGGGTGACCAGCCACCAGCGGATCGTCCTCGGCTGACGGCTCAGCCGGAGATCTTCGCGTCGTAGACCGTGTTGCCGCACATGGCACCGCCGTAGCCGGTGACCTCCACGCTCCCGGAGACGTCGCCGCCGTCGACCGTCACGCTCAACCGCCCCGAGACCGGGAAGAACGGGCACGCCGCGATGCTCGACGACGTCGTGAAGAGGTTGCCGCCGGTGGCGGCCATGGACTCCACGGGTTCGACGTCGATCGTGTCGCCGTCCGCGTCGACGCTCGCCAGGTCGAGGTCCGCGGCGCCGGTCCCGGGGAGGCAGCCGGAGTTGGAGCCGAGCCGGATCGCGCCGGGCTGCGGCTGTGCGGCCGGGTTGCCGGAGACCAGGCAGACGTCGACCGGGTTGACGTCGTTCGTGGTGCCGGTCGAGGAAATCGTCTCGACGATGCGCAGGGTGGCGGACCGGCGGAACGAGTGGCCCGAGACCGAGCCGGAGAGCGTGACGTCGTAGGAGCCGGTGGTGCTCCGGCTCGCTTCTTCGGTCTCGGAGGTCGTGGTTTCCTCCTCGGTCGTGGTTTCCGCCGAGCTGGTCGTGGTCGTCTCGGCGGTCGTCGTCGGCGGTGTTTCGGTCGTCGACGGCGTTTCCGTGGTCGAGGAAGACGCCGGGCTCGCGACCTGCCGGACGCCGTCGCAGCCGGCGACGAGCACCAGCCCGGCGGCCAGCACGGTGATGATCTTTCGGTTGCCGATCAAGGGAAATCCTGACCTCGGGCGGTCCTGTCACCGGCGTAGACGGTGCGTGCCGCGAAGGCGTTACGGCGGGCTTGTAACGGCTTCGCCCGTGTGTGCGACTCCCGGACGGACACCCGGCCCGGGTGTCCGTCCACAGTGGAGGATCGGGTGCCGGGCGTCGTCCGCCGCGCGGGGTTCCGCGCGCTCGGGGTGGTCGCGGTCACCGCGCTGCTCGGGTTCGTGCTCCACCTGAGCCGGCCGGACGCGCCGGTGAGCGTGCCCGCGGCTCCGTCTCTCGCCGACGTCCCGGCGCGGGCGACCGACCGGCAGTGGGAGCTGAGCGGTGCCCGGGTGGGTGACGACGGAACCGGCTTCTTCACCGGCGAAATCACGGTGACGAACCGGGCGAGCCGGCCCCGGCCGGGGTTGTTCCGGCTGACGCTGTCGGTCGCGGGGACGAAGGTCGCGGACTTGGTCGGGCAGACCGGGTCGGCGGTCGCCCCGGGCGCGACGGTGCTGGTCGAACTGGGTCTCGGCGGCGAGTTCGTGCCGGGCCCGTACGCGGTGGAGTTCCACGAGGCGTTCGCATAGGAGGGTGGAGCGGGTGCACGACGAGGTCATCGGCTGGGCGGTGCGCGTGGCGGCGGTGGTGACACCGGACGAGGCGGAGCTGGTCCCGGCATTGACGACGGCGTACGTGACGGGTGGGGCATCCCGGCGGGAGTTGTTCGCGCGAGCGAACCCGGTCCCGGGCGGCTTCGACGTGACGGCGCCGATGGTGCTGTTCCCCCACGTACTGGCGGCGGTGACGTTGGCGGGCCCCGCGATCTGGGCGGCGTTGGGTGGCAACTTGAGCAGCGTCTCATCGTTGCTGAAGAACCTGGGCGACCTGTGGGACCGCCGCCACCGCGCGAAGCCGGCCGAGCCGGAGGAGCCGGGATCGCCGGAGCTGAGCAGGCTGATCGACACGATCATCGCGGAGCTGACGTCGGCGGGGGTGCCGCCGATCGAGAGCGAGGTCTTGACGTTCCGCATAGTCCGAGCGTTGATCGCGGATGGCGCGGGTACGAGGGCGTTTCTGGCGGCGGTGGCGCCGGAGAAGCAGAACCGGTGACGCCGGGGGAGCCGACTGGGGACGCGGGATCGATGGCCGGCGCCGCTGCTCTTGGGCCCGGCCCTGGCAGCCACCGACCCTCGCAGCGCGGCCCGGCGCCTCCCGCGCTGCCTTTCCCGCCGGCCGGAGCCGCTGGCACACCCGGCCCGCAGCCCCACCCCACACCGCCCGCCCTGCCGCTCTCCCCAGCCCCGCCCTGGCTGCTCTTCTGGTTCCTCACCGCCATCTGCTGGACCGCACCACGCCGGTTCCCCGCCTGGCGCGACACCCTCCTCGACCTCCTAGGCGCCACCCCGAACCCGGCCGCCGCGGTCCCCGGCAGCGACCTCCTCCGCGTAGCCGGCCTGGTCGACCTCGTCCCCGCCTTCGTCCTCCTCGCCGCCGTCGCGACCGTGGCCGGGGCAAGCGTCCGAGGGCGGCTCGTCGAACGGCGATACCGCCTCGGCGACGATCTCCGCACCCCCACCCTCGCCGCCATCGCCGCGTACGCCCGGGACTGGCTGCCCGAAGTCGAAGTGCGCGCCAACCTCCGGCGCACCGATCTGCTCGCCTTCGCCTACCTCCGCCGCCCGCGCCGGCCGCGGCTCGCCATCTTCGCGCCGCTCGTCGTTCTCTGGAGGCGTGACCGCCCTGCCGCCGAAGCCGTTGTGCGGCATGAACTCGCGCACTGCCGGCAGGGCGACACCCTGCTCGCCGGCGCCACCAGCCCGCTGGGGTTCGTCGTCCGGCACTGGTTCGGCCTCTTCGTGTGGACCGCCTTGGTACCCGTCGGGGCGGTGTGGTTCGCCGACGTCCTCGACGGCGCCCGGTACGCCCCCGCCGACCTCCTCGGCGGCCTCGGCCTGATGCTGCTCACCGCGCTCGGCACCCTGCTGGCCGCCGTCACCCTGCCCGTCGCCGGGGCCTGGAGCGCCGAGTTCGCCGCCGATCACGTCGCCGGCGCCGCCGCGGCCACCCGGCTCGGCACAACGAACCCCCGCCGCGTGACGGCCTCGCTTACCCACCCGCCGATGGCCCTGCGCCGTCGCCTGCTCGACGCCGGCCCGCGAGCCACGGCGCTGGCCGCCATCGCCTGCTACCCCGTGGGCTGGCTGGTCCAGCTCGGCTGGCTGCTGCTCGCCGCCAACGCCGCCTGGCTGCAGCTCGGCGAGTCCGGCACCGTCCGCGCGCTCGGGCTCTGGGCCGCCGCCGGCTGGCCGGTCTGGGCGGCGGCCGCCCTCTTCCTCGTTACCTGGCCGCTGCTGCGGCGGCCGTGGGCGCGCCTGGTCAGCCGGTGAACACCGGCAGCGTGATCTTCGACGGCCGGGCCGCGTCGTGGAACACCTCGAACCGGTTCGGCTTCCCGGTCACCGCCGACGTGACCGGCTCGTCCGTCCCGTGGTTGCGCGCGAAGCGCGGGAACGCCCCGCCCGCCACCTGGACGCGCAGCCGGTGGCCGCGGCGGAAGCGGTAGGCCGTCGGGTCCAGCGTCACCTCCGCCGTCACCACGCCGTCCGCGGGGAAGCCCGGCCGCAGCCGGAGGATCCCGTCGGTCACGTTGCGGGACACCCCGCCGGCGTCGACGTCGCACAGCCGGACGTAGACGTCGGCGTGCCCGATCTCCGTGCGCACGTGCACGGTCGCCGTCACCTCGCCGATGACGTCGAGGTCCGACGGCAGCGGCTCGCCGGTGAACACCAGGACGTCCGGCCGCGCCTCGACCTCCTGGTTGTCGCGCTGCTTCCATTCGCCCGTCAGCAGCGGCCCGCCGACCGCCGGTGTCGGGTCGGCCGGGTCGTAGGTGAACGTCGTGGGCAGCGCCTCGTCGCCGGCCCGTTCGCCGAGCCCGCCGATCGGCCGCAGGTGGGACGCGGTCGCCGTCGACGGCGGCGGCCACGACTCGAAGTCGAGCCAGGTGCCGGCGCCCTGCAGGAACAGCCGGACCGGGGCGCGCTGCAGGAAGGTCCGGTCGCCGAGCAGGTGCGCGCGCAGGAACCCGAGCTGGTCCCGGATCATCGGGCCCATGCTGCCGGGCTCGCCGTGCGCCCACGGCCCGATCGTCAGCCGCGGCGCCTTGCCCGCTTCGGACAGCGTCCGGAAGTCGCGCAGCTGCGAGCCGATGAACAGGTCGTACCAGCCGGTGACCATCGACACCGGGACGTCGAGCTTCGCGACTTCGGCGCTGTGGTCGGACATCGCCCAGTACTGGTCCTCGGGCACGAAGTGCTCGGTGATGTCCTGGAGGAACTGCACCGGCTTGCCGATCGCGGCGACGTCGGCGCGGCTCAGCGGCAGGAACGACATCGCCTTGCGCGTCTTCCGCTTCTGCAGCGGGTTGGGCAGCGCGGCGAAGCGCTCTTCCTGGCGGCCGATCATCGCCGACCACGACACCATGTTGTCCGCCGCGAGCACGCCGCCCGGGTAGAACGTCGAGACGAACTCCGACGCCGTGACGCCGAGGCACATCGCGGCCAGGGGCGGGTCGAGGTACGGGCCGACCGCCCACTGCGTGTGCCCGAGGTAGCTGGCGCCGGCCATCCCGATGGTCCCGTCGCACCACGGCTGCGCGCGCAGCCATTCGGCGGTCGCGACGCCGTCCTCGCGCTCGAGGTGGAAGGGCCGGAACTCACCGCCGGAGCCGAACGAACCGCGCGTGCTCTGGATGACCGTCTGCAGCCCGTGCCGGGCGAACGTGTCGCCGAAGAGCTTCGACAGGATGCCCTTGCGCCCGTACGGCGTGCGGATCAGCACCACCGGCGCCGACGTCGTCCCGGCCGGGGCGTACCGGTCGGCGAGCAGCGTGACGCCGTCGGCCATCGGTACGGTGAGATCGCGCGTCACGACCGGCTTCGGGCCTTCGGCGCGGGGGAGTCCGAGCATCTTGTCGACAAGTCGGTCCAGCACGGGCGCCCGCCTTCCGAAGTGGAGTAGGTCCTTCCGGATCCGACGGTACCTCAGTTCGCGCGGGCGAGCCGTTCCGGACGCAGCAGCTTCGCGAGCTCCTCGGCCGGGATCAGGCCCTTCTCGACGACGAGCTCGGCCACGCCCCGCCCGGTCGCCAGCGCCTCCTTCGCGATCTCCGTCGCGGCCGCGTACCCGATGCTCGGGTTGAGCGCCGTGACCAGCCCGATCGAGTTCTCGACGTAGGAGCGCAGCACGTCGACGTTCGCCGTGATCCCCGCGACGCACTTCGTCGCCAGCGTCCGGCAGGCCGCGCCCAGGTGCGTGATGCTCTCCGACAGCGCGTGCAGGATGATCGGCTCGAACGCGTTGAGCTGCAGCTGCCCGGCTTCGGCGGCCATCGTCACGGTGACGTCGTTGCCGATCACCTCGAACGCGACCTGGTTCACCACTTCGGGGATCACCGGGTTGATCTTCCCGGGCATGATCGACGACCCGGCCTGCGCCGGCGGCAGGTTGATCTCGTTGAGCCCGGCGCGCGGGCCCGAGGACAGCAGCCGAAGGTCGTTGCAGCTCTTCGACAGCTTGACGGCGATCCGCTTGAGCACACCCGAGAGGTGCACGAACGCGCCGCAGTCCTGGGTCGCCTCGACCAGGTCCGCGGCGGTGACGACCGGCAGCCCGGTGATCTCGCGCAGGTGGCGGCACGCGGCTTCGGCGTACCCCGGCGCGGCGTTGAGGCCGGTGCCGATCGCCGTGGCACCGAGGTTGATCTCGTGCAGCAGCGCGACGGCTTCACCGAGTCGCAGCCGGTCCTCACCGAGCATCACCGCGTAGGTGCCGAACTCCTGGCCGAGCGTCATCGGGACGGCGTCCTGCAGCTGCGTGCGGCCCATCTTCAGGACGTCGTGGAACTCGACGGCCTTGGCGGCGAACGCCTTCTCCAGCACGATCATCGCTTCCGACAGCTCGCGCACGGCGAGGATCGTCGCGACGTTGACCGCGGTCGGGTACGCGTCGTTCGTCGACTGCCCGAGGTTGACGTGCTCGTTGGGGTGCACGACGTGGTAGTCGCCCTTGGCGTGCCCGAGCAGCTCCAGCGCGCGGTTCGCGATGACCTCGTTGGCGTTCATGTTGGTCGACGTCCCGGCACCGCCCTGGATGACGTCGACGACGAACTCGCCGTGCAGCGCGCCTTCGCGGATCTCGCGGCAGGCTTCGCCGATCGCGTCGGCGATCTCGGGTGCCAGCAGCCCGAGTTCGGCGTTCGCGCGCGCCGCGGCCTCCTTGACCGCGGCCAGCGCCTCGATCAGGTGCGGGTAGGCGGCGATCGTGGTGCCGGTGATGGGGAAGTTCTCGCGGGCGCGGGCGGTGTGCACGCCCCAGTACGCGTCGGCGGGGACGTCCTTGTCGCCGAGCAGGTCGTGTTCGCGGCGGGTGGTCATCAGAGGCTCCCAGCGGAGGCGGCGAGTTTTCCGGTCACGCGCAGGTTTTCCGGCCCGGGCGGGACATCGGTCCCGCAGAGTTTCAGCGCCGCGGCCAGCACCGGCTGCCGGGCGCGGTCGCCGCCGTCGGCGATCTTGAACGCGATCGCCGTGCCGTCCGGCAGCGCGGCGATCTGGACGGCCTCGAAGCCGTCCTTCGCGATCAGCCCCGGCACCGCGCGCATGACGGCGGTGACGTCGCGGCGGCTGCCGCCGACCAGCTCCGGGTGCTTCCGGATCCCGTCGGCGACCAGGTGATCCGGCGTGCCGGGCGCGGCCGTGGCGATCTTCGCGACGGCGGTGGCGAGCCCCCGCAGCGTTGTCGCGAAGAGCGGGGCGCCGCAGCCGTCCACCGCTACCCGCTCGATGCCGTGCCCGGTCAGGTCCTCGACGGTGGCGGCGATCGCGCGCTGCAGCGGGTGGCCCGGGTCGAGGTAGCCGTCCGGGCCCCAGCCGTTCAGGTCGCAGGTCGCGAGCATCGCCGCGTGCTTGCCGGAGCAGTTGTGGGCGAGCCGGCTCGGCGCCCGCCCGGCCGCGACCCAGACGTCCCGCTCGACCGGGTCGTACGGGAAGTCGGCCGGGTTGCCCAGCGCGCCGGGGGAGCGTCCGCCGAGCACTTCGAGGGCGGTGTCGAGGTGCATCGGCTCGCCGGAGTGGCTGGCCGCCGCGATGGCGAACCCGGCGGGGGACAGGCGCAGCCCGAGCCGCGCCATCGCCGCGGCCTGCAGTGGTTTCGCCGTCGACCGCGGGTACATCGCGGCGTCCGGGTCGCCCGCGGCGAAGAGCGTCGTGCCGTCCGGGGCGAGCACGATCGCGGAGCCGTGGTGCACGCCCTCGACCATGCCGTCGCGGATCAGCTCGACCAGCGGTTCGTGGTTCACAGGCCCTCCTCGTCGAACGCGCGCATGTCGATCCGCTTGCGGGCTACGAACCAGCCCACGACCAGCGCGACGGCGATCGCGGGCAGCGCCAGCAGGGTGATCCGGCCGGTCTCGTCGAAGCCCATCAGCACGACGACCGCGGCGAGGAACACGAGCGTCGCGATCTCGGTGTACGGCGAGAACGGCAGCCGGAACGCGGGCCGCTCGAGGCGGTCCTGTTTGGTCTTGCGGACGAACAGCAGGTGACAGACCACGATGATCGCCCAGGTCGCCAGGATGCCGATCGCGGCGAAGTTGAGGACGATGTCGAAGGCCTCCTTCGGCACCAGGTAGTTCAGCCCGACGCCCAGCACGCAGACCGACGCCGTCAGCAGGATGCCGCCGTAGGGCACCTGGTTGCGGTTCATCACGCCGGTGAACTTCGGCGCCGAGCCGGCCTTGGCCATCGACCGCAGGATCCGGCCGGTCGAGTAGAGGCCGGAGTTCAGGCTGGACAGCGCGGCGGTGAGCACGACCAGGTTCATCACGCTGTCGGCGGCGGGCACGCCCAGGTGCGAGAGCACGGTGACGAACGGGCTCTGGTCCTTGGTGTAGGAGCTCCACGGCAGCAGCATCGCCAGCAGGACGACCGAGCCGACGTAGAAGACGAGGATCCGCCACATGATGGAGTTGATCGCCTTCGGCATGATCTTCTCCGGGTTTTCGGTCTCGCCGGCGGCGACGCCGACCAGCTCGACCGAGGCGTAGGCGAACACCACGCCCTGCACGATCAGGACCATCGGCAGCAGCCCGGTGGGGAAGATCCCGCCGTGCTCGGTGATCAGCTGCGGGCCGGGCACGCTGCCGTCGATCGGCGTCTGCGTCACCAGCAGGAAGATCCCGATCACCATGAACAGCACGAGCGCGGCGACCTTGACGATGGCGAACCAGAACTCCATCTCGCCGAACAGCTTCACCGAGACGAGGTTCAGCGTCAGGACCACGGCGAGCGCGATCAGGGCGAGCACCCACTGGGGGACCGGCGAGAAGAACGACCAGAAGTGCGCGTAGAGCGCGATGGCCGTGATGTCGGCGATGCCGGTGGTCGACCAGTTGAGGAAGTGCATCCAGCCGGCGACGTACGCGCCCTTCTCGCCCATGAACTCGCGGGCGTAGGAGACGAAGGCGCCGCTGGAGGGGCGGTAGAGGATCAGCTCACCGAGCGCGCGGACGACGAAGAAGGCGAAGAGGCCGCACACGGCGTAGACGATCGCGAGGGCGGGCCCGGCCTGGGCGAGCCGCCCGCCGGCGCCGAGGAAGAGCCCGGTGCCGATCGCGCCGCCGATGGCGATCATGTTCACGTGCCGCGGCTTGAGGGCCTTGCTGTAGCCGGCGTCGCCCGCGTCCGCAGGGGTGGCCGTGAGGGTCTTTTCGGTCACTGGTCCCCGTTCACGATGCTGGTGAGGGTGGCTTCGACGTGCGTGAGGTGCGCGGTCATGGCGGCGACGGCGTCCTTTTCGGAGCCGCTCGCGATGGCCGTGACGATGGCGCGGTGCTCGACGTTCGACTGCGCGCGCCGGTCGCCGAGCTGGTTGAGGAAGGCGGACTGGCGGGCCAGCGCGTCCCGGATCTCTTCGATCACCTTCCCGAAGACGGGGTTGCCCGAGGCCTGGGCGATGGTGATGTGGAAGAGCGAGTCGAGCGCGACCCAGGCGGTGTTGTCGGTCTCGGCGTCCATCCGCTCGACGAGGTGACCGAGCAGGTCGAGGTCGTCCTGGCTGCGTCTGACGGCCGCGTAGCCCGCGACCGGGATCTCGACGTGCCGGCGCACCTCGATGAGATCGCGGGCGGAGTAGGGCCCGAAGGTGGGGTTGTCGGCGGGCCCGGTGGCGGTGACGAAGGTGCCCTTGCCGGTCTTGGACTCGGTCATGCCGAGGGCCTGCAGCCCGCGCAGCGCTTCCCGGATGACCGACCGGCTGACCTCGAACTCCCTGCTCAGGGCCGCTTCGGAGGGAAGCTTGGCGCCGACCGGGTAGTCGCCGCGTTCGATGAGCCGACGCAGGTGGGCCAGCACGGCTTCCATGGCACTGACCCGCCGGGGACCACCTTGTCCGGCTGTCTGGCTGTCAGACAGGTTCATGCGGGGAATGCTCGGTTCCGGAGGGGCGGCTGTCAACGCGAGCCGGGGCGGCTGTGGCTGACCTCACCCGGCGCCTTCCTGGAGCGCGAGCTTCCGGCTACCGGCTGCAGCGTGATCATCGCTTGTCGAGCGCCTGGCCGTCCGGCTGCCTCGCCGGCGTTGGGCTGCGCCCCGGTATCCGCTACGAGGCCCAGGCGCGCGAGGCGGCCGCCGACCACCCGTTCGGGTGGCCGGGGTCTCACCGAGCCGAGTCCCGCGAGCGTCGGCCACCGGCCCCGGCACGCCGCGCCCCACCGCCGGCCGGCCGCCTCGGCGTCCCCGTGTCACCACCCGACAGCGCCCCGTCGCCACCGGCTGCAGCGTGATCATCACCGCCCGAATCGGTGGCGCGTCGTGCCGCCCGGTGCGGGCTCCGGAGGCGCACAATCGAGCCCGGCGAGTGCGGGATAGGCTGGGGGACCCGGGCGCGCCGGTCCCACTCACCAAGGGGAGGTTTTCGCTGGTGTCGAACGATTCTTTCGTCCACCTGCACGTCCACACCGAGTACTCGATGCTCGACGGTGCGGCGAAGATCGCCCCCCTCTTCGCGGAGGCGGCGCGCCTCGGCATGCCCGCCGTCGGCATGACCGACCACGGCAACATGTACGGCGGCGACGAGTTCTACCAGCAGTCGAAGAAGCACGGCCTCAAGCCGATCATCGGCATCGAGGCTTACGTCGCGCCGGAAAGCCGGTTCCACAAGAAGCCGGTCTTCTGGGGACAGTCGAACCAGCGCGGGTCCGACGAGCTGGGCGAGGGCGGCGACGTCTCCGGCGCCGGCGCGTACACCCACATGACGATGCTCGCGCAGAACGCGACCGGGCTGCGGAACCTCTTCAAGCTGTCCTCACTGGCCAGCATGCAGGGCTACTACCGCAAGCCGCGCATGGACCGCGAGCTGATCTCGGAGAACCACACCGGCATCATCGCGACCACCGGCTGCCCGTCCGGCGAGGTGCAGACCCGGCTGCGGCTGGGCCAGAAGGAAGCGGCGATCCAGGCCGCGTCCGACTACAAGGACATCTTCGGCGCCGACAACTTCTTCCTCGAGCTGATGGACCACGGCCTGCCGATCGAGCGGTCGGTCCGTGAGGGCCTCCTCGAGGTCGGCCGGCTGCTCGACCTCAAGCCGATCGCCACGAACGACTCGCACTACGTCACCAAGGACCAGGCCGACACGCACTCGGCGCTGCTGTGCGTCCAGGCCGGCAAGACCCTCAACGACCCGACCCGGTTCAAGTTCGACGGCGACGGCTACTACCTCAAGGCCGCCGCCGAGATGCGCGAGTACTGGGACAAGGAAGTCCCCGGCGCGTCGGACAACACGCTGCTGATCGCCGAGCGCGTCGAGTCCTACGACGACGTCTACGCGCACAAGGACCGGCTGCCGTTCTTCGAGGTGCCGGAAGGCTACGACCAGGGCGGCTGGCTGCGCGAAGAGGTCGCGAAGGGCCTCGCGTGGCGCTTCCCGGGCGGCCCGCCCGAGGGCTACCCCGAGCGGATCGAGAAGGAGCTCGACGTCATCATCGGGAAGGGCTTCCCGGCCTACTTCCTGATCGTCGCCGACCTCATCAGCTACGCCCGCCGCGTCGGCATCCGGGTCGGCCCGGGCCGTGGTTCGGCCGCCGGCTCGCTCGTCGCGTACGTCCTGGGCATCACGAACCTGGACCCGATCCCGCAGAAGCTGCTGTTCGAGCGGTTCCTGAACCCCGAGCGCGTCTCGATGCCCGACATCGACATCGACTTCGACGACCGCCGGCGCGGCGAGATGATCCGGTACGCGACCGACAAGTACGGCTCGGACAAGGTCGCCCAGGTCATCACGTTCGGCACCATTAAGACCAAGGCGGCGATCAAGGACTCCGCGCGGGTCCACTTCGGTCAGCCCGGCTACGCGATCGCGGACAAGATCTCCAAGGCGCTGCCCCCGCCGATCATGGCGAAGGACATCCCGCTCTCGGGCATCGTCGACTCGAAGCACGAGCGCTACGGCGAGGCCGCCGAGGTCCGCGCGCTGGTCGAGACCGACGAAGAGTGCAAGACGATCTTCGAGACCGCCCGCGGCCTCGAGGGCCTGATCCGCAACGCGGGCGTGCACGCCTGCGCGGTCATCATGTCGTGCGACCCGCTGACCGACGCGATCCCGCTCTGGCAGCGTGACGACGGCTCGATCATCACCGGCTGGGACTACCCGTCGTGCGAGGCCATCGGCCTGCTGAAGATGGACTTCCTGGGCCTGCGCAACCTCACGGTCATCGGCGACGCGATCGACAACATCAAGGCCAACCGCGGGATCGACATCGACCTCGACACCCTGGGCGTCGAGGACCCGGAGACCTACAAGCTGCTCGCCCGCGGCGACACGCTCGGCGTGTTCCAGCTGGACGGCGGGCCCATGCGAGACCTGCTCCGCCGCATGGAGCCCACGGTGTTCGACGACATCGTCGCGGTCGGCGCGCTCTACCGCCCCGGCCCGATGGGCATGAACGCGCACAACGACTACGCCGACCGGAAGAACAACCGGCAGAAGGTCAAGCCGATCCACCCGGAGCTCGACGAGCCGCTGCGGGAGATCCTTGCCGACACCTACGGCCTGATCGTGTACCAAGAGCAGATCATGCACATCGGCCAGAAGGTGGCCGGCTACACGATGGGCCGCGCGGACGTGCTCCGCCGCGCGATGGGCAAGAAGAAGAAGGAAGTCCTCGACCTCGAGTACGAGGGCTTCGAAGCCGGGATGAAGGCCAGTGACCTGGTCCCGGGCGGGTTCTCCGCCGAGGCCGTCAAGGCGCTCTGGGACACGATCCTCCCGTTCGCCGGCTACGCGTTCAACAAGAGCCACGCGGCCGCGTACGGCCTGGTCTCCTACTGGACGGCGTACCTCAAGGCGAACTTCACGCCCGAGTACATGGCCGCCCTGCTCACCTCGGTCGGTGACAACAAGGACAAGTCGGCGGTCTACCTGTCCGAGTGCCGCCGCCTCGGCATCAAGGTGCTCCCGCCGGACGTCAACGAGTCGGCCCTGCGGTTCGCGGCCGTCGGGGAGGACATCCGCTTCGGCATGGGTGCCGTCCGCAACGTCGGCGCGAACGTGGTCGAGTCGGTCATCAAGACCCGCGAGGAGAAGGGCAAGTACGCCTCCTTCATCGACTTCCTCGACAAGTCCGAGCTCGTGGCCTGCAACAAGCGGGTCATCGAGTCGCTGATCAAGGCGGGCGGGTTCGACTCGCTCGGCCACACGCGGCTGTCGATGATCCAGGTCCACGAAGACGCGGTGGAAGCCGTCGTCCCGCTCAAGCGCCAGGAGGCGATGGGCCAGTTCGACCTGTTCGGCTTCGGTGGCGACGAGGGCGAGGCGGCCCCGTCGTCGTCGCCGCTCGCGCACCTGAAGTTCGGCGAGGAGGAGTACCCGCGCAAGCAGCTGCTCGCCTACGAACGCGAGATGCTCGGCCTGTACGTCTCGGCGCACCCGCTGGACGGCGCCGAGCGGATCCTGCGCAAGCACGCCCCGAAGCCGATCGCCGGGATCCTCGCCGATCCGCCGCGAGAGGGCGAGATCGTCATCTCCGGGCTGATCACGGCGCTCGAACGGCGCGTCAACAAGAAGGGCGAGCCCTGGGCGATCTGCACGGTCGAGGACATGGACGCCTCCCTCGAAGTGCTCTTCTTCCCGAAGTCGTACGCGCTGTTCTCGAGCGAGCTGATCGAGGACAACGCGGTGCTCGTCAAGGGCCGGATCAACTGGCGCGAAGACAAGATGTCGGTCTTCGGCGGCGGCCTCGCGACGCTGGACCTGTCCGAGGTCGGCACGGGCAACGGCGACGACGAGCCGCCGCTGGTCCTGCTCGCCGCGGCGGAGAAGATCGACCAGTCGGTCGTGAGCGAGCTGCGGTCCACCCTGCTCGCCCACAAGGGTGAAACGATGGTCCACCTCAAGCTGGTGGGGCGGAACCAGACGGTGTTCGCCCTCCACGACTACCCGGTCAAGGTCAGCTCCATGCTGATCGGCGAGCTCAAGGGCATCCGCGGAATCACCGCGAGTACGTAGGTTCGGCGCGAAATGGGCGGGACCGCGGGCGGACAACGCGCGCGGCTCCCGCCCTTCGTGTTTGCTGGGCTCGATGACCCACGAACCCGACCCCCGCCGCTGGAAAGCACTCGCCGTCTCGCTGACGGCCGGGTTCATGGGGCTGCTCGACGTCAGCATCGTCAACGTCGCCCTGCCGTCGATGCAGTCGGGGCTGCACGCGAGCAGCGGCGGGATCCGCTGGGTCGTCTCCGGCTACGCGCTGGCGTTCGGGCTGGTCCTGGTCACCGGCGGCCGCCTCGGCGACGCGTTCGGCCGCCGGACCATGTTCCTCGGCGCGCTCGCCGCGTTCGTCATCACCAGCGCGCTGGCCGGGGCCGCGCCGAACGAGACGACGCTCGTGATCGCGCGGCTCGCCCAGGGCATGGCCGCGGGCCTGCTGACCCCGCAGAACACCGGGCTGATCCAGGACCTCTTCCGCGGCGCCGAGCGCGGCCGCGCGTTCGGGATGTTCGGTGCGGTCGTCGGGATCTCGACGGCGGTCGGCCCGATCCTCGGCGGCGTGATCCTCGCGCTCTTCGGCGCCCAGGACGGCTGGCGCTGGGTGTTCTACGTCAACGTGCCGATCGGCGTCGTCGCGTTCGCGCTGGCCCTGCGGCTGCTGCCGCGCAGCGAGAAGAAGCAGTTCCGGGTGCGCTCGGAGATCGACTTCCTGGGCATCGTGCTGCTCGCGGTCGCCGTGCTCGGCGTGCTGCTCCCGGTCATCGAGTCCGACGACGGCGGCCCGGCGCGGCTGTGGTGGATGTTCGTCGTCGCGCTGGTGGCCGGCTTCGCGTTCGTGCGCTGGGAGCGCTCGGTGGTCCGGCGCGGCCGGACGCCGCTGCTGGACACCCGGCTGTTCACCGGCACGCCGGGGTACGCCTCGGGGTCCGCGGTCGGCGCGCTCTACTTCTGCGGGTTCGCCGGGATCTGGCTGGTCTTCGCGATGTTCTTCCAGCAGGGCCTCGGCTACACGCCGCTGCAGTCCGGGCTGTCGGTGACGCCGTTCGCGCTCGGCTCGTCGGTGTCCGCGGCGGTCGCCGGGCGGTTCGTGCCGACCCTCGGCCGGCGGCTGACCGTCACCGGGCTGGCCATGGTCGCGGTGGGCCTGCTGGCCGTGGCGCTGCTGGCCGAGCTCGTCCCGCCGTCGGCGTCCGGGTGGGCGTTCGCGCTCCCGCTGCTGTTCGCGGGGGTGGGCGGCGGCATGGTGATCCCGCCGAACACGACGCTGACGCTGGAGTGCGTGCCGGTCCGGATGGCGGGGGTCGCCGGCGGCGCGCTGCAGACCGGCCAGCGGATCGGCACCGCGATCGGCACCGCCGTGCTCGCGTCGGTGTTCGGCGCCGTCGTCGGCGCGGGGATGGACTACCCGCTCGCGCTCACCGTCGCGCTGTGCTGCGCGGCCGGCCTGACGTGCGCCGCGCTGGCCCTCGCGATCGCCGAGCTGAGGGCGCGGCGCCACCGTGCGCAATCTTCCGACGAGGAACGCGAGGCCCGACGGACCGAGACGTCCGCCGCGGACGTCCAACGGGGCTGAGACACTACTTTCGGCAGATTAGCGATGCTCCATCCGAGTGACGAGCACGGAAAGACACTGGTGCTACGCAGAGCAACCGGGTAGATCTTATGGAGCCTTCACTGCGCGGCTTCGGCTACCGACAGTGGCAATCGGTCGGCCACCCGGGGATGGGGTGACCGGCACGAGCGATCGAGGCGTCCGGAGTACGAGGGAATGGACACACTCGGTCACCTTCCATCCAGTGAGTTGTCGGCGTCCGCGGGGGACCGTCCGGCACTCGCGGAAGGGATGCCCATCGGTGGCCGCCGGCGCGTGACGGCAGCGGGCGGGCCCGGGTGAGGGGGAACCGGGCCCGTCCGTTCTTCGTGTCGTGCTTCCGCCCGGCTCGTGATCATGTTGGGATGACCGCGTCCGACAGGCACGAGCGCAGGAGCTTCGATGACCGAGCAGCCGCCGCGGCCGGGGAGCGGGATCCGGGTCTGGTACCGGCCGATGCGATCGCGCGACAGCAGTGAGCACCACCGCGTCGCGACGCCCCTGGAACTGCTGTTCGACCTCTGCTTCGTCGTCGCCGTCGGCCAGGCCGCGACGTCGCTGCACCACGCGCTGGCCGAGGGCCACGCCGCCCACGGCGTCACGTCGTTCGCCATGGTGTTCTTCGCGGTCTGGTGGGGCTGGCTGAACTTCAGCTGGTTCGCTTCGGCGTTCGACACCGACGACGTCCCGTACCGGCTGGCCACGCTCGTGCAGATCGCCGGCGGGCTGACGGTCGCGGCCGCGGTGCCGCGCGCGTTCGACGGCGACTTCCGGCTGATGGTCGTCGGGTACGTGCTGATGCGGCTGGCGATGGTGTTCCAGTGGCTGCGGGCCGCGCGGTCGGATCCGGGGTGCCGGCCCGCCGCGCTGCGCTACGCGACCGGGATCGCGGTGGTCCAGGTGCTGTGGGTCTCCTACCTGTGGCTGCCGCAGGGAGTGCGGCTGGCCGCCTTCGTCGTGTTCGCGGTGCTGGAGATGGCCGTCCCGGTCTGGGCGGAGCGGCGGCAGGGGACCACCTGGCACCCGCACCACATCGCCGAGCGGTACGGCCTGTTCACCCTGATCGTGCTCGGCGAGGTGATCCTCAGCGCGACCAACGCGATCAAGGAGGGCACCGCCGAACCCGGGCACGTCGGTGCGCTGATCTCGCTGGCCGCGGCCGGGCTGGTGCTCGTGTTCTCCATGTGGTGGCTGTACTTCGACCGGCCGGGGCACGCGCGGCTCGTCCGCCGTCCGACCATGTTCACGTCGATGAGCTGGGGGTACGGCCACTACTTCATCTTCGCGTCCGCCGCGGCGGTGGGCGCGGGGCTGGAGGTGGCGGTCGCCTACGACACGGGTGCGCTGCACGACCTCGGCGGGGTGGCCGCGGCGCTGCCGACCACGCTGCCGGTCGCGGTCTTCCTGCTGAGCGTGTGGCTGCTGCACATCGGGCCGACCAACGAGTGCCGCCCGATCGCGATCGGCTTCCCGGTGACGGCGGTGCTCGTCGTCGCGGCGTCGTTCACGCCGGCGCCGATCCACGTCGCCGCGGCGCTGACGGCCGCGCTCGTCGCGCTGACGGTCGTCGCGACCCACGGGCAGCTCCAGTCGTAGCTCGCCGGATCGCTGTGCCGGATCGTCTTGCCGGATCGACGCAGGTCAGGGGCCCGGCGCGAATTAAGGGACCCCCCTGTGCGAGGCCGTTTCGGGGCATGTAAAGTTCTCCAAGTCGCCAGGGAAACCGGGCGGCCGCCGGGGCCACGAACCAAGCTCCCACGAAGGTGGTAGAGTGGGTGGTCCTGAACCGAGGTGGTAGCCTCGGAACAACAAAGCTTGAAACAAATGCTGAGGATAAGGTCGTGTAAAAGCGGCGCGATCCGAGGTGTGTTGCTTGAGAACTCAACAGTGTGCTAGTGAACTAAGCCAGTAGAGCTTATATAGAACCTCGTATGAGGTTCCTTTGAGAATGATTG
>NZ_JBVKDU010000005.1:1186022-1190847 GCF_055633595.1 Amycolatopsis sp. NPDC114504 | reverse complement strand
GTGGAGAAGCAGCTCAAGGCCAAGGACATGGAGCTGGAGCTGACCGAGAAGGCCAAGTCCTTGCTCGCGAAGCGCGGCTTCGACCCGGTGCTGGGTGCGCGGCCGCTGCGTCGCACGATCCAGCGTGAGATCGAGGACCAGCTGTCGGAGAAGATCCTGTTCGGCGAGGTCGAGCCGGGTCAGATCATCCTGGTCGACGTCGAGGGCTGGAGCGGCAACCCCGAGGACAAGGACGACCAGGCCGAGCTCACGTTCCGGGGCGCCGACCGCCCGGTGGTGGTCCCCGCCGGCTGAGTGCCGGGCCGGTGAAGCCCGCCGCCTTGCGCATTCGGGTGGTTCTCCTGGCCGGCGGCCCTCTTCGGGGGCACCGACGCATTGACTTAAAGCTTCAAAAACATATAGTAACCAGGTGAGGAGCGGTCACGCTCCCGCGCCCGGTCGCCTTAGGCATCGGACAGCTCATCACGAACCCGTACAGACGCTGGAGGTGTCTGGATTGAGTTCTCTGAAGGAGACCTACGAATCACTGAACCTGGAGCCGAAGCCGATCCGCCCGCACATCCTGGCCGCGGCCACGGTGGCCTTCGGTGAGGACTACTACGCCGGGCGCCGGGAGACGATCAACCTCTCGGGCTTCGTCCAGCTCAACAAGTGGCCGATGCCCGGCTTCGAGCACAGTGTGGACGAACGGGGCTACGCCGAGTTCCAGACCGAGCTGATCAGCGCGCCCGAGGTCGGCATCAAGGGCTACAGCTACGAGCTCGACGACCGCATCCAGGTCCTGTCGAACCCGTTCCTGCCCAACAGCGGCCACGTGCGCCAGATCGTGCCCGGCAAGAACTTCCCCGCCGAGTTCTACATCCGGCGGTTCGGCATCCTCGAGTCCAGCACGCTGCGGCTCGCGCACCGCAACGTCATCGACATCTACGGTGTCGTCGACAACGTGCCGCCGTTCAAGAAGCCGCTGACCGGCCCGTACCTGGGCAAGCCGCGCGGCGACGGCCCGTTCGACGTCATGCAGGCCCCGAACGTGGTCCGCGGCACGACGCTGCCCGAGGCCTGGTACCCGGCCAACGACGAGAACGAGCCGGTGGGCATCACCCCGAGCATGTTCTTCCTGCCGAGTGCGGGCCCGTGCATGTCGATGCTGGTCGACCCGTCGATGATCATGCAGGTGTCGCTCGAAGGCGCGGCCAAGGTCGAGGTCGGCGGCAAGACGCACACGATCGAGCTGTCCGGCGACTACAAGAAGGCCGCCGGCATCGAGATCCTGCTGTTCGGGCCGGACAAGCACGACGACGGTCCCGGCGTGCTGGCCCAGTTCTCCCGGATCGCGGTTTCCGGGCACTGCGACGCGCTCGGCGGCCGGGTCATGCTGCGGGTCAGCTGGCCGCGTCCGTCCGGCGGCTCGCTCGGCGAGGGCACCGAAGAAAGCCTGAGCCAGGTGCGCTTCCCGAGCGAACTGCACGTCGACACCGAGTTCGAGCTGGTGACCCCCGAGGTCACGCTGTACGCCACCAACCCGCTGCACGTGAGCGGGAAGCTGAACGACATGGAGGCCACCGGGACCACGCTGCGCAGCAACGGTGTGGACACGGCGCTGGTCACCACCCAGGACGAGGTCCGCGCGCGGCTCACGGGCGTGGAACTGGTCATGCGGGACGCGTTCGTCGGCGAGCACGCCGCCGTCAACGTCTGACGGCCCCGGGCGGCCGCTGTCGCCGACCGGCCGCCCGGGCGTCTTTCCCACCGAACCACGAAACACCGATAGGGCAGCGAAACCCGTGCCGGGCGCCGGAAAGCGGCGCCCGGCACGGGGTGCTCCGGCCGGAGGCGGGAATGGACCAGCGACTGCTGCTGATGCACCAGATGATGCTCGCGGACCGTCCCCGGCTGCACGCCTACGACCGCGCGCTCGAACAGGCCGTCGGCCCCGGTGACGTCGTCGCCGACGTCGGCTCCGGCACGCTCGCGCTCTCCCTGCTCGCCCTGCGCCACGGCGCGGAGCACGTCTACGCGGTCGAGGCCGATCCGGAGCTGGCCGAGGTCGCGGCGGGGATCGTCCGGGCGAACGACCTCAAAGGACGGATCACCCTCGTCGAGGGCGACGCGCGGGTGGCCCGGCTGCCGGCGCGCTGCGACGTCGTCGTGTCCGAGCTGATGGGCAACTTCGGCCCCGAAGAGGGGATGCTGCCGGCGCTGTCGGCGTTCGCCCGGCGGAACCTCCGTCCGGGTGGGGTGCTCGTCCCGGCGCGACTGCGCACCTTCCTGCAGGCGGTGGAGTTCGACGCCGAGGGCTGGGGGATCTGGGACGCGGACTTCTTCGGCTACCGCCTCGACTCCGTGCTCGACGCGGCGGAACCTCAGGCCCAGCTGCACTTCTTCCAGCAGGCCCCGCGGCTGCTGTCCGAGCCGCACGCGGTCTACGACGTCCGGGCCGGCGAGCGGGAGACCGGCTGGCCGCCTGCCGCCGCCACCCGGCTGCCGATCGTCCGCGCCGGCACGGTGCACGCGATCATCGGCTACTTCGTCGCCGACCTCGCCGCCGGGACCAGCCTGGCCAACTTCCCGTCCTACCCGGGCTGCAACTGGGCGGTCTGGGTCTGGCCGCTGCGGCACACCCGCGTCGCACCCGGCGACGAAGTCGAAGCGCGCCTGCGGTCGCCGGGTCGCGGCCCGGCGGCGCGGGTCGCGACGGAGTGGCGGCTGGACTGCGGGATCGCCCGGGCGCAGGGGAGGCCGTGATGCCGATCTCCGTCGGCACGGTGCGGGACATCCCGGTGCGCGCGCTCAAGCTGTGCGGGCTGACCTGGTCCGGTGAGTACCTCTGGTTCTCCGAAGCGGTGTCGAGCCGGATCATGGCGCTCGACCCGGCCACCGGTGCCGTGGACCGGCAAATCGCCTGCCCCGAGGTCCGCACCGACCTGACCACGATCGGCGGCCACCTGGTCCAGGTGGTCGGCGACCGCCGGGCGCTGAAGGTCATCGACCCCGTCAGCGGCGAGTTCGTGACCGAACTGCCCAACCCCCGTCCCGACGCGGTCCTTTGTGGACTCGAAGCGACGTCGCACGGGGTGTGGTTCGGGTACGAGAAGCCCCGCGTGATCGAGCTCCGCAGCGCCGACGACTGGGAGCTGCTCGACCGGATCCCGGTCAGCCACCCGGTCGCCGGGCTGACGGTGTCCGACAGCTACCTCGCCTACGCCGACTACCGCGGCGGCACCATCTACCTGGTGGACATCCGGCGGCGGCGGGAGGTCGCCTGCTTCGACGTCGCCGGCAACCCGACCGGGCTCACCTGGGACGGCAGCCGGATCTGGTACTGCGACTACACCACCCTGCAGCTGCGGGCGATCGAGGTGCCCGGGATCAGCGGCGCCTGACGGCCACCGGCTCCCGATCCCGGAGGTGAGAATGACGGTGCGGCTGCGTCACCGAGCCGGTCTGGCCGTGCGGGCGGTGCAGGTGCTGGGCCTGACCGTGGTGGTGCTGGCGGCCGCGGCCACCGGCGCCCTCGCGCGCGCGACCGTGGGCGGGAGACCGGCCGCGCGCCGGTACCTCTACCGCCGCTGCACCGCGTTGCTGATGCTGCTCGGCCCGGCGTTCGTCAAGGCGGGGCAGGTGCTCGGGACCCGCCGTGACGTCCTGCCGGCCGGGTTCTGCGACGCACTGTCCACCTTGCAGGACTCCGTCACGCCGATGAGCCCGGCCGAGACGGCGGCCGCGCTGGCCGACGCCTACGCCGCGGGCCGCGACGACGTCTTCGCCGAGCTGGACTCCCGGCCGGTCGCGAGCGGCAGCGTCGCCTCGGTGTACCGGGCCCGCCTGCGCTCCGGCGAGGACGTCGCGGTGAAGCTGCGCCGGCCCGGGATCGACCGGGTCATGCGGCGGGACCTGGCCCTCGTGCGCGCGGGCGCCGGGCTGGCGGCCCGGCTGCCGGTGTTCCGCGGCGTGCCGGTGACCGAGGTGGTGGACGCGATGTGCGACGCCGTCCTCGGGCAGCTGGACTTCGAACGCGAGGCCGCGAACCTCCAGCGGCTGCGGACCAACCTGGCCGTCGTCCCGCGGGTCTGGGTGCCGAAGGTGCACCCCGGAGCCTGCCGTGCGGCGTGCATCGTCATGGAGTTCATCCCGGGGCTGGCCGCGGGTACGGCGGCGGGCAGCCCGCCCGTGGCCCGGCGGCGGTTCGCCGCGTCCGGCCTCGCCGCGATGTACCAGATGCTCTTCGTCGACGGTTTCGTGCACTGCGACATGCACCCCGGAAACCTGTACTTCACCGACGGCGCCCAGGTCGTGGTGCTCGACGCCGGCTTCAGCGTGCAGCTCTCCGAGCGGCTGCGCCGCCTGTTCGCGGAGTTCTTCATGAACATGTCCATCGGCCGCGGCCGGCGCGCGGCCGAAGTGGTGCTCGAGAGCTCGGCCCGGCTGGACCCGGACGCCGACGTCGAAGGGTTCACGGTCCGGATGGCGGACCTGGTCGAGCGCAGCCACGGCGTGCCGGCGCGGGAGTTCAGCCTGATCGGCTTCGCCACGGAGATGTTCGACCTGCAGCGGAGGTACGGGGTACACGCCGCCGCGGAACTGATCTTCCCGCTGCTCTCGCTGCTGGTGATCGAGGGCACGATCCGCGACCTCGACCCCGGCATGGACTTCCAGCAGGCGGCGCGGCCGCAGCTGATGCTCGGCCTGTTCGGAACCCCGCGGGGCTGACCCCGGATGGCGGTGGCGGGGGCGGGGCCGCCCCCACACAGTCCCCCCTCGACCCGGTTTCGCCAGAAGGTGGTGACGTCGAAAAAACCCATCTCCGGCGCCTTTCCCCCGCTGC
>NZ_JBVKDU010000005.1:984968-1186012 GCF_055633595.1 Amycolatopsis sp. NPDC114504 | reverse complement strand
GTGGGTTCTCCAGCCGGGGTCGGCGGCCGCGGGCGTTTTGGGTTTGGGGCGGGCCCCGGGTGTCGTGGTTGGGGGTGGGGTGGCGTCCCCCCCCCCCCCCACCGCCGGGTCCTCAGTCGACCGGGTCGAGCCAGAGGTTGGTGATGTCGAAGAACTCGATCTGCGGCACGTGCACCGCGTTGCGGACCCGGCTGCCGTGGTAGCGCGACGTCATCGCGGCGAAGGACAGGATCGGCACGACCGGCAGGTCCTTCATCACCTCGACGTCGACCTGGTGCCACAGCTCTTCGGCGGCGGCCGGATCGGACGCCGCCAGCGCCCGGTCGATGAGGTCGTCGACGACGGGACTGCTGTACCCGCCGTAGTTCGTCGTCCCCGGAGCGTCGTTCGTCTGGAACAGCGGCTGCACGATGACCCGGCCGTTGTTGCCGAACCAGTCCGGGGTGAAGCCGGGTTCCGCGATGTCCCACGCGCCGGCCCGGCCCGCTTCGGGGTCCGACAGCGCGGACCCGTAGTACTCGGCCTGGCTGTAGGTGCGGTATTCGAGGGTGATGCCGATCTTCGCCAGGTTGGCCGCCACGACCTCCATCACCTTGAGGTGGATGCCGATCTTGCGGACCGCGGCGATCAGCGTCACCCCCTCGCCGTAGCCCGCTTCGACCAGGAGCGCGCGGGCCTTCTCCAGGTCGCCCCGGTCACCGGGGGTCGGGTAGGGGTTGAACTCGCGGTGCCCGATGCTCCCCACCGGGATCACCGAGTGCAGCGGCTGGTTCGGCGCGTCCAGCACGTCGAGGATCTCGCCGATCGCGACCTTGTCCACGGAGTAGGCGATGGCCTGCCGGACCGCGGGGACGCTCATCGCGCCGCCCTGGTTCGGGCTGCGGAGGTTGAACACCAGGTAGGGGTTGAGCGCGAAGCCCGGGTAGCTGCGCGGTGCGGCGTCCTGGCCGGTCTTGGGCCGGGCCCACGAGACCGCGGTGTAGGACCAGGCGAGATCGATCTCGCCCGCGTCCATCTTGGCCTGCGTCTCGGCGATCGGCTCGGCCGCGACCGTGATCTCGACGCGGTCGACGTACTGGTTGCGGATGAAGTCGGTTTCCTTGCGCCACACGGGGTTGCGTTCCATCGAGATGGCCGTGCCGCCGTCGGTGTAGCGGGTCAGCCGGTAGGGCGCGCAGGACAGCAAGTTCCGCCGGAACTCCATGCTGTCGGGGAGGTACGCGTCGTACTCGGCCGGCGCCGGGGCGGTGAACCCGGTGGCGAGGATGTTGAGGAAGTCGTTGGCCGGACGGCGAAGCGTGAACACCAGCGTGTGGTCGTCGGCCGCGCGGACCCCGGCGATCCCGTGGCCGTCCTGGAAAGCGGCGAGCGCGGCCGCGGTCGGCTCGACCTTCTCGAAGGCCGCGCGGTAGGCGTCGCAGTACTCCTGCATGCCCTCGATCGTGCTGGTGAAGTAGTGCAGCGCGCCGGCGCCGGACACCGGGTTCGGCAGCCGCTTCAGGCCGCGGACGACGTCGTGCGCGGTCACCTCTCGCGGGGGCGTGGAGTCCCAGAGCACGCCGTGGTGCAGCCGGATGGTGTAGGTGAGCCCGTCTTCGCTGATCCCCCCGTTTTCGCGGGTGGGCAGCTCGGCGGCGAGGTCGGGGGCGGGGGTGAAGGAGTCACCCGCGTCCGACAGGTCGTCGGTGGCCGGGTAGGCGAACAGGTGCCGGGACAGCGCCCGCAGGATCTGCGCCGACGTCGCGTAGTAGGCGCTCGCGGTGTCGATGTGGTCCACCCCGCCCGGCCCGGTCAGCCGCAGAGTGCCGCCGTACCGGGGTTCGCCGCGGGTGGCGGCGGCTCGGGGTGCCGTGACGGGACGAGGTGTGGTGCTGGTCATCGTTCAGCCACCTTCCGGGCGGACTAGTGCGGCTTCGCTGGTCTGGTCCGGCGCCAACTGTAGCGCCCTCGTCGCGGCAAGCGCTATATGATAGTGGAGTAAAATAAGAACAAGGGTTGCCAGTCTTGAAAGTTCTCGCCAGATACTTTTAAAACTTATAGTCACTGATACGATGTTCCGAGCGTGCCACGATCAGGGGGCGGGGATGGCCTGGGAAGAACGCGTGCGGGCGCCGGACTTCGCCAGGGTGGCCGAGCGCTACCGCGCGCTCCACCCGGGCGCGGACGGGCCGGCCGCGGTGCCCCCGGCCGCGTTCGGGGACATCGCGATCCGCTTCGACGAGGCGTACTGCCGGGAGGTCGCGGAGGTCTTCGAGCACGCGCCGCCGCGCGTCGACGACCCCGCGCTGGCCCGCTCCTACGACCGGCTGATCCGCGAGAGCAGGCAGCAGTACCTGGCGCTGCGGGACGCGGGCCTCGAGGTCCGGCCCTGGACCGGAGGCGGCCAGCCGTACCGCGACTCGGCCGAGCTGATCGCCGGGGTGCGCGGGACGGGGGTGCTGCACGTGTTCCTCACCCGGGACGGGCACGGCCCGGGCCCGGCGCGGGCCGGGCATCCGATGCTCGGTCGGTCGGGGGTCGTCGCGCACGGCGTCGACTTCACCCACAACGACGTCTTCCGCGTGGTCCACGACGTGTTCGGGCACGTCCTGCCGGGACACGGCTTCGGCCCGCGCGGCGAGTTCAAGGCGGCGTACTGCCACATGCAGGTCTTCTCCGCCGAGGCGCACCCCGCGCTGTTCACCGAGCAGATCGCCCAGGTCGCGTGGTTCTTCTTCGGGCCGCACCGCCGCGACGGCGACCGGCCGCGCCGGACCTGGCCGTACGCGGAGCAGAAGGTCTTCCTTTACGACGCCCGGTACCTGACCGAATTCCGGCGCATGTTCGCGGTGCGCCCGTCCTCCCAGGAGCGAACATGACCCGGACGACCTCACGGCCGCTCACCGCCGCGGTCAAGGCCGACTTCCCGATCTTCGGCCGGACCGGCGTCGCCTACCTCGACAACGCCGCGACGACGCAGAAGCCGCGGGTCGTCCTCGACGCCATGACCGCGTTCTATGGCACGGCGAACAGCAACGTGGGACGCGGCCACCACAGTCTCGCCATGGCCGCTTCCGCCTGCTACGACCAGGCGCGGTCGAAGGTCGCGGAGGTGATCGGCGCGGCGCACGACGACGAGGTGGTGTTCACCGCGGGCACCACGGCGTCGGTGAACCTGGTGGCGGACACGCTGGGCGCGCGGCTCGTGGGCGCGGGCGACCAGGTGGTCGTCACCGGCATGGAGCACAACTCGAACCTGCTGCCGTGGCGGCGTTTGTGTGAACGCGCCGGCGCCGACCTGGTCGTCGTCCCGGTCACCGCGGCCGGCTCGGTCGCCGCGGCGGACTGGTCCGCGGCGTTCGGGCCGCGCACCCGGCTCGCCGCCTGCACCGAAGTGTCCAATGTGCTCGGCACGGTCAACCCGGTGCGGGCGATGGCGGACGTGGCGCACCGCGCCGGCGTCCCGCTGGTCGTCGACGGCGCGCAGGCCGTGCCGCACCGCGCGGTCGACGTCCGCGCGCTCGGCGTGGACTTCTACTGCTTCTCCGCCCACAAGGTGTACGGGCCGATGGGGGTGGGCGTGCTCTACGGCACGCGCGAGTGGCTGCATGACCTGGCGCCGTACCAGGTCGGCGGGGGCACGGTGAAAGGTGTCCGGGCGGACGCCCCGGTGAGCTACGTGCCGGTGCCGGCCCGGCTGGAGGCCGGTACGCCGAACGTCGCGGGCGCGGTCGGGCTCGCCACGGCGCTGGACTACGTGGCCGAGCTCGGGTGGGACGCCGTCGAAGAGCACAACGCCGTGCTCGTCCGCGACGCCGTGCGGATGCTCGGCGGTTTCGACCGGGTCCGGGTCGTCGGCGACCCCGCCGCCGCGCCGAGCGGGATCGTCTCCTTCGCCGTCGACGGCATCCACCCCTACGACGTCGGCGGGCACCTGGACGCCCACGGCGTGGCCGTGCGCTGCGGGGTGCACTGCGCCAGTACTTTCCTCGACAGCATGGACCTGCTCGGCACGGTCCGGCTGTCCTTCGCCGTCTACAACACCGAAGCCGACCTCGAGCGGGTGGCGAAGGCCCTCGACACGCTGGTCCCCGGCGAGTGGACGGCCGAGCACCCGGGGGTGCGATTCCTGTGACCCGCGAGGTGATACCCGACCCGGTGGCCACGCGGAAGGCCCAGCGAGCGGTCTGGGACGCCGTCAGCCCCGGCTGGCAACGCTGGTCGGCGGCGTTCGAACGGGGGGCTGCGCCGGTCACCGCGCGGCTGCTGGAGCTCGCGGGGGTCCGGGCCGGGCAGAGCGTGCTCGACATCGGCACCGGCCTCGGCGAACCGGCGCTGACGGCGGCGGACCGGGTCGGCCTGGCGGGCTCGGTCCTCGGGATCGACCTCTCGCCAGTGATGGTCGCGGCGGCCCGTGCCCGGATCGCGCCCGGTGTCCCGGCCGACTTCGCGGTCGGTGACGTCGAGACGATGGCGTTGCCCCCGCGGTCCTTCGACGTCGTGGTGAGCCGGTGGGCGCTGGGCTTCGCGGCGGACCGGGTGGCGACCCTGCGCGCGGCGGCCCGGGTGCTGCGGCCGTCCGGGGTGCTCACCGCGGCGGTCTGGGCCCGGCCCGAGCTCGTCCCGCTGATTTCGCTCGCCTTCGCGGTCATCTCGGACCAGCTGGCCCTGGACCCGCCGCCACCGGGACCCGGTCCCTTCGCGATGGCCGATCCCGCGCGGACCGCGGCCGAGCTCGCCTCGGCGGGGTTCACCGACATCACGGTGGCCGAGCTCGAGGTGACGTTCCAGCTGGACTCCGTGCCGGCCTTCGCGGAGTTCGCCCGCGACGTCCTGCCCCCGGGCATGGTGCGGCTGCTCGCCGCGCGTCCGCCGGCCGCCCGGGACGCGGTGTGGGCGGCGTTCGCGGCGGCGGCGGACCGGTTCCGGACGCCGGACGGCCGGGCCGTGGTCCCCGCGACGACGTGGTGCGTGCGCGCGGTGGCGCCGTGAGGTTCGACACGCGCCTGGTGCACGTGGGCCAGGAACCGGAACCCGGTGTCGGCGGGGTGGTGCCGCCCCTGCACCTCGCGAGCACCTACGAGCGGGGTGTGCAGGACCCGTTGCGCTACTTCTATTCCCGGGGCGAGAACCCGACCCGGGAGAACCTCGAGCGGTGCCTGGCGTCGCTGGAGGACGCGCGGGCCGCGACCGTGTACGCCTCGGGGCAGGCCGCGGCCGCCGCCGCGCTGCTCGTCCTCGCGCCGGCCGGCCGGGTGCTCTGCTCCGACGACGTCTACGGCGGCACCCACGACCTGTTCGCCCAGCTGCGGGGGACCGGTGTCGACGTCGAGTACGCGGACCTCGCCGATCCCGACGTGCTCGCCGGACTCCGGTTCGAAGACTTTTCCCTGGTGTGGCTGGAAACGCCCAGCAACCCGCTGCTGAAGCTGGTCGACATCGAGGCCGTCGTCCGGCCTGCCCGCCGCGCCGGGGTCCCCGTCCTGGTCGACAACACCCTGGCGGGTCCGGTGCTCCAGCAGCCGCTGCGGCTCGGCGCGGACGTCACGCTCTACAGCACCACCAAGTCCGCGGCCGGGCACCTCGACGTCCTGGGCGGCGCGCTGGTGTACGACAGCGCCGAACTGCACGAGCGGTTCCTGGCCCACCGCGGCGCGACCGGTGCGGTGCCCGGCGTGTTCGACTGCTTCCTGGTGCACCGCGGGCTGAAGACGCTCGCGGTGCGCACCCGCCGTCAGGTCGAGACCGCCGCTTTCCTGGCCGAACTGCTGCGCGGGGAACCCACGGTGGGGGAGGTCCGGTACCCGGGCCTGCCCACGCATCCCGGCCACGAGCTGGCGGTGCGGCAGATGACGGCGCCGGGGTCGATGATCTCGTTCGACTACCTCGGCGACCCGGCCAAGCTCCTCGACCGGGTCGAGGTGTTCACCTGTGCGGTCAGCCTCGGCGGCGTGCGTTCGCTGATCGAGCTGCCGGCGTCGATGACCCACCGGCCGGTGCCGCCGGAGATCCGCGCGCGGCTCGGCATCACCGACGGGCTGGTCCGGTTGTCGATCGGGATCGAAGACCCGGCGGATCTGGCCGCCGACCTGACCGCGGCCCTCCGCGGCGAGTCCGGAAAGGACGGACGTTCATGACCGAACCGCCGACCACCACCCTGCTCGACGGCGGAGTCGCCACCGGGTTGCGGGCCGCCGGCCTCCCGCTGACCGCACCGTGGTGGACCACGCGCGCGGTGCTGAGCGAGGCGCGCCGGTCGGTGCTCCGGGACCTGCACGTCGAGTTCCTCGCCGCCGGCGCCGAAGTGCTGACCGCCAACACGTTCCGCTGCAACCTCCGCGCGTTGCGGGCGGCGGGGCTGGACGCGGCGGGGCTCGCCTGGATGGTGCACGCCGCGGTCGGCGTCGCGCTGGCCGCGCGCAAGGAGGTCGACGGCGCGGCCGGCCGGCTCGTCGCCGGGTCGATGGCGCCGGTCGAAGACTGCTACCGGCCGGACCTCGTGCCCGGCGATGACGAGCTGCGCGAAGAACACCGCTGGCTGGCCGTCGAGCTGCGGCGGGCCAGGGTTGAACTAGTGCTCGTCGAGACCATGAACACCGTCCGGGAAGCGGTGATCGCGCTCGAGGCGGTACGCGCCACGGGCGGGCGGGCCTGGGTCTCGTTCGTGTGCGAGGGAGACCGGCTGCTGTCCGGCGAAAGCCTCGCTTCGGCGGCCCGGGCGGCGGAGGACGCCGGCGCGGACGCCGTCCTGGTCAACTGCACGACGCCGGCCGCGACCGGGAGCTGCCTGGCCGTCCTGCGCGCGACGTGCCGGGGAAAGATCGGCGCGTACCCGAACCTGGAGGACCGGTCCGGGATCCCGCCCCGGACCCACGTCGACCGGTCGCTGCCCGCGGCCATGACCCCGCCCGAGTTCGGCGAGCTGGTGGCCAAGTGGCGGGCCGAACACCACCCGGACATCCTCGGCGGCTGCTGCGGGACCACCCCGGCGCACCTCGCGGCCGCCCGGGACGCGCTGGCCCAGCCGTGAACGGACCCATCGGCACGTCGAGCGCGGCCGGCGGCCGCGCGAGGAGGGAGTGAACGCCGTGGAGAGCACGGAATCGGCCGTCGTCACCTTGGCCAGGGAACGCACCGAAGCGGCGGCGCAGGGCGGCGGCGGTGGCGACCGCAGCCCCTCGGTCGCCATGCCCGTCGTGGACGTCCCCGGTGGCCCGCTGGAGGATCCGGCCACCTGGGCGAAGGTGCGCGAGCTGTTCACCATCGACCCGAAGATGGTCCACCTCAACGTCGGCACGGTCGGCTCGGTACCGCGGCCGGTGCTGGAGCTGCTGCGGACGACCGACTACGACTACGCCCGCCACCCGCGCGACCCGTACCCGCCGACCACCCAGCTGGCCGCCCGGTCCGTGCTCGCCCGCGCCTACGGCTGCGACCCGGATGAGCTGGCCATCGTGCAGGGCGCCACCGACGGGAACGCCCGCATCCTCAACGGGCTCGAACTGGGCGAGGGCGACGAAGTCGTCACCACCGACCACGAGTGCTACACGATGCAGGCCCCGCTCAACGCGTTGCACAACCGCCGCGGCGTCGAGATCACGAAGCTCACCCCGCGCCTGGGACCCGACCAGGACGCCGACGAGATCGTGGCGATGTTCGCGAACGCGATCACCAGCCGGACCAAGGTGCTGCAGTGGGCGGCGGTCTCCTTCACGGTCGGCACGACCTTCCCGACCCGGCGGCTGGCGGAGCTCGCCCAGCAGCACGGGCTGATCTCGGTGGTGGACGGCGCGCACCTGCCCGGGCAGTTCGACTTCGACCTGCACGAGCTGGGGGTCGACTTCCTCAGTGGGTCGGGCTCCAAGTACCAGTGCGGCCCGCTGGGCACGGGAATCCTCTACGCGCGCAACAAGGTTCTCCCGGAGTACAACCCGCGGCCGCTGCCGGCGTTCTGGCCGGTGATCTCGCTGTGGTACCCGATCGAGGGCGAGCTGCCGCCGCGTACGACCGACCGCGAACCCACCTACGACATCGGCACCTACGTGCAGAAGACCGGCTCGTCCGACCTCTCCCGCGGCCCCGCGCTGCAGGCGGTGTGCGAGATCTGGGACCGCATCGGGCGGGAGAACATCCAGCGGTACGTGTTCGGGTTGTGCCGGCACGCCAAGGAACGCGTCGCCGAGCACTGGGGCCGCGAGTCCCTGTTCAGCCCGCTCGACGACGAGCGCCTGCACTCGGGGATGGTGGCCTTCCAGCCGTTCCGCGACCCCGCCGACGCCGCCGACCTGACCAAGTTCGTCCGGCTGGAGGAGCGGATGGAGGAGGAGTACGGGGTCAACCTCCGGTTCACCTTCTTCCCGGAGCGCGACCACCCCGCGGAGCGGTTCGCCGTCCGGCTCGCCCCGCACCTCTACAACAGCCGGGACGAGGTCGACTACACGATCGACGCCCTGATCAAGATCACCGCGGAAGTGGCTTCCTGAGCCTCCTGAAGCCGTTGCCGGCTCAGGAAGCCGCTTCGGCGGCCAGCTGGGCCGGCAGCAACGGCTCCCGCAGCAAGCGGGCGAACCGGTCGGCGACGGTTTCGCCGGGGGCCCGCGCGGCCAGCCAGGCACCGACCAGCCGGGAGCCTTCGATGTAGGTCACGGTGTAGGCCCGCCACAGCGGGTCCTGCAGGAACCGCACCATGTGCCGGGCGCGGTCCTCGGTGACCAGCATCGTGCGGTGCAGGAACGCGACGACGTCGTCGGCGTCGGCGTGGCGGTCGTGCAGCAGGAGCGCCGCGTCCTGGCGGGCCGGCAGCAGCCGTGCGGTCACGGGCAGCAGCCGCTCGGCCAGGTCTCCGTCGAAGGCCTGTCCGAAGCGGTCCAGCACCCCGGCGACCGGCCGGCCCCAGCCGTCCGGGTAGGCCGCGGCCAGCGCCTGCTCGCCGGTGCCCTCGGCGACGAGGCACTGCGGCGTGTTGACCAGCGACAGGGTGTGCTCGGCTTCGCCGCGGTCGCGGACCAGCAGCTGCTCCTTGACGCAGTGGTCGGCGTGGTGGCCCGGGTAGGCCTCGTGGGTGACCAGGTGCGGCAGGGCCGACCGGCCGTGCCCGGCGTCCGCGTTGAGCGAGATCGTCGAGCGGAACCCGCCGTGGTACCGGTTGAACGCGTTCCACGGCCGGTCGGTGACCGTCTCGAAGTGGACTTCGTCGGTCCCGGGCAGGCCGAACCGGTCCCGGCAGGCGTCCCGCAGCTCGCCGGCCAGTGCCTCGGCGGCCGGTTCGAGGACGGCGGCCGGCATCCGGTCGCGCTCGTGGAACGCCGTCAGCCGCGCCGCGGGCCCGCCCGGTCCCGGCAGTACCCGCCGGATCTCTTCGTGCGCGGCCAGGTACCGGTCGGGGTCGGCGAGTTCGATCCGGACGCCGAAGTAGGCCTCGACTTCGGCCGGGAACGCCATGCGCTGTCCGGCCAGCCGGTCGGCGACGCAGGCGAGCGCCCGCAGCTGGGCGTCCAGGAACGCGGCGCGCTGTTCGCCGATTCCGCTGTCGGGCAGTCGCTCGCGGAGGGCTCTCGCGTCGGTGGCCAGTTCCGCGGGGACCGGCACGGGTTCGCCCGCGACCTGTTTGGCCAGCGCGGGGTCGCCGAACCAGCAGTCGACGAACCCGTCGGCCAAACGGCCCAGCCGCAGACCGAGCAGCAGGTAGTCGCGGACCACCGGGGTCACGGCGTGCGCACGCAGCGGAGCGCGAGCCACGGCACGCCGTCGTCGGTCCCCTCGACGGCCTCCGCCAGGTGGAAACCGCAGTAGCGCAGTTCGCGGACCCATGTCGGGAACCCGCGGTGGTGCGCGGTGCGACCGGCCCAGGTGCGGTGGTCCGGCCGCGGTCCTTCGGCGAAGTAGCCGGCGGCGCCGGCGGTGGCCACCGGGTGGTCGAGCGCGCACACCAGGCGGCCGGCCGGCGCGAGGTGGTGGTGGAAGGCTTCGAGCACTCTCGCGAGGTTGCCGAGGTGCCCCAGCACGCGTCCGGAGTAGAGCGTGTCGAAGGTGCCGAGGTCGTGCCCGGACCAGCCGTCGAGGTCGGCGGTGCGCACGTCGCCGGGGTGGCCGGCCAGCGCCGCGATCGTGGACGCGCGCGCCGGTTCGCCGGCGGCCAGGCCGATGTAGTGGCCGTGCCGGGCGAGGTGCGCGGCGACCGCCGGGTCGGCACAGCCGAAGTCGAGCACCGGCCGCCCGTCCGGGGTGCCGACGAGAGCCTTGAGCGCGGTGACCCGGTCCGGCGGGGGCGACGGAGCGGCGATCGCGACGGTGTCCGCGCCGGGACCGGTCAGTGTCATGGTTCTTCCCGTTCCTGCCGAGGCACAGCGGTGGGTAATTAGATATAGTTTAATGTACTGTTCTGGCTTCGTCGATCTCCCGCAGCAAAGCGTCACGGGTGGCCGGTGAGCAGAACGCGGCTCGCACACCGGACCGGGCGAGCGCGCGGAGATCCGCCTCCCCGAGCCCGAAACTGTCGTGGCACAACCGGTATTCGCCGTTGAGGCTGCAGCCGAAGAGCCCCGGGTCGTCGCTGCCGAGGGTGACCGGGACCCCGGCGGCCAGGAGCGCGGGCAGCGGGTGGACCGAGACGTCGGCGACGGCCCGCGTGCGCAGGTTCGACGTCGGGCAGATCTCGAGGGTGATCCCGTGGTCGGCGAGGTACGCGGTCAGCCGGGGATTGCTCACGCACCCGATGCCGTGCCCGATGCGGTCGGCACCCAGATCCACGATCGCCGAGCGGACTTCCGTGTGCCCCGTCGTCTCCCCGGCGTGGGGCACGCTGCGCAGGCCGGCCGCGCGCGCCCGGCGGAACACCTGCCGGAACAGCCGGCGGGGCACGCCGGACTCCGGGCCACCGAGGCCGAACCCGACCGTGCCGGGCGGCTGGTGCCGCAACACCCAGTCGAGGGTGGCTTCGGCGCCGTCCGGGCCGTCGTCGCCGGAAGCGTCGAAGATCCACGCGATCCCGATGCCGTGGCGGGCGGCCTCCGCGCGCCCTTCGGCGAGGGCCTCGGCGAGTTCGGCGGCCGCCAGACCGGCGTTCAGGTGCGACAACGGCGTCACGGTGACTTCGGCGTAGCGCACCAGGTTGCGGGCGAATTCCCGGCGGAGTCCGGTCATGAGTGTGAGGACGTCGGACCCCGTGGTCACCAGCCGGTTGATCGCGGTGTAGACGTCGAGGAAGTGGCCGAAGCCGGTGAACGCGCAGAAGCGTTTGAGCGCGGCGATGTCGTGGGGCACGCCGCGGCCGGGATGGCGTGCGGCGAGCTTGGCCACGGTCGCGAGGTCGGCCGAGCCGAGAAGGTGGACGTGCAGGTCCACCTTGGGCAGGGTGGCCACGAACGCCCCGGCGGTCATGAGCTGCTGGGCGAGGACACGCCGAAGTCGGCGATCCGCAAGGCCGGCATGGCGGTGCCGGCCCGGGCATCCGCCCACTCGCGGGGGAGGGTCCGCTCGGTGCGCCCGGTTTCGGCGACCCGGCCGAGCAGGGCGACGGGGCTTTCGTTGAACCGGAAGTCGGGTACCGCGCCCGTCACCTCACCGTTTTCGACCAGGTAGACGCCGTCGCGGGTGAGCCCGGTGAGCAGCAGCCCCTGGGGGTCGAGGTCGCGCAGGTACCACAGCGAAGTCAGCAGCAGACCGCGCCGGGTGCGGGCGACCAGTGAGTCGAGGTCCGCCCCGGAACCCCCGGTGAGCACCAGGTTGCCGACCTCGGGAGTCCGGCCGGGGTCGACGAGGGTCGTGAGCACGCCGCCGGTGATCCAGTCGGTCCGCGAGAGCGGGAAGCCGTTGTCGAACACCGACGCGGTCGCACCGGATGCCTTCGCCACCGCGAACGGCACGCACTCCAGGCCGGGTTCGGCCGGGTCGCTGTAGAGCGTCAGCGGTGCGTCGGTGAGCCGCTCGCCGACGCGGGTGCCGCCACCGGGCGCGCTGAACACCGACCCGCCGTCGACCGCGTCCTGGGCGGTCGCGGCCTCGTAGAGGTGCAACATCAGGTCGGCGGTCGCGGACGGGGGCAGCAGCACTTCGTACCGCCCGGCGTCCAGCTCGACCCGCCTGCGCGCCCAGGAGAGGCGTTCTCGCAGCTGCCGCACGACGGCTTCGGGGTCGGCGCCGGCGAAGTCGTCGACCGGAGCGCCGAACCACGAGGACGCGGCACGGTCGGCCGTTTTCGCGGTGAGGTCGAGCAGTCCGCTGGGCCGGCTGTGGCGGAGGCACAGCCCGGTCGAGGTGGCCAGGCTCGTGGTGCGGACCTGGTGCTCGGCGTAGCCGTACAGCAGGTGACCGGATCCGCTCGCGTCGTCGAATGCCCGTGCCAGGGCCCCGGCGAACGGGCCGAACCCCGGCTCCGCGTCGGCCGAAGGGCCGGAAGACCGTCCATTCCGGCCGGCCGGGGTGCGCAGTGGCCGGGGCTGCTCCGCGCGGACGGCGTGCGCCGTGGCCCGTTCGGCCGCGCGGACGAGCCGGGTGACCGTCGCGGAGTCCAGCCCGCCGTGGGCGGTGGCGGACCCGACGGCGCCGTCCGCGACGGCGATGACGGTGAGGCTTTCGGTGCGGGTGCGCCCGCTCGTCGTCGGGCGGTTGCCCGCCCAGCGCAGGTGCGTGGTGGAGGTGTCCTCCGCGATCGCCACGCAGCTGTCGGCGTCCCGCCGGGCCGACACGGCCAGCTCCGCCCAGTCCCCGGCGCTCATCGGCCCGCCGTGCTGAGCACGCGAATCCCGCGGAAGAGCGCGCTGGGGGAGCCGTGGCTGGTCGGGGCCGCCTGGACCGGCTGTCCCTTCCCGCACAGGTCCGCGCCGAAGACCCGGTAGGTACCCGGGCCGCCGAGCCCGGCGAGGGCCGCCCAGAACTCGGGGGTCCTGGCCTGGTAGGCGAGGTCGGCCAGCTGGCCGCACAGCCGCCCGCGGCGGATCCGGTAGGCGCGCTGGGCGGAGAACTGGAAGTTGTCCCGGCGCGAGTCGATCGAGAAGCTGTCCGAGCCGACCAGGTAGACGCCGTCGGCGACGTCCGAGATGAGGTCGTCGGTGCCGGTGTCGTCGCTGCCCGGCTGCAGGGAGACGTTCGGCATCCGTTGCAGCGGCAGGTCGGTGCCGGTGTCGGCGTACGCGCAGCCGTTGGACCGGGTGCCCAGCACGGCCGCGGTCCGCCGGTCGAGCTGGAAGCCTGCGAGGACGCCGTTTTCGACCAGGGGCCAGGACTGCGCGGCAACGCCCTCGTCGTCGAAGCCGACGGTCGCGAGCGCGTGCGGCGTGGTGCGGTCGGCGGTGACCCGCATGAGCGGTGAGCCGAACCGGAGCCGGCCGATGTCGCCCGGCTCGACGAAAGTCGTTCCCGCGTAAGGTGCCTCGTGACCGAGCGCCCGGTCCAGCTCGGTGGCGTGGCCGACGGACTCGTGGATGGTCAGCCACAGCTGGGACGGGTCGAGCACCAGGTCGACGCGGCCGGGACGGGTTGGCTCGGCGCGGCACTTCTCCGCCAGCTGCTCGGGTAGCCGGTCGAGCTCGCCGTCCCAGTCCCAGCCCTCACCGTCGAGGTACTCCCAGCCGCGGGCGGCCGGCGGCCCCAAGGTGCGCAGGGTGGCGAACCGGCCGGCGCCGGCCCCGCCGACGAGCAGCTGGGGGTGGATCCGCACGCGCTGCTGGGTGGTGACCGTGCCCGCCAGGTCGGCGTAGTACTTGTTCTCCCGGGTGAGGACGAGCTTCCCGAGAACTTGGCGGACCGCGGGGGCCGCGAGCAGCCGGCCGGACCAGTCGGCCAGCTTCGCGAAGCGTTCCGCCGCCGGGACTTCCAGCGGGTCGAGGCGGAACCCGGAGACCCAGGTCTCGCCGGGGTGGACCGGTTCCCCGGCCGGCTCACCGGGTTCGGGACCGAGCACGCGCACGGCGGCGGCGACGGCCATCGCGTCTTCGGCGGCGCCGGCGGCCGCGGCCCGGGTGAGGACGGAGGTCCCGGCGAACCCCCACACGCCGTCCCGGGCGACCCGGACCGACAGCCCGCTGGTGGTGACGTCGCGTTCGGCACGCGGTTTCCCGTTGTGGGTCAGGGAATGGACGGTGCGCGTCCGGCCGAACCGAAAGGCGGCATGGGTGGCCCCGAGCGCCCGCGCCCGGGCCAGGGCCGCGTCGGCGAGGTTCGCGAGGGGCAGCGCGGTGAAGGAGGCGTCGACGGTCCTGCCGGCACGGGTGGGCACCGCGAGCTCCCCTCGTTCGGTCTTGACCCCGGACCTACGGTAATTACTATCTTTTACTTAAGTCAAGTGGAGCTGTCTGGTGGAGAGGGGACGGCTGGTGGCTCGGCCCTTCCCCGGCGCCGCGGCGGTGGTCTGGTTCACCGGCCTGTCCGCGGCGGGCAAGACCACGACGGCTCGCCTGGTCCAGGCTCGCCTGATCGCACTCGGAAGCCACCCGTGTCTTCTGGACGGCGACGTGCTGCGCGCCGGGTCGTCTCCTGGGGCCCGATTCCCCGCGACGATTCAGGATCGAATCGGTTGCTGGCAGCCCGATCGCTGGTCAGGCGTAGCCGCGCTTGAGCATCATGCCCGCCGCCTTGTCGAACTCGGCGTCGGTCGGGATGGCGAAGTCCAGCGTGTTGGCGTAGCGGGTGACGATGTTGAAGACGGCCGCGACCGCGGTCGCGTCGTCGAGCTGCCCCCCCGCGGCCATCGCCGCCTGGACTTGCCCTCCTGCAGTTCGTTCGCGTGCAGGGTCATGGTTTCGAGAACGGCGAGCGTGGCGCGCAGGGGCTCCGAGAGAGGTGCGGTGTGGTAGTCGGCGAGGGCCGCGTCGGCCACCGCTTTGTCCATTCCGTGTACGGCGATGGCCCGGTGCGCCCCGACGCAGAAGGGACACGAGTTCCATTTCGCGACCATCGCGGCCATCAGTTCCCGCTCGGCGACGGACCATTCGCTCGGTCCGCGCATCGCGGCTTGCGTCCACGCGCCGAGCGCGGTGCCGACGAAAACCTTGTGGTAGAACGCCACCCGGGCCGCGTCCGGAAGGCGCGCGCCATCGCCAGGGAGATGACCCGGATCAGCAGCCTGCTGCGGAGACTGTCGCCGCGTTCGACTTCAGGCAGACGCATCGGTCGCCTCCGCGATCACCCGGGTGTCGGCGTCCCATCGGGCCAGGCCCGCCCCGACGCAGGCGGACATGACGATCTCGAACGCAGCCTTGTCACTGCCGTTCGCCGCCCGGACGGCGCCGACCTCGGCGCCGGTCACCCGGTAGGAGGTCTCACCGACCTGCCGGGCCAGGTCGTCGTACGGTTCGGCGATGGGTGGCCCGCCCGCCGCGCGGGCCGCGACCGCCGTCCGCAGCGCCGCATCGGTGATACCGGTGTCGCCGGCCACAGCCGCGCGCAACATATCCGCGCGATGGTGGTGCGGGTCGTCGGTCGGTGTGCTCATGTGCCCTCCGGGATCGGGTCCGAGGTCGACGGTATCCGCGGTATCCGCTTCAAGCGTCAGCAGCATCCCGTTGCGTCGCGGCGCGGAACCGGTCGAGATACAGCGGCCACCCCGAGCCCGCTCCCAGGCTGGTGAAGCTTTCCCAGCCTTCGCCGTGCCGGTCGAGATGCCGGTGATCGAGGGCGACCCGCGTGCGCCCGGCAGTCTCGGCGGTGAATCGGATCTCCACCTCGCTGGTGTGGCCGGGGTCGGTATCCAGCTGCCAGCGCGGGCTGATGTCCCAGCTGAGCACCAGCCGGTCCGACGGCTCGTAGGCGAGGACCCGGGCCCAGGTGCAGCGGCTGCCGTCGGTGCCGACGTCGTACACGGTGCCGCCGGTGCGGGGCTCCAGCACGGTCCGCTCGATCGGCACCGCGAGGAGGTTGTGCTCGCGCGGCTTGACCTCGTCGAACCGCTCGGTGAACACCCGGAAGGCCTGCTCGGGAGACACGTCGACGACGATGTCGACGTGCAGTGCGGTCGAGTCCTGCGAGGTAGTGCTCATCGGGGTCCTTTCAGCGAATCTTCGGTTGACTCACCAGAGGACGAACAGGCGCCCGGCTTCTCGACAGCTCACTTCATTGAATTTCCGGTTCCTCGAGCCCGCGGATGCGCCCGGCGAGAAAGCGCTGGTCAGCGGGATTGGTGGCCAGGTCGCGAGCGCGTCGGTACGCCGCGACCGCGTCGTCTGGGCGGCCGAGGCGGCGCAGAAGGTCGGCGCGAGCGGCGTGCAGCAGGTGGTAGCCGTCGAGACCCTCGATCCGGTCGATCAACGCCAGCCCCTCGCCCGGGGTGGTGGCCATGGCGACCGCTACGGCGTGGTTGAGCGCGACCACCGGCGACGGCGTCGCCGCGAGCAGCTGCTCGTACAGCGCGGCGATCGCGGGCCAGTTCGTCTGCTCGGCTGTCGGCGCCTGGGCGCGCAGGACCGCGATGGTCGCCTGCAACAGATACGGTCCCGACGTCCCGAGCCGCAGGGCTCGGTCCAGGAGCCGGACCGCTTCGGCGATCTCGGTGCGGTTCCAGCGGGTGCGGTCCTGGTCTTCGAGCAGGACGACGTCGCCGTGATCGTCATGGCGGGCGGCCGAGCGCGAGTGGTGGACCAGCAGCAGCGCGACCAGGGCGAGGGCCTCGGGTTCGTCGGGCATTAGGGTGGCGACGAGCTTGGCGAGGCGGATCGCCTCCTGCTGCAGCTCGTCGCAGTCGGGTTCGCCGGCGCTGGTGTGGCCGCAGGTGAAAATCAGGTAGATCACCGCGAGGACGCCGGAAAGCCGCTCGGGCAGTAGGTGGTCGGCGGGGACGGCGAGGCTGATCCGCGCGTCGCGGATCTTGCGTTTGGCCCGCACCAGTCGCTGGGCGAGCGTCGCCTCGCCGACGAGGAAGGTGCGGGCGATCTGCGCGGCGGTCAGCCCGGCGACGGCCTGCAGGGTGAGGGCGACGCGGGCTTCTTCGGCGAGGGCGGGGTGGCAGCAGGTGAAGATGAGGCTGAGGCGTTCGTCGCCGAGGCTGAGCAGGCTGTTTTCGCCGAGGTCCATGGTCGTCGCCTCCGGTGGGGTTCCGAGTTCGGCGAGCTTGTCCCGGCCGCGGCGGGCGCGGCGGATGCGGTCGATGGCGCTGTTGCGGGCCGCGGTCAGCAGCCACGCGACCGGGTCATGCGGTGTCGTACCGTCGTCCCATTTCGCGAGAGCGAGCGCGCACGCGTCCTGGAGGGCGTCTTCGGCGAGTTCGAAGGGACGAGCGCCGCGAGCATCCGGGTGCGGTGCTCGCGGTAGACGTCCGGCAGGACGGTCATCTGCCGGTGCTCGTCCGGTGGTCGAGGTCGGGCACGCCGGCGATCGGGCGGACTTCGATGGTGCCGACTTCGGCCATCGGGCACAGCTGCGCCAGCTCGAGGGCTTCGTCGAGGCTCGCGCAGTCCAGGATGTAAGCGCCGCCGAGGTGCTCGTGGGTCTCGAGAAACGGGCCGTCGGTGATCAGCGTCTTGCCGTCGCGGACGGCGACGGTCGTGGCGGTGTGCTCGCCCTGCAGTGGGTGTCCGGCGATGAACGCGCCGCGGCGGCGGCACTCGTCGGCGAACGCGTTGACCCTGGCCAGGGCTTCGGGGAAGGCGGGGTCGCCGGGTTCGGGGCGGTCGCAGTTGTAGATCAGCAGCATGTACTGCACGGGTCCTCCTGCTCAAGCGGTGGTGCCCTGTCGGAGAGGATGACGAACGGCTCGACCGTAACTCGACAGCCCGGTTCAAGCTTCTCGGCGATCACACGTTCCAGCTGAGCGTGACCAGCCGGACGAACCGAGATCCGGCGGCAGGTCCGGATCTACGCCGAGGTCGAGCAACGCGGCGGCGACGTCGGGCTCGGCGTCGGAAGGGAGGCAGAGGCGGAGGCGGGTGACCTCGACCAGCTCGGCGAACGTGGCGTACTCGGCCTCCGGGTTCAGCTCGGTTAGCGCGTGCGCGGTGAGCGCGTGCGTCCGGAAAGACCGGAATCGCGCCGTTGGCGGACTTCTACCGAGGCTTCGTCCTGCCGAACTGGGGCTTCTTCGGGGTCTTCCTGACGTCACCGAGCTGGCGGTCGGCCTGGGCTTGATTTTCGGCGTCGCGTCCCGGCTCGCAGCGGTGGGCGGGCTGCTGCTGATCGGCCCGATCTGGATCATGCTCTGGCACACCGGCGGCTACCTGTGGGAGTACCCGGCCGAGGACCTCTTCGGTTCTGATTCGTTCGACTCGCCAGCAGACCGAGCGTGGCTGGGCGGCGTCTACTGACAGATCGTCAACCCCGCGTCGGCATTGATGGTGATGTCGCGCTGCTACGGTCGGTGACACCAGGCGAGGTGAGCGGGAGGTTGGTGTCGGTGGCGGAGGCCGGATACCCGGTGTCGATCAAGGGCGTGCTGATCCGGGACGACCGGTACTGCTGGTGCACAACGAGCGCAACGAATGGGAGCTGCCGGGCGGCCGGATCGAACTCGGCGAAACGCCGGAGCAGACCGTGGCGCGAGAGATCACCGAAGAGTCCGGGCTGCCGGTCGAAGTGGCTGAGATCCTCGACGCCTGGATGTACCACATCTGCGTGGCCGACAAGGACGTGTTCATCGTGACGTACGGCTGCACCAACACATCCGACGCGGCGCCGGTCGTCAGCCACGAGCACAGCCGCATCGGCGAGTTCGCCGAGCACGAGGTTCCCGGGCTGCGTATGCCGGATGGGTACAAGCGCTCGATCACCGCCTGGTTCGACCGCCTCCGCACTCCGCATCCGGTCCGGTAGCGGGTCATGGCCGGGTGCGAGCGCTGAACGACGGCCTTGAGCCGCGTCACCCGCGCTTCGGTCTGCCCGGCTTGCCGCGCTGCGACGACTGGCCTGTCGCCACGCCCTCCGCGGCTGGCCCCCGCGGTGTGGATGTGGTCCGACCCCGCTGCTGCGGAGACTTTGGTCTGCGGAAGATCGCCATTTAGAACTGCATCAAGCTGCTCGTCGATGTCGTCGACCGGGCAGTAATCGACGATCAGTTGGCCAGGTGCGGCAAACTCGGTGCCACTTGGAAAGTGGTATCAGTATAGGGATGCTCGACATGTAAACCGGTGAAGGCGTCGCCGTTCTCGTAGATACGATAGTGGGCTTCGGTTTGCTAATTGACGAGGAGTTTACTGCCTTGTGACCAAAAAGGAAAGAAAACTTACCGCGCGAACAGTCGGATACTACTCAACAGTTACATGGTCGAGGAAATTCGACGCCGTCAGGACTTGTAACGTGCAGCTTTCGAGATTCGATTGTGTAGACGATAGGCGCGGTTAGGCGATTTGAGCAGGTGAGCCATGTTCGATATCCGGTTTATTGTCGACGGAAGCGCGATCGAACCTCCGTCACCGCTGACGATCGTCGGTTCGCACGGGCGGATAGCGGAGTTCCCGCGCGACACCGCTGTCGAGCGTGATGAATTGGATTCCCTGCTGGCGCTGGCGCGCCAGCTTTGGCCGGCGGACGAGGTGCAGGACGGCCTCCTAGCGCACGTAGTGCGTGAAGCCCGGGAGTCGGACCTGATCGCCGGCGCGACGCCCGAGACGTACAGCCCGCTGGGCGCAGTACGCCCGGACCGTCTCGGCCAGTGGGTCGCCGACGACCGGTTGGCAGACGCCCATCCGGAGGTCGATCCGCTCTCGGCTCACGTGACGAGTACACAGATCACTCGTACCGGATCTCCGGTGATCGAGTTCGTCGTCGGCGGGGAAGTGGTGTCCGCGCTCGCCTTCAGCCCGGACGTGGTTGTCGTCCCGCTACCGCGGAACGTTGATTCGGTAGAGCTGATCGACCAGCTGCCAGGTTTTGCCGATAACGTGGCAGAGCTCCTCGCCGCAGCCGTTCCCGACGCCGATGTCCACGAGCTCGTGTTGTGGCGCTTATACACAGGCGACAACTCGTGGGTCCGGGATTTCGTCAGGGAGGCCGACGCTGACCGTGTCCACCGGCTCGACGTGCGCGTGGTCAAGCGGATTGGTGTACTGGTGGGTCGAACTGTCAAGGTCGCTGCGCGCGTGCTCAACCGGGACTACGGTGATCCGTTCGCGGCGCGGCGGCTTCGGAGGGCCGAGGTTCGTCATCGCGATGTTGCGGACTCCTGTCCTCGGCTCGAGAAGGCTGTGCCCGGTAACGAAGCTGTGGTGGTCGTGCACGGCACAATGTCGACAGGGCTCGCCCTCGCTGCCGCGGTGAGCGCATGCCCCGGCCCGCTGCCCCTGATCACGCGCTTCGAGCACAACACCTGGCTGCCCGTCGAGGACAACGCGGAGGCCCTCGCGAGCCTGGTCGCGGAACGCGTCGGTGAACATGTGCTGTTCGTCGCACACTCCAGAGGAGGACTCGTCGCCCGCCATGCCGCGGATATCCTTCGCGCTCAGTACCCTTTGCGCGCGATCGAGACTCTGACGCTCGGCACGCCGTTCCTGGGTACCCCCGTCGCCGAGGCCGCCTCTGTGGGATTCCGTGGCGTGCAGGCCTTGATGGGTGGCTTGCGCTGGCCGGGCTTTTCCGTGGTGGAGCCCCTTACCCGGCTCGCCGGGCTGGCACTCCTGAGTGCTCCGCCCAAGGGGATCACCGACATGTCGCCCGGGCCGGGGTATCTGTCAGGATTCAAACTCCGTCCGCCAATCTCGACGACGACGTTCGCCGGTCAGGTGGACGAAGCCGGTCCGGACTCCTACGGCTTGTCGTTCCTGCGCGGTTTCGCTGGGCAGATCATGGACGACAGTGATCTTGTCGTGCCAGCGACGTCGGCCGCAGGCGGGGTCGGCGGCTCCACGACGCTCAAGTGCGACCATTTCTCCTACCTCGAACAGCCCGAGGTCAAAGATGTGATCAAAGAGTACGTGGGGCACCTTCCCCATCTCCATGCGCAGCGAGCGCAAGCTCGACTGAAGGACCAGAAGGCAACGCTTTCCTGGTGACTCATGGCCGGGCTGATCTCGAATTCCGTGGCAGCTAATCTCGGCCGGAAGCTGGTCTCTCGAGCCACCATGACAGCGCAGTGCGGACGCTGGACCGCGATCACTTGCGAGGCGGCCGTGAACTTCGGTCAGTCTGGCATGATCGGCTACGGGAGACGTTGATCGCACTCGCGAGCACATTTCGCACTCGATAGGGCGGGTCGGAAGCGAGTGAGCAGCAGTGCCTGTGCCGGTTCTGGCTGACGCACACACAACACTGCGCACGCTTGCCGGACGTTGATGGCTTTCGGAGCCAGCCCTTCATCTCGTCGGCGCTGTCGTGACGGACCCCCTTCGGGGCGATCATGGTTAGGCCGTGGGTTGCGCCGTGAGCGGTCGGCTCGACGGCCCTTCCCCGGCGGCGAACTCGGCCCCAGTGATCGATCGCACCACGCCGCCGCGACAGTGCTTACGTGTCGCGGCGGCGCAGTCCCGCCGGCTTAGCGCACTTCGACGTAGAAGCCGTCGGAGTCGAGGAGGTGATCACGGATCAGGAACTGCCCGTAGATCGCACCGGCACTCCTGTTGTGCGACGCGTTCAGCGCCCTCACCGCGAAACTCCACGGCGAGGTCTCGTCGACCTTCGCGGTGTTCTCATAGGTCGTCGCGAACGGATATTCATCGCAGTCGTATTTTGTGTTGTTCGGTCCCTTCGTGTAGCTGACACCGAAGAAGAACCGGCAGGTGCTGCGAACCTTCCGGCGTGACCCGGCGATCTTGTTCTCCTTGTCGTAGGCCTTCCAGAGGCGGTGCAGTGGCTCCTTTTTGTCCTTCCGGCCGGCGACCCTCTTGTCCGACACTCCCGGCTTGGTGAGCTTGAGGTCGTTCTGAGCGTCCCGGATGAACAGTGCCGAATCCCGGTACTGCGTGCTGGTCGCGTCCAGGATCAGCGACGAGACCACCCGGTTGAAGACGCAGTGACTGCCGCTGACGTAGCCCGTGTCCGTCACGGCATCGCAGCGGAACTGCTCGTCCGGCACCTGGCTCGACCTGCTCGTCCCCGACGGGCTCTTCGCCGTGAACTTCAGGTTGAACGCGAAGAAGCCCCGGTTCTCCGTCTTGTACTTGTCGGTGGCCGGCACGCCGGACGTCGTCGCGGTCGCGGTGAAGAAGACCGGGTTCGAGGAGCCCTCCTCTTCCCACTGCTGCACCGTCTTCTCCGCCGTGTTCGCGGGGAGGGCGCAGGTGCTCTGCCGTTCGGTATCGGCGTTTCCGCAGCCGAGCGTGATCTCCAGCCGGTTGGTGTCCTTGTGGGTCTCCGCGATGTCTTCGAGGTGGACGAGCCGCAAGCCGAACTGGACCTCGTTGAGCTGGTCGCGTCCGGTGGCGATGAAGTCGGCTCTGAAGATGCTCCGGCCGACTTCGATTTCGAAGCCACCGACGTTTTCGTAGTAGATGTACTCGATATTGCCGGAGAAACAAGCGTTGAACCGGTCCTTGAACCAGTACGGTTCCGCCGGCGTTGACGTGAAGTTCTTGCACTCGTCGAACGTGACGGGGGTGACTGCCGTGTCGACGTCTTCGGCGCGGGTTTCGGTCACGTAGTCTTCCTGTGACGGCTGGTAGGGCCGGCTGAGTACGACGGCGGTGGTCGGCCCGGGTGGTTCTTGGCCGGTGGCCACCGGGGTTTCGGCGACCAGGGACGTCATCAGCACCATGGCGACGACTGCGGAGTACACGGTTCTTCTCTTCACGAATATCACCTGTCCGGCTGAGGGGAATGGGGTTTCGCGAGCAGGCCGGTCACGTGATTAGATCCATGATCTGCCACCCGCTGCCGACCTGGACCGGAGTTCCGAAGGCCGGCGACTTTCCCCACCCGAGGAACGGGTATGCCATCAACTTGCCGTCCGGAAGGCGCTTCAGGAAGTCATCGGTGCCGTTGCCGTTGATGTCCATCAATGACAGCGATGTGGTCGTCTTCCAGTCGAAAACCGTGCCGGGCAGCACGACTTCGTCGGCAAAGGTGGAGGTCCCGTTGAACTTCTCGTTGTGGTGGCCGCCGAGCACTTCGCCGCTGCCGTTCACGGTGATGATCCGATCGGGGTTCTCCCGGAACCACGGCGTGGCCAGGACCCAGCCGATCCACTCCAGGCTGTCGTGCCCGACCTGCACGCGCGGGAGGTAGGTCTGCTTGCCGTTGAACGTGCCGCTGTGCGGGTAGACCCACCAGTTTCCGTTGCCGTCGAAGGACAGGATGTCGTCGAACCCGTCGGTGGTGACGTCCGCGATGATGATCTTAGTCTGGCTGTTCCACCCCGAACCGACCTGTACGGGCGTCCCGAACGTGACGACGCCGTTGACGACTCCCCGGTTGGGGTAGACCAGCAGGGCGCCGTCGGTCGCCCGTCTCGCGATGATGTCGGCAGGCGCTTCCGCGGCGTCCTCGGTCTCGTCGCCGGTGACTTCGGCGTCGGCGATCCAGTTGTAGACGTTCCAGCCGGTCCCGATCTTCGTCTTGGCCGAGAAAGTGGTCGTGCCTTGGAACTTGCCGGAATGTGTGTAGGCCCAGAGTGTCCCGTTGCCGACGCCGGGTTCCCGGGCGAGGATGTCCGGCCACCCGTCTCCGGTGAGGTCGTGAGAGCGGCCGCTGCTTCGTTGTACGCCGTCGTTGGCGGTGGCCGGTTGCGCCGGCGACGCGGCGGCGCCCGCGTTCCCGGCCGGCGCGGCGGACACCGCCGCCGCGGCAGGAGCGCTCAGCGTCGCACCGACCGTCAGCAAGACGGCGGCGAGAATATTCGATCGTCTGTGCATGCAACCCCCTCGTCCCGAGTGATCGGGCCGGACACTCCCGACTCCGGCTGGGGGTTGCGGCCAGTGGGCCGACGCCACCCGATTGGCGCAGCACGACGTCAAGGCATGCGCTGAAGGGTCCCTCGGTCGCATCTGATGGGAGGTTCCCTTCAGTGTGGTTTCTCGCGGTCGACGACATCGCTTGGGGCTGCCCCGGCCTTATGGGGTGAACGGCGACTGGAGACGGTCGTGCCGCCTACGGGATGAGTAGCCGCTGGACAGGCCAGGATGCGCGGGACTGGTCCGGGGAGTTGCGGCCGTCATGGCGTCATTTGAGGACCACGAGGTCTTCGATCTCCGCCGAGGCAGCGATCAACGGTGAGTGAGTTGTCACGATGACCTGGATGCGGCCCTCGTAGTCCGCGGAGGCCGGTGCGCTGGCCGATGGGGAAGCTGGAAAGGTCGGTAGTGGCGTTCGCGGCCTGCAACGGCCCGTGGACCGATCATGATCCCGCCAAGGCGGCGGACGGTGTCGGACGCTTTTCAGCCCTTGGCCAGACCCTCGAGCAGTGCCGCCGAGAACTCCTTCGGCTTCTCGATGTGCGGGCTGTGCCCGGTGTCGGCGATGACCACCTCGCGGTAGTCGCCGCCCGCCGCCGCGTAGCGGTCGAGGACCGCTCTGGTCTGGGTGACCATCGGCTGCGCGGGGTGGGTGGCCTCGCCCGGCCAGCCGGGCACCGCGCCGAGCCGGCCGAGGTGGGCGAGGTCGAACATGGAGGTGTCGGACACGATCTGGTCGTCCGCTCCCCGCACCCAGAGGATCGGGGGCTTGGGCTCGATCGCGTCGAGGTCGTCGAGGCGGAAATGGCCGGGCGCCATGGTGTTGAGCACGCCACGGGTGCCCGGCGCGACGCCCGGCCACGCGTCGGTCGTGGTGAAGTCGCCGGGGTAGTGCTCGTCGCCGACCCGGGTGGTGAGCATCGACTCGACGAGGTCGTCGAGGCGGGCGGGGTGGAACGGCGGGTTGACGTAGAAGGCCAGCAGCACCTGTCGCGGGGAGAACGGCGACTCGTCCGAGGTGTCGCCGTCCTTGAGCCGGGCGACGAAGTCCGGGTTGCCGCCACCGCCACCCGAGCCGGCGCCCGCCGCGTCGACCAGCTCGCCGTCCGCGCCCTTGGTGCCGCCGAAGCCGTAGGGCGAGACCGGGTTGACCAGCGTCACGGTGCGCGCGAGCGCGGGGTGCTCGCGCAGCAGCTGCAGCACCACGCCGCCGCCCATGCTCCAGCCGACCAGGTGCGCGGCGTCGATGCCCAGCGCGGCCAGCGTGGCGGCCACGTCGTCGGCGTAGTCGCGCACGCCCCGCGTCGCGTCGACCGGCAACGGGTCGGTGCCGCCGAATCCGCGCAGGTCCACCGCGATCGGGCGGTACCGCTCCGGCAGGTCGAGCATCGGCTCCTGCCAGAAGGCCGAGGACGAGACGTTGCCGTGGACGAACACGACCGGTTCCCCGCGCTCCCGGCCGGCCACTTCCAGCACGTGCGTGGTCAGCCGCTCGGTCGGTACCTTCGCCGAAGTGATTCCGTCGAGGAGTGTGGTCACTGTCGTCCCTTTCACGCCAGCCAGCTGGTCACCTGGGACATCGACGCCGACGCCCAGCCCAGCTGCAGATGGTTCACCGAACTGACCAGCGCGGTCGCGGCGAGGTGGCCGATGCCCGTGCTGTCCAACGCGCTGGTCACGAACACGATGCCGTCGCTCGGGCCCCGGTTCTCGTTGAACACGCCGACGATGCTCGGCGAGCCGCCGGCCAGCAGGTACACCGAGACGCTTGCCGGGGTGCCGGCGGACTGGATGGTGGAGATCATCGACCCGGCGTCGATCGCGGCCTGGATGCCCGTCCCGTCGGTGTAGAAACCCTGGCCGCCGTAGTAGGTCGTGTACCAGTCCTGCTGCGAGCCGTCCACGCCGAACGCGCTGTCGAAGCGGGCCAGCATCTGCCGCTGCCCGGGGTAGGTGTCCCAGCCGGCGGTGGGGGTGATCGACAGTTCCGGGTGGTAGGTGTACCTGCCGTAGCAGGTCATCCTGGTGTGCGGGCTCGGCGCGTTGATGGTGACGCCGCACTCCGGCCAGATCGACAGGTCGTGCGCGTAGCCGTGCGCGAACGGGTAGTCGTAGCCACCGTTCGGCCCGCCAAGAGTGATCAGCTTGCGCACGTCGCCGGCGTAGGCCCTTCCCCACGGGGGCTTCACCGAGGACACGTACATCCGGGTGGACAGCTCACCCTTGCTCCAGCCGACCAGATCGACCTGGCCCACACCCAGCCGCGACTTGATCAGCGCGATCGCGTCACCGACCTGCTGTGCCTGCTGGCGGTTCTCGCCCTGCTTGTGCGCGAAGCCGATGGCGAACACCCGGTACCCGCGCGAGCTGAGGTACTGCATCAGCCCGGTCGAAGGGCACGTCGCCGAGCCGCACCCGAAGCCGCCGGACTCGTTCGGATTGGCCCAGGCCCGGTCGGGATTGTCGTTGGCGCCGTGGACCAGCAGCACCGGCGTGGCCTTCGCGCCGGTCGACCAGCCGGGTGCGGAGTAGAGCAGGAACCGCGACGAGGACGGCTGCGCCACGCCGCCGAAGAAGGTCAGCCGCTGCCCGTCCTGGTTGCCCCGTCCGTCCGGCGGATACTGCTCGTCGGCGAAGCCCGCTGTGGTGTCGCGGTAGCGCTCCACCTTGTCCCACCCGTTGGCGACGGTGCCGAACGTCGCCTCCTTGGTCAGGTAGGCGGGATCGGCGGCGGCGACCGGCAAGGCCGGCGCGGCGACCTCCACACCGGCGACGATGGCCGCAGCGACCACCAGGCTGAGCAGGCGCACGACGGGCTCCTCACGACGCCGGGGGAACTCAGCAACTATCGGCCACCGGGCGAGCCGGGGCAATGTGCGCCGGCCACGTTCCGCGCGCCTCGGACATGGTCGCGGTCACCACATCGAGGGGTGCGGTCACGGGTCGTCGAAGCTGCTCGGTCCGGGGCACCTCGGGAGAGGGCGTCCGATGAGGACGCTGCCGAACCCACGGCGCCGGTAAGCCTGATCAACCCGAACCGGGTCCGATGTGCAGCCCGGCGGCTTCCTGGTGCGGACATGGGCCCGCCGGCGTGCGCGGCGCTCCGACCCGAGCCGAGAACGCCGCCGCGCCGGACTTGTCGGGCAGGTTGGCGCTCCAGCTGAACCGCCGCCAGCGGTCAGGACCGGAAGCCGGCTCCGGGCTCGACGGCCGCGAATCAGGCGTCGCGGTTTTTCGCCACGGTGATCGCGACTGCGAGCAGGCCGAAAGCGACCGCGGCGAAGTAGGCCAGCGCCCAGCCCTGATCCAGCGGCGCGGTGGACAACGACACCGGCCCCGCTCCATGGGCGCGCGCATTCGACCCTCCGGTGCCGGTGAGGAACTTCCGGGCCACGTTGAGCGGCAGCCACTGGTGGATGTTCTCACCCACACCGGGGACGATCCGGACCAGTTTTTCGGCGGCGAACGCGTAAACCAGCAGCAACGCGATCGTCCCGGCGCCGTGGCGGAGCAAGGTGGCCACCGCGACCGCGATGACGGCGGCCAGTGCGTACAGAACGCCGACACCGCTCACGGTGATCCAGTCCGCGCCGCTGTCCAGTGCGAGATCGGCCCGGGGTTGCAGCAACGTGGCCGCGAACCACGAGCCGAACGCGCTGACCTCGCCGATGGCCAGGGCGAGCAGGGCCACCACCGCGGTCTTGGCGAGCAGTGCCGGGGTGCGCCGCGGTACCGCCTGGAAGGTCGTACGCATCGTGCCGAAGCGGTATTCGGTGGTCACCGACAACGCGGCCAGCACCATGATCACGGCCACGCCGAAGTCGTAGCCGTACTGGGTCGAGGCCACGGTGGCGGTGAACTCGGCGTCTTCCCGGGTGCCGGCGATGAGGGCCGCGAAGCCGACGCTCACGACCGTGGCGGCCAGCGCACACCACCAGGGCGAACGCGTGGAGCGCAACTTGATGCGCTCGACGGCGAGCAGGGTCATGGGTTTCCTTGTCCGCAGAAGACTTCGTCGACGAGTTCGTGGTAGCCCTGCAGCGGTATCTGCCGGGTCGCGGTGGTCAAGGACAGCTGCAGGCGGGTTTTGCCATCAGGGGTGGTGGCCAGCAGGGTGTCGTAGCCGGGCACGTCGCCGGTGTGGCCCCACACCCGCAAGCCGCAGGGGAGCACGTTGGTGCTCAGGCCCAGGCCGTAGGCGCCGACCGGGGACACCGTGGTCATGTCGGTGAGCTGTGCGGGTGCGAGCAGCCGGCCGCCGAACAGGGCTTCGGTGAAGGTGTCCAGGTCGGCGGTGGTGGAGATGATTTCGCCGGCGGCCCAGCCGACGGACGGGTTCATCGCGGTGACGTCGACGAGTGCGCCGTCGCGGGGTGCGTAGCCGTGGGCGTGCGGGCCGGGGATGGTGGTGCGGTCGCCGGGCAGGGTGGTGTCGTGGAGGCCGAGCGGGCGGAGGACCCGGTCCCGGACGGCAGTCGCCCAGTGCCGGCCGGTGAGGTGTTCGACCAGCAGCCCGGCGACGATGTAGTCGGTGTTGGAGTACCTCGACGCGGTGCCGGGCGGGAAGTTCAGGGGATGAGCGGTGGCCATGGCCACCAGGTCGCGGGGGTCCCAGTGCCGCTGGAGCTCGGCCGGGTCGCCGGTGAGGTCGTCGGAGTAGTCGCGGAGGCCGCTGCTGTGCTGCAGCAGCATGCGGACGGTGATCCGGTCGCCGTCGGGCAGCAGGCCGGGCAGGTGCCGGGACACGGGGTCGTCGAGGGTGAGCCGTCGCTCGCCGGCGAGCTGGAGGATGACGGTGGCGGTGAAGGTCTTGGTGACGCTGGCGATCCGGAACCGCCCGTTCACGGGAACGCCCTCCGGCGACCCCAGCTGGGCGACGCCGCTGCGTGCGGTGAACTCCCGGCCGCCGGCGGCGATCCTGACCTGGGCGCCCGCGGCTCCCGTCGTGGTCATCAGATCCAGTGCCCGGACGATCCGGTGCCGGTCGGGACCGCCGCCCGCGACTGCGGTCCCGGTCATGGTGAGCGACAGACCTGTGATGCCGGCGAGAGCCAGCGCGCTGAACCTGATTCCTGGCTGTCTCAAGTGATTCGTCCTCGGGTCGGTGTGGCAACCAGTGTCTTGGCGGGACCCGGCCCGGGACATCCGGGATGATCCCTACCGGACCTCCCGGAGCCGGTCGGCTCCGGCACCGTCGGCACCGGCAGGTTCCACTTCACCGGGTCGGCGTGACAGATCCAGAGCGCGTAGCAGACCGCCGAGTTCGCCACCGACCCTCCGGCCCGGGGAGGGGCGAGCTGCTTGATGACGTCCAGCTCGGGTCGCCATGGGGGAAGACAGCGACAGAGCACTGAGCTTGGCCGTCGCATCGGACCCGAATCCACAGCGGACGGTCGAGGGGGCCTACGACTGACCCGGCCCGAAATCTCCGATGGACTGCACCCCCTTTGGTCGGCTGCCTGAGGTTTGCTCCGTTGCGTGGCCGGCTTCTTGACACTGAACGGCGGAACAGGCAGTCGGTTTCATGCGCGACGGCGGGCTCGCATGAAGGAAACTTGCGATATCCATGGTCGGTGGGAACGTCGCCGTAGCGTTCGGGATCATGAACTTGGACCGCACAGCGGCACTGAGGGTGCACAACGTCAGTCTCGTTGACGGTGTGGAGGACACCGCAGTGCCCGACGCCGTGCTGCAGGCCGATGAAGACGGACGGATCACCTATGCCGGCCCGGCGAGCGAGGCACCGCCGCCGCCACTGGGTGTTCCGGTCATCGACGGCCGGGGTGGCACGCTGTTGCCCGGGTTCTTCGATTGCCACGTCCACCTCGGAATGCCGTCGGAGCAGTCGGTGGTGGAACAGGCGCTCACGACGAACGACGTGATGCGGGTGCTCGGGACCGTGCGGCGGATGCGGCTGACGCTGGATGCGGGCATCACCTCGGCGCGTGACCTGGGAGCCTTGCCCGCGGCCTACCGCGACGCCGTCTCCGGCGGCGAACTGGCCGGGCCGCGGCTGCAGGTGTCGGTCGGCATCATCAGCCACACCGGTGGCCACGCGGACAGCACGCTGCCCAGCGGCCTGCATCTCGACTTCGACTTCTGCGTGCTGGCCGACGACGTGTCCGAGGTGCGGCTCGCGGCGCGTCGGATGCTGCGCGCCGGCGCCGACGTCGTCAAGATCTGCACCACCGGCGGCATCAGCAGCGCGACGGACGACCCCGACGACGAGGATCTTCTGGAGGAGGAAGTCGCCGCCGTCGTGGACGAAGCACGCCGGCACCGGGGCCGCGTGGTCGCGGCGCACGCGCAGGGGCGGGCCGGAGTTCTCGCCGCGATCCGCGGTGGTGTCCGCTCGGTCGAACACGGTTTCGGCATCGACGACCAGGGCTGTGACCTGCTGGGCGAGCGCGGGGCGTTCCTCGTCCCCACTCTGGAAACAGTCTTCCGGCCGCTGGAACGGGGCACGACTTCGCCGTGGCGCTACGAGAAGAAGCGGCGCTGGAACGAGATCGCCAAGGAAAACATTGCCGCTGCCATCGAACGGAAGGTGAACATCGCAGCGGGCACTGATGCGGGAATCGCCCCGCACGGGAACAACCTCGCCGAGCTGGCGCATCTGGTCGAGCTCGGCATGAGCCCGATGGACGCCGTCCGCGCCGCGACGGTGAACAGTGCCCGGCTGCTCGGGGTCGATGACCGGCTGGGCACTCTGCGCCCCGGCATGCTCGCCGATCTGGTGCTCTGCGCGGGCGACCCGCTGCGGGACATCACCGTGCTGTCGGTGCCGGAAAACATCGTCGTCGTCGCCCAGCAGGGAGTCGTACGCAAGAACCTTCTGTCGGTGCAGCCTCTCGCAGCTTCACCGCTTCTGGAAAGGACCTAATGACCGAGCACCCGAGCATCGACGTCATCGTCATCGGAGCCGGGCCCACCGGGCTCACCCTCACGTGCGACCTGACCCGCCGCGGCTTCGCGGTCCGGATCCTCGAGCAGGCCCAGGTGCCCAACCGCGCCAGCCGGGCCAAGACCATCCAGCCGCGCTCGCTGGAGGTGCTCGACGACCTGGGGGCGGTGGACCACGTCCTGCGCCACGGTGTCGCCAAGCTGCCGATGCGGTTCCACGAGCCCTCCGGCGCGGTCGTGGACAAGCCGCCGATCTCGGTCCCGGCGGACGACTCCGCGCACACTCCCTACCCGGATCCGTTGTGGATCGGGCAGTTCCACGTCGAGCACGCGCTGCGGCAGCGGCTCGAAGAGCTCGGCGGAGCCGTCGAGTTCGGGAGTGAGGTGACCGGGCTCGAGCAGGACGACGACGGGGTCACCGTCGCGCTGCACACCGGTGACGGCGCGCGGACCGCGCGAGCCCGCTACGTCGTGGGCGCCGACGGCGGCAAGAGCAGCACCCGCAAGTACGCCGGGCTTCCCCTGCTGGGCAAGACCTACGACGAACAGCGTTGGTACCTCGGCGATGTCACCGTGGGCTCGGACCTCGACCGAGGCCGCATGCACATCTGGCCCTCCGAGCGGGGGATGCTCGGCCTCACTCCGCTCGGCGACGATGTGTGGCAGTTCCAGAGCCCCATCCTGCCCGGGGATGTTCCCGGCGTGCCGTCGCTGGAGTTCTACCAGCAGCTGTTCGACGACCGGGCCGGAACGGGCACCGTCGTCCTCACCAGCGCCAGCTGGCTGTCGGTGTACCTGATCAACGTCCGCATGGTGCAGACCTACCGCAAGGGCCGCGTTCTGCTCGCCGGCGATGCCGCCCACGTGCATTCCGCCGCCGGCGGCCAGGGCATGAACACCGGCATCCAGGACGCCTACAACCTCGGCTTCAAAATGGACAGCATTCTCAACGGTGCGTTGTCGACGCTGCTGGACACCTACAGCGAAGAACGGGTCCCGGTTGCCCGCCGAGTGCTCGCCATGAGCACGGACAAGATGGCCAAGGCCATGGCGGCGGCCGGCGGCGGCGAGGAGGAACTCGGTTCCGCGCTCGCCGGCATCGGAGACGGGAAGATGAACACCGGCCTGGGCATCCACTACCGCGACAGCCGGATGACCTTTCGCGGCGGCAGCGAAGTCATCTCCGGCCCTCAGCCCGGCGACCGGGCGCCCAACGTGACGGGCCTGGAGGGCGGAGAGGGCCGTGGCGGTCTGTTCGACCTCCTGCGCGGCATGCACTACTCGCTGTTCGTGTGGGACCACACCGCACCGGTCATCTTCGACAACGCCAAACCGACCCACCTGCACGTGCACCGGATCGGCCCGGGCCCCGGCAGCCCGATCGTCGACGCCAAGGGGGAGTTCGAGTGCGTCTACCAGCCCTACGCCGGAGAGCTGATCCTCGTGCGGCCCGACGGCTATCTGCTGGCTCGTATTCCCGCGGACCGGGAAATGGACCTCATCAACCATCTGGCGCCGTTCCGCTCGATCGGCACCACCGTCCGGCCCGACTAGGAGCCCACCGTGGAAGAAACCAGTACCGCCACCGCGGCGCCGGGCAGCCGGCTGCACCTGCGATGGACCCGGTTGCTCGTCGGCCAGACGGCGGTCTTGCTGCTGGTGAACGTCATGGTGGACACCGTGATCACCGCGCCGATCGTCGTGCTGCCCCAGATGCTCGGCCATTTCGGGACCGACGAGCCGGCGTGGCTGAACTCGAGCGCGATGCTGGCGGGAGCGATGTGGTCACCGCTGCTGGGGAAGATCGCCGACCGCTCCGGCAAACGCCGGACCCTGGTCCTGACCTTGGTCGTCGCGGCGGTGGGTGCCCTCGTGTGCCTGCTCGCGCCGACCATCTGGGTGTTCGTCGTCGGGCGGATGATCCAGGGAGCCGCGGTCGCGTCGTTGTTCCTCACCGTCGGCATCGTCAAGGACATCTGCGCGCCGCGGCTCGGGATGGTCGTCACCGGAGTCGTGACGACCGGTAACGCGATCTTCAGCATCGGGACGACGTTCCTGTTCCACTACCTCGGCGACGAGTACGGCTACCAGGTGGTCTTCGTCGTGGCCGGGATCCTGGCCGTCGTCACGGCGGTTCTGGTCCGCTTCCTGCTCCCGGAGTCGCTGATCCGGACCCCGGGCCGGATCGACGTGCGCGGGGCGCTGCTGCTCGGCGGTGGCCTGGCGCTGACGGTCGCCTACATCAGCTTCGGGTCGGAGTACGGCTGGGTCGGCGCGCTGCCGCTCCTGCTGGCCGGACTCGCGGCGCTCGGCGTCTGGTACCCGCTGTCGCGGCGGGTGCCCGAGCCCGTGGTCGACGTCCACCACCTCGGTCGCCCGCTGATCCTCACGCTGCTGGTGGTCGTCCTCGGAACCGGCGCCTACCAAAGCATGCTGCAGCTGTTCAGCCTGCTCAGTGACGTGTCGCCGGACCAGGGACTCGGCTACGGGCTCGCCGGCGCCGGAGGCGCGGCGATCGGGCTGCTGCTCGGGCTGCCGTCGATCGGGATCGTGCTCGGGGGCACGCTGGCGGGAGCGATCTCGACCCGGACCGGCCCGGCGCCGGTACTGGCCGCGGGGGTGGCCCTCGGGACGGTCGCGACCCTGGGGTTGTTCGTCGGAGCGGACTCGCTGCCGCTCGCCGTCGTCTGCTCCTTCATGCTGAGCCTCACCGCGGGGACCCTTGTGACGTCGGGCTTCAACATGGCGGGCATCTTGGTGCCGGCCGATCGCCAGGCCACCGTGTCCAGCCAGGTCATGGTCATGGTCGCGCTCGGCTCGGTGTTCCTCAACTTCATCGGCGCGGCGGTCCTGAAGTCCCACCGGGTGACCGTCGGCGGGGTTTCGCTGAACTCGGCCACGGGCGTGTTCACCTACGTCGGGATCGGGCTGGCCGCGTTCGTGATCGCCGGGGTACCGGCCGTGCTGCTGGTGCGGACCCAACGGGGAACCGGGCGCCGTGACGTTCAGCTCCGGTAGGCGCGGAGGAAGGCGTCGACTCCATCGGCGATGATCGCCGGGATCTCCGCCTCCGCTTCCTCCGGGGTGTCCCGAAGTGCTTCCAGCGCCAGAAGAATCGTCAGGGCGGTGAAGTGCTTCGTGGCACGTCGCGGGTCGGGGACCCGGAGCGTGCCGGCGGCGGCGAGCTGGGCGAACCGCTCGGCCAGCAAGCGTTCGGGTTGCTCGTCCACGGCCTCGGGCAATCGCGGCGCCGACGGGCCTTGCGAGGTCAGTCGCCGGTGGGCGACGTAGCTCGAGGAGGGGAAAGCCCGCGTCACCACGCGCATCGCGAAAGCGGTCAGCGCCTCGTGCAGGTCTCGCCCGTCGGTGAGTTCCTGGTCGACAGCCTCGCGCACGGTCGCGGTGACGCTCTCGTGCACCCGCGCCAGGACGCTCTCGAACAGCGTCGACTTGTCGCCGAAATGGTCGTAGACGGTGCGTTTGGACACCTGGGCCCGTGCGGCGATGGCGTCGACACTGGTGGGTTCGTAGCCCTCGGCGACGAAGAGCCGCTCGGCGGCGTCGAGGATGGCGGCTTGCTTGCTTTCGGATCGCCGCCGTCGGCCCGGGGTCTGCTCGGTCGTCTTCATCGAGGTCATCTTCTCACCGTCTTCTCAGCCCATTGAAAACTACACCGTGTAGTGTGAATTTTGACGAAGGGAGCACTCGCATGGCTGAATCCACCAGGGTGCCGAGGGGTGGCGTCGCCATCCGGGCGAGCGGCCTGACCAAGCGGTACGGCAGCGCGACCGTGGTCGACGACCTGTCGTTCACCGCCGAACCGGGGGCCGTCACCGGCTTCCTCGGGCCGAACGGAGCGGGCAAGAGCACGACGATGCGGATGCTGCTGGGGCTGACCGAACCCACCGCGGGCACGATCACGGTCGGCGGCCGCCGGATCACCGAGCTCGACGACCCGCCGCGCACCATCGGTGCGCTGCTCGACGCGCGGGCCGTCCACCCCCAGCGCACCGCTTTCGACCACCTCCTCGCGTTCGCCCAGGCGGCGGGCCTCGGCCGGCCGCGAGTGGCCGAGGTGCTCGACCTCGTGGGGCTGACCGGCGCGGCCCAGCGCCGGGCGGGGGAGTTCTCGCTGGGAATGAACCAGCGTCTCGGCATCGCGACGGCCCTGCTCGGCGATCCGGCCGTCCTGGTCTTCGACGAGCCGCTCAACGGCTTGGACCCCGAAGGCGTCCGGTGGGCCCGCACCCTGCTGCGGAACCTGGCGGCGGAGGGCCGCACGATCCTCTTCTCCAGCCACCTGATGTCCGAAATGGAGCTGACCGCGGACAACCTCGTCGTGATCGGCCAGGGCAGGCTCGTCGCCGAGTCGACGCTCGACGACTTCGTCCTCGCGCACACGACGAGGACGGTCACGGTCTCCTCGCCCACGCTCGACGAGCTCGGGCGCGCACTGAACCGGGCGGAGATCGCGTTCGAGCGGACTGAGCGGGGAAACCTGCTCGTCGCCGGTGCTGACCCGGCCCTCGTCGGCAAGATCGCCGCGGCTGACGGGATCGCGCTCGACGAGCTGGCCTGGGTGCGCGAGTCCCTCGAGGACGTGTTCCTCCGGCTCACCCACGACGTCACCGAGTTCGAAAGCCAGGCCGCATGAAAACCATGACTCTCCGCCGGACGAAACCGAAAACCTCTCGAGGCACACGTATCAACTGGGGCTTCTGGCCCACCGCGAACATGATCCGCTCCGAATGGACCAAGCTTCGCAGCGTCCGCACCACGTGGATCATCGCGTTCAGCGCCATCGCCTCGGGGGTCGCACTCAGCACGCTCGGCGTTTCCGACCTCCTCGGGGGCGAACCGTCGGACCTGCCCGCCGGCTGGGATCCGACCGCGAGCAGCCTGAAGGGGTTCCTGTTCGCGCAGCTGCTCATCGGCATGCTCGGCGCGTTCAGCATCACGCCCGAACACAGCAGCGGAATGATCGGCAGCAGCATCGCCATGGTGCCGGCGCGGTCCCGTCTCCTCGCCGCGAAGACGTTCGTCGTGGCGGTAGCCGCGCTGGTCACCAGCCTGCTCACCACGCTGATCAGCTTCGGCGTGGTCCAGCTGATGCTGCACGGCGCCGGGCTGCCTGCCGCCGGACCCGGCGATCCGGGCGTGCTCGGCGCCCTCGGCGCGGCCACGCTCTACCTGACCGCGGTCGCCCTCGTCGGGGTGGCCGTCGGCGTGCTGACGCGGTCGAGTACGGGCAGCCTCGCCGTGCTCGTCGGCGCCCTCCTCCTCGTGCCCGCCCTCGCCCCCGGCATCCCGGGAGCCATCGGTGAGGCGTTCGGGCGGTTCTGGCCGTTCACCGCCGGACAGGCCGCCTACGCGGTGGTCCCGGCCGACGGTGCGGTCGCACCCGGCCTCGGGATCTCGATCCTGCTCGTGGCGACGGCGGCCGTCAGCGTCGCCGCCCACTGGGTGATCCGCACCCGGGATGTGTGATCGCCGTGCGGATGCCCCCGATCAAACCCGGTGACATGTCCGACGAGCAGCGTTCGCTGGATCAGCACGTGCGCGGGATGCTAGCGGGATTCCACCCGCCGTTCACCACGACGGATGACAGCGGCGCGCTGATCGGTCCCTTTCCCGTGATGCTTCGCTTTCCCGAGCTCGCCAAGCCGTTGCTGGAGTGGTTCACCTCGGTCACCGGCGGCAGTGTGCTGCCGGCGCGGGCGCGCGAGGTCGCCATCCTCGCCATCGGAGCTCGTTATGGTGCGGCGTACGAGGTCTATTCGCACAGCAGGATCGCGCTGGCGGTCGGGCTTTCCGGCAACGTTGTCGCCACCCTGGTCGCCGGACGACGTCCGACCGATCTGACGCCGGAGGAGACGGTGGCGCACGACGTGGCGGCTCACCTTCACTCCGGCGGCCCGATGCCGGAAGGGCTGTACCGAGCCGCCGTCGATTGCTTCGGTGAACTCGGCACCGCTGAACTCGTCTTCCTGGTCGCGCAGTATGCGAGCATTTCGATGGTTCTCAATGCCTACGACGTCCCGGTACCGATCGACGCCGAACGTGAATGGGAGTCCAGTGTCTGACTTCGTCGGAAGTGCCGCAGGTCGAATTCGCGACTTTCCGGTGAACCGAGGGTGTCCATTCACCGTGCCGCGGGAATACGAGGAGATCCGGGATGGTGAGCGGGTCTCGAAGGTCCGGTTACCTGATGGCGGGTGGGCGTGGGTGATCAGCCGGCACGAGGATGTCCGGTTGGTGCTGAACGATCGCCGGTTCAGTGCCGACCGGCAGCACCCGGACTTTCCGCAGCGGGTCAAAGGCGGAGGGGCGGTCCGGCAGCAGGGTGAGCGCACGATGGTCGCGATGGATGCGCCGGAGCATGGGGCGGCGCGCAGGGCCGTGCTCGGCGAGTTCACGGTGCGCCGGATGGAGGCGTTGCGGCCGCGGGTTCAGCGGATCGTCGACGACCGGATCGATGTGCTGCTGGCCGGGCCGAGGCCGGCTGATTTGGTGGAGACGCTGTCGCTGCCGGTGCCGTCGCTGGTGATTTGCGAGCTTCTCGGGTGCCTTATGCGGATCACGCTTTTTTCGAAGAGAACACCGCGAAGCTGATCAACCGCGATACCGCCGCGGCGGACCGACGGCTGGCGCTGGAGACCGTGCACGGCTATCTGATCGGTCTCATCGCTGAGAAGGAGAAGGATCCGCCGGACGACCTGCTCGGGCGGCAGATCGTCAAGCTCCGCGCGGACGGTGGCTACCGGCGAGCTTCGCTGGCGGCGACGGGCTTTCTGCTGCTCGCCGCCGGGCACGAGACGACCGCGAACATGATCTCGTTGTCAACACTGGCTTTTCTGCGGCACCCGGAGCAGCTCGCGGCGATCAGGGCCGAGCCGGGCCTGACGCTCGAGGCGGTGGAGGAGTTGCTGCGCTACTGGACGATCGGTGACAGCATGGCGCGGCTGTGTGTGGAGGACGTCGAGGTCGGCGGGCAGCGGATCCGGGCGGGGGAGGGGGTGCTGGCACTGGGTTTCTCGGCCAACCGCGACCCGCGGGCGTTCGACAACCCCGACGAGCTGGACGTTGCGCGCGGCGCGCGTCACCATGTCGCGTTCGGTTTCGGCCCGCACCAGTGCCTCGGCCAGAACCTCGCCCGGATGGAGCTGCAGATCGTGTTCGACACGCTGTTCCGGCGCGTGCCGACGCTGGCGCTGGCCGCGGAGGTGGAGGAGCTGCCGTTCAAGGACGATGCGAACATCTACGGCCTGTACCGGCTGCCGGTGACCTGGTGACGATGTCGATGAGGGTGTGACCGCCCCCTACTCGGCCGCCTCGGCCAGCAAGGGCACGGACCGGACCGACCTGCCGTCGGCATCCAGAACTCGGCCGAGGAGCTTGATCATGCGCAGGACCATCACCCGATCGTGGACACGTAACGCCGGCAGCGCCTGGCTCATCTGGCGCTCGAGGTCGTGAGCCTCGGAGATCGAGCGCAGCGACGCGTCGACGACCAGGTTGCACGGCCCGGAAACGACATTGCAGGATCGGACGCCCTGCAACTCCCGGATGCACTGCTCGGCCTCGGCGAGCTTGGTCACCCCGATCGAGCAGAAAAAGACGGTGTGCACCGTGCGCCCGGACAAGTGCGGGGAAATGTCGCACCGGTAGGTCACGAGCCCGGCGCCTTCCATGCGGGCCAGCCGTCGGCGGACGGCGACCGGGCCGATGCCCGCGTAGGTGGCCAGCTGTTCGAACGACGCGCGGCCGTCGAGGCTGAGCGCGCGCAGGATTCGGTGGTCGGTCGGATCGAGAGCCGGTCGCCGCCCCGTCCCGGTCGGCGGCGGCGAGTGCAGCTGCCGCCGCTGATCGAGGTCGAGTGCACCCTCCCGCCACTGGCTGGCGTCGACGGCAGAGTGCGTCACGATGTGGCTGCGTACGTCTCGCACCCCGGCAACGTGACTGACCCGGTCGAGCAGGTAGTCGGCAAGCGCGTCGAAATCCGGCGCCTGGGCCAGCACCACCAGGTCCCGGGACCCAGCCGTCAGCTTCACCGTCGCCGCCTCGGCGTCCTCGGCCAGTGCGGCCGCCACGTCGGTCGAATGCTGGGGGAGACAGCTGATCTCGACCGTCGCTACCGACGGCGTCAGGTGGCCGCCGAGGTGGGCGGTCACCCAGGCGACCCCGTCGGCCTGCATGCGCGACCACCGGCGGCTCACGGTCGCGGGGTCGACTCCGAGGACGGGCGCGAGGTCCCGCCAGCTCGCGCGGGGGGCGGTCCGCACGGCGTCCACAATGGCCAGATCCAGTTCGTCGTAGGCCGGCACCGACTGACACCTTTCATGTGCCATGAGTTTCAGGACGAAGGGAAATGAGAAGTCGCCGAACTGTGTGTCGCAGACCGTAGCGTACGACATCAAAAACGGAACACCCGCGGCGATCAGTTCGATGACAAGAGCAGATCTCCTTTCTTTGCCCTGTGCCCGTGATAAGAATCATGGGAATTCCTGGACTGACTTCGAGCAAACCCTCCAGGTCAATGGCCCTGATTTGCTGTGGCCCCGATCCCGGCGAGTACGACGTCGGTGAGGCGCTCCGCCTCGGCGTGACCGAACGGGACGTCGGTCCGGCTCGGAAAGGGGTGCATCGGGCCGGAAATCAGCTGGGCGAAGAAGAGCGGGTCGACCGGCGGTAGCTCGCCGCGTTCGGCAGCTCGTTCGAGCCGGACCCGCACCAGTTCCAGACGGCGTTCGTACACGCCGCGCACGGTCTGAGTCACCGCCTCGTGTTCGCGGCTCTGCGCCGCGATCGCCAGAGCTCGACCGAGGGGTGTGTCCAGTTCGGCCGCCAAGGTCACCAGGAACTGTATGAGGTCGGCGCGCAGGTCGCCCGTGTCGGCGAACGGAACCTGCTGGTCGGCGCGGTGGCTCAGCGCTTCGATGGCCAACTCGCTGCGCTGGGGCCAGTTGCGGTACACGCTCGCCTTGTTCACGCCGGCGCGATCGGCCACCTCTTCGTATCGAAACCCCATGACCCCGTCGCGTGCGATCAGCTCGACGGTCGCCTGGAGGACCTGTGCGCGCACGCGGGCGGTTCGCCCGCCGGGCCGCCGGGTGTCGGTCATGCGTGTCACCTTCCCGTGCGGTGTCCCTCCCAGCTGCTCACCGGTCAGCTACCCTATCACTAAAGCGACAGATAGTCGCTTTAGGCGGAGGGATCATCATGGACATCCTCATCCGTCGCGGAAAACACGGGCCTGCTGGCGAAGATTCGCGACCGGCGGCTGCGGATGACCGAGAACAGCGTCTTCGTCGACGCCGGTGGCACCGTTCTCGCCGCACTGCCGCTCGCGGAAACGAGCGACTCCGACGGCGACATCGAAATCGCACCCGAGGACCTGGCGACCGTGCCGTCCCGAGACCGACCGCATCCTGGAGAAGGAGCTCTCCAACGGCTCGACGGTGTACGGCTGGACGTCGACCCACTATGACAAGATCCAACGGTTCAGCGCGCCACTTCCCTGATTCGGGCTGGAACTGAGGAGTCGGCAGCGGTCGTGCGCGTCCAGCGGTGACGGGAAGGGGGAGTCAGGTGGAGTCCGTTGAGAGTGGTGCGCTGTACCGCCTGGTCGACGGGAGCGGGGGCAACCTGCTCGTCGGGGCCGAAGAGCTGGACGGTTTCTTCGTCTCTCCGGGCAACGACTCGTCGGAAGTCGCGTTCTTACGGGCGCGCCTCGGTGAGAGACCTCCGCGGCGCGTCGAGGACGCGGTCCTCGAGGTAGTGAACACACAGCGCGAGAGGATAGGTGAGTACCTCGTCGGAGGGGTGATTTTCGGTGACTCCGGTACGGCGGACGCGCGGGGCGAAGTTCCCCGCGTTTCGTTCCGGTACTTCGGCGACCGGTGTGAGTTTCCGGAAGCAGCCGGGATTTGGCTGCGGTGGGCGTCGGGACGGCCGCTGCGGACGGGCGAGTGGCTTCAACGCCCGGCCGGCCACCACCAGGCTTGGCTGCACGTCGTGCGGAACTCGTGGTTCGCCACCGGTCACGGTGCTGTCAGGTACGGGAACGCGGAGGTGCTGACCCTCGACGGTGCATCGACTGTGACGAAGGCCGGCTTTTACTGTGCGTTGGGCGAAGCTGCTAACGGTCCGGGCGGCTACTTCGGTTCGAATGTCGACGCCCTCGCCGATTGCCTCCGCTCGAGTCCGGTAGGGACGCGACCGGTCAGGCTCTTGTGGAAAGACTTCTCCTCCTCTGAAGAGGCGCTCGGGAAGCAGTTCGTGAGCGCGATCACGGCTGTCTTGGGTGAGTTCGGCGTGGTCGTCGAGGTTCGATGACTCCGGACGACGTGATCCCGGGCGACTTGCTCGCCTCGGAGGAGATCGCGCTGCTGGACCGGGCGCTGGTGGAGTGGGGTGGTCCCGCCCGATGTAGTGACGAGCTTGCGGTCGGCATGGGTTCGCGGGTCTCGATGACCTGGTCGTCCAGTGTGAACGGCTGCGAGCCGCGTTGAGGGCGGGGAGTCCGTTGGCCGCTGCATGAGGACTATGCCGAGTCGTCGGTGTCGTCGTACTTCGCGTTGTTCTCGACCATTCTCAACGGCGCGGTGCGTGCTCGGATGATCCCGGCCAACCCGTGCAACGGTGTCCGAGTGTCCAAAGGCGAGTACGACACCGAACGGCTGGTAGGCACTCCGGCGCAGGCGCTGCGGGCGGCGATGCGGCTCTACGAGCTTGGTCTGGGGATGTCGGAGTTCGTGCTGTGCCTGATGGATTTCTATACCGGCGCCCGATGGGGTGAGCTCGTCGGGTAGCAGCGGCACGAGTACGACTCCGAGCGACGTGGCATCGAGATCCGGACGCCGCTCAAGGAAGTTGGCGGGAAAGTCTACAAAGGAGGCCGGAAGAGTGATGATCATCACTCGGATGGCCGTCAGCGGCCGCCGACGAGGCGGGGGAACTCGCGGCCGAAGAAGGGGCGAACGAAAACCCCTGCGGGGACTCGGTTTGTGGCGTTGCCTCCGGGGATCGCGGTGCTCTACGAAGAGTTGATGGACAGCCATCGGGGTCGAATTTCCGGATCCGGTTTTGGCGGCCAGCCTGGGACGGCGTCGAACTTGACGATGCTGGGGCGGGGGAGCGGCGGCCACCGATCCTTCCGACGTTCACCTTCCACGAAGGGCGACACACCCACGCCACGTGGCTGACTGAGGACGGAATCTCGGAGGTCGCCCGACGGGCGCGTCTGGGCCAGAAGATGAAGGGAATCGCCCGGGTCTACGACCACGTGACGCGGGCGATGGTGAACCAGATTCTGGATGTCCTGGAAGTGCGGTGGCAGCGGTCTCTGGCCGCGCTGTACCCCGGGGGAGCGGGCCAAGCTCGTGTCGTGATTCCCGCACCTGCGGTCCCGGCGAGGTCTGGAGCCCGGCCCTGGACCCATCGCCATTTCATCGCCATCTGATGATTGAAGTCCTGCCCCTCCGGGGAGGGGCAGGGCTTCTGACCTGCGAAAACATGTGGTGCGCGATACTGGGATTGAACCAGTGACCTCTTCCGTGTCAGGGAAGCGCTCTCCCGCTGAGCTAATCGCGCGAGGTGGAGACGGGATTCGAACCCGTGTACACGGCTTTGCAGGCCGTTGCCTCGCCTCTCGGCCACTCCACCGTGCCAGGCTGCGAGAGCCTACCGAGCGGATGACGGGATTCGAACCCGCGACCCTCACCTTGGCAAGGTGATGCGCTACCAGCTGCGCTACATCCGCACTCCGCAGCTCCAGGGGGTCGAATCCCCGTCGCCGTGGTGTGAGAAAACCATATCGGACCCCGAAAACGGGTTCGACACCGGGGTGTCACTCCGCTGTTGCGAAGCCGTCATCAGGCCAGATCGTGGGGGATCAGGTGGGTGAGCGCGTCGTCCACGTCGACCCACAGGTGCTCGTTGCCCGGGAGCACCACGTCGTAGGTGCGGTCGAGGAAGTCGGCCAGCTCCTGGGCGGACGCCTCGAACATGGCGTGCCCGGACGGCGAGTTCAGCTCGATCAGCACGGATTCGGGGTCTTCGACGGAGGGGCGGATGCGGACGTCCCCGTCACCCGCGTCGGCCAGCAGGCCGTCCGCGAGGAGGTCGCGTGCGTACACCCATTCGACCCAGCCGGCGCGGCCCGTGCGGAACGCGGCGACGACCGCATACGGGTCGCGTGTGTCGTAGCGCAGCTCCACCTTGACCGGAACCGCGGGCGTCCGCGGCGCCAGCAGGTCGAAGACCGCCGTCGAGCGGAGCGTCACGTGATCGTTGCGCATCGTCCTACCCTTCGTCTCCCTTCCCGGCCCGGCCCGGCCGAGGGCGTCACCACTGGGACGCATCGGGAGGCCGATTCCGTCGCAGGTGAGCCGCATATCACCCGTACGGGCCCATCAGCCCCCGTTCGCGCCCGTGATCACCCCACGACGCGCGATCGACCGGCGCGCCCCGTGTGGGCCCACTCCTCCATACTGCGCGGTTTAGTCGCCGGGCGATAGCACCGTCGCACGGATGTCGAACGTGGCGTCGGGCGGCCCCCACCTGCCACGACCCCGGCTAGCTCGGGGTTGTTCGTTCCGTACTCGCCGGTAAGCGGAGTGTGGTCGCCGGAGACCACCCGTTTGCAGGCGCCCGGAAGTCGTGCGGTACAGTTCTCCCACCACCGCGAGCGGGCGATTAGCTCAGGGGGAGAGCGCTTCGTTCACACCGAAGAGGTCACTGGTTCGATCCCAGTATCGCCCACGAGATTCGCTGGAAGAGCCCTGTCTGCCGAATGCGCAGACGGGGCTCTTCTCGTTGTGTCCTGTGGGGGCCGAGCCCCCACGCCCCCGCCGGGGGCTCGCCCCCGGACCCCCGTGTCTGGTTGCGTTGTGATGTCGGCCACGGCTTAAGTGGAGTGAACGGTCCGTTCGGATCTTCCGTATCTGCTGATGAGCGTGGTTCCAGCCCCGTCGTGCGGGAAAATCGGGATCTGCCTCTGAGGCCTGTCGTTGCGGCGGTCTTCTGTCGAACCGGCCCCGCGGGAGGCGTGCGTGTGATCTTCGGTTTCCTTGGCCGGCCGCGGCGGGGCGACTTGTGACGGAAACCCGCCCGTGTGACGATGCGGCGACGAACGTCACGGAGTGATCGTCCGGTGCCCGCGCGGCGGTGCCCGCGGCCCCGGCTGGTCCACAGTGGACCGGCAGCCTGCCGCAGTGTCCACAGTAGAGCCCGAAGGCCGGTTCGGCCGTTCGGAAGAGCGCGGGTCCACCCGGGTGCGGGTATCGCTCCATTGGCTACATTCCGTAGTTTTTGTGGGGATACGCCCTATCACGCATCGTCATCGTCTTGTTATCTTGCGGCCATTTTCTGGCGGGAAAGACGCGCTGCATGTGGCTGGAAATCCTTGTAACGATGCTGAGAGGGTCGCCGATACCTTGCCGTGTGAAGCCCTCCGCGGGCACAGCGCGATGTTCCAGCCGTGGTGACTGTACGAAATCACCGCCGGTGACGCAGCGTGCTTGCGGACTCATTCGATCCCTGGTCCCGGGAGGACAGATGGAAGAGTCGGTGCGGCCGTCTTACACGGTGAGCCAGCCACCGCCGCACATCGACCTCCAGGCCATTCCCCGCCCCACCCCGCGGGACGGCAAGCCGGCGGAAACGGCCGGAACGCCGTCTCCCAAGGCATTGCCGGCGGCCTGGGAAGCGAGATACAGAGCCTGGGTCATCGGCAGCGACGTCTTCATCACGCTGCTGGTGATCGCGATCAGCGCGTTCGTCATCGATCGCGTTGCCCCGCACGACATGCACGCCTTCGGCACGATCCTCGCCGTCTTCGTCTCGCTGCCGGTCAGCCGGGCGTGGAGCTCGCGGGTGCTCGGCGAAGGCGCGGAGGAGTACCGCACGCTGGGCCGCGGCTTCATCACCGCGGCCGTCCTGGTCGCCCTGGGCGGCCTGCTGTTCGGTGCGCTCGAGGTCCAGGTCTGGGTCTTCGTCGTGGTCCCGGCGATCGCGCTCGTCGCGTTCCCGCAGCGGTACCTGCTGCGCCAGGTCCTGCATCGCAAGCGCGCCAAGGGACTCTGCCTGCTGCCGGTGATGGCCGCGGGCAGCCCGGAAACCGTCGCCGACCTGATCGCGCGCACCAAGTCCGAGGTCCACGTCGGCTGGCGCGTCGAGGCGGCGTGCACGTTCACGGGCCACGGCGCCGAGCGCGACAGCGGCGAGATCGACGGCGTCCCGGTGGTCGGGAGGCTGGAAGAACTTTCGCGGTACGTGCGGCGCGGCGGGTACCGGGTCGTGGCGATCACCGCCGACCAGTACTGGACGCCGAAGCGGCTGCAGCGGCTGGCCTGGGACATGGAGGGCACCGGCGCGGAGATGGTCGTGGCCCCCGTGCTGATGGAGGTCGCCGGGCCCCGGCTCAACGTCACCGGGGTGCTCGGGATGCCGCTCCTGCGGGTCACGGCGCCGATGTTCACCGGCGGCCGCCGCGTGGTGAAGGAGATCGTGGACCGGGCGGGCTCGGCGTTCCTGCTGACCATGCTTTCCCCGCTCCTGCTGGTGATCGCGCTGGCGATCAAGCTCAACGACCGCGGCCCGGTGATCTACCGCCAGCAGCGCGTCGGCCGCGACGGCGCGACGTTCACCATGCTGAAGTTCCGCACGATGGTCACCAACGCCGACGAAATCCGGAAGACCCTCGCCCAGGACAACGAAGGAGCGGGTCCGCTCTTCAAGATGAAGCGTGATCCGCGGATCACCCGCGTGGGTGGTTTCCTCCGCCGATATTCGCTCGACGAGGTGCCCCAGCTGTTCAACGTCGTGTCCGGGAAGATGTCGCTCGTCGGCCCGCGGCCCCCGCTGCCGGAGGAGACCGCGCAGTACGCGCCGGACGCCCGTCGCCGGCTGCTGGTGAAGCCGGGCCTCACCGGCCTCTGGCAGGTGAGCGGGCGCAGCGACCTCACGTGGGCGGAGAGCATCCGGCTCGACCTGCGCTACGTGGAGGACTGGTCGCTGGCCCTGGACCTGGTGATCCTCTGGAAGACGTTCCGCGCGGTGATGGGCGGTCAGGGCGCCTACTGACCCCGTCCGACGAGCCGCGCACGCGCACCACGGCCGCCGATCCCCGCCGAGGGGGTCGGCGGTCGTGTTCGTGTACCCGGTCGGGTGAGGGTCCGTCGCGACTCGTGTGCGGCGCTGTGATCCACACAACTGGTTGAACGCGAAATAGTTCAACGCTCAACCTCGTTGGAGCGGGTAACCGACCCAACGGAAGGAACCCAGCCCCATGACCACCTTTGCCGAGCAGACCGAGGCCCTCGAGCTTCCCGCGGACGTCCAGAACCTCCTCTTCCGCGAGGCGCGCACGGCCAACAGTTTCAGCTCCGAGCCGGTGACCGAGGAGCAGGTCCGCGCGATCTACGACCTCGTCAAGTGGGCCCCGACGTCGATGAACACCCAGCCGCTGCGTGCGCTGGTGCTGCGCACCGCCGAGGCGAAGGCCCGCCTGCTCCCGCACATGGCCCCGGGCAACCGGGACAAGACCGAAGCCGCTCCGCTGACCGTCGTGCTCGCCGCGGACGTCGACTTCCACGAAAACATCCCGCAGGTCTTCCCGCACGCCCCGCAGGTGAAGGACAACTTCTCCGACGAGCAGGGCCGCGTCGAGTTCTCGAAGCTCAACTCGCTGCTGCAGGTCGGCTACTTCATCATCGGCGTCCGCGCCGCCGGCCTGGCCGCCGGGCCGATGACCGGCTTCGACGCCGCCGGGGTGGACGACGAGTTCTTCGCGGACAAGAAGTGGCGCTCGCTGGTCGTCGTCAACGTCGGCAAGCCGGGCGAGAACCCCTGGTTCGACCGCCTGCCGCGGCTGGCCTTCGACCAGGTCGTCGAAACCCTCTGACCCCCTGGTCCCCCGATCGGGCAGGCCGCTTCCGACCCGGAGGCGGCCTGTCCGGCGTTCGCGGACGCGCGTGAGGCCCGCGCGGGCCGACGACTAGCATCGTCGGGGTCATCTCCGTCACCCCAGTCCGAGGAGCCATCGTGTCGCAGTCGCCCCCCGTTTCCCCCGTGGCCACCTCCCGCGTGGTGGTACCGGCGGGCACTACGGCGGGCGCGGCGGTCCGCGGGGCCGGCCTGCCGACCAAGGGCCCGGACACGGTCGTCGTCGTGCGCGACGCCGAGGGCAAGCTGCGCGACCTCGCGTGGGCGCCGGAATCCGACGCCGAGGTCGAGCCGGTCGCCGCGGACACCGAAGACGGCCGCAGCGTCATCCGCCATTCGGCGGCCCACGTGCTCGCCCAGGCCGTGCAGCAGCAGTTCCCGAATGCCAAGCTGGGTATCGGCCCGCCGGTGAAGGACGGCTTCTACTACGACTTCGCCGTCGACACTCCGTTCACCCCGGAGGACCTGCAGGCGCTCGAAAAGCGCATGAAGCAGATCGTCAAGGGCGCCCAGCAGTTCTCGCGGCGTGTTTTCGACTCCGTCGACGAGGCGAAGAAGGAACTGGCGGACGAGCCGTTCAAGCTCGAGCTCGTCGACCTCAAGTCCGAAGTGGACACCTCCGAGGTGATGGAGGTGGGCGAGGGCGAGCTCACCATCTACGACAATCTCGACCCGCGCACCAAGGAACGTGTCTGGAGTGACCTCTGCCGCGGTCCGCACGTGCCGACCACGAAGTTCATCCCCGCGTTCAAGCTGACCCGCGTCGCCGCCGCGTACTGGCGGGGGAGCGAGAAGAACCCGCAGCTGCAGCGGATCTACGGCACCGCGTGGGAGTCCGCCGAGGCGCAGGACGCCTACCTCGAGCGCATCGCCGAGGCCGAGCGCCGCGACCACCGCAAGCTCGGCGCCGAGCTGGACCTGTTCTCCTTCCCCGAGGAGATCGGCTCCGGCCTGCCGGTGTTCCACCCCAAGGGCGGCATCATCCGCCGGGAGCTGGAGAACTACTCGCGCCGCCGCCACGAAGAGGCCGGCTACGAGTTCGTGAACACCCCGCACATCAGCAAGGGCGAGCTGTTCCACACCTCCGGCCACCTGCCGTACTACGCGGACACCATGTTCCCGCCGGTGCAGTTCGACGAGGAGAACTACTACCTCAAGGCCATGAACTGCCCGATGCACAACCTGATCTTCCGCTCGCGCGGGCGGTCCTACCGCGAGCTGCCGCTGCGGCTGTTCGAGTTCGGCACGGTCTACCGCTACGAGAAGTCGGGCGTCGTGCACGGCCTCACCCGCGTGCGCGGCCTGACGATGGACGACTCGCACATCTACTGCACCAAGGAGCAGATGCCGGGCGAGCTCCGGTCGCTGCTGAAGTTCGTGCTCGACCTGCTGGCCGACTACGGCCTCTCCGACTTCTACCTCGAGCTGTCCACCCGCGGCGACTCCGAGAAGTTCATCGGCGAGGACTGGGAGTGGGAGGAGGCCACCGAGACGCTGCGGCAGGCCGCCGTCGACTCCGGCCTCGAGCTGGTCCCGGACCCGGGTGGCGCGGCCTTCTACGGCCCGAAGATCTCGGTGCAGGCCAAGGACGCCATCGGCCGCACCTGGCAGATGTCGACCATCCAGCTGGACTTCAACCAGAACAAGCGGTTCGAGCTCGAGTACACCGCGTCCGACGGTTCGCGCCAGACGCCGGTGATGATCCACCGCGCGCTGTTCGGGTCGATCGAGCGGTTCTTCGGCGTGCTGACCGAGCACTACGCGGGCGCGTTCCCGGCGTGGCTCGCGCCGGTGCAGGTGGTCGGCATCCCGATCACCGCCGACCAGGTCGAGTACCTGCAGGACATCGAAAAGGCGTTGCGCGCCAAGGGGATCCGCGCGGAGGTCGACGCGAGCGACGACCGCATGCAGAAGAAGATCCGCACGCACACCACGCAGAAGGTGCCCTTCATGCTGCTCGCCGGCGCGAAGGACGTCGAGGCGGGCGCGGTGTCGTTCCGCTTCCGCGACGGCGGCCAGATCAACGGCGTGCCGGTGGCCGACGCCGTCGCCGCGATCGCCGGCTGGATCGAGCGCCGTGAGAACGCGTCGCCGTCGGCCGAGGCGCTGGAGACGGTCGTTCGGTGAGTGACGGTCCCGAGCTCGTCGAGCAGCAGGGCGCCGGGGTCCAGGACGCGTTCCAGCGCCTCTGGACCCCGCACCGGATGGCCTACATCAAGGGCCAGGACAAGCCGGACGGCGACGAGGACACCGGCTGCCCGTTCTGCCGCATCCCGTCCCTGGACGACAAGACGGGGCTGATCGCCGCGCGCGGCGAAGCGGTGTACGCGGTGCTGAACCTGTACCCGTACAACCCGGGGCACCTGATGGTCGTGCCGTACCGGCACGTCGCGGACTACACCGAGCTGACGGTGGAGGAGACGCGCGAGGTCGCGGAGTTCACCCAGCACGCGATGAAGGTGATCCGCGCGGTGTCCGGTGCGCACGGGTTCAACATCGGCCTGAACCAGGGCGTGATCGCGGGTGCGGGGATCGCCGCGCACCTGCACCAGCACCTGGTGCCGCGCTGGGGTGGCGACGCGAACTTCATGCCGATCATCGGCCAGACGAAGGTGCTCCCGCAATTGCTCGGCGAAACGCGGGATCTGCTCGCCGACGCTTGGTGAAACGCTCGAATGCCGTAACCGGCAAAGCCTGATTGAGTGTTCAACCGAGGGTATGATGGGGGTATGTCCGAAACCCGATGGCTCAGCGACGACGAGCAGCGCGTCTGGCGTGAGTTCAACGCGGCCACCCGCATGCTCAGCGCGCACCTCGAAGGCCAGCTGCAGCACGACTCGGGCATGCCGCACACCTATTACGAAGTCCTCGTCGCGCTCTCGGAAGCACCCGGCCGCCGGCTGCGGATGAGCGAGCTCGCCGACGCGCGTCAGGCGTCGCGGAGCCGGCTCTCGCACGCGGTCGCGCGCCTGGAAGCCAACGGCTGGGTGCGCCGCGAGGCCTGCCCGACCGACAAGCGCGGCGCGTGGGCGGTGCTGACGGACGCCGGCTTCACCGCGCTCGAGGCGGCCGCGCCCGGGCACGTCGAGGCCGTCCGCGAGAGTCTCTTCGACCCGCTGACGCCCGAGCAGGTCGCCGCGCTCGGCGAGATCAGCGCCGCGATCCGGCAGCGCCTCTCGCCGAAGTGCGCCGCCGCGCAGGCCGCCGAAGAGGCGCGGGAGTACCCCGGCGAGGTCGTCCGGCTGCCGAAATCGGGCTGACCCGGGGCGGCGCGTCGGGTTCACCGGAGCGGGTCGATAGGCTGCCATCGCCCACCCGATCCTCGTAGCCAGGTGTCTCAGACGAACCGATGCTCAATATCTTCGCGCGTGCCTCCGTTTCCCGCGTCACCGATCCGATCGGCCAGGCGCTGGTCCGCGTCGGGCTGACCCCGAACGCGATGACCGTGATCGGCACCGCCGGCGCGGTCATCAGCGCTCTCGCCTTCTTCCCGAACGGCTACCTGCTCTGGGGCACCTTCACGGTGTGGGGCTTCGCCATGCTCGACCTCCTCGACGGCGCCATGGCCCGCGCCCGCGGCTACGGCACCCCGTTCGGCGCGGTGCTCGACGCCACCTGCGACAGGTTGGTCGACGGCGCCCTGTTCGCCGCGATCGCGTGGTGGTGCTTCGTCGTCGACGACAACCACCCGGCGGCCGCCGCGGCCCTGCTGTGCCTGGTGCTCGCCCAGGTCATCTCCTACGTCAAGGCCCGTGCCGACGCGTCCGGCCTGCCGGTGGACGGCGGGCTCGTCGAACGCGCCGAGCGGCTGATCATCGCCCTGGTCGGCACCGGCCTGCACGGCTTCGGCATCCCGTACACCGTGGACGTGACGCTCTGGCTGCTGGCCGTCCTGTCGGTCATCACCCTGCTGCAGCGCTTCGCCGGCGTCGCGAAGGCCGCGCGTGAGGCGGCCGCCGGGGAGCAACCCGCATGAGCGCGCTGTCGGAACGGCTGAGCGCCTTCGGCTACGCCGCCGGGTGGCGGCTGGCCGGCTGGCTGCCCGCCGGGTTCGGCAGCACGGTGTTCTCGCTCGGCGCGGACCTCGCCGTCCGCCGCGACGCCGGGGGCGTGCGGCAGCTGCGCACCAACCTCGCCCGCGTCGTCCCGCAGGCGGACGAGGTCGAGATGGACGAGCTGACCCGGCGGGCGATGCGCTCGTACGCCCGGTACTGGCACGAGACGTTCCGGCTGCCGTCGATGGACCAGAAGGAGGTCAGCGGCAAGGTCGCGGCCTCCATCACCGGCGTCGAGAACCTCGACGCGGCGCTCGCCGAGGGCAACGGCGCGGTGATGGCGCTGCCGCACAGCGGCAACTGGGACATCGCCGGCGTCTGGCTGGCCGACTACCTCGGCGGGTTCACCACCGTGGCCGAGCGGCTGAAGCCCGAGTCGCTCTACCGCCGGTTCGTCGAGTACCGCGAGTCGCTCGGCTTCGAGATCGTGCCGCTGACCGGCGACAGCTCCGCGATGCGCGTGCTGCTGAAGCGGCTGCGCGAGAACAAGGCCGTCTGCCTGGTCGGCGACCGCGACCTGACCACCAGCGGCATCCCGGTGAAGTTCTTCGGCGAGCAGGCCCGCTTCCCCGGCGGCCCGGCGCGGCTGGCCGCCACTACCGGCGCGGCGCTGATCCCGGCCGGCTGCTGGTTCACCGAGGACGGCTGGCAGATCCGCCTGCACCCGCGCATCCGCGTCACCGCGCGCGCCGAGGTCGCGGCGGCGACCCAGGCGCTGGCGGACATCTTCGCCGGCGACATCGCCGCGCACCCGGCCGACTGGCACATGGTGCAGAAGTTCTGGCCGGCCGACCTCGAGGCCGCCGAGCAGGCAAACCTCGAAGAAGTGAGCTGACCGCGTGACCGCGCGTCCGATGCGGGTCGGGATCGTCTGCCCCTACTCCTTCGACGTGCCCGGCGGGGTCCAGGGGCACGTGATCGACCTGACGAAGGCGCTGCTGTCGCGCGGGCACCAGGTCTCCGTGCTCGCACCCGCCGACGACGACGCGGACCTGCCGCCGTTCGTGCACCCGGCCGGCAAGGCGCTCGGCATCCGGTACAACGGCTCGGTCGCGCGGCTGCAGTTCGGCCCGGTGTCCTACGCCCGGGTGCGCCGCTGGATCCGCGACGGCGACTTCGACGTCCTGCACCTGCACGAACCGGCCGCGCCGAGCCTGTCGCTGCTGGCGCTGCTCATCGCGGACGGCCCGATCGTCGCGACGTTCCACACGGCGACCACGCGCTCGCGCACGCTGTCGGCGTTCCAGCCGGTGCTGCGGCCGCTGCTGGAGAAGATCACCGCGCGGATCGCGGTGTCCGCGCTGGCCCGCCGGGTGCAGGTGGAGCACGCGGGCGGCGACGCCGTGGAGATCCCCAACGGCGTCGACGTCGGCTTCTTCTCTTCAGCGACGCCGCTGCCGGGCTATCCGCGGGCCGGCGGCACGGTCGGGTTCGTCGGCCGCTTCGGCGAGCCGCGCAAGGGCATGGGCGTCCTCCTGGAGGCGCTGCGGCGGATCCTGCCGGAGTTCGAGGACCTGCGGCTGGTCGTCGTCGGCCGCGGCGACGAAGACCAGCTGCGCCGCGACGCCGGTCCCGAACTGGCGCCGCACCTGGAGCTGCTCGGGCAGGCCGACGACCACGTGAAGGCCCAGGCGCTGCGCAGCGTCGACGTCTACTGCGCGCCCAACACCGGCGGCGAGAGCTTCGGCATGATCCTCACCGAAGCGATGGCGGCCGGGACCCCCGTGCTGGCCAGTGGCCTCGACTCGTTCCGGCGGGTGCTCGACGACGGCCACGCCGGGATGCTCGTCGACACCGGCGACCCGGCGGCGCTCGCGGACGGGCTGCGCGAGCTGCTCGGCGACCCGGCGCGGCGGGCGTCGCTGGCCGCGGCGGCGGGGGAGCGGGTGACGATGTTCGACTGGTCGGTCGTCGCGACGCAGGTGCTGCGCGTCTACGAGACGGCCGTCGCCGCCGACCCCCGGCGCGTCGCGGCGCCGGAGCGGGAGCCGGCCCGGTGAGCGTGCTCGGCTGGCTGCTCCCGGTGCTGGCGCTGGTCGTCGTGCTGGGCGGGCTCTTCCTGGTGGCGACGGCGAACCGGCTCGACCGCCTGCACGTCCGGATGGACGCGGGCTGGGCGGCGCTCGACGCGGCGCTGGCGCGGCGCGCGGTGGTCGCCCGCGCGGTCGCGGTGGTGCTGGGCGACACGGGCCTGCGGACGCTGGCCGAGGAGGCCGAAGCGGCACCACGGGCGGATCGCGAAGGTTCCGAGAACGAGCTGACGCTGCAGCTGAGCCGCGTCGACCGGGCCGGCCTGCCGGCCGAGCTGGCCGAGGAGCTGACCGACGCGGAGCACCGCGTGGTGATCGCCCGCCGTGTCCACAACGACGCCGTCCGCGACACGCTGCGCCTGCGGCGGCGGCGGAAGGTGCGGTACTTCCGGCTCGCGGGCACGGCGCCGCTGCCGGAGTACTTCGAGTTCGCCGAGCCGGAGGTCTGACGTGTGGTGGGTGGTCGTCGAGGAGCAACGCGGCTCGGGTGACAGCCGCAGCTGGTCGCTGTCGGAGACGTTCTCCTTCGCCGACCAGGCGACCGCCGAAGCCGCGGCGGAGCAGCTCGCGCGGGAGTTCGAGCCCGCCCACCCGTGGTCGCCGAAGTCGCGGAAGGTGCTGCGCGGCCCCGGCGGCTTCCTGGTGATCGTGGAAGGCCAGATGTCGACGTTCCACTTCCGGCTCAGCGTGCTCGAAGAGCTCTGAAACCTTTTGCCCGCCACCCGCGTCGGATCGGGCATGAGTCCGACGTGGTGGGTGGTCATCGAAGAGCAGGGCGGCATGGGCGACGGCCGCGGCTGGGGCGTCGCGGAGGCGACGCCGTACCCGGACCGCCAGAGCGCGGACGACGACGCGTACCTGCTCGCCAAGCAGCACCGGCCGCCGCGGCCGTCGTCGCCGCAGAAACGGGTGGTGCTGCGCGTGACCGACGGGTACTTGGTGCTGGTGAAGGGCAAGACCGACCTGTGGCAGTTTCGCGTGACTGTCGGCGAGCAGGCCTGACAGACTGGGCGGCATGACGGAGCCCGATGCTTGCGAGGTCGCCCACGGCACGGTCGCGGCCGATCCGGCCGTGCGGACGCTGGTCGCCGTGTTCGCGTCGCCGGTGTCGCGGTACCTGCTGAAGTTCGCGAAGGACCTCGGCTACCACGTCGCGTTGTTCGAGCCGGACCCCGCGCGGGCCACCGACGGGCCGGACGGCGTCGACGCGGAGACGACGATGCCGCCGCTGGACGCGTCGGCGGACGTGGTCGTCACCGACCACCACCGGCTCGAGCTGGGCGTAGTGCTGAAGGCCGCGCTCGACCAGGCGCCCCGGTGGATCGGGGTGCTCGGCAACCCGCGGCACGCCGGTCCGCACGAGGCCGCGCTGCGCGGCCTCGGCGTGGCGGAGGCGGAGATCGCGAGGGTGCACCGGCCGGTGGGCCTGAACATCGGCTCCCGCACGCCGCCGGAGATCGCGATCGCGACTCTGGCCGGCCTGCTGGCCGACCGCAACGACCGCCCCGGCGGCTTCACCTTCTGACGTGGTCCGGTCTCGTGAGTGAGAAACAGGGTTAGAACACTGTTTCTCACTCACGACCGGCCGCGGCAGATCTTGCTAGTGGACCGCCATTCCTTCCGGCATCGGCTCGAACCTCGCGTGGCGGCGGGTGAACGTCGCCGTGCCGGAGCTCATCGAGCGCAGGTCGATCAGGTAGCGCAGGAGCTCCGTCGCCGGGACCTCCGCGCGGATCACCGTCCGTCCGCCGTCGCCGGCTTCGGTGCCCAGTACCCGGCCGCGGCGGGACGACAGGTCGCCGAGCACCGTGCCGAGGTGCTCGTCCGGGAGCCGGATCGCCACCTCCTCGAGGGGCTCCAGCATCGTGATGTGCCCGCTCGCCGCGGCCTCGCGCAACGCGAGCGCGCCCGCGGTCTGGAACGCCGCGTCCGACGAGTCCACGCTGTGCGCCTTGCCGTCGACCAGCGTGACCTTCACGTCCACGACCGGGTGCCCGTCGGACAGCCCGCGCGCCAGCTGGGCCCGCACGCCCTTCTCCACGCTCGGGATGAACTGGTGCGGCACCGACCCGCCGACGACCTTGTCCACGAACTGGAACCCGCCGCCGCGGGGGAGCGGCTCGACCTCGATGTCGCAGACGGCGAACTGGCCGTGGCCGCCGGACTGCTTCACGTGCCGCCCGTGTCCCTTGGCCGGCTTGCTGAAGGTCGCGCGCAGGCTGATCTTCACCGGTTCGGTGTCGACGTCCGCGCCGCCCGCCCGCAGCCGCGAGAGGACGACGTCCGCGTGCGCCTCGCCCATGCACCACAGCACCAGCTGGTTGGTCTCGGCGTTGCGGTCCAGCCGCAGCGTCGGGTCGCCGGCGACGAGGCGGGAAAGGTTGCGCGCCAACGTGTCCTCGTCGCTGCGGGTCTTCGCGACCACCGCCACCGGCAGCAGCGGCTCGGGCATCGCCCACGGCTCCATCAGCAACGGCTCTTCCGGCGAGGAGACGGTGTCACCGGTCTCGGCCGAGCCGACCTTCGTCAGCGCGCAGAGGTCGCCCGCGACGCAGTAGGGCACCTCGCGCAGGTTCGCGCCGAGCGGGGAGTAGAGGTGCGCGACGCGCTCGTCGGCGTCGTGGTCCTCGTGCCCGCGTTCGGCGAGGCCGTGCCCGGACACGTGCACCGGCCGCTCCGGCCGCAGCGTCCCGGAGAACACCCGGACGAGTGACACCCGGCCGACGTAGGAGTCGACGGCCGTCCGGACGACCTCCGCGGCGAGGGGGCCCTCGGGGTCGGCGGTGATGGCGGTGTGCGCCGCGCCGTCCGGCGTCGTGACGTCGGGTGGCTGGTGCTCGAGCGGGGAGGGGAACGCGCGGACGATCCCGTCCAGCACCTCGGCCAGGCCGATCCCGCTGGTCGCGCAGACCGGGATGACCGGGTGGAACGACCCGCGCGCGACGGCGGTTTCGAGGTCGGCGATCAGGACCTCCTCGGCGATCTCCTCGCCGCCGAGGTAGCGCTCCATCAGGGACTCGTCCTCGCTCTCGGCGATGATCCCTTCGATCAGCTCGTTGCGGGCCTCGGCCATCCGCTCCAGGTCGGCCGGGTCGGGCGCGCCGATCTTCGGCGGGTGCCCGGCGGAGTAGTCGAAGTACCGCTGGGTGATCAGCCCGACCAGGCCGTCGCCGGCGGGCAGGTACAGCGGCAGGACGCCGGCGCCGAACGCGGCCTGGCAGGCGGCGATCTCGGCCATCGCGTCGGCCCGGTGGTGGTCGAGCCGGGAGACGACGACCGCGCGCGGCATGCCGACGGCGGCGCACTCCTCCCACACCGCGACCGTCGCCGCGTCGACGCCCTCGGCGGCGCAGACGACGAACAGCGCCGCGTCGGCGGCGCGCAGCCCGGCCCGCAGCTCCCCGACGAAGTCGGCGTACCCGGGCGTGTCGATCAGGTTGATCTTGTGGCCCTGGTGCAGCACCGGCGCGACCGAAAGGCCGACCGAACGCTGCTGGCGGACCGCCGCGGGGTCGTGGTCGCACACCGTCGTCCCCTCGACCACCGAGCCCGCGCGCGGCACCGTGCCGGACGCCGCCAGGAGGGCCTCCGTGAGGGTCGTCTTCCCCGAGCCGGACGGGCCGACGAGCACGACGTTGCGGACCTTCGCGGGGTCGTCCACAGCGACGGCGGCCCCGGTGTCGGCGTTCTTGGCTTGTTTGTCGGCCATGACGACTCCTCGGCGAACGGCTGGTGTACGTGGTGTGTCCTCGATCACACACCCGCTACCCTGGTCACGGCAAGGCAGTGCCCTCGGGACCAGCCGAATGCCCGGGGGAGCGGCGGGGCAGGGGGAGCGTGTGGACAGGCGGACTTTCTTGCGGGTTTCCGGAGCGGTGCCGGTGGCGGGCCTGGCCGGGTGGCCGCCGCCGGACGACTGGGAACGGCTCCGGAAGCGGCTTTCCGGGCCGCTGTTCCGGCCGGGCGACCCGGGCTACCCGGAGGCCAAGCAGGCGTTCTTCACGATGTACGACGACCGGATGCCGGCGGCGGTCGTCGGCGCGGCGCGCGTCGAGGACGTCCAGGAGGCGATCGGGTTCGCGGCCCGGCACCGGCTGCCGGTGGCCGCCCGCAGTGGCGGGCACAGCTATCCCGGCTATTCCACTGTGGACGGCGGCATCGTGGTGGACCTGAGCCGGTTCCACGGCATCGAGGTGCGACCGGACGGCCGCGCGGTGATCGGCGCCGGCGCCAGGCTGGGCCCGATCGCGGCGACGCTCGCCGCCCACGGCCGGGTGCTGCCCGCCGGCACCTGCGAGACGGTCGGCATCGCCGGGCTCACCCTCGGCGGCGGGCTCGGCCTCGTCGACCGGAAGTACGGGCTCACCTGCGACCACCTGGAGGCGGCGCGGATCGTCACGGCCGACGGCCGGGTGCGCACGGTGTCGGCGACGGCGGAGCCGGACCTGTTCTGGGCGCTGCGCGGCGGGGGCGGCGGGAACTTCGGCATCGTCACGGGGTTCACGTTCCGGACGGTGCCGGCGGCGGACGTCGCGACCTTCGCGCTGGACTTCCCGGACGGGACGCAGGCCGCGCTGCTCGGCGCGTGGCAGGAGTGGGTGCCGGGCCTGCCGGACGAACTGTGGTCGGGGATGGGCCTCGCGGCCGGGCGCGCCGGGACCAGCGGGACGTTCCTCGGTCCCGAGAAGCGGTTGAACGAGCTGCTCGACGACCTCGTCCGCCGGGTGGGCACCCCGCCCGGTGGACGGCGAATCCGCGTCACCGACCACCTGAGCGCGATGCGGTCCTTCGACACCCGCGAGGCCACCGTCCGGGAGGCGTACGTCGGCACGTCGCGGATGCTGCGGCGGCCGTCCCCCGACCCGGCCGCGGTCGTCGAGGTGCTGACCCGGGATCCGCGCGTCGACATGCTCGTCGACTCGGCCGGCGGCGCGATCGCCCGCGTCGGCGTGGGGGAGACGGCGTTCCCGCACCGGACCGCGCTGGCGAGCTTCCAGTTCCTGCACGGCGCGACGCCCGCGGAGGGCGGCGAGGCCGGGGCGCGGCGTTCGCTCGCCGCCGTGCGCGACGGGCTCGGGCCGGAGTTCGGCACCACCGGCTACGTCAACTACCTCGACCCGGAGCTGCCGGACTGGGCCGAGGCGTACTACGGACCGAACCTGCCGCGGCTGCGCGGTGTCGCCCGAAAGTATGACGCACGAGGAATTTTCGCTTTCCCGCAAGGACTTTCGGCGCCCCGCTCGACTGTCCACTTGGGATAGACTTAGACTGCGCGGCACGTCGGCAGAGAGGCAGCGCGTGCTCGACCTGGCATTCTCCACAGAGGACCTGGCGCACACCCGGTTCGCGTTCTCCCCGGCGTGGGAGGTCGTGGCGAGCGTCCGCGTCCTGAATCGGCCGGGGGAGCACGCCCTGCACCTGCCGTGGGTCAAGCGCGCGACCGCGGCGATCGAGGAGGCCGGGCTCGACATCGGGCTGCTGCGCGAGCTCGTCCCGCTGCGGCACCTGCCAGGATTCCTGGCCGGCACGCCGTCGACCCCGCTGCCCGAGCTCGCCGACGAGCTCGCCGACCTGCGTGACGTGCCCGCCCGCGTCGTCCGGCGCGAGCTGGACGCGATGACCGGGCCGCGCACGCCCGCGCTGAACCGCTTCCACCGCGACCCCGAAGCCGGCCTCGACCGGCTGGCGGCGTTGATGGAGCGGTACTGGGACCTGGTGCTGGCCCCGGACTGGCCCCGGATCCGCGCGCTGCTCGAGGCCGACGTGCTGCACCGGTCGCGGCTGCTGGCCCAGGGCGGAGCCGCCGAGCTCTTCAACGACCTCACCCCGCTGGTCCGCTGGCAGGGCGGCACGCTCACGGTCGCGCACCGCCACCTGCACGCGGCCGTGCCGCTCGACGGGCGCGGCCTGGTGCTGGTGCCCTCGGCGTTCGTCTGGCCGCGGGTGTTCTCCAAGACCGACCCGCGGTGGCAGCCGGTGCTGCGCTACCCACCGCGCGGGATCGCGACGCTCTGGGAGACCGGCACCGCCGTCGCGCCCGGCGCGCTGGCCGCCGTGGTGGGCCGCGGCCGGGCCATGCTGCTGGCCGAGCTGACCGCGCCGGCGTCCACCGCCGAGCTCGCCCGCCGGACCGGGCTGAGCGCCGGGGCCGTGTCGCAGCACCTGGGCGTCCTGAAGGCCGCAGGCCTGGTCAGCGGGCACCGTGCCGGACGTCACGTGCTGTACGCGCGCACCCGGGCCGCGGAAGTCCTGGTCGCGGGCGTCCCCGAAGTGGACTCCTGAGATAGCCGCGTACTGGCCTGCTTGAAGGGTCCACCGCCGACCTACGCTCGAGCTCGTCACCCCCTGTTGTCTTTGTGGAAAGGCCCCGTCGTGTCCGAGCAGCAGACCACCCCCAGTGGCACCGTCCAGTCCGTCACCGGCACCGCCAAGGTGAAGCGCGGCATGGCCGAGATGCTCAAGGGCGGCGTGATCATGGACGTGGTCACCGCCGAGCAGGCCAAGATCGCCGAAGACGCCGGCGCGGTCGCGGTGATGGCGCTGGAGCGCGTGCCCGCCGACATCCGCGCGCAGGGCGGCGTCGCGCGGATGAGCGACCCCGACCTGATCGACGGCATCATCGAGGCCGTCTCGATCCCGGTGATGGCGAAGGCCCGCATCGGCCACTTCGTCGAGGCGCAGGTGCTGCAGTCCCTCGGGGTCGACTACGTGGACGAGTCCGAGGTGCTCACCCCGGCCGACTACGCCAACCACATCGACAAGTGGGCGTTCACGGTGCCCTTCGTCTGCGGCGCGACCAACCTCGGCGAGGCCCTGCGCCGGATCACCGAGGGCGCGGCGATGATCCGCTCCAAGGGCGAGGCCGGCACCGGCGACGTCTCCAACGCGACCACGCACATGCGCCAGATCCGCGGCGAGATCCGTCGTCTCACGTCGCTGCCGGAGGACGAGCTGTTCGTGGCGGCCAAGGAGCTGCAGGCGCCGTACGAGCTGGTCCGCGAGGTGGCGCGGGCCGGCAAGCTGCCGGTGGTGCTGTTCACCGCGGGCGGCATCGCCACCCCGGCCGACGCGGCGATGATGATGCAGCTCGGCGCGGAGGGCGTGTTCGTCGGATCGGGCATCTTCAAGTCCGGCAACCCGGCCCAGCGCGCGGCGGCGATCGTCAAGGCGACGACGTTCCACGACGACCCGGACGTCCTCGCGAAGATCTCGCGCGGCTTGGGCGAGGCGATGGTCGGCATCAACGTCGAGGAGCTCCCGGAGCCGCACCGCCTCGCCGAGCGCGGCTGGTGACTTCCTAGATGTATTCGGAGATCTCGACGCCGTAGGTACCTGGCTCGAGGGCTTCGAAGAGGTGCGGGACGTCGCCCGGGTAGGAGATGTAGTCGCCGGGGAGGAGTTCCTCCGGTGCGTCCAGCATGCCCACCCGGGCGCGTCCCGCGCACAGCACGATGTGCTCCATCACGCCCGTCATGTGCGGGTCGGACCGCCGCGGGGTGCCCGGCTCGCCGCGCACGACGTAGATGTCGCGGCGGGCTCCGGTCGGACAGGCCGACAGCAGCGTGCACGCGTAGTCGGCGTGCTCGGCGAAGACCGTCGGGCCCTTGCCGGCGCGGATGACGCGGACCTTGGGCCGCTCCGGCTCGACGAGCCGGGAGAACGGCACGTCGAGGGCGACGCCGAGGGCCCACAGCGTCTCGACGCTGGGGTTGCCCGTGCCGGACTCGAGCTGGGAGAGCGTCGACTTGGCCAGGCCGGCGCGCCGCGCGACCTCGGTCAGGGACAAGCCCGCGCGGGTGCGTTCCCGGCGCAGGGACGCCGCGATGATCTCCAGGGGCGCGCCGGTCGTTTCCTGCGGCATCTGCTGTTCGCTCCATCGGTCGTTCTGTTCGCCTTGACGAACACGGGGTCTTGTGTTCACCATAGAACACATGCGTTCGATATGGCGAACACTCGATCGGGGCCTCGCCCGTGACATCGGCCTGGTCTGCCTGGCCGATTGTCTCGTGGGGGTGTCCTACGGGGCCATCGCGGTGAGTTCGGGCTTCCCCTTCTGGCTGCCGATGCTGATGTCGCTGCTGGTCTTCGCCGGTGCGTCGCAGTTCATGTTCATCGGGATCGTGGCCGCGGGCGGCAACCCGTTCGCGGCGGTGCTGGCGGGGCTGCTGGCCAACGCGCGGCACCTGCCGTTCGGCTTCGCGATCGGCGACGTCCTGGGCAAGCGGTGGCCGGCCCGGCTGGCCGGCAGCCACCTGATGATCGACGAGTCGGTGGCGTTCGCGCTGGCCCAGCGCGAGGCGCACCGGCGGCGCGCGGCGTACTGGGCGTGCGGGATCGGCCTGTTCGCCTGCTGGAACCTCGGCGTGGTCGCCGGGGCGTTCGCGGGGTCGGTCATCAGCGACACCGACGTGTTCGGCCTCGACGCGGCGTTCCCGGCGGTGCTGCTGGCCCTGGTGCTCCCGTCCCTGCGCGACCGGGCGGCCCGGCTGCCGGTGCTGGTGGGCGTGGTGGTCGCACTGGCCGCGACGCCGTTCCTGCCCGCCGGGCTCCCGGTGCTGCTGGCGCTGGCCGGCGTCGTGGTGGGCGTGGTGGCGAAGGAACCGGAACCGCAGGAGGTGGGCTGATGGACGGGGTGGAGCTGCTGGTCGGCACGGTGGTGCTGGCGCTGGGGACGTTCGCGTTTCGCTTCGCCGGGCCGGTGCTGCGCAGCCGGGTGAAGCTGTCCCCGCGCGCGGAAAAGCTGATGGCGCTGGCGGCCGTGGTGCTGCTGGCGGCGCTGGTCGCGGTGAGCGCGTTGACGGAGGGCCACCGGTTCGCCGGTTTCGCCCGGCCGGCGGGGGTGCTGGTCGCCGGGGTGCTGGCGTGGCGGAAGGCGCCGTTCGTGCTGGTGGTGGTGGCGGCCGCGGCGACGGCGGCGTTGCTGAGGCTGGCCGGGGTGCCCTGACGGCTCGGCTCCGGACCGCGCCGACGTGCACAAGGAGGCATCACGCGTGACCCGGCGGGCATCACCTGTGATCGGACGGGCATCACTCGTGATCGAGGGGGCATCACCGCGATGCCCCCTCGATCACGCGTGATGCCTCTCGGCGCACGGGTGCTGACCGGGGCTGACCTGCCGGGACGGCGGCGCGGGAGTGCGTCTAGGCTGGTGGGAAGGTCTTTCGGGAGGTCGGGTGTCGTCGGAGCCGGTCATCGGTGTGCTCGCCATGCAGGGTGCCGTGCGGGAGCACGTCGCCATGCTGGCCGAAGCCGGCGCGCGGGCCGTGCCGGTGCGTCGCGCCGCCGAGCTGTCCGAAGTGGACGGTTTGGTGCTGCCCGGTGGCGAATCGACCGCGATGTCGAAGCTGCTCGAGACGTTCGAGCTGCTGGAACCGCTCAAAGCGCGGATCGCCGGTGGCATGCCCGCCTTCGGCTCGTGCGCCGGGATGATCCTGCTGGCCCGGCAGACCCTCGACGGGCGGCCGGACCAGCAGCAGCTCGGCGGGCTCGACGTCGTCGTCCGGCGCAACGCCTTCGGCAGGCAGGTCGACTCCTTCGAGGCCGACCTCGACTTCGCCGAGGTGGCCGGCGGGCCGGTGCACGCGGTGTTCATCCGCGCCCCGTGGGTCGAGAAGGCCGGTGACGGCGTCGAGGTGCTGGCCACGGTCAGCGGCGTGCCCGGCGTGGAAGACGACACCGCTAGGATCGTCGCGGTCCGGCAAGGGGCGGTGCTGGCGACCGCGTTCCACCCGGAGCTGACGCCCGACGTGCGGGTGCACCGGCTGTTCGTCGACCTCGTGCGGAAGGCAGCCTGAGACGCGGTGCCCGGCCGGGGTACGGAACAGATGGAGGAGAGATGAGCGGCCACTCCAAGTGGGCCACCACGAAGCACAAGAAGGCCAACCTCGACGCGAAGCGCGGCAAGCTCTTCGCGCGGTTGATCAAGAACATCGAGGTGGCGGCGCGGACCGGCACCGGTGGTGGCGACCCGGATGGCAACCCGACGCTCTACGACGCCATCCAGAAGGCGAAGAAGAACTCGGTCCCGCAGGACAACATCGAGCGCGCCCGCAAGCGCGGCGCCGGTGAAGAGGCCGGCGGCGCCGACTGGCAGAACATCACGTACGAGGGCTACGGCCCCAACGGCGTGGCGGTGCTGATCGAGTGCCTCACCGACAACAAGAACCGCGCCGCGATGGAGGTCCGCACCGCGCTCACGCGCAACGGCGGCTCCCTCGCCGACCCGGGCTCGGTCGCCTACATGTTCACCCGCAAGGGCGTCGTGATCATGCCGAAGGGCGACGCGTCCGAGGACGACGTCCTGATGGCGGTGCTCGACGCGGGCGCCGAAGAGGTCAACGACCTCGACGACACCTTCGAGATCGTCTCCGAGGGCGGCGACCTGGTCCCGGTGCGCAAGGCGCTGCAGGCGGCCGGCTTCGAGTACGAGTCGGCGGAGCTGACGTTCCTCCCGTCGGTCAGCGTCCCCTTGGAAGTCGACGGCGCGAAGAAGGTCTTCAAGCTGATCGACGCCCTCGAAGACTGCGACGACGTCCAGAACGTCTACGCGAACTTCGACGTCTCGGACGATGTCCTCGCCGAAGTCGACTGAGTTTTCCTCCGCACCGCAACGCTTTCGTGCCCGGGCCGGAAACTTTCCGGCCCGGGCACTGGGCTCTCGGGGACTCGTCAGGCAGAATGTGCGCCGTGACCTCGACGACCCCCGCCACCTCCGCCGACCTCGCCGCCGACATCACCGCCGAACTCTCCGCGGACGAACTGCGCCTGATCGAGTGGATCGAGACGCAGGCGAAGGAACGCGGCAACGCGGTCATCACGGTCGCCGGGGACGACGAGGGCGCCGGCTACTGCTTCACCGCCTGCGCGTGGGCGCTGCACCACGTGCCCGAGGCCGTCGTCGTCGGCCTGCCCGACCAGATGGGCCAGGTGCTGCTCGACGCCTACGTCGACCGCGCGGCCAACGGGGAGATCTTCGAGGTCGGCAAGCGCTACGACGACTTCTTCGAGGGCGTCCCGGTCGTCCTCGAGCGGGTCAACAAGGGGCACTACCCCGAGTACTTCGGCACGGCGTTCCTCATCTACCCCGACGGCGACTTCCCGGCGCTGCAGCTGATCGTCGCGACGCCGGAGGGCAAGTTCCCCTGGCACCCGGACGCGCCCGAGGGCTTCGCCCGGTGGCAGCTCGTGCTCACCGAGAGCGGTGACCCGGAAAGCTGGACCCCCGGCGTCGACGGCCCCTAGAACTTCGCCAGGTCGGCGGCCGCTTCCGGGTAGCGCACGGCCAGGTCCGCGGCGGGGGCGAACTCCACGCAACCGTCCGTGTAGGGCGGCACGACGACGGTGCCGAGCAGGCTCCACTCCCCGCGCGTGACCGTGGCCTGCCACGTCCCGGCGGGCACGACGACCTGCGGCCGCTCGCCGGCCGCGACGTCCGTCCCCAGCACCGGCCGCTCGACCGAGCCGTCCGGGTGCAGCAGCAGCATCGCGGCGGGCGCGCCCGCGTGGTGGGCGTAGACCTCGACGCGGTCCAGCCGGTGCGGCGCGGAGAACTCCGGCGCGACGAGCAGGTAGTAGATCGCGGACCCGGTCTCCGAGCGCCAGCTCTGCGCCCACCGCCCGCCTTCGACGGGCAGCGGCTCAAGACCCAGGTGAGTGACGAAATCCGACGGCTCCGGCATGTCTGCCATCCTGCCGCAGACGCGCCCAGTAGCCTGCTAGCTCGAACTGGTGTTCGCGGCGGGAAGGAAAACGGGTGCGGGTGCTCGGGGTCGACCCCGGTCTGACCAGGTGCGGCCTGGGGGTGGTCGACGGCGGTAAGGGCCGCGCCGTCCGCTGCGTCGCCGTCGACGTCGTGCGGACGCCGGCCGACGCCGATCTGGCGCACCGGCTGCTCGGCATCTCCGACGAGGTCGAGCGGTGGATGGACAAGTACAAGCCCGAGGCCGTGGCCGTCGAGCGCGTCTTCGCCCAGCACAACGTCCGGACCGCGATGGGCACCGCGCAGGCGGGCGGGGTGGTCGCCCTGGCCGCCGCGCGCCGGGGCCTGCCCGTCGTGTTCCACACGCCGAGCGAGGTGAAGGCCGCGGTCAGCGGCTCGGGCCGGGCGGACAAGGCGCAGGTCACCGCCATGGTGACGCGCCTGCTCAACCTCGAGGTCGCGCCGCACCCCGCCGACGCCGCGGACGCGCTGGCCCTGGCCATCTGCCACCTCTGGCGGGAGCCGATGCGCGCGCGGCTCGCCGAAGCCGAGGCCCGCGCGGCCGAGATGGCCCGCACCCACAAAGCCCGGCTCGCGGCCGCCGCGAAGCAAGCCACGATGAACAAGACGAAGAAGCCTGGAGCAGCACGATGATCTCGTCGGTACGCGGAGAAGTCCTTGCGGTCGCTTTGGACCACGTCGTGGTCGAGGTCGGCGGAGTGGGCTTCGCCGTGCAGGCCACCCCGGCGACGCTGGCCACGCTGCGCCGCGGTGAGGAGGTGCGGCTGCACACCGCGCTCGTCGTGCGGGAGGACTCGCTGACGTTGTTCGGCTTCGCCGACGCCGACGCGCGGGAGCTGTTCGGACTGCTGCAGACCGTGTCCGGGATCGGGCCGCGGCTCGCGCTGGCCACCCTCGCCGTGCTCGACCCCGACAAGCTGCGGGGCGCGCTGGTCGAAGGCAACATCACCGTGCTGACCTCGGTGCCCGGCATCGGCCGCAAGGGCGCCGAACGGCTCACCCTGGAGCTGCGCGACAAGGTCACCGCGCTCGGCTCCGGCGACGCTCCGGCCATCACGGCGCCCGGCGCGCTGCGGGCCGAGGTCGTCGAAGCGCTGGCCGGGCTCGGGTTCCCGGCCAAGCAGGCCGAGCAGGCGGTGGACAAGGTCCTCGCCGACGGCGACGGCCACACGACGGCCAGCGTGCTGCGTGCTTCGCTGGCCACCCTCGGCCGGAAGCGGTAGGGCGCGGCCGTGGAGTATGAAGCCGTGGAGGAAGACGAAGCCCTCTCGGCGTGGGCCCAGACCGGCGACAACGACGTCGAGGGGACGCTGCGGCCGCGCAAGCTCGACGAGTTCGTCGGTCAGCCGCGCGTGCGCGAGCAGCTGGAGCTGGTGCTGGAGAGCGCGCGCCGCCGCGGGGTGCCGCCCGACCACGTCCTGCTGTCCGGCCCGCCCGGGCTGGGCAAGACGTCGATGGCGATGATCGTGGCGGCCGAGCTGGGCGCGGCCATCCGGATCACCTCCGGCCCGGCGCTGGAACGCGCGGGCGACCTCGCCGCGATGCTGTCCAACCTGGCGCCCGGCGACGTCCTCTTCATCGACGAGATCCACCGGATCGCCCGCCCCGCCGAGGAGATGCTCTACCTCGCGATGGAGGACTTCCGGGTCGACGTCGTCGTCGGCAAGGGCCCCGGCGCCACCAGCATCCCGCTGGAGATCGCGCCGTTCACGCTGGTCGGGGCCACTACGCGTTCGGGTTCGCTGACCGGCCCGCTGCGCGACCGGTTCGGCTTCACCGGCCAGATGGAGTTCTACACCGACACCGAGCTGGAGCTGGTCGTCCGCCGCGCGGCGACCATCCTCGACATCCCGATCGACCGCGACGCCTGCCAGGAGATCGCCGGCCGCTCGCGGGGCACGCCCCGGATCGCGAACCGGCTGCTGCGACGCGTCCGCGACTACGCCGAGGTCCGCGCCGACGGCAAGGTGACCGTGGCGGTCGCCCGCGCGGCGCTGGCCGTCTACGACGTCGACGAGCTGGGCCTCGACCGGCTCGACCGCGCCGTGCTCACCGCGCTGACCAAGTCGTTCGGCGGGGGGCCGGTCGGCATTTCGACGCTGGCGGTCGCCGTGGGGGAGGAGTCGACCACCGTGGAAGAGGTGTGCGAGCCCTACCTGGTGCGCGCCGGTATGCTCGCCCGCACCCCGCGGGGCCGGGTCGCCACGGCGGCCGCCTGGGAGCACCTCGGCCTGGTGCCGCCCGCCGACCACCCGGGGCGCCCCGACCCGGGCGGGCTCTCGTCGTTCGAGCAGGACTGAGCGGCCGGAACCGGCGGGTGGGTGCTGGCGTCCACGCTGGTACCTGGCACACTTGACCGGAGCACATACCCAAAAACCGGACATTTCGGCTGGGCCCGGAGTCCGTCGAACGGAGAACCATGCAACAGCTATTGCTGCCCCTGCTGCTCGTGCTCGTCCTCGCCGTCCCGCTGGTGATGAGCACCCGCAAGCAGAAGAAGCAGCAGGCCGCGCAGCAGGACCTGCAGAGCAGCCTGTCCGCCGGTGACCGCGTGATGACCACCTCGGGTCTCTACGGCACCGTCGCCGACGCCTCCGGCGACAACACGATCGACATCGAGATCGCCCCCGGCGTCGTCACGACCTGGCTGCGGCTCGCCGTCCGCGAGAAGGTCGAGCCGGTCGTCGAGACCGACGAGGACAGCGCCGACGAGGTGTCGGACGCTCCCGCCGAGGAGTCGATCATCGAGTCGAGCTCCGGCATCAAGAACGACGACGAGCCGCAGACCACCGCTCAGGTGGCGCCGCCGCTGGAGCACGGCAAGAAGTAACCCCCGCGGCACCCTGGGGCGGGCCGCGAAAACCTCCGACGAAAGTCGGTGTGGCCTCGCACGCCGGGCTCACGCAGCACCGAGTACTGTCTCGGTGCTGCGTGCGTGTCCGCCGTCATACCCGTGCCCGGGAGTGAATCGCACACAGTCCCTCCCGGTAACCCTCCGGGCGGGCACCGCAACTTTGGGGTCCACCCCGTCCGAGGAGACCGAAGCACCGTGGCAGCTTCAGCCGGGCATCTCCGCCCGGGACGCTATCTCGCCCTGTTCGCCTTGATCGTGATCGTGCTGTACGCGCTGGTGTTCCTCACCGGCAACCACAAGCCGACCCCGAAGCTGGGCATCGACCTGCAGGGCGGCACCCGCGTCACGCTCACCGCCCGCACCCCCGACGGCGGTCAGCCGACCCGCGAGTCCCTGAACCAGGCCCGCCAGATCATCGAGCGGCGCGTCAACGGGATCGGCGTCAGCGGCACCGAGGTCCTCCTGGACGGCAACAACGTCGTCATCACGGTCCCCGGCGAGCAGGGTGACCAGGCGAAGAACCTGGGCAAGACCGCGAAGCTGGGCTTCCGGAAGGTCGTCGCGAACGCGACGCAGCCGGTCGTTCCGCCGCAGACCACGACGCCGCCGCCGGCCACCGGTACGCCGACCTCGGGGGCCCCGAGCAGCTCGGCCCCGCCGTCCAGCTCGGGCGCGCCGAAGGCCAGCTCCAGCGCTCCGCCGTCGAGCCCGGCCGCCGGTGGTGGCGGTGCCCCCGCCGCGGCGCCCGCGCAGCAGCAGAGCACCACGCCGGCCCCGCCGAGCAGCAGCACCACGCCGCCGCCCGCGTCGAGCCAGGCTCCGGCACCCACGGACGGCTCCGTGGACGCCGACACGGCGAAGGAGATCCAGGCCGCGAAGGCGATCCGGCAGAACAAGGACCTGATCGGCGCCGACGGCCAGCCGAACCAGGAGCTCGTCGCCCAGGCGATGGCGACGCTCACCTGCGCGCCCAACGCCAAGGACCCGCTCGAGGGCAACGACGACCCGAAGCTGCCGCTGGTCGCCTGCGGTGACCACGACACGTACAAGTACCTGCTGGAGCCGGAGTTCCTGCCGGGCACCGAGATCGCCGACGCGAACTCGACCTACAACACGCAGAACGGCCAGTGGGTGGTGAACCTCAGCTTCAAGAGCGAGGGCACCAAGATCTGGGCCGACTTCACGTCGAAGAACGTCAACCAGCAGGCCGCCTTCGTCCTCGACACGCAGGTCGTGTCCGCGCCGAACATCCAGGTCGCCATCCTCGACGGCAACACCCAGATCACCGGCAAGTTCACGCAGGCCGAGGCGAAGGACCTCTCGGACATCCTCAAGTACGGCTCGCTGCCGCTGTCGTTCTCGTCCTCGGACGCGACCACGGTGTCGGCGACCCTCGGCCTGGCTTCGCTGCAGGCCGGGCTCATCGCCGGTGGCATCGGCCTGCTGGTGGTGTTCATCTACTGCCTGTTCTACTACCGCCTGCTCGGCGTGCTCACCATCCTGTCGCTGGCCCTGTCCGGCGCGCTGGTGTTCGCCGTGCTGGTGCTGCTCGGCCGCTGGATCGGCTACACGCTGGACCTCGCGGGCATCGCCGGCCTGATCATCGCGATCGGCATCACGGCGGACTCGTTCGTCATCTACTTCGAACGGCTGAAAGACGAGATCCGGGAGGGCCGGACGTTCCGGTCCGCGGTGCCACGCGGCTGGGTCCGCGCCCGGCGCACCATCCTGGCCTCCGACGGCGTGAGCTTCCTGGCCGCGGCGATCCTGTACATCATCGCGGTCGGCGACGTGCAGGGCTTCGCGTTCACCCTCGGTATGTCCACGGTGCTCGACCTCGTGGTCGTGTACCTGGTGACGCACCCGCTGGTGGCCATCGTGTCCACGTCGAAGTCGTCGTTCCTGTCCAATCCGAGGAACCTGGGCCTCGGCGCCGTGCAGCAAGTGGGTTCGCAGCGTAGGAAGTCGACCACGGTCGGCCGCGCGAACGTGAAGGAGGCCTGACGTGGCGGTCGAGAATTCGGGCACGGACGCCGACGGCGACGTCAAGGTGGCGGCCAAGCCCGGCAAGAAGGAAAGCGTCTTCCACCGGCTCTACGTCGGCACCGGCGCGTTCGACGTCGTCGGCAAGCGCAAGCGCTGGTACCTGTTCTTCTCCGGCCTGGTGCTGGTCTGCCTCGCGTCGATGGTCTTCCGGGGCTTCAACCTCGGCATCGAGTTCGAGGGCGGCACGCAGATTCAGATGCCGGCCAACGGCATCCACGGCGTGATCACCGAGGAGCAGGCGAAGGAGTCGTTCCAGAAGGCGCTCGGCCGCCCGGCCGCGGAGGCGCAGAAGGTCGGCTCCGGTGCGGCGTCGACCATCCAGATCCGCACCGACACGCTGGACGCGGCCGACGTCGCGAAGGTCAAGCAGACCCTGTTCCAGGACCTGGGCCCGATCGGCAGCAACAAGCAGCCGAGTGTGCAGGCGATCAGTGACAGCGCGGTGAGCGCGTCCTGGGGCGGCGAGATCTCGCAGAAGGCGTTGCTGGCGCTTGCGGTGTTCCTCGTCGCGGTCGTCATCTTCCTGGCGATCTACTTCGACGCGCGGATGGCCGCGGCGGCGCTCATCTCGCTGCTGCACGACATCCTGGTCACGGCCGGCGTCTACTCGCTGGTCGGCTTCGAGGTCACGCCGGCGACGGTCATCGGCCTGCTGACGATCCTCGGGTTCTCGCTGTACGACACGGTGGTGGTGTTCGACAAGGTCCGCGAGAACACGCGCGGCCTGCTCGGCCTGACCCGCCGCACCTACGGCGAGGCCGCGAACCTGGCGCTGAACCAGACCCTGATGCGGTCGTTCAACACCGCGTTCATCGCGCTGCTGCCGATCCTGGGCCTGCTGATCGTCGGGTACGTCCTGCTCGGCTCGGGCACGCTGCAGGACCTGGCGCTGGTGCAGCTGACCGGTACCCTCGTCGGCGTCCTGTCGTCGGTGGCACTGGCGACGCCGCTGCTGGTCGACTTCAAGATGCGCGACCCGAAGTACCGGCAGCAGGCCGAGCGGGTCCAGCAGCGCCGGATCAGCCAGGAGCGCAAGGCGGCCGGCGCGGAGGACTTCGACGCGTCGGACGACGACTCCCTGGCGGCGGAGCTGCGCAAGGAGAAGGCGTACGCGGCCGCGGCCAGCGTCCCCGCCCGGATCCAGAAGCAGCGCCCGTCCGGCAAGCCCGCGGGCAAGCGGAAGCGCTGACGTGCGGCTGGACGACGCCCTCGGCCTGATCGCCGAGGTGCCGGACTTCCCGGAGCCCGGCGTGCTGTTCCGTGATCTGAGTCCGCTGTTCGCGGACGCGGGCGCGTTCAAAGCGGTGACCGACGCGCTGGCGGGCACCCTCGACGATGGCGTCGAGGCGCTCGCCGGCGTGGAGGCCCGCGGGTTCCTCCTCGCCGCGGCCGTCGGGTACGCCCGCGGCCTCGGCGTGGTGCTGGTCCGCAAGCCGGGCAAGCTCCCGCGGGTGGCGGGCCGGGTGGACTACGCGCTGGAGTACGGCACGGCGACGGTCGAGCTCCCGGCGGGCGTGGTCCGACCGGGCCAGCGCATCGCGATCCTCGACGACGTCCTGGCCACGGGCGGCACGGTCGCGGCGACGGGCAAGCTCCTGGAGGACGTGGGAGCCGTCGTCGACAGCATGTCGGTGGTGCTGGAGCTGGGTGCCCTGCGGGGCCGCGAGGTCCTCGGCGGCCGGAAGGTCCACGCCTTGCAGACCTGCTGAGAGGGTTGCCGGACAGCCGGCCCGCACGGGGCACCCCACCCAGGCCGCCCCCGCCACCCCGATCCGAAGCCAGAACACGGACGGTGGTGCCGGGTCAAGGCACGCTTTCCCGCCTTGACGCGGTACCACCGTCCGTAGTCACAATCGGGCGTCGGGGTGATGGGCCCACCCGCGAGGCGAATCCGCGGGGTGAAGCCCCTGGTCGCGGGCGTCACATCCCCCTGAACGGGCGCACCCGAGAGGGCCGCGAGGCGCAACGGCTACCCTGGTGGTTCGAAAGGCCGCACGAGCAGCAGGAGGTGCGGGTGAGCCAGGAGCTCGACGCCGCAGTGCCCTCGAAAGAGGGCGCCCAGCAGAACGGGCAGGCGGCGGCCCAGCCGCCGAAGCCGAACGGTGCGGCGCCGAACCCGTCCGCGACCCGGCGGGTCCGGGCGCGCCTGGCCCGGCGGATCACCGCGCAGCGCGCGGCCCCGGTCAAGCAGGTCCTCGAACCGCTGGCCGTCATCCACCGCGAGCTCCACCCCAACGCCGACCTCGGGCTGCTGCAGCGCGCCTACGACGTCGCCGAGGAACTGCACCGGAACCAGCGGCGCAAGTCCGGTGACCCGTACATCACCCACCCGCTCGCCGTCGCGACCATCCTCGCCGAGCTGGGCATGGACACCACGACCCTCGTCGCGGCGCTGCTGCACGACACCGTCGAGGACACCGGCTACGCCGTCGAGAGCCTGAAGGCCGACTTCGGCGAGAAGGTCGCCGAGCTCGTCGACGGCGTCACCAAGCTGGACAAGGTCAAGCTCGGCACCTCCGCCGAGGCCGAGACCATCCGCAAGATGGTCATCGCGATGGCCAAGGACCCGCGCGTCCTGGTCATCAAGCTCGCCGACCGGCTGCACAACATGCGCACCATGCGCTTCCTGCCGCCGGAGAAGCAGGCCCGCAAGGCCCGCGAAACGCTCGAAGTCCTCGCCCCGCTCGCGCACCGGCTCGGCATGGCCACGGTCAAGTGGGAGCTGGAAGACCTCGCGTTCGCCATCCTGCAGCCCAAGAAGTACGACGAGATCGTGCGCCTGGTCGCCGACCGCGCGCCCTCGCGCGACATCTACCTGCGGTCGGTCATCACCGACCTGACCAGCAACCTCGTGTCGTCGCGGATCACCGCGAAGGTCGAGGGCCGGCCGAAGCACTACTACTCGATCCACCAGAAGATGATCGTCCGCGGCCGCGACCTGGACGACATCCACGACCTCGTCGGCGTGCGGATCCTGGTCGAGGACGTCCGCGACTGCTACGCGGCGATGGGCGTCGTCCACGCGCTGTGGCAGCCCGTCCCCGGACGCTTCAAGGACTACATCGCCCAGCCGCGGTTCGGCGTCTACCAGTCGCTGCACACCACGGTGATCGGCCCGGACGGCAAGCCCCTCGAGGTGCAGATCCGCACCTACGAGATGCACCGCACCGCCGAGTACGGCATCGCCGCGCACTGGCGGTACAAGGAAACCAAGGGCACGCACAACGGCAACTCCGTGGACGTCGACGAGATGGCGTGGATGCGCCAGCTCCTCGACTGGCAGCGCGAGGCGGCGGACCCGGGCGACTTCCTCGAGTCGCTGCGCTACGAGCTGGCCTCGCGCGAGATCTTCGTGTTCACGCCGAAGGGCGACGTCATCACGTTGCCCGTCGAGTCGACGCCGGTCGACTTCGCCTACGCCGTGCACACCGAGGTCGGGCACCGCTGCATCGGCGCTCGCGTCAACGGCCGCCTGGTGGCGCTGGAACGCAAGCTGGAGAACGGCGAAGTCGTCGAGATCTTCACGTCGAAGGCGGAGAGCGCCGGCCCGAGCCGCGACTGGCTGCAGTTCGCCGGGTCGCCGAAGGCGCGCGCGAAGATCCGGCAGTGGTTCGCCAAGGAACGCCGCGACGAGGCGATCGAAGGCGGCAAGGAAGCCATCACCAAGGAGATCCGCAAGGTCGGCCTGCCGATCCAGCGGCTGGTCTCCGCGGAGTCGATGGGCGCGGTCGCCACCGAGCTGCGCCACGCCGACATCTCGTCGCTCTACGCGGCGGTCGGCGAGGGCCACACGAGCGCGAAGCACGTCGTGCAGCGGCTGGTCGCGCTGATCGGCGGGGTCGACGCGGCGGAGGAGGAGCTCGCCGAGCGCGCGACGCCCTCGACCGTCACCCGGCGCCGCGGCTCCAACGACGTCGGCGTGGTGGTCAAGGGCGCCAGCGACGTCTGGGCCAAGCTCGCCCGCTGCTGCACCCCGGTGCCGGGCGACGAGATCCTCGGCTTCGTGACCCGCGGCGGCGGCGTTTCGGTGCACCGCACCGACTGCACGAACGCCGGCGACCTGCAGTCCCAGCCCGAGCGGCTGGTCGAGGTCGAATGGGCGCCGTCGGCGTCCTCGGTGTTCCTGGTGGCGATCCAGGTCGAGGCGCTCGACCGCCACCGGCTCCTGTCGGACGTGACGAAGGTGCTGGCCGACGAGAAGGTCAACATCCTCTCGGCATCGGTGACGACGTCCCGCGACCGGGTCGCGGTCAGCCGGTTCTCGTTCGAGATGGGCGACCCGAAGCACCTCGGCCACGTCCTCAAGGTGGTCCGCGGCGTGGAAGGCGTCTACGACGTCTACCGCGTGACGTCGGCTTCCTAGAGCGTCCACGACCCGTCGACGGCGACGCCGGCGGCCGCGGCGATGCGCTCGCGTGACTCCAGGAGCCGCGCGCGCAAAGGCGGCAAGTCGACGTCGAGCAGGCGCCCGTGCCGTTTGACCGCCTTGCCGGCGACGTAGACGCTGTCCACCAGCCCGGGGTGACCGGCGCTGACGATGGTGCGGACCGGGTCGCCGACGGGGAAGACCGAGAGGTCCTCGGCGTCCAGCAGGACCAGGTCCGCGTCGCGGCCGACGGCGAGGCGGCCGCCGTTGCGCCCGCAGGCCCGGGCGCCGTCCACCGTGGCGAACTCGAGGACGTCGCGAGCCGTGACGCCGCCGCGCTCGGCGGCCAGTGCCGTGCGCATGGCGCCGAACAGGTCGCCGCCGGCGGACAGGCAGTCGTCGACCGACAGCGTCGGGCGGAGGCCGGCGGCGAGCGCCCGGCCGGTCACCGGCGGCGCGAAGCCCATCTTCAGCTCGACGTCCGGGCTGACCGACACCGAACACCCCGCCTCGGCCAGCATCACGAGCTGGTCGTCGGACAGGTCGTTGCCGTGCACGATGGTCGTGCGCTCGTCGAGCAGCCCGCGGTCCCGCATCCCGGCGATCGGCCGGTCGCCGTACGGCCAGCCGCCAGTGCCGTGGACGTGCATGCTGACCCGCAGCCCGAGTTCCCGTGCCAGCGCGACATCGGCGGCCGTTTCGTCCATTGTGGACACCACCGGGCCGCGCAGGCCGAGTGCCATGTCGTCGCCCGGCAGCAGGGCCCGCACCCACCGGATCTCCGGCGCGATGTCCGGCCCGTCGGCGCCGTAGCAGAAGATCGAGTGGCCGGGTGCGTCGTGCAGCCCGGCGATCGCGGCGTCGGCGTTCTCCGGGTGGAGGGCGCAGTGGAACCAGTCGAGCATGGTCGTGACGCCGGAGTTCAGCGCTTCGAGGCGGCCGAGGAGGTTGCCCAAGTAGACGTCGTCGGCCCGGTAGTGCGGTTTGAGCGTGCCGTGCGCGGCGACGCGGTACTGGTCGAACGTCCAGTCCGCGCCGAGGCCGCGGAACGCCGTCTGCCAGGTGTGCCGGTGCGTGTCGACGAACCCGGGCAGCACGATCTTCCCTGTCGCGTCGACGATCTCGGCGTCGGCGATCTCGGTGTCGGCGTCGAGCGTGGCGCCGATGGCGGCGATCCGGCCGTCCTCGATGAGCACGTCGCCACGGGGAAGGTCCCCGAGCGCCGGATCCATGCTGACCACCATGCCGCCGCGAAGCAGTGTCTTCATCGGTCTCCTCCAGGAGTTGACGCGTCAACTCTGTATGCTACTCCCATGCTGGAGCCGGCGGAGTGGGCGTTCTGGGACACCTGGATGCGCGCGCAGCGGCTGCTCGCCCGGGAGCTCGACCGCGGCCTGCAGCGCGACTGCGGCATTTCGAAGGCCGAGTTCAGCGTCCTGATGACGCTGCGGAAGCCGATGCGTGTCGGCGAGCTGGCCGACGCGCTCGACTGGGAGAAGAGCCGCGTCGCACACCTGCTGACGCGCATGGAGAACCGCGGCCTGGTGGCGCGGACCGAGGACGGCGCCACCGGCCGTCGCACCGGCGTCGAGCTGACGGCGGAAGGACGCCGGACGGCGGAGAGTGCCACCCGGGCCCACGGCGCCAACATCCGCCGGCTCGTCCTCGACCGCCTCGCGCCCGAGCAGGCCGCGGCCATCCGGGCCTGGAGCGAGCAGCTGATCGAGCCCGGCTAGAACAGCGCCGCGACCAGGGCGACGAGCGGCGGCACGGCCTGCGCGAGCGCGCCGCCGCGGCCACTGCCGCGGGGACGGCTGAGCGCCAGCAGGTCCGACACCCCGAGGGAGACGCCCGCCAGCGCCATGAACCCGCAGCAGTAGAGCACCAGCGCTTGCCCGGCGGCGGTGTTTCCCGTGTGCAGCAGGATCAGTCCGGTGATCGGGCCGGCGGCGAGGAACAGGTTGTAGAACCCGACGTTGAACGACCACAGCCGCGTGGCGGGCAGGTTCTCGGTCGGGATGCGGAAGATGTCCCGGTGCACGCCCGGCCGTTCGAACAGCACGACCTCCCAGGTGAACGCGAGCAGGTGCACCAGCGCCGCGATCCCGGCGAAGACCTGGACGACGGCGTTCACGGCCGGGCCATTTCGATGCCGTGCCGGCTCGCGATCTCCGGGATCCGCTCCGGTGGGGCCTGGTCGACGTCGCGGAAGAAGCGTCCCATCGCGGCGGTCAAGCCCACCGCGAGGAACTGCGCCGACGGCGTGTGCACGGTGAACGTGTTGACCGCGCCCGCCGGGATGCTGATCGACGCGCCGGGGCCGAGGTCGTGCAGCTCGCCGTCGACGTAGACCGTGATGCGCCCGTGCAGCACGTAGAAGCTCTTCGCCCACGGCTCGGCGTGCGGCGGGACCGACGGCCCGCGGGGCGCGTCGACCTCGAACAGCTCATAGGCGCCGCCGGTGTGCTCGGCGCCGACCTTGACGGTGATCCGCGCGTCCTTCGAATCGAGTTCCGGGCCTTCGCCCGGGGCGCTGAAATGGGTCATGCCGCCGAGTGTGGAAACCGGGGGAGCCGGCGGCCATCCCGGAATCGTGGGATACCCCGAGGCCACGGCGCGGCGCATACTGCGTCCATGTGGGAGGGACTCGCGCAGGGCGCGCGGCGTGACATCGCCGCGCTCGCGACGGCGGGCCTCGGGGTCGCCGAGCTGCACGCCGCCGCGATCGAGCTCGTCGAGCGCGTGGTGCCCGCGGAGCTCACGTGCTGGGCGTCGCTGGACCCGGACACGGCCGTGATCAGCTCGATGACCAGCGGGCGCGCCCGGATCCCGGGGGAGTACGAGCCGCTGCTGGCGACCTACGAGTACGACGGCGCCCAGCCCCACACGTTCGCCGAGCTGGCCGCCCGGCCGGTCCCGGTCGCCCGGCTTTCGGACCTGCCGCACCGGGATGTCGAGCGCAGCGGGCGGCTCAACGAGGTCTGGCGGCCGCTGGGCCTGCGTCACGAGCTGCGCGTGGTGTTCCGGGTCGACGGCACGTCGTGGGGCGCGGCCGGTCTGGTGCGCAGCGGCGAGTTCAACGACCGCGAAGTCGAGTTCCTGACGGCGATCGCGCCGGCGGTGGCGGCGGCGACGCGGGTGGCCGCGCGCACGCGGGACGCGGGGGAGCGGGCGGACCCGGCGATCGTCGTGGCCGGCCCGGACGGCCGGCAGCGGGCGGCCACCGCGGCGGCCGCGGGGTGGCGGTCCGAACTGGACGCGATCGCCCCCGGCCGGTTCGCGGTGCTGCTGCGCGCGGTGGTGACCGGCGCGCGGGCGGCGGCGACCGGAACCTTCCGCGCGCGGGTCCGCGACGCCCGCGGCGGCTGGATCGTGCTGCACGCGAGCCGGCTGGTCACCGGTTCCGACGACGAGACGGTGGTGACGGTCGGCCGCGCGTCGGGAGCCGAGCTGCTGAGCGTGCTGCTCGCCGCGTACGGCCTGACCGCGCGCGAACGCGACGTCTGCCGCGAGGTCTTGGCGGGGCGGTCCACTTCGGACATCGCCGGCCGGCTCGGCATCTCCGCGCACACCGTGGGGGACCACCTCAAGTCCGTGTTCGGGAAGGTGGACGTCCGCAGCCGCGGGGAACTGACCGCGAAACTGCTGGCGTAACCGGTGCCCGAAATGCCGTCCCGTGTCCGGGATGTGCATGCTACGGTCGGCAAATTGCAGGGTGGGTCTTTCCGGAATTTCCCCGAGGGAGCGCGCATGTCCCCTGGCACGGCCGACGACACCACGCGCTACCTCTGCGCGGCTTCCTACCTCGACCCCCGGTACAGCAAGCGGGCGATCACCGAGTTCCTCGTCGAGCCGACCCGGCCGGTGCCGCCGTCGCCGGGCCTCGACGCGGGCCGCGTGCTCACCGAGGCGGTGCGGGCGCGGGCGCGCCGGAAGAACTACGACGGCGTGCTGGTGCTGCTCATGGCCGTCGTCATCGGGCTGTCGTGGGACAACCCGTTGCTGTACGGGTGGATCGTGCTTTCGATCGTGCTGATGATCGCGCGGACGGGCCGGAACGCGCCGCAGACCGAACGGCAGCTCAACCCGAGGGTGCTCGCCCTGCTGGCCGTCGCCGTCGTGGTCGTCTGGCTGCTGCTCTCCTACTCGGACGAGATCTTCGGCTCCGGCAGCCGGTACTCCTCGTCGCGCTACTACGCCGACGTCGAGTACGGCGACACCTCGGGCGGCGACACCGCCCGGTTCGTCCTCGGGATCGTGCTCGCCGCGGTCGTGCTGATGGTCGTGACGTTCGAGCGCTGGTCGCTGTGGAACCTGCTCACGACGCGCTTCAAGCGCTTCGCGCCGCCCGCCCCCGACAGCGGCAGCCTCACCGGGCTGTTCACCGAAGACTTCCGCGCGCAGCTCGGCCGCTACCAGCGCGGCGACGAGTTCGCCGGGACGCCCGGCGCGCCCCTGGTCGTGTACCGCGGCTACAAACCCTTCGTGGGCGCGGGTTTCCGGCGCGGCGCCTGGTCCATGGCCATCCCGCTGGAGCGCGTCGACGACGACGGAACCGACCCGGAAGAGCGCCGCGAGCTCACCACCGAGACGTTGTACGAGGAGATCCGCGGGGCGATCGGCGACCTCCGCCGCTCGGCCGCGCTGTCCCCGGACCGCCGCCTCGGCGGGCTGACCGTGACCGAGGCGGTGTTCACCCCGGCCGCCGAGCTCGTCGACCACCTGGGGGAGAGCGAGACCGCGGCCTTCCTGCCGGACATCGAGTACCCGCCGCACACCCGGCTGAGCGAGGCCGACGTCGAACGGATCCGCCGGGAACCGAAGGAGTGGGCGCGCTACTACCTGTGCTTCCAGGTGGAGACCTGGGACCGGGACCTGGTGCTCACCACGTTCCTGCACCTGGCGGTGGACGACACGACGCTGTACGTCGAGTGGACGCCGTTCATGCTGCCGCCGATCCGGGCCGAGTACCGGGTGGTGGACAGGATGCGCCAGGAGTCCCTGCGCCCGTACGGCCAGGGGCTGCTCGCGTGGCTGGAGCTGCCGGCGAGCCTGCCCGGCCGGATCGGGAACCTGGCGTCGTGGATCCGGCAGCCCAAGCGCGAGGCCGGCGTCCTCGACCCGGAGCGCTACGGCGCCGCGAACACCCTGCGCGAGCTCGCGTCGGTGAACCTGTTCACCGACTACTTCCAGCTCGTCGACGTCGAACGGTACGAGAAGATCATCGAGAGCAGGCTCCTGCCGACGATCGGCGGGCTGCTCGGCGACGCCGGGTTCTTGACGGCGAAGTTCGACGAGCAGGCGGCGGTCGTCATCAACAACGACATCACCATCGGCGGCGACAACCGCGCCCCGATCACCCAGACCGGGCTGCGCGGCCCCCGCGCGCCCCGGACGACCGGCCGCCCGGCCGGAACGGAGGCCTGATGGCGCGGGGACACCGGATCACGAACAAGGTCAGCATCGGCGGCGACAACTCGGGCCGGATCACCCAGACCGGCATCGCGGGCGGCGACGCCGACGCCACGGTCTCCTCGCTGCTCGAACTGGTCGAGCGGCTGACGGCCGAGGTGCGCGGGAAGGACCTCGCGAAGCAGGAGGTGCTGGAGGACACGCTGACCGACCTGGCCGGCGACCTGCGGGCCGGCGACGCGGCGGAGCCCGCGCTGGTGCGCACCCGGTGGGAGAAGGTCAAGGGCCTGCTGGGCGGGGTGGTGCAGTTCTCCGAGCTGGTCGCGAAGATCTCCGACCAGGTGCAGAAGATCTTCAGCTGAGGACCTTCCGCAGCAAAGCGTTGACCTCGTCGGGCCGTTCCATCGAGGGAAGGTGACCGGTGTCGGGCAGCTCGACCAGTTCGGCGTTCGGCAATGACTCCGCGAGGTGATGGGAAAGCTCGATGAGCCCGAGCGCGTCCGCCGTCCCGATCACGACCAGGGCGGGGGTCGCGATCTCGCCGAGCCGGTGCCGCGTGTCGGGGATCCGCTCCGTCCACTGTGGAGCCGTCCAGTCGTGCCGGTAGACCTGCGCGCACATTTCCCTGACCAGTGCGAGCATGCCGGTCGGCAGCACGGAGACGTCCCGCCCCGGGCCGGCGACGAGGTAGCGGATGTTGGCCTCCGCCATGGCCCGCACGTCGGCCTCGTCGACGTCGATTTCGCGGGCGGCGTAACGGGCGAGGCGCCCGGCCGGGTCCACCTCCGCGGTCAGCTCCGCGATGTCCCGCTGCATGTGGTCCGGCCAGGCGTGCCCGGTCAGGCCCGAGCCGAGCAGCGCCAGCCGGGTGACCCGCTCCGGCGCGGCCAGGGCGGCGTCCAGCGCGCACGCCCCGCCCATCGACGCCCCGACCAGCGTGGCCTGCTCGATCCCCCGGGCATCGAGCAGGGCCAGCAGGTCCTCGTAGTGGGCGTACTCGCCGGGGCCGTCGGCGGTTTCGCCGAAGCCGCGGCGGTCGTAGCGGATCACCCGGTTCGTGGCGGCGAGCGAGGCGAACTGGGCGTCCCACATCCGGCGGTCGCCGATCGCGGCGTGCAGCAGCACGACCGCGGGCCCCTCACCCGCTTCGTCGTACCCGAACGCCGTCCCGCCCACCTCGATCATCGCCATGGCCCCAAGCTAGCGACACGACCGTGTCACACACCGCACTTTTCGCTCAGGGCGAGAAGCTAAGGTGCGGTTCATGACCGACGGATTCGACCTGACGCGCGACGGCGAAGTCGCCCGGCTGACGCTGACCCGCCCGGAGAAGATGAACGCGATCACCTACGGCATGTGGTCGGCGATCCCGGACGTGGTGGCCGAGGTGGAGGCCGACCCGGCGCTGAAGGTGCTCGTGATCGCGGGCGCGGGGAAGCACTTCTCGGCCGGCGCGGACATCAGCGAGTTCGGCGAGCTGCGCACCACGGCGGACGGCGCGGCGAGCTACGACAAGGCGGTCGAGGGCGCGGTCGCGGCGTTGACCGCGATGCGCAAGCCGTCGGTGGCGATGATCCAGGGCAACTGCATCGGCGGCGGCTGCCAGGTGTCGGTCGCGTGCGACTTCCGCTTCGCGGCCGAGGGGTCCCGGTTCGGCATCACCCCGGCGAAGCTCGGCATCGTCTACCACTTCGACTCGACGCGCCAGCTGGTGTCGCTGGTCGGCCCGGCGCACGCCAAGTACTTCCTCCTGTCGGGCGAGCTGATCACGGCGGACCGGGCCCGCGGGATCGGGCTGCTCAACGACGTCTTCCCGGCCGAAGACCTGGAGGCCTCGACGCTGGAGTTCGTCTCGACGCTCTGCTCGCGCTCGCAGGCCTCGATCCGCGGGATGAACCGGATCATCGAGAAAATCGTGGCGGGACAAGAGACTTCGGACGCGGAGGTCGAGGAGATCCGGTCCGAAGCGCTGCACGGCGTGGACTACGCGGAGGGCGTCGCCGCGTTCCTCGAGCGGCGTCCGCCGCGCTTCACCCATCGCTGACGCTTCGACTGTCCACATCGGACGCAGCGGCGTCAGACGTCGAGGTATGCGCGGAAATGCTCGGCGACCACGTCGGTGACGCCGGCCGGATCGAGCCGGCCGTCGATCTCGATGACGCGGATGCCGAGCTCCCGCGCCGACCGCACGGCCTGGGCGGCGAGCATCCGGTCGCGCGTGAGCCGGGTCCGCTGGCGCGGGATCGCCGGCGCGTCCGGCTGGTGCCGGAGCTGGTGCTGGCGGAACAGCTCGGTCGGCACCAGCACGACCATCCGGCTCGGCGAGTCCACCAGCGGGGCGACCAGCTCCGGGCGCAGCCCGCGGCCCTCGGCGACGATCGGCCGCGGCGACTCCCACGCGCGCAGCTCGTCCAGCGCGTACTCGAACCGCTGCCGGAACTCGGCCAGCACCGCGGTCAGCTGGTCGCCGGCCGGGCCGTCGTCGGCCGGGGTGGTGTCGGCCGGGGTGGTGGCGGGGCGGGTCCGATCGTCGTGGTGGTAGGCCGTCAGCCCGTGGCGCGCGGCCAGCAGCCGGGCGACGGTGGACTTGCCCGTCCACGGGGCCCCACCGATCCAGAGCGTCTTCCGCAGCGTCCCGAACGGATCCGAGGTCATCGTTCGACTATCGCGGCACCGGCGGGCCGATGGCCAGTGTTCCGGCGCCGGTTGAGCCGTTCAGCTCAGGGCTGGTCGTCTTCGCCGTCGACGACGAGCACGGTGGAGCTGTCGGCGAAGTCCGGTTTCCCGCCGATCCGGAAGTGGAACCGCGAGCCGGGCCGGACCGCGGCGACCACCTGTGTCTCGGCCGTGTCGAGCACGATGATCGAGAGCTCGGTGGTGATCGGTTCCGGGTACAGCACCTCGGGCGGCACGATCGGGATCGGCAGGGTGCCGCTGACCGAGCCGGCGCCGGTGTCGTCCTCGTCGTCGACGGTTTCGAACGGCGGCGGCGGAAGGATCCGCGGTCGGCGTCGCCACCAGAGCCCGGCGATCAGGCCGGTCAGCAGACCCCCGGTGCCGCTGACCGCCGAGGCGAGCCCGACGCCGAGACCGGAGGGCTCTTCGGCGGGTTTCGCCTGCGGAACGGCCGGGGGAGCGGTCGGCAGCGGGCCGAACTGCACGGCGGGGTCCTTGGCGTCGTCGGGCAGCTGCAGCACCTGGCCGGGTTCGATCGCGGTGGGATCGGTGAACGGCGTCCCGTCCGGGCGCGGCCGGCCCTGGTTGAGCCGGAAGATCTCGGGGAACCGGTTCCCATCGCCGAGGGCCCGCTCCGCGATCCTGAACAGCGTGATGTCGTCGGGGTTGTCGGCGTGCGGGACGATGTAGTACTTGACCGGGGGCGGCGGGGTGGCCTGCGCGAGCGCGGGCCCGCCGGCGAGCACGGCGAAGAGGACGCCGGCGGCTCCGGCCTGCCCGGCCCGTCCGAGAACGCGGCGCACCGCGGGAACCCGGTTTTCGGCCATGGTTCTCCCACCCTCTCCCCGGCGACCCCGGCGGGTCCCGGTGTTGCCCCTTAACACGGGGCCGGAGCGGGCGCGGTTCAGATCTTGCGGTGGGGAGGGGGCGAGCCGGGTCGAAGCCGCGGAGGTCGGCGGCCGAAGTGCTTCACCCGCGGCGGATCCGTTCGAGGTGGAGCGTGAGCTCGGTGGACCCGCCCGTCCCGGACCTGCGTCGCGGTGAAGTGACCGTAGGAGGTCATTCCCGCGACGAAGGCGTCCGGGCCGAGCGGATCCCCGTTCAGCTCGATGCGCCGCGTCGCTACGAGACGGTGACGCCCGTGAACTTGACCTGCTTGGTCGGGGCCCCGGTGCCGTCCTGCGGGTTCGGGTTCGCGATGCCCGCCTTGGCGACCGCGTCGAGCACCTTCAGGCCCTCGTCGCTGATGCTGCCGAACACCGAGTAGTCCGCCGGGAGGCCTTCGGCGCTGCCGTAGACCATGAAGAACTGGCTGCCGCCGGAGTTCGGGGCGGACGTCTTCGCCATCGCGAGGATGCCGCGGCCGTACTTGATCTCCGGGAACGCCTCGTCCGGCATCGTGTAGCCGGGGCCACCCTGGCCGTCCTGGGTCGGGTCGCCGGTCGCCGACGGGTCACCGCACTGCAGCATCTGCAGGCCCTCGGTGCCCAGCCGGTGGCACATGGTGTCGTTGTAGAAGTTCTGCTTCGCGAGGCTGATGAAGCTCTGCACCGCGCAGGGCGCGAGCGCCCGGTCGAGCGTCAGCGGGATGTCGCCCGCCGTGCTCTTCAGCGTCACGTTCACCGTGCCGGTCGACGCGACGTTCTTGCCGTCGGGCAGGTTCACCTTCTTCGGCGCCTTGCCCGTCGTGTCGGCCTTGAAGTCGCACGTCGTCGGGTTCGGCAGCGCGGTCGTCCGCTTCGGCAGCGCCGTGCGCTGCGTCGGGATCTGGAGGTCGGTCGGCGGCGGAGCGGCCGACGACGACGCCGCGGTGTCGGTGCTGTCACCGCCGTTGGCGCTCACGATCCACACCACCACGCCCGCGACGACGAGCACGGCCACGCCGACGACACCAGCGCCGATCCTCCTGCGTCGCTTCTGCTGCTCCAATCGGCGCTCGAGCTGCCTCTCGAGCTTGCGCTTCGCAGCTTCGCGGCGCTGCTGGTTGGTCGCCACCCCGTACCCTCCAGGTTTCCGCTTGTGTCACACGTCTGAGGTAGCGGCAGTGTATGGGCACAGCCTGTGAGGACCATGTACAGGGCCCGCTAGTCTCAACCCGATCGTGATCGGCGCCATCCGGCGCGGATGTCCGGGAGGCGTTCGGTGCTCGTCGTCGGGTTCGGCAGCGGCCCGCTGCAGGCCAACTGCTACCTGCTGGCGAAGGCCGCCGGCGGGCCGTGCGTGGTCGTGGATCCGGGGCAGGAGGTGGCCGCTCCGCTGGCCGACGCGCTCGCGGAACACCGGCTGGTCCCGGCGGCGCTCGTCGCCACCCACGGGCACCCCGACCACGTCGCTTCGGCCGCGTCGCTGTCGGCCGAGCACGGCGTCCCGCTGCACCTGCACCCCGCCGACGCCGCGCTGTACGACGGCGAGAGCGTGCCGCTCGGTTCCGGCACTTTCGCCGGTTTGGCCGTCGATGTCCGGCACCTGCCCGGGCACACGCCCGGCTCGGTGGTGCTGGGCCTGGAGACCTCGGAGGGCGGGCGGCTCGCGCTGACCGGCGACACGCTGTTCGCCGGGTCGGTCGGCCGCGGCGCCGACCCGGAGGCGGTGCTCGCACTGCTGGAGGGCCTGCCGGACGACACGGTGGTGCTGCCGGGCCACGGCCCGGCGACGACGATCGGCCGGGAACGCGCGGGCAACCCGTTCCTCGCCGGGACGGGGGCGTGAGCATGGCCGAGGAGCAGCCGGAACGGGTGGCGCTGTTCGAGGAGGACCCGCGCGGCCGCCGTCGCCGCGGGACCTCGGGCGTCATCGGCGTGGTGATCGTCGCCGCGGCGTTCGGCGGCGTCGCGGGCCTCATCGGCGGGACCCTGATCGGGTTGATCGTCGCGCTGGTGATCGCGCTGCCGCTGCTGTACGTGATGGCGGTCAGCATCCGGCGCCGCGTCTGGCTGGAGGGCTCCACGCTGCTCGTGCGCACCTGGGGGCTGCGCCGGGTCGACCTGGTCGCCGCGACGCGCCTCGACCTGGTGATCGGCGACGTCCGGGGCTCGCGCACGGTCAGCCTGCTGGTCAACGCCGGCCAGCGGGGCAAGGTGGGGAAGGTGGACCTCGCCGTGTTCTCCGGGACGGGCGGGCGCGAGCTGGGCATCCTGCAGCTGCGGAAGCTGGCGAACGCGCTGATGAACAACGTCGAGGCGAACGGCCTCGTGTTCGGCGAGCTGCTGGTCGCCGAGCTGAAGGCCGAAGCGCGCGGCTCCGGCGTGGCCGACCGCCCGCTCTACCGGCTGGCGTCGGTGGCGCCGTCGGGCAAGTACGTGCAGCGGTTCACGATGGAGGCCGTCAGCCGGTTCGTGGCGACTCTCGACTGAGCTCTTCGTCGGCCTCGCGGAGCTGTTCGAGCTGGTAGACGAGCTCCGGCACCTCCTGCGCGATGTACGCGGCCAGGCGCTCGACATGGTGCAGGGTGGCGCGGACGTCGTCGAGGGCGGCCGCGATCCGGGGCAGGGACTCGACGGCCTGGACGGTGGCCGTGACCACCCGCAGCGCGCCCCGCACGAGGCACCGCGGTCCGGCGAGCAGGAACATGGCGCCTCCCGGGTCGGCTGCCGCCTTCCTACCGCGTTCTCGCTGGTCGGCCGCGCTCGGGGTGCGCCGGTGTTACGGGTGGGACGGAACGGCCTTCTTGGTGCTGCTGAGGTACCCGGCGGGCTCGCGTGAGGCGATCAGCGCGGCCAGGACCGTCGTCACCGGGACGGCCGCCACGATGCCGACGCTGCCGGCGAGCGTCCGGATGATCTCCTGTGCGATCTCCTCGCTGCCGAGCAGCGCACCCAGCCCGACGCCGGAGATCGACGAGTACAGCAGCACCGGCAGCGCGGCCCCGGCGTAGGCCATGACGAGCGTGTTGACCGCCGAACCGACGTGGTCGCGGCCGATCCGCAGGCCCGAGCGGTACAGCTCCTGCCAGCTCAGGTCCGGGTTGGCGCGGCGCAGCTCCCAGACGGCGCTGGTCTGGGTGACGGTGACGTCGTCGAGCACGCCGAGCGCACCGATCACGACGCCGGCGAGCAGCAGGCCGCGCGAGTCGATGCCGTGGCCCAGTGAGCCGATCAGGGTCGACGTGCTGTCGTCGAGCCCGGTCAGCGACGCCGCGGCGGAGAAGATCGCCGACAGGACGCCGATGAGGGCGAGGCTGGCGAGCGTGCCGAGGACGGCCGCGGACGTCCTCGCCGTCAGGCCGTGGGTCAGGTAGAGCGCGATGAACATGATCGCGCCGGAGCCGGCGATGGCCACGACCAGCGGGTTCTCGCCGGCGAGGATGGCCGGGAGGATGAACAGCGCGATCACGAGGAAGGACAGGCCGAGCGCGACGAGCGCGGCGAGGCCCTGCCAGCGGCCGAGCACCAGCACCGCGACCGCGAAGAGCGCGGCGAGCAGGAGCAGCGGCGTGCCGCGCTGGAAGTCGACCAGCTGGAAGCTCGCCGGGTCGTTCGCGTTCCCGCCGTTGTAGGCGAGCACGACGGCGTCGCCCGCGCTGAACCGCGGGGTGCTCGGCTCGATCGGCACGGTCAGCTTGAGCTGCTTCCCGCTCGCCGGGCCGTCGGTCATGGTGAGGTCGGCGGTCAGGCAGGGTTTCGCGTTCGGGTCCGTCTGGTCGCCGACCTGCACCTGGCCCTGGGCGAGGCAGGGGCCCGTATTGGTGGCGGTGATGTTCGCGGCCACGGGCGTGCCCTGTGGGACGACGCTCGTCGGGTCCGGTTTGCCCCAGGGGTAGAGCACGATCATGCCGACGACGGTGGCCAGCGCGAGGGGCGCGAGCATCCAGATCAGCAGGAGCCGGACCCGTTTCGACGCCGGGGCGGCGGGTCCGTGGCCGTGCCCGTGGCCATGCCCGTGTCCGGTCTTGGGTTCGGGCTTTTTCGCCGGGCGCGGCTTGGCCGGCACCCGCTGGGGTCCGGTGTCGCCACGGCGCGCGGCGCGCTGGGGCCCGGTGTCGGTCCGCTTGTCGCCGGTGGGGACGCGCTGGGCGCCGGTGTTCGGGACCCGCTGCGGTCCGGTGTCGGTCCGGCGGCGCGCGCCCTCGGGCGGCGTCCGGCGGACGGGTTTCCGGGGCGTTCCGCCCGGCGAAGCGGACACGTCGTCCGTGATCCGGCGAATCGGGCCGGTTGCGTCGTCGTCCAGGTCGGGGCGGTCCACGCGCACATCCTGACAGCGGGATCCGCCGTCCCGCGCGAGGGGCCGCCGACGGCCCGGTTCGTCCGGATGCGCCGTGTCGTCCATCCGGATACGCGTGTCGTCCGTCCAGGTACGCGTGTCGTCCATCGCGGTCCGGGTACGGGAAGGGACGACACGCGTACTCAGCCGGACGACACGCGTACGCCGATGGACGACACGGCGTCAGCTGTGGGTCTGGCGGACGTGGACCCGGCGGTAGGCCGACGGCGGGGTGTCGAAGTGGTCGAGGAAGGCCTGCCGCAGGGTCTCCGTCGAGCCGAAGCCGCAGCGGCGGGCGATCGTCGCGAGCGGGAGGTCGCTGCCGGACAGGAGCCGGGCCGCGTGTTCGGTGCGGATCGTGCGGACGTACTTGCCCGGCGTCGTACCGAGGTGCGCGTCGAACAGGCGGGTCAGCTGGCGGGTGCTGATCCCCGCGCGGGCCGCCAGCGCCGGCGTGCCGAGGTCTTCGTCGAGGTGCTCGGCGATGTACGCGGTCAGGTCGCGGACCTCGCGGTGCTCCGGCGGCGGGCCCGCCAGGAACAGGCTGACCTGGGCCTGGTTCCCCGGCCGCTGCAGGTAGGTCACCAGCGAACGGGCGACCTCGCGAGCCAGCGTCGGCCCGTGGTCGGCCTCGACGAGCGCCATGGTCAGGTCGAGCCCGCTGGTGACCCCGGCGGCCGTGTAGACGTTGCCGTGCCGGATGTAGAGGGGCACCGGATCGACCGTCACCGCCGGGTAGGCCTCCGCCAGCTTCGCCGCCCAGCGCCAGTGGGTCGTCGCCCGGCGGCCGTTGAGCAGGCCCGCCGCGGCGAGCACCTCCGCGCCCGTGCAGACCGACGCCACCCGCCGGCTGCTCTGGGCGAGCCGTCGGATGTGGGCCAGCACGCGCTCGTCGGACGCGGCCGTCGTGCTGCCCCAGCCGCCCGCGACGACCAGGGTGTCGAGCTCGCCCGCCACCTGGTCGAGCCGCAGGTGGGGCTGCAGGATCAGGCCGGAGCAGGTGCGGATGGCCTGGCCGTCGATGGTGGCCAGCCGGATCTCGTACGGCGGGCGGGCGCCGTGGCGGTTGGCGGCGTCGAGGACGTCGGCCGGGCAGGCGACGTCCAGCAGCTCCACGTCGGGAAATCCGACGATCGTGACCCGTCTGGGTGAACCCGCCATGATCGCACGCTAGCAGCCGGACCGGCCTTCGGACGCGGTTCGCAGGATTCCGGACATCCACGCCCGCCGCGCCGGCGGCCCCCACCAGGGTGAGGGCCATGACCGCTGAGCAGAAAACCCTCGCCTTCGTCGTCTACCCGGGGCTGACACCGCTGGACCTGGTGGGCCCGCTCCAGGTGCTGAGTGCCCTGGCCCAGCTGGACGCGACCTACCGGACCGTCGTCGTGGGCGCCACGAAGGACACCGTCGGCACCGACACGCCGCTGAGCGTCGCGCCGAGCCACACCTTCGACGAGGTGCCGTCGCCGTACGCGGTGCTGGTGCCCGGCGGCACCGTGCCGACGCTTCAGGCGATGTCGGACGAGCGTCTCCTCGCCTGGCTGCGGACCGCGGCCGCCGGCGCCGAGCTGGTGACGTCGGTCTGCACCGGCTCGATGATCCTCGGCGCGGCCGGGCTCCTCGACGGCAAGCGGGCGACGACGCACTGGATGTTCCGCGACCTGCTGACCGGCCTGGGCGCGACGCCGGTCGCCCGGCGCTGGGTCGAGGACGGCCGGGTGATCACCGCGGCGGGCGTCTCGGCCGGCATCGACTTGGCGCTGCACCTGGTCGAACGGCTGGCCGGGCGGCAGATCGCGACGAACGTCCAGTTCGCCATCGAGTACGACCCGGAACCGCCGCAGGGCGGCCTGGACTGGGCGAACCAGCCCTACGGCGACCTCAAGCCGCTGCGCGAACACACGCTGCGGGCCGGGCTCGCGGACAACCCGGAGCTCCTGGGCAAACTGCTCGCGCACACCTGAACCAACGTCGTCGGCCATCCGGGTGATCGGGCGGAATGCCAGGCATCCGAGGGCTACATTCACCCCCGCTCGATCAGGTGATCTCGCGGGTGAGGTGTAGCCGTGCGGTTCCAGGTCCTCGGCCCGATGACGGCCTCCGTCGTGCTGCCGTCGGCGGCCCAGCCGCGGCGGCTGCTCGCCGTCCTGCTCGCGCGCGCCGGCCAGTACGTCGGCCGCGACACCCTCGTCGACGAGCTGTGGCCGGACGGCGCGCCGTCCAGCGCCGCGGCGATCGTGCAGGTCACCGTGTCGAAGCTGCGCAAGACGCTCTCGCCGGGACTTGGGACCGCCGAGGCCGGGCAGCGCCTGCTCTCGGGGCCGCGGGGCTACGCGCTGGCCGTCGAGCCGGGGGAGCTGGACGCGGACGACTTCGTGACGCTGCTGTCCTCCGGCGCCGACGACCGGGCGCAGCGCCGCCGCGCGCTCGAACGGGCCTTGGCGTGCTGGCGGGGTGACGCCTTCGCCGACGTCGCGGGCGGGCCGCTGCTGGAGGCGCACAAGCTCTGGCTGGAGGACCGGCGCTCAGCGGCGTTGCTGCAGCTGGTGGAGCTGGAGCTCGCCGACGGGGACGGCCGGGCCGTCGTCGAGCGGCTCGACCCGGTCGTCGCGGCCCGCCCCGCCGACGAGCGGTTCGCCGCCCGGCTCGCGTCCGCGCTCGGCGCCGTCGGCCGTCGCGAGTCGGCGCTGGAGGTGCTCCGGCGGACGCGGCGGGCGCTCTGGGAAGAGGCGGGCGTCTGGCCGGGCGACGACCTCGTCGCGGTGTACCGCCGGATCGCCGGCACCGACTGGACGACGCCGGGGCCGCCCGCCCAGCTGCCGCCGGCCGTGCCCGACTTCACCGGCCGCGCGGGCGAGCTCGCCGACGTCGGCCGGGCCCTGCGCGGCCCGGGGCCGGTGGTGCTGCACGGGGCCGCCGGCGCGGGGAAGTCCGCGCTGGCCGTCCAGGCGGCCTGGCGGGCGCGCCGCCGGTTCCCCGACGGCCAGCTGACGGCGTCACTGCGCGACGCGGACCCGGCGACCGTGCTGTCCGGCTTCCTGCGCCTGCTCGGCGCGACGCCCGCGGAGCTGGCCGACCGCGCGGGCCTGACCGGGCTGTGGCGCGGCTACACCGCGGACCGGCGGCTGCTGGTGCTGCTGGAGGACGTGACCAGCGAGGCCCAGGTGCGGGCGCTGCTGCCGAGCGGTCCCGGCTGCGCGACGCTGGTCACGGCGCGCCGTGAGCTGCCGGGCTTGTGTGGAGCGCGGCCGGTTCCGGTCGTCGGACTGTCTACAGAGGACGCCTGGGCGTTGCTCGCGGCGATCGCGGGCGAGGCGCGTCTGCGGGCGGAACACAAAGCGGCGCAACGACTTCTCGGCCACTGCGCCGGGCTGGCACTGGCGGTCCGGATCGCCGGGGCGAAGCTGGCGGCGCGGCCGAACCTGCGCGTGGCCGACCTCGCGGCCCGGCTCGCCGACGACCGTCGCCGGCTCGACGAGCTGTCCGCGGGCGATCTCGCGGTGCGGACAGTGGTGACGTCGGAGCTGCGGGAGAGGCCGGCGCCGGACCGGTATCTGCTGCGTTTGCTGGCGGCTTTCGCCGGTCCGGTACCGGATTGGTGCGCCGCGGCGCTGCTGGACTGCCCTCTGGACGAGGCCCGCGCCCGGCTCGACACGCTGGCCGGTGCCCACCTGCTGGACCTGGCTGGGACGCACTGGGCGGTGGCCCCGTTCGCCCGGCTGGTGCTGACGGAGGGGGCGGCGCCGGAGACGGACGGGGTCGCGCTGCGCCGTGCGTGCGAGGTCACGCTCGCCCTCGCGGAGCGCACGCGGGGGGAGGCCGGTGGTGGCCTGGTGGGGGAAGGGACCGCGCGCGGGTCGTATGGCCCGGCCGGGCTTGCTCGGGGTGACGCCGGTGATGGCCCGGCAAGACCGGAGGTCGTGCTCGGGGCGCGTGGTGCCGCCGATCCCGTGGGCTGGGCCGCCGCGGAAACCGCGCACCTCGCCGCCGCCGCGAGGCTGGCCGGCGCCCACGGCTGGCACGACCTCACCGAACGCCTCGCCGACACGTGCACCGCCCTGGCCGGCACCCCGTGGCTCGGCCACGCCGCCCGCGCCGTGTCGGTCCTCGGCCTCGCCGCCGCCCGGCGCAGGCAAGACCCGCACGCCGAAGCCGAAAAGCTCTACAACCTCGGCTCCGTCCACCTCCAGCACGGCCGCGGACGGCAGGCGCGCAACTACTTCGTCATGGCCGAGAACCGCTTCCGGCAGCTGGACGATCCGCAAGGCACCGGCGCCGTGCTGGCCGCGCTCGCCGACGTCGACCTCGACGGGGGTGATCCGCAGGCCGCCGAAGCCGCGCTCGTCGAGGCACTCGACCTGCTGCGCCAGTGCGGCGATCGTCATGGGCAGGCGGCCGCGGCAGCGCAGCTGGGCTCGCTGGCCGAGGACGTCGGGGACGTGCGACGCGCCGTCGAGAGCTTCGAGGTCAGCATGCTGCTCGCCCGGGAATGCGACGACGGCCGCTGGCACGATCACGCCGCCAAGCGCTATGCCGATGTCCTCCGCCGGCACGGTGGCTGTGACCAGGCGGCCGATCTGCTCACCGGTGCTCTCGGCGGTGCCGTCCGGACCCGGGAGCGGCATTGGGAGGCCCACGTCCTGCGCAGCCTCGGCGACCTGCACACCGACGCGGGAGAGCTCGGCCACGGCGAACGCTGCCTGACGCGCTCGCTGGCGCTGTTCGAGCAGATCGGGCACCGGCACGCCGCCGCCTACACCCACCGCTCCCTCGCCGAGCTGCGCCGCCGCACCGGTGATCCGGCGGGCGCGCGGTGGCACCTGCGGGTCGCCATGGGGGTGTTCCGGGAGCTGCGGGACCGGCGCGGTGCCGGATACACCCTGCTCAGCCTCGGCCGGACGCACGCCGACGAGGGGGCCGGACCGGAGGCCGCGCGGCTGCTGCGGACGTCGGCGGGGCTGTTCGAGGAGCTCGGGTTCCCGCTGTGGGAGCTGCGCGCGCTGCGGGAGCTCACCGCCGTCACCAGTGAATCCCCGGCACGGGACCGGACTCGTGAAGTCTTGACGAAGATCAGGACCTGACGCGCTCCCGCCGGGGTCCGCGGCGCCGCCGTTTGGCGAAGTTATGGCCGTCCCGATTTGGCTGCCGCCGTCTGGGATCGTCGCAGGAGAAGGAGCAAGGCATGCCGGGACAACGGATGCTCGCGCGCGTGGCGGTGGGGCTGACCGCTTCGGCCGCGATGGTGGTCGCGACCATCGGCACGGCGTCGGCGAGCGTCGAGGTCACCAAGCTCAGCCAGTCGGCCGCCGCGTCGCAGCTGTCCGCCGCCGGGGTCACGCACTCGTCGAGCGGGGGCTGCACCACGCGGTCGAACTCGACCTGCACGTCCTACGAGCAGATCAACCAGACCACGGTCACCGGGGTGATCACGCTGAAGCGGGCGAGCGGCTGCGCGGTCAACATCACCGGCGGCACCGAGGTCGGCCACGCGTCGGGCACCTACAGCCACTACAACGGCTACAAGGTCGACATCGCCCACAACAGCTGCATCGACAGCTACATCAAGAACACCTTCAGCTACATCGGGCTGCGCGGCGACGGCTACCCGCAGTGGAAGGCCGGCTCCGGCAACCTCTACTGCGACGAGGGCAACCACTGGGACATCACGTACTACACCTGCGGCTGCTGACGTCCGGTGCCGGGGCCTGCCCGTCACGAGGGCTGCGGGCAGTTCCCGGTTACCGGCCGAGACCGCCGGGTACCTCTCCGGAGTGAAGACGACTTCGAGCGGCAGCCGGACGGCCGTGCCCGCGGGCCTCGTCGTGCTCGCCGGTGTCTACCTCGTGCTCGCCCCTTGGATCGCCGGGTTCGGCGGGGCGGGCGTGCTCGCGCTGAGCAACACCGTCGTCGGCCTGGTCCTGGTCGCGCTGGCGATCGCCCGGCGCGCGCGGCTCCTCGGCTGGGTCGTGCCCGTGCTCGGCGCCTGGGCCGCGCTTTCGCCGTGGCTGCTGCGGTCCGCGGCGGAGACGCAGCCGTCGGCTGCCGCGTTCGCCGGCAACGCCGTCGCCGGGGCCGTGGTCGTCGTGGCGGGAGTGGTCGCGGTCCGCGGCGCCTGACCCCTTGCGCAGCAGGGGAGACGAGCCCACCGCTCCCCGGTTCGTACGGTCGTTCGCACGACCGGAACGAGCATGGGAGCACGATGACCCTGGCAGAATCGGCGCGGCCGGACTCGGCCGCCCGGCCCGCGGAACCCCGCCGCCTGGCGGCGCTCATCCTGCTCTGCGCGGCCAACTTCATGGTGATCCTCGACTCCCAGACCGTGATCATGGGCGTGCCGGTGATCGCGGCGGACCTCGGGCTCTCCCCGGTCGAAGCGCAGTGGATCCTCTCGGGCAACCTGCTGACGTTCGGCGGCCTGCTGCTGCTCGGCGGCCGGGCCGCGGACCTGCTCGGCCGCCGCAAGCTCTTCATGATCGGCACGGCGCTGTTCCTGCTGGTGTCCCTGCTTTCCGCCGTCGCCACGGGAGGTCCGCTGCTGCTGGCCGCGCGGTCGCTGCACGGGATTTCCGCGGCACTGATGGCGCCGACGGCACTGGCGATCCTCACCGACACGTTCCCGGAAGGCCGCGCGCGCAACCGGGCGTTCGCCGCGTGGTCGGGGATCGCCGCGCTGGGCGCCACGATCGGCCTGCTGCTCGGCGGCGCGCTGCTCGACTGGTTCGGCTGGGAGAGCCTCTTCTACGTCAACGTCCCGGTCGCCGTGCTGATGCTGGTGCTGAGCCCGGTGCTGCTGCGGGAAAGCCGGGACCCCGCGGCGCACCGCACCTTCGACGTCGCGGGGGCGGTCCTCACCACCGCGGCACTGGGGCTGCTGGTGTACGTGCTGGTCGAAGCGCCCACCTGGGGCTGGACCAGCTTCCGCACGCTCGGCCTGGCGCTCGTCTTCGTGGCGCTGACCGCGGCGACCGTCGTCGTCGAGCGGCGGTCGGCGGCCCCGCTGCTGCCCGCCCGGTTGTTCCGGTCGGCCACCGTGGTCGGCGGCAACGTGCTGACGGCCCTGATGGCGATGCTCGCCTACGGGTTGTCGGTCATCCTTTCGCAGTACTCGCTGGGCGTGCTCGGCTACACGCCGATCGTGTTCGGGCTGAGCCAGTCCGCGATGCCGATCGCCGCGGTGATCGGCGCCTACGTCGGCCAGGCCGTACTCGCCCGGCGCGGCCTCCGCCCGGTCGCGGTGACCACCATGCTGCTGATGGGCGTCGGCAGCTTCCTGCTGACCGGGCTTTCGCCCGACTCCGGCTACCTGACGACCGTGCTGCCCGGCCTGGTCGTGTTCGGACTGGGACTCGGCATCGGCCCGGTCGTCCTGGCCTCGGCCGCGCTGAAGGGCGTCACGACGGCCGACGCGGGCATCGCCTCGGGGATCAACGTGGCGGCGTTCCAGGTCGGCGGCGCGCTCGGGGTCGCGGTGGTCTCGACGGTCATCGCGACGAACATGGCGGCGAACCCCGGTCCGGCGGGTGCGCTCACCGGGTTCCACGCGGGGATGTTCGCCTGCGGCGGGATCGGGGCGGCCGGCGTGGTGGTCGCGTTCCTCCTGCTGAAGAACGCCCGGCGCGGGCAGCTCGTCGCCGTCCCGCGGATGCACTGACGGCGTCAGTTCCCGATGTACAGCCAGCTTCCGGAGTCGTCGCCGGGGCGGTACGCGCTGTCCGCCCGCTTCGCGACCACTCCCGGCAGGCCGTGCTGGCGGCTCGCGCCGAGCACGTCCTCGCCGCCGCCGAGGAAGTAGCGGGGGACCTGCCAGTGGCGGTCGGCCACCGGCAGGCCCTCCAGCAGCTCGCGGCGTTCGGTGTAGGGCAGCTCCAGCGTCGGCTTGCCGTCGAGGTGCAGGACGTCGCTGGCGAAGAAGAACACCGGGCAGTGCTTCTTGAGGCGCCTCGCCGCGTTGTCGTCGGCCCGGCGGCGTTCTTCGAGGCCTTCGGGGGAGGGCTTGCCGTCCTTGATCACGACCACTTCGCCGTCCAGCAGCACTTCCGTCGACCCGAGCTCTTCGCCCAGCTTGTGGAAGTCCGGGTAGCGGCCGGTGACGTCGGCACCGGTGTCGTCGTGCGCGGTGACGCGGCCGCCGGAGACCTGCAGCATCGTGCGCAGGCCGCCCCAGGCGAACTCGTAGGCCCACTCGCCGTCGTCCGCCGGGAGCTCGCCGGGGACGGCCGTCATCGGCTCGAGGAACTCCGGCGCGTCCTCGTGCCCCGGTTCGGCCGGGTCGAGGCGGCGCAGCGTCCAGTCGCGGTCGCCGTCGTCGCCGTGCCGGTTGAGGAAGACGTACTTGCCGCGCGCCCGCTCGCCGTGGAAGACGACCTCGACCTTGTGGTCGTTCCAGTGCAGGGTTTCGTACTTCCCGGTGTCCCACACGGTCATCCGGCCGCCGCCGTACTCGCCGGCCGGGATCTCCCCGGAGAACGTGAGGTACTCCATGGGGTGGTCCTCGGTGTGCACCGCGAGCCGGTTCACCCCGGGCGCGAGCGGCAGCCCCCGCGGCACGGCCCACGACACGAGCACGCCGTCGCGTTCCAGCCGGAAATCCCAGTGCAGCCGGGAGGCGTGGTGTTCCTGGATGACGAAGAGGTCGTCGTCCCCGGGCTCCGGCGGCCCGTCCGGCCAGGGTTCGGGGGTGCGGTCCTTCCCGCGTTTGCCGCGGTATTCGGTGAGCTTGTCCGCCATCGCCGCCCCGGTACCCCTTCCGCTCGACGAGCTTCCAGGGTACCGGGACGCCGGGGTCAGTCCGTCTCGGCCATGGCTTCGGCGAACTGGGCCGCGTACAGCCGGGCGTAGGCGCCGCCGCTGCCCAGGAGCGTCTCGTGGTCGCCCTGCTCGACGATCTGCCCGTGCTCCATCACCAGGATCACGTCCGCGTCGCGGATCGTGGAGAGCCGGTGGGCGATGACGAAGCTCGTGCGGCCGCTGCGCAGCGAGTTCATCGCCCGCTGGATCAGCACCTCGGTGCGGGTGTCGACCGAGCTGGTCGCCTCGTCGAGGATGAGGATGACCGGCTTGGCCAGGAACGCCCGCGCCACCGTGATCAGCTGCTTCTCGCCCGCGCTGACCGTGCCGCCCTCGTCGTCCAGCACCGTCTCGTAGCCGTCCGGCAGCGTCCGGACGAAGCGGTCGACGTGGGTCGCCTTCGCCGCTTCGATGATCTCCTCGCGGCTCGGGTTGTCGGCGCCGTAGGCGATGTTGTCCGCGATCGTGCCGCCGAACAGCCACGCGTCCTGCAGCACCATGCCGGTCTGGTCGCGCAGCTCCTCGCGGTTCATCTTCGCGATGTCGACGCCGTCGAGCGTGATCCGCCCGCCGTCGAGCTCGTAGAACCGCATGAGCAGGTTGACCAGCGTCGTCTTGCCCGCGCCGGTCGGGCCGACGATCGCCACCGTCTGGCCGGGCTCGACGCTCAGCGACAGGTCGTCGATCAGCGGCTTGTCCGGCAGGTAGCGGAACGAGACGTCCTGGAACTCGACGCGCCCGCGGATCACGGCCGGCCGCTCCGGGTGCTCCGGCTCGGGCGCCTGCTCCTCGGCGTCGAGCAGCGCGAACACCCGCTCGGCCGACGCGACACCGGACTGCAGCAGGTTCGCCATGCTGGCGATCTGCGTGACCGGCTGGCTGAACTGGCGCGAGTACTGGATGAACGCCTGCACCTCGCCGAGCGTCAGGCTGCCCGACGCGACGCGCAGCGCGCCGATCACCGCGACCAGCACGTAGCTCAGGTTGCCGATGAACATCATCGCCGGCTGGATCATCCCGGAGATGAACTGCGCCCGGAAGCTCGCCTCGTACAGCGTTTCGTTCTGCTTGTCGAAGATCGCGGCGGCCTCGTCGCGGCGGCCGAACACCTTGACCAGCGAGTGCCCGGTGTACATCTCCTCGACGTGCGCGTTGAGCTTCCCGGTCGTCGACCACTGCTTGATGAAGTTCGGCTGCGCCCGCTTGCCGATCTTCGCCGCCACGACCGCCGAGAGCGGCACCGTGAGCAGCGCGATCAACGCCAGCAGCGGCGAGATCAGGAACATCATGATCAGCACGCCGATCACCGTCAGCAGCGACGCGACGATCTGCGACAGCGTCTGCTGCAGCGACATCGCCAGGTTGTCGATGTCGTTGGTGACGCGGGAAAGGACCTCGCCGCGCGGCTGGCGGTCGAAGTACTTCAGCGGCAGCCGCGCGAACTTGTCCTCGACGTCCTGGCGCAGCCGGTAGACGGCGTTCTGCACCAGGGTCGTCGTCAGCCGGGCCTGGATGAGCCCGAAGAACGACGCGATGACGAACAGCGCCAGCACGGTCACCAGGATCTGGCCGACCTTGTCGAAGTCGATGCCGACGCCGGGCACGAGGTCGACGCGGCCGTAGATGTCGGCGAGCGTGCTGTTGCCGGCGGCGCGCAGCCCGGCGACGACCTGCTCCTTGGTGACGCCCGGCGGCACCTGCTTGCCGAGCACGCCGGCGAGGATCGCGTCGGTGGCCTGGCCGAGGATCTTCGGCCCGATCACCGTCAGCGCGACGCTCGCCGCACCGAGCACCAGCACGCCGATCAGGTAGAGCCGTTGCGGGGCCAGCATGCGCAGCAGCCGCTTGAGGGACCCCTTGAAGTCGAGGGCCTTCTCCGGCGGCGCGCCGCCGGCCATCCACCGGCCGGGCCCGGCGGTCGCGGCCCCGGTGTTCTTCTGCCGTTCCGCGGTCGGCCGTTCGCCCGCTTCGGTGATGGCGGTCTTCGGCGATTCCGTGGTGCTCACGCCGCCTCCTGCTCGGTCAGCTGGGACAGCACGATCTCGCGGTAGGTCTCGTTGCCGTCGAACAGTTCGTGGTGGGTGCCGGTGCCGACGACGCGGCCCTCGTCGAGGACGATGATGCGGTCGGCACCCCGGATGGTGCTGACGCGCTGCGCGACGATGATCACCGTCGCGTCGGCGGTCTCCGACACCAGCGCGCGGCGCAGGGCCGCGTCGGTCGCGTAGTCCAGCGCCGAGAACGAGTCGTCGAAGAGGTAGATCTCCGGCTTGTGCACCAGCATCCGCGCGATCGCGAGCCGCTGCCGCTGGCCGCCGGAGACGTTCGTGCCGCCCTGGGAGATCGGTGCCTCCAGGCCTTCGGCCATCGCCTCGACGAAGTCCTTGCCCTGGGCCACTTCGAGGGCGTGCCACAGCTCTTCGTCGGTGGCGTCCGGGTTGCCGTAACGCAGGTTGCTCGCGACGGTCCCGGCGAACAGGTACGGCTTCTGCGGCACCAGCCCGACCGCGCGGGCGAGCACCGCCTGGTCGAGGTCGCGCACGTCGACGCCGTCGACCTTCACCGTGCCCCGCGTCGCGTCCATCAGCCGCGGGATCAGGTTCAGCAGGGTCGTCTTGCCGGTGCCCGTCGACCCGATCACCGCGGTCGTCTCACCCGGCCGCCCGATCAGCGAGATGTCCTGCAGCACCGGCTTTTCCGCGCCGGGGTAGCGGAACTCGACGCCGGACAGCTCGAGGTGGCCGTGCAGCGTGCCGGGCTTGATCGGCGACACCGGCGGGCGGACGCTCGACTCGGTGTCGAGCACCTCGCTGATCCGCTCGGCGCTGACCTCCGCGCGCGGCACCATCATGAACATGAAGGTGGCCATCATGACCGACATCAGGATCTGCAGCAGGTAGGACAGGAACGCCGTGAGGGCCCCGATCTGCATGCTGCCGGAGTCGATCCGCTGCCCGCCGAACCACAGCACCGCGACGCTGGAGGCGTTCATCACCAGCATGACGATCGGGAACATCAGCGCCATCAGGCGCCCGACCCGCAGCGACACGGTGAGCAGCTGGTCGTTCGCGACGTCGAAGCGCTCGCGCTCGTGCTTGTCGCGGACGAACGCGCGGATGACGCGGATGCCCATGATCTGCTCGCGCAGCACCTGGTTGATCCGGTCGATCCGCTCCTGCATCAGGCGGAACGCCGGGCGCATCTTGGTGATGATCGTGCCGACCGCGACCGCGAGCACCGGCACGATCACCAGCAGCAGCGAGGACAGCGGCACGTCGAGGTTCAGCGCCAGGATGATCCCGCCGACGCACATGATCGGCGCCGACACCATCAGCGTCAGCGTCATCACGACCAGCATCTGGATCTGCTGGACGTCGTTGGTGGTGCGGGTGATCAGCGACGGCGTGCCGAACTGGCCGACCTCGCGGGCCGAGAAGTCCTGCACCCGGTGGAAGACCCCGGAGCGGATGTCGCGGCCGACCGCCATCGCGGTGCGGGCGCCGTAGTACACCGCGCCGATCGAGCCGGCGATCTGGGCGAGCGTCACGGCGAGCATCACGGCGCCGACGCGCAGGATGTAGGGCATGTCGCCCTTGATCAGCCCGTTGTCGACGATGTCGGCGTTGAGCGTCGGCAGGTAGAGCATGGCGATGGTCTGCACCAGCTGCAGCGCCACGATCACCCACAACGTGGTTTTGTACGGGCGCAGGTGACTGCGCAGGAGCTTGACTAGCACAACGGTTCCCCCAGTGATGTGGTGGTGGTGTTCGGTCCGGGTGACGGTGCGGTGCCCCCGGTCAGGCCGGGCATCCCGGTGGCCAGCTCGTCCAGCAGCCGTTCCAGGGTCGGGAGGAACGGCTCGCCCTCGGTCATGAACCAGTTGACGAAGGCGACGCGGACGGCGCTTTCCACCGTGGAGGCCATCAGCCGGCACAGCAGGTGGTCCGCCCCGCCCGCCCGTTTCGCGATGGTCTCGGCGAGGACGCGTTCGACCGCCGCGTGGGCGTTGAGGAACTCGCCGCGCAGCATGAGCTGACCCATCAGCTCCCGGATACGCGCAACATACGCGCGATCGGGTTCGCCCTCACGCGAATATTGCTCGATCACCGCCTGCTTCACGGACTCCCAGAGCGGCTCGCCCTCCGGCCGGGCGAGCAGGGCTTCGCGCATCCCCTCGTGGCGGTCGACGACCATCGAGCAGACCGCCTGCTCCTTGCTGGAGAAGTAGTTGTTGAATGTGCGGGGCGAGACCCCCACCTCGGCGGCGATGTCCTCGACCCGCACGTTCTCCAGCCCGCGGTCCATCGAGAGCCGCAACGCGGCCTGCGCGAGCGCCCGGCGGGCCTCGCGCTTCTTGCGTTCCCGCAGCGTCAGCTTCGGTGGTTCCTCCGGAGGCATGAACGGAGTGTAGCGAAAAAGTTGCGTGCCCCGCAAAAAAGTGCGCGGCCCGCAAAATTAGGGCGAACCGGACACGCTCGCGATTCCGTCGTGCGGACCCGCCCGGCCTGCGGTATCGGCCCCCGTGTGCGCTGTGTCGCGAACAGCAAATTGCAAAAATGAACCGAATGGCCTAACGCACTGCGCTCACCAGGAGCGACGCTCCCGATCGGCGCTCACTCGGCGCGATCGCGCGGGGACGGGTTGTGGACACGTCACGAGCCTTTCTGCTTGCATGTCGGTCGTCGCCGGGGGTCGGCAGAAGCACCGCGTCCGAACTGAGCAAGGAAGAAGTGGGACCACATGGCCAGCCGGGCCCGGGAACTCCTGGATCGATCACGCGTCCTGCTGGACCGCTCGCGGGTCGCGGCGGCGCAGTACCTCACCGCGCCGCCGAAGCACGGCGGGTACGAGCCCGCGGCAGGGCCGGCGCTCACGCAGCTGCAGCCGCCCGTGCCCGTGGTGGCGCAGACGGCGCCGGCGGACGACGCCGTGCTCGCCGAGATCTGCGCCAGCGTCGCCCTGCGTGACCTCAACCTCCTCGACCAGCTCCTCGCCCGGCTCGAAGAGCTGGAGGCGGGGGAGGAGGACCACCACCGCCTCGCCGAGCTCTACCAGCTCGACCACCTCGCGACGCGGCTGCGGCGCAACGCCGAGAACCTGCGCGTCCTGGCCGGTCAGGAGACCGCCGACGACGCCGCCCGCGCGACGTCGGTGCTCGACGTCATGCGCGCGGCGATGTCCTCGATCGACCACTACGCGCGGATCACCATCGGCCGGGTCGTGAACCTCGGCGTCGTCGGCTTCGCCGCGGAGGACCTGGGCCGGGTGCTGGCGGAGCTGTTCGACAACGCCGCCAACCAGTCGTCGCCGAGCTCGCCGGTGAACGTCAGCGCGCACCTGACCGAGCAGGGCAGCGTGCTCGTCCGGATCGAGGACGAGGGCATCGGCATCCCGGCCGACCGCGTCGACGGCCTCAACGCGCGGCTCGCCGCCGGCGGCGACCTCGACGACGCCGCGGCGCGCCACATGGGTCTCGCGGTGGTCTCGCGGCTCGCCGCCCGCCACGCCGTCACCGTGCGGCTCGACCGGCGCAGCCCGCACGGCACGGTGGCCACCGTGCTGCTGCCCACCGGCATCGTCACCGAGCTGGCCGAAAACGCCTGGTCCGGCACTCGCACCGTCACGGCCGAACCGGTCAAGGCACCGGCCGGGGAGCCGGCCGCGGTCGGCGGGCTCCCGCGCCGCCGCCCGGGTACCTTCCCCCGCGAGGAACCGACGCCGATCCCGCGCAAGCCCACCCCGCGCCCGCGGCCGGTCGAGCAGACCGGCGGGACCACCGCCAACGGCCTGCCGCGCCGGGTGCCCGGCAGCATCCGCGGTGCCGCGCCCGAACCGCCACCGCCACCCCCGGCCGCGGCGGCCGGCACGAACGGCCACGACCAGCTGCTCGCCGACCTCGGCGCCTTCGCCGACGGCGAGCGGGCGGCGCTCGCCGAGAACCGCCCCCAGCAGGACGAGACGCCCGGAGGAACCGCCTCGTGAGCGCCACCCACCCGGCACCGGCCAACTTCGCCTGGCTGCTCGACGACTTCGTGCGCAAGGTCCACGGGGTCAGCCACGCGCTGATCATGAGCGTGGACGGCTTCCCCCTCACCGCGTCCGACTCGGTCGGCGAGGCCGAAGCCGAGCAGCTCGCGGCGATCTCCAGCGGCCTGCTCTCGCTGGCCGGCAACAGCGCGGCGCTGTTCGGCAAGGGCAACTGCGAGCAGATCATCATCCGGCTCACCCACGGCTACTTCCTGTTCATGGGCATCGGTTCCGGTGCCGGGCTCGCGGTGCTGACCTCGGGCGAGGCGGACATGAAGGTGGTCGCCTACGAGATGACCCAGTTCATCACCAACGCCGGCCACGCGCTCACCCCCGAGGTGCGCGCCGAACTGCGCCAGGTGCTCACCGCGCGCCGGCCGCGGGCGTGATGACGATGCCCGACAAGGATGTGATCTCAGTGTCCGAGAAGGACACCGCCTTGCCGCGGCGCAGCCGCCGGATCCGGGCGTACGCGCTCACCGGTGGCCGCACCAGCACCCGCCACCAGCTGCTGGTGGAGACGCTGGTCTCGGTCCCGCGGTACGACCCGGCGCTGAGCGGCACGCTCATGCCCGAGTCCCGCTCGCTCTACGAACGCGCCCGGGCGCGGTGCTCGATCGCCGAGCTGTCGGTCGGGCTCGACCTGCCGCTGGGCGTGGTGCGGGTGCTGATCGGCGACCTCGCGTCCCAGGGCGCGGTGTTCGTCCACCCCACCGCGCACGCCTACCACCACGACACCAACGTCCTCGAGAGGATCCTTGATGGGCTCAAGCGGCTCCCCGCCTGAGGGCGAACTGCTGACGATCTCCGCGAAGATCGTCGTCGCCGGGGGCTTCGGTGTCGGCAAGACCACGTTCGTCGGGTCGGTGTCGGAAGTGCCCCCGATGAGCAACGAGGCGTGGATGACCGAGGCCGGCGAAGGCGTCGACGACATCCCGCCCGGCGGCAAGTCGACGACGACCGTCGCGATGGACTTCGGCCGCATCACGCTGCGCCCGGACCTGCTGCTGTACCTGTTCGGCACGCCCGGCCAGGCGCGGTTCTGGTTCCTTTGGGACGACCTGAGCCGGGGCGCGCTCGGCGCGGTCGTGCTGGTCGACACCAGCCGGATCGACGAGTCGTTCGCGGCGATCAACTACTTCGAGAACGACTCGGAGCTGCCGTTCGTCGTCGCGGTCAACCAGTTCGAGGGCATGCCCGTGCACGACCTCGACGAGGTCCGGGACGCGCTCGCGCTCGACCCGAGCGTCCCGCTGGTCACCTGCGACGCCCGCGACCGCGCCTCGACGATCGCCACCCTGACCGAGCTGGTCGGCCACACGCTGTCGCTCGCCGTGCTGTCCGGCCCACGTGAGCTGGCCACCAGCGCCCCGCACGCCTGAACGAGGAGAGAAGAGCTTCATGCGCAAGGTCCTGATCGTGGGCGCCGGGCAGTCCGGGCTGCAGCTGGCCCTGGGGCTGCTGGCGAAGGACTACGACGTCACGGTGATGTCCGCGCGGACGCCGGAGGAGATCCGGAACGGGCGCGTGATGTCGACGCAGTGCATGTTCCACGACGCGCTGCAGCACGAGCGGGACCTCGGCATCGACCAGTGGGAAGCCGACACGGTGAACGTCGAAGGCCTCGGCGTGTCCGTGGCCGCGCCGGACGGCGGTCGCGCGCTCGACTGGTTCGCCGGGCTGGACCACATCGCGCAGTCGGTCGACCAGCGGGTGAAGATGGCCGGCTGGCTGGAGCTGTTCGAGGACCGCGGCGGCAAGCTCGTCATCCACGGCGTGATGACGTCCGAACTGGACGCTCTCGCCCGGCTGTACGACCTGGTGATCATCTCGGCCGGCAAGGGCGAGCTGGTCCAGCTGTTCGACCGGATCCCGGAGCGCTCGCCGTACACGAAGCCGATGCGCGCGCTGTCGCTGGCCTACGCCCACGGCGTGCGCCCGCGGCCGGAGCACCCGGACAAGATGGCGGTGCGGTTCAACATCGTCCCGGGCGTCGGCGAGCTGTTCATGATCCCCGCGTACACGCTCAGCGGGAACTGCGACATCCTCTTCTTCGAAGGCGTGCCCGGCGGGCCGCTGGACTGCTTCGACGACCGCCCGGGCCCGGCCGAGCACTTCGCGCGGATCCTGGACCTGATGAAGCAGTTCGTTCCGTGGGAGTACGAGCGCAGCCGCGACGCCGAGCTGACCGACGCGAAGGCGACGCTGGCCGGCGGCTACACGCCGGTGGTCCGCAACCCGGTCGGCGCCCTGCCCGGCGGGGCGATCGTGCTGGGCATGGCCGACGTCGTCGTGGCGAACGACCCGATCACCGGCCAGGGCTCCAACAACGCGAGCCACTGCGCCGCGACGTACCTGGACGCGATCGTCGAGCGCGGCGACCGGCCGTTCGACGCGGAGTGGATGGACGCCACGTTCGAGCGCTACTGGGAGTACGCCCGCCACGTCACCGAATGGACGAACGCGCTGCTCCTGCCGCCGCCTCCGCACGTGCTCCAGATCCTCGGCGTCGCGGGCCAGAACCCCGCCGTCGCGAGGCGGTTCGCCAACGGTTTCACCGATCCGACGGACTTCCAGAACTGGTTCCTGGATCCGGCACTCTGGGAGAAGTACCTGGCAGAGGTCTAGATCGCGCGCGGGGCACACTGTCGCGGAGGGACGTTTCGGGCTACGGTTGTCACGTAGCGTGAAGACGATCTCCGAAAGGTGCGTGGCATGCGGGCGATGTGGAAGGGCTCGGTCTCGTTCGGGCTGGTGTCCATCCCGATCCAGATGTACGCGGCCACCGAGAACAAGAACGTCTCGCTCCGCCAGGTGCACGAGGCCGACGGCGGCCGCATCCAGTACAAGCGGTTCTGCACGATCGACGGCGCCGAGGTGCCCTACGCCGAGATCGCCAAGGGCTACGAGCTGCCCGACGGCGAGATGGTCGTGATCACCGACGCCGAGATGGCCGAGCTGCCGCTGTCCTCGCAGCGCACGATCGACGTCCTGGAGTTCGTGCCGCTCGAGTCGATCGACCCGATCCAGTACGACCGGACGTACTACCTGGAGCCGCAGAAGAACGCGGTGAAGCCGTACATCGTGCTGCGGGACGCGCTGCACAAGTCGAGCCAGGTGGCCATCGCCAAGGTCGCGGTGCGGCAGCGGGAGAGCATGGCGGTGCTGCGGGTGCACGCCGACGTGCTGGTGATGACGACCATGCTGTGGCCGGACGAGGTGCGCGAGCCCGACTTCCCCTTCCTGCGCGACGACCCGCCGCAGATCCGGCCGCAGGAGGTCACCATGGCCGGGTCGCTGATCGACTCGCTGGCCGAGCCGGTGTTCGAGCCGGAGAAGTACCACGACCACTACCGCGAGGCCCTCGAGGAGATGATCGAGGCCAAGGTGGCGGGGGAGGAGACGACCAAGCCGGCGGCGGTCACGGCGAAGGCCGACGTGGTCGACCTGATGGCGGCGCTGCAGGCCAGTGTGGACGCGGCGAAGAAGTCCCGCGGGGCGAAGTCCACTTCGGAGGAGTCCGATGAGGACGAGCCGCCGGCGGCGAAGAAGAAGCCGGCGGCGCGGAAGAAGGCGCCGAAGTCCGCCTGATCCCGTCCGGGTGGTCGGGCCGACACGCCGTCGCCGCCTTCCGTGTCCGCGTGCTTCCCGGTGGTACCAAAGGGATTATGCAATGTGCTTCGTGTGACGCGGGCATCGACCACTGCCACGGCACGCTGGTGGTGCACCCAGAAGGCGGATTCGCCGAGTGCACCGAGCCGGCCTGTGGGGACGGTGACCGCGTCCGGCACGGGTTGATCGTCGACTGCCAGGCGCTCGGCCGCGGGTGCGGCTGTGCGGCCGAACCGGGAAAACCCCGGCTGCGCCAAGCTTCCTGAGCCTCCCGCCAGGATCCGTGAAGGTCTTTCCAACCGGCTTCGCCGCCGGCTGGGGAGGCCTTCGCGGCGTCAGGAACGCGTCAAGCGCGTGACACGATCGTGTATGCAGCTGTGTACACGGGCGGGGCGATGTGCTAACACTAACGAGGTCCTTCGGCTCTCCCTCCCCCTCGGAGCCGGAGGACCCTTCACTTTCCGCGGTGTCCCGTGTGGATATGTCAGCGGTCGATGTACAGTTCACCGCATGGTGACCTGTGAGACGCGGGAGTCGGCGCTGGCCCGGATCGGGCGCGCCCTCGCCGACCCGACCCGCTGCCGGATCCTGACCGCGCTGCTCGACGGGCCCGCCTACCCGGGGCGGCTCGCCGTCGAGCTCGGGCTGAGCCGCTCGAACGTCTCGAACCACCTCTCGTGCCTGCGGGGCTGCGGGCTCGTCGTGGCGGGTTACGAGGGCCGTCAGGTGCGGTACGAGATCGCCGACGCGCACCTCGCCCGCGCGCTGAGTGAACTCGTCCAGGTCGTACTGGCGGTCGAGCCGCGGGAGGAGTGCGAGCCGGCATGACGGACTCTTGCGCCGACGGCTGCTGCGCGCCGGTCATCGTGGCGGAGGACCGCCGGGCGGTGCTCGTGCGCCGCGTCCGGCTGCTCGTGGCGGCGACCATCACCTACAACGTCGTCGAAGCCGCCGTCGCGCTGACGGCCGGCACCGCGGCCTCGTCCGGCGCGCTGGTCGGGTTCGGCCTGGATTCGGTCGTCGAAGTCGCTTCGGCGGTCGCGGTCGCCTGGCAGTTCTCGGGCCGCGACCCGGAAGCCCGCGAACGGCGGGCGCTGCGGCTGATCGCCGTCTCGTTCTTCGCACTGGCCGCCTATGTCACGGCGGAGTCCGTGCGGACCTTCTTCGCCGCGGCGGCGCCGGAAAGCTCGCTCACCGGGGTTGTCCTCGCGGCGGTTTCGCTCGTCGTGATGCCCGCCTTGTCCGCCGCTCAACGGCGAGCCGGACGGGAGCTGGGATCCGCCAGCGCGGTCGCGGATTCGCGGCAGACTTTGCTCTGCACTTACCTTTCCGCGGTCCTGCTGGCGGGATTGCTGCTCAACACCCTCTGGGGCTGGTGGTGGGCCGATCCGCTCGTGGCCCTCGTCATCGCCTTCGTGGCGGTGAAGGAAGGCCGAACGGCCTGGCGCGGCGAGCATTGCTGCTGACGCCGTGCCAGGCCGTTCGCGAGTACTCGATCAGTACCAGTGCGCACGCCCACCGATCCGGCGGCCGGTGCCGCCCAGGATGGCCAGTGCAACACCGGCCACCGCGAGAATGATGCCGATGGTGTAAAGCACCGGGATACCGACGATAAACCCGATGATCAGAAGAATTACACCGAGAACGATCACTTTGACACACACTCCTTCGCATGGGACCTGCCCGCCGCGCCGGCCGGGCAGATGCGCTGTCACGGGGAGGATGGCCACTTTCCCGATGCCGCAAACTGCGTCAAATGGAGCAATCTCGGATCAGTACCGGTAGTGATCGAGCTTGTACGGACCGGCGACGTCGACGCCGATGTACTCGGCCTGCTCCTTCGAGAGCCGGGTGAGCTTCACGCCGAGGGCGTCGAGGTGCAGCCGGGCGACCTTCTCGTCGAGGTGCTTCGGCAGCCGGTGGACGTCGGTGGCGTACTCGCCGGGCTTGGCGAACAGCTCGATCTGCGCGATGGCCTGGTTGGTGAACGAGTTCGACATCACGAACGACGGGTGGCCGGTCGCGTTGCCGAGGTTCATCAGGCGGCCTTCGGAGAGCACGATGATCGCGTGGCCGTCCGGGAACGTCCACTCGTGCACCTGCGGCTTGATCTCGTTCTTGACGATGCCCGGCAGCTTCGCGAGGCCGGCCATGTCGATCTCGTTGTCGAAGTGCCCGACGTTCGCGACGATCGCGTTGTGCTTCATCCGGCCCATCTGGGCGGCCGAGATGATGCCGAAGTTGCCGGTGGTGGTGATGAAGATGTCGGCCGTCTCGACGACGTCGTCGAGCTCCACGACGTCGAGCCCGTCCATCGCCGCCTGCAGCGCGCAGATCGGGTCGATCTCGGTGACCGCGACCCGGGCGCCCTGGCCGCGCAGCGCCTCGACCGCGCCCTTGCCGACGTCGCCGTAGCCGCAGACGACGACGCGCTTGCCGCCGATCATCACGTCGGTGGCCCGGTTCAGTCCGTCCACAAGGGAGTGCCGGATGCCGTACTTGTTGTCGAACTTGGACTTCGTCACGGAGTCGTTGACGTTCATCGCGGGGAAGAGCAGCTCGCCGTCCTTCGCGAGCTTGTAGAGCCGCTTGACGCCGTTGGTCGTCTCCTCGGTGACGCCGCGGATCTCCTTGGCCATGCGGGTGAAGCGGTCGCCGTCGGCCGCGAGGCTCGCGCGCAGCGTGTCGAGGACGATCCGGTACTCCTCCGGGTCCTCTTCGGACGGCTGCGGCACCGCGCCCGCGGCTTCGAACTCGACTCCCTTGTGGACGAGCAGGGTGGCGTCGCCGCCGTCGTCGAGGATCATGTTCGGCGCCTGGCCGCGGGAGAAGGCGAAGAGCTGGTCGGTGCACCACCAGTACTCTTCGAGCGTCTCGCCCTTCCACGCGAACACCGGCGTGCCCGCCGGGGCGTCGACGGTGCCCTCGGGGCCGACGACGACGGCCGCGGCGGCCTCGTCCTGGGTGGAGAAGATGTTGCACGACACCCAGCGGACCTCGGCACCGAGCGCGACGAGGGTCTCGATGAGCACGGCGGTCTGGACGGTCATGTGCAGTGACCCGGCGACCCGCGCGCCCTTCAGCGGCTGCGCGGCGGCGTACTCGCGGCGGATCGCCATCAGGCCGGGCATCTCGTGCTCGGCCAGGCGCAGCTGCGTGCGGCCGGCCTCGGCCAGGGAGAGGTCGGCGACGGCGAAGTCGAGACCGTTGCGGGTCTGCAGTTTGTCACTCATTCTTCGATGCACTCCGGAGCTCGTTTGCGGGACGCTCGGGAGGCGTGACGCGACACCAAGAAAGGCACCTCCCTCGCGGGAGGCGCCCTTGGAGTCGTGGTCCGGGCCGAGCGTGGCGGAAAAAGTTCCGTCGCAGCGCCTCTCGGCCCACGACCAGGATGGCAAAGCCGCCGGGAAGCTGTCAAGCGAGCGAGCGGGCCATGAGAACGTCGTCGACGTCGGCGCCGTCGACGCGGAATTCCGCCCGCAGCACGCCTTCGACGACGAACCCGCAGCTCTCGTAGACCCGCCGGGCGGCGGCGTTGTGACCCAGCACGCGCAACGTCACCTTGCGCGCGCCGCGCCGCCGCGCTTCGGCCACGGCGGCGTCGACGAGCCGGCGCGCGATGCCGAGCCGGCGCCGGTCCGGGTCGACGGCGAGCCCGCCGATCACCCGAACGTGGCGGTGGGCGGCGATCGGAAAGCCTTCGGCGATGCGGACGTAGCCGGCGACCGCGCCGTCGTGTTCGGCGACGAGGAAGTCTTCGGGGCGGGTGTCCTCGTCGAAGAACGGCGTGCCGGGCGGCGGCGGGGGAGCGGGCGACACCAGCGAGTCCCACGTGCGCTCGTCGAGCTTCGCCAGCACGGCCTCGTCGTCGGCGCGGGCCGTCCGGATGGTGATCACCCGAGCTCCCGCCAGGCCTGCTCGACGATCCCGGCGAGCTCCTGGGGGTCGTGGTTGCCCTCGGTGCCCAGGCTCCGCACCGCGACGGTCAAGCCGGGGCCGGTGCGCTGGCAGTTCAGGACGAAGGACTGGTCCGGGTCCGGGGTCGAGCCGGGCGCGGCCGGGGCGTTGTGCACCAGGCACTGCACGGCGCCGACGCGCACCAGCTCGGTGCCCGGCTTGGCCACGCCGAGGGCCTGGACGTCTTCGAAGGGCGCGAACAGCTCCGGCGACGGCGCGCGCACGGCGACCAGCTGGACCGACCGCAGCAGCCGCTCGTCCTGGTAGTCCTGGACCACCGCGCCGGCGCCGTCGTAGGCCGCCGACACGCGGGTGGCGGTCTCCTGGTCGGTCTTGGTGATGCGGTCGATCGTCGCCTTGCCGCGCGCGGCGTCGAGCTTCGCGATCGCGTCCTGGGCCTTGCCGAGCCCGCCGAGGTTCGCCGGCGCGGTCAGGGCCTGGCCGCTCGGGCCGCCGCCGAGCAGGCCCAGCACCAGCCACGGCACGCCGACCAGGAACGCACCGACGACCACGCCGATCAGGCCGGTGGCGACGGGCCGCGCGAGAAAGGGGCGCGGTGCGGGCGCCGGCGCCCGCGGCGGCTGCGGCGGTGCGGGTTCAAGCGGCTGCGGCGGTGGGAATCCCTCGGTCACCGCCGAATCCTGGCGCAAGCCGGTCCCTCCCGGGAAGGGAAATTTCCCCTCCCGGGTCAAATCAGGTGCGCGCGCCGCCAAATGCCCTCGGACCGGCCGCCGATCAGCCCCGCCTCGCGCAGGAACGGCACGATCTTCTCCGCCATCCACCGGCGCGTCTCGTGGAAGTGCGGGTTCGCGAGCGCCGCGGCCCGGCCTTCGCGCGCGTCGATCCCGACGCTGCGGTAGACCCGCGGGTCGACCATGCTGTCGATCACGCCGAACGCGACGAGCGCGGTCCGCACCCGGTGCCGGTGCAGCGCCGCCTTCGACAGTTTCGGCGTCTCCCGCAGGACTTCCTCCTTGGCGAACCGGACGTGCCGGGCCTCCTCGACGACGTGGATGCGGTTGACCGAGCGGATCAGCGGCTGGATGCCGTCGTCGTCCATCATCGAACGCTGCAGCCGGTCGGTGGTCTCCTCGGCGACCAGCACGCTGGCGAACATCGACGGCCCGGCGGCGGTCGCGCCGAACACCTTCGCGGCGCGGTGGACGACCTTCGGGACGCCGTAGCGCGGCACGCCGAGCCGGTCGGCGGTGCGGGCGAACATCACCGAGTGCCGGGTCTCGTCGCCGATCTCGGTCATCGCGTACTGGGCGTGCTCGGTGCGCGCGTCGAGGTCGAAGACGTACCGGGCGAGCAGCTGCATCAGGACGATCTCGAACCAGAGGCCGACGCTCATGATGCTGGCGATCTCGTGCTTGGACAGCTCGATCCGCTGCTCCGGCGTCAGCTTCGCCCAGAGGTCGGTGCCGTAGAGGGAGACGCGCTCGAGCGGCATGTACGCCTTGCCCTCGGCGAGCGGCGCGGCCCAGTCGATGTCCACGTACGGGTCGTAGGAGTTCTTCGCGGAGCTCTTGAGCAGGCGAGCCGCGGTCACGTCCCGGTCCTGGGCCTCGACGCCCATGGCGGCCTCCGAAAGTAGGGGGTACACGCTGTACTAGCTAGTTTGGGAGCGTACACCGGCTCGCGGGCCGTGAGTAGGCTTCCGCCGTGACCAAGGTCGACGGACGGGCGGCGCGCTGGGCGGGCCAGCAGGAACGGCGCCGCGCCGAGTTCGTCGACGCGGCCCTGGAAGCGATCGCCGAGCACGGCCCCGACGTCTCGACCGAGCAGATCGCCGAGCGCGCCGGCGTCGCCCGGACGCGGCTGTACAAGCACTTCGACGACGCGGCGGACCTGCAGCGGGCCATCGCCCAGCGGGCGGCCGAGCTGGTGACGGCCGAGCTCGAGCCGCTCTGGCACCCCTCGGGCTCGCCGAACGAGATGATCTCGACGGTGATCGCGACGCACCTGCGCTGGCTGACCGAGCACGTCTCCCTGCACCGCTACCTGGCGCGCGCGGAACCGGGGCCGGCGGACGTCCGCGGCACGATCGCCCGCCACCTGAGCAGCCTGTTCGCCGGCTACCTGACGGCGTTCGGCCGCGACCCGGCCCCGGCCGACACGATCGCGTTCGGCCTGGTCGGCTACGTCGAATCGGCGACGGCCCGCTGGCTCGACCACCCGGGCGCGCTCACCCTGGACCAGCTGACGGCCCAGCTCAGCGGCACGATCTGGGCGATGCTCGACCACACGCTCCAGGCGGTCGGCGTCGCACTGGACCCGGACCGGCCGCTGCCCCTGCCGGACGGGCTCTAGCCGCGGCAGACCGGCCTAGTCTTCGCGGAGGAACTCCGCCCGCACGCCCAGCAGCCGCACCGCGCGGGTCAGCTCGAACATCCCCAGCACCTCCCGCGCCGCTCGCTCGATCTCGGCCGCGTCCGACGTCGGCTCCGGCAACGTGATGCTGTGGGTGTGGGTCATGAACGGCACGAACCGCACCTTCACCGCGACCCGCGCGGCCGGCCGGCCTTCGTCGAGGACGTCCTGCCAGACGCGCTTGGCCAGCGCCGACACCTCGGCGGCCATCTCCGCCGGGTCCGTGAGGTCGCGCTGGAACGTCGTCTCGCGGCTGCGGGAGCGGGCCACGTACGGCGTCGCGCTCACCTCCGCGTCGCTGATGCCGCCGCCGAGCAGGCGCAGCCACGGGCCGGTCTTCGGGCCGAACCGCGTGGCCAGCGCCTCGACGTCCGCGCCGGCGAGGTCGAGGACGGTGTGGACGCCCAGCTCGGCGAGCTTCTTGGTGGTTTTGCCGCCGATGCCCCACAGCGCGTCGGTCGGGCGCGCGGCCATCACGTCCCACCAGTTCTCCTGCGTCAGCCGGAAGATCCCGCCCGGCTTGCCGAACCCGGTCGCGAGCTTGGCGCGCAGCTTGTTGTCGCCGATCCCGACCGCGCACGACAGCCCGGTCTCGCGCAGCACGGCGTCCTTGATCGAGGCCGCCAGCGCCTCCGGGGCGTCGGTTTCGGCGCCGATGAACGCCTCGTCCCAGCCCAGCACCTCCACGACCACCGGGAGCTGCCGCACCGCCGCCATCACGTGCTCGGACACCTCGAGGTAGGCGGGCGGGTCACTGGGCAGGAAGACGGCGTCCGGGCAGCGCTTGGCGGCGATCCGCAGCGGCATGCCGGACTGGACGCCGAACTCGCGGGCTTCGTAGGACGCGGTCGCGACGACGGCGCGTTCGGTCGGGTCGCCGTTGCCGCCGACCACCACGGGCTTCCCGCGCAGCTCCGGACGGCGGGCGATCTCGACCGCGGCGATGAACTGGTCGAGGTCGACGTGCAGGACCCACTTCACGGGCCCAGTCTGCCCCAGAACGTCAGATCCGGTGGCGCGCCACGTGGGTCCAGACGGTGCCGGTGAGGGCGAGGATCCCGCAGAGGGTGACGCCGGGGTCGGGCAAGATCAACCCCAGGACCAGCAGGGTCACGGCGACGACGTCGACGGAGATCAGCAGGGCGCTGCGGAGCGCACGTGACTTCGGGCGCCGCCCTTCGCGCAGGGCTGTGGCCAGATCGGGGTCGGTGACCTCGAGGTTCCGCTCGATCTTCTCGAGCTCGGTGCGATCGTGGTGACTGAGCATCGGGGTACTCCTTCGGCGCCGAACCCGCCGTGTCGCCGTAGCGAATACCCAATCGTCCTCCCGGCTAACCGCCAAACGTCTTCTCATTTTGTGCTTTTTGCTGCTCCGACCGGGTGATCCGCGCTCCGTGACCGCCCGGGACCACGCTACGTTCGGGCGGACACGAGGCCGGCCAGGCCGGCTTCGCGCCGGTCAGAGGCCGGTCTGGACCTTCAAACCGCGGAGGACTCCATGACCCTGCCCACCGAACCGATCGGCAGCATCCCGCGCCCCGGGTACCTCGTCGAGGGGCTCGGCGCGTTCGCCGCCGGACGGATCGACGCCGCCGCGCTCGCCGAGCTGGAGGGCCGGGCGCTGGCCGACACGATCAGCCGGTTCGAGGAGACCGGCTCGCCGGTCGTGTCGGACGGTGAGCAGGGCAAGCCGAGCTTCGCGACTTACCCGCTGGCCGGGCTGACCGCGCTGGCGCCCGACGGCGTCGTCATCCCCTTCGCCGACGGGCACACCCGGCAGCTGCCGCGGCTGACCGCGGGCCCGTTCCGCTACGCGACCCACGCCGACGAGTACCTGACGCGGGCGAAAGCGCTCACGGACCGGGCGGTCAAACAGGCCGTGATCGCCGCGTCCGCGATCTCACTGATCTACCCGGGCGACGGCATCGACGGGTACTCGCAGGAGGAGTTCGTCGCCGACCTCGTGGACGAAGCCGAGGCGGACATCCGGCGCAGCCTCGACGCCGGGGCCCATACCGTCCAGATCGACTTCACCGAAGGGCGGCTGTCGCTGAAGCTCGACCCGTCCGGTGGGCTGCTGCGGCAGTTCGTCGACCTCAACAACGCCGTCCTCGACCGGTTCACGGCGGAGGAGCGCGCGAAGATCGGCGTCCACACCTGCCCGGGCGGCGACCAGGACTCGGTGCACAGCCTCGACGTCGACTACGCGGGCCTGCTGCCGGCGTTGCTGTCGCTCAAGGCGGGCAACTTCTACGTCCAGCTCGCGAGCGAGGCCGAGCCGGCCGCGGCGCTGGAGGTGATCCGCGACAACCTCAAGGCGGACCAGCGGATCTTCGTCGGCGTGATCGACCCGATCGACCCGCGGGTGGAGACGCCGGAGGAGGTCCGCGACCGCGTGCTCGCGGCGGCGAAGTACCTGCCGGCCGACCGGCTCGGCACGTGCGACGACTGCGGGTTCTCGCCGTTTGCGGACGACACGTCGACTTCGCGCGACATCGCGTTCGCGAAGATCCGGGCGCGGGTGGAGGGCACGGCGCTGGCGGCCGAAAAGCTGTGACGGTGGCGGCCCTCAGGCCGTTTCGGCGGCGACCTTGACCCCGAGCGCGACGAGCACGCTCCCGAGCACGGCGTCGAGGCCCCGCCGGACGCGGCCGTCGCTGAAGAACCGCTTCAGCGCGCCGACCACGAGGGCGAGGGCCGCGAACCAGAGGATGGTGCCGGCGGTCGCGATGGCGGCGAGCTCGAGCGTCTGCAGGGTGGCGCCGTCGGCGGGCAGGAACTGGGGGAGCAGGGCGAGGAAGTAGACGGCGACCTTGGGGTTGAGCAGGTTGGTGAAGAGCCCCTGCCGGAAGGCGGCGCCGGCTTTCAGGGACTTCCCTGGGCCGGTGTCGCCGAGGTCCCGGTACTCCCCGCGGCGCACGGCCAGCCAGGCCTTCACCCCGAGGAACACGAGGTAGGCGGCCCCGACGAGCTTGACGACGCCGAAGGCGACGGCCGAGGCGGTGAGCACGGCGGCGACCCCGAAGGCGATGGCGACGACCCACGCGAAGACCCCGAGCGAGATCCCGGCCCCGGCGGCGATGCCGGCGCGCCGCCCACCGGTGAGCGAGGACCGGGTGACGACGACGAAGTCGGGCCCGGGCGACATCGCCCCGAGGATGACGACGAGCAGGAACGACGCGGCGGTGGCACCGGGGATCATGCGCTGAGGATACGACCGGGGCGCCACCGGTTTTCCGGCTCGACGGGGTTACTTCACCTTCGAGAAGGTGCACCTGCCGGAGATCTCGACGTACTCGCCCTTCTTGGTGGTGAACCGCATCAGGCCACCGTTGGCCTTGAGATCGTTCGCGATGATGTCGTTCCCGGAGTCGTCGCGCAGCCGGGCCCAGTAGCCATGACCCGCGCAGTCGGCCTTGTAGCTGCCGGGCTCCATGTCCTCGCCGACCTGGTAGGTGCCTTCCCCGACACTGGTGGCAGGCTCCGCCGGCGGGGTGGTGGAGGCGGCCGCCCCGGGGCGCCATCCGATGGCGTCGTACGTGACCCGATCGTTGAACTGCGGGCCACAGCGCGCCAGTCGCGAGTGACATCAGAAGTAGGAGTCGGCGATCCAGAGGAGGTCGACATCGCCCGCGCTGTTGCTCAAGTGAGGCTTGTGACACCCAACGGTGTTCGAACCGGGAAGAACCCCGCGCCTCGCGGTGTTCGATCAAGCGATGACCCGGCACACAACGCCGACTGTTCGAATTTGAACTTCCGGTAGGGTCGATCACGTGGGCGATCCCAGGGGAGAAGGCATGACGGCTGAGGTGCGGACGCGGGTGCGGATCCCGCTGCGACTCCACGGCGGCGTCGCCGTCGAGGCCGACGCCGTCACCTTCCGGGGCCTGGACGACGGGGGTGAGCACCTCGCCCTCGTGCTCGGTACTCCCGGGGACGTGCCGCTTGTGCGGCCGCACTCCGAATGCCTCACCGGGGACGTCTTCGGGTCCGCGCGCTGCGACTGCGGGCCTCAGCTGGCCGAGGCCGTCGAACGGATCTCCGAGGCCGGCGGCTACCTGCTCTACCTGCGTCAGGAAGGCCGGGGGATCGGGCTCTACAACAAGCTCGACGCCTACGCGCTGCAAGACCAGGGCCTCGACACCTACGCCGCCAACGCCGCGCTCGGCCTGCCCGAGGACGCCCGCGACTACGCCGTCGCCGCGCAGATGCTCGAAGCGCTGGGTGTCACGGAGGTGGACCTGCTGTCGAACAACCCCGACAAGGCCGCTCAGCTGCGCAAAGCCGGGATCGCCGTGCGCGAGCAGGTGCCGACCGGGGTCTTCGCCACCGAGAACAACGTCCGGTACCTCCGCGCGAAGGCCGAGCAGACCGGGCACACCCTGCCCGGGCTGGCCAGCTAGGCCAGGCGCTGCGCCGCCGCGGCCACCGGGCTCGTGGTGAGCTTCTCGAGCAGTCCGATCAGGACCGTCTGCTCCGACGGCGTCAGCGACGCCGCCCACTCCCGCTCGCGCGCGTTGTGCGCCTGGTACGCGTCCGTCACCGCCGAGTGGCCCGCCTCGGTCAGCGCGAGCCGGACCGCCCGCCGATCGCGGGGGACCTGCGCGCGCGTCACCAGGCCGTCCCGCTCCAGCGTCTTGACCAGCGCCGACACCGCCGCGCGGCTCATCCCGGCCAGGCGCGCCGCGTGGCGGGACTCCAGCGGGCCGCCCAGCCACAGCACGAACAGCACCCGGAACCCGCCCCAGCTCAGGCCGCGGGGACGGTGCACCGTCGACTCCCAGTCGTAGACCAGCGCGCCGGCCAGCCGGTGCAGGGTGAGGCCGAGGCGCATCGCGACGGGGTCGGTGTCCGGCAGCTCCGCCTTCGTCTTCCCGATCGCGTAGTCGACGAACGAGAGGTAGTCGAGGTCTTCGGCCGGTCGGTCGGTCATGCGGCCCAGATTAGGCGAAGGGGTTCCGCGCACCGCCCCGGCGGGTTACTGTGACCGGCGAGATAGTCAAAGCTTTGACGATCAGAAGGAGCGCTCGCCGTGACGAAGAAAGCCTTCGCCTCTTCGGCCGACCTGGCGGAGAAAGCGCAAACCCTGGAAGTCCTGGACGACGGCGTCTACGCGCTGACGGCCGAGGGAGACCCGAACATCGGCGCGATCGAGGGCGAGGACTTCCTCGTCTGCTTCGAAGCGCTGGCCACGCCGGTCGCCGCGGCCGAATGGCTCGCGAAACTCCGTGAGCACACCGACAAACCCGTGCGCTACCTGGTGCTGAGCCACTACCACGCGGTGCGCGTGCTCGGCGCGTCCGCCTTCGACGCCGAAGTCATCGTCGCGCACGAGAACACCCGGGCCCTGGTCGCCGAGCGCGGCAAGGAGGACTGGGCGAGCGAGTTCGGCCGGATGCCGCGGCTGGCCAAGGGCGCCGACTCGGTGCCCGGCCTGACCTGGCCGACGCTGACCTTCTCCGACCGGCTGACCATCGACCTCGGCGGCGACCGCGGCGACCTCGTCCTCCAGTACTGCGGCCGCGGCCACACCGAAGGCGACATCGTCGCCTGGCTGCCGCGCCGGAAGATCCTCTACGCCGGCGACCTCGTGGAAGCCGAAGCCGCGCTGTACACAGGTGACGCGTTCCACCGCGACTGGGCGTCGTCCACTTTGGACCGCGTCGGCGAGTTCGGGGCCGAGACGCTGATCGGCGGACGCGGCGGCGTGAGCCGGGGCCGCGACGCCGTCGGGGCGGCCATCGCGCAGACCCGGCACTTCCTGGACACGATGATCCGCGAGGTCGGCGCGGCCCGCGAAGCCGGCGGCACGCTGAAGGACGCCTTCGAACGCACGCACGCGGCCCTCGTCGGTCAGTACGGCCAGTGGCCGATCTTCGAGCACTGCCTGCCTTTCGACGTCTCGCGGCTGTGGGACGAGCTGGGCGGCATCGAGCGGCCGGTGGTGTGGACCGCCGAGCGCGACCGCGAAGTCTGGGACCAGCTCCAAGGATGACGGTCGCGGTCCTCGGCAGCGGCCCGGTCGGCCAGACGGCCGCGCTGCTGCTCGCGCGCTGGGGCGTACCCGTGGTGCTCGTCGACGAACACGAGGTGCGCGACCCCGTGGGGTCCAAGGCGATCTGCCAGCAACGGGACACATTGGACGTCTGGGCGTCCCTCGGCGCGGGCTGCCTCGCCGAGGAAGGCCTCACCTGGACGACCGCCCGGACGTTCCACCGCGACACCGAGCTGTTCTCGCTGAAGCTCCCCGACGGTGGCTCGGCGCTGCCGCCGTTCGTCAACCTCTCGCAGGCCCGCGTCGAAGAAGTCCTCGACGAGCTGATCGCCGAGCAGCCGCTGATCGACGTCCGGCGCGGCCACCGCGTCACCGGAGTGACCCAGCCCGGCCGTGTCGTGGTCGAGTGCGAGACGAAGGACGGGCCGCGCCGGATCGAGGCCGACTACGCGATCGCCTGTGCGGGTTCGCGGGGCGACACCGTGCGGCGGGCGCTCGGCCAGCACCTGACCGGGTTCTCCTTCCGCGACCTGTTCCTCATCTGCGACATCCGCGCCGACCTGCCGGGCTGGGCGGCCGAGCGCCGCTTCCACTTCGACCCGCCGTGGAACCCGGGCCGCCAGGTGCTCATCCACCCGTGCCCGGACTCGCGGTTCCGCATCGACTGGCAGGTCCCGGACGACTACGACCTCGTGGCCGAGGAGACCGGCGGTGCCCTCGACGACCGGATCCGGGCGATCATCGGCGACCGGCCCTACGAGGTCGTCTGGCGTTCGGTGTACCGGTTCCACACGCGGCTCGTCGACCGGATGCGGGTCGGCCGCGTGCTGCTGGCCGGGGACTGCGCGCACCTGGTCGCGCCGTTCGGGGCGCGCGGGCTCAACTCGGGGGTCGCCGACGCGGAGAACGCGGCCTGGAAGCTCGCCTGGGTCCTGCGCGGCGACGCGGACGAGGAGCTGCTGGAGAGCTACCACACCGAGCGGCACGCGGCGGCCGCCGAGAACGCGGCGGTCACCACGGCCACCATGGACTTCCTGGTGCCGCAGGACGACGGGCAGCGCGAACGCCGTCTGGACGTCCTCACCCGCGCGGCGACCGACCCGGCGGTGCACGAGCAGGTCGACTCGGGACGGCTGGCCGAACCGTTCTGGTACCCGGATTCGCCGTTGACCACGCCGGACCCGGACCGGCCGTTCGCCGGTCGGCCCCCGCGGGGCGCGGTGCCACCGCCGGGGCCGGGGGTGCTGCTGCCGGACGTCACCGTCGCGAATGGACGGTTGCGGGACCTGGCCCGTCAAGGGTTTCTCGTGCTGACGACCCCCGGGGTGCGAGCCGAGGGGGTGCGGTCCGCGGAGATCCCGGTGGGCGGAGCACTCGGTGCGCGTCCGGGCGAAGCCTGGCTGGTCCGCCCGGACGCGTACGTCGCTGCCGTGTTACGGGTAGCTGACCAGCGGGCTCACCTGGTGCCCGGTGTTCGCGGCGTCACCCGAGTCGTTGATGACGTGCGCGATCGTGCCGACGCCGCCGAGTGACACCGAAACGAGGTTGTGGAACCGGACCCCGGAGGTGTTCGGCACCTCGAAGGAGTGACTGGCCACAATGGACGGATTGGTCTGGAAGAAGCAGTAGCTGCCCAGGCCCCACCCTTCGTGGCTGGTCACCGAGTCGGCCACCTTGTACGCCGCCCAGCCCTGCCGGCCGCCGCCGCTGGACCAGGAGCCCTGGTCCGGCGGGTCGTACGGCATCTCGTTCTGGAAGAAGTACGTCCGGCCGCCGTTGCCGTTCCAGAGCACCTCGTACTGCTGGTAGTGCTCGACGAACAGGCCGTACATCGTCACGTTCGCGCCGTTGACCACCAGGCCGTTCGCCGCGGTGTTGACGTTCCAGCCGACGCCGTTCGAGTGGTCGCCGCGCCACAGCCACATGTGGTCGCCGATGACGTTGTTCGAGTTGACCACCAGTGTCTGCGTGGCCTTCCCGACGGCGGCGCCGCCGATCCGGAAGAACACGTCGTGCAGCGACGTCGGGTCCGCGGCGTGGTTGGCGTTCGACCCCGGCTGGCCGACCTGCACGAGCACCGGCGAGTTCACCGCGCCGGCGTCGATCAGCAGGCCCGCGATCTTCACACCGTCCACATCGGACGTCGTGATCGCCGCGGTGCCGCTGGTGGGCATCAGCGTCGCCAGGCCGAGGCCGAGCACAACCGTGTCCGGGCGCGTGACGTTCAGCGCCTGGTCGAGGTGGTAGACGCCCGGCGTGACCAGGAGGTTCTTACCCGCGGCCAGAGCCGCGTTGATGGTCGCGGCCGAGTCGGACGGGTGCGCGACGTAGAACTCGCTGAGCGAGATCGACTGCCCGGCCGGCGCGCCGTGGCCCCAGCTGGTGCCGACGGAGTTCTGCCGCAGGGCCGGGACGAACACGTTGTAGCTGCCCGAGCCGTCGACGTAGAGGAACGGCTTCTCGCGGATCACCGGGGTCTGGCCGACGACCGTCTCGGGCGGGTTCGGGAAGCTGGCCGGCGGGGTGCCGGTCGAGCCGACGAACACCATGTTCCACACGCCGCCCTGCCAGCCGCCGAGCTCGCTGTTGCGGGTGAGGAACTGCTGCTGCGAACCGGACACGGCCACGCCGTCGATCTTGCTGTCGGCGATCAGGCCGCCGCTGGCCCAGCCGTCACCGCCGTTCCACAGCTGGATCTGGCTGCCCTTCAGGTGCATCCGGCGGTAGGGCGCGGCCTGCGCGACGGCCCAGCGCTCGACCTGCCCGGCCGGCAGCGTCACCGAGAGGTTCTCGGCGGAACGCCAGAAGTTCTGCGTCGCGTTGCCCTTGTTGGCCGGGTTGTCGCCCTGCTGCAGCCAGTCCGCCTCGACGCGGACGTGGCCGTTGAGGTTGACGTCGTCGGGGGAGAGGCCCAGGCCCGCGACCTGCTCGTAGAAGCCGAGGTTGACGTCGGCGTTGTAGGTGCCCGGCTTGAACAGCACGGCGTAACGCTCGGTGCCGAACTGGTTGGTGTGCTGCTGGTTCGCCAGCTGCGTCAGCCGGTTCTGGATGGTCGCGGCCGGGGTCGACGGGTCGAACACCGACACGTTCGGCCCGAGGTCCGGGTTGCGCGGGTCGGTCGGCGGGATGGTCGTCCCGCCGCCGGTGCCGTGCACGGCGACCTCCCAGAGGGAGTAGCCGTAGCCGGTCGCCCGCTGGGTGCCGTTGACCCGCAGGTAGCGGGCCGTGCCGGTGACGGGCACGGTCTGCGTGCCGCCCGTGCCGGTGGTGGTCGAGTACGCCGTCGTCCAGCTGTTCGCGTCACCGGACAGCTGGACGGTGAATGCTGTGGCGTACGCGGCTTCCCAGGTGAGGACCACGTCGCAGAGCTGCTGCGCGGAGCCCAGGTCGACCTGCAGCCACTGCGGGTCGCTGAACGCGCTGGACCAGCGCGTCCCGGCGTTGCCGTCGACCGCGGCCGAGGCGGGGGTCCCGCCGTTCTCGGTCGAGGACGCGGTCGCCGGGTGGCCCTGCGCGAGGTTGGTGGTGCCGCACGCGGCGGCCTGGGCCGGCGCGGAGCCGACCACCGCCGCGGTGGTGACCGCGGTGACGAACGTGGTGGCGATGACGAGGAGGCGGTGTACGGGGGAGAACGTCGTTGATCTCATCGGCCTGCCTGCTGATCGGGGGGAGGACGTGCGAAACGGACCGGGCGAGCCCCACAGCTCGCGCCGGCGTCGGGTGGTGCGGCGGGTCCGCCCCCAGGTCACCCGCCCGGCGCCGTGAGCCGGAGGAGCGGTACCGGGTGGTGCGAGGAGCGCGAACCAGTCAGCCCGAAGGGGTGCGTGTCGCGGCGGAACGATCCCGGGTGGCGGTCACGGAACCGGTTCCGACAGCGGTTCGCAGTTAACATCGCGGGGTTCGGCGGAGTCAAGGATCCGGCGCGGATTCGTTCTCCCGGACCAATCCCCGGGGTGGTCCGCGACCGTCCGGCGCAGCGTCGTTGACATTTTACGGCTCTTTATTTATATCCTGAACTAAGAGCGTGCCGACGGGCGGGACCCACACCCGCGCCGAGGACCACGTGAGCCGATCCGCGCCGGGGCAAGGCCGTCCCGGCGCCGGTTCGCCGTGGAGGTGCCCCATGCAACGCCGCATGCCGAGAACCCGGGTTCTCGCCGTCCTCGCCCTGACCCTGGCCGCCCTGCTCCCCGCGCCGGTGGCCCAGGCCGCCCCCGTCCTGCTCTCCCAAGGCCGCCCGGTGACGGCGTCCTCGACCGAGTCCGCCGCGTTCCCGGCGTCGGCCGCGGTCGACGGCGACCCCGGCACCCGCTGGTCCAGCGCGTTCGGCGACCCGCAGACCCTGCAGGTCGACATCGGCTCCACCCAGCAGCTGTCCCAGGTCGTGCTGAACTGGGAAGCCGCCTACGCCAAGGCGTTCACGATCCAGGCGTCCACCGACGGCGCCACCTGGACACAGCTGTACGCGACCACCACCGCGACCGGGGGCACCCAGACGCTGACCGTGACCGGCAGCGGCCGGTACGTCCGGCTGACCGGCACCCAGCGCGCGACGCAGTACGGCTACTCGCTCTGGGAGTTCCAGGTCTACGGCGGAGGCGGCACGACCCAGCCCGGCGACGTCCTGCTCTCGTACGGCAAGTCCGGCACGGCCTCCTCGTACCAGGACGACGGCGCGTGCCCCGGCTGCCTCCCGGCGAAGGCGTTCGACCACGACCCGGCCACGCGCTGGGCGACCAGCGCGACCACCGGCTGGGTCGACCCGGGCTGGATCACCGTCGACCTCGGCGCCACCGCGGCCGTGCACCAGGTCGTCCTGCAGTGGGACCCGGCCTACGCCGTCGCGTACCAGCTCCAGGTGTCGAACGACAACGTGAACTGGACGTCGCTCTACTCGACCACCACCGGCAAGGGCTTCAAGGAGACGCTGACCGTCAACGGCAGCGGCCGGTACGTCCGGATGTACGGCACCGCCCGGTCCAACGGCTACGGCTACTCGCTGTGGGGCTTCGACGTCTACGGCACCGGCGGCAACCCGACGACTCCGCCGCCCGCGCCGCCGGCCCCGCACTTCCCGGGCACGCTGGTCTGGAGCGACGAGTTCAACGGCGCCTCGGGCGCGGGCCCGGACGCGAGCAAGTGGACCGCCGAGACCGGCCCCGGCGTCAACAACGAGCTCGAGTACTACACGAACAACAACAACGCCAAGCAGGACGGCCGCGGCAACCTCGTCATCCAGCTCCGCCGCGAGGCGACGCCGGGATCGGCGTGCCCGGTCGACCCGATCAGCGGCAGCGGCACCTGCCAGTACACCTCGGGCCGGATCAACACCGCGGGCAAGTTCAGCTTCACCTACGGCCACGTCGAGGCGAACATCAAGGTGTCCGGCACGCAGGGGCTCTGGCCCGCGTTCTGGCTGCTGGGCGCGAACTTCTTCAGCGGCACGCCGTGGCCGAACTGCGGTGAGATCGACATCATGGAGCACGTCGGGAAGTCGCCGAACCTGGCCTACTCGACCATCCACGCGCCCGCGTACAACGGCGCCGGCGGCATCGGCGCGCCGCTCGACCTCGGTCAGGACGTCGCCGCCGGCTTCCACAAGTTCGGCCTCGACTGGGACGCGAACCACATGACGTTCTCCGTCGACGGCAACGCGTTCGAGACGATCAACCGCGACACCGTGGAGAGCACGCGGGGGCCGTGGGTCTACGACCACCCGTTCTTCCTGATCCTCAACAACGCCATCGGCGGCGACTTCCCCGGCCCGCCGGGAGCGGGGACCGTGCTCCCGCAGGACATGGTGATCGACTACGTGCGGGTCTACCAGTGAGGCGGCTGGCCCTCGGAGCGGTGGTCGCGGTGGGCCTGCTCACCGTGCCGCTCTTCACCGCCCAGGCCGCGCCGACGCTGCTCTCGCAGGGGCACGCCGTGACCGCGTCGTCCACGGAGAACGCGGCGTTCCCCGCTTCGGCCGCGGTGGACGGCGACCCGGGCACCCGCTGGTCGAGCCTGGCCGCCGACCCGCAGACGCTGCAGGTCGACCTCGGCTCGTCGCACACCCTGAACCAGGTGGTGCTCCAGTGGGAGTCGGCCTACGCCAGGGCGTTCACGCTCCAGGCGTCGGCCGACGGTTCCCAATGGTCCACTGTGTACTCGACGACCACGGGCACCGGTGGCACGCAGACGCTGCCGGTGTCCGGGGCCGGCCGATACGTCCGGTTGACGACCACCCAGCGTGCGACCCAATGGGGTGTCTCGCTCTGGGAGTTCCAGGTCTTCGGCGACGGGACAGCGCAGGCGTGCGGCAGCGCGAACGCGGCACTCCGGCAGCCGGGGACCGCCTCCAGCGTGCAGTCGGATGCCTTCCCGGTGTCCGCGGCTTTCGACGGCGACGCCGGGACGCGCTGGTCGAGCCTGGCCGCGGACCCGCAGTGGATCCAGGTCGACCTCGGCAGTTCGCGTCCGGTCTGCGGCGTCGACCTGACGTGGGAAGCCGCGTACGCGAGCGCGTACACGATCCAGCTGTCCACCAACGGCTCGACGTGGACGACGGCGGCGACCGTGACCGGCGCCGGCGGCACCGAGCACCCCGCGGTGAGCGGCACCGCGAGATACGTGCGGCTCAACGCCACGGCACGGGTGACACAGTGGGGCATCTCGCTGTGGGAGTTCGCGGTGAACACGAGCGACAGCGCACCGCCGACGACCACGCCGACCAACCCCGGTGGCTGCCCGTGGGTGGGTTCTTCCGCGCCGGTCGCCGACCGCGTCAACCAGTTGATGGCGGCGATGACCGCGCAGCAGAAGATCAAGGTGCTGCACGGCAACGGCGCGACCGGGCCGTACATCGGCAACACCGACGCGGTGCCCGAGCTGTGCATCCCGGCGCTCGGCCTGCAGGACGGCCCGGCCGGGGTCGGTGACGGCCTCGACGGCGTCACCCAGTTCCCGGCGCCGGTGTCGGCCGCCGCGACCTGGGACACCGGCCTGATGAACCGGTACGGCTCGGCGATGGGCGCGGAGTTCGCGGGCAAGGGCGTCGACATCGCCCTCGGCCCGACGATCAACCTGGTCCGCGACCCGCGCTGGGGCCGCAACTTCGAGACCTACGCCGAGGACCCGTACCTCGCCGGGGCAGCCGGGACCGCGACGATCCAGGGCATCCAGAGCCAGGGCGTGATGGCGCAGGCCAAGCACGCGGCCGCCTACAACGTCGAGGCCGGGGCGTCGCGCGGCACGCCGTCGGACAACGTCATCATCGACGACCGGACCCTGCACGAGCTGTACCTGCCGGCGTTCCAGCAGGTCGCGAGCCAGGGCCAGGTCGCGTCGATGATGTGCGCCTACAACCAGATCAACGGTGTCCCGGCATGCCAGAACGCCGGTGTGCTCACGACGGCGATCAAGCAGGACGCCAACTGGGGCGGCTTCGTCGGGTCCGACTGGGGCTCGGCGACCGGCGGCCCGCGGCAGCTGGCCAACGGCGGCCTCGACATGGAGATGCCCGGCGGCGCGTTCTTCGGTCAGGGCCTGCTCGACGCCGTCTCGCGCGGCGAGGTCACGCAGGCCCGGGTCGACGACATGGTCCGCCGGGTGCTCACGCAGATGGTCAAGTTCGGCGTCTTCGACCGGGCCCGGCGGGGGACACCCCAGTCGGTCGTGACGAACGCGGCGAACGTGACGACCGCCCGGGACGTCGCGGCGGCCGGGTCGGTGCTGCTGAAGAACACCGGTGTCCTGCCGCTCACCGCGTCGACGAAGTCGATCGCGCTGTCCGGTGGCGACGGGATCGACCCGCAGAACATCGGCGGCGGCAGCGCCAAGGTCAACCCGTCGCCGGCGTCGGTCAACCCGATCAACGGCATCAAGGCGCGGGCCGGGTCCGGCGTCACGGTGTCCTATGTGGACGGCGCCGGGGAGCACGTCCAGACGCCGAACATCCCGGGTGCGGTCACCGCCGCGAAGGCCGCGGACGTCGCGATCGTGTTCGCCAGCTACGGCGAGTCCGAGACGCAGGACCTCGACACGATCGACCTGCAGAACCAGCAGAACGACCTGATCGACGCGGTCGCGACGGCCAACCCGCGCACGATCGTCGTGCTCAACACCGGGTCGGCCGTGACGATGCCGTGGCTGTCGAAGGCGGCCGCGGTCATCGAGGGCTGGTACCCGGGCCAGGAGAACGGCAACGCGCTCGCGTCGCTGCTCTACGGCGACGTCAACCCGTCGGGCAAGCTGCCGGTCAGCTTCCCGAAGCAGATCGCCGACCTGCCGACGGCGAACGTCCAGCAGTTCCCGGGCGCCAACGACCGGATCGAGTACTCGGAGGGCCTCAACGTCGGGTACCGGTGGTACGACAGCCGGAACATCGAGCCGCTGTTCCCGTTCGGCTTCGGCCTGTCGTACACGACGTTCGGGTTCTCGAACCTGGTCGTCACACCCCAGGGCACGAACGGCACCGCCACCGTGACGGCGACGGTGACCAACACCGGCACCCGCGCGGGCGCCGACGTCGTCCAGCTCTACGTCGGCCAGCCCAGTGGGAACGGCGAGCCGCCCAAACAACTGAAGGGGTTCAAGAAGGTGCAGCTCAACCCGGGACAGAGCCAGCAGGTGTCGTTCCCGGTGACCCCGCGCGACCTCGCGCACTGGAGTGGATCGTGGACGACGAACGCGGGCCAGTACCGCGTCTACCTCGGCGACTCTTCGCGCAACGTCCCGCTTTCGGCGGCGCTGACCGTCTCCTGAGTCGACTCCCGGATCACCAGGGAGGTCGGGACGATCAGCGGCTCGTCCGGCTGGGGTGCCCCACCCAGCCGGTCGAGCAGCTGCCGGGCCGCCGTCTCGCCCATCTGTCGCAGGGGCTGGCGGATCGTCGTCAGCGGCGGCTGGGTGTGCGCGGCCAGGGGGATGTCGTCGAAGCCGACCACGGCGACGTCCCCGGGCACCGTGTGCCCGGCCTTGCGCAGCCCGGCCAGCACCCCGGCCGCGGTGAGGTCGTTGTGCGCGAAGACGGCGTCGAACTCCGGGCCGGTGGCGAGGAGCTGGAGGATCGCCGCCTCGCCGCTTTCACTCGTGAAATCGCCTTCGATGACGAGATTCGAGTCCAGTACGAGGCCCGCGTCGCGGATCACGTCGCGGAACCCGTTGAGCCGGTCGCTCGTGCAGCCGAAGGCACGCGGCCCGGTCACCGTCGCGAGCCGGGTGCGGCCGGTTTCGAGCAGGTGGCGGGCCGCGGCCGCGCCGCCCTGCCGGTTGTCCGTGCCCACCGACGGGAACGCGGGCCGCCGGCCGCGGTCGTCGATCACCACCACCGGCAGCCCGGAGTCGTGCAGCACGCGCAGGTGCCGCACGGCGTCCGGCGGTTCGACGAGCAGCAGCCCGTCGAACGCCTTCGCCGACACCTGCCGGGAGAACTCGCCGAGGGAGTCCGCGCCGCGGTTGGCCGTGGACAGCAGCAGGCCGTAGCCCTTGGCCTCCACGACGTCGGCGACGCCCTGCAGCACCTCGCCCATCCACGGCCAGGTCAGCCCCGGCACCAGCATCCCGACCGTGCGGGTCACCCCGCGGGCCAGCCCGACCGCGCCGGCGCTCGGGATGTACCCGGTCGCCGCGATGACCTCGCGGACCCGGATCGCGGTCGCCGCGTCCACATCGGCCTTGTTGTTGAGGACCCGCGACACGGTCGTCTTGCTCACCCGCGCGCGGCGGGCGACCTCGGCGATCGTGACGCGCATCCGTCCTCCCGGGCAGAGGTGACCTGTGGTGCCAAGGTACTCGCCCCGGGGCCCGCCGCGAGAGGTGCGAGATCGATCAAGTCCGGACGGAAATCCGCACGAGGCTCGCGTCGCCGGACCGCCAGCCCGTCCGGACCGCCACGTACCGGGCCGGGCCGGTGTCCGCCGTCCGGTAGGTGCGGCCGTCGGTGCTGGTTTCGACGCTCGCCGCGGGACGGCGGCCGGGTGTCCAGGCCAGTTCGACCGCGGAAACCGCCGTCACCGTCCCGAGATCGACGACCATCCGGCCGCCGGGGCCGGGCCGCCACGCCGTCGCCGGGTCGTCGTCCACGGCCGCCGCCGGGCTCGACATGCCGGGCGGCAGCGGTTCGGCGGGAAACGTGGTCCGGCCGAGCGCGGCGTCGGCCAGCGGGTACGGCCGGACGTCACCGAACACGACCGGCACGCTCCGGCGCGGCGGCAGCACCACCGGCCGCGGGCGGCCACCGTCCGGCGTCACCGTGACGAGCACCGGCAGGAACCCGGACGGCAGCGTGAGGTCGACCCGGCTCGCGTCGCGCACGACCGCCTTCAGCCCGGCCGGGCCCCGCACGGCGAACCGCGGGGGTTCGATGCGGCCTTCCGCCGCGGCCAGCGCGTAGGAGACTTCGGTGCCGGTCCGGGTGATCGTCTGCTCGCCGCGGTAGAGCCGGTACGCGTCGCCGTCCTTCGGGAGGGTCGCCGTGCCGGTCGCCGGGGCGCCGGAAAGGTTGAGCAGCACGAGGAAGCCATCGGTGCCGGTCACCCGGACCGCCGGTGCGGTGGAGGTAGCTCGGGCGGCCGGCTTGCGAGGCACCGGGTACAGCTCGGCGAGCAAGGGCGCGGCGGGCCCGTCGGACAGCGTGACGCGGTCACCGGTGACCGTGATCGGGTTCGGGCCGTCGACGAGGATGCCGGCCCGGCCGTCGATGTCGAGCCAGCCCTTCGTGCTGCTGAGCGCGGGCACGGGGTAGCTCGCCACCGGCGTCCAGGTGGCGCCGTCCGGTGACGTCTCGACGCGGTACTTGCGCCCGGCGGCGGCTTCCCAGCTCAGCCGGACACGGTCGATCGTCTGCGCGGAGCCCAGGTCGATCGCTAGCCAGCTGTCGGCGCGTGGACGGTCCGATGTGGACACCGCCCAGCGCGTGGCCGCGTCGCCGTCGTTGGCGTACTTGGCCTCCTTGCCCGAGCTCGCCGAAGAGGCCGACGCCGTTCCGGCTCGCGCCAGGTCCGGGCCGTCGCCGTCGCGGACCTCGAAGGCCCAGAGCGAATAGCCGTACGTCGGGTCCGGCTGGACGCCGAGCATGCGGACGTGCCGGGCGGTGACCGGGGCGAACGTCAGGTCGTCGGTCCGGGCACCGGTGGGCGCGGCCGCGGCCTCGATCGTGACCTTGCCTTCGGCGGCGGTGTAGGTGCGATCGCCGTCGAGGCCGGGGACGCCGGGCATGGCGAGGTTGTAGACGTTCAGGACGCCTTCGCTCTCGGCGACGCCGGTGCTGGCGTAGACCGCGGCGCCGGTGGGGAGGGTGGCGAGCGCGGCGTACCCGGCGTCGAAGCGCAGGACGCCGACCGTGCCGTCGAAGCCGTCCCGGACCTTGGTGTAGGTGGTGGCGTGGCGCTCCTTGACGGCGATGTTCGTGGCCGGCAGCAGCATCGGGTTGGCGCCGCCGAGCACGAACAGCCAGTCGTCGTGGTGCGGCTGCCAGGCGAACTTGACGAAGCCGGGCTTGGTCACGGTCGCGGCCCAGGCGGCGGGGGAGCGGTGGGCGAGCAGACCCGGCGCGGCACCGAAATCGGCGACCCCGGCGGCATGGGCGTCGAACTCGTTCCCGGTCGCCGGCTTGATCGGACCTCCGTGCTTCGCGCGCCATTCGTGGAGCAGGTAGCTGATGGCGAGCTCGGCGCGGGCTTCGGGCTCGTACTTCGGTTCACCGGAGAACTTCGTGATCCGGTCGGCGGGCGCGTAGGCCTGGTAGGGCTCGAGCCGCGCGGCGAGGTCGGCCTCGGCGCGCGCGGCGTGGCGGTCGCCGAGGACCTGGGCGCGGAAGGCGAGCGGGATGACGTCGCGGCCGTAGAGGTGCTCGCGGTCGGCGACCATCGGCATCAGCGGCTCGCCGGCGTCGCTGGTCATCAGCAGCATGGTGCGCCAGAGCAGTTCGCCGTTCGGCTGGGCGGTGAGCACTTCGGGCAGCGGGGCGCCGGCCGCGAGGAAGTGCATCGCGTTGCGGCCGGAGGTGCGCCACAGTTCTTCCTGGTAGTGCGGGCCGAACGAGCCGTGGTTCTCGACCAGGAAGGTGTCGTAGAGGTTGGTGGCGGTGTTGGCGTCGATCGGGACGCCGTCGACGAGCCGCGGGTTGGCGAGGTCGGCGGCCGGCAGCCCGGTCTCGTTGCGGCTCCAGGCGCCGAAGGCTGCGCGCCAGTCCTTCGCGCGCGGGTCGTCCGGCGCCCACGCGAGCGCGGGGGCGAGCGACTGGGCGTAGACGCCCATCTCTTCGAGCTTGGTGTCGCCGACGAAGCCGCCGTCGAGGCCGTGGGGCGTCCAGGTCCCGGACGCCGGGTCGTCCTCGGTGCCGAGCGCGGTCGTGTAGGCGGCCTGTTCGGCGGTGATGCGCTCGACGTTGGTTTTCGTGGCCGCGTCGAGGTCCGTCCACAGGAGACGGGCGGCGAGCAGGAAGTACGACTGGAAGGTGGTGTCGAAGAACAGCCGCCGGCCCCATTCGGTACCGCCGGTGAGCAGGTTCGACGCCGCGAAGTGCTTGATGGTGGCGAGGGTGTGGGCCTTCAGGGTCGGCTGGTCGACCCCGGCCGTCTCGGCGTCGTAGCCGGGACGGGTCAGCAGGAGGGCGTTGCCGAGCACGACGGCGAAGGTGAAGTCCTTCGCGGGATAGATCCCGGCCGCGGCGTCGAACTGCTGCTCGGCCCAGCGGGTGTGGCGCAGCAGCACCCGCAGGTAGGTGGCGGCGACGGGGTCGGGCGGGCCACCGGGTGCCTTGCCGGTCGCGGCCGCCGCGACCCCCGGCAGCAGTCCCGAGGCCAGGAGGGCCGCGACGCCGCCCGCGCCGACGAGGGCCTTTCGCCGGTTCAACTCGCCCATGGTCCGGTCTCCGCTCGCTGACAACCTTGTCAGCGCGGATTCTGTGACGGCCTGTCGCCGCGGGGCAAGCCCGGCGCCGGATCCCGTCCGGTTTCGGACAGGCCTGGGTAATTCGTATAACGGCCTATACCGCAGCCCTCGGGTGGGAGCAATCTCACCGCGGGCCGCCGCGCCGGCCGTGCTGAGATGACAACGTGATCACCGATCCCGGCGTCCTCCTCCTGCTCGTCCTGGCCGGGGTCGGTGCCGGCCTGACCGGGTCCATCGCCGGGCTCGCCTCGCTCGTCTCCTACCCCGCGCTCCTCGCCGCGGGACTCCCGCCCGTCACCGCCAACATCACCAACACCGTCGCCATGCTCGGGACCACCGCCGGTGGCGCCGCGGGTGCCCGGCCGGAGCTCGCCGGCCAGCGGGGGAAGATCGTCCCGCTCTGCGTCATCACCACCGTCGGCGGCGCGTGCGGCGGGCTCGTCCTGCTCCTGACCCCGTCCGGCGCCTTCACCGCGATCGTCCCGTGGCTGATCGGCGGCGCCTCGGTCGTCCTCATGGCGGGCCCGCGCCTGCGCCGGCTGGCCGAAAGCGCCGAGCACCACGGCCTGAGCCCGGCCACCGGCGTCGCCGCCTTCTTCATCGGCATCTACGGCGGCTACTTCGGCGCCGCGGCCGGCGTGCTCATGCTCGCCCTGCTCGTCTCCGTGTGGAGCCAGCCGCTCGCCCGGACGAACGCGGCGAAGAACCTGGTCACCGGTTCGGCGAACCTCCTCGCCGCGATCATCTTCGCCGTCACCGGCAAGGTCGACTGGCCGGCCGCCCTCGCCGTCTGCCTCGGCTCCCTCGCCGGCGCGTGGCTCGGCTCGACGCTCGTGCGCCACCTGCCCGCCACGCCACTGCGCATCGGGATCGGCATCGCCGGTCTGGGACTCGCGGTGGTGCTGACGTTCACCTGAAAACAGGGCATGATCGGCGGGGTATCGGCGAGCAGGAGACCAGATGAGCATTGTCGGGACCCGGGTGGTCCGCCAGGAGGATCAGAACCTGATCACCGCGGGCGGCACCTACGTGGACGATCTACGGGAGGAAGCGCTTTCCGGCGCCGCGCATGCGGTGTTCGTGCGCAGTCCCGTCGCGCACGCGCGGATCGAAAGCATCGATGTCAGCGAAGCGAAGGCGGCGCCGGGGGTGCTCGGCGTGTTCACCGCCGCCGACCTCGGCCTCGACCCGCACGCCGCGGGGCCGGTGAAGGAACCGTGGCTGGCCGCCGACGTGGTGCGTTACGTCGGCGAGCCCGTCGCGCTCGTCCTCACCGAGGAGCGCTACCAGCTGGCCGACGCGGCCGAGCTCGTCGACATCGACTACGACCCCCTCGGCGCCGTCGCGAGCATCGACGCCGCGCTGGCGGACGAGACGCTGCTGTACCCCGAGACCGGCAGCAACGTCATGCAGGTCAACGGGGCGCAGGAGTTCGATGACGGGATCTTCGCGGACTGCGACGTGGTCGTCTCGACGACCATCGTCAACCAGCGCGTCGCACCGGCGCCGCTGGAAGTCCGGGGCGCGTCCTGCGCCTGGGGCGAGGACGGCAGGCTGACGGTCTGGCTTTCCACGCAGAACGCCCAGATCGCCCGCACGCAGGTGGCGATGAGCCTCGGTGTCGGCGAAGAGAACGTCCGCGTCATCGCGCCGGACGTCGGCGGCGGGTTCGGCGCGAAGATCGGCGCCGACCCCGAGGCGACCGTCCTCGGCTGGGCCGCCAAGGAGATCGGCCGGCCGGTCCGCTGGGTCGAGTCGCGCAGCGAGAACCTCACCTCGATGACGCACGGCCGCGCGCAGCAGAACACCGTGACCATCGGCGGCAAGCGCGACGGCACCGTCCTCGCGTACCGCCTCGACGTCATCCAGGACGCCGGCGCGTACCCGCGGACGCTGTTCCTGCCGACGCTGACCGAGCTCATGGCCGTCGGCGTGTACCGGTTCCCGAAGGTGGAGACGCGCAGCCGCGCCGTCGTCACGAACACGACCCCGATCGCGGCCTACCGCGGCGCGGGCCGCCCGGAGGCGACGGCCGCGCTCGAGCGCGCGATGGACCGCTTCGCCGGCGAGCTCGGCCTGGACCCGGCCGAGGTCCGCCGGGTCAACTTCATCCGGCCCGAGGAGTTCCCGTACACGACGCCGACGGGCGCTTCGTACGACACGGGCGAGTACGCGGCGGCGCTGGACAAGGCCCTCGAAGCCGCCGGCTACGCCGAACTGCGCGCCGAGCAGCAGCGGCGCCGGGAGGCCGGCGACCCGATCGAGCTCGGCCTCGGGATCGCCGCCTACGTCGAGATCACCGGCGGCGACTCCGGTGGCGAGAGCGGCCGCGTCGACGTCCACCCGGACGGCTCGGTCGTCGCCTGGACCGGCAGCTCCCCGCACGGGCAGGGCCTCGGGACGTCGCTGGCGATGCTCCTGTCCGACCAGCTCGGCGTGCCGCTGGACAAGATCACCGTCCGCCACGGCGACACCGACGAGGTGCCCAAGGCGGTCGGCACGTTCGGCTCCCGGTCGCTGCAGCTGGGCGGCTCGGCGATCCGGCAGGCGGCCGACGAGGTGATCGCGCAGGCCCGCGAGCTGGCGGCCGACCTGCTGGAGGCGTCGGCGGACGACCTGGAGCTGGACGCCGAGCGCGGCGTCTGGCAGGTCCGCGGCGCGCCGTCGAGCTCCGTGCTCAGCTGGGCGCAGGTGGCCGCGGCCGCCGACGGCAAGCTCACCGCCGACGTCTGGTTCGGCGGCGGCAAGCCGACGTTCCCGTTCGGCGCGCACCTCGCGGTGGTCGAGGTCGACACCGAGACCGGCAAGGTCGACCTGCGGCGGATCGTCGCGGTCGACGACGCCGGCCCGATCGTGAACCCGCTGACCTTCCGCGGTCAGCGGCACGGCGGGCTCGGCCAGGGCGCGGCGCAGGCGTTGATGGAGGTCGTCACCTACGACGAAGACGGCAACCCGACGACCGCGACGCTGGCGGACTACTCGTTCATCACGGCCGTCGAGCTGCCGGACTTCGAGCTGGTCGACATGGCCACCCCGACCGACCGGAACCTGCTGGGCGTCAAGGGGATCGGGGAAGCGGCGACGATCGGCTCGACGCCCGCGGTGCACAACGCCGTCGTGGACGCGCTGTCCGCGCGCGGCGTCCAGCACCTGGACATGCCCACGACGCCGATCCGGGTCTGGGCCGCATTGGAAGAAGCTTCGAAGGGAAACGCGCAGTGAAGGTCTCGATCGAGGTCAACGGGCAGCCGGTGGCCGAGGAGGTGCCCGACCGGACGCTCCTGGTGCACTTCCTGCGTGACACCGCCGGGCTGACCGGCACGAACATCGGCTGCGACACGACGTCCTGCGGCGCGTGCACGGTGCTGCTCGACGGTGAGTCGGTCAAGTCCTGCACGGTGCTCGCCGCGCAGGCCGACGGCCACGCCGTCACGACCGTCGAGGGACTGTCCTCTTCGGACGGTGCGCTGCACCCGGTGCAGCGGGCGTTCCGCGAGCAGCACGGCCTGCAGTGCGGGTTCTGCACCCCGGGGATGATCATGGCGTCGGTGTCGCTGCTGGACGACAACCCCAAGCCGACCCGCGACGAGGTGCGGGCCGGCCTCGAGGGCAACCTCTGCCGCTGCACCGGTTACCACAACATCGTGAGCGCCGTGATCGACGCTTCGGGCCAGGAGGTGGACTGGTGATCCCCGCCGAGTTCCGCTACGAGCGGGCGTCCACAGTGGACGAAGCGCTTTCGTTGCTCGCTTCGCACGGTGACGAGGCGAAAGTGCTGGCAGGCGGGCACTCGCTGCTGCCGCTGATGAAGCTGCGCCTGGCGGCACCGGAGTACCTGATCGACATCGGGCCGCTCGACGAGCTGCGGTACGTCCGCCTCGACGGCGACGACGTCGTGATCGGCGCTCTGTCCCGGTACAGCGACCTGTCCCGGGACCCGGTGCTGCTGGAGCACGCGCCGCTGCTGGCCCACGTGTCCGGCGAGGTCGGCGACCGCCAGGTCCGCCACCGCGGCACGATCGGCGGTTCGCTGGTCCACGCGGACTCCGCGGCCGACCTGCCGGCGGCGGTGCTGGCGTCGGACGCGGTGCTGGTGGCGCGCGGCCCGGCGGGGGAGCGGCGCATTCCGGCGTCGGAGTTCTTCCTCGGCCCGTTCACGACGCCGCTGGAGCCGGACGAGCTGCTGACCGAGGTCCGGGTGCCCCGCCAGACCGGCGTCGAGTGGGGCTTCCAGAAGTTCACCCGCCGCGCGATCGACTGGGCGATGGTGGGCGTGGCGGTCGCCGGCGGCCGCGTCGGCCTGGTGAACATGGGCGGCGTACCCCTGCGCGCGACGGCGACCGAAGCGGCGCTGGCTTCCGGAGCGTCGGTCGCCGAGGCCGCCGAACTGGCAGCGGAGGGGACGTCGCCCCCGGACGAGCCCCACGCGACGGCCGAGTACCGCCGTCACCTGGCGCGAGTCCTCACCCGGCGGGCCCTGACGCACTGAGTCGTCGATCACCGGCGTCGTTCCCCGGCACCGGTGATCGCGACGGCCGATTCCCGCGAGTCTTCGTCCCGCGGCGACGGCAGGATCAAGGGTGTGAAGACGGAAACCCTTGCGCACACGGCCATCGAGCCGGGCATCCTGTACTTCGGCACCCCGGTGGTCCTGATCTCCAGCGACAACGAGGACGGCTCGGCCAACCTCGCACCGATGTCCTCGGCGTTCTGGCTGGGGTGGCGAGCGATGCTCGGGCTCGGCGCGCGGTCCAAGACCGCCCAGAACCTCCTGCGTACGCGGGAGTGCGTGCTGAACCTGCCCTCGGACGTGCTTGCGTCGGCCGTCGACCGGCTGGCGTTGACCACGGGGTCGGATCCGGTTCCGCCGGGGAAGGTTTCCCGCGGGTATTTCCACGTCGCGGACAAGTTCTCGCGGGCCGGGTTGACGCCGGTTGTTTCCGAGACCGTGTCGCCGCCTCGGGTCGCCGAGTGTCCTGTTGCGATGGAGGCCGTTGTCGAGGCTGTGCACCCTGTCGCCGATGAGGATCCTTCGCAGCGTGGCGGGATTGTCGCCATCGAGGTGCGGGTTCAGCGGGTTTTCGTGCATGAGGACATTCGGGTACCCGGAAGTCCCGATCGCATCGATCCCGATGCTTGGCGGCCCTTGATCATGAGTTTTCAGAAGCTTTACGGGCTGGGGTCGCAGGTTCATCCGTCGACGCTGGCCCGGATTCCGGAGCGGCTTTACCGGGGGCCGGATATCGAGCGGGCTCGTGCTGTTTCTCGTGGTTGAGGTTTAGTGATCCCGCCTCAAGCCGCGTCGAGTTGGGTCAGCAGCGGTCCCAGCGTCTTGATCCCCGCTGTCACCGCTGCTCGCCCCTTCGCCGAACTCACCAGCGGCTGCTGCGTCAGCAACGCCACCACGTACCGCCCACCCACGACACCCGTCGTGTTCAGGACCAGTGCGTTGCGCAGGATCATCCACCCCTGCTTGATCTGCCACGAGCGACCCGGCAAGCCGTCCGGGATCCCGAAATACTGGTCCCACCCGTCGTCCGCCGGGTTGCGCGCATTCCCCAACGCTGCCAGCAACGGCGCCGCCACCTCGTCCGGGATCACGTCCTCCAGGTACTCGTACGTCGTCACGACGTCGTTCGCGCTCGTCTTCGCCATTCCCCACTGGGTCGGGTCGGTGGGCGGCGTCGTGTTGGACAGACCGATCAGGGCCGCCGTGCGGGTCACGATCGCGTTGCCGCCGTTCTCTTCCCAGAACTGCGACGCGATCGCGTCGTTGCTGCCCTCCAGCATGTCGGTCAGGTCCTCGACCGCGTCCGCGTCCGGGAGCGCCCAGCCGTCGTTCGACCGGACCTCGTCGATCGCGATCAGGAGCTTGACCACCGATGCCGTGTAGAACGGCTGGTCCGCGTCGGACGAGGCCAGTGCCTTGCCCGACTCTCGGTCGTACAGGACGAACCCGACACTCGTGCCGCGCGAAGCCGCCGCCACCGCCTCGGTCACCTCGGTCGCCACCGACGACAAGTCCGGGTAGGGCACCTCGGACGTCGATGCCACCGGGCTCACGGCCGTGTCGTCAGGGGAGTCAGGAGAGTCGGCAGAAGCCGCGGGAGCCGAGACGGCCGCCGGGGTCACCCGGTGCCCGTCCACCACGACCACCGTCCCCGCCGTCAACGCGGCCGCCGCCAGTCCCGCGCCCGCCAAAGTCCACCCGATCCGTCTTCCCATGCCTGGTCAACGCCCGGCGTTCCCGGATCGACCTGTCGTTTCGCTGTGTCTTGCTGTGGGAATACTGTGGCCGCCGCCGGGCGCTAAGTGATGGTGTGAGCGACTTGAAGATTCTGGTGGTGGGCGCCGGCGCGACCGGCGGGTACTTCGGCGGACGGCTGCAGCAGGCAGGCCGCGACGTCACCTTCCTCGTGCGGCCCGGCCGGGCGAAACTGCTCCGGGACCGCGGCCTGCGGATCACCGGCCTCGGTGAAGCCACCGTTCTCACGCCGCGGCTCGTCGAGACCGGAAAACTCGACCGGACCTTCGACCTCGTCCTGGTGGCCGTCAAAGCGACCGGGTTGACCTCGGCCATCGACGATTTCGCCCCCGCGGTCGGGCCCGGCACGCTGATTCTCCCGTTCCTCAACGGCCTCGCGCACCTCGACGCCCTCGACGCGCGGTTCGGCGAGGACGCCGTGCTCGGCGGCGTCGCCAAGGTGCAGACCACGATCGACGACGACGGTGCCATCCGGCGGCTCGGCCCGTTGCAGAGCCTGGCCTACGGCGCCCGTACGGCATCCGCGCCCGAGCGGCTCGCCGACGTCGATTCCGCCTTGAAGAACGCCGGGTTCGCCGCCGATCTCGACGCGCGGATCACCGAGTCGATGTGGTCGAAATGGGTGTTCATCGCCGCGATCGGCGCGGTGAACAGCCTGATGCGCGCCACGATCGGCGACGTCGTCGCCGTCCCGGGCGGCACGGAGTTCGCCGAAGCCGTCGTGGCCGAAGCGGCCGCCGTCGCCGAGGCCGCCGGGTACCCGGTGCCCGCCGCCGATCTCGCGGCCACCCGCAAGACCGTCACCGATCCCGGGATGGGTGGATCTTCGCTCTACCGTGACCTGGTCGGCGGTCACCCGGTCGAGGGGGACCAGATCTTCGGCGATCTCACCGCGCGTGCCCGTGAGCTGGGCGTTGCCGTGCCTCTTCTCGATCTCGTCACCCTGCAGCTGCGCGTGCACCAGCACCGCATCGGGTGACTCGGTCACCGAGCGCGCTTTGCCCGCACAGGCCGGGGATCGTGGTCTTTCGGGCATCGGCGTGGCGGCGTCAGCACCCCTTTCCGAGGCACTGCTACCCTTCGGCAGGAAAGTTGCTTGAGGGTTTGACAAAGAAGCAGCGAGGGGAAATGGCGGACAGGTTCGAGTTCGTCCTCGAGGTCGTCGAAGCCCTCGTCGTCGGCCGGGCGACCGGTGGCGACGTACGGCGCTACCCGTTGCGCGCGGGCAACCTCCCATCGGACCCGGTGCGGTTCGTGCGGGTCGCGCGCCAGGTCTACGACGCGCTCGAGGAGCGACGGCTTTCGGTGTCGGGCGAACTGCACCCCGGGGTGCGGACGGCGTTCGAGCTGCTGGCCGAGCCGCGTGTTTCGGTTGCGGTGAGCGGGATCGACGGCCTCGGCGCCGACGTCGCCGTGCTGGTGGTCACCGATGGCGCCCAGGCGCTCGGCATCACCCAGGCCCCGGACACCGACGAGCTGCTGTTCTCGCTGTTCGCCGACGAAGAGCTGGTCGAGGTCGTCACCGGCGTGCTGCCCCCGGCTCCGGCCGCGACCACCGGCAGGCACGTCGTGCACCGCGCCGCCGGGCGCGAGGTCTCGGCCATGACGGCGAAGCGGCTCGCGGACGCCGAGTTCGACGAGGAAGAGACCGACGCCTTCGGCATGATCGAGGTGAAGGCCGTGGTCCGCCCCGGCCGTCGCCCGCCGGCGCCGAAGCCGTCGGACGTCGCGACGCTCGAGCGGGTGCTGGCCGAACCGCGGCTGGGCGGCGGCCACATCGCCGTCACCGCGCAGAGCCGCCGCGGCGAGCGCCTCGCGGGCGAACCGCTGAGCTGGCTCGACACCGCTGACGGCCGCTACCTCGTGCGCACCAAGACCGGCGAGGCCGGCGACCTGACAGCCGAGTACGTACCGGCCGGACGGGCCGACCTCGCCCGCGCGATCCGCGACGCCATCGCCGCGGTGTACTGACCGGAAAGGGAACAGTCCTGATGACGGAAGAGACCGAGGCGGTTGCCCAGGCTCTCCAGGCGACGGCGCAGATGCAGACCGCGACCGAACCCGCGCAGAAGGCGATGGCCGCGGTCCGCGTCGGGCTCGCCGGCGCCCAGCTGAAGCGGCTCGCGCAGACCGGCGGCTTCGCCATCGACGACACCACGGGCAACCAGCTGATCGAGGCGCTCGAAGGCGTGCTCGAGTCGCTGGAGCAGCGCTGGTCCAACCTCCAGCGGCTGCACGACGCGCCCGCGATGAGCCGGACCGCGACCGGCCAGTGGGTCTCCGCGCACATGGTCAGCACCGCGGCCGACGAACACGGCCTGGTCACCCAGCTGCAGGCCGCGCGGCAGGAGTTCCCGACCTACATCGAAGCCATCAAGCTGGCGAAGAGCAACTACAAGTCCCGGGAAGAGACCACGCGCACGACGCTGACCTCGCTCCCGACCGCCGATCAGAGCTGAGGGAGACCGAGACCGTGGCACCCACCGCCGAGTCCGTCTCGGACCCGTCGTCGCCGGACTACGACAAACGCAGTCCGCTCTACGACGTGACGGCCGATTCGTCGTCGAAGTACTACGTCGGGCCGATCAAGACCGACAACACGCCCTCGGGTGACGAGATCCGCGAGATGGCCACCCAGCAGATCGACGACGAGATCCGGGCCGGCTGGCTCGGCCCCGCCGTCGACCCGGTGCTGCGCGACAAGAAGATCCAGGAGCTGTACCAGCAGCACCTCGACAACGCCAAGCACGGCCTCGACGAGGGTCTCGCCATGCGCGAGAACGGCGGAGCGCCGCGCACGCTGTGGGCCAACGCGAGCCACGAGCAGATGAACGACGCCATCACGCAGGACGCCAACCCGGCGACCGTCGCCGAGACGTCGGAGGAATGGGTCTCGGTCGGCAACGACCTGGGCACCCACCAGAAGACCCTCGGCGACGCGATCAACGCGAGCACCAACAACTGGCAGGGTGACGCCGGTGACGCCGTCCGCGAGCACCTCGCCGGCGTCGGCAAGTGGCTGGGCGCGACCGCGCAGGGCGCGACGCTCGCCGGGCGCCAGCAGGAGATCCACTCCCAGGCGCTCAACGAGACCCAGCGGCAGATGGCGGCCAACCCGCCGGTGCAGTTCGACCTCCAGAGCACCAACCAGAAGCTGATGGCGATGACCGACCCCGTGCAGTACGCCGCGGCGGCCGGCGAGGCCATGCAGACCTACCGGGCGCAGACGGCGGCCCGGGACCACGCGGCGCAGATCCTGACGCAGTACGACGACACCATCGGCGGCGCGGTCGCGACGCCGCGGTTCCCGGCTCCGCCGAAGCTCCCGACCGCCACGGCGCGGTCGGCGACCACCGCGGCGGGCGGCGCCGGTACCGGCGCCGACGGTTCCCAGCCGCTGACGGCCCGCACGGCCATGGACCCGCTTTCGGCGCGGATCCCGGGTGAGGGGACCACCGGCGGCATCGACGGCGCGAACGGTGCGGGTGGCGCGGGCGCCGGTGCGGGTGCGGGTGCCGGCATCCCCGGCGGTGGCTCGGGCGCGGGTGGCTCCGGTTTCTCCGGCAGCGGCATTCCCGGCGGCGGTTCCGGCGCGGGCGGTTCCGGCTTCTCCGGCGCGGGCATACCGGCCGCGTCGGGCGGCGGTGGCGCGGGCGGCTCGGGCGCCGGTGGGTCGGGCTTCTCGGGAGCCGGCATCCCGGAGATCCCGGGCGGCAGCTTCACCGGCTCCGGCATCCCCGGTTCGTCGATCCCGGTCAGCGGCGACGGGACGACGTCCTCCGGCTTCTCACCGTCCGGGATCGGCGGCGGCGGTGGTGGTACCGGCGGCAGCGGCTTCAACCCGGGCTCGATCCCGGGCATTCCGGACACCTCGGGCGGGGGCGGCGGCGGTATCCGCGGCGGCGGCATCCCCGGGTTCACCCCGTCCGGCATCGACCCGATCACCGGCCTGCCCACCGGCTCCGGCCCGGGCGGCATCCCCGGCAGTGGCATCGGCGGCAAGATGCCGACGATCGGCCGCGGTGGCGGGATCAACGGTGAGAGCATCGCCAGCAGGCTCGGCGGCATCGGTGGCGGTGGCGCCGGCGGCGGCGGTTCGCTCGGCGGGATCGGCGGCTCGGGCTCGGGTGCCGGCGGTGCGGGCCTGCGCGGCGCGGGCAACCTGAGCGGTGGCGCCGCGTCCGGCGCGGCCGCGGAGGCCGAGGCGGCCGCCATGCGGAACGCGGGCACGGCGGGTAAGGCCGGTGCGGCGGGCAGCCCGGGCATGGGCGGCATGGGTGCCGGTGCCAAGGGTGGCAAGGGCGACAACGACAAGGAACACAAGGCCGCCGACTACCTCGAGAGCGACGACCCGAACTTCTTCGCGGGCGAAGAAGCGGTGGCGCCTCCGGTGATCGGTGACTGGAAGAACCAGGATTGGAAGTGAGCGCATGACGGCCGCCGGCTTCGAAGTAGAGCCTGACGAGCTGATCGCGCACGCGAGCCACGTCGAGAGCCTGGTGGACCGGCTCAACACGGCGGCTTCGGCGGCGGACACGGCGATGTCGGACCACGCATACGGGCTGCTGTGCGCGTTCCTCCCGCCGATCATCCGGCCGACGGGTGAGAAGGCGAAGGAAGCGCTGGACGCGTCGACCGAAGGCGTGCGCGGCCTGGCGGACAACGTCAAGACGGCGGCGCAGTCCTACCGCGACGGCGAAGAGGGCAACGCCCAGCCGTTCGAGCGGCAGCTCACGGCCGCACCACGCACGGCGGAGAAGGCACAGGCATGACGAGCCCGAACAACGGCCTCGGGGACCTGATGCGGGACCCCGACGAGACGATCCGCCGGATGGACGACTGGGCGGCCGGGTTCGCGGCGAAGGCCGAGCGCTACCAGGCCGCGCAGGAGGAGACCGAACGGCTGCGGCTGACCGCGAGCAGCAGCGACGGCGCGGTGAGCGTCACCGTCGGTGCCGACGGCACGGTCACCGACCTGACGTTCAGCAACAAGATCAAGTCGTTCCCGCTGGACGAGCTGTCCCGGGCGATCCTCACGACGATGCGCCGGGCCCAGTCCGGCATCGCCGAGAAGGTCGCGGGCGTGATGTCCGAGCGGCTCGGCGACGAGGACCGCGAGACCCGGACGCTGCTGCTGGACAACCTGCGCGGCCGGTTCCCGGACCCGGACGAGCCGGACGACCCGCAGCCGCCCGCCGACCCGCCGCCCGCGCCGCCGCAGCCGCCGTCGGCCGCCGGTGGTGCTCCCGCCGGCGGTGCCGGCGCGCCTCCGGCCGGGCCGCCGCGCCGCGGGCGCACCGGTGACCCGGACGAGCAGGACAACAACCCCTGGTGACCGCGCCCGCCGTGGCCGGGGGCTGAGACCCGGCCATCGGCGTGGCCCGGCCGGGCGGCACTGCTCGACAGACGGCGTCCGGGGGTCGACACTGGGCCGATGACCGGCCTGATCACCGGAAGCCGCGTCCGCCTGCGCCCCGCCGCAGCCGCGGACGCCGCCCGGTTCGAGGAGATCCTGTCGCATCCGGAGGTCGCCCGCTGGTGGGCGGACGCCGAGGTACCGGTGGCCACCCAGGTGTCCTACCTGCTGGACCCCGACGAGGGCACCACGACGTACGCCATCGAGCACGAGGGCGTCGTCGTGGGCATCGAACTGGCCTTCGAAGAGGCCGACCCGCAGTACCGGCACGCCGGGATCGACATCGCCGTCCACCCGGACTGGCAGGGCCGTGGCCTCGGCTCGGACGCGATCCGGACGCTGGCCGAGCACCTGTTCAGCGTGCGCGGGCACCACCGGGTGGTGATCGACCCCGCGGCGGACAACAAGTCCGCGATCCAGCTCTACCAGTCGCTCGGCTTCCAGCCGGTCGGCACCATGCGCTCCTACGAGCGCGGTCCGGACGGCAGCTGGCACGACGGGCTGCTGATGGACCTGCTGGCCGAAGACCTCCTCCCGGCGCTCGCGGGTTCGTGAGCACCCCGGCGCCGGCCGAGGCGGCTCGGCAGCTGCGACGGGTCGCCGTCGCGAGCGCGATCGGGACCACCATCGAGTGGTACGACTACTTCATCTACAGCACGGCGACGGCGCTCGTGTTCGGCAAGCTCTTCTTCACGTCGCTCTCGCCGGCGTCCGGCACCCTCGCCGCGTTCGCGACGCTCGGCGTCGGGTTCCTGGCCCGCCCGGTCGGCGGGATCCTGTGGGGCCACTTCGGCGACCGCGTCGGCCGCAAGGCGATGCTCGTGCTGTCGCTGCTCCTCATGGGCGTCGCCACGGTCGGCGTCGGCCTGCTGCCCACGTACTCCGCGATCGGCGTCTGGGCCCCGATCCTGCTGCTGGTCCTGCGGCTGCTGCAGGGCCTGAGCGCGGGTGGTGAGTGGGGCGGTGCGGCGCTGATGGCGGTCGAACACGCGCCGGAAGGGCGTCGTGGCCAGTACGGCGCGTTCTCGCAGATCGGCGTCCCGGCCGGGCTGATCCTGGCCCAGCTGTTCTTCTTCGTCCTCGGCCGCACCATGACCGACGCGCAGTTCGCGGCGTGGGGCTGGCGGGTGCCGTTCCTGGCGAGCATCGTGCTCGTCGGCGTCGGCCTGGTGATCCGGTTGCGTATCGAGGAGTCACCGGTGTTCGCGCGGCTGCGGGAAGAAGGGGCGCGCAGCAGCCGGCCGATAGTCGACGTCTTCCGCGAACGGCCCCGGGCGCTGCTGGTGGCGTCGGGCAGCTTCATCGCCAACACCGCGATCGGCTACATCTTCCTGGCGTACCTGCTGTCCTACGGCACGTCGGTGCTGAAGATCGACCGCACCACCCTGCTGGTGGTGGTCATCGTCGGCAGCGTGACGTGGCTGGTGAGCATCCTGGTGACCGCGGCGTGGTCGGACCGCGTCGGCCGCAAACCGGTGTACCTGGCCGGGTCGATCCTGCTGGTCGTCTGGCCCATCCCGTTCTTCCTGCTGGTCGACACCAAGGCCACCGGCTGGCTGATCGTGGCCGTCGTGGTGCTGAACGTCGGCCTCGGCGCGACGTACGGGCCGCAGTCGGCGTTGTTCGCGGAGCTGTTCGAGCCGCGGTACCGCTACAGCGGCGCGTCGTTCTCCTACGCGGTCGGCGCGGTGCTGGGCGGTGCCTTCGCGCCGTTGATCGCGACGAAGTTGCAGGCGGTCACGGGGACTTCGTTCTCGGTGGCGCTCTACCTCGTCGGGGTGGCGGTGCTCAGCTTGGTCGCGGTGCTGTTCATCCCGCGCTCACAACCGGTCTAGGCGGACCGCGGCGGCCATCCGCTCGTAGCCCGCGTCGCCGGGGTGGAGGTGGTCGCCGGAGTCGTACGCCGGGAGCATCCGCAGCGGGTCGGCCGGGTCGCGGACCGCGGCGTCGAAGTCGACCACGCCGTCGAAGACGCCGCCGGTGCGGATGAACGTGTTCACCGCGGTGCGGGTCGCTTCGAGCGTTTCGTCGTAGACGCGCCAGCCCTTGAACGGCGTGAGCGTGCCGCCGAGGACGCGGATGCCGCGCGCGTGCGCCTGCGTCACCAGCTGCCGGTAGGCCGAGGTGATCGCGGCCGGGTCGGTCTGGTGCGGGTCCTGCTGGATGTCGTTGATGCCTTCCAGCACGATCAGCGTCCGCACGCCGCCGACGCTCAGCACGTCGCGGTTGAAGCGGGACAACGCGTTCTGGCCCGCGCCCGACCCGGGCACGTCGAGCAGCAGCCGGTTGGCGCTGATGCCCGCGTTGAGCACACCGAACCGGCCGTGCAGCCGGTCGGCGAGGTAGTCCGGCCAGCGGTGGTTGGCCCCGGCGACCGAGCCGACGCCGTCGGTGATCGAATCGCCGAGCGTCAAGATCGAGGCTTCGGCCCCGCCCTGGACGTCGACGCCGGAAACGTAATGCCACACCGACGTCTGCTCGGTGTAGGGCGCGCCCGACTCGCTGCCGGCGAAGTCGCCGGCGCGGGTGAAGTACGACGTCTGCGCCGCGGCCGGGTGGTAGGTGACGGGCCCGGACTTCGTGGGCACGTAGGTCGTGACGAGCAGGTTGGCGTCGGCCGGCACCCGCAGGCCCACCGGGTCGCTCAGCGCCTCGGCGCCGGCGGGGACGACGACGCTCGCCGCGCCGCCGAAGGTGAGGGAGCGCAGCGTGCCGGGCACGGCGTCCGGGCCGGTGCCCTGGACGGCGATCGTGACGTGCCCGAAGGTCAGGGGAGAGGCGCCGAAGGCGTTCGAGAGGTGCACGCGCGTCCGGGTGCCGCCGGCGCTGCTGTGCACGACGTTGCGGATCGAGTAACCGGGGTAGCCGTCCGGGGTGTTGCCGACGGCGGACGCGGGCGAGGCGGCCCACGTGCCGACCCAGCCGCCGACGGCGTGTTCGGCCGTGGCGGGGAGAGCGCTTTCCGGGTCCGCGCCGACGGGGTTCCCGCTGCCGGACGTCGTGAGGATGCCGAACCCCGCCAGTAGTGCCGCGCTCAGAGCCAGGAAGCGTCGCATGCACTCACCGTGGCGCGACTACTCCAGGTCAGGGACCGCTGATCAGGTGATCGAATCGGACAAGATCCCGGACAGTCCGGGGCGGGCCCGTCCGGGATTCTGGGGATGCCGGACGGGCCCGCGCGAGGTGGCCGTTGCCGCGACGGCCGCTCGCCGGAGTTGCCCGGTCCCGATCGGGCGGAGGCTGGCCCGGATCGTTTCGTCGTAGCGACTCCGGAGGGCGTGTGCGAGACGCCCTCACCTCAGAGCACGGCCACCGGCCCGGGGCGGTTCAGTCCGTTCGCGAGGTTTTCTCGCGCCGCCGCAGGCCGGGGACGTGGAAAGCCGTGAAGGGCACACCGAAGGAACTCGGTGTGCCCTTCACGGCCTTCGAGCGGGAGGCTCAGGCTGCGGCGGCGGGAAGGCCACTGCCGAGCGCGCGGTGCCCGGCATCGGTCAGTTCCGCCGGTGCCCACTGGCCGACGACGGTGACGCCGACCGCGCGGATCAGCCCGGCGCGGGCGAGGTCGTGGGCGGTGTTCTGGTCACAGCAGGACAACCCGTCCACGCGGAGGTCGGGTTCACAGCTGCAGCGGAGCTCGGCACGCCCTTCGGCGACCGCCTTCAACATGGCGATGGCTCGGCGGCTCAACGCGTTCGGGTAGGTCGACATCAGTCTGGCCTTTCGGTGCGCGGCTGGTTCTGGCGGCGAGTGCTGCAGCTCGTTACCCAGGACCACGAGCCCGACGTGAGCACGGTTCATAACGATCGCTCCGGTTGGCCCCTTGACAGCGGCAGGCGCAGCGACGATGGTCATTCATCGGATGAATCAGCTCCGCCATCGACAGATCGGCCAGCAAGGGGCGAACTCTGTCGTCATTCCGCCGTAGTCATCCGATCCCTGGAGGTTCAGTGACGACCTTCCCTCGCCGTCAAGCCCTCGGCATCGCCCTGGGTGGCGCCGTGGCACTCAGCGCGGCCGGCCGCACCCCCGCCGGTGCCGCCGTGCCCGTGGACGCCGCTCCGGACAGCCCCGACACCCCGATCGTGCCGCCCCCGCCGCCCGTCCCGGTCGCGCTCGACGCCTGGTTCTCGAACGACGGCATCGACAGCGCGTCGGCCACCGGGGGCGACTTCGACGGCTCCGGCTACACCTTCCCGGCCGAGCACCTGCCGGTGGGGCAGACCACGACCGTCGGCGGCGTCCCGTTCCGGCTCGGTTCCGCCGCGGCCGGCGCCAAGAACAACATCGCCGCCACCGGCCAGACGATCGACCTGCCGAAAGGCCGGTACTTCGTCGCGTACTTCCTGGTCGCCGCCAGCTACGGCACCACCGGGGGGACGGCGACCGTGCACTACGCCGACGGCACCACGAGCACCGGCTCCCTCTCCGGTCCCGACTGGTACACCGGCACCGGCGCCCTGGTTTCGCCGTTCCGCTACGCACCCGGCGGGGTCGTCGACGACAACCCCGTTTCCCTGGCCACCGGCCAGGTCTGGGTCGACCCGGCCCGCGACGCCGTCGCGCTGACCCTGCCCACCACGGCCACGCCGGCGCCGAACGTCTCCAGCCTGCACGTCTTCGCGCTCACCCTGCAGCCGGTGGCCGTGGGCCGCGCGGCCCTGATCCTCGACGGCCGCTCGTCGGCCAACCTGCTGGCCGACGGCGGTCCGCAGGCCGCCGAGGCGACCGTCGTCAACGCGGGAACGGTGTGGCTCGGCGCGCGCGACAAGATCACCGTCACCGTCGACGTCCCCGGTGGCCGCACGACCGTGCCGGCGACCATCCGCGCGCTGGCGCCGGGGGAGCAGGCGACGGTCCGGCTCGGGCTCGCGCCGAACGCGTCCGTGCCGCCGGGGACCACCACGAACGGCCAGGTCCGCGTCACGGCCGGGCGCGGCACTCTCGCCACCCAGCAGGTCCCGATCACCCTCGGCGTCCCGGACTTCCGGCCGACCGACGCGTCGCTGTCGACGCACCGCGCGCCCTATTGGTTCACCGACAGCAAGTTCGGCATCTTCATCCACTGGGGCGTGTACGCCGTGCCGGCGTGGGCGCCGGTCGGGCAGCAGTACGCCGAGTGGTACTGGCAGAACCAGCAGGACCCGAACGGCGCGACCTACGCCTATCACAAAGAAAAGTACGGCGAGGACTTCGCCTACGACGACTTCATCCCCATGTTCACCGCGGCGAAGTTCGACCCGCGGAGCTGGCTGAACCTCATCGCGGACGCGGGTGCGGAGTACTACGTCCTGACGTCCAAGCACCACGACGGTTTCGCGTTGTGGGACACCGAGGTCAGCGACCGCAACTCCGTGAAGCTCGGCCCTCGCCGGAACATCATCGCCGAGCTGTTCGCGGCGTCGCGCAAGTACACGCCGCAGCTGCGCAACGGCCTGTACTTCTCGCTGCCGGAGTGGTTCAACCCGGACAACCCGTGGATGGGCCACGCGCCGCGCAACCCGTACACCGGCGCGCCGCTGCCCTACACCGGGTACACCGCGGGGAAGGACTTCGTGCGCGACTACCAGGCGCCGCAGGTGCTCGAGCTGATCTCGGACTTCGACCCGGACGTCCTGTGGTTCGACATCGGCGGCGTCAACGACTCGCGCGCGGTGGTCTCGGAGTACTTCAACCACGCGAAGAACCGCAAGCGCGCCAAGGACGTCACCTACAACGACCGCGGCGGCATCCCCGACCACGACTTCACGACGCCGGAGTACACGACGTACCCGAACACCGTGGTGGCGAAGTGGGAGGCGAGCCGCGGCCTCGACCCGTTCTCCTACGGCTACAACCGCGCGACCCCCGACGACCGGTACATGACGGCGGAGGAAGTCGTCCGGACGCTCGTCGACATCGTGTCGAAGAACGGCAACTTCCTGCTCGACATCGGCCCGGACTTCGACGGCACCATCCCGGACGTGATGCAGAAGCACCTGCGCGACGCGGGTGCGTGGCTGAAGGTCAACGGCGAAGCCATCTACGGCACGACGTACTGGTCGCGGATGGCCCAGCTCGGCGACCTGCGGTTCACGGTGAAGCAGAACGAGGCCTTCTACGTGCATTCGCTGGTGGCGCCGGGCAGCAGGCTGGTCGTCGACGCGCCCGTGCCGATCCGCTCCGGGGACCGCGTGACGCTCCTGGGCCACCGCGGGAACCTGCACTGGACGGTGGAGAACGGCTCGCTGGTGATCGACGTCCCGGCCGCGGCCCGGCAGGCGGGCCGCTTCGCCTGGGTGTTCAAGATCGCCTGGAGCTAGAGGTCGGCGTTCTTGCCGATGTAGAGCTCCGCGAACGCCGCCGCGGCCGCGGGTGAACCCAGCAGGCGACGCATCCGGGCCTCCGCGATGCGCGCCGCGAACGGGTTCTCGCCCGCGGCCGCGGTGTGGTGGAAGATGTCCGACAGCCACAGGGAGAACTCCTGGTACTGCCACACCAGCGGCAGGCACGCGGCGGAGTACCCGGCCAGCTTCGTGGGGTCGCCCGCGTAGTGCGCCTCGTACGCCTCCGCGAGGAGGAACGCGTCGTGCAGGGCGAGGTTCATGCCCTTCGCCGCGATCGGCGCGACCAGGTGCGCCGACTCGCCCGCCAGGTGCAGCCGGCCGTGCGCCATCGGCTCCACGACGTAGTTGTGCATGTCGAGGATCCGCTTCTCGACCAGCTTTCCCTCGGTGATCGGGCCGTCCGGCACCGCGAGCCGGGCCTGGAGCTCTTCCCAGACGCGCTCGTCGGGCCAGTCCGCTTCGGTCTCGCCCGCCGCGGTCTGCAGGTAGAACCGCGTCACCGTGGGCGTGCGCGCCATGTGCGCGCCGAACCCGCGCGGGTGGATGCCGAACAGCACGCCGGCGGCGGACGGCGGTGCCTCCGCGAGCAGGGCCAGCCAGCCGATTCCGTAGTCGTGGTGGGCTTTCACGGTCGATTCCGGGGGCAGGTGGCCCTGGGAGACGCCGCGGGCGCCGTCGCAGCCGGCGATGAAGTCGCAGTCGAGCCGGTGCTCTCCCGCGGCGGTCCGGAACGTGACGGCGGGGGAGCCCGACGTCAGGTCGTGCAGCCGGACGTCGGAGACCTCGAAGACGGCTTCGCCACCCGCGCCGGTGTACTGCGCGACCAGATCGGTGACCAGAAGCTGTTGCGGGTACACGAAATGCCGTTGTCCGGTGACGTCGCCGTAGCGGAAAACGTGGCGCTGCCCGGCGAACCGGAACTCGAACGCCTCGTGCCGAGGCGCCTTCGCGACGAGCTGCTCGCCGAGCCCGCGTTGTTCCAGGCCGCGTACGGCCCACTCCTCGATGAACCCGGCCCGCGGCCGCTGTTCGATGAACGCCCGGCTTTCCCGTTCCAGCAGCACACAGCCGATTCCCGCCCGCCGCAGGAGGTTCGCCACCGTGAGCCCGGCCGGGCCCGCCCCCACCACGGCCACCGCCGTGCGCCTCGCCACCATGCGCCCGAGGGTAGCGCGAACCCGTTCAGTAGTAGTGGCGCAAGAGCGGCCACGCCGTCGACCACGGCTCGGTCAGCGTGCACAGCGAGAGCATGACGCCGTCTTCGTCGTTGTCGATGCCTTCGGCGTTGTGGAACTTGGTCACCACCCGGCACCCGGTGATCAGCCGCGTCGCGGGCGAGTCGCGCTCGAAGCTCCCGATCAGCAGCACCGGGCCGACCTGCCGGTCCGGCGGCGGGCCCCAGTCGGCGTAGGACATGTGCGGCGAGTACGGCTGGGGCAGCCCGCGCGCGGGCCCGAAGTGCTCGAGCGCGCCCGCTTCCCCGTAGTTCCCGGCGAGGATCACCGCGGTGTCCCGCTCGGTGGCGGGGATCCGCGCCCACACACCGGCGACGCTGTCGGCGAACTCCGGCCAGCCCACCTGCTCGCCGGGCTCCTTGTTGACCGCCAGCACCGGACCCAGCGCCGTGGCCGGCAGCACCGGGAGTCCGGTGAGGACGGACACCGCGACGCACACCGCCGCGGCCACGCCGGTCAGGGCCCGCGCCACCGTCCCGGCCCGGGCCAGCCACCCCAGTGCGGGTTCGGCACCGAGCGCCACCAGCGGTAGCAGCAGCGGCACGGCGTAGTACGGCTTCCCGCCCAGCGCCAGCAGGGCGACGCAGACCACGGGGTAGGCGATCGTGAGGGCGAGCGCCCAGCGCACGCGCTCGTCGAACAGCGGCCGCCGGAGCCCGGCGATCCACACCGGCACCAGCACCGGCGACAGGTAGACCAGCTGCATCGGCACGAACAGCACGCGGTTCTCGACGCCGTCGTCCGCGCTGATCCCGCCCGCGACGGTGAGCATCGGCCAGCCGTGCGAGGCCTGCCAGAGCACCGTCGGCGCGGCCAGCACGAGGGCGACGCCGATGCCCGCGGCGAGCCACCAGGTCCGGAACACCCGCCGTGGCCCGGCGACGGCCACGCCCACGCCGAGCCCGGCCAGCAGGAGCAGCACCAGCCACTTGTTCGCCAGGCCGAGTCCGGCCGCGGCGCCGACGGCGAGCCACCACCGGCCGTCCCCGGTGCGCAGCAGCCGAAGGCCGAAGAAGGTGACGAGCGACCACAGGAACGTGTCGGCGGTGTTCGTCGCGAGCATGTGCGTCACGGCCAGCACGTACGTCGAGAGCGCGGTCGCGAGCGCCGTGAACAGCTGCGCGCGGCGGTCGCCGCCGAACTCGCGGGCCATCAGCACGACGACCACGACCGTCGCCATGCCCAGCAGGGTCGCGACGACGCGCAGTCCCATCGGGGTTTCGCCGAACACCGCCGTCGAGGCGCGCGCGAGCCACGGCGTGATCGGCGGGTTGTCGACGTAGCCCCAGTCCGGCCGTTTCCCGGCGGCGACGAAGTACAGCTCGTCGCGGTGGAAGCCGTAGCGGCCGGACAGCGCGGTCAGGATCACCGCCTGCGCGGCGACGACGATGCCCACTCCCGTCGCGGCGAACCGCGGCAGTTCCCGACCGGCCCCCATGGCAGTCCCCCCATCGGCGTGCCCGGATGCTACGCCGGTGATCACGCTTCCGGGAGCACTCCGACGAACTCGCCGCCCGCGTCCGCGACCAGCTCGGCGATCGACTGCGCGCGGCGGATCGGCGTGAACTCCACGTGCCCGCGTTCCGACACGGTGAAGCCGTGCACGGCCGGGCGCGGCAGCGTGTTGTAGGCGTAGTGCGCGCCGAAGTAGTAGGCGCCGGTGTCGTGCGCGACGACGAAGTCGCCCGGCTCCAGCAGCGGCAGCGGCCGTTCCTTCGCCAGGAGGTCGCCCGCGAAGCACAGCGGCCCGGCGACGTCCTGCGGCACCTCGGGTCCCGTCTTCGGGCGGCCCGCGGCGTCGAGCGCGGTCAGCCGCAGCGGCCAGTGCTCGGGCTGGAGCACCGTGCGGGCCGCGACCTGCGCGCCCGCGTGCGTCACGGCGATGTGCCGGCCGCCCGCGACCTTCGTGTACTCGACGGTGCTGACGAGGAAGCCGTTCTTCGCCAGCAGGGACCGGCCGAACTCCGTGACGAAGGAGTAGCGCCCGTCGGCCAGCGCCGGGACTTTCGCCAGCAGCGTCGCGACGTAGTCGGCGTGGGTCGGGCCGGGGTCCTCGGAGGCGAAGTTCACTGGCAGGCCGCCGCCGAGGTCGAGGCTGGTGACCTGCCGGCGTCCGGCTTCGGCGTTGATCTCCTCGGCGAGCGCGTGCACCGCGGCGACGCCGTCGGCCATCAGCTCGGGCGGGCAGCCCTGCGAGCCGACGTGGACGTGCAGCCGGGTCAGCCACGGCCGTCGCGCGAAAGTTTCTTTGACGAGGTTTCGGTTGTCCCGCAAGGGAATGCCGAACTTCGACGTCGAGGTGGCGGTGCTGGTGTCGCCGATCCGCCCCGCGCCGATCTGGGGGTTGATCCGCAGGCCGAGCACCGAGCGCGGGGTGTCCTCGACGAGCGCGTCGAGACGGGCGAGCTCCTGGAAGTTGTCGGCGTTGATCGCGGTGCCTTCGGCGAGGGCGTGCACGAGCTCGGCGGTGGTCTTGGCGGGGGAGTCGAGGACGAGCCGCGCACCGCGGACCCCGGCGGCTTCGGCGACCGCGGTCTCACCCGGGCTCGCGACCTCGGCGTCGACCCCGAGATCGGCGAGGTACCGCAGGACGGGCGCGAGGCCGCACGCCTTCGCGGCGACGGTGTGCTGGACGCGCCCGAGCGGCGCGAAGGCCTTCGTCAGGTCCTCGACGGCCTCGCGGATCCCGGCGAGGTCGACGAAGCCGGCCATCGGGTCGAGGAGGTCGTTGCCCGCGGCGGCGGCGAGGGCGTGGAGCTTGCGATCGGTGCGGTTCACGTCTGCCAGTCTTGGACCTGGTCTGTGGGACGGTCCAAGACTTCGTCCGTCCTGATCTATAGGCCCGGCCTATAGTGGCTGGGTGGACCTGCGCCGTTGGCACTACTTCGCCGTGCTCGCCGAGGAGATGCACTTCACTCGCGCGGCGGCGCGGCTGTTCGTGTCCCAGCCTTCGCTGAGCCAGCAGATCCGGGCGTTCGAAGCGGAGCTGGGGGTGGCGCTGCTCGACCGTTCGGGCCCGCGCTTCGCGCTGACGGAGGCCGGCCGCGTGGCGGCGACGGAGGCCCGGGAGCTGCTGGACCGCCTGGACCGGGCCCGCGGCGTGATCACGGCGGCCGGCCGCGGCGACGCGGGAAGGTTGCGGATCGCGTACACGCGGTCGGCACCGGGCCCCCTGGCCGGCGACCTGGTGGCGGCGTACCGCACCGCGTTCCCGGGAGTGGAGCTGGCGTTGGAGACGGGCTGGACGAGCCTGAACCTGGCGCGCCTCCTCGCGGGCGAGATCGACGTGGGGTTCGTCCGCCCACCGGTGGTGGCACCGGGCATCGAGGTGGCGGTGGTGGGGTCGGAGGAGGTGCTGATCGCCCTGCCGTCCGGGCACGCGCTGGCCCGCCGCCGCGGCCGCCTGCGCCGGGCCTGGATAGCGACGGAGCCGGCGGTGTTCTGGCCGCGATCGAACGGGCCGGGCCAGTACGACGCGATCAGCGAGCAGGTCTGGCCGGGCGGAGTGCCCCGGATAGTCCGCGAGGAACCGGAGGACGAGCAGCTGCTGCGCGCGGTGGCGGAGGGAGCGGGGATCGCGGCGGTCCCGGAGCACCGCGCGCGCGGGTTGCGGCCGAGGGGGGTGGTGTTGAGGCGGTTGGAGGAGCCAGTGCCGGTGATCGATCTGGGGTTGGCTTGGCGGGCTGGGGCGGTGGGGCCGGTAGTGCGGGCGTTCGTGGAGTTGGCTCGGGGTGGGGAGGGGTAGGTGGGGTCGGGGTTGCGCGGCGGGTGCCGGCTCGTGTGGAGGGGGCGCTGAGGGTTGGTTCGGCGGGTGGGGAAGGTCGCGGATGGCTCGTTCGCGACGCTCGCCGGCCGCAGCCGCAGCCGAGTCCCCGGGAGCCGCAGCCGCAGCCGGGAGCCCGGGAGCCGCAGCCGCTGACCGCAAGCCGCAGCCGCCGGCCGGAGGCGGAGGCGCCGCCGTGGGCCGGAGCCGCCGCCGCGAGCTCGCATCCGCAGCCGGGAGCTGGAGTCGGGGGCTGCAGCCGCGAGCCGCCGCCGGCCGGAGCTACCGCCGCGAGTCCGCAGCCGCGGCCGGAGTCGAGTGGCCGCGCGAGCCGGAGCCGCGAGCTGAAGCTGCGCCGCGGGCCGGAGCTGCCGGCCGCAAGCCGCCGACCGGAGCTGCCGCCGCGAACCCACAGCCGGAGCGTGGCGTGCGCCCCAACAACGTCGCGCGAGGTGCACCCTCCCGCGCCCCACATCACTCGGGCGGGGCCACCCGCGCGGCGTATGCTCGCGGGCGGACAGGAGGGGATTTCCATGGCAGGCCACGAAATCACCGACCGCATAGCCGACCTGATCGACGAGGAGCACCGGCTGCGCAAGGGCGCCCTCCACCACGGTGGACTCACTCCGGACGAACGCCTCCGGCTCAAGGACCTCGAACGGCAGCTCGACGAGGCCGTCGACCTGCTGCACCGCCGTCAAGCCCTGTCCGTCTTCGACGACGACTTACCGGCGTCGCCGCGGGGCTGAACGTCAGCGCCGGGGGAGCTCGGGGGAGTCGGTGTCGAGGGGCACCGCGCCGGAGCGGACGAGTCCCAGTTGGACGGTCTGGCGGCCGGTCAGCCGCTCCAGGATCCAGTCGACGGCCGTGCGGACGCGGTTGCCCGGCATCGCCATGAGGTGGTACGCGCGGGTCACCGCCTTCGCCGGGAGCCCGGAAAGCGGGATGTGCAACGGGTTCGCCGCGGCCGCACCGGCGCCGAGGTCGACGACGAAGCCGAGGTCGTGGTGCCGGTAGGTGCCGGCGCTGCCGTACCCCAGTGACGCCGCGACGTTGCGCCCGGCGAGCTTCCCCTGCCGCTCGGCGTGCTGCGCGGTCATCGCCGTGTACTGGCCGGGGCGGGTGAGGTCGGGCACCGCCGCCGCGTCGCCGCAGGCGAAGACGTCGTCGTGGCCGGGCACGACGAGCTGTTCGGTCACGCAGAGGCGGCCCTTCGCCGTCTCGAGCCCGAGGTCGGCCACCAGCGGGTCCGGCCGCACGCCGACGCACCACACGAGGGTCCGGGCCGGCACCGGCTCGCCGTTCGTCAGCGTGACGCCCTTGGCGTCCGCGTGGTCGACCGAGGTCTTCATGAGCACCTCGACCCCGCGGGCGCGCAGCACGCGGTCGGCGGTACTCCCCAGCCGCTTGCCGAGCTCGGGCAGCACCCGCTCGGCGACGTCGAGCAGCAGCCAGCGGATCTTCTGCCCGGCCAGCTCGGGGTGGCGCGCGGCGAGGGCGTCGGTGAACGCCGGACCCTGCGCGGCGACCTCGGTCCCGGTGTAGCCGGCGCCGACCACCACGAACGTGCAGCGCGCGTCGCGTTCGGCGGGGTCCTCGGCCGTGGCGGCCAGCTCGATCTGGCGCGTGATGTGGTCGCGCAGGTACAGCGCTTCGGGCACGCCGCGGAACCCGTGGGCGTACTCCGGGACGCCCGGGATCGGCAGGAGCTTGTTGACGCTGCCCGCGGCGAGCACCAGCCGGTCGTACCCGATCCGGTGCTCTTGGTCCTCCGGATCGGTGAACGTGACGTGCCGGGCGTCGAAGTCGACGCCGGTCGCGACGCCGAGCACCAGGCGGACGCCGGGGAGCGTCTCGGGGATCGAAACCGTCACGCGCCGCGGGTCGAGGATCCCGGCTGCCACCTCCGGCAGGAGCGGCAGGTAGAGGAAATAATCCGTGGGGTTCAGCACCACCACTTCGACGTCTTCACCGGCACTTTTCCGGAGGCTCTTGGCCGCGTGGTAACCGGCGAAACCACCCCCGACGATCACGACTCGCATGGATCTCCTTCCCGGCCGGATGTCCGTCTTCCGGCGATTACCCGAGGTCGGGGCGGGGAAGCCCGCGGGGTTGACCTGGGGGCCCAGGGGCGTACGGTCAGAGGAGTTGGCTGTTGTTCAGAATCACGTGCTCCGGTCAGCGCCCCTGCACGCTGCGATAGGGAGCGCCATGTACTGCTTTCGCACGATCGACGAACCGTCCGGCCTGACCTACACCACCACCAAGAGACCGGGCGGCATCCGCGTGGTCACTTTAGTCGGTGACATCGACGCGGCAACCGTCGAAACCTTCGACGAGGCCCTCGCCACGGGCGAGCGGCTGATCGTCGACCTGACCCGGGTCGCGTTCCTCAGCTGCGCCGGCGTCCGCTCGCTGCTCGAAGCGAGCGCCCGCGTCAGGCTCGCCGTCGTCCTCGGCGGCCACGCCGTCACGCGCTCGCTGGAAGCCACCGGCGCGGACGTGCTGCTGGAGATCCACCCCCGCGTCGACGCCGCGCTCGCGGACCTGACCCCGGTCCCCGAACCCGGCCGGGAGGCGTGACCGCCGTCCACTATGGACGCTGTGCCTGCCTCGGTCAGTCGTCCGGCCAGTCGCCGGTCGCCTTCTCGTAGCCGATGGCACCGGCCCGTTCGGTCGCGGCCTTGACCGCGGCGAAGATCGCGCCCTGCACCGCCGCCGCGATGATCACCTGACGCCAGGTGTAGTCGCGGTCGGTGGCGTCGGGCGCGTCTTCTTCGCCCGCCACGCGCTTCCAGACCTGCTTGAACGCCTGGCCGGCGAGGATGCCGCCGAGCGCCCCCGCCACCCAGCTCAGCGGCTTGTACAGCACCTTGTTCACGAGTCGCTCCTCCGTCGCAGGATCAGCCGGATCACGATCACCAGGCCCAGCACCCCGGCGAAGATCGGCACGGGGTTGCTCCGCACGGCGTCGGCGCCCTGGCGGAACTTGACCGCGGTCGTCTCGTTCGTCACGTCGGCGACCTTCGCGGTCGCCTGGTCGAGCTTGTCGTCGACGTTCTCCTTGACCCGGCTCTTCACGTCGAGCTTCTGCCCGAGCGCGGCCAGGGTCTCGCTCAGCTCCTCCCGGGTGGTGTCCCGGTCGAGCCGCGCCTCTTCGGCGTTCTTGGGGAAGTCCCCGCTCATGTGTGCACTCCCTGTTTCACCGTGTCCACGTCCTGCCGGACGCCGCTGATGGCCTCTTCGGGCACCGGTGGCACGCCCTGCGCGACTTCCTTCTTGCCGACGAGCGCGGCGATCCCGGCGACCAGGAACAACGCGACCGCGACGATCACCGCGGCCAGCCAGCCGGGCACGACCAGCGCGAGCGCCAGCACGGCGGCCGCGACCAGGGTGCCGACGCCGAACAGCGCGCACAGGCCCGCCGCGCCGAACAACCCGGCGCCGAGGCCCATCTTCTTGCCCTTGCGCTGCAGTTCGAAGACCGCGAGCCGCATCTCGTCCCGGACGAGCCGCTTGACCTCGTCGGTCAGGTCCGTCACCAGCTCGCCGACCGAGCGGTCGGCCGCCGCCTTCTTGTTCACTTCTTCGATCACGGAACACCTCCTTGCCTGGGCGGCGTGTACCCGCTCCGCCCGGGACCAACCACGCCGGTTTTGCCCGGTGCGGCACTGGGACCGAGATAGCGCGACCGACGTCACACGATCGAGTGACACGACGGGGTGGGCACCCTCTCGCCGCGTTTCGCCTCCGGAAACCCCGGGTAGGCGGCGGGTATGACTTCCCCCGACGTCCCGGCCGTGGAACTGAACAACGGCGTGCGGATCCCGCAGCTCGGGTTCGGCGTGTTCCAGATCCCGCCCGACGAGACCGCCCGGACCGTGCGGACCGCGCTGGAAGCCGGCTACCGCCACCTCGACACGGCGCAGATGTACCGGAACGAGGCAGGCGTCGGCGCCGGTATCGCGGAGTCGGGGATCGCGCGCGAAGACGTCTTCGTCACCACGAAACTGGCGAACGACGCGCAGGGCCACGACAACGCGATCACCGCGCTGGAAGGCAGCCTGCGGCGGCTCGGCTTCGACTACATCGACCTCTACCTGATCCACTGGCCGTTGCCGCACAAGGACACCTACGTCCGGACGTGGCAGGGATTCGAAGACATCCTGCGGGCGGGCAAGGCCCGCGCCATCGGCGTGTCGAACTTCCAGCCCGCGCACCTCGACCGGCTCGCCGAGGAGACCGGCACCGTGCCCGCGGTCAACCAGATCGAGCTGCACCCGGCGTTGCAGCAGACCGGGCTGCGCGCCTACCACCAGGAGCACGGCATCGCCACCGAGGCCTGGAGTCCTTTGGCCCAGGCGGAAGTCCTGGACGACCCGGTGCTGACCGACCTGGCCGCCAAGCACGGCCGGACGGCCGCGCAGGTGGTGCTGCGCTGGCACCTCCAGCTCGGGAACATCGTCATCCCGAAGTCGTCGACGCCGGAGCGGATCGAGCAGAACATCGACGTGTTCGGCTTCGAGCTCGACGACGAAGACCTGACAGCAATCGGCAAGCTCGACGAGGGCCACCGCACCGGGCCGGACCCGGACACGTTCAAGGGGTGACCGTGGCGTTTCCCTCTGCAACCGGCCGGGTACTTCACCCGGTGAGGTCCCCCTGGAAGGAGCGTTCGGCATGAGCACCAACGCGTACCTGTCGTTTCTCGTGATCGGGGTGGTGCTGGTTCTGATCGACGGGCAGATCATCTACCGCAGCGGCCGCCGCTACCTGGAGAACTCCTACGGCGACCCGGCGGCGGGTGCGTCGATGACCCGCCTGGTCACGGTCCTGTTCCACCTCGCGACACTGGGCGTCCTGGCGCTCGTGTCGACCATCGACATCGGCGTCGGTATCACGGGCGTAGTCGCTCGCGTCGGCGTCTTGCTGCTGATCCTGGCCATCGCCCACGGCATCACGCTGGCCGTGCTGTCGCGCATCCGCGGCGAGCAGGAGGTGGAGGCGGTCGTCCAGCGCGGCCCCCGGCAGCGGGTCGAACCCGAGCAGCAGGGCCCGACCGTGACACCGGCGCCGGGCCAGCCGGGTACCTACCCCGACGTCAGCCCGACGCTGGAGAACCGGTCCCCGTACTCGGCTTCGTAACCGGCTATCCCGTCCGAGGGCGGCGCTTTCCCGGGAAAGTGCCGCCCTCGGACGGGTCCGGGGTCAGGTTTCCGCCATCGGCAGGTCCACCTCGGTGTGCCGGGTGGCGAGCGTGCGGGCCAGGTCCGCCAGCTTGACGTTCAGGTCCTGGGACGCGCGGCGCAGCACGTCGAAGGCTTCGTCGGCGCTGATGCCGCGGCGCTGCATCAGGATGCCCTTCGCCTGGCCGATCACGTCCCGGCTCTCGACCGCGCGACGCAGGTTCTCCGCCTCCAGGTCGGCCGCCACCACGGCCTCCGTGTGCGCCAGCGCCAGGGACGCGTGGGTCGCCAGCAGGAGCGCCCGGTCGATCGCCGGCCCGTCGAAGGCGCCCGGCCGCCGCGAGTAGATGTTGAGCGCGCCCGAGCGCCGCGGCGGGCGGGCGTCGGGGAGCAGGGTCGTCGCCAGCACCGAGTGGTAGCCGTGGCCGGCCGTGGCCGGGCCGAACACCGGCCAGCGCGGGTCGCGGGCGAGGTCCTGCGACCAGGCTATCGCCGGCCCGTCCGGGCGGGCCGACTCGACGCACGGGCCCTCGTCGTGGTCGTACTGCACCTGGTCGAGCTTCGCCGCGACCGGGTCGGTCTCCACCGGCGTGTGGTAGCGGCCGTCGGGCTCCCGGAGGGTGACGCTGACCAGGTCGGCGTCCGGGATGAGCGCGCTCGCCGCGCCGACGACCAGCCGGAGCACGCCCCCGACGGTCGGGGTCACGTCGAGCAGCGTGCGCGTGAGGTCGGCGAACTGACCGGCCAGCGGGCCCACCGGCCGGTCGCCGTCCAGTCCGAACGCGGCCCGTTCCCGCGCCCACTCGTCTTCACCGATGCTCATGCTTCTCCGTCGTCTCCGGGGTGTGCCCTCCATTCAACCCGATGCCGGTGGTCACTCCGACGCGTGGCGCAGCGCGGCCCGCGCCCGGTCGACGAAACCCGGGCCCGGCCACAGCTGGCGAGCCTGCGGCACGCGGTCGGACAGGTCCGGGTGCGGCAGCGTCGCCGCGGCCGCCCGGGCCGCCAGCACCCGCTCGCCGAGCTCGGCCCGCCGTTCGGGCGAGCACTTCAGCCGGACCTCGCGCACCGCCGCCGGGCCTTCGTCGTGGACGTGCCGGCGCACGGCGCGGATCAGCTCGCCCAGCAGGCGTTCGAACCGCGTCTCCTGCGGTCCCACGCCCTCCAGGTCGCGCATCAGGCCCTCGGCCTTCGTGAGCTCCCCCTCACCGTCGATGAAGGACTCTTCGGCGACGGCGTGGCGGACGAGCGCCGCGATCAGGTGGTCGGCGAGGTCCTTGCGGTTCTCGGGGCTGCCCTGGCCGAGCTCGATCTCGGTGCACAGCCGGTCCAGCTCCCGGTGATCGCCGGCGAGGACGGTGGTCAGGTCGGTTGCGGGCTGGCTTCCGTTCATGCACGCTCCTGGTCCGGACTCGGGGTTTCCCCGAGCGGATACCCGCTGCCCGGCGGCCGAATCCCGTGTCGGCCCGGCGCACGCCGGGTAACCGCACCGGAGAACCGGATCTCGAGGAGGATGATCATGGCAGCGCCGTCGTCGGTGATCGAGCGCGAGCGGAAGTACGAGATCGTGGCGGGCAGCGGGGTGCCGCGACTCGTCGGCGTGGCGGGCGTCACGGCCCAGGACGACCCGGTCGAGCAGATCCTCGACGCGTCCTACTACGACACCGAGACCTTCCGGCTCGCCAAGAGCGGCATCACGCTGCGGCGCCGCGTCGGCGGGCACGACGCCGGCTGGCACCTCAAGCTGCCGGTCTCCGCCGACGAGCGGCAGGAGATCCAGCTGCCGCTGGGCGGGGAGCCGAACAAGGTCCCCGGCCGGCTGCGCCGCCTCGTGCGCGCCTACACGCTGGGGGAGAAGCTGGTGCCGATCGCGCACCTGCGCACCGACCGGTTCGCCCACCGGCTGGCCGACGGCGACGGCCGGACCGTCGCGACCCTCACCGACGACCACGTGACGGGGGAAGCCGGCGGGGAGAGCGCGCGGCTCGACGAGTGGCGTGAGCTGGAGCTGGAGCTCGACCCCGCGACCGACCCGGGCCGGCTCGAGGAGTTCGACCGGGCGCTGGCGGAAGCCGGCGCGTCGGCCTCGCCGTGGCCGTCGAAGCTGCGGCGCCTGATCGGCGATCGCGTTCCCGCGCAGCCCCGCGGCCGCAAGAAGCCGACGGCTGGCGACGTCGTGGTGACGTCGTTGCGCGAGCACTACGCCCGGCTGCGCCGCGCCGATGTCGGCGTCCGCCTCGACGTCGAGGACTCCGTGCACCAGCTGCGCGTCGCCACCCGGAAGCTGCGCAGCGCGCTCCGCACGTTCGGGTCCATTGTGGACAAGGACGCGACCGCGTCCCTCGCGGCCGAGCTGAAGTGGCTCGGGCAGGAGCTGTCCCCGGCCCGGGACGCGGAGGTGAGCGAGCAACGGCTGCAGGCCCGGCTCGACGAGCTCCCCACCGAGCTGGTGCTCGGGCCGCTGCATCAGTACCTCACCCGGTACTTCGCCCGCGAGGCCGAGGAGGGGCGCACCCGGGCGCTGGCGGCCCTGACCGGCAAGCGGTACCGGAACCTGCTGCGCGCGCTGGACACCGTGGTGGAGGAACCGCCGCTGACCGGCCGGGCCCGCAAGCCGGCGAAGTCCGCGCTGCGCGAGCCGGTGCGCAAGGCCGCCCGGAAGCTGCGCCGCGCCGAAGCGGCGGCGCGCCGTCTGGACGGCCACGAGCGCGAAACGGCGCTGCACGAGGTCCGCAAGAAGGCGAAGCGGGCCCGCTACGCCGCCGACACCGTCAAGCCGGTCTACGGCAAGAAGCTGCGGAAGTGGCGCAAGAACGTCAAGGCCGTCCAGAGCACGCTGGGCGAGCACCAGGACACCACGGTCGGCCGGGACGTCCTGCACCACCTCGCCCTCGCCGGGCACGGGGAAGGGCAGAACACGTTCACGTTCGGGATGCTGTACGAGCGGGACGCCGAGACGGCGGCGCGGCTGCGCGAGCGGTTCGCGGGGGAGTGGCGGCGGCTCCGCGAGGGCGGCCGCCCGGGCTGGCTCCGCTGAGCCGCCGGGGCCAAGCTCAGCCGTCGCCGCTGAGCTTGCCCCGGAGCTGCTCCAGCGTCTGCGACAGCAGGCGGGAGACGTGCATCTGGGAGATGCCGACGCGGTCGGCGATCTGGGTCTGGGTCAGCCCGCCGAAGAACCGCATCACGAGGATCGCGCGCTCCCGCGCCGGCAGCTCCTGGAGCAGCGGCTGGAGGGCCTCGTGGTTCTCGACCATGGTCATCTCGTGGTCGGGTTCCCCCATGGTGTCGGCCAGCGACAGCGCCTCGGCGTCGTCGTGCACCGGCTTGTCGACCGACAGGGCCTGGTAGGCGTTGCCCGCCAGCAGCCCTTCCCGGACTTCGTCGACGTCCAGGCCCAGGTGCTCGGCCAGCTCGGTCGGCGTCGGCGCGCGGCCCAGGCGCTGGGACAGCGCCGCCGAACCCTGGCTCAGCGACAGGTGCAGCTCCTTGAGCCGGCGCGGGACCCGCACCGACCAGCCGGTGTCGCGGAAGTGCCGCCGGACCTCGCCCATGATCGTCGGCACCGCGAAGGACAGGAAGTCGTGGCCGCGGGTGGGGTCGAAGCGGTCGACCGCGTTGATCAGGCCGATCCGCGCCACCTGGACCAGGTCCTCGCGCGGCTCGCCGCGGCCGGAGAAGCGGGTGGCGATGTGCTCGGCGAGCGGCAGCAGCTCGGTCACCAGCCTGCCGCGGACGACCTCGTGCCGCGGGTCGGCGGGGTCGAGGGTGCCCAGCTCTTCGAACAGGGGTTCGCAGTGGGCGTACTCGTCCGGGCGGTGGAGGAGGGTTTTCCGCTCGGGGCTCACGCGCTCGTTCCCGCGTTGAGAACCAGTTCGATCGTGACGATGCCCGCGCCTCCGCCCGGGAGGACGTCGCAGTGCGCGGTCACCGACCGGCTCAGCGTGGTGAGCACGTGCCACCCGAAGGTGCGGTCGCTCGGGGGCCGCGGGTCGCTCGACCGGGTCGAAATGGTCACGTGCAGGCCGTCGAGACCCTGGCGGAACCGGCAGTGCAGCTGGGTGCCGAGCTCGGCCAGCTGGACGAGTTGGGCGCAGGCCTCGTCGACGGCCATCTTGGCGTCGGCGATGGCGTCCAGCCCGAAGTCCGCGCGCGAGACCACACCGTGGGTGAGCATCCGGACCAGCGGGATCTGCTCCGCCATGGCCGGCAGGCGCAGCTCCACCAGTTCCTCGAGCAGCTCGTCCAGCGTCGGCTTGCCGCCGTGCGAGCCACCGCTTCGTGTTTCTTCCATGCGTGAAGTACTACCCATCTGGGCGAATGACGACACTTGCTGGTCAGGGATTTCCGGTTTAGTCACCGGCCGAGCGCCCGTTCGAGCTCCTTCTTGGTCATCTTGGAGCGGCCGTCGATGTTCCGCTTCTTCGCTTCGTTGTAGAGCTGGTCCTTCGTCGGGCCGCCGGGACCCTTCCCCTTGCCGGCCCGCTCGCCGCCGCGCTGCTGCGGGGACTTGTCCTGGAGCGACGACCTGCTGGCCTGCCGGGACTCACCGGCCTGCGCGCGGTTCTTGTTGACCGTGCGGGCCGCGATCTCCTTCGCCCGCTTCTCACCGACGCCGCGGTCCTCGGCCGAGTCCTTGACGTGCTCGTACTGACGCTCGCGCTTCTTGCTCCACGACTGAGGCATGGGCCGCTCCTTCCGCTCCGGGGCTGGGTACCCCGTCGATCATGAGGTAAACGCCACTTCCGGGCGGTGAGCGGCGTCTTCCCGTCACGCTGGGCAGCCGGTTACCCACGCCGGGAGCGGGTAAGCGGAGCGGGACGGAAAGGAGGCGCCGATGCGGATCGGGTACACGCTGATGACCGAGCAGACCGGGCCGAACGAGCTGGTCCGGTTCGCCGCCGGAGCGGAGCAGGCCGGCTTCGACTTCGAGGTGATGAGCGACCACTACTCGCCCTGGCTGGCCGAACAGGGGCACTCGCCCTACGCCTGGAGCGTGCTGGGCGCTGTCACGCAGGTCACCGACCGCGCTGAGCTGATGACGTTCGTGACCTGCCCGACCATGCGCTACCACCCGGCCGTGGTCGCGCAGAAGGCGGCGACCGTGCAGGCGCTGTCGGGCGGGCGATTCACCCTCGGGCTCGGGGCGGGCGAGAACCTCAACGAGCACGTCGTGGGCCGCGGCTGGCCGCCGGCGAACGTCCGGCACGACATGCTCGCCGAGGCCGTGCAGATCATCGGCGGCCTGTTCGACGGCGGCTACTTCGACTACGAGGGGAAGCACTTCCGCGTCGACTCGGCGAAGCTGTGGGACCTGCCCGAGAAGCGGACGCCGATCGGGATCGCGGTGTCGGGTTCGCAGTCGATCCAGCGGTTCGCCCCGGTGGCCGACGCGATGATCGCGGTCGAGCCGAAGGCGGCGCTGTCGAGCGAGTGGGACGCGACGAAGCTCGGCCCGCCGAGCCGCAAGATCGCGCAGCTGCCCGTGTCGTGGGGCACCGACCGCGACGCGGCCGTGCGGCGCGCGCACGAGCAGTTCCGCTGGTTCGCCGGCGGCTGGAAGGTCAACGCCGAGCTGCCGGGCCCGGCCGGGTTCGCCGGCGCCACCCAGTTCGTCCGCGAGGACGACGTCGCCGGCTCGATCGCCTGCGGCCCGGACGTCGAGCCGATCGTCGAGGGTATCCGCGAGTTCGCCGAGGCGGGCTTCACCGACGTCGCGCTGATCCAGATCGGCGGTGACCAGCAGGAAGGCTTCCTGGACTTCGCCGAAAAAGAGCTGCTCCCGGCGTTGCGGGAGTAGCTCCACCCGTTCGGGCTAGCGCGGAACGCCGTCGGCAGGAGTAATACCCGCAGTACGGGAGAAGTCCGGCGACGGGAGTTGCGGATGACCGACGTGAAGCCGACCCTGCGGGCGGTGCCCCTGGCGGTGGCGCGACGCGGACCCAAAGGCGGGACGCTGCTCGCGCTGCTGCGCACCACCGACCCGAAGCAGATCGGGCTGCTGTACCTGACGACGTCGTTCGCCTTCTTCATGGCGGGCGGCGCGATGGCGCTGCTGATGCGCGGCGAGCTGGCCCGGCCGGGGCTGCAGTTCCTGTCGCCGGAGCAGTACAACCAGCTCTTCACCATGCACGGCACGATCATGCTGCTGCTCTACGCCACCCCGAACCTCTTCGGGTTCGCGAACTACATCCTGCCGCTGCAGATCGGCGCGCCGGACGTCGCGTTCCCGCGGCTCAACGGCTTCGCCTACTGGCTCTACCTGTTCGGCGGGCTGATCGTCATCAGCTCGTTCCTCACCCCGGGCGGCGCGCCCGACTTCGGCTGGACGGCCTACACCCCGCTGTCCAACGCCATCCACTCGCCGGGCATCGGCGGCGACCTGTGGATCATGGGCCTGATCGTGTCCGGGCTCGGCACCATCCTCGGCGCGGTCAACATGGTCACCACGATCGTGTGCCTGCGCGCGCCCGGGATGACGATGTGGCGGATGCCGATCTTCACCTGGAACATCCTGTTCACCGCGGTCCTGATCATGCTGGCGTTCCCGATCCTCACGGCGGCGCTGTTCGGCCTCGAAGCGGACCGCCGGCTCGGGGCGCACGTGTTCGACCCCGAAAACGGCGGGGCGATCATGTTCCAGCACCTGTTCTGGTTCTTCGGCCACCCCGAGGTCTACATCGTGGCGCTGCCCTACTTCGGGATCGTCACCGAGATCGTGCCGGTGTTCAGCCGGAAACCGCTCTACGGCTACCGGCTGATGGTGTTCGCGACCGTCGCGATCACCGGCCTCTCGGCGGTGGTGTGGGCGCACCACATGTTCGCCACCGGCGCGGTGCTGCTGCCGTTCTTCTCGATCATGACCTTCTTCATCGCCGTGCCGACCGGCATCAAGTTCTTCAACTGGATCGGCACGATGTGGAAGGGGAACCTGACCTTCGAGACGCCGATGCTGTGGGCGGTCGGCTTCATGGTCACGTTCCTGTTCGGCGGCCTCACCGGGATCATCCTGGCGTCGCCGCCGCTGGACTTCCACGTGACCGACAGCTATTTCGTCGTCGCGCACTTCCACTACGTGCTGTTCGGCACGATCGTGTTCGCGACGTTCGCCGGGATCTACTTCTGGTTCCCGAAGATGACCGGCCGGATGCTCGACGAGGGCCTCGGCAAGTGGCACTTCTGGACGACGTTCATCGGCTTCCACACGACGTTCCTGGTGCAGCACTGGCTCGGCGACGAGGGCATGCCGCGCCGGTACGCGGACTACCTGACCTCGGACGGCTTCACGACGCTGAACACGATCTCGACGATCGGCGCGTTCATCCTGGGCGCGTCGACGCTGCCGTTCATCTGGAACGTCGTGAAGAGCTACCGCTACGGCGAACAGGTCCTGGTCGACGACCCGTGGGGCTTCGGCAACAGCCTCGAATGGGCGACGACGTGCTCGCCCCCGCGGCACAACTTCCTGGACCTGCCCCGCATCCGGTCGGAGCGGCCCGCGTTCGAGCTGCACCACCCGGAAGCGGTCGCACGGATGAACGAGGAGCGGCACGTCCGCTCGAAACGGGCCCAGGCCCGGGTGGACGCGTCGCACTGACCCCGGGGCTCAGACCGGTGCGGGCTCCGGGTGCGGTGCCGAGACCGTGAGGCGCCGGTCGGCCTCCGTCACCCGCAAAGCCCGGCGGACCATCGGGTTCGTCCCGGTGCGCACCGACAGCTCGGTGCCGTTCTGCTCGGCCTGCAGCGCCGTGTGCAGGAGCACCCGGACGCCCGCCACACCGAGGAAGTCCACTTCGGACAGATCGAGGGTCAGCCGCTCCGGTCTGGCCCACAGGCGGTCCGAGACGAGGGCGGCCAGATCGCCGGCCGTCGCGGTGTCGAGCGCGCCGCGGACGGTGACCAGCACCGCGTGCGGAGCGGGCCACGTCGTGCGCAGCCGCAAGGAGGGATTTCGGAGCTGGGGGACCATCAAGCCGGTTCGCCGCCGTCCAGATACCGCGCGGGGCCGAAGCGCCGCGCTCGAGGTGTTCCGAGCCGGCTGCTGTGCTGAACCGATGACCGAACCCTAACCGGGTGCGAGCGGTCCGCAACCGTCGTTGCTCCGAACGGGCGTGTGGCGCTCCGCGGCGGTGACCGCTTGTGCCCGCGCTCACCGGGATGCAGTAATCTCGCCCTGGACCCGTTAAAGCGCTAGCGGCCCACTAGTGGCGCGCGCCCGGGTCCTCCCTGGTCAAGAGCGCCCGAAGAACCAAGAAGAAGGGCGTCACCAGGATGACGGGCGGCCATGAGCAGCTCACCGCGCGGCTGGACGAAGTGACTGTCGCGATGGAGTCCCTGACCGCGATGCTGGACTCGGAACTCGACCTGGGCCAGATGTTGCAGGCGGTGTGCGATCACGTGGTGCAGGTGGTGCCGGGGGCCGACATGGCCAGCATCACCCTGGTGCGCGAAGGCGTGCCGGAAACGGTGGCCAGCACGGACCAGCGGGCCGTGAACTTCGACCGCGAGCAGTACCGGATCGGGGACGGCCCGTGCCTGCGCGCGGCCGAGACCGGCCAGCCGGTGCGCGTCGGCGTCGGCGCGGTGGGCGACGTCTGGCCGCAGTTCGTGTCGAAGGCCGAGCAGCTGGGCGTGGCGAGCTTCCTGGCCGCGCCGCTGACCGTCGACGAGGACATGTCCGGCGCGGTGAACCTGTTCGGCTTCGGCGAGCACGGCTTCAGCGAGCTGAGCACGAAGATCCTCGAGCTGTACACGGCGACGGTGGTGGTCGGCCTGCGCAGCGCGCGCCGGTACTTCGCGGCGCGCGAGCTGATCGACCAGCTGAACCGCGCGCTCGAGACGCGCGCGGTGATCGACCAGGCCAAGGGGATCCTGATGGCCGCGCACCGGATCAGCGCCGAGGAGGCGTTCCAGCGGCTGGTGAAGCGCTCCCAGGACGGCAACCGGAAGCTGCACGAGGTGGCGGCGGAGTTCGTGGAGGCGGTCGCGACCACGACCGCGTGACGGGAGCCGGCCCGCTGGGCTACGGCTGGCCGGTCGGGACCTCGTCCGGCGGGGCCTCGGTCTCCGTCAGCGGGTCGGGCCGGTGCCTGCTTCGCTGGCACGTCGTGCAGACCAGGGTCCGGCCGAGCACGGTCCCGTCGTCGGCCACGACCTGGGCGACGTGCATCGTCGGGAACCCGCAGACTTCGCAGGGCAGCGACCCGTCCTCACGGCTGATGCGGAGCTGGGTGCCCATCCGGCCTCCTGGTGTGACTTGGGTCTCACATACCTTGCCGGTTTCCCGGTCGGAACCGGCCGAATTCACTCGTTCGGCCTAGTCTCGGCTGTCTCCGGGAACCCGTTCGGTGCCTCTTGTGTTGGGTGGGATGAGACCGGGTAATCGCCTCGGCGAAGCGTGACCGGGGAGTGCCGGAGGGGAGAAACATGCGAGACAAGCGGAACGACCTTCGACCGGTGGCGGACCTCCTCCTGGAGGGCGGGGACACGCCGGAGCAGGCTTCGACGCGGCGCAAGGCGGCCCTGGCCGTCGCCGCGAACGCCAAGGACGCCGAAGACTGCGCCCAGCTGCTCGACATGCTGGGCCTGCACCGGTCCGGCGGCCGCAGCAGCAGCGAAGTCGCCTGACGCACGACGCTCCCGGAGCCCGCCGAGACCACCCGTCCGGCGGGCTCCGGCGCGTCACCCTCCGCTACCACGCCGCGTTTCGGGCACCGGCCACGCGGGTATCGCTGCCGGTGAGGAGGTCGAGACATGGCCAGACCGGTGTGGAGCGGTGCGCTGAGCCTCGGGCTGGTCACCGTTCCGGTGGAGCTGTACCCGGCGGTGGCGGACCACACGATCCACTTCCACCAGTTCGAACGCGGCACGTCCGACCGGATCCGCAACCGCCGCGTCAACGAGCGGACCGGCGACGAGGTGACCCAGGACGAGATCGTCAAGGGCTACGACCTCGGCGGCGGCGACCACGTGCTCGTCGAGCCCGACGAGCTGGACGAGATCGCCCCCGAGCGGTCCCGGCGGATCGACATCGAGCAGTTCGTCGGGCTGGCCGAGATCGACCCCTGGTTCTTCGACCGCACGTACTGGCTCAAGCCGGCGAAGGAGGACTTCGCCAAGGCGTACGGCCTGCTGCTGCAGGCGATGGACCGCAGCGAGAAGGCGGGCGTCGCGAAGTTCGTGCTGCGCGGCAAGGAGTACCTCTGCGCGATCCGCGCGGGCGAGGACGTGATGGTGCTCAACACGCTGCACTTCGTCGCGGACCTGCGGAAGCCGAAGGACGTCATGGGCGGCCTGCCCAGCCTGCCGAAGCCGCGGCCCAAGGAGCTCGACATGGCACTCGCGCTCGTCGACGAGATGACGTCGCCGTGGAAGCCGGCCGACTACCGCGACGAGTACTCCGAGCGCGTCGAGAAGCTGATCAAGGCCAAGGAACAGGGCAAGGAGATCGCCCACGAGGAGGAGCCGGAGCCGTCGGCCGACGTCGTCGACCTCTTCGAGGCGCTGTCACGCAGCGTGAAGAACCGCAAGGGCGGCGGCAAGAAGGACCTCTCCGGCCTGTCCAAGTCCGAACTGGGCAAGCTGGCCCGCGAGCAGGGTGTGAAGGGGCGTTCGAAGATGACGCGCGCCCAATTGGAGAAGGCGCTGAAGGCATCGTGAGCCGGAGCCGGGGAAAGCTCGAAGTCGCGACCCGCGTCGCCCTGGACACCCCCGGCGACCTGGCCGAGCACTACACGCCGGGCGTCGCGGACCAGGCGAAGCGGATCGCGGACGATCCGTCGGCGCTCGCCCGCGAGACCGTGAAGGCCAACTCCGTCGCCATCGTGTCCGACGGGTCGGCGCTGCTCGGGCTCGGCGACCAGGGCCCGGCCGCCGCGTTGCCCGTGCTGGAGGGCAAGGCGGCGCTGCTCAAGCGGTTCGCCGACGTCGACGCGTGGCCGATCTGCCCGGTCAGCCGCGAACCCGACGACCTCGTGCGCACCGTGAAGGACCTCGCGACCTCCTTCGGCGCGATCAACCTCGAGGACATCGCCGCGCCGCGGTGCTTCACGATCGAGCGGCGCCTGCACGACCAGCTGGACATCCCGGTCTTCCACGACGACCAACACGGCACGGCGGTCGTCGTGCTCGGCGCCCTGCACAACGCGCTGAAGCTGACCGGCCGCGAGCCCGGGGACACGTCGGTCGTCATCGCCGGCGCCGGCGCGGCGGGCAGCGCGATCGCGCGGCTGCTGCTGCGCGCGGGCTACCGCGCCGAAGGGATCGTCGTCTGCGACAGCGAAGGCGTGCTGCACGCGGGCCGCGACCTGATGGGGGAGAAGCACTGGCTGGCGGAGAACACCAACCCCGCAGGGGCCACCGGAAGCGTGCGGGACGCGGTGCGCGACGCGGACGTCTTCGTCGGCGTCAGCGCGGGTGGCCTCCTCGAGCCGGCCGACATCGCCGCGATGGCCGACCGGGCGATCGTGTTCGCGCTGGCCGACCCGGATCCGGAGGTCGACCCGGACGCGGCGCGCGAGCACGCGGAGGTCGTCGCCACCGGACGCGGCGACCATCCCAACCAGATCACCACCGTGCTGGCGTTCCCGGGCATGTTCCGCGGCCTGCTCGACTCGGGTGCGGCGCGGGTGACCGGGGAGATGCTGCTGGCGGCGTCGCGCGCACTGGCCGACGTGGTGGGCGAAGACCTGGACGCGGGGCGCATCGTGCCGAGCGTGTTCGACGAGGCGCTGGTGCCGGCGGTGGCGGAGGCGGTCATCGGCGCGGCGAAAGCGGCCGAATAGACCGAAATGTCCACTGTGGACCGGTCAGGGCCGCTCGGTGCCGTCCGCGGCCGGACCGCGGGCCGTCTCGGCGCGGGCGATGTGCCACGCCACGAGGGCGCCGGCGCCGACCGTGCCCCACAGCACGAGCCCGGCGTCGCGGGCGAACAGGCCGACGACCAGCATGAGCCCCGCGGTGATGTCGGACAGCACGAGCAACAGGTTCCACCGCCTGGCTTCCCGCGGGGTGCGGCCGGCGAAGGCTGCCGCGAACGCGGGGTCGCTCGCCTGCAGCTCCGCCTCGATCTCGCGCAGAGCGTGGCGTTCGCGATCCGGCAGCATGGGGGCCTCCTCGCCTCGGCTATCGCAGTGGTACCCGTTCCGCCGGCGACCGAAGCGGCACTTTCCGGGGAAAGTCAGTGGTTGTCGCGGGGGATGCCCTTGGTCTTCGCGATCCGCTGGTACGCCACCGCCGGGCGCAGCACCATGCCGTCGCAGAGCTGGTCGACCATCGACCGCTGGATCTCCTGCCACGGGGTCTGCGCTTCCGGGACCGGGTACCCGCCCGACTCTGCCAGCTCCTTGTGCCGCAGCGCGAGCTCTTCGTCCGGGATGAGCACGTTCGCGGTGCCGGCGGCGAGGTCGATCCGCACCCGGTCGCCGGTCCGCAGCACCGCCAGCCCGCCGCCGGCCGCGGCTTCGGGGGACGCGTTGAGGATCGACGGCGACCCGGACGTGCCGGACTGGCGGCCGTCGCCGAGGCACGGCAGCTCGTGCACCCCGCGCTTGATCAGCTCGGCGGGCGGGCGCATGTTGACGACCTCGGCCGAGCCCGGGTAGCCGAGCGGGCCGGTGCCGCGCATGACGAGCAGCGAGTGCTCGTCGACGCCGAGGTCCGGGTCGTCGATGCGGGCGTGGTAGTCCTCGGGGCCGTCGAACACGACCGCCGTGCCCTCGTAGACGCCGCCGGTCAGGTACCGGCGGCGGAACTCGGGCGAGATCACGCTCGACTTCATGATCGCCGCGTCGAAGAGGTTGCCCTTGAGGACGAGGAACCCGGCGTCGGCGGTGAGGGCGGTGTCGAAGGTCCGGATGACGTCCCGGTCGCCGGCTTCGGCGTCGCGGCAGTTGTCGCCGAGCGTGCGGCCGTTGACCGTCGGCGCGTCCTCGTGGACGAGCCCGTGCCGCATCAGCTCGTGCACCACCGCCGGGACGCCGCCGGCGCGGTGGAACTCCTCGCCGAGGTACTTCCCGGCCGGCTGGAGGTCGACCAGCAGCGGGACGCGGTGGCCGAGCCGCTGCCAGTCGTCGAGGGGCAGGTCGACGCCGACGTGCCGGGCGATCGCGCCGATGTGGATGGGCGCGTTGGTCGAGCCGCCGATCGCCGAGCTCACCACGATGGCGTTCTCGAACGCTTCGCGCGTCAGGATGTCGGACGGCTTGAGGTCCTCGCGCACCAGCTCCACGATCCTTCGTCCGGTCAGGTAGGCCATCCGAGCGCGGTCTCGGTGCGGTGCGGGGATGGCGGCGCAGCCGGGCAGGCTCATCCCGAGCGCCTCGGCGAGCGCGTTCATCGTCGAGGCGGTGCCCATGGTGTTGCAGTGCCCCGGTGACGGCGCGGACGACGCCACGAGCTCCATGAACCCGGCGTCGTCGATCTCGCCGGCGGCGAGCAGCTCGCGGGCCTTCCAGACGATCGTGCCGGACCCGGTGCGCTCGCCGTTGTGCCAGCCGTTGAGCATGGGACCGCCGGAGAGCACGATCGACGGGATGTCGACGGTCGCGGCGGCCATCAGGCAGGCCGGGGTCGTCTTGTCGCAGCCGGTGGTGAGGACGACGCCGTCGATCGGGTAGCCGTAGAGCGTCTCGACCAGGCCCAGGTAGGCGAGGTTGCGGTCCAGGGCCGCGGTGGGGCGCTTGCCGGTCTCCTGGATGGGGTGGACCGGGAACTCGATGGCGATCCCGCCGGCCTCGCGGATGCCCTCGCGGGTGCGGTCGGCGAGCTGGAGGTGGTGGCGGTTGCAGGGGGAGAGGTCGGAGCCGGTCTGGGCGATGCCGATGATGGGTTTGCCGGACTGCAGCTCTTCCCTGGTCAAGCCCCAGTTCATGTACCGCTCCAGGTAGAGGGCGGTCATTCCGGGGTCGGCGGGGTTGTTGAACCAAGCTTCGCTGCGCAGTCCCATACTGGTCAGTCTGTCAATGCGGCGGCTGGGATGCACGCTTTGGTGGGTGGGCAAGCCCTTCCGGCACCCCGAAGCCTTCATTGTGACTACGGCCGGCAACACCGCGTCAAGGCGGGAAAGATGCCTTGACCCGGTGCTGCCGGCCGTGTTTTGGCTTCGGATCGGGGTGCGGGGGGTCTGGGTTCTCGTCGGTGGCTGGTCTCGAGGTCCCTCGCGGTGCCCCGTGTCAGCCCAGGCCGTTCAAGCCGATCACTCGGGAGTACCAGTGGGCGCTGCGCTTCAGCGTTCGGACCTGTGTCGCGTAGTCGACGTGGATCAGGCCGAACCTCTTCGCGTACCCCTCGGCCCACTCGAAGTTGTCGAGCAATGACCAGTAGAAGTACCCGCGTAGGTCTACGCCCGCCGCCACGGCGTCGTGCGCTGCTCGGAGGTGGGAGTCCAAGAACGCCACGCGGTCGGTGTCGACGATGTCGCCGCCGTCGGAGACTATGTCCGGGTACGCCGCTCCGTTCTCCGTGATGTACAGCGGCACGCTTCGGTAGCCGCGGTGGACCTGCAGCAGCGACTCCGTCAGGCCGGCCGGCTGGACCTCCCAGCCGGAGTCCGTGCGGGGGGCCGCCGGGTCCGGGACGAAGTGGACGTCGCCCGCTCCGACCCACTCCGGGCCCGCCGGCTCGCTGCCCGGCACCGGACGGCCCGCCACCCGGTAGTCGCGGTAGTAGTTCACGCCCAGCCAGTCGATGTGCGCCGCGATGATCGCCGCGTCCTCCGCCCGGACCATGTCCCCCAGCCCGAACGGTGCGAGGTCGGCCACCAGGTCGTCCGGGTAGCCGCCGCGCAGCACCGGGTCCAGGAACAGCCGGTTCTGCAGGCCGTCGATCCGGCGGGCCGCGGAGACGTCGGAGACGTTCGCCGGGTCGTGCGGCACGACCGGGTAGAGGTTGAGCGTGATGCCGGCCGGGACGCCCGGCGCGTGGCGGCGGATCACGTCCATCGCCAGCCCGTGCCCCAGCAGCAGGTGGTGCGTGGCGGCCACGGCGGCCGGGTGGTCGGTGCGGCCGGGTGCGTGGATGCCGCCCGCGTAGCCGAGCATCGCCGCGCACCACGGCTCGTTCAGCGTCGACCAGCTCGCGACGCGGTCACCGAGGCGCTCCAGCACCGTCTCGGCGTACTCGGCGAACCGGTAGGCGGTGTCCCGGTTCGTCCAGCCGCCCCGCTCTTCGAGCGCCTGGGGGAGGTCCCAGTGGTAGAGCGTCGCCCACGGCTCGATGCCGGCCTCCAGCAGGCTGTCGACCAGCCGGTCGTAGAAGGCGAGCCCGGCGGCGTTGGGGGCGCCGCCGTCCGGGCGCACCCGGGGCCACGCCAGCGAGAAGCGGTAGGCGCCGAGGCCGAGCCGGCGCATCAGGCCGACGTCCTCGGAGTACCGGTGGTAGTGGTCGGCGGCCGGGTCGCCGGTGTCGCCGCCCACGACCGCACCCGGGCGGCGGGCGAAGACGTCCCAGACCGAGTCGGTGCGCCCGTCGGCCGTGGTGGCCCCTTCGACCTGGAACGCCGCCGTGGCGGCGCCCCAGACGAAGCCGGGCGGGAACATCTGCGCGGTCTCCGCCCGAACGCTGTCGGGATGTACGGACATGGTCACCCTTTCACGGCACCTTGCATGATCCCGGCCACGATCTGGCGGCCGAGGAGGACGAAGACGATGAGGATCGGGATGGTGGCCAGGGTCGTGCCGGCCAGCACCAGCGAATAGTCGACGTAGTAGCCGCTCTGGAGCTTCTCCAGCGCGACCTGGACGGTCGGGTTGCCCGCGTCCAGGACCACCAGCGGCCACAGGAAGTCGTTCCACGACATCATGAACGTGAACATCGCCAGGATCGCCGCGGCCGGCCGGACCGCGGGCAGGCAGACGTTCCAGAAGATCCGGATCATGCTGCAGCCGTCGACGCGCGCGGCCTCGATCAGCTCGTACGGCAGCGCGTCCACTGTGTACTGCCGCATCCAGAACACGCCGAACGCGGTGACCAGGTTGGGCACGATCACCGCTGTCAGGCTCCCCGTCCAGCCCAGCTCGGACATCGCGATGAACAGCGGGATGATGCCCAGCTGGGTGGGCACCGCGAGCGTGACGACGATGAACACGAACAGCTTGTTGCGCCCCCGGAACCGCAGTTTCGCGAAGGCGAACCCGGCCAGCGACGAGAACAGCACCGTCGTCAGCGTCACCGTGCCGGACACGATGACGCTGTTGGCCAGTGCCTTCCAGAACGGCACGGTGTCGAACACCCGCGCGGCGTTGGCGAAGAAGTTGCCGCCGGGCACGAACGGCGGGATGCGCTCGGTGAGCATCCCGTTGTCGCGGCTGGCCACCAGGAACGACCAGTAGAACGGGAACAGCGAACCGAGCACGAAGATCGCCAGCACGACGTAGGTCGCCTTGCGTGGCTTGCCGAGCGTGGCGACTCTTCGTCGGAGTCCCGTTTTCGAAATGTCGCTGTGGAGGGTGGTCATTTCTTCTTCACCGCCTGGGGACGCGCGATCCGGCCGGTGAGGAAGAAGTTCACCAGCGCGATGAGCACGATGATCACGAACAGCACCCAGGCGATCGCCGAGGCGTAACCGAGATCGGCGTTCTGGAACGCCGTCTGGTAGAGGTACAGCGTCACGGTCTGGAACTGGTTGGTGGAACCGCCGTTGTTCGACCCGGGCATGGCGTCGAACAGCTTCGGCTCGGTGAAGATCTGCAGGCCGCCGATCGTCGAGGTGATCGTGACGAAGATCAGCGTCGGCCGGAGCAGCGGCAGGGTGACGTTCCAGAAGCGGCGCCACGTGCCGGCGCCGTCGATCAGGGCCGCTTCGTGCAGCTCCTTCGGAATGGCCTGCATGGCCGCGAGCACGATCAGGGCGTTGTAACCGGTCCAGCGCCAGTTGACCATGATCGCGATCGCGACGTGGCTGCCGAAGCGGCTGGCCTGCCAGTCGACCGGATCCAGCCCGATGGTCTGCAGCACGCCGTTGATCAACCCGTACTTCGGGCCGAAGAGGTTGGCGAAGATGATGCCGATGGCGACGAGGCTGGCCGCGTACGGCAGCAGGATGCCCACCCGCCAGCCGGTCGCACCGCGCAGCCGGGCGCCGAGCAGGGCCGCCAGCAGCACGGCGATGATGATCTGCGGGATGCTGGAGAGCAGGAAGATGCTGATCGTGTTCGTCAGCGCGTTCCAGAACTGCGCGTCGGCGAAGAGCTCCTTGAAGTTGTCGAGGCCGATGAAGTCGGGGTCGTCGCTGCCGGCTTCCCACTTGAACAGCGAGACGTACGCGGTGTACAGCAGCGGGAACAGCCCGACGATCCCGAAGAGGATGAAGAACGGCGCGATGTAGAGGTACGGCGAGACCTTGACGTCCCACCGGCTCAACCGGTGACGGAAGGTGGGCCGGGGAGACGTTCGCTCCCCGGCCTTACTCCCTTCCGGCGCGACCTTGTCGAGGACGGTCATCGGCTCAGCGCGTGATCTTCTTCGCGGCGTCGACCATCTGGTTCCAGCCGTCCGCCGCCGACTTGCCCTGTTCGACCGCCTGCAGTGCCGGGCTGGAGGCGTTCTCCTGGATCTGGCCGTCGCCCGGGCCCTTGTACTGCGGCTTCTGGACCTTCTTGGCCTGCTCGGCGAACAGCTCGCCGACCTTCGTGCCGCCGAAGTAGTCGTCGGTCTTGCTCAGCAGCGCGGGGTCCGTGAGGGCCTTGACCTGGCTCGGGAAGGTGCCCTTGGCCTGGAACGCCTTGATCTGCTGCTCCGGCGCGGTCAGCCACGCGGCCAGCTCGGCGGCTTCCTTCGGGTGCTTCGACTGCGTCGGCACGGTCAGGTACGAGCCGCCCCAGTTCCCGCCGCCGCCGGGGAAGGCCGCGGTGACCGCCCACTTGCCGGCGTTCTCGGGGCCCGCCTGCTCCTTGATCACGCCGAGCATCCACGCCGGGCACACCTTCGTGGCGAACGCGCCCTGCTTGAAGCCGGTGTTCCACTCGTTGCTGAACGCGGTCAGCTTGGCCGACTCGCCCTTGGCGACGGCGTCGGTGACCTTGGTCCAGGCGTCCTTGATGCCCTGGTTGCTCTCGACGGCGAGCTTGTCGTCGCTGCCGATGTAGCCCTGGGGGAGCTGGTTGACCATGGCGTTGAAGTTCTGCGCGGCCGAGTCGAACCAGGCCTTGCCCTTCGACTTGGAGACGTAGTCGGCGCCGGCGGCGAAGTAGCTGTCCCAGGTGGCGAACAGCGGCTTGACCTGCTCGGGGTCGGTCGGCAGGCCGGCGGCCTGGAACATGTCCTTGCGGTAGCACATGGCGAGCGGGCCGATGTCGGTGCCGTAGCCGATGAGCTTGCCGTCCTTGGTCTTGGCGGCGTCGTACTTCCAGCTCAGCCAGCGGTCGGGGGAGGCGTCGGCCGGCCCGATCTTGCTCAGGTCGTTGAACTTCGAGCCCTTGTCGAGGAAGTCGGACAGGTGGCCCTCTTCGAGTGCCGTGACGTCGGCGAGGCCCGAGCCGGCGGCGAGCTTGGTGACGAGGTCCTCGTGGTACGGGCCGCCCTGGCCGGTCTTGCGGTGGGTGATCTTGATGTTCGGGTGCAGCCGCTCGTACTCCGGGATGAGTGCCTCGTAGCCGAACTCGGTGAACGTCGCCAGCGTCAGGTCCACGTGCTCGTTCGGGCCCGCCGCGGGCGGGGTGCTGCTGTCACCGCCGCTGCCGCAAGCCGTGGCGCCGAGCGCCGTCATCGTGATGCCCAGTGCGAGGACCAGGCCGTTCCGGATCGTTCTCACGTGTTCAACCACCTTGTTGACGGGAATGAGCGCTCTCACTGCTGGGAGCCCGACTGGGAGCGCTCCCAGGTGTCGCAGAGTCTGCTGGGGGCCTTCACCGGTGTCAAGGGGTCGTGACCGGAGTGTTTCCTGCGAGGAGCGCTCCCGGACTTCGTCTCCGCCTGCCGGTTAAGCTGTCGGCGTCCAGGTGGTTGTGGGAGCGAGGGCGGTAGGCGTGGGGCCTCGAGCAGGGGATGAAGAGCGGCCGACGTTGGAGGATGTCGCGGCGTTCGCCGGCGTGTCGCGGTCGACGGCGTCGCGCGCGTTGAACGACGACGCGTACGTCAGCGCGGCGGCGCGCGAGAAGGTGCAGGCCGCGGCCCGTGACCTGGGCTATTCCCCGAACCAGGCGGCTCGTTCGCTGGTCACCCGGCGCACCGGCGCGATCGCGGTGGTGCTGTCCGAGCCCGAGGACCTGCTGCTCGACGACCCGTACCGCGCCGCCGTCATGCGGGCCGGCTACCGGGAGCTCGCCGACGTCGGCCGCCAGATGGTGCTGATCTTCAGCGACACCCGGCAGGACCTGAGCCGGACCGTGCGGTTCCTCGAGGGCGGCCACGTCGACGGCGCGCTGGTGTTCGCGCCGCACCGGGCCGACCCGCTGCCCAAGGCGCTGCGGCTGCTGCGGATCCCGGTGGTGTTCGGCGGGCAGGCGGCCGGCATCCGCCGCGGCGTCCACGTCGTCGACTTCGACAACGAGGGCGGCGCCCGCCTGGCGGTGGAGCACCTGGTCGCGGCCGGGCGGCGGAGGATCGGGACGGTCGCCGGGCCGCAGGACCAGAGCGCCCCGATCGACCGGCTCGCCGGCTGGCGCAAGACCCTACTCGACGCCGGGCTCGACCCCGCCGACCTGGCCGAAGAGGCCGACTTCACGCTGTCCGGCGGCGCTTCCGCGATGTCGGCGTTGCTCGCGCGGCACCCGGACCTCGACGCGGTCTTCGTCGCGAGCGACATGATGGCGGTGGGCGCGTTGCGCACGCTGGACGCGGCCGGCCGTCGCATCCCCGAAGACGTCGCGGTGGTCAGCTTCGACGACAACGCCACGCTGGCCCCGGCCATGGACCCGCCCCTGACGTCGGTGCACCAGTCCCCGCGCGAGCAGGTCCACGCCATGGTCGAGACGCTGATGCAGCTCCTCGACGACCAGAGCCTCAAGCCGCGGCAGCAGATCCTCCCGGTCTCCCTGGCGGTCCGCGCCTCGAGCTGACCGTGTCGTCCACCTGCGTACGCGTGTCGTCCATCCGCGTACGCGTGTCGTCCGGCTGAGTCCGGGACCAGTGCCGTGCCGGGATGGCCGACACGCGTACTTGCGTGGACGACACGCGTACCTGGATGGACGACACGGTGGGGGGCGCCGGTGGCTGGGAGCGGTCCCGCCTGAGGTGCACGCCTTCGGCGCTAAACGGTGTTCGCTCGGCACTCCGCGTGACCGTTTCGCTGGGCCGTTCGAGTGACGCGGCGACCATCGGCCGCGGCTGTTCAGGAGTGTTCAGTGGGCCGGGGCGAGCCGGGAGCGTAGGTGTGACGTCCGCGGCCGCGGTGTCCTTCTGACTCGATTCTTTACATCCACGTTTCCGGCTGGCTACCGTCTGCGCCTGGAAGCGCTCCCAGATCGCTGGCTCCCTACGGACAAAGGAGTTCCGAAGCCATGCGTTCCTCTCCCCGATGGCGCCCTGTGCGCCGAACGCGCTGGTTACGCGGCCGCGCGCTGAGCATGGCCTCGGCCGTGGTCGCGTTCACCGCCGCGCTGGTCGTCCCCTCCTCGGCGCTCGCCGCCGACGTCGCCTGTTCCGTCACCTACACCACCAACGACTGGGACACCGGGTTCACCGCCAACGTCTCGCTCCGCAACGACGGCGCGGCACTCGACAGCTGGAAGGTCGGCTGGACGTTCCTCGACGGCCAGAAGGTCCAGCAGGGGTGGAGCGCCACCTTCGCCCAGTCCGGTGCCGCGGTCACCGCGACGAACCTCTCCTACAACGGCCACCTCGACACCGGCGCCAGCACGAGCTTCGGCTTCAACGGCTCGAAGGGCTCCGCCAACCGCCCGCCCACCGACTTCTCGGTCAACGGCACCGCCTGCACCGGCGCCAACAAGGCTCCGACCGTCAGCCTGACGTCGCCCACCGCAGGCGGCACCTACTACGCCCCGGCCACCATCCCGCTCGCCGCCACGGCGGCCGACACCGACGGCACCATCAGCAAGGTCGAGTTCTACGCCGGCGACACGCTGCTGGCCACCGACACGGCCTCGCCGTTCGAGGGCAGCTGGGCCAACGTCCCCGCCGGGACGTACTCGGTCACGGCCAAGGCCTACGACAACAAGAACGCCTCGACGACCTCGACCCCGGTGAGCGTGAAGGTCCTCTCCGGGCCCACGATCGTCGCGACGCCGTCGACCGCGCAGGTCAAGCAGGGCGGGACGACGACGTTCGCCGTCTCCCTCGCCGGCGCACCCACCGGCTCGGTCACGGTCGGCGTGGCGAGGACCGCGGGCAGCACCGACCTCACCGCGACCCCGACGAGCCTCACCTTCACGTCGGCGAACTGGAGCACGCCGCAGAACGTCACCGTGAAGAGCGCCGACAACGGGGGAGCGCTGGGCAGCGCGACCTTCACCGCGAGCAGCAGCGGCTACACCGCGGCCACGGTGACGGTGAACGAGATCTCGTCGTCCACATCGGACTACCAGCTCGCGTTCCTGACCCAGTACAACAAGATCAAGGACCCGAACAACGGCTACTTCCGCAAGTTCGGCAGCATCCTGGTGCCCTACCACTCGATCGAGACGCTGATCGTCGAGGCGCCGGACCACGGTCACGAGACGACGTCGGAGGCATTCAGCTACTACCTGTGGCTGGAGGCGTCCTACGGGCGGATCACCGGTGACTGGTCGCCGTTCAACCAGGCGTGGACGTCGATCGAGACCTACGCGATCCCGTCCGCGGCCGACCAGCCGGGCAACTCCGGCTACAACGCGAGCAAGCCCGCCACCTACGCGGCCGAGTACCCGAGCCCGAAGCAGTACCCGTCCCAGCTGCAGTCCGGCGTGTCCGTCGGCGCCGACCCGATCGCGGCGGAGCTGAAGGCGGCCTACGGCTCGGCGGACGTCTACGGCATGCACTGGCTGCTCGACGTCGACAACATCTACAAGTTCGGCCACTGCGAGGACGGCACGAACACCGCGCCCGCGTTCATCAACACTTTCCAGCGCGGTTCGCAGGAGTCGGTCTGGGAGACGGTCACCCAGCCCAGCTGCGACATCCTGAAGTTCGGCGGCAAGAACGGCTACCTCGACCTGTTCACCGGCGACTCGTCGTACGCGAAGCAGTGGAAGTACACCGACGCGCCCGACGCGGACGCCCGCGCCGTGCAGGTGGCCTTCCAGGCCGAGAAGTGGGCCGCCGCGCAGGGCAAGAGCTCGGACGTCGCCGCTGTGGTCAAGAAGGCGTCGAAGATGGGCGACTACCTGCGGTACTCGCTGTTCGACAAGTACTTCAAGAAGATCGGCAACTGCGTCGGCGCGTCGAGCTGCGCGGCCGGCAGCGGCAAGGACAGCGAGCACTACCTCGTCTCCTGGTACTACGCCTGGGGTGGGTCGATGGACTCGGCCAGCGCGTGGGCCTGGCGCATCGGTGACGGCGCGGCCCACCAGGGCTACCAGAACCCGCTGGCGGCGTACGCGCTGTCGACGGACCCGGGTCTGAAGGTCACCTCGGCCACCGGCGCGAGCGACTGGGCGACCAGCCTCGGCCGGCAGCTGGAGTTCCTGCAGTGGCTGCAGTCGTCCGAAGGCGGGCTCGCCGGCGGCGCGACCAACAGCTGGGAGGGCCAGTACGGCACCCCGCCGTCCGGCACGCCGACGTTCTACGGGATGTTCTACGACCAGCAGCCGGTCTGGCACGACCCGCCGAGCAACCAGTGGTTCGGCTTCCAGACGTGGGGCATGGAACGGATCGCCGAGTACTACCAGGCGACCGGCGACGCCCGCGCGAAGAAGATCCTCGACAAGTGGGTCCCGTGGGCGATCGCGAACACCACGGTCGGTGCCGGCGGGAGCTTCCAGATCCCGGCCGACCTCGGCTGGAGCGGTGCGCCGGACACGTGGAACGCGTCCAGCCCGGGGTCGAACACGAGCCTGCACGTCACGGTGAAGAACTACAGCAACGACGTCGGGGTCGCGGCCTCGCTGGCCAAGACGCTGCTCTACTACGCGTCCGGGTCGAGCAACGCCTCGGCGAAGACCGTAGGGGAGCAGCTGCTCACGGCGCTCTCGGCGAACACCGACACGCAGGGCATCGCGGTGCCGGAGACCCGGACGGACTACAACCGGTTCGACGACGCCTACAACGCCACGACGGACCAGGGGCTGTACGTGCCCACGGGCTGGACGGGCACGATGCCGAACGGCGACGCGATCAACTCCAGCTCCACGTTCGAGTCGATCCGGTCGTTCTACAAGAGCGATCCACAGTGGCCGAAGGTCCAGTCCTACCTGGACGGTGGCGCCGCGCCGACGTTCACCTACCACCGGTTCTGGGCGCAGTCGGAGATCGCCACGGCGTTCGCCGCCCACGTCGCCCTGTTCGGCTGAAAGGCACTCGATGAAGCGACTGCTCGCTCTCGCGGTCGCCGCACTGGTCGGGGGCGCCGTTCTCACGGCGTCCCCGGCCACCGCGGCCCCCGCGGCTTCCGGTACCGGGACCGGCTACTGGCACGCGTCCGGTTCCCAGCTCGTCGACGCCACCGGTGCGCCGGTGCGGATGACCGGCGTCAACTGGTTCGGTGCCGAGACCGGCAACTACTCGCCGCACGGCCTGTGGAGCCGCAACTACAAGGACATGCTCGACCAGATGGCCGGCCTCGGCTACAACACGCTGCGGCTGCCGTACTCCAACCAGCTGTTCGACGCCGGCGTCAAGCCGAACAGCATCGACGCCGTCCAAAACCCCGACCTGCAAGGGCTTTCCGGCCTCCAGGTGCTCGACAAGATCATCGCGTACGCCGGCACGAAGGGCATGCGCGTCATCCTCGACCAGCACCGGCCGGACTCCGGCGCGCAGTCCCCGCTCTGGTACACCAGCGCGTACCCGGAGAGCCGCTGGCTGTCCGACTGGACGATGCTCGCCCAGCACTACAAGGGCAACACGACGGTGATCGGCGCCGACCTGCACAACGAGCCGCACTCGATCCAGGGTGGCGGCGGCGCGTGCTGGGGCTGCGGCGACACCGCGACCGACTGGCGGCTCGCCGCCGAACGCGGCGGCAACGCCGTCCTGGCGGCCAACCCCGACTGGCTGGTCATCGTCGAGGGCGTCGACTGCGTCAGCGGCACCGGCGACCCGCAGTGCGGCTGGTGGGGCGGCAACCTCTCCGGTGCCCGCCAGTTCCCGGTGCGACTGTCCAAACCGGACAAGCTGGTGTACTCGGCGCACGAGTACGCGACGTCGGTGTTCGCCCAGCCGTGGTTCTCCGACCCGGCGTTCCCGGCGAACCTGCCGGCGCTGTGGGACCACTTCTTCGGCTACCTGCAGAAGCAGAACATCGCGCCGGTGCTGCTCGGCGAGTTCGGCACCACCCTCGCCGACCCGCGCGACAAGACCTGGCTGCAGGAGCTGATGAAGTACTCGGGCACCGGCACGACCGGGATGAGCTTCACGTACTGGTCGTGGAACCCGAACTCGGGCGACACCGGCGGCATCCTCAACGACGACTGGACGACGGTCAACCAGGCCAAGCAGGCGATCCTGCAGCCGTACCTGATCCCGCCGGTGGGCTCGGGTGGCGGGACGACCGACCCGCCGCCCGCGGTGAGCTGCGCGGTCACCTACCACGTCGACAACGCGTGGCAGGGCGGTTTCGTGGCGTCGGTGACGCTGAAGAACTCCGGCACCACGCCGCTGAAGACCTGGGCGCTCGGCTGGACCGTGCCTTCGGGAACGCAGATCACCGGCGGCTGGGGCGCCACCGTCACCCAGTCCGGACAGCAGGCGACGGCCAAGGCGCCCACCTGGGCGCCGGACCTGGCCGGCGGCGCTTCGACGTCGATCGGCTTCCAGGCGACCGGCGCCTCGACCGGCAGCCCGAGCGGCTTCGCCATCGGTTCCACCCCCTGCAGCGCCTGACCCGACAACACGAAGGAGCACACTCGATGAAGAGTGAATTCTGGTCCCCGAAGAGGAAGGTGCGGCTCGCCGCGGCTTCCTCGGTGACGGCCGCCGCGGTCGTCGCCGGGCTGCTGGTGGCGGGCGGCAGCCCGGCGGTCGCCGCCACCGGCTGCAAGGTCACCTACGCGACCAACCTGTACGAGCCCGGGTTCACCGCGAACATCACGGTGACCAACCTGGGCGACCCGATCACGTCCGGCTGGGACCTCCAGTGGGACTTCGGCGGCAACCAGCAGGTCCAGCAGGGCTGGAGCGCGACGTTCACCCAGACCGGCAAGCACGTCAGCGCGAAGAACCCGTCCTGGGGCGCCACGCTGGGGACGAACGCCACCGCGAGCCTCGGCTTCAACGGCCAGTACTCGGGGTCGAACGCCGCCCCGACGTCGTTCACGCTCAACGGGGTCGTCTGCACCGGCAGCACCGGCGACCCGACCACGACGCCCACGACCCCGACGACCCCCACCACCCCGACGACGCCCACCACGGTGACGACCACGCCGAACCCCGGCACCCACGTGGACAACCCGTACTCCGGCGCGAAGGGGTACGTGAACCCGGACTGGTCGGGTGAGGTGAGCGCGGCGGCCGCGGCCAAGGGCGGCACGCTCGGCGCGCAGATGGCCAAGGTGGCCAACACCTCCACGGCCGTCTGGCTGGACCGGATCGCGGCGATCGAGGGCACGTCGAGCGCGCGCGGCCTGCGCGGGCACCTCGACGCGGCGCTGGCCCAGCAGAGCGGCGGCACGCCGGTGACGATCCAGATCGTCGTCTACGACCTGCCGAACCGCGACTGCGCGGCGCTGGCGTCCAACGGTGAGCTGCAGGCCGGGTCGAACGGCCTGGCCCGGTACAAGAGCGAGTACATCGACCCGATCGCCTCGATCCTCTCGGACTCGAAGTACGCGCCGCTGCGGGTCGTCGCGGTCGTCGAGCCGGACTCGCTGCCGAACCTGATCACCAACACCGCGACGGCCAAGTGCGCCGAAGCGCAGTCCACCGGCGCGTACACCCAGGGCATCCAGTACGCGCTGAACAAGCTGCACGCGATCTCCAACGTCTACAACTACCTGGACATCGCGCACTCGGCGTGGCTGGGCTGGGACAGCAACTTCCAGCCGTTCGTGAACCTGGTCAAGCAGACGCTGCAGGGCACGACGGCCGGGGTGAACAGCATCGACGGCTTCATCAGCGACACGGCGAACTACACCCCGCTGACCGAGCCGAACCTGCCGGACTCGAACCTCAACGTCGGCGGCCAGCCGCTGCGGTCGGCGACGTTCTACCAGTGGAACCCGTACTTCGCCGAGGTGCCGTTCGCCACGGCGATGTACAACGCGTTCGTCTCCGCGGGCCTGCCGAGCGGCATCGGCATGCTGGTCGACACCTCCCGCAACGGCTGGGGCGGTTCGGCCCGGCCCAGCGGCGCCTCCGGATCCACTGTGGACGCCTACGTCAACTCGGGCCGGATCGACCGGCGGCTGCACCGCGGCAACTGGTGCAACCAGAGCGGTGCGGGGCTGGGCCTGCGGCCCACGGCCTCTCCCGCGGCGCACTTCGACGCCTACGTCTGGATCAAGCCGCCGGGTGAGTCCGACGGTGCGAGCTCGCAGATCCCGAACGACGAGGGCAAGGGCTTCGACCGGATGTGCGACCCGACCTACCACGGCAGCGACCAGGCCAACGGCGGCAACCTGACCGGCGCCCTGCCCAACTCGCCGCTGTCGGGCAAGTGGTTCCAGGCCCAGTTCGAAGAGCTGGTCCAGAACGCCTACCCGCCGGTGTCGTAACCGAAGCTCCCGGGCCGGGCGGTGCCGCGCAGCCGCCGTCCGGCCCGGGTCTCCACCCCTCCCTTCGAGCAGAGGAGCTCCCATGAAGAACCGGCTACGGGCCACACTGGCGTCGTTCGGGGCCGCGAGCGTGCTGCTGTCCGGCGGAGTCGTGCTGACCGCCCCACCGGCCGCGGCCGACACGCAGCTGTGCGACAAGTACGGCTCGCTGCGCATCCAGAGCGGCAAGTACATCGTGCAGAACAACAACTGGGGCGACGACACGACCCAGTGCCTCTCGGTGTCCGCCTCCGGGTTCACCGTCACGACGGCGTCGCACAACCGGCCGACCAACGGCGCGCCGGGCAGCTACCCGTCCGTCTACGCCGGCTGCCACTACGGCAACTGCAGCGCCAACAGCGGGCTGCCCCGCCAGGTCCGGTCGGTCGGCTCGCTGCGGTCCCATGTGGACTACACGACCGTCCAGGCGGGACAGTGGGACGCCGCCTACGACGTCTGGTACGACCCGTCGCCGAACCCGTCCGGGCAGAACACCGGCGCCGAGGTGATGATCTGGGGCAACCACCGGGGTGCCCCGCAGCCGGTCGGCAGCGTGATCGGCACCGCCCAGCTCGCCGGCGCGACGTGGACCGTCTGGTTCGGGAACATCGGCTGGAACGTGATCTCCTACGTCCGGAACTCCGGAACGGACAGTCTCGACGTCAGCCTGTCCGACTTCACCCGGGACGGCGTGAACCGCGGCAAGATCAGCGACGCCTGGTACCTGACGAGCGTCCAGTTCGGGTTCGAGCCGTGGCAGGGCCAGACCGGGCTGGGCGTGCGCTCGTTCAGCGTGTCGGGCTAGAGGTCCTTGCGGAAGGACAGCCGGTCCAGGCCCGGCCCGTCGTAGTCGGGCTGGACCGGCAGGCCGTCGACCTCCTTCGGCCCGGCTTCGGTCACGAACCCCATCCGGGTGTGGAAGGCGTGCGAGCCCTTGTTCACCGGCGAGGTGATGGCGCGGACGGTGCTCCGGCCGTTGGCCCGGCTGTAGGCGAAGAAGCGCTCGTACAGGGCGGCGCCGAGACCCTTGCCGCGCTCGGCGGGGTCGACGCCGACGAAGTGGATGTAGCTCTCGGCCGGCCGGGACGGCGAGAGGAACCCGATCAGGAACGCGACGATCCCGTCGTCGGCGGTCACCAGGAAGCTGCTGCCGGTGAAGTGCTGGAACATCAGCTTGGGCAGGAGGAGGGCCCGCTGGCGGGAGCCTTCGTCCCCGCCGAGGCCGCCCCACCAGGAGTCGAGGACGGCGAGGACGGGCAGGTGGTCGGCCGGTCCGGGGTGGCGGACGGCGTGGCCGGCGAGCGGGGTGAGGTCGGGAGTCGTCACCCGGCCAGGGTGTCAAACGGGGGAGTGCTGCGCGACTGGGTTTGTTTCGTCCACTGTGTCCTGATCGTAGACGGGAGACGCCGGGTGTCCTCCTCCCGGAAGGTGTCAGGGCACCACCCGGTGCACGCCGATGAGCACCTGCTGCCAGACGGCGGCCGGGTCGGCGCCGCGTTCGACCGACTGGAGCGCGGGCGCGACCACCGTCTCCTGGATCTTCCCGTCGCCGGGGCCCTTGTACTGCGGTTTCCCGACCTTCTGCGCCTGGGCGACGAAGACCTGCCCGCTCAGCGCGCCGCCGAAGTAGCCGTTCATCTCGCTGAGCAGGTCGGGGGAGGTGAAGGCGTCGACCTGGCTGGGGAAGTTCCCGCTCGCGCGGAACGCGTGCAGCTGCTGCTCCGGCGCGGTCAGCCAGGCGGCGAGCGCGGCGGCCTCCTTCGGGTGCTCGCTCGCGGCCGGCACGGTGAGGTAGGAGCCGCCCCAGTTGCCGCCGCCGTCCGGGAAGGCGTCGGTGATCGCCCACTTGCCGGCGTTGCCGATCCCGGCCTGCTGCTCGATGACGCCGAGCATCCACGATGGACAGACCTTCGTCGCGAAGGCGCCGAGGCGCAGGCCGTTGTTGCCGTCGTCGGCGAAGGCGGTGAGGCCGGCCGACTGCCCCTGCTTCACGGCGGTGGTGACCTGGTTCCAGGCGTCCCGGAGGGCGGTGTTCGTCTCGAGCGTCGGGTGGTCTTCGCGGTCGAGGTAGCCGACCGGGAGCTGGTTGACCATGGCGTTGAAGTTCTGCGCCGCGGAGTCGAACCACGCCTTGCCCTTCGAGCGCTTGACGTACTTCTCGCCGGCCGTGAAGTAGCTGTCCCAGGTCGCGAACATTGTCTTGACCGAACCGGGGTCGGTCGGCAGCCCGGCCGCCTCGAGGAGGTCCTTGCGGTAGCACATCGCGAGCGGGCCGATGTCCGTGCCGTAGCCGACGAGCTTGCCGTCCTTGCTGCGGCCGGCCTCGTACTTCCACTCCAGCCACCGGCCCGGCTTGACGTCCGGCGGGCCGATTTCGGCCAGGTCGGCGAACTTCGCGGACTGCGCGAGGACGTCGGAGAGGTGGCCCTCCTCGACGGCCTGGACGTCGGCGAGGCCCTGTCCGCTCTGCAGCTTGCCCAGCAGGTCCTGGTGGTACGGGCCGCCCTGGTCGGTCTTCACCTGGCGGACGTCGATCCCGGGGTGGGTGAACTTGTACCCGGGGATCAGGTCGTCGTAGCCGAACTCGCCGAAGGTCGCCAGGGTGAGCGTGATGCGCTCGGGCGTGGCGGGGCCGCAGCCGCCGGTCAGCACGACCAGGACGATGGCGACGGCGACGGCCAGCCGCCTTCGGATCAGCCTCATGCGCTCCCCCTCCGGGGCTCACTCCCTCGTGATTGGGAGCGCTCCCGGACGGAGTGTTGTTTCCGGGACCGCCGGGTGTCAAGGTGCGCGACGGCGGGTGTCCGGGCGGACACGCATTCGCGTCCGGAACTTTCGTGCGGGGAATTCATGCGGGGAATCTCATGCGGGGAAGGAATGCGATGAAGCGTCCGACGATCACCGACATCGCGCGGGAGGCCGGCGTGTCGAAGGGCGCGGTGTCGTACGCGCTCAACGGCCGCCCGGGCGTCTCGGAGGCGACCCGGCACCGCATCACGCGGATAGCGCGAGAGCTGGGCTGGTCCCCGAGCAGCACGGCGCGCGCCCTGTCCGGCGGCCGGGCGGGGGCGATCGGGCTGGTGCTCGAGGGCCCGTCGGAGGCGTTCTTCCCGGCCCTGCTCGACGGGTTCTCCCCGGAGCTGCTGGTCCGGATCGCCCCGGGCCGCGACGAGGCATTGGCGGTGTACCGCCGCTGGCGCGCGGAGCGCAAGGTGGACGGAGTGCTGCTCACGGGCCCGGACTGCGCGGCGGAGCTGGTGCGGATCGGCCTGCCGGCGGTGGTGCTGGGCGGACCGGGCGGGCTACCGGGCGTGCCGTCGGTCCGGCTGGACGACACGGCGGGAGCGGCGGAGGCCCTGGAGTACCTGGCGGCGCTGGGACACCGGCACGTGGTCCGGATCCCGGGGGCGGCGGCGTTCGCGGAGGAGGGGGAGCGGGCGGCGGCATTCGCAGGGGAGACGCGGCGGCTGGGGTTGTCGGGTGGGCAGGCCGGCTCGGCGTGCGGTCTCGGAGAGCGCCGCGGTGCTGGGGGCGGAGGTGCGGGGCGGGCCGGGCCGCCGACCGCGGGCACGGCCGATCGCGGCGGCTCGTGGGCCGCGGGTCCCCTGGACGGGGGTGGGCGCTTCGGCGGGAGCCCGGCGGCTGGTTCGGCCGATCGCGGCGGCCCGTGGGCTGCCGGTCGGCTGGATCGTGGTGGGCCTCCCGGCGCTGACCCGGCACTCGGTTCCGACGATCGCGGCGGCTCGTGGGCGGCGGATTCCCTGGACGGGGGTGGGCGCTTCGGTGCGGGCCCGGCGGCTGGTTCGGCCGATCGCGGCGGTTCGTGGGCTGCCGGTCGGCTGGATCGTGGTGGGCGTCCCGGCGCCAGCCCGGCAGCTGGTTCCGACGGCGGCGGCGCGGGGCAGGCCGGGTTGCGGGCCGTCGGCGGTCGCGGTGACCTTCTCGGGGCGATTTCGGCCGCCGGTCAAGGAATCCGGCCCGCCGCCCCTGCAAGCCGGGCCTGGCCCGCTCGCGAAACCACCCTCCACATCGAACCCTCGGCCGATGCGATCCGCCGCATCCTCACCGCCCACCCGCCGCCCACCGCGCTCCTCTGCGACACCGACTCCCTCGCCGTCGCGGCGCTTGTGGCCGCCCGGGAACTCGGGCTCGCCGTGCCCGGGGAACTCTCCGTGGTCTCCTGGGACGACTCCGAACTCTGCCGGCTCGTGCGGCCCGCCCTCTCCGCGATCCGGCGGCCGCTGCCGGAGCTCGGGGGGCTTGCCGCTTCGATGCTGCGGGACCTGATCGCCGGGGACGACGTCGGGGACGTCCTGGCTTCGCGGCCGCGGCTGATCACGCGGGGCAGCACCGGCCCCGTCCACTGAACGGGGCCGGTGCCGCCCAACGGGACTCAGCTCCCCTGACAGGTCGGTGACGGCTGGGCCGGGTTCGTCCCCGCCGCGTTCACCACCAGGCCGAACGTCGTCTCGCCGTCGGGGGCGACCGCGCCGTTCCAGTCGGCGTTGCGGACCGTCACCACCGAGCCCGACTGGCTCAGCGTGCCGTTCCAGACGCTGCCGATCGTCTGGCCCGTCGGCAGCGTCCAGCCCACCTGCCAGCCGCGGTAGGCCGTCGTGCCGTGGTTCATCACCGTCACCGTCGCCTGGTAACCGCCGCTCCAGGCGTTCGTCACCTCGTACATCGCCATGCACGAACCACCCGACGGCGGTGGCGTCGTCGGTGTCGTCGGCGGGGTGCCCGGGTCCTTCACGCCCGTCACTTCGCCGTGCCCGCCGTCGAACGTGACGTCCGAGCAGCCGTAGAACGTCTCGGCGCTGTCGGAGCGCTTCCACACCGAATAGATGACGTGCCGCCCGGACTTGTTCGCCGGCAGCGCGCCGGTCCACTTGTACTGCCCGTCGACCGTGCCGACCTGGCCGGTCACCGGCGGGTGGTCGATCGTCAGGAACGGCTGGTCCTCCAGGGAGTCCCAGGTGAGCGGCTTCGACGGGTCCCACCCGTCCTTCGTCACGTACGTGTAGAACCAGCCCGGGTGCGCGGCCCACGCGTTGTAGGAGAAGTCGAACGAGGCCCCGGACGTGAGGTGGGTCAGCGGCCAGTCGCCGACCTGGTCGAAGCCGGCGTAGCCCGGGTTGCCGCCGGAGCACAGCTTCCCGTCGGGGATGAAGCCGCGCGTGCGCCCGGCGCCGTCGGACCGCAGCACGGCGAACCAGTTGTACAGCGAGTTGGCGCCGCTGGTGGCCACCGCGGCCGCGCAGGCCGGGTTCTGCGGGATGATCTGGCCGGTCGAGCTGAGCCCGTCCTGCCAGCACAGGAACGTCCGGCTGCCCGGTTTCATCAGGGCGCCGTGCGCCTCGGCCGTGCCGGTGTTCAGCAGGATCGCCGTCAGGCTCGCCAGCAACACGGTGACGGCGGCGAGGATCGTACTTCGTCTCCTGGTCACGTCTGTCCCTTCGTCGGGTAGCGTGCGTCGAAGACTGGGAGCGCTCTCACGATCAGGATACGCGGTGGTGGTCGCTTCCGGAATCCCGCGGTGACGACCGGCGGCGCCGTGGCCTACCTTGGCGGAGGTAGCCGATCACCGGGCCGGCCGTGGAGAAGGGCAAAGAGTGGACAGTCCGTCATCGGTTCCCGCCTGGGTGCGCGCCGAACCCGCCCGGCTCCTGGGCTTCGCCGCCCACGCGGCCCATCCCGCCGGCGGCTTCGCCTGGCTCGACGACGCCGGGCGCCCGGTCCTCGACCGGCCCGTCGAAACCTGGATCACCTGCCGGATGACGCACGTCTTCGCGCTGGCCCGGCTCCAGGGCGCGGCGAGCGGCGAGCAGGTCGCGCACGGCGTCGCGGCGCTGACCGGCCCGCTTCGTGATCCGGACCACGGCGGCTGGTACGCGACGACAACGTTGTCAGAGAAGCGCGCGTACGAACACGCCTTCGTCGTCCTGGCGGCGTCGAGCGCGGCCGCCGCCGGCGCCGAGGGAGCGGAAGCCCTGCTGGCCGAGGCCCTCGAAGTCGTCGAACGCCGGTTCTGGGAACCGGACGCCGGCCGCGTCGCCGACGTCTGGGACCGCGGCTGGACGCACCTGGAGGACTACCGCGGGGCCAACGCCAACATGCACACGGTCGAGGCGTTCCTGGCCGCGGCCGACGTCACCGGCGACCGCGTGTGGGCCGAGCGCGCGCTGTCTATTGTGGACCACCTGGTGCACGGCGAGGCCCGTGCCCACGGCTGGTTGCTGCCGGAGCACTACGACGCCGGCTGGCACGTCCGGCTGGAGCACAACCGGGACGAGCCGGCTCACCCGTTCCGGCCGTTCGGCGCCACCATCGGCCACCTCTTCGAGTGGGCGCGGCTGGCCGTGCACCTCAAGCGCGCACTCGGGACCGGCGCGCCGGAGTGGCTGCTGCCGGACGCGGAGGCGTTGTTCGCGACGGCGGTCCGCCACGGCTGGGCCGTCGACGGCCACCCGGGCTTCGTCTACACCACCGACTTCGCCGGGACGCCGGTCGTGCGCACCCGCCTGCACTGGGTCGTGGCGGAGGCGATCGCCGCCGCGTGGACGCTGCACCAGGAGACCGGCGACGCGGCCTACCTCGACCGGTTCCGGGAGTGGTGCGAGCACGCCGACGCGTGTTTCCTCGACCGCGAGCTCGGCTCGTGGCACCACGAGCTGGACCCGGAGAACCGTCCCGCCGCCGCGGTCTGGGCGGGCAAACCGGACATCTACCACGCCTATCAGGCGACGCTCCTGCCCGCGTTGCCACCCGCCGCGTCGTTCGCCGGCGCGCTGATCACGCGCGGCTAGACTGCGCCGGAACCCGATGCCGACGAGGAGAACCATGTCGCCTTACGCCGCCGCCGAAAACCGGTACGCGGGCATGCCGTACCGGCGGGCCGGACGCAGCGGGCTGAAGCTGCCCGCCGTGTCGCTCGGCCTGTGGCACAACTTCGGGGACGACAAGCCCCTGGACGTCCAGCGCGCGGTGCTGCGCCGGGCGTTCGACCTCGGCGTGACGCACTTCGACCTGGCCAACAACTACGGCCCGCCGCCCGGCGCGGCCGAGGCGAACTTCGGCCGGCACTACGCCGCCGACTTCCGCCCGTACCGCGACGAGATCCTGGTGTCGTCCAAGGCCGGCTACCTGATGTGGGACGGGCCGTACGGCGAGTGGGGCTCGCGCAAGAGCGTCCTGGCCAGCCTGGACCAGAGCCTCGCGCGCACCGGCCTCGACCACTTCGACATCTTCTACTCCCACCGCCCGGACCCGGAGACGCCGATCGAGGAGACCATGGGTGCCCTCGACACCGCGGTCCGGTCCGGAAAGGCGCTGTACGCGGGCATTTCCAACTACTCGCCGGAGCAGACCACGGCCGCGCTGGCCGCGCTGAAGGAGCTCGGCACGCCGCTGCTGATCCACCAGCCGTCGTACTCGATCCTGAACCGCTGGGTCGAGGACGGCCTGCTCGACACCCTGGACGAGCACGGCGTCGGCTCGATCGCGTACTCGCCATTGAGTCAGGGCCTGCTGACCGACCGCTACCTCGACGGCGTCCCGGCCGATTCGCGGGCGGCCGGCGCCAGCCCGTTCCTGACGAAGGACCGGCTCACCGAGGAGATCCTGGCGACGATCCGCGCGCTGAACGACGTCGCGAAGCGGCGCGGGCAGACGCTGGCGCAGCTGGCCATCGCCTGGGTGCTGCGGCGCGGCCGCGTCACCTCCGCGCTGATCGGGGCCAGCAGCGTCGCCCAGCTCGAGAACACCGTCGCGGCGGTCGCGAACCTGGAGTTCACCGACGACGAGCTGGCCGAGATCGACCGGATCGTCGCGGCCTAGCAGCCGATCCGGGCGGTGCCCACGGCCACGTCGTCGAACCACAGCGTGTCGGCGTCGGTGCCGTAGCTCTCCCAGCCGAGGCGCAGGTCGGTCACGGCCGGGTGCCAGGCCCGGCCGAGCCACTGCTGATCGACGTCGGGCGTGGGCACGCCGTCGACGACCAACCCGGGCACCTCGGTGCCGCCCAGCCACGTCCGCAGCTGCCCGCCGGCGCCGTCGATCGCGAACTCGAAGCACGACCAGGCCCCGGTCGGTAGCGGGACGCTCTGGGCGACGCCGGCCGGGCTCTGCGCGGGCAGCGTCGCGTCGTCGGACTCGCGGTTCCACTGCAGGGCCCGGTTCTGCCCGCCGGCCCGCAGGTCGCGGCCGCCGTCCGCGGTGTCGCGCAGCGCCATGAAGGTGACGTGCCCGGCGGGCAGCGGGGTCGTGTGGCGGACCCAGAACCGGCCGTACAGCACGCCGGAACCGGACACGCTCGTCCCGAAGAAGGCGTGGTTGCAGTAGTTACCGCCGCCGGCGACCTTCACCGAGCGGGTGCCCGAGTGCGCGACCGCGGGGTCGACGGTCACCGTGCCGGTGCCCTGGCAGTTCGCCGCGCCGACGGTCCAGCGCCCGGTCGGTGCGCTGCCGGTCTGCTGCTCGAAGTCGTCGCAGAACGTCGCGGTCCCGCACCCGGCGGGCGGCGGCGCGGACGTCGTGGTGGTCGGGGTCGGCGTCGTCGTCACCGGGGGAGCGGGGTCCCCGCACGCGACGCCGTTGAGCGCGAAGTTCACCGGGTCGGCGTTGGTCCCGCTGGAGGTGCCCTGCAGGCCGAACGAGACGGTGCCGCCGGCGGGTAGCGCAGCGTTGTAGGGCAGGCTCTCCGCGGTGACCGCGGCGCCGGACTGGCGGACGGTGGCGTTCCAGGCGGACGTCACGGACTGGTTGCCGGCGTAGTGCCAGGTGAGCGCCCAGGAGCCGAGCGCGGTGGCGCCGTTCGTCACGGTGATCTCGGCGGTGAACCCGGTCTGCCACTGGTTGACGCGGTAGCCGACCTCGCACGCCGGTGCGGCCGTCGCCGGCCCGGCCGCGACGACCACGACGGTGCTCGCGGCGAGGCAGAATCCGGCGAGGGCGGCGGCGAACCTGTGCATCGGGGCCTCCCGGGGACGCGGACAGGGGCGCCACGGCTCACGCCACGGCGCCCCTGGGTGGTGGCCGCGTTCTGATGAGGCGACCTGGCATGGGAGCGCTTCCAGCCGCCGGAAAGGTAACCCCGGTGTGTCGTCGTTGTAAAGCGCGGCCCGGACGCGAGCCGGCCCGGTGGTCCGCTTTCGGGTGCGTCGGCCGGGGTGAGCCGCAACTGAACGCTCCTGAACGGCCGAAGCCGTTGGGAGGCAAAGCATCCCGTGGTCGCGCTGCGCCACCGTCCGGCGGCGCCGGATGCGGCCGTTGGAGTGGATTCGGAGAATTCCTGGCCAAGATCACGGCGGGGTTTACAGCGTCCGGCGGCGACGGGTACTGTCCAGCGCGGCTGGGAGCGCTCTCACACCTCTGTATCGGACTCGAGCTTGTTCAGGACCAAGGGAGTGATCGATGCGTTCCGGACCAGCACTGCTCGGTGCCTTCAGCGCGCTCGCCGTCGTCGGCGCGACGACGGCGTTCACGCTCGGCACACCTTCACCTGCGTCGGCGGCGACAGCTTGCGAGGTCGGCTACACGGTGAACGACTGGGGAAGCGGTTTCACCGCCACCCTCAGCCTGAAGAACCTCGGGACGGCGCCGCTGTCCGGGTGGCGGATCAGCTATGCCTACACCGGAAACCAGCAGCTGCAGCAGGGCTGGAACGGCACGTGGGCGCAGTCCGGCAAGACCGTCACGCTCACCCCGGCGACCTGGAACGCCACGATCGCCCCGAACGCGTCGGTCACCGCCGGCGCCAACTTCGGCTACAGCGGGGCGAACGCGGCACCGACGTCGTTCAGCGTCAACGGCGAACCGTGCGGGGGCACCCAGCCGCCGACCACCACCCCGACCACCCCGACGACCCCGACCACCACCACGTCCACGCCGCCGCCGAGCGGCGCGCCCCAGCTGCACGTCTCGGGCAACCGGCTGGCCGACGCGGCGGGCACGCCGGTGACGCTGCGCGGGGTGAACCGCTCCGGCGGCGAGTTCGCGTGCGTGCAGGGCAACGGCCTCTTCGACGGGCCGATGGACGCGGCCTCGGTCGCCGCCATCAAGAGCTGGCACGCGAACGTCGTGCGCGTGCCCTTCAACGAGGACTGCTGGCTGGGACTGTCCAACGTGGACCCGCGGTACGCCGGCGCCACCTACCGCGCGGCGGTCAAGTCCTATGTGGACCTGCTGCACGACAACGGCCTGGTCGCGATCCTTGACCTGCACTGGACGCACGGCGTCTACACCGGGAACTCCTCGGCGTGCAGCGACGTCAACGCCACCTGCCAGAAGCCGATGACCGACAGCGAGCACTCGGTGGACCTGTGGACGTCAGTCGCGAGCACGTTCAAGGGGGACAATGCCACCATCCTCGACCTGTTCAACGAGCCCTACCTCGACCGCGCGGTGTCCGGCTCGGCCCAGGCGTGGACGTGCTGGCGGGACGGCGGCTCGGCGTGCTCGGGCATCGGCTACCCGGTGGCGGGCATGCAGACGCTGGTGAACGCGGTGCGCGCGACCGGCGCCACCAACGTGATCATGCTCGGCGGCCTCGCCTACTCCAACGACCTCACCGGCTGGCTGCAGTACAAGCCGAGCGACCCGGCCGGTAACTTGGCCGCGTCCTGGCACTCTTACAACTTCAACACGTGCAGCTCGTCGTCGTGCTGGGACAGCCAGCTCGCGCCGGTCGCCGCGGCGGTGCCACTGGTGGCGGGGGAAATCGGCGAGAACGACTGCGCGAGCGGGTACGTCAGCGGCCTGATGGACTGGTTCGACCGGCACCAGGCGTCCTACCTGGGCTGGACCTGGAACACCTGGCCGTGCACGTCCGGCCCGGCGCTCATCACGTCCTACGACGGCACGCCGACGGCGTTCGGCGCGGGCATCCGCGCCCACTTCCTCCTCGCGGCCGGCTGACGGGACCGGGCGTGGGGGGGCGGGGCGGCGGAATCTTCCGCCGCCCCGTTCCCGTTCCTCCGTCAGGACGTGGTGCAGGGGCTGCCGTTGAGCGCGATCGCGGTGGGTTTGCCGTTGGTGGTGCCGGACGTGCCGGTGAAGCCGAACTCGGCGCTGCCGCCCGGCGCGATCGTCTTGTTCCAGCCCGCGTCGACCGCCGAGACCGCCGTGCCGGTCTGCGTCACCTGCGCGTTCCAGGCCTGCGTCACGCGCTGACCGTCGGCGAACGACCAGGAGACCGTCCACCCGTTGACCGCGCCGGTTCCGGTGTTCCCGACCTTCACCCCGGCCTGGAAACCACCCTGCCACTGGTTCGTGACGGTGTAGGCCGCCGTGCACGACGAAGACGGCACCGGAGTGGCGGTCGTGGTCGTCGGGGGAGAAGACGTGGTGGTGGTCGTCGTCGTGGGCGGCGGCTGGTCACCGCCGGACTCGCCGATGATCACGCCGCGCCCGTTCGTGCCGACGTACACCCGGCCGTACACCCGCGGATCGCCGCTCAGCGCCGCCCCGATGTTGCCGTACTGGTGCTTGTCGTCGTTGATCCGCGTCCACGACGCGCCCGCGTCGTCCGACCGGAAGATCCCGCGCACGCCACCGATCTTCGCGATGGTGTATAACGCCGCATACGTCCGGCCGGGAGCGGCCTTGCCGAACCCGATGTTGTCGGCTTCGGTGACCCCGCTCAGCTTCGTGAAGGACGCTCCGGAGTCGGTCGAGTGCCACAGACCGTACGTCGATCCGGAGCCGCCGGCCAGCCAGACGTCGCCGGTCACACCCGCCACCGCCTTGAAGTGCACCGACGCACTGGGCAGCCCGGTGGCCGCGGTCGCGGTGAACGTCGCGCCGCCGTCGGTGCTGACGTAGAACCGGCCCGCCGCGAACCCGTAGAACCGCTTCGGGTCGACGCGGTCGGCCTCGACCACCGCGCCGGCGGGGATGCCGGCCGACGTCGTCCACGACGAGCCGAAGCCCACCGAGTAGCTGACGCCCGCGCCGTCCGGGCTCCACACGAACCGGCTGCCGTCGGCGGCCGCGGCCACCGTCCCGCCACTCGCGCCGCCGCCCGGTTCGGCGCCCTGGAACCAGTTCTTGCCGCCGTCGGTGGAGAAGGCGACGCGGTTGTCGTTCGGCCGGGCAGTCCGGTCGAGCGTGCCGGTGCGCACGATCGTCGCCGGGTTCAGCTCGGCGTAGTCCAGGCTGGTCGTCGTCGTGAACACCGGCGAGGTGAACATCGCCGACGGGACGGCGTCGAGGCTGTCGTGCCGGAACCCGCCGATGTCGCCGAGCCCGGAGAGCAGCGGCGCGCCCGACGGCGGGCTGATCAGGTCCAGCACCGCGGTCTCCTCGAGGCCGCCGACGACCGGCTTGAGCGTGATCTTCCCGCCGCTGTCCCACTTCGTGAGGTCGGACGTGCCGTAGATGGTCGCGCCGGTGCCGTAGAGCAGGTGGTTCGAGTCGAACGGGTCGATCTCCACCGACTCGGTCATCCAGCCGAGCTTCGGCGAGGGCACCGGGGGAGCGGCCTGGACGCCGAAGGTCAGCCACGGCACCGAGGAGATGTCCTGGGTGTAGCGCAGCGAGCGGTCCGGGTAGCTCGTCCAGTCCCAGATCCGCGTCCAGGTGGTGCCGCCGTCGGTGCTGCGGAAGAAGATCACGTCCGGCCACCACGACACCTGCGTCGCGACCATCAGGGTGTTCGGGTGCTGCCGGTCGATCGTCAGGCCGCTGTAGCCGAAGTAGTCGTCGGTGCTGTCGGAGGCGATCGGGCTGATCCGCGTCCAGGTCCCGGTCTTCGTGGCGTACTTCCAGACGTCGCCCTTCGCGCCGTCGTATGGGCCACCGGTGTCGCTGGTCGCGAGGTAGAGGTAGCCGCCGACCGGGTCGAGGACGCCCTTGTGCGCCAGGAACCCGGTGGGCTGCCCGGCCAGCCGCGCCCACGTCGTGCCGCCGTCGGTGCTGCGGTAGACGGTGTTCGCCTTGTCCGCGACGCCGACGTAGATCGTCTGCGTGGTGGTGCCGCGGGTGCCGGTCGACGGGTCGAACGTCACCCAGGTGACGCCCTCGTTGTCGCTGGAGTAGCCCGACGGGTCGCTCGGGTCGGGCGCGTAGTTCCCCGGGTTGGGGAAGGCGGTCACCTTCGCCCAGGTGACGCCGGAGTCGGTGCTGCGCCAGAGCCCGTTGCCACTCGGGGCGCCGAGGTAGAGGACGCTGTCGCGGTTCGGGTCGATCGCGAGCCGCTCGCCCATGCCGCGGCCGGGCATGTTGCCGCCGAGCTTGAACGGCAGCGCCGCGGCCTGCCAGGTCGCGCCGCGGTCGGCCGAGCGCAGGACCGCGCCGGGGTTCGGGTCCCAGCTGTTGGTGTACATCCCGGCCGCGGCGTAGACCCGGTTCGGGTCGACGGGGTCCGTGGCCAGGCTGACGACGCCGTTGTGGCCCCAGTCGGTCCAGCCGACCGAGTCCAGCAGCGGGATCCAGCGCCCGGTGGCGGTGTTCCAGCGGTACGCGCCGCCGATGTCGGTGCGGGCGTAGGCGAGGCCGGGTTCGGCCTGGTTGAAGATGATGCCGGGGACGAACCCGCCGCCGCCGATCTCCGCGTTGCGCCACGTGGTGGCGGCCGCGACGGCGGCGGGGGACGCCGGCGCGGCGGCGACGGTGACCGCGACGGCGACCGGCGTCAGGACGGCCAGCAGGATCGCGAGCAGGTGTCTCGGTGATCGGGAACGCGTACTTCGCACGGTTGCCTCCACAAGTCTGCCGACAGGAGGCTGGAAGCGCTTCCAGGAACTTAAACCACGGCTCGGACCAGGTCAAACGCTTCGACGATTTCGCTCGCCGACTCCGTCCACAATGGAATTCGTGAACCGGCGGAACCGGCCGTGCGTGTCCATTGTGTACCGGTTCGCGGCCGGAAAGGAAGGTGTGGCGGACGGAGCAACGTTGTGCGCCAATCGGTGTCACATATGTGAACGTCGATCACGTTTCTGAATTGTTACCAACCACTGTCTTGCCCGGTTTTTTCCGGCGTGTGAGTGTGGTGCCGCTGGCTGGACTGGACCTACGAAAGAGGCGACCCGGCAATGACGCAGACAGCCCCGGCGCGGCATATCAGCCGAACCACCTTGTACTTCTTCGGCGCGCTCGGCGGCATCCTCTTCGGTTACGACCTCGGGGTGATCTCCGGCGTGCTCCCGTTCATCGGGAAAGCCTGGTCGCTGACCGCCTGGGACAAGGGCGTGATCACCGCCAGCCTGTCGGTCGGTGCCATCGTGGGCGCGCTGTTCTCCAGCCGCATCAACGAAGCGCTCGGCAGGCGGCGCACGATCATGGTCGCCGCGGTGATCGTCATCGTGGGCACGCTGGCGGCGAGCTTCTCGCCGACGTTCGCGCTGCTCGTGATCTCGCGGCTGGTGATCGGCCTCGGCATCGGCCTTTCGTCGTCGACCGTGCCGACGTACCTGTCCGAACTGGCGCCCGCCCGGTTGCGGGGCGCGATGGGTGCGCTGAACCAGATCTTCATCGTGCTCGGCATCCTGATCGCGTTCCTGGTCAGCTACTGGCTCGGCCCGATCTCCGCGTGGCGCTGGATGTTCGCCGGCGCGATCGTGCCCGCCGCGATCCTGCTCGTCGGGCTCGCGTTCCTGCCGGAGACGCCGCGCTGGCTGCTCAAGAACGGCCAGGAAGCGGAAGCCCGGCGAGTCCTGGAGAGCGCGCACGGCAACACCGTGAACCTCGACGAGGAGATCGCGACCATCCGCGAGGTCATCCAGATGGACACCGAGGGCAAGCCGCGCTTCCGCGACCTGTTCTCCGGCTTCGTGCGCCCGATGATGATCGTCGCCATCCTGCTCGCGGTCGGCCAGCAGTTCAGCGGGGTCAACGCGATCAACGCGTACTTCCCGACGATGCTGATCGGCCTCGGCTTCGCCACGCAGGCCGCGCTGCTGTCCGGCGTGCTGCTGGGCGTCACGAAGTTCCTGTTCACCGCGTGGGTCGTGTTCGTCGTCGACCGCTGGGGCCGCAAGCCGCTGCTGCTCATCGGCAACGTGATCATGGTGATCACGCTGGTGGCGGCCGGGCTCGTCGTGCTGAACGTCCACGACACCGGCACGCGCGGCATCCTGATGCTGGTGATGATGGTGCTGTACCTGGTCGGCTACGAGCTCGGCTGGGGCGCGGTCGTCTGGGTGATGATGGCCGAGGTGTTCCCGCTGAAGTACCGCGCGACGGGCATGGGCGTCAGCAGCGTCGTCCTCTGGGCGGCGACCGGCATCGTGAGCGCGGTGTTCCCGCTCATCTCCGCCGTGGGTTCGCTCGGCATCGGCGGGTCGATGTTCCTGTTCGCCGGGATCAACGTGGTGCTGTTCGCGCTCACCAAGTGGCTCGTCCCGGAGACCAAGGGCCGCTCGCTGGAGCAGATCGAGCTCGACCTCCGGGCGCGGCAGGGGGTCGCGGCCACGAGCTGACCCCGGGGGGTAACGGGGCACGGCGGCGGGGGGGGGGGGGGGGAGGTCGTGAAAGAACCCCCCGAATGCCGCACGAAAAAAACCCCATCGACGAACCACACCCCC